>JBDVBY010000007.1:0-706373 GCA_039942715.1 Paracoccaceae bacterium
AGTAAACGGCGGCCGTAACTATAACGGTCCTAAGGTAGCGAAATTCCTTGTCGGGTAAGTTCCGACCTGCACGAATGGCGTAACGACTTCCCCACTGTCTCCAGGATATGCTCAGCGAAATTGAATTCTCCGTGAAGATGCGGAGTACCCGCGGTTAGACGGAAAGACCCCGTGCACCTTTACTACAGCTTTACATTGGCATTAGTGACGACATGTGTAGGATAGGTGGTAGACTTTGAAGCCCGGGCGCCAGCTCGAGTGGAGTCACCCTTGAAATACCACCCTTGTCCTTATTGATGTCTAACCACGGCGCTACAACGCCTGGGACAATGTATGGTGGGTAGTTTGACTGGGGCGGTCGCCTCCCAAAGAGTAACGGAGGCGCGCGATGGTGGGCTCAGACCGGTCGGAAATCGGTTGTTGAGTGCAATGGCATAAGCCTGCCTGACTGCGAGGTTGACAAACCGAGCAGAGACGAAAGTCGGTCATAGTGATCCGGTGGTCCCGCGTGGAAGGGCCATCGCTCAACGGATAAAAGGTACGCCGGGGATAACAGGCTGATGGTGCCCAAGAGTCCATATCGACGGCACCGTTTGGCACCTCGATGTCGGCTCATCTCATCCTGGGGCTGGAGCAGGTCCCAAGGGTACGGCTGTTCGCCGTTTAAAGAGGTACGTGAGCTGGGTTTAGAACGTCGTGAGACAGTTCGGTCCCTATCTGCCGTGGGTGTAGGATACTTGAGAGGAGTTGCCCCTAGTACGAGAGGACCGGGGTGAACGATCCACTGGTGTACCAGTTGTTCCGCCAGGAGCAGTGCTGGGTAGCTATGATCGGAAAGGATAACCGCTGAAGGCATCTAAGCGGGAAGCCCCCCTCAAAACAAGGTATCCCTGAGAGCCGAGGAAGACCACCTCGTCGATAGGCCGGAGATGTAAGCGTGGCAACACGTTCAGTTGACCGGTACTAATTGCTCGATAGGCTTGATTTGATCCAGTAGTAGACTGGCTTGCGTTCATAACGCGAGTAATCACTTCAAAAGCATACACAACACACGCGGTTAGCGTGCTTTGCTGGAATAGCTGATGTGTTCTTTATTTGATTTGGTGGTCATAGCGCGAGCAAAACACCCGATCCCATCCCGAACTCGGCAGTTAAGTGCCGCAGCGCTGATGGTACTGCGTCTTAAGGCGTGGGAGAGTAAGTCACCGCCAAATCTAATAAGGAACACATCGGTATCAGCAGTATCTCTATGACGATGACATTAAAAACGCCGCCCTTTGGGGCGGCTTTTTTGTGCCCTCAGGCCTTCTAGTCGACTAGCCGTGCGAGATGAGAGCACGCCGCAAGGATCCGGCGTGCTCTAATGGTTGAAAAAGACGAAATTCAGCACCGTTTCATGATCATAGCTTTGCGAATTGCCTCTTGTTCGCCCTTAAGCCGCGCCACTTCGCCAGGAATACCTCCACCGCTGGTCGGGACGCCGATCAGAAACACCATAACTGCATCATTCTGCGCCGCTTTGTCCTGAGCAGAAGATTTTCTGATAAGAGCGGTATCGGTAAAAGACTTTTCGCGCTTGAGTTGGGTGCAAGACCAGGTCGAATACTTCGACGTACTGATTGCAGCCGGCTCGATGTTGGCAGATTTCTTGGCGCAGCCCGAAAGCAAAACGCAGGCGACAAGCACAGCTGCTGTGGTTTTGGTCATTATCTGAAACTCCCGTTTGACACTTACAAACTTTAGCGTGGTGCTGATTTGTGTCGGAAATTGGGGAAAATTCGGTGGGAAATATACCGTAATTCGCTGATTTTATTTAATTTTATACGGTCACGTTGAGCGTGGCACCTGCTGAATCATTTGACAGCTTTGTTTGCGAATGCAAAAAAAATATCGACGACCAAGAATAAACAGCTGCTCAAATGCGTAACCCTTGTAAGAGCAGCAAGGATGTTGCTCGCCGTAACAGGAGCAACAACTATGAGACTAACAGCAGCAATCTTCCTCACCGTTTTCGCCGCCGGATGTGAAAACGCCTATGCCCAGTCCTATAGCTATGGCCAGGATTATGACGCCAACGTCACTCTCGCGGCTGGCCACGGCGTATTGACCGCTGAAAATGGCATGACGCTTTACACCTTTGACAATGACACAAAGGACAAATCGAACTGCGACGGCGGATGTGCTGAAAGCTGGCCACCTTATGTTGCCAAGGCGGGAGACAAAGCGCCGGGCGAAGACTTTATCATGATCAAGCGCGCAGATGGGTCGGGCCAATGGGCGAAAGACCGGGCGCCGCTTTACTTTTGGGTTGGAGACAGCGTCCCTGGTGACACAACCGGAGATGGTGTTGGCGGTGTCTGGCATGTCGTAAAATAACTTCGACGCCAGTGTCCTGAACATTACTCGCAATTGGGCCACGCAATTCTTAGCGTGGCCCGTTTTTTTTATGCGTTTGGCAATAGCGTGTTTGTTTTTGTTCGCCTAATATCTCTCGATTACAAGGGGTTGGGGCGTTATATGTCTGAAGTTTCATTGCCGGATATCTTGGTTCTTGGGGCAGGGCTAAGTTTTGTTCTGGCGTTCTTGATTATCAATCAGGTTATGCTTCGTATCATTCTATTGATCGGCACGCTGCTTTATATTTGGTACTATGCCGTTGCTGCGGATGTTCCACTTTGGATGGCGATTTGGGTAAGTGTTGCCAATCTTGTCGCCAACCTGATCGGGCTTGGCATTCTTATCAGCTCTAGATACCGTTTCGCCTTGCCTCGCGCCTATTCCGATATTTATGATCGGTGTCCAGTATTCCAGGATTTGCCACCTGGTGATTTTAGAGTGCTTATGACGTCAGCGCGTCGATACAAAGCAGAAGCAGACATCACACTCACAAAAGAGCATCAGCGTGGAGAAAAGCTTTTCTTTATAGTTGAAGGCAGTGTCCAGGTCGAAAAAATGGGGCAAAGTTTCGGCATGCCTAACCAGATTTTCGTTGGAGAGGTTGCCTATTTGCTGAACCGGAACAGCGCGGCCACCACTATTTTGAAAGCAGGCTCCGAAGTTATCGAGTGGGATTTCAACAAGTTGCGCGCAGGGTCGCGCAAGAAGACACGTTTCAAACTCGCATTGGAGGCGTTGATCTCTCGTGACTTGGCGCAAAAGGTTAGTCACGCTGTGGCACCAACTTCAATGCAGACACGCGCGCAAGAGTGAAGAGATCGGGACAACTCGACCTTTTCCGACAAGATGCTGTTTGCGTCGATGATTAGCCTTTGTTTTGCAGCATCTTATTCAGCTGCTACAGCCTCTTTTCGAGATCCTGAGGCTTGTGTGTAATTGAACCTGTTCACGATGCTTAACATATGCTCTGCCGTATCCGATACCGAAGCTGCTACCGCAACAATCTCTTCGTTCATCGCTGCATTTTCTTGCGTAGCGCGATCGATATCCGTCAGGTTTTTCGAAATCTCCTGCGCGCCAATGGATTGTTGCCCCGCTCCAACGCTTATGTCCTGCGTCAAATCGACAATCTGAGTGATTGAGCCTGACATTTCAACAAGGGCCGTACTGACTTCGTTAACAAGCAATACCCCATCTGCGACATGTTGCGCGCTTAGTGAAATCATCGCGTCGATTTCCTGTGCAGCATCAGAACACCTCTGGGCAAGTTCGCGGACTTCAGACGCAACAACAGCAAAACCGCGCCCTGCATCTCCCGCACGCGCGGCCTCCACACCAGCGTTCAAAGCCAACAGATTTGTTTGAAAGCTGATATCGTTGATAATCGAAACCGAATTACCAATTTTCTCAGACGTTTGCGAGATGCTTTCCATCGCTGTGACTGTGCGTGTCACTGTGTCTGAAGTGCGCTCGGTGTGATCGAGCATGCCTTCTACGTGATCTTTGGCTGTAACGGCGTTTGCAGCTGCAGACTTGGCCGTCGCTGCAAACTCTTCAACAACAGACGTTGTATCTGCCAGACTGCCCGCAGATCGCTCGGTCCGGCGCGCAAGTTCCTGCCACGCGCTACGCAATTCATTGGAATTTGAGGAAAGACTATTTGAGCATGTTGCAACGTCGGCAATCGCTCCGTCCAAAGCCTCTGATGTTTCATTCACGTCGTTTTGCAGCTGTTGAAATGCCCCTGTGAAGGCGCCCGACATGCGCGCAGATAGATCGCCGCCAGAAAGAGTGTTCAATACACTCATCGCAGAATTCAATCCGTTTTCCACGGTGTCCATCAAACGATTGATCATTTCGCGAATGTCATCTTCCTTTTTCTGTCCAGTAAGGTTGATGCGCATCGTGAAGTTGCCTTGCTCTGCTTGGTCCAGAACAGACGCCATATCTTCTAGAAGTTGTTGAGCGCGCTGTGCTTCTTCTTCGGCAAGCTTGCGTGCCTCTGCCTGTATTGCCTCTTTTTCCTGCAACGCAGCCTTTTCAGTTTCGGCGCGTTTCTCACGCGCTTCTTCAGAGCGTTTTTCGGTTTCGGCGCGTTCCCTTTCAAAGGCGCGCCGCTCTTCGTTAGATTGCTGAAACTTCTTAAGAGATGCGACAACCTCCGCCATTTCACGTGTGTCAGAAGAGGGGAGAATAACCTCCTGTTTATCGGCGGCAATTTCCGACATGGCGTTGATCATGCCCTTGATTGGCTTGGCAACCAGACGGCGTAAAACAATTGTGCTTGCGCCAACCACGACGAACAGAGTCAGCGCGAAGGCTGCGATCAAAAGCAAACTGCCTTGCTGTGCTGCTGCCCGCATTGGCGTCAAATTCCAAGCAGCAACCAATTCGCCAACAATCTGCCGATCGACACCGGCTCCAAGCTCGACGGGCACGCGCATGTAAAAATAGTCGCCCGTCGTTATTGAAGTGGGAGGAGTTGCAAAATCTGGATCTGAATAGCCGGACTTCACACTTGCCGAGACGCCTTCTGCAGTGACATTCAACACCTCGATGCCGTCTACGTGGGTGACGCGCACGGCATCAATGCTCATACCTTCCGTCTGAAGCACAGCGTCTACTTGCCCTGAAATCATCGATCCCCGTTTGAGCCGCGTGCCCGCGTTGACTTGTTCGGCGAGAAAAACAGTGATGGTCTCTGCGTTCTGGCGAAATTGAGTGATTTCATAAGCCCTAAAAAGCCAAGAAAGAACAACGAGTAACGCGACAAAACACGCAACAAGTACAACAGCAACAATTGCGTTGGTTTTTCCGACGAGGCTTTTTAGGATATTCATCTGTTCTGACCCTGATTAACGACAGACCATGATCAGAACATCACCCTGAACTGCCCATTCGCTATGACAGTTGTAGGTGTATTCGGCCTCAGTATCGTAGTGGTACCATTCAAGGATGGCGTCGCCGGACTGATCGGCCGCTGCAACGATCCGTGGCCACATAGAGTCGCCCGTAAGATCCGCAAGTTCAGCATAGCTTGACGCGATAAGCTCAGGTTCGCGGTTATCGGCAACGATGATGTTTTGCTCAAAAACATGAACACCCATCTGAGATTCCGAAAAGGGTAGCGCCGGGTCATGCATGGCAGAGATAGCAGCCTCGACACCGCCGTCTTGAACGATTGAGGTCATCTGAGCCGCGATTGCTTTGGCTTCTTCTTGCGTACCAAAGGCAGCGCCGGCAAAAACGTTTCCGGCACACAGCATAAGTGCAGCCGCAACTGAAAGACTCTTCATTGTCAGTTTCCTTGTTAAACAAACCATTGGAATTTGAGCCTTAAGCCAGAATAGTGAAAACTTGGTTTCACGGCATTTGAATTCCCGTTTGACAGCATCGCTGTGGTCATTAGCCTTGCGTCGAAAGGACAAACCATGCCCAGCACCTACGATCGCGATAACATTGCGCGGATCCACAAAGAGCTTCACAGTCACCTGCCGCCGGACCCAGCATTACGCGTGAAGGCGCTAGAGAGTCTGGCGATTGAAAAGGGGTTGGTTGCGCAAGAGACTCTGGACAATTGGGTTGAGCTTTACGCCAACAAAGTTGGACCGATGCGGGGCGCTCAAGTGATTGCGCGGGCGTGGACGGACCCTGATTTCCATGCGCGGCTTTTGGCAGACGCGGGGCAGGCGGTGGCCGAACTTGAGTTTGATGGGCATGCCTCTGCGCATTTGAAAGCTGTTGAAAATACAGGTGAAATTCACAACATGGTCGTGTGCACACTGTGTTCCTGTTATCCGTTTTCGGTGCTAGGAATGTCGCCTGCATGGTATCGCTCTGCGGCCTATCGCGCACGCTCTGTGAAAGAGCCGCGGGCGGTATTGGCCGAGTTTGGTGTGGCCCTACCCGAGACGGTGAAGGTGCGCGTTTGGGACAGCACGGCCGAACTGCGTTATTTGGTGATCCCTCAGCGCCCGGCGGGCACAGATGGATGGAGCGTTGAGGCGCTGGCGAACATCGTCACGCGAGATTCAATGATCGGGACGATGCGAGATTTGCCTTTGCTGGGTGCGACATGAGCCGCCCGCATGATCTTGGCGGCCAAGATGGCTTTGGCAAAGTCGATGTGAATGCGCCGCCGTTTTCGCACGGTTGGGAAGCGCGGCAATGGGCGCTTTCGCGCAACGTTCCCATTCGCGCTGGAACAATTGATTGGTGGCGCCACGGCGTGGAAAACATGCAGCCAGAGGTGTATGCTTCTGTTCCCTATTTCGAGAAATGGTGTCTGAACGATCTGGCACAAGGCATTGATGCGGGCATCTTTTCCATGGAAGAGCTTTTGCAAGGGGTGACAGTGGTCGCACCGCCAAGGCCGGCAAAATCGATACAGGAACTGTACGATGGGATTCGTCGTTCGGCAGTAGATTACCAGCGTCCCATGGCAACGCCCGCGGCTTTTAGTATTGGCGATATGGTTCTTACAAAGACAGAAATGCCAGTGGGTCACACGCGTCTTCCCGGATATGCGATGGGCAAGTCAGGCACAGTGATCGCGTACCATGGCGGGCATCTTTACCCTGACGCAGGGGCGCTTGGGCGAGAAGAGCCCGATCATCTTTATACCGTTGAATTCACATCCGAAGCGCTGTGGGGTGATGCCCGAGGGGACACGGTGTGCATCGATCTGTGGGAGCAATACTTTGAAGCGCCCTGACGATGCGTTGGCGCCACGCGGGGAGGCATTTCAAGAGGCGTGGCACGCACAAACCTTAGCGACGGCGCATGGGCTTGAGCAAGCGGGCGCATTCACCAAAACTGCATGGGCCGAGACGTTAGGGGCCGCTTTGAAACGAGCTGAAGGCAGGGGCGCGCCTGATACGGAAGAAACCTATTATTTGGCCGCCTTAGAGGCGCTAGAGGCGCTTGCCCCTTTATCCCAAACCGAACTGGATGCGCGCAAGAAGGCATGGGAAGAGGCCTATCGGCGCACGGCCCATGGCGACCCAGTTACGCTTTGAGCGCGTTAATCGTCGTCTTTTGGCCCCGGACCGCGCCAGTATTCAAAGATCAACCCAAGACGAAATGGCAGGCTGTCTTTGCGGTCTGCTAACTGGCGCACGGTCATGCGGCGTCTTCGGATGACGGCGCGCGCGACGCGGTAGTCAAACTTGCGTTTGCGCTCAAGCAGACTGGCGGGCAGGATCTTTTTGACCACCCGCCACCCCAGCGACAGCTGAAGAAAGGCGACGGCGCGAAACGTCATTTTTTGCACGCTGGTCCAGATCATCTTCCAGAACCCGGCGATGACGGCGGCAAACCAAAGCGGCAGTTTTACTGAGAAAAGCACCAGCCACAGGCCCATTGATGTGACCGAAAGTGCAATGGTTGCGCATAGGATAATCAGCGCTGCAATCACCTTTTCCGCCGGGTGCAACTTGCGATACCAGCGCAGCAAACGCATGTATCGGAGCCTCAGCGCGCGGCGGTACTGACCCGTCCACGCCGCGATCCGGCGCAACAAAGCGCGACCTAAAAGCAACGGCAAAAGCGTTGTTGTGATCCACTTTTTCAACAACTCGATGCGGAAAAAGATGCTCGCCTGCGCTTTGAACCAGACCAAAATCGCCGGAAGTTCCAACCCAGCCATTTTCTTCATCATCACTTTGGCCTGCGCAAGGATCAAACCAAGCGCAATAAGAACGTCTTGTCCAAAGTACATCGTCGCCGCGACCGAAACGGCAACGGCGGCAAACAACAGGGCAAAGGCGCGCACAAACATGATCTCTGTCTAACATCGCGTTTGCATTGCGGAAAACTAGCTTGCCTGTGAGGAAAACAGCGCGGTCGACGCGTTGCGGACAGGTAACGCCAAGTTTCGTATCCCAAGCCCTTGCGGCCCCTCGCGACTCGCTCTAAGTAGATCGGACTTTGGCGCGGGGTGGAGCAGCCCGGTAGCTCGTCAGGCTCATAACCTGAAGGTCGTAGGTTCAAATCCTACCCCCGCAACCAAAGCCTTCCCGACCATCCAACTTTACTCTGGTAACTTTAAGCCAACCTTTTGGGCGTACACGCGTGCGACGGCTGCGTCGTCGTCTTTTCCCCAGCCCATGTCTGCGGCTGCTTTGTATTGATCGAGCGCCGCTTGAGTGATGGGTGCGTCAAAGTTCGAGGCGTTTGCGATGTCGAGTACGATGCCTAGGTCTTTGGGCCAGATGTTCACCTGACTTCGCGGAGTGTAGTCGCCATCAATAATGTGTGGCGCGCGATTCTCGAGCATCCAACTTGTACCAGCGCATTTGCTGATCACCTCGAGAAACTGAGCTGGTTCAATACCTTGAGTCATGCCCAGTGTGATCGCCTCGGCCATCGTTGCAAGATGCACGCCTGCCAACAATTGATTGACGGCTTTCATCGCAGAACCAGAACCAGCCGCGTCGCCAAGCGCGAATACAGTTTCTGATGTGGCTTCAAGAGCGGGGCGGGCAGCGTCAAAGGCCGCCGGCGTGCCAGACGCCATGATTGACAAATGACCACTGGCCGCCTTGAGCGAGCCGCCAGAAATGGGCGCGTCCAGATAATGCACCCCGTATTCGGCGCAACGCGCTTCCATTGTTTTGGCAAATTCAGGCGGAACCGTTGCACAGGCCATAACGACCGCGCCTTTGGACATGTCTGGTACGATGCCTTGGTCGCCAAACAAGACCTGTTCTGTTTGGGCGGCATTCAAAACAACAACGACCGCCACATCCAAAGCGCCAACGACCTCCACCAGATCGCCCGCCGCGCCGCCTTCATCGCGAAAAGAGTCCACTTGGGCCGCGACAACGTCAAAGCCATGGGTGGTTAGCCCTGCTTTCAGGCAACACCGCGCCATGCCTAAGCCCATTGATCCCAATCCAATAACGGCAACTTTTGGTGATTGAGACATGGCCCATCCTGTGAATGATCTTGGTTTTGGGCAAGCTAGCATGCGGGATGGAAGATGCGAAAGCGCTCTAGCTTAGGTACGTGTGTTTGGTGAACTCTGCCTTCATCTCAGTGGCGCGCGTGCGGATCGCATCTAGGTCTTCGTCGGACTTTCGATCAAGGTTTCGAAGTTGAAACCCCATGCGATGGTTCTTGCGAAACGCCTCTCCATTGCGATCAAGGAAATCCCAATAAAGCGTGGTGAACGGGCAGGCATCCTCGCCCACAGCCTTACTAGGGTTGTAGCGGCAATCGCCGCAATAGTTGCTCATCTTGTTGATATAGTTGCCAGAAGCAGAATAGGGCTTGGTCCCAACTATGCCGCCGTCGCCATGCTGGCTCATCCCCAGCACGTTGGGCAAGGACACCCAATCAATCGCGTCGGCGTACATCGACATATGCCAGCGGTGCACATCGTAGGGGCGCGCGCCAAGCAGCATCAGGAACAGGCCAAGCACCATCAGGCGCTGAATGTGGTGCGCATAGGCGTGGTCGATCAACTGTTGGACACCGTCTGCGACGCAGGCCATGTCTGTCTCGCCCGTCCAAAAAAACGCCGGCACATCCTGATCCGCGTTCAACCCGTTCATCTCGGCGTAATCAGGCATTTTCGTCCAATAGACACCGCGAATGAACTCTCGCCAGCCAAGAATTTGGCGCACGAATCCTTCGACACTGTTCAAAGGCGCATCGTCATCTTCATAAGCTTTCACAGCGGCGTTGATCGCATCGCGCGGATCAAGCAGGTGGAGGTTTAGACAGGTCGATAGCCGTGAGTGGTACAAAAACGCCTCTCCGGTCACCATGGCGTCTTGATATTTACCAAAGTGGGGCAGGCGGTGCTCGATGAAGTCATCCAACGCTTTTTGCGCATCCTCAGCACTGACCGGATAGGCAAAATTCTCCAGTGTTCCAGGCGCGTCGGCAAAACGATCTTCGACCATCGCAATCACGTCGCGTGTCACGTTATCTGGCTTAAACTCCAGAGGCGGCGGAATTGTCGGTGGGCCGTCTTTGCCGAAAGTATCGCGGTTGTCGGCATCAAAATTCCATTGGCCGCCGATCGGCTTGCCCGCGTCCATCAAAATGCCTGTGCGTTTGCGCATGTCGCGATAGAAATACTCCATAATCAGAGACTTGCGTCCTCCAGCGTGGTCGCGAAACTCTTTGATCGTGCTCATGAAATGCGTGTCATCCAGCGCTTCCAGTTCAATACTGGCTTCTTGGCAAACCGCTTTGATTGAAGCGCCGACGCGTGCATCGCCTGGCGTAACACAGACAACGCGTTCGACATCCTGCGCTTTGATCTGCGCGTTCAGTTCGGCCGCAATAGAGGTGTGTGTCTGCTCATCGTCAAGCGCGGTGTAAGTGACGTCAAAATCCTCATCCAAGAGGGCGTCGCGGAAGTGGCGCATCGCGGAAAAGAACAGGACAAGGCGTGCTTTATGTTGGGGTACATAGCTTGCCTCTTCATACGCTTCGACCATCAGAATGCGCGCCTGAGTTTCCCGTGCACGCTTTAGCGCAGGCGAGCCAAGCCAAAGCTGATCGCCCAATATCAGAACCAGTGTTTTCATGAAACGCAACCTAAGGCGCCAAGGCCATCACTCAACCCCAGATTATACTTGCCGAAGGGCTGGGAATGCGTGCATTAGTGTATACCTTAAAGAGGGTGAGTGCTCAGACTATGAAAATTGCTGTGATCAAGGGCGACGGAATCGGTGTCGATGTAACGGGAGCCACGCTTGAATTGGTGGACGCAGCACTTGCGGGCGCTGGTGCGGACAGTCTGTCCTATGAAGAGATTAGCGCAGGCGCTGGCTATTTTGCCAAAACCGGGAAAGACATCGAAGACGGTGGTGAAGAGCGTGCCGGGGCGGCAGATGCGATTTTCCTCGGTGCAATTGGCCTACCCTCGATCCGCCATAGCGATGGAACCGAAATTTCTCCGCACCTGAGGCTACGTGATCGTTTCGGACTTTATGCTGGCGTGCGCCCGGTCAAAGCCTATCCAAATGCGCCGCAACGCCTTGCTGATCCGCGTGCGGCCAAGATCGACATGATCATTTTGCGCGAGTCGACTGAAGGGCTGTTTTACTCCGCTGCAGCCCACAAGCGCAGCGAAATCATCGGTGACGAAGAGGTGCGCGACACCCTGCGCATCACGCGCGCAACCACTGAAAAGCTGCACCACTTTGGCTTTAAGTTGGCGCAAAAGCGCAAGGCGCGCGGATATGCGGGCAAAATGACCTGCGTCGATAAGGCGAATGTGTTTGCCTCAATGGCGTTTTTTCGCAAGATCTATGACGAGGTCGCTCAAGAATATCCTGAGATCGCAACAGATTACGCCTATGTCGATGCGCAAGCGCTGAATCTGATCCGCCAACCTTGGGACTATGATGTGATGGTCATGGAAAACATGTTTGGCGATATCCTCTCCGACCTTGCCGGTGGTCTGGTGGGCGGTATGGGCATGGCGGCCTGCGCTGAAATTGGTGATGAGCATGGGCTTTTCCAGCCTGCCCACGGCAGTGCGCCCGACATCATAGGGCAAGACAAGGCGAACCCGTTGGCTGCGATCCTAAGTGGCGCGTTGATGTTGGACTATCTGGAAGAGAAGTCTGGCGATGCGCGCTATGGCGCTGCCGCACGTGCTATCGAGAACGCCGTAGATCAGGGGTTTGCCGCCAATGAAATCCGCCCGATGGAATTTGGCGGCGACATGGGCACCAAGGCTGTGACCGACGCGGTCGGCGCGCGGATTTAAAGCGCTTTTTCAAACTGCGCGCGCATCAACGTGGCGATCTGATCCGGGCGTTCTTCGGCCATATAATGCGTGGTGTCCAACGCATGACCACTTACGTTTTCAGCACGCGTTTGCCATAGGGCTAGGGGATCAAACGCTTTGCCGATAATGCCCTTTGAGCCCCAATATACCTGCAGCGGCATGGTGAGTTTCGCACCCTTATCCGCATCGTCATGCGCAATATCTATCGTGGCGGCCGCTCGGTAATCCTCGCACATTGCGTGGATGGCATCACCTTGAAAATACTTCAAATATTCGGTCTGCGCTTCGGGGATAAAAGGTGTTTCGCCCTTGGTTTGGATACTGCACTTGCTCCGCCAGAACGCCTCTGGGTCCTGCAATATCATCTCTTCAGGGAAGGGCGCGGGCTGGATCAGAAAGAACCAGTGCCAATAGGCGCGCGCGAAGGCATCCGAAGTGTTTGCATACATCTCACGCGTCGGCGCTATGTCCAAAAGCGTCATCGCTATCGCAGCATCCGGTGTGTCTATCCCCAAACGATGCGCGACGCGTGCACCGCGATCATGGGCTCCGATCAGGAAGCGTTTGTGCCCAAGCCGCTCCATCACAGCGCAGATGTCACTCGCCATCGCGCGTTTAGAGTAGGGGGCGTGCGTAGCATCGCTTTCGGGTTTGTCCGAACGTCCATAGCCACGCAGATCCGGGCAAATTACGTGATAATCATCGGCCAATAGGGGCGCAACGCCGTGCCACATCGCGCTTGTCTGCGGATACCCATGCAACAGGACCACGCCGGGGCCATTGCGCTTGCCGCCGTGGCGCACAAAAAGAGTGGCACCGTTCCCTTCAACCCGCTCTTCTGAAAACCCGTCAAACACCTAAAGCTTGCGGCCTTCGACCTGTCGTTCCAAGCGCACCATCGCCTCGGTTAGCCCCTGTTGGTTTGGGTTGATCTTTTCAACCTCGCGCCATGTGGCCAGCGCCTCTTCCGGCCGCTCGATCTCTTCCAAGATTAGGGCCAGACCACTCATTGCACCGAAATGGCGGGGATTGAGTTGTAGCGTGCGACGTATATCTTCCAAGGAAAGCCCGTACTTGCCCGCTTGGAAATACGCTGTCGCGCGCCCGTTATAGGCTTCGGCAAAATCAGGCGCATGATCGGCAAGGGCGGTGAAATGTTCGATCGCGAGCTTTGTATCGCCCTCTGTCAGCGCATCTCGCCCACGTTCTAACAGCAGATCCATTGCATCTGAGCCGGACTGCGACCAAATCTCGTAAATCCGCCCGCTGATTTGTTCAGCATCTGCTTCGCCCGCATTCAAAAGCCCTTCGTGCAAGGCTTCAAGTTCGACATCATCGGCCAAAACCGGGCCGCAAAGCACCACGCTGGCGGCAAGTGCCGCAACGACCTGTTTGAGAAATGAAAGTTTCATGCGCATAACAATGGCAAGTGTAGCGAAAATTCGGGCGAAATCGAGACCCGTAACAGTCAAGTGAAGGATTAATTATGAGCGACGTTATCGAAAAGGCCGTGGCCAAGTTGAATGAAAAACTGGCGGACAGCGGATTTGATGGCACGGCCAAGTTTGTCATCGAGGGCGAAGGCGCTATCATGCTTGACGCAAACGGCGCGCGCGCAGGAGACGAAGAAGCCGAAGTGACAATGACTGCGGATGCCGAAACGTTTCAGGATATTCTGTCGGGCGATCTGAACCCAACGACGGCTTTTATGACGCAAAAACTGGCTGTTGACGGAGATATGGGGGCGGCGATGCGCCTCGCCCCTGCATTGGGATAGTGACAGCCGCTCCGTTTCACGCAGAGTTGGCCCAAGCGCCGCCCGGCGGCGAATTGCTGTGGCGCACAACAAGCGATGGCGTGCGTCTGCGTGTGGGGATTTGGAAACCGCCCGAAGCGAAAGGCACGATACTTCTGCTACCCGGGCGCACCGAGTTTATTGAAAAATATGGGCGTGTTATCAGTACTTTGGTCGACGCAGAATTCGCTGTGTCGATAATTGATTGGCGCGGGCAGGGGTATTCTGATCGGCTCACGGACGATATTGCCTTGGGACATGTGGGCTCTTTTTCAGACTACCAAATTGATCTGAAGGCCATGGTTGATGCAACCCAAGAGGCTGGATTTCCGCAACCCTGGCATGTCGTCTCGCACTCTATGGGCGGCAACATCGCACTGCGGGCTTTGATTGATGGGCTGGACGTCAAAAGCACAGTTTTCTCCGCCCCGATGTGGGGTATCCACATTCCCGTCAGCAAAAGGTTAGCGGCGAGTGTTTTACCCACTTTGGCGCGCGTGTCTGGAAAAGAGTTGGAGTATTTACCGGGTACAAGCCAAACGTCATATTTGTTGGAGAATGGGTTTGAAAACAACCTGTTGACTAGCGACAATGACCACTTTGTTTATTTGTCAGAGCTCTCACAGACAGCACCTGAGCTTGCGCTGGGCGGTCCGTCGATCCATTGGTTTGCTCAGGCTCAGGCGGAGTGTAGCGCACTCTTTCAAGCCCCGCGCCCAGATGTGCCGGTTCATACGTTTTATGGCACAGAAGAAGGCATCGTTGAGCCAAACGCCATCCGCAAAATGCACGAAAACTGGCCAAGCAGCACTTTGACTGTGATCAGTGATGCGCGGCACGAATTGATGATGGAAGCACCGCTGCCGCGCCAAACATTTCTAGACAAAGCGTTGGAATTTTTGGACGCGGGTTAGGCTGCGGCTTTGCGTTTCTTTGCAGGCTTGGCAGAAACCTGTCCTTTGGGCGCAAATCCCAAAACGTCCAAAAGTCTGTCAGGTTCAAGGAAACCGTCATACTGAAAGTTCATCTCGGCAGTTTTTGTCTCTTCCTTCGTCGGCATGCTTGGACAAGGCGAGACGCCCTGCAAAAAACACCGACCTGATTTACGACAATGCTTAAAACCACACATTTGACCCACCTTACTTATTACTAAGCCAAAACACACTTGGCCCATTTCGTTTGCACCGATCTTGCTCGGTTCTGATTTAAAAAAAGGCGCGCTCCAATCCCCACCGGAGCGCGCCTTGCCCCACCCAGCCGGACCAGGCGCGCAATCACTCGCGCCACGGTGTCCGGTGAGCATTCCTATTTACATAAAATTATCGAGACAGGGACGCGACCTGATGCGCGCTGAGCTGTTCACAAGATGAAGTTTGGGAGTGGTAGCGACAGACCAATTCTTTGAGGGTCGCGCATTGATATTCGCAGGCGCCGATATTGCGACTCTTGCGTCGGACAAAGCTTTCTTTTTGCGGAACGGAACGCACATTACGCCCGCACAGAAAGCCTTTATAGAAACAAAACACGACCGAACCATCGCTACCACCATCACCAAATACACACACACAAGGTCGAAAAAACTTAGAGGGACACTGTCGACCTTGGAGACATTCTTAGGGCAGAAATGTGGCAGATTTTTGGCGCAAACTCTGTTTATAGATGCTGATTGCGGCGGTTATCCAAGGGACTGGGCCTTGATTGTATGACCTTGCGCAACAATTAACGAATTTACCCAAAAGCGCCCGTCAATTTGGGCAAAATTGGGGCAAATGGCGGCCCCGGTATCTTGCTCTACCGGGGCCTGTAATTCGGCTAGCCTGCGTCTTTGTAGCTGACTTGTTTGATATCCGCGTTGGGATCAGACTTTTCACGCCGCACCAAAAGCCGGTTCAAAGCGTTCACATAGGCCTTGGCTGAAGCAACCACAGTATCGGTATCTGCCGATTGACCTGTCGCGATGCGCCCGTCTTCTTCCATACGCACGCTGACGGTGGCTTGGGCGTCTGTGCCTTCGGTCACGGCGTGCACTTGATACAGCTGAAGTTGCGCGTCGTGCGGGAAAAGCTGGGTCACCGCATTGAACGTGGCATCGACTGGACCGTCACCTTGCGCGGTTGTGCGATGCTCTTTTCCGTCAATCTCAAGGATCAAGTCAGCAGACTGGGGTGCCTCTGTGCCGCAGATCACGCGCAGAAACTTGACTTGAATATGATCATATTCTTCACCCGTTTCCTGATCGCGCATCAAAGCGATCAGATCGTCCTCGAATACTTCCTTTTTACGATCAGCCAGCGATTTGAAGCGCACGAACACGTCTTTCAACTGGTTGTCACCAAGTTCGTAGCCCAGTTCTTCCAGCTTCGAGCGCAAGGCCGCACGACCCGAATGCTTGCCCATCACAATGTTCGTCTCAGACAGGCCTACATCCTCGGGGCGCATGATCTCAAAGGTTTCAGCGTTTTTTAGCATACCGTCTTGGTGGATGCCGCTTTCATGCGCAAAAGCGTTCTTGCCAACGATGGCTTTATTGTACTGCACGGCAAAACCCGACACCGTCGCCACACGGCGCGATATGTGCATCAGCTTCGTTGTATCAATGCCCGTTGTGTAAGGCATGATGTCGCCGCGCACTTTCATCGCCATCACAACCTCTTCAAGTGCGGTGTTGCCCGCACGTTCGCCAAGGCCGTTTATAGTACACTCGATTTGGCGCGCGCCCCCGTCAACAGCAGCCAGCGAGTTGGCCGTCGCCATGCCCAGATCATTGTGGCAATGGGTGGCAAAGATCACCTCGTCTGCGCCGGGCACTTCGGCAATCAGGCGGCGGATCAACTCGGCAGACTCATTGGGCGCAGTATACCCAACGGTGTCAGGGATGTTGATTGTGCCCGCCCCGGCCTTGATCGCAATCTCGACAGTGCGCGCCAGATAATCCCACTCGGTGCGTGTGGCATCCATCGGCGACCATTGCACATTACCACACAGGTTGCGCGCGTGAGTGACCGTCTCGTGAATACGATCCGCCATCTCGTCCTTGGTCAGGTTCGGGATCGCCCGGTGCAGGGGAGAGGTGCCAATGAACGTGTGTATGCGCGGCTTTGCGGCGTGTTTCACTGCCTCCCAGCATCGATCAATGTCTTTGAAGTTTGCGCGAGACAATCCGCAGATTACCGAATTCTTTGAACGCTTGGCGATCTCGCTCACAGCGGCAAAATCACCCTCAGAGGCAATCGGAAACCCAGCCTCGATGATATCAACGCCCATTTCGTCAAGCAGGCCTGCAATCTCCAGCTTTTCATCGTGGCTCATGGTGGCGCCCGGGCTTTGTTCGCCGTCGCGCAATGTGGTGTCAAAAATGACGATGTGGTCTTTATCGGCCATTGTCTTGGTCCTTAGATTTGTGGCTTGGGCGCGGGTGTCTCACCGCTGTCGCCCGTGTTTGGTTCGCCCTTGGGTTCGATCAACAACACCTTAACTTCATGCTCAGCACGCGGACGGTGAATGACGCCTTTGGGCACGACAACCAGCTCTCCTGGCCCGAACGTCACAGGATCATGGTCTTCGTAGTCCATGGTCACTTTGCCTTCGAGCACCAGAAAGAAATCGTCGGTTGTGTCATGCTTATGGAACGGAAACTCGCCTTTGAATTTCACCACCATGATATCGTTGTCATTGTAGCGTGCGATCACATGTGGATCCCAATGGCTGTCAAACAGCGCAAGCTTCTCATTCAGATTTATCGATTTCATGGGGCGTGTTCCTTAGCGGTGTGTCTTTGGCGCGATATACCCTCTGAGCAGTCGCGCCAACAGGCACGCTCAGAGGCGGCTAAGGAGGAGAAGCAGGGCGGCACCAGATAGGGCGCGCGCGGAATTGATATGTGAATCCTGATTCATAAGGCGCAGATTAGGCTTTAACGCTGGTTTTGTCAAAGATGAATGGTGAGGCTTTGAACTCGAGACCTGTTCAGGTATCAGCGTGCAAATCGCCAATAGAAAGATAGCCGGTGACACGCGACGGATACTTTGATGCCGATATTGCCGAGACCTACGATAAGGATCACAAGGGCAATGACCCCGCTTTGATCGCCAAGACGGTTGATTGCCTTGTTAATCTCTCTGATGGCGGCGACATTCTTGAATTTGCTATTGGTACTGGGCGGATTGCTCTGCCACTCGTAGAAAGGGCGGCGCGCGTCAAAGGGATAGAGCTTTCCAAGGCGATGGTTGCAAAGCTGCGCGAAAAGGAAAGCGATCCGCCAATGGAGGTCGTTATCGGGGACATGACCAAGGAACGTGTCGCCGGGGAATTCTCGCTGGTTTTTCTGGTTTTCAACACAATCGACAACCTGACAACGCAAGAGGCGCAAATCGCTTGCTTTGAAAATGCTGCGCGGCATTTGAATTCCAGCGGGCGGTTCCTTGTCGAAACGTTACTGCCGCCGCTGCAAAAGATCCCGTTTGGTGAGACACGTCTGGCATTTGCAAACAGCAGGGATCACTTTGGCATCGATGAAATCGACATCGTCACGCAAAATTATTCATCAAACCATGTTTGGATGAACGGCAAAGACCACAAGCATCTGTCCATCCCATTCCGGTATGCGTGGCCTGCTGAGATGGACCTGATGGCCAAGATCGCTGGCCTTGAATTGGAATTTCGCTGGTCCGACTGGGACCGCGCTCCGTTTGATCGGTACAGCACCAAGCACATATCCGTCTGGCGAAAGACCTAAAACTTGGACTCCAAAAGCTGGTCGCGCCTTACCGTGGTGCTAACTTGTTTTTAAAGAAGGAGACCCGGTAGATGAAAAAAGCATTGGTCCTTGGTGCATCAGGCGGCATTGGCACGGCGGTCTTCGCTGAACTGGTAAATCGGTCTTACGAGGTCAAAGGTCTGTCGCGTTCCGTTGACGGACTGGATGTCACCGATGAAGCGTCTATCGAGCGCGTGCTAGGTGCTTTGGACGGCACGTATGATCTGATTTTTGTGGCCACAGGGGCTTTGACGCCGTCCGGCCATGCGCCGGAAAAGGCTATTAAGGACGTATCGGAAGACGCTTTGATCGCACAGTTCAAGGTGAATGCGATTGGTCCGATGCTTGTGCTGAAACACGTCACACGCCTTCTGCCAAAAGATCGAAAGGCCGTTTTTGCAACCCTCTCGGCGCGCGTCGGTTCGATAGGAGACAACAGGTTGGGGGGCTGGCATGGGTATCGCGCGTCAAAAGCCGCCCTGAACCAATTCATCCACGGCGCATCCATTGAATTAAAGCGGACCCACAAGCAAGCCATCGCCGTTTGTCTGCACCCCGGCACCGTTGCCACATCGTTTACCGAGAAATATGCGTCGCGCCACAGCACAAGCGCACCGGCTTTGGCCGCAGCTCAGCTTATTGATGTGCTCGAATCGGCAACCTCGGATCAAACCGGTGGGTTTTATGACTTCGCCGGCTTGGAAATCCCTTGGTAGACGTTAAATTTTGTCTTGGAAAATATCTGCAATTTCCTGCTGAGAGGTGTGCCGCCGTTTCGCTTCTTGGGGAGAAACAAACGGGTTAGGCTCTCCTTCAGACTTCCATTGGCCATAGCTAATGACGCGGAAGCTGCTGAGCAGAAAGTAAATATAGCGAAACAGGTGGGGCTTTTCCCCAAGACTGTCTTTGTTTGCTGTAAACAACATTGGCACTCATCCGATACACAATAAATCTTCGTAAAGCAGAACATCTTTAGGATGCACTAGCGGTGCGGCAGTTTTTAGGCACCAGCGCGAAAAATGCAGGGCAAATGGTTAATTTTATGTAAATTTTTATTTAGTTTGAACTGCTCTCTTCAGCCAAGGCACCGTCTTCCCAAACGCCCGTGCGTTCTTCGCCTGTGGCATACCGGATGGTGCCTTCACCTTGGCGCCGCCCTTGAACAAACGTGCCTTCATAGACGTCGCCGTTGGCATAGGTTGCAATCCCCTTGCCATTGATCTCGCCATTGGTCCACTCGCCTTCATAGCTGAACCCGTCTGGCATGATGATCTTGCCTGTCCCGTCGCGCTGCCCGGCGACGAAAGTGCCTTGGTATTCAGTGCCGTCGGAATATTTCGCAACACCCTGACCCGAACGTTGGCCATCGGCCCAGCCGCCCTCATAAGTATAGCCATCCGCAAAGATCATTTTGCCCTGACCATCCATGCGCGCGTTTTTAAATTCGCCCTCGTAAACCAGACCATTGGCATAAGTTGCCATGCCTTCGCCTTCGATCACTCCAGCAACCCATGTGCCCTCGTAGGTGTTCCCATCGGGATAGACGATTTTGCCGCTACCGTCGGCGAGATCGTTCTTGAAGCTACCCGTGTAGACCGAGCCGTCGGGATATGTGACCTCGCCTTGGCCCTCGATGCGCCCAGCGGTCCAGTCGCCGACGTATTGATAGCCATCTGTCCCGGTAAAGCTGCCTTGCCCCTGACGTTGATCATCAACAAAGCCACCTTCGTATAAGTCGCCATTGGCATAAGTGACCTTGCCTTCACCTTGGCGCTTGCCATCGACAAGCCCTCCTTCATAGATGTCACCATTTGGCTGCGTAAGGACTCCAGTGCCGTTGATCTGCCCATCGGCCCATTCGCCTTCATAGATCAGGCCATCCGGCATTGTCAGCTTGCCGGTGCCCTCGCGTACGCCGCGCACCAGCGTACCGGTGTAAATCGCCCCATCAGGATAAGTGATCGTGCCGCTGCCTTCTTTGATGCCGCGCACCCACTCACCGTCATAGATATAGCCGTTAGGGCTTTCCATCCGGCCCGCACCATTGTGCAAGGCTGCATCAAAACCGCCTTCGTAACGCACGCCGTTGGCATAGACCGCAACGCCTTCGCCATTAATCTTTCCGTCGACCCAGCCACCTTCATAGGTGCCGCCGTCGGCAAATGTAATCATGCCCTGACCTTCGGGCTTCCCGGCAGCAAAGGCGCCGACGTAAACAGAGCCATTTGGAAATTCTGCCCGGCCTGTGCCGCGAATCTCACCATCGACCCATTCGCCCTCATAGACATACCCATTTGGCAGCCGGTACGTGCCGGTGCCATGTTGCTTGCCATCTTTGAAGGTGCCTTCGTACACACCACCGTCGTCATATTGTTTTGTGACGACCTGACCGTCTTGTGCAGACACGCTGCCTGCAAAGGTCAATGCAATTGCGAATAGTACAGTGGTGCTCACGCGCGCTTTCATGCGGTTCCCCATCATCTCCCAGCGTCAGGTTATAGACCCGACTTTTCATTCGTTAACAAACTAGAGCGTCTGTCGCAGTGTCGCAACGGCTTTTCCTTCCTGCAAACTCTGTCTAAACGGGGCGCGGAGCACGAGGAGTATAGTCATGGCAAAGCGGTTTCGCCTGACGGTTGCACAAATGAACCCCACGGTGGGCGATCTGGAGGGTAACGCAGCCCAAGCGCGGCGCGCCTGGCAAGAGGCCAAGGCAGCAGGTGCGGATATGGTCGCGCTGCCCGAGATGTTCATCACCGGCTATCAAACCCAAGATCTGGTTATGAAACCGGCGTTTACACGCGATGCGATGGCCAAAGTTGAGGCATTGATCGCGGAATGCACCGATGGCCCTGCTATTGGAATCGGTGGCCCGCTTCTGCAAGGTGGAAAGCTATTCAATGCCTACCACATCGGTCGTGGCGGCAAAGTTGTGCGTCAGTTGTTGAAGCATGATCTGCCAAACGAGACGGTTTTTGACGAGGTGCGCCTTTATGACGAAGGACCAATCACTGGCCCGTATGACCTAGGGGTAATCCGAGTCGGCACACCGATTTGTGAAGACGCGTGGCACGAAGAAGTGCCCGAAGCGCTGGCCGAGTCGGGCGCTGAAATCCTGCTCGTGCCCAATGGATCGCCCTATTACCGTGGAAAATTCGATACGCGCCTCAACGTTATGGTGTCTCGTGTTGTCGAAACCGGGCTACCGCTTGTCTATCTCAATATGATTGGGGGACAGGATGATCAGGTCTTTGATGGGGCAACGTTTGTGCTGAACCCCGGTGGAGAATTGGCGGTGCGCTTGCCCGTGTTCGATGAAACCATCGCGCATGTGGATTTTGAAGAAACCGACGAAGGCTGGCGTGCCTTACCCGGTGACATTGCGCCTTTGCCTGATGAGTGGGAGCAGGACTATCGTGTGATGGTCGAGGGATTGCGTGACTATTTGCGCAAGACTGGCTTTAAAAAGGTTCTGCTGGGACTTTCAGGCGGGATCGACAGTGCGATTGTTGCGACGATTGCCGCAGATGCTATTGGCCCGGAAAACGTGCGCTGCGTGATGCTGCCGTCAGAATATACCTCTGACGAAAGCCTTGAGGACGCAGGCGAAGTTGCCCGTTTGCTTGGGGCGCAGCTTGATACCGTTTCCATCGCTGGGCCTCGTGCTGCTGTCACCGACGCACTTTCTGACTTGTTTTCCGGTACCGAAGAGGGGCTAACCGAAGAAAACATTCAATCACGCCTGCGCGGTGTGTTACTCATGGCGCTCTCTAATAAATTTGGTGAGATGCTGCTGACCACAGGCAATAAATCTGAGGTCGCAGTGGGGTACGCCACGATCTATGGTGATATGTCCGGCGGCTATAACCCGATCAAAGACCTTTACAAAATGCGGGTGTTTGAGACGTGCCGCTGGCGAAATGCCAATCACCGCGATTGGATGATGGGGCCTGCGGGCACCGTGATCCCGACCCGCGTTATCGACAAGCCGCCAACAGCCGAGCTGCGTGATGATCAAAAAGACAGTGATAGCCTGCCACCCTATGAGGTGCTGGATGTGCTGCTTGAAGGTCTGGTGGATGACGATTGTTCTGTCGCGGAACTGGTGGCCAAGGGATACGATCGAGACATGGTCAAAAAGATCGAACATCTGGTCTATCTGGCCGAATACAAACGGTTTCAGTCCGCACCCGGGCCACGCCTGACGAAAAGTGCGTTTTGGCTTGATCGACGTTATCCCATTGTGAACCGCTGGCGCGATCCGTCTTGACACCTGAAGACATATCAGCGGCTCGTGGAATAAATAAACTGCTCGGGGGCTGTCTTGTCTTGCTCGCCCTCGTCTTTTTGCTGCCTGTCTTTGGGACGCTTTACTACGACGGCTTTCGAAATATTCCGAAGTGGCACCCGCTATTTTGGGGCCTGTCTGCGGTAGGTCTCGCTACTGTATTCTGCGGCTTTCGGATTTTGGTGCGCCCACAGCGTGTGGGGGGAAATGTTTCCTTCAAAGATGGCGGCTTTGATATCAACGTGCGCAGCTTTTTTCGCGCCGACCAGCAGCACAGTCTGGTATGGGAAGACATTGAAAGCGTCAAATTGATCGTCGCCCCGCGCGGTGGCGATGTACTGGCGTTTCGGCTTTCGCCAAGTGCCGCCGTGGCAAAGGGTTTGATCCAGCCCAGCACGCGGTTTAACGCGTCAAAAAAGCTCGTGAAACGCGAGATAGCGCTGCCGATGAACCTGTGCAACGTCGGCGTCAACGAGGCGTTCAGGCGTTTTGAAGCCTCGGCAAACCACGCTGGCGCAAAGCTCGTTGCGGCGTCGGCTTTCAATGCGGTGATCATCCAGCACAAGGTTTGGGCCGTCGAGCATTAGGACCAGATCGCTCTTTTTTGCGGCTGTATCTGGCTTTCACCTTGTTGCTCAGCCTTCCAAAGCCTACATCAGCCGCCATGAAACGCTTTATTCCGTTTATGAAATCGCCGCCCAAAGTGGCCGTGATTAAAATGCAAGGTGTGATTGCTGCTCAAGGGCGGGGTGCCACCTTATCTGATGCGGGGCTTGCGCCGTTGATTGAGCGCGCGTTTGCCAAAGGTAAGCCGGATGCGGTGGCGATTTCGATCAACTCGCCCGGTGGCAGCCCGTCGCAATCGTCTTTGATTTCAGCGCGCATTCGCCGTTTGGCCGAAGAAAAAGACGTTAAGGTTTATGCCTTTGTCGAAGATGTCGCCGCCTCTGGTGGGTACTACATTGCCAGTGCGGCGGATGAGATTTGGGTGGATCGCCATTCCATCGTAGGCTCTATCGGCGTCATTTCCGCAGGCTTCGGGCTTAGCGAGCTGATCGCGCGTTATGGGATCGAGCGGCGGGTCTACACGGCTGGTGAGTCAAAAAGCATGGCCGACCCGTTTCGCCCAGAAAACCCCGAGGATGTGGCGCGGATCAAAAAGCTTCAGGAGCATATCCACGGCGAATTCATTGATCACGTCAAAACGCGGCGTGGTGCGAAACTGGCCGAAGGGGCAGACTTGTTTACCGGGGAAGTTTGGGTCGGCAGCCAAGGGATTGAGACCGGGTTGATCGACGGCGTCGGACATTTGGTGCCAAAGATGAAAGAGATTTTTGGCGATAAGGTCGGCTTTAAGGTTTACGCACAAAAACGTTCGTTATTCTCGCGCTTTGGTGCGCGGATGGCGGGCGATGCGATGGCCGAGATTGAAGAGCGCGCAGGCTTTGCCCGGTTTGGGATCTGATCCAACAGATGTTGCTAAAGATCGTCTCACTTTTTCTGATCTTCATCGCGGTGCTTGCGATGTTTGGGAAATTGCGACTTCTTTTACCAAAGCGCGCTAAAAAGCTTGCGAAAACATGCCCAAACTGTGGGCGCCACAAAATAGGCAAAGGCGCATGCCCTTGCGGAAAGGCGTAATCCAATGGTTTGGCTAACAGCGGCGGCCGGGCTGATCATCCTTTTGGTCGCCGGTGATTTTTTGGTGCGTGGTGCGGTGAACCTGGCCTTGCGCGTTGGTGTGCCGGCGTTGATCGTCAGCCTGACGATTGTGTCTTTTGGCACCTCCGCGCCTGAACTATTGATTTCGATTGATGCCGTTTTGAACGACGCACCCGGCCTTGCGCTGGGTAATGTCGTTGGCTCGAACACGGCGAACATATTGCTGGTTTTGGGTGTGCCTGCGATCATCTCGCGTTTGCACACGTCGGGCACGGATACGCGCAAGAGTTACATAACGATGTTGGCCGTGACGCTGGCGTTTATCGTCGCGTGTTTCCTTGGTCCACTGACGTGGGTGCACGGTCTAATCCTGCTGGCAATACTGGCGGCCATTCTTGGAGATCAGGCGCGCACCGCACTGGCGCACCGCCGTTCGTCCAAGGAAGACGAAGAGGAAGAAGTTGAAGGCGCGGATGCGTCTATGCGCGGTTGGAAAATCGCCATCTTCCTCGTCCTAGGCCTCATTGGGTTGCCGCTTGGTGCTGACTTGCTTGTTAAATCTTCGCTTGAGATCGCACAGCGCTTTGGTGTTTCCGACAGTGTAATCGGCCTGACCCTTGTGGCGATTGGCACGTCGTTGCCGGAACTGGCAACAACCGTGATGGCGGCTATTCGCAAGCAAGCGGATGTGGCGCTGGGCAATGTCATTGGCTCGAACATGTTCAATCTGTTGGCAATCATCGGTGTTGCGACGTTGTTTGGTGACATCCCGGTACAGGTTGATTTCCTGCGCTTTGATCTGTGGATCATGCTTGGTGCGTCGTTGCTGATTGCGCCGTTCGTCTTCTCGAACAAATTAGATTTGACCCGGCGTTGGGGCTTTTTGCTCAGCGCGCTATATGTAGGCTACATCACATTGGTAGTAATGGCGCACGGATGAACAAACAGGCCCTTGTTACGGGATCAGGCAAACGCCTTGGGCGCGCGATGGCGCTATACCTTGGGGCGCGCGGCTTCGATGTTGCGGTGCATTACAATACGTCGCGCGATGAGGCGGGCGAGGTTGTCGACAAGTTGCGTACGATGGGACGCCGTGCCGAGGCTGTTCACGCTGATCTTTTGTCAGAAACGGAAACCCAAGGCCTGATGTCGACGGCGACAGATGCGCTTGGTGGGCCATTTTCGGTGTTGGTCAATTCGGCCTCCATCTTTGAACATGATGACTTTGAAAACGCGAGCCGCGAAAGCTGGGATCGTGCAATGGAAAGCAATCTGCGCGCACCGTTTGTGTTAACCCAGACCTTTGCGGCCCAGGCGCCCGAGCCTGATGTAGGGGGTGAATGGAACGAGCCAACGGCTAACGCACTCATTATCAACATGGTCGATCAAAGGGTGCGCAAGCTGACGCCGTTTTTCATGTCTTACACGATTGCGAAGATGGGGCTTTGGGCACTGACGCAAACCTCTGCGCAGGCATTGGCACCGAAAGTGCGCGTGAATGCCATTGGCCCTGGGCCAACAATGCAGGGTGTGCGGCAGTCGGACAAACACTTTGCCGACCAACGGGCTGCGACGATTTTAAAGCGAGGGGCGGCTCCCGAAGATGTTTGTCAGGCGCTTGGGTACCTTTTGGATGCCCCTGCAGTCACCGGACAGTTGCTTTGCGTGGATGGTGGTCAGCATTTGGCATGGCAAACGCCAGACGTGCTGGGAGTAGAATAGGCCAAAACTTGCCAAGTCAAAGTCTCAAAAGTTGAGAGTTTTGCACTGGACGAAAGTCTGATCACAAAGCCGTTAAGAAAAATTTAATGTTTTCAGTGATTTGGTATACTAGCATTAAAAATGCGTTTTAAAACAAAGGCTTGAATATGTGCCTAAAAATTAGGCACTTAGTCTAAGGTCACTGAAATCACGGGAGTTTTTCTAAGTCGCTCGCCTTTTTCCAGAAGGTTATCCACAGCTTTGGTGGAAAGCTTTATACTTGTCACTGGTAATCATTAGGTGCAGCCATTCGGAGAATCAAAATTAACTTAAAGCATGTCTGACACAGCATCTGTTCAAACTGGCCACACGGTCATCCAAGCGGCCCTAAAAGGGATCGACGGTTCACCCGGTGTGTACCGGATGTTGGATGTCAAAGGTGCGGTTCTGTACGTTGGTAAGGCAAATAATCTCAAGGCGCGTGTGTCTAGTTATGCACGCCCAACTGGACACAGCCCGCGTATTGCACGGATGATCCGCGATACCGCTTCGATGATGTTCCTGACGACCGCGACCGAGACCGAAGCGCTGTTGCTTGAGCAAAATCTGATCAAACAGCTTAAGCCGCGCTACAACGTGCTTTTGCGCGATGACAAATCCTTTCCTAACATTTTGTTGCCAAGCGAGCACGGCTTTCCGGCGCTGAAAAAGCATCGTGGGGCCAAAAAGGAAAAAGGCGCTTATTTTGGCCCGTTCGCCAGTGCGGGTGCCGTGAACCGGACGTTGAACCAATTGCAGAAGGTCTTTCTTTTGCGCAACTGCACGGATGCGTCGTTTGAGTCGCGCACGCGCCCCTGTCTGCAGTATCAAATCAAGCGCTGCGCAGCCCCTTGTGTGGGCTATATCAGTGAAGACGACTATGGCGCACTGGTTGCCGATGCAAAAAAGTTTCTGCGCGGACGCACTACGGCCGTGCAGGAAAGCTTGGCCAAAGAGATGCAAGAAGCGGCGGGCGCGCAAGAATTCGAGCGCGCAGCAGCCTTGCGCGACCGCCTGAAAGCACTGACGTTTGTGCAGGGCGCGCAAGCGATCAACCCGTCTGGTGTGGCCGAAGCGGATGTTGTCGCGCTGCATATGGAAAGCGGGCAAGCCTGCATTCAAGTGTTCTTTATTCGCGCCAACCAAAACTGGGGCAACCGCGATTACTATCCACGCACCGGTGGGGCGGATGCGGCTGAGGTGATGCAAGCGTTTCTGGGTCAGTTCTATGATGGCAAAGACCCACCGCGGCAGATTTTGCTGTCCGACGGTGTAGAAGACGCTGACCTTTTGCAAGAGGCGCTAAGCTTGAAGGCGGAGCGCAAGGTTGAAATCTTGGTGCCTCAGCGCGGCGAAAAGAAAGAGCTGGTCTCAGGTGCTTTGCGCAATGCCCGCGAAAGCCTCGCGCGCAAGATGTCGGAGACAGCGACGCAAGCAAAACTGCTCAAGGGTATCGCCGAGGCGTTTGATCTTGATGAGCCACCAAGCCGGATTGAGGTCTATGACAACTCGCATATCTCGGGCACCAACGCGGTAGGCGGGATGATCGTGGCCGGGGCCGAGGGTTTCCTTAAAAGCCAATACCGAAAATTTAACATCAAAGACGAAACGCTGACGCCCGGCGATGACTTTGGGATGATGAAAGAGGTGTTGAACCGCCGTTTCAAACGCCTTCTGAAAGAAGACCCGGATCGCGAGAGCGATGCTTGGCCTGATCTTTTGTTGATCGATGGTGGGGCAGGGCAAGTGAGCGCTGTGCGCCAGATCATGCGTGATCTTGGGGTGGAAGATGTGGCGATGGTTGGTGTTGCCAAAGGCGTTGATCGCGATCACGGCAAGGAAGAGTTTCATCGCACCGGCATGCGGCCCTTTGCGCTACAGCGCGGTGATCCGGTGCTTTATTTCATCCAGCGGCTGCGCGACGAGGCGCACCGCTTTGCCATCGGCGCGCACCGTGCGAAACGCTCAAAAGCTGTCGGCGCAACACCGCTGGATGACGTGCCCGGCGTCGGGGCCGCCCGGAAACGTGCGTTGCTAGCGCACTTTGGATCGGCCAAGGCCGTTTCCCGCGCCGCTTTGGCTGACCTAAAGGCTGTAGAGGGCGTATCTGACAAATTGGCTGAAACGCTTTATGCTTATTTCCACGCGGATTAAGCGATGAGGTAAGTGCGCGCTATGGATACATCGGCATTTGAAGAGATGGAGCAGTCCGGCTGGGCAAAAAGTACCATTGCACAGGGGTATGCGACGCGCTTTGCCAATGCGACCAAATTGGTGGCCGACCACTTAAGCGACGCTGTCGCGCCGGTAAATGATCGACACATTCTAGATTTGTGCACTGGTCACGGTGTTGTGGCGTCCGCCTTGGCCTCCCGCGGGGCAAAAGTGAAGGGTTTGGATTTCTCGCCTGCGATGGTGGCTCTTGCCGAAAGCCAAGTTCCAGACGTTCAATTCGTCGTTGGGGATGCCATGGCGTTGGAAAGTGACGACAGCGTTTTTGATGCAGTGACCATTGGATTTGGCGTCCCGCACTTACCCGACCCGCACGCTGGGTTAGCTGAAGTGGCCCGCGTTTTGAAACCCGGTGGAAGGCTAGCGTTCTCGATTTGGCAAGGCAAAGGCTCAACTGGCGGTTTTGGTTGGTTGTTTGAAGCCTATGACCTCTATGGTGATCCGGCTGTGATTTTGCCAAGCGGACCAGACGCGCATGCTTTTGCAGACAACGATTTCGCGAAATCGGAGTTAGAGGGGCTGGGTTTTTCAAGCGTTACATCAAGCGTTGTTGCAGCAACATTGGTCATCGATGCGCCCGAGCATTTGTTTGACGCCTATGACCAAGGCGCGGTTCGTGCGGCTGCTTTGTTGTCAGGGCAAAGTGAATCGCGGCGTGCGGATGTTCGTGCGCATATGGCAGAGAATGTGCGCGCCCACGCCTCAAAAATTCAAGACAGTTGGCATGTACCAGTACCGGTGGCCGTCGTATCGGCAATTCTGGACTGAGCCGTAAGCTTGGCCCTTTCCCTTTCCGAGCGCCCGGCATAAACCAAGAACCATGATTTGGAACTTACCGAATATCCTGACTGTGGCGCGCCTTTTGGCGGCGCCTGGTGTTGTGCTGATGTTTCTCTACTTTTCCCGTCCATATGCGGATTGGTTTGCGCTTTTGCTTTTTGTCGGCGCGGCGATCACTGATTATTTCGATGGTTATCTGGCACGCGCATGGAAGCAACAGACCAAGTTTGGCACCATGTTGGACCCGATTGCCGACAAGGCGATGGTGGTGATCGCGCTATTGGTGATCACTGGGTATGCGGGGATGAACCCGTGGATTTTGCTCCCTGCCACTGTGATTATTTTTCGTGAGGTGTTCGTCTCGGGCCTGCGCGAATTTTTGGGGGATACCGCTGGCACGCTTGCTGTGACGCAGCTGGCAAAGTGGAAAACAACGGCACAGATGGTGGCGATTGCGGTGCTGTTTGGCACCGGAATTTTCCAGCACATGTTGCTTGATCGAATGACAGGCATGGATCCAAGCGTTGTGGAAGAGATTTTTGCAGGCGGGGATGACCCGGTTCATTTGCGCCTAATCGATTGGGCCGCTTGGATGACATGGTGGGTTGGGATCATTCTGCTGTGGATCGCAGCAGTCCTAACGCTGGTCACCGGCATTGATTATTTCCGCAAAGCGTGGCCTTTCCTTAAGGAAGACGCATGATCGAGGTTCTTTATTTCGCGTGGTTGCGTGAACGCATTGGCGTGGGCAGCGAGCAGATTGATACGCAAGCGGCCACTGTTGCTGACCTTGTCGAAGAGCTGAAAGCCCGCTCTGAGGCGCATGCGCTGGCGTTTTCTGACATGGGATCAGTACGCGTGGCAATTGATCAGGACCTGACAGACATGAGTGCCTCGCTAGAAGGCGCACGCGAAGTGGCGTTTTTCCCGCCAATGACAGGCGGATGAGCGTTCGCGTTCAAGCCGACCCTTTTGATATGGGCGCTGAAGTGCGGGCCTTTACCGAGAGCGCGACGGGCGCAGGCGCAGTTGTCACCTTTTCTGGCCTTGTGCGCGATGAGGGCGGTACCCTAAGTGCGATGGAGATTGAACATTACCCGGGTATGACCGAAAAAGCGCTGGGTAAAATCCGCGATGAGGCAATGGCACGATGGTCGCTTGCAGATGCGCTGGTGATCCACCGTTTCGGCCCGCTTAAGCCGGGCGAGCAGATTATGATGGTGGCCACAGCGTCGCGCCATCGCAAAGATGCGTTTGAGGCGGCTGAGTTTTTGATGGATTACCTGAAATCGCGTGCGCCTTTCTGGAAAAAAGAGCGTAGCAAAGACAGCGAGGGTTGGGTCGCGGCCAAGTCCGAAGACGAGGCCGCGCTCAAACGTTGGTAGCGTTAGGCTGCGCGCTTGCGACGTGCCGCAAAGCCAAGCAGGACGAACCCGCCCAAAGCCAATGACATGCCGCCGGGCAGAGGCACCACTTGGGCGCGTACCGCGTCTGCCAAGGCAGAGTGCACGGCTTCGGTCGGGTGGATGTCATCAAAGAAGTAATAGTCCGATGCGTTGTCTAATCCGCAAAACGTGGCATCTGATGTCTGCGTCGCTGGCACATAGCACTGGCTTGTCACCAACTTTGGATTAAGGCCAAAGGCCGCTGGATCAGCAAAGATCTCGGCCGCAACCAGATTTGGATCAAAGAAATCGACGTTGATTGGAAGCGCCGCCGCGACCTGGCCAACCGCAAACTGGATCGCTGCGTTCGTTCCTTGCACGATTTCAAAGAAAAGTGGCGCGTTTTCGGTGCCGACAAGCGCCGGCGCGGTGCTTAGGTCGGGCGCTAAGAAGACTAGAAAATCATCGAGGCCCGATTGGGTTGCGAGTTCCAGAACACCGCCCGCAATCGACGCTGCAATTTCGCTCACTTTGGTTGTCACAAGAGCGTTGACCGTAGCGGCAAGCTCAGCCGCTGGGGTGCCCAAGGCTTCAGCAACAGCGTTCGCCGTAAAGATATCAACGCCAAGGTCACGTAAATCGTTGCCGCCAAACCAAACGGCAGCCAATGGGTTGTCGCCCAGCGACGGCGAAACCGCCTGAAAAATGTCGATCTGTGCGCCAAAATCCGGGATCTGATCGCCGTTTTCAACCGCGCGCGCACTGCCATAGGCAAAATTCGTCTGAATTTCACCTGTCAGTGGGTTCCCGATGTCAGACCCCAGTTGTTTCGCCCACGTGTCGGCATTGGTGAACTGACCGTTTGGATAGACTCTTGGGTTTGGAACAGCGCCTCCGGTCAAACGATCGACGTTTCCCGCATCACTCAGACTGTCGCCAAAGACCAGCAGATCGCTGTATGGACCGAACGTATCGGCGTAGGCGGGCGCTGCCACTGCAATGGTCAAAGCCGCAAGTATATGTTTCATGGATATTCCCCCTGATTTTTCAGGACAACACCACGTCTTACCCTCCGTCAAGCAAGGGAAAACTGCTACTTTCTACGCTTTGGACGTAACGTCGGATCCGCTTGTGTAGGATCTTCGGGCCAAGAATGCCTTGGATATCGCCCGCGCATATCTTTGCGCACATCGCCGTATGAGGTCTCCCAAAAACCGGGAACATCCATCGTGGTTTGCAAAGGGCGCTGGGCAGGAGACAGGAGTGTAACGCGCAAAGGGCGCCCGGCAACTGTCGGGTGACGTGTGGAGCCAAACATTTCCTGTAGGCGCAGGCTGATCTCGGGATCCGCGCCGCTGTAATCAATGTCGACATGCCGCCCAAGTGGTGTTTCAAACCGTTGTGGCGCTTCGCGATCAAGGGTTTGCATCTGGGTCCAGTCCAGCATGGCGCGCAGCGCAGGCAGCGTATCAAACGCCCGCCATGCGTTCGCACTTCGAGTTTTTCCAAGGTGTGGCAGCAACCAGTCTTCAAGCGTTTCGATCAAAGTGGCGTCGCTGAGGTCAGGCAATTCATGGCCTGCTCCTTTGACCAACGCCACGCGCGCCAAAAACAGATGGGCCGCCTTAGAGTGTGTGATGCCTAATTGACGGATGCCCTCTAGCATTGCTGTGGCCAAAACGTCGTCGGGAGCGGCGTCCCAGCGTTTAGACGACAAAGCGATTGCACCTAGTCGCTCTTCGATTTGTGCCAGAACGCGTCCCTCGCGTTTGGACCATTCTGCGACAGTCACAGTTTCGATTGTATCGCCCAAGACATCCCGCAGGACGCTTTCGGAAATGGCAATCGCCGTGCGCACACGCGCTTCGGTGGGGTGCCCGTCGGTGTCGGTGACAACCAGCAAACGTTGCCCTGCAAGTGCGTCGCTTGGGTCCATCTTCACGCCCTTGCCGCCGGACAAAAGCCAGCGCGGATCATCGCCGGGGCGTCGCAAAGCGATGCGGTCCGGGTAGGCCAGTGCGGCTTGCGCGGCTGCGTCGGTGATTTGTGACTTTGGAGCGCTCCGCTCAAGACGTTTGGCTTCCTCGGCAATGCGCGCAAAGCCGGGATCGCGTCGCCTTTCCTTAAGCGCCTTTAGGCGTGTGTTTAAATCGACGCCTGCGCCGCGCAACGGGTCGCGATCCGCCAAAAGCGCGGCCAATGGCGCTGCGGCTTTTCCGGCGGCGGTAAGCATGTGTGCAAGGCGCGGGTGCAGCGGCATTTTTGCCAAGGCGCGCCCGTGTGGCGTGATGCCAAAGCCTCCATCAAGTGCGCCAAGGCTGATGAGCAAAGCACGCGCCTCACCAAGCGCGCCGGACGGTGGCGGTGTCAAAAATTGCAGGCTGTCCGAGCCCCATTCTGCCAGCTCAAGCGCAAGCCCGGCCAAATCCGCCGCCTCGATCTCGGCAGGCGGGAACGGGGCCAGCGCGCCTTCTTCTCCCTTGGTCCAAAGCCGATAGCATGTCCCTTCCGCGACGCGCCCCGCGCGCCCGCGTCTTTGATCGGCCTCGGCGCGGGTGACACGTTCTGTGACCAGACGCGACATGCCCGAGCCGGGATCAAAGCGCGCGCGCCGCGCTCGCCCTCCATCGACAACGACTGAGATGTCCGGAATCGTCAGCGAGGTTTCCGCGATGGCCGTTGCCAGCACCAGTTTGCGACCCTCGACCGCGGAAAGGGCGGCCTGTTGCGCCTTAAACGTCAGCGCGCCGTAAAGAGGCAAGACAGTCGTGCCTGCAATGTCTCCCAAATGCTGCGCGACGCGGCGGATTTCGCCCTCACCGGGTAAAAACGCCAGCACCCCTCCGCTTGATTGGCCAAAAGCCTGTCGGATCAAATCGGCCATGGCGATATCCCAGCGGACCTTTGGGCCAAGCGGCTTTTCGAGCCAATGCGTTGTGATCGGGTAGCTTTTCCCCTCTGATGTGATCACTTGTGCGCCCATGAGAGCTGCAAGCGGGCCAGCGTCCAAGGTCGCTGACATCGCCAGTAAGATCAGATCAGGGCGCAGCGTCTCGCGCACTTCCAAGGTGAGGGCGAGGCCAAGATCAGCATTTAGCGAGCGCTCGTGAAATTCATCAAAAATCACCGCCCCGATCCCGGTAAGCTCGGGATCAGATTGGATCATCCGGGTCAAAATGCCCTCGGTCACAACCTCGATCCGAGTCTGTGGCGAGACTTTGGCTTCTCCTCTGATCCGAAACCCAACTGTTTGACCTACGGGTTCCTTTAACGTCTGAGCCATACGTGCAGCTGCCGCGCGCGTTGCCAATCTGCGCGGTTCAAGCATCAGGATACGGTCCTCGCACAGCCCTGCATCCAACATCGCCAAGGGTACACGCGTTGTTTTACCTGCGCCAGGCGGGGCCTGAAGCACGCCAAGACCGTCGCGATCAAGTGCGGCGATCAGATCAGGTATGGCATCTTCGACGGGCAGGCGGGTCATGCCCTAAGCCATAACGGAGTGTGCATCGGCGTCTAGCCCTCTGGACAGTGCGGCGTGCGCGGGCCAATGTCCGCGCCGATGGAAGATGTAACGGAATTGGCCGAAAACCTGATGCGCGGTGACCGCCGTGCCTTGGCGCGCGCGATTACACTTGTAGAAAGTGGCCGTTCAGATCATCGCACCCGCGCTGATGCCTTGCTTGAGGCGGTGGCTGATCCAAAACGCCAAGCGCTGCGCATTGGTCTTTCGGGCACCCCCGGTGTTGGCAAATCAACGTTTATCGAGGCGTTTGGCTGTATGTTGACCGCTCAGGGCTTGCGCGTTGCCGTTTTGGCGGTCGATCCGTCGTCAACACGCTCGGGTGGCTCGATTTTGGGAGACAAAACCCGGATGGAGCGCCTCTCGCGTGAGCAAAACGCCTTCATTCGCCCTTCGCCTAGTCAAACCCAACTTGGCGGCGTTGCGCGGCGCACCCGTGATGCGATTGCTCTTTGTGAGGCGGCGGGCTTTGACGTTGTGTTGATTGAGACCGTTGGCGTTGGTCAGTCTGAGACGATTGTTGCCGAGATGTCTGATCTTTTCGTGCTGCTTCTGGCTCCTGCTGGCGGTGATGAGCTTCAGGGTGTCAAACGTGGCATCATGGAGATTGCCGATCTGGTACTCGTCAACAAGGCCGACGGTGATCTGAAGGCCACAGCAACCCGTACAGTTGCCGACTATGCCGGAGCCTTGCGGCTGATGCGCAAACGGGACGGCGACCCCGAGGGCTATCCCTGCGCAATGCCAGTCTCGGCAATGGAAGAGATCGGGCTTGATACTGCCTGGGATGCGATGCAGGAACTTGTCGAATACCGAAAGAAAACAGGGTTTTGGGGTGATCGACGCGCGGCGCAAGCCCGTGGATGGTTCGAAGACGAAGTGCGTCTTGGGCTCTTGAGTCGTCTTCAGAGCGATCCAAGCGCAGAAGCCGCAATGGAAGCATTGCGCACAAAGGTAAGCGAAGGTGCGCGCGCGCCATCTGCTGCAGCGGCGGATGTGCTGGATATTCTACGCTCGAAAGAGTGATCGGGGCCTTGACGGCTTAGCCAATACCTCCTAATCACCCTGAACAGATTCTTGGGCAGCCTTTTGCGCTGCCCTCTTGTATTGTGGGGCGTACGCACCCTTTGACGTAAACGAGGACGACATCATGGCACGCCGCTGCGAATTGACCGGAAAAGGCCCGATGACGGGCAACAACGTGAGCCACGCGAAAAACAGAACGCGTCGCCGGTTTTTGCCGAACCTGACCGAAACCAAACTGATGTCAGAAGCTTTAGGCCGCACCGTGCGCCTGAAAGTGTCGACATCTGCCCTGCGCACTGTGGATCACCGCGGTGGACTGGACGCCTTCCTGCTTAAGGCGAACGACGCAGAGCTTTCAGCAAACGCGCTGAAAGTGAAAAAAGAGATTGTAAAGGCACAAGCCGCCGCTTGATTTAAGAGCGATTTGAAATTTGAAAGGCCTCGCAGGTATGCGGGGCCTTTTTTGTTTTTGGAAGGTCTGCTCTGAGCCTAATAAGGACGCTGTTATCTTTACGGAAGGCGCAGCTTCCAGCCAGACGCTATGTAACAGCTGTATAGAAGAAGGATGTCTCGACGGCATGTAAAAAGGAATGTGCTGAAGAACTCGTGGACAACAGCAGGAATTTATCCTGATCCAGACGAATAATGATTGTGCCCATGTGCTCGAAAATAGTTCGAGCATTTGCACTGATGGGAAAGGCAATCATGTCCAGATCAATAGGGCAAAGACGCTCAAGGGCAGCCAATGTGTCAGGTCCTGAGATTTCCAGCTGTACCCAAATGTCGGTTTGATCCGTGGTATAACCGGCGTCTCCAATCTTGCCTTTCACATGGGCATTTGCATCAGGTGTGTCGTACGGAAAAATCAACAACAGTTGATCTGGCGCAGTGCGCACGGAGCGTGTTTCGCTATAAGTGGTCGACTGACGTGGGCTGGGCAGGGCAAGCGACCAATTGGCTTGAAGTGCTTCGGCCAGAGCGGGTTCTTCTCCCAAGGGCGTTGCGACTGAGACGATCGCATGTGAGCGCTCTACAATATGGTTCGTGCCAATATCGCGTGAATATCCGCCAAGAGGCGAGGCGGGAGTCAAAGTGATTTTATCCACGTTGCCGCTCTCCTTCAGGGTCGATGTGATGGGGAGAACAGACTTTGACCATGATGTCCTGATCACGCACCGGGCTATAGGCGCGCAAAGTTTCGCCCAAACGGTCTTGCCCTGATTTTAGGAACCCAAGGCCAACGGAATGCCCAAGCTCGGGTGAGTAGGCAACCGACGTCATCCAACCTTGATCATGGGCCATGTCTTCCGGGTCGCCCAGTTTCAGGAAATGTGCACCAGCCGACAGAATGGCTTCGCGATCAACAGGTTGAAATCCCACAAGGCGCAGATCGTCGGACCTGTTCATCCCGGCGCGCTCAGACAGTTTTGAGCCGATCGAGTCCTTTTTCTTTGAGACCATTCCTCCAAGTCCAAGGTTTTGCGCGCTGGTTTGCCCGTTTAGCTCGTTGCCTGCCGCATGGCCTTTTTCAATACGCATCACTCCAAGGGCTTCTGTGCCGTAGGGAACCACATCAAACTCTTCGCCCGCGGCCATTAACCCTCGGATCATAGCATCGCCAAAACGGGCAGGGACGGCGATCTCATACGCCAGTTCGCCCGAAAATGAGATGCGGAAAAGCCGTGCGGGTGTTCCGTTAAACACCGTGCACTCGGCGCAGGCCATGAAGGGAAACCCTTCGTTTGACAGATCAAGGCCGTCGACCACTTTTTGCATCAGCGCGCGTGAGTTGGGACCGGCAACGGCAAATTGTGCCCAACCGTCTGTGGTGGAAATCAGGTGTACATCAAGGTCCGGCCAAAGACATTGGCGCGCAAATTCCATATTGCGGAAAACACTTACCGCGTTGGCGGTGGTAGTTGTCATCACAAAATGCGTTTCGGACAAGCGTGCGGTAGTGCCATCGTCATAGGCCACGCCATCTTCGCGAAGCATCAGTCCATACCGCACTTTGCCAACGGGCAGCTTCAGGAATGGGTTCGCGTAAATCCGATTAAGGAATTGCGCGGCATCACGCCCTTGGATGTCGATCTTGCCCAAGGTGGTTACATCGCAAATGCCTACAGATTTGCGGGTCTGCGACACCTCGCGATCAACGCTGTCGCGCCAGCCCTTTTCGCCCGGTTGTTTGAACCATTGCGCGCGCAACCACATGCCTGTTTCGACAAAGTCGGCGCCATTCTCGACGGCCCACTTGTGGCTTGGCGTCAGGCGCGTTGGGCGAAACTCCTTGCCGCGCGCTCGCCCCGCAAAAGCGCCAATGGGCACAGGTGTATAGGGTGGGCGAAAGATCGTTGTGCCAGTTTCCGAGATCGTCTTGCCAGAGGCTTCTGCCATAATCGCAAGCCCTAGAACGTTGGCAGTTTTGCCTTGATCTGTCGCCATACCAAGCGTGGTATAGCGCTTTAGATGCTCGACCGAACGGAAGCCTTCCTGATGGCTTTGCTTGATGTCTTTGGTCGTCACGTCGTTCTGCAGATCGACCCAAGCCCGTGCTTTGCTTTGCGCGACGTGCCAGAAAGGCGTGATGTCGGATGCCTCGTCAAAGGCTATAGGTGGATCTCCGGCATTTCCAGTGCCACCCAGATCGCGCGCAATATCGGCAGCGGCAGAGTGACCTTCGCGCAAGACTGCAGCCAAAGTCATCGCTCCATTTGCCGCCCCGGCGACACCCATACCTGGGGGAAGTTCGCCTCCCGGAACAAACCCTGCGATATCCTCGCGCCAAATCGGGCGGCCACGGTGGTGACTGCTTAGATGGACGTTAGGTGACCAACCGCCCGAAACAGCCAAGCAATCTGCGTCGATCCATCGACCGTCCGTCAATTGGATGCGCTTCAGCCCCTTACGCCCACGCGTATCAACCACGGCATCCCCTTGTCGCGTGTCGATGACGCCTGCAATCGTCACCCCCTTGGCTTCAAGATCAGCTGCGGTACGCAAGCCATCGTCATTGTTAGTGAAAACGGCCACATTTTTGCCCGGAGCGACGCCAAAGCGGTTCACATAAGCGCGCACGGCGGCTGCCATCATGATGCCGGGACGGTCGTTGTTACCAAAAGCGATGGAGCGTTCAGTAGCCCCCGCTGTGAGCAATGCGCGCTTGGAGTAGATGCGCCAAAGGACTTGTCGAGGTTTACCATCACTGCTGGGCAAATGATCCGTCATGCGTTCCAAGGCACCATAAATGCCATGATCAAATGCGCCATAAACGACAGTGCGGGGCATCAATCGTACGTTTTGCATCGCAGTAAGTTCGACAACTGCGGCAATCGCCCAATCGGACCCGGACTGATCTGAAACTGCAAATGTTTCAGCATTCAATCGCCCCCCCATTCGAAAATCTTCATCTGCCAAGATCACGCGAAGGCCCGCGCGCCCTGCGGCCAAGGCTGCGGTCAATCCGGCAGGACCGGCGCCGATGACAAGCAGATCGCAGTGCAGAAAACCATGATCGTAGACGTCGGGATCGGGTTTCATCGACAGCTTGCCCAAACCAGCAGAGGCGCGGATCGCGGGTTCGTAAATCTTCTCCCAAAACTTGGCGGGCCACATGAATGTTTTGTAGTAGAACCCTGCCGAGAAGAATGGCGACATCAGATCATTGACGGCCATCAGATCGTGTTCCAGCGAGCCTCGGTGGTTTTGACTGGTTGCAAAAAGCCGATCATAAAGCTCGACCGTTGTGGCGCGGGTGTTCGGTTCTTGCGCTGCGCCTTTGCGCAATTGCACCATAGCATTTGGCTCTTCTGATCCAGCCGAAAATATCCCGCGCGGTCGGTGATATTTGAACGACCGAGCGACATGGCGCTGTCCGTTTGCCAGTAGGGCAGACGCCAGCGTGTCGCCAGCGAAACCGGAAAGCCACTTGCCGTTCCATTGGAATTTAAGAGGTTGTTCGCGGTCGATCATCCCGCCGTCAATTCTGTGTGTCTGGGTCATGTCGATCTTCCGCGCGCCCGAGCAACATCACGTGCCATTTCAACGTTCGTGATCTCGTGGGTTAGTGTTGAGCGCGTCACAACCAGCCAGGATCGGTCGCCTTGTTCGTGATACCAAAGCTCTTGATGTGTTCCCGCTGGGTTGTCACGTAGATAGGCGTAGTCGTGAAATTCTTCGTCAACTCCGTCGGCCATACCGTCGGGGCGATCGATCAAACTGGCGTCGCCCTTAATGACAAATTCCATTGCGTCGCGTGGACCCAAAAGGGGGTGGTTGATAATCATGCATGCCCCTCAGTGCAGGTTCGGTTGGGCGCCCATGCCCTTTTCGTCGATGGGCGCGCCGCGGCGGAAGCGATCAAGTCGGAAGTGTGTGGCAACGTCATGCGGCTCGTCTTTCGCCAGCAGATGCGCATAGCAATAGCCCGACGCAGGCGTTGCTTTGAAGCCGCCATAACACCAGCCACCGTTGAAATAGAGCCCGTCGATGTGGGTCTTGTCGATGTAGGGGGAACCGTCCATCGACATGTCCATGACGCCACCCCACATGCGCAAAAGTCGCGCGCGCCCTATCATTGGCATGATCGCCATGCCGCCTTCGCAAACATCCTCGACTGTCGGAAGATTGCCGCGTTGCGCGTAGCTGTTGTAACCGTCGATATCTCCGCCAAAGACAAGGCCACCCTTGTCTGATTGGCTGACATAGAAATGGCCAGCGCCAAAAGTGATAACGCCGGGCAGAACGGGCTTCAGTCCCTCAGATACGAACGCCTGCAAGACGTGACTTTCTATAGGAAGGCGCATGCCAGCTTGCCCCATCAAACGGCCCGATGAACCTGCCACGCAAGAGGCTACTTTCTTGGCCATGATCGTTCCGCGAGATGTTTCAACACCAGAACACACGCCGTTCTCGATCAAGAAACCTGTGACTTCGCAGTTCTGAAGGATATCGACACCCTTGGCATCTGCGCCGCGCGCATACCCCCAAGCCACCGCATCGTGGCGAACTGTGCCGCCGCGTGGCTGCCAGATTGCGCCTTGAATTGGAAAACGCGCGTTGTCGTAATCCAGCCACGGGCATTTTTCGCGGATTTGTGCGGCATTCAGGATTTCAGCATCTGCGCCAGAGAGCCGCATCGCATTTCCACGCCGGACAAATGCATCTCGCTGGGCGTCTGAGTGGATCAGATTGAGAATACCACGCTGACTGACCATCGCGTTGTAGTTGAAGTCTTGCTCAAGCCCTTCCCAAAGCTTCATCGAGAATTCGTAGAAAGGCTGGTTGCCTTCCAGCAGGTAGTTCGAGCGAATGATCGTTGTATTGCGCCCGACGTTGCCGCCACCGATCCAGCCCTTTTCGATCACCGCGACATTTGTGATGCCATAGACGTTTGAGAGGTAATAAGCGGTTGCAAGCCCATGCCCACCACCACCGATAATGATGACATCGTATTCGGGTTTTGGATCAGGATCGCGCCAAGCAGGCTTCCATCCTTTGTTGCCGGTTAGCCCCTCAAGAAAGACCTTGAGGCCAGAGTATCTCATGGCAGCCTCGATGATTGAGAAGGTTTCAGCATTTGGACTTTTTCATCGCATCAAGTTGCGTCTTGGGTGGGATGAGGTTTCGCCGCGCGAATTTCCTCCGCGCGGCGCATTTTGTTATTCAGCCGGAGTGGCTTCGGCAGTTCCAAGCGTGCCGCGTTTGCCGTCGCGATACATTGCTTTGGCAAGTGCTACGCACATCAGCCCCATGACCATAGTAAAGGGCAAAGCGCCGATGATCATCGCATTGCGCAAGGCAACCATTGGATCAGCACTCCCTGCTTTACCTGCGATCAACAACGTGCCGATCACAGCCGTCAGGATAACGCCCCAAACGATTTTGTGCTTGTTGCCGACTTCTTGATCGCCACCGGACATGATCGTGTTCATCACAAGGATGCCCGAGTCAGCAGATGTGACAAGGAACGTCATGATCAGAACCACACACATGATGGTGATCGCCGACAAGAACCCGCCCGAGATCATTTCGCCAAGAGTGACGAAAAGCTTGGCCGTATTTGACGCACCGATAATTGCACCATCAGCGCCGCCAGTCAGTTCCAGATCAATCGCGGTGCCGCCAAGGATAGTCATCCACGCAAAACACACCATCGCAGGAGCAAAGACGCAGCCGATGATGAATTCGCGCACCGAACGACCGCGCGAGATACGTGCAAGGAACAATCCGACGAAAGGCGAGAACGCAATCCACCAAGCCCAATAGAAGGTTGTCCAACCAGACTGCCAGCCAAACTGACGTCCGGGCTCACCCGCTGCATATGCAGCCTGAAGAACATCGTCAGGCAACGCTGCTGCATCACCTTCAAGTGCTGATTTGAAGCCGTCAAACGACCCCCATGCATTGGTTGCACCACCGCGCAGCGCATCCGCAAATGGCGCGGCCTCTGCTGGAAGGGCTGCATCAAATGCCGACCCGGCTTGTGGACCGTAGGCGCCAAAGCTGATCGAGACAAAGTTGATCAGGTAGTCGACCAATGCAGTCGCATATGTGGTCATGGCAAAGAAGAATGAGCCAAAGAGCACGAATACAAGCAGCAAGATTAGCGACAGGACAAGGTTAAGGTTCGAGAGGTACTTAACGCCTCGTCCAACACCTGAAACCGCCGAGATGATCGAAAGGCTCATGATCACCAAAAGCCCCGCGATCAGGCCAACAGTGCCCGGTGCAGGCGCTTCGCCCGTCATGTTCATCATCCATTCCATGCCGGTGATTGCGTACACACCGTCAATGAATTGCGAGATGCCAAATCCGATTGTCACTGACACACCAAGGATGGTTGCCACGACGCCTAGCACGTCAACGACGTGACCTAGAAAGCCATTCATCAACTTGCCGAACAGCGGCGTAAGAGCTGTGCGGATCGTCAGAGGCATGTCGCGGGTATACGCGTAGTAGGCCAGAGAAAGCCCGGTGACGACGTAGATTGCCCAGGCATGAAAGCCATAGTGCGCAAAGGTGTAACGATAGGCTGACTGCAAGGCTTCCTCGGTGTTTGGTGTAACATCACCAGACACGGTCAGCGGGTTTGATCCCCAAAGCCCAAGCGGTTCTGCTGTTGCGAAAACCATCAGACCCACGCCAAGACCAGCGCCAAACATCATCGAGAACCATGAGAAGTTCGAAAACTCGGTGCCTTCTCCGGGACGACCCATGACGCGTTTGCCCGTTTGAGGCAAGGCCGCGACGACGAACAGGAAAAAGGCAAAGAAGCCTACTATGACAATGTAAAAACTGTTAAAGCCTTCAAGAATTGTGCTGTTCAAACTTCCCAGAACGCTGTTTGCATTGCCCGGAGCGACAAGCGCCCAAAGCACAAGTCCAACCATAATCGCCTTACTGATTATGGCGATCTGAACACTGTGGCCTTCATAAAATCCCTTGTCAGATCGAGCGATCTCCAAGTCCGTAAACGGTGGTTTGATAGACATTTGGTCCTCCCTTTTGTCCCTTTTTTGCGGTTTGACTTCTTGTTGAGCCATTGGCCGCGATTTGTGTTGGGCGAACGCCCTTACGTTTGAGTTTTGACGACGTCTTCAATTTTAGCGAGCGTCGCTTTGTTGACCGCCACTCCTGTTCGTTTGGCTTTCTGCCGGTGTCCACGGCGGCCGTCTCCGGGCAAGTGTGCCCCTTCCTGAGAGCAGACTGCTTGGACCAAATCGGCCATACGCGTGCCAAAAGCGCCGTCTGAAGTTGTATTTGGGTCGATTGCTATGAAAAATTGACCGGTCCGAGGCGGCCCTCCGACGGGGCCCGAAAACGGAGAGGCATGAATGCCAAGCTGTCCGCCTGATAGTGCCGCTGCCATTACCTCCACCAGCATCGCGACACCTACACCTTTGTAGCCGCCTGATGGTGCCATAGACCCCTTCAACCCCACATCCGGGTCAGTCGTATCGTTGCCTTCGGAATCCAGAGCCCAGCCAACCGGGATCGCCTTGCCTTCACGTGCATGTTTCATCACTTCGCTCTTGGCAATTGTGCTGGCGCTTTGGTCAATCAACAGCGCCGGTTCGCCATCATCGCCCGGTACGGCGATTGAGAACGGGTTGGTGCCCACAACGGGCTTTGCACCACCCGAAGGCGCAATCGACGCAGGCGCATTCGTGAATCCGATCCCGACAAGCCCGTCAAGTGCCAGACGTTTTGTGTGATACCCCAGCACGCCGCAGTTGTAGCTGTTGTGGATTGCAAGCACGGCGACGCCCTGTTCACGTGCCAAAGGCATCAATCGTTGGAAGCCTTGATCAATCGCCGCGTGTGCAAAACCGGTGGCAGCATCCACGCGAAGAACGCTTGGGCGTGGTTGCGAAAGCGCAGGTTTGGCTTTGCCATCAACTTTTCCGCAAATGACGTGCTCACAGTAAATCGGGATATAAGCCAACCCGTGGCTTGCTACACCATCGGCTTCAGTGGCGGCCGTAGCAACTGCAAGAGGGCGAGCGTTCTCTTCGGATGTGCCTACAGCGATAAGGGCATCAAACGCGATGTCTTCGATTTGTTGCAGCGTGAGGGTTTCGGTTTCCATCAATCAATCCCTGTCCGTTGTGCCTGCGCCCGCGCCCTTTAAACGACTTTCTTCTGTCGCTGGCGCATAAGTGCGGTGCGCAAATGTGTTGAGTGTTTTCCAAACTGTGGCCGCTGGTTCCGCACGCGTTGATGTTGAGACCGGTGCTCCTAATGTTCCGCCGCACAATACGCGCACGACACTGGCAAAAGAGCCTGCAGGCCGACCGTTTATGCACAGGTCCGATCCATTTGTGACGGCGAAACCGCCTGGCCACTCTAGGGTTACAACGCTTTTACAATGTGCGGCCATGTTGGCGGCGAAAAACAAAAGCAAATTCGGTGCCGCAACCCGGCTAGCACGTATCGGGCTGTTTTGGATCGCGTCAACTCTGTCCGAAAGCGCTGTGCCGGTCATTAAAGGGCAAAGCGTGCGCCCTGTTGCATACCATTCAGAACTGTTTGTGGCTGGTGTGATGTTTGAAAGGGAGGCTCCATCGAATTTCCCAAGCGCCTCGGCCAACGCCCCGCATCCATCAACACCGTGGGCGCAAAGCCACCGCACCGCTTTGCCTGCCTCTTCGGCCAACCCCCAATGGTAACCAGCGCCCCGCGTTGCTTTCTTGGCGGTCGCTTCAACTTCATTGAGAGAAAAACTCACGATGACACCATAGGGTAAACCCAGTGATCGGCGTTTTCAGAATTTAATTCATCAGGGTAGGGTGCACCGGCGTACATACAAATCCGCACCCAACGATCAGACCGTGGGTCAAAGTGCGTGGCGCCGAAAAAGGACAGTTTGGCGCGCAACATGTCGATGGGCAGTATATGGTCGCTGATCGTGTTGTCGCGTATCTCTCCATATGGCGCGACCCGGCTCATTTGCGCGCGGCGGATCGTGTGACGATGCTCGGGATGGCGCAACAGGAAGTCAGCGATCACGCTTTGCGCAGGCCATTGTTCCAGAACGTTGATGGCTGTGGCGGCATCACGGGCGGGTGCCAGCGGTTGCTCATAATCGGAAATCGGCTCTTCAAAACGCTCACCCATACGGGGCTCAAGCTTTTCTTCAGATACGTACCAAGCCCGCGCACAATTTTCGGTTTTGTCCCAATCAAGATCGCGCGCCCAACCGAATGAGGTGGTCAACAATTCACGAACCTCGGCAACGGGCATCGAACCGTCGATCCGGAACGCTTCGGAATTGCTGTCTGACATGCATCTTGCCAAATCATCGACCAGATTGGGGTAGGGTTCCAAAATTAGCGATGAGACAAGCTCTTGGCCTTCTTCGCTTAGTTCGGTCAGTGACCACGTGCACAGCCGATCCCAAGGATAATCACCGTGCAAATCTTGCGCCGCAATGTAAATTTTGAGAGCTTCCACGTCAGCGCGCAGTTCACTAAGTTTTTGCAATTGCGCGGGATGCTCTGATTTCCATACCGAGATCGACTGCGCGCTTCGTTCAAAGATATCACGGAACAGGTCGACCTCCGCTTGGGTCGCTGTCTCGACAGCACGGACGCGTGCAATCGCTTCCTCTCGCACAATCATCCAATTGTTGAACAGAACCGGATGATTGATGATGAAAGGTGCCATTCCAAGGCCGGTCGAATTTCCAATTCCAAGTCTTCTGGCAAGGGATGGATCAAGTGTGGCAGTCGCTTCACCCCCTAAGGTTTTTGCGATGTGCTGCACGAGGTCGCGCACAAACGTGCGGATCAAATAGACCGACAGCATCTCAACTTGAAAAGGCACGTCAAATTCGTCGCGCGCGGCTATGGTCTCGCGATCGGCAGCGCCAAACTTGCCCGATCCATAGACTGCCGTTGTGCGCATTAGATAGCCAACCGCGTCTATCTGTTCAGCGTCGGGTTGCTTGCCAGATGCCAATGCCTCAACAACATGGCGCCACAAGCGAACAGAGCGATTTGCGCGCGACAATGAGAGTTCTGATTCCTGAAGGCGCCCGGCTTCCTGCAGCGGGACGTTGCGCTCTAAGCGGTCAAGATCCTCGGCAGAGGGAATGCCGTCAAACAGGGTGAAAGTTGCATCCCAAGCCTCGGCAATAACACGGTCCGAGCGTTTTTCAGGCGGTAGATCGTGCGCAAAGGCAACCAATGAATATGACCGGTTAGGGCCTTTCGCAGTATAAACTGCGCGCCCAACGCCGTTGCTATCAATATCAAAAACCGGACAGGAAAATTCCCAATGCTCGGCTGCCATGCGCCGTGTCAGGATGCGCATAAAGCTCAACCGGCATTGATGCAGCGAGCCAAGGCGCTTTAACCGCATGACTGTTTCAGGGGACCTGCGTTCAATTTCCTTCTTTGGGTTCATGCGCGCCCCCCGAAGTTTTCAGAATAGAACCGGTACCAGTTCCTTCCCATGATGCCGGCGATTTCTTCCGCGTTCATGCCAACATCGCGTAGACCTGCTTCGATGTTGCCGAAGTCTCGGTTATCGCGAAACCAATATGGCATGTCAGGAAAGCCAGGAGCCGAGGCAGAGCCTTCACCGTAGTCAGTTTCTTTGGTCCAGCGCCCGGTGCGCATCCACTCCACAACGCTGTCGGGTTGATCCTGACACAAGTCAGACCCAATGCCGAAATGAGCTGTTCCAAAGCGGTCAGCCGTGCGCGCGATCATCTCGCAAAAACTCTGCCGCGAGCATTCAGACTTGTCCTTAAGATGATGGGGGTAAAGAGAAAAACCCATCATGCCGCCGTTTTCGACAACTGCCTGAATAACGTTGTCTTTTTTATTGCGCAGGGCTGGCGACCACTCAAACGGATTGGCATGTGTGATCGCAATTGGGCGTTCTGAGATTTCCGCAGCCTCGATAGTGGAGCGGTCTGCCGAATGACTCATATCAACGACAAGGCCAACGCGGTTCATTTCCTTGATAACCTGTCGGCCCATTCGCGTGACGCCAGCATCCTCTGTCTCGTAGCACCCCGTCGCTAGCAATGATTGGTTGTTATACGTCAGTTGCATGAAGCGAGCGCCAAGGGTGTGGACGATTTCGACAAGGCCGATGTCGTCTTCGATGGGGCTTGGGTTTTGAAAGCCAAAGAAAATGGCAGTGCGATTTGTTTCACGCGCACGATCAATGTCTGCTGCTGTTTCGCCTTTAAGGATCAGATCAGAATATTGCTCAAACCAGCGGTTCCATTGCTCGAAGTTCTGCACAGTTTCACGAAACATCTCGTGATAAGCAATCGTCACATGAACTGCAGCGACGTCGCCTTCGCGCATATGCCGAAATATCTTTTCGGACCAATTGGCGTATTGCAGGCAGTCGATACGCATCAATCAGGAACTCCAGCGCTGATGTAGGCGGTTTTTACCGTAGTATAAAATTCTGCTGCTGCTTTGCCTTGTTCGCGGGATCCATAAGAGCTGTCGCCACGTCCGCCAAATGGCACGTGATAATCGGTTCCGGCGGTTGGCAAATTGACGGTGACAACGCCGGTGCGCGCGTTGCGGCGAAAGTGGGTAGCCCGCGCAAGGCTTTTTGTAACAATGCCTGACGTCAGGCCAAATTTGGTGTCGTTCACCACGCTCAGTGATTCATCATAGCTGCCAACGCGAATGACAGACGTCAAAGGCGCAAACATTTCCTCGCGGTTGATCCGCATGTCATTGGTTGTGTTTAGAAAAACCCCAGGGGACATATAGTAACCGTCGTGAGGCCGTTCCAATCGGACACCTCCACAGGCAAGCTCTGCCCCTTCGGATTTGCCTAATTCGACGTAGTCTAGATTTTCCTGCAACTGGCCTTCACTCACAATGGGCCCAAGTTGCGTGCCGTCTTCCAATGCGTGGCCAACCTTCAAAGCTTTGGCACCTGTAACCAGTTTTTCTACGAACGCGTCATGGATTGCATCGTGAACCACCAGCCGCGAAGATGCTGTACATTTCTGACCAGAGCCACCGAACGCCCCGCCAAGAGCGACAGTGACTGCAAGATCAAGATCGGCGTCATCCATGATTGCCAGCGCGTTCTTTGAACCCATCTCAAGCTGAACTTTGGTAAAGTTTTGAACTGCCGCTGATGCGATGCCACGCCCGACTGGTACAGACCCAGTGAAGGAAACCGCGTTGATGTCTGGGCTTTCAACAAGGCGCTGGCCGATAGAGCGCCCTGAACCCATGACCAACGAGAAAAGCCCTTCAGGAATATCCTGTTTGGCAATGATCTCGGTCAGCGCGACAGCAGAGGCTGGCGTGACGTTCGCTGGTTTCCAAATTACGGCATTGCCATAGCAAAGAGCAGGGGCGATCTTCCACGCCGCCGTAGCTGTGGGGAAATTCCAAGGTGAGATGATTGCGACAACGCCCACAGGTTCACGACGCACGTCAATTTCGATGCCATCCCGTACGCTGTCGGCGTTCTCGCCCAATTGGCGCAGACATTCCGCCGCGTAGTAAGTAAAGAACTGACCTGCTCGATAGACTTCGCCTTTGCCTTCGGCCAGTGGCTTGCCTTCTTCGCGGCTTAGAAGTGTGCCCAATTCTTCGGACCGCGCGATCAATTCGGTGCCAATGGCCTGCAAAACCGCCTGTTTGCGTTCCATGCCATAGCCAGTCCAAAGGCGCTGCGCTTCATGCGCTTTCTCAATTGCGAGGTCCAACTGATCAGAGCTTGCTTGCGCAAAAACACCAACCAAGTCACTCAAATCAGAGGGGTTTCTGTTTTCGATCTCGCTTTCGCCGCCAATCCATTGGCCTGCGATGTAATTCAGTTTGCTGTTAGACACGCTAAAACCCCCATGTAAGCGATCCACACAAGTGTGGACGCGATTACTTAAATCAGTCAAACTAAAATAGTTGAACCAAATTTCAGGAAATCTGAAGTTATGATAAAGATCGAAATGCTCAGATGTTTCAGCGCTGTGGCGCAGTCTGGAAATCTTGCGGACGCCGCCGCACGCTTGGGGCGGACGCAATCTGCTGTGTCGATGACCTTAAAGCAATTGGAAGAGGACTTGGGTCAAAAACTGTTTGAAGGCGAACGTAAAAGCAAACTGACTCCGTTAGGGGAACAGATATTCACGCTTGCGCAGCAACAGGTGCAAGCCTTCGACAATGGTGTGCGAGAAATAAGGGCGTCTGCGCAATCGCCAAAGGGCTTGCTGAGGGTTGTGTCGATCCCCTCTGCCACGGGAAATTTTGTGCCGCATGCCGCAAAAGAAATGACGGCAAGACATCCAGGATTGAAGATCGATGTGCGCGACGCTGACACAGAGGTAGTTATTGACACGCTTGTTCGTGGTCAGGCCGATGTCGGTATCGCCTCCGGAGAACCATCGCTGAATGGCGTACAAAGTGATCTCCTTTTTCAGGATGATTTCGGTCTGACCTGCGCCAGCGATCATCCATTGGCAAAACACGAAGGGTCTTTAGCGTTCGCTGACGCCGAGGCGTTTGCGTTTGTCGGCAACAACCTTTGCCACCAAATAAAACACGCACGTCTTCAGAACGCTTTGGCGAACACGCGGCTACATGCTCACAACACGCTTTCTTTGATCGGAATTCTTCAGACAGGAAACTGGTTCACCATTCTGCCGGGGGCTGTTGTGCAGCAATTGCCATGTACTTTGGTGTTCCGACCTTTGAGCGATCTGAATGCCAAGCGGACGGTTTCGGTATTGGTCTCTGAACGATCCAGCCAAAGGAGTTTCGCTGAGGAGTTTATCTCGGTGCTTCAAATGCTCTGTCCAACGAATTCATCACGTCACGCAACAAGCAACTAAGCGAAGGTCTATTCTGCGCCTCCCGGAGAACTTGACGGTAAGTGCTTATCAAGGCTCAAAACAGACATTGTTGAGCGGTACGAAAAGGGTGGTTTTGTCCGCAAAACAGACCTTTCCACCATTTTCGTAGGTTCAGTTCACAAAACCACCCTGCTTGACAGCATGGCCGCGTTCCTATGCACTCAGCCTCAGAGTTCCCGATTGCATACGCGCTCAAAAATGCGTCCTAGCAGAATGGGAAAATTGGGATGGCGATGTTCCAAAGCGGCGGCACAACCGCGCGAACGCCAGAAATTTATGGGGAGTGAGATATGAAACAGCACCTTAAAGCGGCCCTTTTGGCCTCCAGCGTGATGCTGGCACCTGCCGCCTTAGCCGATACAGCGGACGGCGATGCCCTGAACGGAATGGCTTGGGACGACATTGTCGAGATGGCCAAGGGGGGCGAGGTGAACTGGTTCCTGTGGGGCGGGTCTGACAACATCAACCAATATGTGACCGAGTATATCGGCGGGCGTCTGAAGGATGACTATGGCATCACACTAAACCGCGTTGGTCTGAGTGACACCGTTGAGGCCGTGAACATCGTGCTGGGCGAGAAAGAATCCGGCGTTATGGACGCCGGGTCTGTCGACATGATCTGGATCAACGGCGAAAACTTCCGCACGATGAAACAGGGCGATTTGGCCTATTGCGGATACACGGATGTCTTGCCGAACAACGCCTTTGTGGATTGGACCAACCCTGCGATTGCCAACGATTTTGGCGTGCCAGTTGAGGGCTGCGAAGTGCCTTGGTCAAAAGCACAGTTCGCGTTTGCTTATGACACCGCACGCGTAGAAAATCCGCCCAAGTCCATTGGCGAACTGATTGAGTGGGTCGCCGCCAATCCGGGCCGGTTCACATACCCAGCCCCACCAGATTTCAATGGATCGGTATTTGTGCGCCACGTGTTTTATCACGCAGCCGGCGGTGTAGATCAGCTATTGGGTGATTTCGATCAGGCCAAATTTGATGAGGTGGCAGCTAAAACATGGGACATCCTGAACGCGATGGAACCCAACCTGTGGCGTGAAGGCGCGACCTATCCGGCGTCCATTGCAGCGATGGATCAGCTTTATGCAAACTCGGAGGTCGACCTGACGTTCAACTACGAACCATCTGGCGTTGGTCTGAACATCGAAAACGGGGTCTTCCCGCCAACCACCCAAGGATATGGATTGACGGACGGAACGATCGGAAACACCAACTACACGATTATCCCGTTCAACTCGCCCAACAAGGCGGCGGCATTGGTTCTACAGAACATCCTGCTCTCAGGCGAGGCGCAGTATGAAAAGGCCAAGCCAGACGTGTGGGGTGCATCGCCTGCGATCGAAATCTCGCGCACTTCTGACGCCGTGCAGGCCAGCTTTGGCACCATTGTCGCGCACCCAAACGTGGTCTCCAAAGAAGAGCTGGCGAAGAATTCTTTGCCCGAGCTTCAGGCTTCTTGGATTTCGGCGATTGAACAAGGCTGGCTTGAAAACGTCGGTCAATGATCCCGCTTCCCACGGTGTTTGCGCGCCGTGGGACGTCCACCAAATTGTGACGTGATCGGGAATTAATGTCCGAGCGAACCAAGATTTTTCTGCTGCTGCTTCCGGCGATGTTTATCATTGTCGTATTGTTCTTTGGCGGCCTGCTGATCGGGTTGATGCGCAGTTTTAACTATATGCCGGTGATCGGGCTGACTGAGCCGAATTTCAGCGCCTATGTCTCGGTTTTCACCGACCGCGAATTCTACCTGTCGTTCCTGCTCACCTTCCACATTGCGTTTACGTCGACGGTGATTTCTTCGATCCTTGCCATCGGCGCGGCCCTCCTTTTAAGGCGCAGTTTCGTTGGGCGTGGCATCGTGAACTTCCTGTTCCAACTCAACCTGACGGTCCCGCATCTGGTTGGTGCAATCGGCATCCTTTACCTTTTCTCCCAATCAGGTAGCTTCGCGCGCCTTGCGGCAGAGTTTGAATTGATTGCGCGCCCTAGCGATTTCCCGGCGTTGGTGTTTGATCCCTATGCTATTGGAATCATTCTGCAATACGTCTGGAAGGAGGTGCCCTTCATCGGTGTGATCGTTCTGGCGAATATGCAATCGTTGGGTGAGGATTACGAAAGCGTGGCGCGCTCTCTCGGGGCGACCAAGTGGCAAACTTTCCGCCATGTCCTCCTCCCGCTGATCTTTCCCGGGGTGCTGTCGGCAAGCGTCATGGTCTTCGCCTTCACCTTTGGAGCTTATGAAATCCCAGCGATACTGGGCGCAAATTTCCCCGCCGCATTACCTGTGCTGGCCTATCGCAAATACACGGATGTTGATTTGGCAGCCCGCCCCGAAGCAATGGCGATGGCCATGGTCATCGCGCTGCTGAGTGCCGTCATGATTTACTTTTACGTGCGTTATTCGCGCCGTCGGATCAGGGGGTAGGCGATGAGCGCAACACGTGAAAGTTTTGGCATCCGCAGCTTCCGGTTTCTGACCGGAGCTTTGCTGATCACATGGCTGGTCCTCCCACTGGTTCCGCTGGCCATCTGGTCCTTTGCCAAGGGCTGGTTCTATCCCGATCTGCTGCCGCGCAATTGGTCGATGCGCGCTTGGGAATACGCGATGTCCGACACCGCCGGCGTGATCGATAGCCTGTGGCTCACCATTTGGATCTCTGTCGTCGCAACAGTTCTTTCGATTATCGTCGGCGTGCCTGCGGGTCGCGCGCTGGGCATGTACAAATTCCGCGGCAAAGAGATCGTCGAACTTTTGATCCTCGCGCCCATCATCGTGCCTGGCATCGCCGTGGTCCTTGGCATCCACTCGGTCTTCATCTCGCTTGGCCTCAACAACACCGTCTCGGGCGTGATCCTTGTACACCTAATCCCGACCCTGCCCTATATGGTGTTGGTCATGTCGGGCATCTTCGCCAACTATGACCCGGCCTTTGAGGCGCAAGCGCGCAGCCTTGGCGCGTCGCCCTTAAAAACTTTTTGGTACGTCACACTTCCGGCCATCCGACCCGGCATTATCGTTGGCGGCCTCTTCGCGTTTCTCGTCTCGTGGAGCCAATACATCCTGACGCTTCTGATCGGTGGTGGGCGTGTCGAAACGCTGCCGTTGCTGCTGTTCAACTTCGCCACAGCAGGGCGCAACGATATCACCGGGGCCATCGGCATGATCTATATCCTGCCTGGTATCATTATTCTTTTGCTCACGGCCAAACACCTTTCCGGCCGCAGCGGCGCTGTTGGAGGCTTTGGCCAGATTTGACCCATGTTTCGATCAAAGAGCTGACCAAGGTCTATCCCGGTGCCGACGCGCCCGCTCTGGATCGCCTGTCGCTGGAAATCCCGACGGGCGAGTTGACCGCTTTGCTGGGCCCATCCGGCTGCGGCAAGACCACCACAATGAAGATGATCGCAGGGCTGTTGGAGCCAACATCAGGCGATGTGACCTTCGATGGCCGCTCGGTTCTGAACGACAAGCCGGAGAACCGTGGCGTCGTCATGGTCTTTCAAAATTACCTGCTGTTTCCTTACATGAGCGTGGCTGACAACGTTGGCTTTGGTCTCAAAATGCGCAAAACTGATCCAGCCGAGATCAAGCGGCGCGTTGGCGAAATGCTCGATTTGGTGAAGTTGCCCGATTTGGGTGACCGCAAACCGAGTGCTTTGTCGGGCGGGCAACAACAGCGTGTTGCCTTGGCCCGCGCGCTGATCGTGCAACCCAACGTGCTTTTGCTGGATGAACCGCTGTCCAATCTTGATGCCCATCTGCGTTTTGAAATGCGCGATTTGATCCGTTCGCTGCAACAGGAAATGGGCATCACCACGATTTTCGTCACCCACGATCAGGAAGAGGCTGTCGTTTTGGCTGACCGCGTTGCGCTGATACTGGACGGTCAAATGAAGCAATACGATGAGCCCGACGTCTTTTACAAACGCCCGATTGACGAGGCGACGGCGCGGTTTTTTGGCGGGCACAATTTTGTTGAAGGCACCTCAAACGGCGGGCGTTTTGACAGCTCTCTTGGGGCTTTGATCCTGCCAGACGGAGCGAGCAGTGGTGCTGGCAAACTGACCTTCCGGCCTGAGAATGTGCGCATTGGCGATGGGAACGAGAACACACTGAACGCGGTCATCGACGACATCATTTATCTTGGCACTCAGACGCGGCTGAAGCTACGCGTCGGCCAAACCGAGGTGGAGGCCGTGGTAAATCCGAATGAAATCGAGGCCTATTCAAAAGGCGATACGCTGAGCATCCACCTGCCCGCCAGCACGTTGTGGGTGATTTGATGGCCGTCACGTTTCGCTCCATCTTTGAGGTCACAAAGGACGAATGGTTGACCGGTCTTGGTATCAGCGAGTCCGAAATTCCAGACGTTGTTATTCTTGAAGGATCATGGTGGCGCGCCGAGCGGCAAGCGGCGCGGTTGGCGCATCTAAGCGATGTGCGCGAGCTTGGCTTTCCTGATATATTCTGGGGTAAGCATCGTGAGAAAAAAGTCGTGTTTTGTATGGCTTACGGTGCTCCACGCGCTGTCGAGATCAGCCAGATATTTGCGCAACTGGGGTGTAAATTGGTGATTCAGATAGGTACTTGCGGCGGACTGCAATCCCATCTTGCTCCCGGTGATATCGTTGTTCCCGAGACAATTCTCTGCGAAGACGGTGTCGCAGAACACTACGTTGAAAACGGCGAAATCAACGCCGATCCGCACTGGGTCACGCGTGCTGAAAGTGCTTTGAAAGAGCTGGGGCGCACCGTCTACAAAGGCGCGCATGTGACTTTCTCATCGCTCTTTGCCGAAAGCGTTGCGATGTACGAAGCTTGGCATCGCGACGGTTTGCTTAGCGTTGAAATGGAAACCGCAACCACTCTGGCGGCGGCCGCGCAATATGGTGTGCCCGGGGTTTCGATGGTGGTGGTCTGGGATGAGCTGACGGCAGGACGACGCTTTATGGATCTAATGCCGCCTGAAGCATTGAAGGAATTGGAAATCAGCAACGAGGCAGTGTTCGCAGCTGCCCTGACCCTGACGCAAGAGGTGCACTAAGATGCTTTTGAAAGACAAAATAGCCACCGTCACAGGCGGATCAGCCGGGCTAGGGCGCGCAGTTGTGGAGGGGTTTGTGGCGCAAGGCGCGAAAGTGATCGTGGCGGCGCGTACGGAAGCTGGGCGCGATGGAGGCATGCCGGTGGTCGAAGCAATCAATGCGAAAACGCCGGGCATGGCGAAGTTCGTGAAATGTGACGTAAGCCAAACCAGCGATTTGCAGGTGGCAGTTGACGCCGCCGAGGACTGGGGCGGTTTGGACATCATGGTCAACAACGCGGGCATTTTAGAGAAAGAGCCGATCTTGGAAGCGACCGAGGAAACGTTTCAGCGGATGATTGATGTGAACGTCAAAAGCGTTTTCTTCGGCTCTCAGATCGCTGCGCGCGCGATGACGAAACGTAAATCCGGTGTGATCATCAATCTGTGTTCAATCGCAGGCATGCGCGGCACTGGCGGCTTTTCGCACTACAACATGACTAAGGGCGCTGTGCGGCTTTTAACCTATTCGCTGGCCGATGAATTGGGCCCGATGGGCATTCGTGTGAACAACGTAAATCCGGGCATTATGCGCACCAAGATGAACACCGAAGACGACCCTGTGATCGGCACCGAAACCGGCGAGGGATATCTAGATATGATCCCGGCACGGCGTTGGGGCGAGCCAAGTGATGTCGCGGATACATGCGTCTACCTTGCCTCTGATATGGCGAAATACGTGATGGGCACTTCGCTTGTTGTCGATGGTGGCTACTTGCGAATTTGAAGGGAGAAACGGGATGAAAATTGGGCTGATCCGCGCGTCGCTGCCAAGCTACTTTCCCGAGACGCATGGCGTATGGGACGCAGCCGAGCGCATGCTTGAGACTCTGTGCGCCGATCTTGGATGCACGTTACACGTCGCCTCCGATATCCCAATGGACGGGGCGCAAACACAGATCGTCTTGGATGAATTTTCTGGGCAAGATGTTGATTTCGTTCTTCTTCTTCACGGTGGCTTTACTATGGGCGATGTCGCGCGCACGGTAGCGGCCTCGCAGTTTCGCTGTGGCTTTTGGTCGGTGCCCGAGCCTGTGCGCACAGGCGATGTACAGCTCAACAACTTTGTCTCGCTTAATATGTCGATGTCGATTGCACGTCAGGTGCGCGACCTGAGTAAACGCCCTTTGCAATGGTATCACGGCAGCCCAGCAAGCCACGGTTTGCAAAGCCGGCTGTCGAGCACGTTGCGTGCGATTAAGGCCGCCAAAGCGCTGGAGGGCGCGCGCATCGGTGTCATCGGTGGGCTGGCGATGACGTTTTACAATATGGAAGTCTCGACCTCTGAATTGCGCGCCCGATTGGGGGTCGAGATCGTACATCACGACATCCACGAATTGACCAAGCGCATGGCCGACATAAATGCAGCAAGCGTTGCAAACCAAGTCACCGCGATGGCGAACGCGGCACAAATCTCGGGCGTCTCAAATGCGCAAATGTCACTGACCGCGCGCGCTGCCCTTGCGCTCAAGGACATGGCAGAGGCGGGCGACTATGACGCCCTTGCAGTCAGTGATTGGCCCGCATTGCAAAACGATCCCGGCATGCACCCAGGGGCAGCGTTTACATGGTTGGAAGAGACCCACAACCTGCCCGTCGCCTCTGAAGGCGACGTGCTGGGCGCGATCACGCAGCTTGTTGCGCGCGTACTCACGGGCCGCGTTGGCTATCTGCTCGACATGACTGAACCTGATCTTGACGCCGCGCAACTGCTGGTTTGGCACGGCGGAGGCGGGCCGCTTTATCTAGCCGATGAAGCAGGCGCGAAATGGATCAACCACCCTATGATCGGACGCGGAACAGAGGAAGGGCCGATCTACGGCGCGATCAGCGATTTGGTGTTCCAAGACGGACCTGTGACGCTGTTTCGGATTGCGCGCAATGCCGGGGCCTTCTTTGGAATGACGGGCACAATTGCGGGCCGTGATCCGAGCGGATTTGCCGGCTGTCGCGGCTGGCTTGAGGGCTTTGAGATCGACGGGCAGGCGGCCAGTTTAGAGGATGTCGTCGCCTCTGTCATGGCGCATGGATTAGAACACCATTTTGTGTTGGTCCCCGGTGATGTCGCGGGCGTTTTGACCGAGTTTGCCTCGTGGACAGGCATGGAAATTCTTGGCCACATTCCGATGCGAGATCACCTTGACGCCCGAGATTTTACTTAGCCGCACGCGCAAGCTTATCGTAAAAATCAATAAAGATTTCATCGCGTTGCACGTCATGGGCCTCACGCATGGCGTGTCGGCTATCATCCTTTTGCCAATAGAGATCAGCGTTCAGAAGTGGCGATGTGGTTAGATGCGTCGGCACCCAGTCAGGGTCGATCAACCACGCAATGCAAATGATGTCCCAGATCACCCAAGTGCGGCGCGGCGCATCGGTAATCGCAAACATATCGTGCAGCGGATTATTGGTAAACAAATGCCACAGAAAATCACCAATCGCACCGCGACCTTTGACGAATTGCTCCATCTCGGGGCGCGAAATCTTAAGCTGTGCGCCCACGTGATAACCGGGCAAATAGATGTGCGGCACGCCGCTGTCGAAAATGATCCGCGAGGCGTGCAAGTCTTGCACAAGATTGAGCGACGGGCGGTTGCAATGCGGCGCGGTGGATGGATAGGCCGAGGTCCAGATTACAACGATCCGTTCGGCGATTTCCGGGGCCTTTAAAAGCGCACTTGCGATGTTCGTTACACAGCCCATGGCCGCGATGTAAAGCGGCGCATCACCCGATTTTGCCAGTCGTATGATCGTCTCAACCGCCTCTGACTCTACGATGTCTGTCGGGCTTTCCATGTAACGCGGTGCTCCGCGAAACACTTTTCCCGCATGCGGCATTCTAAGCTTGTCATAGACCGTGCAAATCTCGGCAAAACTAAGCTCCATCCCCTCAGGCGGTAGTGTAAACTCAAGGTCCGCAGCACGACGCCCCTGCGCATGCAAGCGATCAAGCCAGCCCTGAAAGCCGCCGACCAGATGCATCTGATGTTCATCGCCGCTTTCTAATGCGCGCTCTGCCGCCAACAGTTCAGGCTGGTGATGGGCAAAGGAATACGGCTCGGCTGTGACTGCCTCGACCGTCATGTGTTCGGGTGAAAGAAGCGCCCAGGCCAGCGCATATTGATCATCAATCTCGTTGGCCGTGTCAGTATCAATCAGCAAACGAACAGGCCCCCCAGTGGGCGGTGTCAAACGCGCGTTCATCAGATCTTGCGCAAGGGGCTTGAACGTCATGAGTGCCTCACTTTTGTTGGTGACCCACTATAGTCACGCCATGTGGGCACAATCAAAGGGTGACATTAGGTCAGTACTTATGCCATATTGATGACAAAGGGGGCAGGAGGAGCCGCTATGTTCGACCAAAGTTTGAATTTTGGGCTGGGCGATGACATTGACGCCTTGCGCAGCATGGTGCGCCGCTTTGCACAAGACGAGATTGCGCCGCGCGCCGCTGAGATCGACGCAAACGATCAATTCCCGATGGATATCTGGACCAAGTTTGGTGATTTGGGGCTCAACGGTATCACCGTCCCCGAAAACGAAGGTGGCGTCGGCATGGGATACCTCGCGCATGCCGTTGTGATCGAAGAATTAAGTCGCGCTTCTGCTTCTGTCGCGCTTTCTTACGGCGCGCATTCCAACCTCTGCGTCAACCAACTTGCCCGGTGGGGAACGGACAAACAAAAGGCGCGCTTTTTGCCGGGCTTGATCGCGGGCACGTCCGTCGGCGCTTTGGCGATGTCGGAATCCGGCTCTGGCTCTGATGTGGTAAGCATGAAGCTGCGCGCTGAAAAGCGAAACGATCATTATATCCTGAATGGCGCGAAGATGTGGATCACCAATGGGCCCGATGCCGACACGTTGATCGTCTATGCAAAGAGTGATCCGGAGGCTGGCTCGAAAGGGATCACGGCCTTTATTATCGAGAAATCGATGACTGGTTTCTCGGTCGCCCAAAAACTCGACAAAATTGGGATGCGCGGCTCGCACACGGGCGAACTTGTATTTGAAGATTGCAAAGTGCCGTTTGAAAATGTGCTGGGCGAAGAGGGGCAGGGCGTGCGCATTCTGATGTCAGGGTTGGACTATGAGCGCGTTGTTTTGGCCGCTGGTCCGCTTGGAATTATGGCAGCAGTCCTCGATATCACCGTACCCTATATTCACGAGCGCAAACAATTTGGCCAAGCCATCGGTGAGTTCCAGCTGATGCAAGGCAAAATGGCCGATATCTATACAACAACTAACGCCTGTCGGGCTTATGTTTATGCGGTTGCTGCCGCCTGTGATCGCGGCGAAACAACGCGCAAAGATGCGGCGGGCTGTATCCTTTATGCTGCTGAAAAGGCGACGCAAATCGCACTTGAAGGCATTCAGATACTTGGCGGAAACGGGTACATCAACGACTATCCCACGGGACGTCTCTTGCGCGATGCCAAACTTTACGAAATTGGCGCTGGCACCAGTGAAATTCGCCGAATGCTCATCGGGCGAGAGCTGTTTGAGGAAACGAAGTAATGGCCGTGCTGACCTCGAATATCGCGCCTCGAAGCGACGACTTCAAAGCCAACAAAGCGGCGATGGAAGAGCAAAGCCGGAATGTTCAAAAGGCCGTGGAACTGGCGATGACGGGGGGCAGCGAAAGTGCAAAGGAACGCCATTTGGCACGCGGTAAACTGCTACCGAGGGATCGGGTGCAAGGCGTGCTTGATCCGGGATCGCCTTTTTTGGAAATTGGCGTAACGGCTGCGCATGACATGTACGATGGCGCCGCGCCCGGTGCCGGCATAATCGCAGGCGTTGGCAAAGTAGCGGGTCGCGTTTGTCTGATCGTGTGCAATGATGCGACTGTGAAGGGCGGTACCTATTATCCGACGACTGTGAAAAAGCATTTGCGCGCGCAAGAAATCGCTGCTGAAAATCGGCTGCCCTGCCTTTATCTTGTCGACAGCGGTGGCGGGAACCTTCCCAATCAGGATCAGGTTTTTCCAGATCGCGATCACTTTGGCCGTATCTTTTTCAACCAAGCCAACATGTCTGCAGATGGCATCGCACAGATTGCTGTTGTCATGGGATCTTGCACCGCCGGTGGCGCGTACATTCCGGCGATGGCGGATGAGTCGATCATCGTCAAAGATCAAGGCACGATCTTTTTAGGCGGCCCGCCATTGGTAAAAGCCGCAACTGGCGAAGTGGTATCGGCCGAAGACTTGGGTGGCGGAGATTTGCACACAAGGCTCTCGGGTGTGGCCGATTATCTGGCGGAGAACGATACGCACGCTCTGGCAATTGCGCGCGATATCGTTTCGCATTTGAACACCACAGCGCCAGACACGGTCGAGCGCCAAGATCCTGAGCCGCCGCGCTATGATCCGGCCGAAATTATGGGGATCATCCCGGCGGACAAACGCAAACCGTTTGATGTGCGTGAAGTGATTGCCCGCATCACTGATGGCTCCCGGCTTTCGGAATTCAAAGCGCGATTTGGCGAAACGCTGGTCTGTGGTTTTGCTCATATTGATGGCATTCCCGTAGGCATCATAGCCAACAACGGTGTGCTTTTTTCCGAAAGCGCGCAAAAAGGCGCACACTTTGTAGAGCTCTGTTGTCAAAGGAAAATCCCGCTGGTATTTCTGCAGAACATCACCGGATTTATGGTCGGAAAAAGATACGAAGCCGAGGGTATCGCGAAACACGGTGCCAAGCTTGTAACGGCGGTTTCCACCGCTCAAGTGCCAAAAATCACGATGGTCATTGGCGGCTCTTACGGGGCTGGGAATTACGGAATGTGTGGGCGGGCTTACGGACCACGGTTCATGTGGACGTGGCCAAACAGCCGGATTTCGATCATGGGCGGCGAACAGGCCGCAACTGTGTTGGCCACCGTCAAACGTGATGGGTTCGCGCGCAAAGAGCAGGATTGGTCTGAGGCCGACGAAGCTGCTTTCAAGCAACCGATCATTGATCAGTTCGAAACCCAAGGGCATCCGCTTTACGCGTCTGCCCGGCTTTGGGATGATGGCATTATTGATCCAACCAAGTCGCGTGAAGTGCTTGCACTTAGCCTGAACGCTGCTTTGAACGCGCCCATTGCCGACACGCGTTTTGGCGTGTTCAGGATGTAGCGCAATGTTCACTAGAATCCTCATTGCCAATCGTGGCGAGATTGCCTGTCGTGTGATCCGCACAGCGCGCCGCTTAGGGGTCAAAACTGTCGCGGTTTTTTCGGATGTTGATCGGGATGCTTTGCATGTCGAATTGGCGGACGAGGCGGTGCACATCGGCGCATCCGACGTGTCGCAAAGCTACCTGAACGTCGATGGTATCATCAAAGCCGCGCTGGAAACTGGCGCGCAGGCGATCCATCCCGGCTATGGCTTCCTATCCGAAAACCCCGACTTTGCGGACGCGGTTACTGCGGCGGGTCTGACGTTCATTGGACCAAGTGCATCTTCGATCCGTGCAATGGGTCTGAAAGACGCAGCAAAAGCGTTGATGGTGGAAGCGGGCGTGCCCGTTGTGCCGGGATATCACGAAGCCGACCAAGCTGCGGGTGTGCTGAAAAGTGAAGCGGAAAAGATCGGGTATCCGGTGCTGATCAAGGCGCGTGCTGGCGGCGGTGGAAAGGGAATGCGGCTTGTTGAGAGGGCCGAGGATTTTGAGGCAGCCCTGACAAGTGCGGCGCGCGAAGGGCAGAATGCCTTTGGCGATCCCGCTGTTTTAATTGAGAAATATATCACCTCGCCGCGCCACATCGAAGTGCAGGTCTTTGGTGACAGCCATGGAAACGTTGTCCATCTCTATGAACGCGATTGCTCGCTACAGCGCCGCCATCAAAAAGTGATCGAAGAAGCGCCCGCGCCGGGCATGACGACAGAAGTGCGCGCGGCGATGACACACGCGGCGGTCACAGCTGCCAAAGCGATTGATTATGTGGGTGCCGGGACAATCGAGTTTATCGTAGACGGTTCGGGCGACCTGCGCGGGGATGGGTTTTGGTTCATGGAAATGAACACACGCCTTCAGGTCGAGCATCCCGTCACCGAAAAAATCACCAGCACCGATTTGGTTGAATGGCAATTGCGCGTGGCTTCCGGCGAACCTCTGCCAATGGCGCAAGACGATATCCCCTTGATTGGTCACGCATTTGAGGCGCGCCTTTATGCCGAAGATGTCGCCAAAGGATTTTTGCCTGCCACCGGCACGATTGATCACATCTCGTTCGGACATGGGCGGATTGAAACCGGTGTGCGCTCTGGCGATACGATTTCGCCGTTTTATGACCCGATGATTGCGAAGGTAATCACGTCTGGCCAAACGCGCAGTGAAGCTTTGGTAGGGCTGCAAAAGGCGCTTGGCGATATCCATGTTGCGGGTCCGGCCACCAATGCCGAATTCTTGAACGCCCTAGCGTGCCATGCGGGATTTGCAAAAGGCAACGTCGACACCGGGCTTATTGCGCGCGACCAAAAGGCGCTTACAACACCCAGTGCCCCGAGCGATCTAAGCGTCGCTCTAGGTGCATTGGTGCTATCAAACATCGACACCGATAGCCCCTATGCAGGATGGCGGCTTTGGGGACGTGCGCAACACAGGCTTTGCATGGATCACGAGGGAAGCAAGATTGACGTGATCCTTTCGCCTGCGCCGAACGCTGTGCACGTCACGGTTGGGCCAAGCACTGTCGTTTTGACAGGTATCACGCAAAACGAAGATCAATTGACGGCGAGTTTTGATGGCTCTCAATTTGGCGCAAAGATCCATCGCGCGTCTAGAACAAACGAGACAATGGCGAGTGTTAATCTGAACGGCGAAACGCATGTCTTTACCAAAGCTGATCCTCTTTCCGTCGCATTTGGGCATGTTGGAAGTGGTGACGATGTCACTGCCCCGATGGCAGGAATTGTGCGCAGCATGACCGCTGCTGCGGGTCAAAGCGTGGCACAGGGCGATGCGTTGATCGTGCTAGAAGCGATGAAAATGGAACACACTTTGACGGCGCCTCGTGACGGGGAAATTGGTTCTTTGATGTGCGCCGTGGGCGATCAGGTGTCAGACGGTCAGGTTCTTGTGCAACTCAAGCGTCAAGACGATGGATAGAGTCACAATCTTTGAAATGGCGCCGCGCGATGGCTTGCAAAACGAAGCCAAGAATATCGTTACGGCGGACAAGATCAAACTGGTCGATTTGCTCAGCGCTTGTGGGTTGCGCAATATCGAAGTGGCCAGTTTTGTCAGCCCAAAGTGGGTGCCGCAGATGGCCGATGGGGCTGACGTGCTGGCCGGGATTACGCGAAAACCGGGCACGGCTTACACAGCGCTCACTCCAAATATGCGCGGACTTGAGGCTGCGCTCGCTGCCAAAGCGGATGAAGTGGCGATCTTTGCCTCGGCGTCCGAAGGGTTCAGTCAGCATAACATCAATTGTTCGATTGCCGAAAGCTTGGAGCGGTTTGCGCCAATGATGCCAGTGATCAAAGAGCACGGGCTGCCGGTCCGCGGCTATGTCAGTTGCGTCACCGATTGCCCCTATGATGGCCCAACGAAACCGAGCGATGTAGCGCGCGTTGCGCGTTCGCTTTGTGATATGGGGTGCAAAGAGATCAGCCTTGGCGACACGATTGGCAAAGGCACGCCTGAAACGATTTCGGCGATGCTTAAAGCTGTGCTGGACGCAATCCCGCCGGAACATCTTGCCGGGCATTACCACAACACCCACAACCGCGCGCTGGCGAATATTGAGGTCAGTCTAGAACATGGATTGCGCGTCTTTGATGCCGCCGCTGGCGGTTTGGGCGGCTGCCCTTATGCGCCCGGATCAAAGGGCAATGTGGCAACTGAAGAGGTTGTTGACCTTTTGGCGCGCCTTGGATTTGAAACTGGCATCGACAGCGATGCGTTGTCTATCGCCGCCAATTTCGCTCAAAGCTTGAGGAGTTAACGGATGGCCTATCAAACCTTGGCAGTGGCAAGCGACGCGCGCGGAGTGGTCGACTTGTGCTTGAACAGGCCAGAGGCGCGCAACGCCATGTCAGGCCAGATGATCGAAGAACTCGCCGATTTCGCCACAACCATTGGGCAAGAACCGTCCACACGCGTGGTTGTGTTGCGCGGGGAGGGCCGCGTCTTTTGCGCAGGCGGTGATCTGGGTTGGATGAAAGCGCAAATCGAAGCGGATCGCGGCACGCGTCGCGCAGAGGCGCGCAAACTGGCCATGATGTTGAAAGCCATGAACGAGATGCCCGTTCCGCTGATCGGAAAGTTGCACGGTGGCGCATTTGGCGGTGGCGTAGGGATGGCGTGCATTTGCGACGTTGTGATCGCGCAAGCGGACACGAAATTCGGACTAACTGAAACCAAACTGGGCCTGATCCCGGCCACGATCAGCCCCTATGTTGTGGCGCGCATCGGCGAAGGTATGGCGCGCCGTGTGTTCATGTCGTCGCGCATTTTTGAAGCGGGCGAGGCGCAAAGCTTGGGGCTTGTCGCGAAAGTCGTGGACGAACACGCTTTGGATGACGCGGTCGAACAGGAGATTGCGCCTTATCTCTGTGCGGCTCCTAACGCCGTCGGGCACGCCAAAGCGCTGACGCGCTTTTTGGGGGCAAAGATTGACGACGCTGTGATCGACGGCACGATTGAGCGGCTGGTCGAAACCTGGGAGGGCGAGGAGGCCAAGGCAGGCATCGACGCGTTCTTGAATAAAACGAAAGCGCCTTGGGCTTGAAGTAAGCTCTAAGCAATAAGGGACCTCGGTATGTCATGCAGAGATTTCATCAAACAGTATGAAGTGGCTCTTGGGACCCAAGATTGGACGAAGGTCGCCCCGCTGATTAGTGAAACAGCCAGAGTGATCTTTTCCAACGGGGCGATACATGCAGGCAAAGATGCCATCAGAACTGCCTACGAGCGCAACTTTGCTACGATCAAAAGTGAAGAATACCGGATAGCGAACGTTTTCTGGCTGTCGGAAACACCAGATAGTGCAGCCTATATGTTCGACTTTTATTGGACTGGTATTATCGAGGGTCGAGAGGCATCAGGTTCTGGGCGAGGTATGGCTGTTTTGGTGCGCGAGACTGAAGGTTGGGTCCTTGTTGGGGAGCAGTTGGGGCCGAAGTCTTAGCCAATCACCCCAACTCATCCGACGGAATAACCGGAAAGAACGTTCCCTCCGACCACAGACCAAACCAGCCCTCATGATGCGCGCCGATATCAACCAGACGATAAAAGCTCTTGCGATCAATCAGCGCCTCAAGACGGTCGCGGATCAGAACGTAAGGTGACGGTTCGCCTGTCTCTGGATCACGCTCAACACGGATCGGATGGTCTGGTCCCGCGACCGCTTTGTCGCCCAGTCCTGTCTCAAAAGTTAAGCTTTGATCGACGCCTTCACCGCTCACTTCAAAGTCGACGGCCACAAAAGGCGCGTCATCCACAGTGATTCCCACTTTTTCAACTGGGGTGACCAGAACGAAACGATCGCCGTCTTTGCGCAATATCGTTGAAAAAAGCTTCACCAATTCGGGGCGCCCAATAGGTGTGCCCAAATAGAACCATGTGCCGTCCCGCGCGATACGGATGTCCAGATCGCCGCAATCAGGGGGATTCCAGTCATGAACTGGCGGTAAACCGCGTGTTTTTGCCGACATTGCGCTGGCAGCAAGGCCTTCAGCGGTGGGTTTCACAATGTTTTGTGCCATTTTACCTTTTGTCATTTGTGCCAAACGCCATACTTCGTTCTACTGAGGATAATAGTAGCTAAAGGAGCGATTGCCATGTCCGATGCCCCGGAACTTGTTGCCGAGATCGAAACGTTGGGAGGCCGGTTGGCTGAAGCCAAGGCCAGTATCACCAAGCGGTTCATCGGTCAGGAGCGTGTCGTTGATCTGGTATTGTCCTCGATCCTATGCGGTGGTCACGGTCTTTTGGTGGGTTTGCCGGGTCTTGGAAAGACGCGTTTGGTCGACACGCTCTCGACCGTGCTGGGTCTTGATGGCAAGCGTGTGCAGTTCACGCCCGACCTGATGCCTGCGGATATTTTGGGTTCAGAAGTACTGGAAACCGGGGCCGATGGCAGCCGCGCGTTTAAGTTTATCGAAGGCCCGATTTTCTGTCAGCTGATGATGGCCGATGAGATCAACCGTGCTTCTCCGCGGACACAATCCGCGCTGCTGCAGGCGATGCAGGAAAAGTCGGTCACGATTGCCGGTGCGGCACACGCGCTTCCCGCGCCATTCCATGTGCTTGCGACACAAAACCCGATTGAACAAGAAGGCACCTATCCGCTGCCCGAAGCGCAGCTTGACCGTTTCTTGGTTCAGATCGACGTACCCTATCCGGATCGCGATACCGAACGTGATATATTGATGGCGACCACGGGCGTCGAGGAAGATGTCTCCACCCAAGTGTTCACGCCCGAAGAGTTGATGAAGGCCCAGACCCTAGTGCGCCAGATGCCAGTGGGCGAAGGTGTCGTTGAATTGATCCTTGATCTGGTACGGGCTTGTCGCCCTGAAGAAGAGGGCGCGAGTGATCTGGTGCGTGAGAATGTTGGTTGGGGGCCGGGGCCACGTGCGGCACAGGCTTTGATGCTGACGGTGCGTGCGCAGGCGCTGTTGGAAGGTCGTTTGGTGCCTTCCGCCGAAGATGTGACCGCGATGGCGACACCTGTTTTGACGCACCGCATGGCGCTGACCTTCGCGGCACGTGCCCGAGGCGTGCAGTTGCAGGATGTCATTGATGAAGTAACGCACACAGCAGCCATGGCCAAGGCCGCAGCGTGAGCAAAGCCGGAACTCTTCGCCAGAACGCCGAGGCGCTTGCAGGCCCGTTCCCGCCTTTGCTGGCGGCTGCCGAGCATTTGGCCTCGACTGTTGTGTTGGGTGAGCACGGCCGTCGCCGTGTTGGGCAAGGCGATGAATTTTGGCAATACCGCCCCAGCCATGCAGGCGATGAAGCGCGGATGATTGACTGGCGCCGTTCAGCCAAGGCGGACGATGCACTGTTTGTGCGTGAAAAAGAATGGCAGGCGGCGCAGTCAGTGATGATCTGGCTCGACATGGGCCGCTCTATGGCGTTTTCCTCGGCCAAGGATGTGCCGACCAAAGCGCATGAGGCGCGCCGCATCACGCTTGCGCTTGCTGTCTTGCTCAATCGCGCTGGCGAGCGGGTCGGACTGACCAATACTGCCTTGTTGCCGCGCAGCGGCCCCGTGCAACTTTTGCGCCTCACGGCCGCTTTGGCGGAAGAGGAAAATAACGTTGAATACGCAGTCCCTGATTTGCGGGGCGCTCCACCGCGCTCGCGTGGTGTGTTTGTCTCCGATTTCATGGGTGATTTCGCGCCCGTCAGCCGCGCGCTGACCAAAGCCGCGGATCGCGGTATTTCGGGTGTCTTACTGCAAGTACTGGATCCGCAAGAGGAGGCGTTTCCTTTTGATGGGCGCACGATTTTCGAGTCCGTCGGTGGAACAGTGCGGCATGAAACGCTGAAAGCGGGTGATTTACGCGACCGGTATTTAGAGCGCTTGGCAGCGCGCAAGGCGGAACTTGCGGACCTGTCGCGCGCCACGGGCTGGCAATATAGCGTGCATCATTCTGGGACCAGTGCGTCGAATGCACTGATGTGGCTTTATTCGGCTTTGGAGCGGGTGCATTGATGGTGTGCTTTGAACCTGGTTTTGCGCCGACTTTGTCGTCGCCAGAAGTGGGGGTTCCACCCCCACACCCCCGAGGTATTTTTAGACAGAAGAAGGCGGGACTGCGCTGATGTGGACGATTGGGCCCATAGGTTTTGCCGTGCCGCTTTTGTTGCTGGGCCTCATTTTGCTACCGATCCTATGGCTATTGCTGCGCGCTGTGCCGCCTGCGCCTGTGAAGCGAATGTTTCCTGGCGTCGCTCTGTTATTGGGGCTGGCGGATGATGAGACACAGACGGATCGCACGCCTTGGTGGCTTTTGTTGCTGCGCATGGCAGCGGTGGCCGCAGCGATCATTGGGTTTGCCGGACCGATCCTTAATCCCAAGACGGATGCAGGTGGGAACGGTCCGCTTTTGGTCTTGATCGATGCCACATGGGCCGATGCACCGGACTGGACGCGCCGGATGGAGCGAGTGGATGCGCTTTTGAGCGAAGCAAGCCAAGCCGGGCGCGAAACCGCCCTTGTGACGCTGACAGATTTGCCACCCGATGGTGTTTTGCCATTTCGCAGCGCTGAAGCCTGGGCGCCGCAAGTGGCCGGACTGGCGCCTGTCGCATGGGCGCCGGATGTGGACAGCGTCGCGGCTTTTGCTGATGCTTTGGAAGGCGCTTTCGATACGTTTTGGCTGTCAGACGGGTTGGCGCGGGATGAGCGCGCGATTTTGCTGGACGCATTGCAGGCGCGCGGTAACGTGACGGTTTTTGAAAGCCCGCGTTCGGTGATTGGTTTGAAACCTGCGCGCTATGAGGAGGGGAATATTGTCCTTTCCGCCATTCGCAGCCGGACAGCCACAGAAGGTGGCGCAAGCGTGATCGCCCATGGGCTTGACCCGGCTGGTACGCCGCGCGCATTGGCGCGGCTTGATCTGGCGTTTGCACCCGGTGAGGGCGAGGCGACGAACACGCTTGTTCTGCCCGCTGAGTTGCGCGATCGCGTGACCCGCTTTGAGATTGAGGGCGTGCGTTCAGCGGGTGCGGTGAGCCTGACGGATGACAGCCTGCGGCGTCGCGAAGTGGCGATCATTTCGGGGCGTGCAGAACGTGAAGGTCTGCAGCTTTTGTCCTCAACGCATTATCTTGAGCGGGCGCTTGTCACCAACGCTGATCTGATCAATGGCGCGATCAGCGAGATTGTTTTGGCCAATCCTGACGTGATCATTTTGGCAGACGTGGTCACGCTTGTTGGTTCGGACGGCGCGGCGATTGAAGACTGGGTGCGCAAGGGGGGGCTGCTGTTGCGCTTTGCCGGGCCGCGCCTTGCTGCTTCGGATTTAGCGCGCGATGAAGAAGATACTTTGATGCCTGTGCGGTTGCGTGCTGGCGGTCGCACTGTTGGCGGCGCGATGTCTTGGGGTGAACCCAAAGCGTTGCGCGCCTTTGCCTCGGAAAGTCCGTTCTTTGGGTTGAGCATTCCCCCCGATGTGACGGTGACCAGCCAGGTCGTTGCGCAACCCGATCCGACTTTGGCGGAACGCACCATCGCGACGCTTGCCGATGGAACGCCACTTGTGACACGCAAGCGGCTCGATTTGGGTCAGGTTGTGCTGTTTCATGTGACTGCAAACGCCGATTGGTCGACGCTGCCGCTCTCTGGGCTATTTGTTTCTATGTTGGAACGTTTGGCCGTGTCTTCGCAGCTTTCTCAGATTGAAGCCGAAGACCTTGTTGGCACAGTTTGGAGCGTGGATCAGGTGCTTAGCGGCTTTGGCGAAGTGCAGGATGCTGGAAACATGGCCGGCATTGAAGGCGAGCGCTTGGTGGAAGAAGCACCGGGGCCGGATTTGCCACCGGGTCTATATTCTGGCGAGGATCGCCGGATCGCGTTGAACGTGATAAATGCCGAGACAGTGCTGGAGCAAACGATTTGGCCCGGCGATATTGCCGTTGAAGGGTTTGCTGTGAGCGAAGAGACACCGTTGAAAGGGTTTTTGTTGAGCATCGGTTTGCTGGCCTTGCTGGCTGATATTATCGCGACGCTTTGGTTGTCTGGCCGCCTGACCGGAGCTGTGGCGCGCGCGTCAGTCGTGGTGGTGGGTGTGCTGTTGCTGACAACGCCACATGCGCAGGCGCAAAGCGAAGATCAAGACATCGAACGGCTTTTGGCAGCAGCGTCCGAAGTGACGCTGGCCCATGTGATTACCGGGGACACATCCGTAGACGATGTGGCGTTTGCCGGATTGTCCGGTTTGTCCACCGTGTTGACGCGGCGCACCTCGATTGAACCTGCGGCACCTGTGTCGGTCAATTTGGAAACTGATGAGCTGTCTGTTTACCCGTTTCTGTACTGGCCTGTGACGCCAAGCCAACCGCGCCCGTCTTCAGAAGCATATAGTCGTCTAAATGCTTATCTACGCACAGGTGGTTTGATCCTATTTGATACGCGCGATGCAAACACTGCCGGGTTTGGCGCGACGAGTCCGAACGGGCGCAAGCTTCAGGAGCTTGCCTTGCCGCTGGATATTCCGGCCCTTGCGCCGATCCCGGGTGATCACGTTCTGACGCGCACTTTCTATTTGCTGCAGGAATTTCCAGGTCGTTTCTCGGGCCGCGAGGTTTGGGTGGAACAGGCGCCTGACGATGCCGAACAAGTCGAGGGGATGCCGTTTCGCAACCTAAATGACAATGTGACCCCGGTCGTGATCGGCGGCAATGATTGGGCGGCTGCTTGGGCCACAAACGCGCGCGGTGCCTCGATGTTCCCGGTAGGGCGCGGCTTTGCGGGCGAACGTCAACGCGAGGTGGCGTATCGCTTTGGTGTGAACCTGATCATGCATGTGCTGACCGGCAACTATAAATCGGATCAGGTCCATGTTCCCGCTTTGCTTGATCGGTTGGGCCAATGAACGAAACCGGCAACGTCATATTTGATCCTTTCCTGCCGTGGCCAGTGATCTGGATCGCCATTGCAGTGGCTGTGGGTTTTGTCGGCTTTGCCATTTGGCGCGGGCTGTCGGGCTGGTGGTTGCGCGGTGCTGCTTTGGTAGTGTTACTGCTGGCGATCACGAACCCGTCGCTTCAGGTTGAAGATCGCGAGACGCTTTCCGACATTGTCCTTCTCGTGGTGGACGAAAGCGCGAGCAACGGCATTGACGTGCGCCCCGAACAGATCGCCGAGGCGGTTGAGGACGTAGAAGCCAACATCGCCAACATGGCCAACACGGAATTGCGCGTGATCCGGCTTGGCGATGGGGACGATAACCAAGGCACGTTGTTGATGGACGCAGTCACAAACGCCATGGCCGAAGAGCCGCGCGCGCGCCTTGCTGGCATCATCATGCTGACGGATGGCCAGTTGCACGACATTGAGCGCGCACCCGATATGCCCGCGCCGCTGCATGCTTTGCTGACCGGACAAGAGGATGACTGGGACCGCCGCCTGATTGTGCGCAACGCGCCTGCTTTTGCGATTATTGGCGAGCCTGTGATGCTGACCCTCCGGATCGAAGATCAAGGCGAGGTGCCGGGCAATCCCGAGCAAGTTGAAATTGAAATTGCCGTTGATGGCGGCGAGGCGCGCTCGTTCAATGTCCCTGTCGGTCAGGATCTGGAGGTGCCAGTCACGCTGCAACACGGCGGCATGAACGTGATCCAGTTTACCGTCCCCGGCGAAGAGAGCGAACTGACCACGCGCAACAACGCGGCTGTGGTGCAGATCAATGGTGTGCGTGATCGCTTGCGCGTGCTGCTTGTCTCGGGTGAGCCCCATGCGGGCGAACGCACATGGCGCAACCTTCTGAAATCTGACGCCTCGGTCGATCTGGTGCATTTCACCATTCTGCGCCCACCGGAAAAGCAAGATGGCGTACCAGTGAACGAACTCTCGCTGATCGCCTTTCCAACGCGCGAGCTGTTCTTGGAAAAGGTCAGTGAATTCGATCTGATCATTTTTGATCGCTACAAACGCCGCGGCATCCTGCCATCGCTTTATCTCGATAACGTGCGAGAATACGTTGAGGGTGGCGGCGCTGTGCTGGTCGCAGCAGGCCCCGACTTTGCCTCCGCCGATTCAATCTATCGCTCGCCGCTTTCTGAAATCCTGCCTGCCTCTCCCACGGGGCGGGTGCGCGACGAGTTGTTCTTGCCCGAAGTGACCGACATCGGCCAACGCCATCCGGTGACCGAAGGCTTCATGCCGGTGATCGACGACGAGGCCCGCGCCGAAGGCGAGCAACCTTGGGGGCGCTGGATGCGCTTGATCGATGTGCGTGCTACGGGTGGGTCTACGGTGATGTCTGGTGCAGACGAGCAACCTTTACTTATTCTGGATCGCATCGGCGAAGGCCGCGTCGCCCTTTTGGCTTCGGATCACGCGTGGCTTTGGTCGCGCGGCTTTGAAGGGGGTGGTCCTCAGCTTGAGTTGTTGCGCCGTCTTGCCCATTGGATGATGAAGGAACCCGACCTTGAAGAAGAGGCGCTGACGGTCACCACGGAAGGCCAAACCATGACGATCACACGCCGCACTTTGGGCGAGTCCGCCGAAGAGGTTGAGATCGAAGGGCCAGACGGCGCACTGTCTCTGGTGCCCTTAGAAGAGGTCTCGCCGGGTCGCTTTAGCGCCGTGTGGGAAGGCCCCGAGATTGGGCTTTATCGTCTGTCAGACGGGATAGAAGAAACCGTCATTGCTCTTGGCCCCTCGGCTCCGCGCGAGTTTGAGAAAACCATCGCTTCGGGTGATCTATTGATCGATGTGGTTGCAACAACTGAGGGTGGTGTGTTGCGTCTTTCAGAGGGCTTGCCTGACATACGCCGCGTGCGCGAAGGCCGTAACGCAGCGGGTCGTGGCTGGATCGGGATCACTCCGCGCAATGCATATCTTACGGCCGACATTCGCGTTTCGCCACTTTTGCCTGCTTGGCTGATGCTATTGCTGGCGTCACTCTTGGCGGTAGGCGCGTGGCTTTACGAAGGGCGCCGCTCAGGCGTCTGACCTCATTGCTGTGAACCCTGACCAGTTTCTTTCCGACACCCAACGCGAGGCTTCACTGCGCGCGCTGCCGGGTATGCAACCAGTGGGCAAAATCGATTGGCTAACGATTGATGCTGCCTATGCCGCGCAGCTTGCCGAGAAATCAAAACTGATTAAGGATCAAGGTGCCGATGTCTTGACGTGTTTGCCCGAAGCGGAAAGTGCCGCGCAGGAAACGTTGGAAGACGTCTTAACGCTATTGCGCGCGCGCCCTGATTTCGAGGTGGGCGATGGCTGGGCAACCCGCCCCGATGGCGTGACAGTGCCATTGCGCACCAAAGACCCGCTATACACCCTGTCTACGCTGATCCAAGAAGACATTTGTATCCTGCAAAAAGAGGGTGACGCCCATCGCCTGACCGCCGCGCTGCTTTGTTTTCCGGCCAGTTGGACGTTAAGCGAGAAAATTGCGCGTGGGCTGACAGCCATCCACACTCCTGTGACTGAGTACAGCGAGGACATCGCGCAACGCGTTCAGCGTCTGTTTGATGGCGTACGCGTCGGGCATCCGATCTGGCGTGCGAACCTGATGACATACCGTGATCCGGCACTCTTCCAACCGCGTTTTGAGGCCGATCCGCGCGATCAAGAGCCAAACGATGGAGCCTATGAACGTTCTGAACGCCAAACCCTGTGGCGGTTGCCAAAAACCGATGCGGTGGTTTTCTCAATCCACACTACGCTTGTAAGCCTCTGATTGGTTCCGAAACGGCATCAATCCCGCACAAAGCCCTCGTGAACACCAATTTTATGACAAATTTCATAGATATCGAATCCGTGGGTTAGTGGAGAATATATCAGATGTTTCGCAATCAATCGGTCGACTTGATCAATCAGGAAACTGAATGGGGCATGGCTGTTTCAGAAGCCAAGGGCAAAAAAAGCTTGGCGCACAAAGCTCTGATTGTGTCTGGGTATATCCTTGGAATTCTTGGCGTGATGGCTGCAATGCCAATTGTTGCAGGTTACTTGCTGTTTCCGATCTCGACAGGTGTCTGGCGCGAAGTACTGATCGTGGCTTGCGTGATTGCAGCGGCCTATGTTTTCAAGAAAATCGCCACAAGCGGTCCGCGCAACGCGCTTCAGATTGATTATGAAGCTGGCGAAGTACGTTTGGGATCGACCAACGTTCATGGCGTCTTCGCACGCCACCGCGTATGCCCGTTCACTCGCATCGAAGAAGTTGATGTGTTCTATGAGGCAGATGAAAGCATCACGCTAAAGCTTGTAATGGATGCAGAAACGGCAACCATTTCGCTGTCAAACGCCGAACAAGAAACCGTTGAAGGCATCGTCGCGAAAATCGACGCTGCCCGTGAAGCGGCGCGTCTTGCTCCGGTCCGTTCACGCGTTCAAAGCGCGGTTCTTGGGTTCGAAGCCGGTATTCGCGAAGTTGGCCAGCGTGTCCGCTCTCGCGTGTCTCGTCCAGCGTTTTAATCGCCGTCCGCCATATCCCAGCCAAGTGCTTTGGCGACAGTAAAGATATCCTTGTCGCCACGGCCACACATGTTCATCACCAGCAAATGATCCTTCGGCAGCTCTGGCGCGATTTTCATCACATGCGCCAGTGCATGACTTGGCTCTAGCGCTGGGATAATGCCTTCGGTCTCGCAACACAGCTGGAACGCCTCAAGCGCCTCGACATCGGTGATCGACACGTACTTTGCCCGCCCAATATCGTGCAGCCACGAATGCTCTGGCCCAATGCCGGGGTAATCCAGACCAGCTGAAATGCTAAACCCTTCAAGAATTTGCCCATCATCGTCCTGCAGCAAATACGTGCGGTTGCCGTGCAATACACCAGGGCGTCCACCAGTGAGAGAGGCGCAATGCTCCATCTTCTCGTTCACACCTTTGCCGCCGGCTTCAACGCCAATGATCGCCACGTCTTTGTCATCCAAAAACGGATAAAATAGCCCCATCGCGTTTGACCCACCGCCAATAGCGGCGATCAGCGTGTCAGGCAGCCGCCCTTCTGCTTCCATGATCTGCTCACGGGCTTCTTTGCCGATGATCGCCTGAAAATCACGCACCATCGCCGGGTAGGGGTGCGGACCAGCCACTGTGCCGATGCAGTAAAAGGTGTCGCGCACGTTGGTCACCCAGTCGCGCAGTGCGTCATTCATCGCATCTTTCAGCGTGCCACGCCCAGAGGTTACGGGCACAACTTCCGCGCCCAAAAGCTTCATGCGAAACACGTTGGGCGCTTGGCGTTCAACATCATGCGCGCCCATATAAACAATGCACTTCAGTCCGAACTTGGCACACACGGTCGCCGTCGCAACACCGTGCTGACCAGCACCGGTTTCTGCAATGATCCGCGTCTTGCCCATGCGGCGCGCCAGAATGATCTGGCCCAATACGTTATTAATCTTGTGCGCACCCGTATGGTTTAGCTCATCGCGCTTGAGATATATTTTGGCGCCGCCAAGCCGCTCGCTTAGGCGTTCAGCGTGGTATAACGGGGAAGGGCGGCCAACGTAGTGTTTCCAAAGGAAATCCATCTCGTCCCAAAAGCTTTGGTCCGTCTTCGCGCGCTCGTACTGCTCCTCTAACTCGAGGATAAGCGGCATCAGCGTTTCGGACACGAACCGCCCGCCAAATTGGCCAAAGCGGCCGTTTTCATCCGGACCAGTCATAAAGCTGTTGAACAGATCATTTGCCATTGTCGTGCACCTTTTTAGACCTGAACGGTCTAGCGGGCGTTTTTGGCAAGGTAAAGCGTGTCTGATGCGCGCAGGCCAAGGCTTTTTGAAAAGCCTTGGCGCGTTTCATTTGGCTACCGCGAACGTATCAGCCCAACGATATCATAGGTGCGCTCAAGGATCGGCGCGGCGATCTCGCTGGCGCGCGTGGCTCCATCTCCAATGACCCGGTCAATTTCGGCTGTGTCATCCAGCAACCGGTTCATTTCTGCCGTCATTGGCCCCATCTTTTCAACCGCAACGTCCGCAAGAGCAGGTTTGAACTGACCCCAACCGGCACCGCCATGTTCGGCCATGACCGCATCAGTCGTCGTACCTGTCAACGCGGCATAGATATCGACGAGATTGCGTGCTTCGGGTCGATCTTTCAGCCCTTCATAGGTTTCCGGCAAAGGCTCTGGGTCGGTGCGTGCCTTTTTGAACTTTTTCGCAATCGTGTCCGCGTCGTCTTTAAGGTTGATCCGGCTCATATCAGAGGGATCACTCTTTGACATCTTCTTGGTCCCGTCACGCAGACTCATCACCCGCGTGGCTGGCCCGTCAATCACCGGTTCGGTGATCGGGAAGAAATCGACGCCATAATCGTGGTTGAACTTGGCGGCTACATCGCGCGTCAGCTCAAGGTGCTGTTTTTGATCATCGCCCACAGGCACATGCGTTGCGTGATAAATCAAAATGTCAGCCGCCATCAGCGCTGGGTAGGCAAATAAACCCAAAGAAGCGTTCTCGGTATTTTTGCCCGCTGTCTTGTCTTTCCACTGGGTCATGCGACCCATCCAGCCCATACGCGCCACTGTATTGAAAATCCAAGCCAATTGTGCGTGCTCGGGCACTTGCGACTGATTGAACAGGATCGAACGCGCCGGATCAACGCCTGCGGCCATAAAGGCAGCGGCGGCTTCACGCGTGTTTTGGCGCAGGGTTTCGGGGTCTTGCCAGACAGTGATCGCATGCAAATCAACGAGGCAATACAGGCACTCGTGCGTGCCCGCGTCTTGCATTTCGACAAACCGCTGTAGCGCGCCAAGGTAATTGCCAAGCGTTAATCCGCCCGACGGCTGAATGCCCGAAAGCACACGCGGTTTAAAAGCTGCATCCGTCATAAGCGGAATCCTTATGGATTTTCAGGTCTGTGCGGCTTACCGAGGGGGGAGAGGCCCGTCAAGGAAGGCACACGATGCAAGACGAAAACTTTTCCCAGCCAATGTTCAACGCTTTGCCGCCTGCTGTTGTGGCTTTGGCGTTGGCAATGTTCGCGGTTGAAGTGTTCTTTTATCTTGCGGAAGCTGGAATTGTTGGCGGACCAGAGGCGATAGGCTGGCGTGCGGCGGCGGTGCAAGAACTTGGGTTTTTTGCAGCAGTCATTCCTTGGATGATCGAGACGGGAAACTGGTTGCCCGAGCATTTACTGCGGTTTGTCTCATATCCGTTTCTGAACTGGGGGTTCACCTCGGCGATATTCTCAATCGTGTTGCTGTTGGCCTTGGGCAAACTTGTGGGAGAGGTTTTTGGCAACCTTGCCGTTTTGATCGTGTTTTTCTCCTGCGCCATTTTCGGGGCGTTGATTTTCGCAGGTCTTACCGGGTCTGAACGACCTTTGATCGGGGCATATCCGTCAGTTTACGGGCTGATCGGGGCCTATACGTTTTTATTGTGGGTGCGCTTTGGTCAGATGGGTCAAAACCAGTATCAGGCGTTCACGCTTATTGGGTTCCTGTTGGGCATCCAGCTGATTTTCGGCATGCTTTTCGGCAGCAGTAGCGATTGGGTGGCCGAAGTGGCCGGGTTCGTTTTGGGTTTTTTCATTGCGCCGTTCTTGGCCAAGGGCGCAATGCGGCAGCTATTTAATAAGCTGCGCCAGCGCTAGGCGGTGCGACGTAGCGCCGATTTGATCTCGGCTTTCGTGAAAGCCTTTGTGGCGAAACCGGCAACCGCATAGCTGAAGATTCCAAAGAGCACCAAAAGCGCGAGGCCAAGGAATTTGAACGCGTTATCTGCCTCAATGAACGGTGAGAACAAGAACTGACCGAACCAAAGGGCCACGCCCATGATCGCCGAAGCAAGACAAATGCGCCAAATGCGACTGCGTGCAGACGGATCAAAGCGTGCCGCATCTCCCATGCCGCGTGCGCCAAACCACAAGAGTGCCAGCATCGCCCACCCCGCGATTGTGGCCCCGATGGCAGCGGCGATAAAGCCGATGAAGGGTGACAGGCCGATTGCGACGCCTGCGTTTACCACCATCGCAACGAAGGCGTAGTAAAAGGGGCGCTTGGTGTCTTCGCGGGCGAAGTACAGCGGCTGAACGACTTTTTGTAAAACGAAGGCTGGCAGACCAAGGCCGTAAACTGCGCAGGCGACGGCGGTGGCAGCTGTGTCGTTGACGTCAAAAGCACCACGCTGAAACAACACTTCGACCAACGTGATCGGTATAACCAAGAGTGCAACAGAGGCTGGGATTGCGAGGGCAAGCGAGAGCTCGGCGGCACGCGACAGCGCGTGTTGCCCACCTTCTGTATCCCCTGCCTGCAAGCGCCGCGAAAGGTCGGGCAAAAGCACAATACCAATCGCGATACCGACCACGCCCAGCGGCAGCTGATAAAGCCGGTCAGCATACGAAAGCCACGCAATGGCACCATCATAAAAACTCGCCACCTGCCGTCCGATCAGAAGATTGATCTGCACCACTCCGCCGGCCAGTGCGGCAGGAGCTGCGATGATCGCGAGTTTCCTCAACTCTGGCGTCCATTTGGGCCGGGCAGGCGTAAGGTTGAAACCTGCGCGTTTGGCAGCAACCCAGACCAGAGCAAGCTGCGCGATCCCCGCTAGAACGACGCCAATCGCCATCATAGAGCCGTGACGCGCGCCTTGGGCGTCGCCATCAATGATCACCGGGCCAACGCCTGAATTGGCCAGCATCAACAAGGTGATCAGGATGATATTGAGCAAAATCGGCGCTGCAGCAGCGGCCTTGAACCGGCCCGAGGCGTTCAAAACGCCCGAGACAAGCGCCGCGAGCGAGATGAACACGATGTAAACGAAAACGACCCGTCCTAGGGTCACGGCCATATCAAAACGCGCATCACCAACAAAGCCGCTGGCCATAATCAGGACAAGCCAAGGCATAAATATTGTCGCAAGGATCGCGAAGATCACGACAACAAACCCAAGCCCGGTTAAGGCATCGCGCGCAAATGCGTTGGCCCCGTCATCTGCCTCAAGCTTTTTGGAAAACATCGGCACAAAGGCCATGTTGAACGCGCCCTCGGCAAAAAAGCGGCGGAACATATTGGGCAAAGCAAAGGCGACCAAGAACGCCTCGGCCACCGGGCCAGTGCCCAGCCAGGCGGCGATCAGAATATCGCGCACAAAGCCTAGGATGCGCGACAGCAGCGTCCAGAACCCAACGGTCATCGCGCCCGAGATTAGTCTGATGGAACTCAAAAACGCTCTCCTTGGTGCCTGATTAGCGAGCGGTGTGGTAAAGTGCCAGTTTTACCTGAGGTATGCTTGTCGGGCGGGGTCGCAAACATTGAAAACTTTCGACCTATTTCTTTAAAGAAATCACTCTCTCACTTTGCGCGCGCCCGTTCAGCACCCGCTTCAATCGCGTCGCGCAGGCGTTTTTCAAGCGTCTTTTGCTTGGACGTTGATTGGAACTTCAGCCCAAAACTGTCTTTCACGTAAAACGTATCAACCACCTGTTCCCCGTAGGTCGCGATTACAGCGCTGGCGATATAGATGTTGGATTCAGAAAGCGTGCGGGCCAGATCGTAGAGTAGGCCGGGGCGGTCGCGGGTGTCGACCTCGATGATGGTGTAGATGTCTGATCCATCGTTGTCGAAAGAGATCGTCGTAGGTACGCGGAAGGCACGTTCCCGTTTCTTGATCCGGTCGCGATCAACCAGAGACTCGCGCGGTAGGACTTCGCCGGACAGCGTCTTTTCGATCATGCCTTTCAGGCGCGGCAGGCGCGAGGCCTCGTAAGGGCTGTCTTCACTGTCCTGCACCCAGAACACGGCCGTCGCGTAGCCATCAGACGAGGTGTAGGTACTGGCATCCACCACGTTTGCGCCAACCAAGGCCAATGCCCCGCTGAGACGCGCAAAAATGCCGGGGTGGTCGACAAGCGCAAAACAAATGCGCGTGGCGTCGCGTTCCACATCCGGCATCAAATCCATGCGGATTTCATCGTCAGCAATTTCGCGCAGCAACTTGGCAAAGACGACCTGTGTTTCTGACGGTAGGCCTTGCCAATAAGGGCCGTAGTGGCGCGCCGTTTCGTGACGCAGCTCTTTGGTCGGCCAATCCGATAGGGCGGCGCGCAAAGATTTCTTGGCCTCTTTGTCGATGGTTTCGCGGCTGATCGCTTCGACCCCATCTTCAAGGGCCATGCGCGTCATCCCGTAGAGATCGCGCAGCAACTGGGCTTTCCAGTTGTTCCAAACGCCCGGGCCAACACCGCGAATGTCACACACCGTCAGCGTCAGCAAAAGATCAAGCTGTTCGCGGGTTTTCACCGCCTTGGCAAAGCCCCGCACGGTGCGCGGCTCGGACAAATCGCGTTTTTGCGCCACATCCGACATCAACAGATGGTTGCGCACCAGCCACTCCACAGTTTCGGCCTCTTTCGGCTTCAGTCCAAAGCGCGGGGCCACTTTGCGCGCGATCTGAGCGCCGACGATCGAATGGTCTTCGGGACGCCCTTTGCCGATATCGTGCAGGAACAAAGCGGCGTAAAGCACCTTGCGATTGACTCCGGCTTTCAGCACCTGAGAGGCGACGGGAAGCTCTTCGATCAGCTCTTCGCGTTCAATCTGAGCAAGCGTCGAGATACATTGAATTGTGTGCTCATCGACCGTGTAGTGGTGGTACATATTGAACTGCATCATCGCCACAACGGGGGCAAATTCCGGCACAAAGGCCGCAAGCACGTCAAGCTCGTTCATCCGGCGCAACGCGCGCTCAGGGTTCCCGTGTTTCAACAGCAAATCAAAGAATATCCGGTTTGCAACAGGGGATGTGCGCATGTCATCGTCAATAAGACCCAGATTAGCTGTTACAAGACGCATTGCGTCAGGGTGGAGCAGATATCCCGTGCGTAAGGCTTCTTCAAAGATGCGCAACAGGTTGAGTTTGTCTTTCAAAAACGTCTTGGGATGGGCAACAGCAAGCCGGTTCTGTTTGACCACGTATTCTGGCTTTACTTTGCGTTTGCGCTGAAAGAACGACACCAGCGAAGGCGCCTGTTTGACATGGTTCGCCTCAAGCACCGTCAAAAAGATGCGCGTCACCTCGCCAACAGCCGTAGCATGGCGGAAATAGTCTTGCATGAAATGCTCGACCGCGCGCCGACCGCCCTTGTCTTTGTAGCCCATCCGTTCGGCAACTTCGACTTGCATGTCAAAGGTCAACTGTTCGCTTGGGCGTCCCGCCACCAGATGCAGGTGACAGCGCGCGGCCATCAAAAACGTTTCTGCCGCGCGAAAACGTTCGTATTCTTCCTGACTGAAAAGTCCAAAGCCGACCAATTCGCGCGCGCTTTCAACGCCGTGGATATATTTGCCAATCCAGTAAAGCGTCTGGAGGTCGCGTAAGCCGCCTTTGCCTTCTTTGACATTGGGCTCAACCATATATCGCTGACCGCCTTGTTTGCGGTGGCGCACGCTACGTTCTTCCAGCTTGGCTTCGATGAATTCAGAAACGGTGCCGTTAAAAAGTTCGGACTTCAGCATGTCGTCCAACTCGGCCGCCAATGCCGCATCCCCGGTCAAGTGCCTGTTTTCGAGCAACGCCGTGCGGATTGTGTAATCCTCGCGCCCCAGACGCAGACAGTCTTTGATGCTGCGCGAAGAATGACCAACTTTCAGGTGCAAATCCCAAAAGATATAGAGCATGCTTTCAATCAGACTTTCGGCCCAAGGCGTGACTTTCCAAGGCATCAAAAATAACAGATCTACGTCCGAATGTGGGGCCATCTCGCCGCGTCCGTACCCACCGACTGCAATAACCGACAGGCGTTCGCCTTCGGTCGGGTTTGGGTTGAAATGCAGGATTTGCGTGGCCACATGGAATGTCGCTTCGATCAAGCCATCGGTCAGGTAGTTATAGGCTTGTAACGTCGGGCGCGCAGTCAATGGCCGGTCACTGAAGGCGCGTGCGATTGCGGTACGCCCTTGATCTATGGCTGTACGCAAAACCTCAACAGTCGCTTTGCGAATGTCCTTTGCGTCTGATCCCGCTGCCTCAATCTCACGCGCCAGATCGAGACGCACTTGCGCACGATCAAAGATCTGTTCCGGCGTTAGGTTTAAACCATCAAATGTCGTGATGGTGGCAGGCTTAGAAGCCTGCGCCACCGAAGCTTCTTGGGGCGGGGTCAATCACTCTCACCTGATTATTTTGGATTTGTGCGACGGCAAGCCCGCGTTCGTTCGTCCCGTTACGGAAAAAGCGGAAAGGACCGCCAACACCGGCAAATCCTTGGCTTTGGGTCAAACCATCGGCAGACAAAGGCGCACCAGAAGCGGCCAGCGCACCGACGGCTGCGATTCCGTCATAGGCAAGCCCCGCAATTGGGTTGGGAAGAATGCCATAGGTCGCCAGATAGCGATTGTTGAACTGCTGCGTCAGGCCGGGTGAAGGCGTTGCAAACCAAGCCCCTTGCAGACCTTTCAGCGACAATGCACTTGAAGGAACATCAAGGCGTTGCAAGCCGATGAACTGTGAAACTGACGCGTCAATTCCGTTTTCCGGCAATAGTTCGGCGAGGAAAGGCAGGGCCCCGGATGTGCCGGACGTTACGAATACAGAGTTTGCGCCCGATGAGCGGAAGTTTCGTGCAATTTCAGGAACTTTGTTGATCACGCCCTGCTGTGACAGCGGGAAGGCTGTGGTGCCTGCAAGCTGACCGCCATTAGAGGCAATCGCACGCTCAATAGAGGCGGCGCCCAGACGTTCTGCTGGGTCATCGGCGTGCACCACGTAGAAGTTGCCTTTACCGTTGCGTGCCGCAAAGCGGACAAGGCGGTCTGCTGAATTCTGAAATGTGTTGCCTAGGATAAAGACGTTTCCGCCCGCAATCGCCGGGTTGTTGGAAAACGACATAACCGGAACGCTGCGCCCACTTGCGACATTGCCTGCGGCACTTGCAGATTCGGCAAACAAGGGGCCCACGATTACGCGGTTGCCATCGGCCAACGCGCGTTGCGCAGCAGCGGCGGCACCCTGTGGCGTGCCGGCGGTATCATAGACAACCATATCAATCTCGACCGCGTCCAAATCAGCCACCGCCAACCACGCGGCATTTTCAAGCGACGACGCCAAAGCGCCCCCATTTGAAGAAGACTTGGGCACCAAAAGCGCGACTTTGACCGAAGATGATCGGTTCAAAAGGTCTCCACCAGAGGGCAGGGGGACATCACAGGCAGATAACGCAATCAGGGCGATTACGCCGGTGACGAAAGACAAGGCCTTGCGGCGAAGCGACAAAAGGGCAACCATTTGTGCGGTCTCCTAAGCAGCAGAAATGTTGACGCGACCCTAGGGCTTAATAACCTTATGCACAATCAAAGACCAACTAAAATGCGAGCTGACTTTTGAGCGATGCCCTCCAAAACCGCCCGCTGGACCCCGGGCTCTACTTTATCGCCACGCCTTTGGGCAATGCGCGCGACATCACCTTGCGCGCGTTGGATATATTGAGGGATAGCGAAGTATTGGCGGCAGAAGACACGCGTTCGCTACGTCGGTTGATGGAAATCCATGGCGTGTCATTAGAGGGTCGGCGCATCATTGCCTACCACGACCACAACGGCGCAAAAGCCCGTCCCGGCCTGCTCAAGGCATTAGGCGAAGGGCGCACGGTTGTTTACGCCTCCGAAGCCGGGTCGCCCTTAGTCGCCGACCCTGGCTATCAGCTGGCCAAAGAGGCGATCGAACAGGGCCTCCCGGTTTTTTCAGCACCCGGTCCCTCTGCCGTGATCGCCGCGCTGAGTGTGGCAGGCTTACCAAGTGATCGGTTTACATTCGCGGGGTTTCCACCCAACGCAAGCGGCGCCCGTCGCAAGTTCATCGAGAGTTTAGCTCATGTTCCGGGTACTTTGATCCTTTACGAAAGCCCCGCGCGTCTGAATGCAACCTTGAAAGCTGCCGCTGAGGTTTTGGGGGAAGAACGGCGCGTGGCCGTGTGCCGGGAGTTGACCAAAAAGTTTGAAGAGGTCATCCGCGGCACGCTGGCAGAGGTGATCGAGCAGGTGGGCGAGCGCAAATTAAAGGGCGAAATCGCGCTGTGCATAGGTGCGGGAGATCAATCAGCCGATCCGGCCGATATTGAAAAGGCGCTGCGCAAAGCGATGGAGACGCAAAAGCTGAAGGATGCAGCAAAAGAAGTCGCTGAGCAATTTGGTGTTTCCAAGCGCGATCTGTATCAACTTGGGCTAAGCTTTTCTTAAACTCTCGGCCGTACAAACGCACCATGCCGTTTGATTTTTCCTCTTTAGAACAACAGCGTGGCCTCGTAAATTATCATGCAGGCCTTGCCGCCGAAACGTCCGTTGAGCTTAATTATGCTGCCGCGGGCGCAAGTCTTTTGGAACGTCGCTGGCGTGGCAAGGGTGGCGAAGTTGATCTGATCTTACGTGACGGTGACGAACTGGTTTTTGTCGAAGTCAAGAAATCCAAATCTTTCGCGCGCGCGGCCGAAAGCCTCTCACACCGTCAACTTGCCCGTATTTGCCGGGCTTCTGAAGAATACCTTGGCACGCAACCGAATGGATCATTGACGCCAATGCGTATTGATGTCGCTCTGACAAATGAAGCGGGCGAAATTGATATTCTCAGGAATGTGACCGGGTTTTAAGTCATTCCAAAGTTGCACGCGGACGGGGCTTGGGCCACAACCGCACCAACACTGAATGACAAAAGGCGCGTTGTCCCGTGAAAGTTGCCATCCAAATGGACCCGATTGGCCCGATTGATATCGACGCCGATTCTTCGTTTCGTATCGCTGAAGAGGCGCAAAGCCGCGGTGCGGAGCTTTTTTACTACACGCCCGACAAGCTTGCTTATGACAATGGGCGCGTTACGGCGCGCGGTTGGCCCCTGACAGTGCGTCGCGAAAAGGGCAATCACTTTACACTCGGTGCCGAGACGACGATTGATTTGGCCACGTGCGATGTGGTCTGGCTGCGCCAAGACCCGCCGTTTGACATGGGCTATATCACCACAACGCACCTGCTCGACATGATTGGCGGGCAAACGCTGGTGGTGAATGATCCTTTTTGGGTGCGCAACTATCCTGAAAAGCTTTTGGTGCTGCAGTTTCACGACTTAACGCCGCCAACAACGATCGCGCGCGATCTGGACACCATCCGAGCTTTTCGCGAACGCCATGGTGATATGATCCTCAAGCCGCTTTACGGCAACGGCGGAGCGGGCGTGTTTCGTCTTTTGCCCGACGACAAAAACCTTGTTTCGCTGCACGAGCTGTTTTCTGGTATCAACCGCGAGCCGCTCATTGCACAGAAGTTTGTCCCGGATGTCTCGAACGGCGACAAGCGCATTATCTTAATCGATGGCGAGCCGATTGGCGCGATCAATCGCGTGCCTGCTGCTGGCGAAACACGCTCGAATATGCACGTTGGCGGGCGACCTGAAAAGATTGGCTTGAGCGCGCGCGACAAAGAGATTTGCGACCGCATCGGTCCGCTGTTGCGCGAAAAAGGACAGGTTTTCGTAGGCATAGATGTGATTGGCGATTACCTGACCGAGATCAACGTGACCTCGCCCACAGGTATCCAAGAGCTTGAGCGTTTTGACGGGATCAACGTGGCGGGCGCCATATGGGATGCCATTGACGCGCGCCTTGGCAAATGACCCGTTTGGGGCTTTTGAACTTTGGCCTACGCAACATTGCGCGCCCATTTATGGCGCGCAACCAAACACCGCAGAAAGCCGAGAGCGATTTTGTCCATGCCGCGCGGCTATTCCGTAAACCCAAAGGCATGACTTTTTCGACAAAGGTGCACCAGCTGAGCGGGCCCAATCGTCAACTGCCGATGTCGTGCATCACCCTAGGTGAGGTGGATGAGACCGGTGTGATCCTCTTTTTTCACGGCGGTGGATACGTCGCGGGAAGCGCCCACACCCATCGCGGTATGCTTGCTCAGTTGTCCCGATTTGCGGGCGTGCCTGTGCAATCGCCCGATTATCGGCTGGCACATTACGCGCATGCTCCGGCGGCGTTCAATGATGGTTTGGCGGCGTGGAAAATCCTGCGCGAGCACAAAAATCTTGCCGCTGACCAGATCGTATTGGGTGGTGACAGTGCGGGAGGCGGTCTTGCGCTGGCGCTTTTGGCGCATTTGCTGGAAACGGGAGAAAAACCTGCGGGCTTGATTGGCATGTCGCCCTGGACTGATCTGACTTTGACCGGAGAAAGCCTGAAAACCAACGAGGCCAAGGATATCATCTTGCCGGCCGCGCGTATGGATGAGCTATGCGAGATAGTTTTGGGGGACACAGACCCGGGTGATCCGCGCATCTCGCCTCTTTTTGCCAATTTCATCAACCCGCCGCCCGTTTATATTCAAGCCAGCGAGACGGAAATTCTGTTTGATGATGCGCGCCGTATGGCCGATGTGTTGCGCGCCGCTGGCGGAGAGGCGACGTTGGATTTGTGGTCGGACGCACCACACGTCTGGCAGATCTTCGATGGGTGGATTCCCGAGGCGCGCGATGCACTGCGAAAAGCAGGTGCTTTTGCTAAAACTTGCCTTAGCCGCCAGAGCCAAGGCGAAAACTGATCGCCTCGGCGACATCCGTGCGCCCGATTTGTTCGTGTCCTCCCAGGTCCGCAATCGTTCGCGCTACGCGTAAAACACGATGATACCCGCGTGCCGAAAGCCCAACACGCTCGGCGGCTTGCAATAAGAGCGCTTTACCTTCTTCATCCGGGGCCGCGATCTCGTCCAACAATGCGCCCGACGCGTCAGAATTGACGCGCACGCCATCCAGACCCGCAAACCGGGTGCTTTGAAGATCACGCGCGCCGCGCACACGCTCCGCCACACTCTCAGAGAGTTCACCAGCGGCGGGCAGGTCCAAATCCTGAAAGTCTACAGGGGGTACGTCGACCTTAAGGTCAAAGCGATCCATCAACGGGCCGGATATGCGCCCAAGGTAGTCGTCTCCGCATCCAGGCACGCGCGCGCACGCGCGAGAGGGGTCGGCGAGGTAGCCGCATTTGCAGGGATTAGCGGCGGCCATCAAAAGAAACTTGCAGGGGTATTTTACATGCGCATTCGCCCGCGCAACCGTAACATCCCCAGTTTCAATGGGCTGGCGCAGCGTTTCTAGAACGCCGCGCGGATACTCGGGGAATTCGTCCATGAACAAAACACCATTGTGCGCGAGGCTGATTTCTCCGGGCTTCGCACCTTTGCCACCACCAACAATCGCCGCCATTGACGCTGTGTGGTGGGGGGCACGAAACGGGCGTTGCCGTGAAATGCCACCATCCTCGATCAACCCAGCGAGCGAGTGCACCATCGACGTCTCAAGCGCTTCTTCCGGCGATAGCGCAGGCAAAATGCCAGGCAGTCGTGCGGCGATCATCGACTTGCCAGAACCGGGCGGCCCGATCATCAGCATATGGTGCCGACCTGCGGCGGCGATCTCAAGCGCGCGTTTGGCGCGTTCCTGACCTTTGACTTCTGAGAGGTCCGGGCCGCCTATGGGGCCTGTCACTTCGCCGGGTTGGGCTACGTCCAATGCGCGCGCACCTGTCAAATGTTGGATAGCTTCGCCCAAGGTTTGCGGCGCCAACACTTGCGTTTCTCCAACCCACGCGGCCTCTGAGCCCGAGGCGGCAGGGCACATCAAAGTACGGTTCGCTTCCGCAGCCGCAAGCGCTGATGGCAATGCTCCGGTGACGGGCACCAAATTACCGCTGAGCGACAGCTCGCCCAGAGAGACCAGTCCTTCAACAGCATCTTTGGGCAAAATATCAATCGCTGCGAGCAAGGCCAAAGCGATAGGCAGATCAAAATGCGAGTCTTCTTTGGGTAGGTCAGCAGGGGAAAGGTTGATGGTAATCCGCCGCGAAGGAAGTGCGATGGAAAGTGCGTTCAATGCCGCGCGTACACGCTCTTTTGCCTCGCTCACGGCCTTGTCGGGTAGTCCCACCAGCGAAAAATGCGGCAATCCGGGCGACAAAGCACATTGCACTTCAACAAGGCGCGCCTCGATACCTTCAAAGGCGACTGTGTAACTTTGGGCGACCATATTGCGCCTCGTATGATCGTATCATGCTTAACACGTGATTAATCACATCAAACAATCCAACGCGGGCGCACAGAGTAACAGATGTTTAATTTTGATCCGGTTTGAGGCTCGTAGCGTAACAATACCAAAGAACAAGTGCGAACAGGACTGGGAGAGAAGATATGGCGTTGGATGATATCAGTGACCGGGCTTTTTCAAGATCGGCGATGCAAGCCGAACTTCTTGATGCTGAAACAGAGTTGCGGCTTGCCTATGCATGGCGCGACGAGCGTGACGAGCAAGCGCTGCACCGCCTCATTACAGCTTACATGCGTCTAGCGATTTCGATGGCGTCAAAGTTCCGCCGTTATGGCGCGCCGATGAATGATCTGATCCAAGAAGCCAGTCTTGGACTGATGAAAGCGGCCGAGAAATTTGACCCCGATCGCGGCGTCCGCTTCTCGACCTATGCAGTGTGGTGGATCAAAGCGTCGATTCAGGATTATGTGATGCGTAACTGGTCGATGGTGCGCACAGGCTCGACATCTTCGCAGAAGTCGCTGTTTTTCAACCTGCGCCGTGTGCAAGCCCGCCTAGAGCGCGAAGCTGCGGCGCGTGGTGAGCCGATTGACCGCCAAGCCATGCGCGAAGCGATCTCAAAGGAGGTTGGCGTTCCGCTGCATGATGTTGAGATGATGGAAGGCCGCCTTTCCGGGTCTGATTTCTCTCTCAACGCGACGCAATCGTCTGATGACGAAGGGCGCGAATGGATCGAAACGCTGGAAGATGAAGGCGATATTCAGTCAGACAAGGTCGAGCAAACAAAGGACATCGATACGTTGCGCACTTGGTTGCTTGAGGCGATGTCAAATCTGAACGAACGCGAACGCTACATCGTGCGCGAACGCAAGCTTCGCGATGCACCGCGCACACTTGAATCACTCGGTAACGAGTTAAGCCTTTCCAAGGAGCGAGTCCGTCAACTTGAAGCCGCAGCCTTTAACAAGATGCGGAAGATGTTGGCAAACCAATCAAGCGAGGTTTTTGAGTTCCTCGGTTGATACCTCGTGTAAGCGGCGCAACCACCTTCCCCCCGGTCGCGCCGCTTATCATTCACCACGCTTGCCCATATGAGCGTGCACCCGTAAACATTCGGGAAAGCGATGGGTGAGACACATGCTTGCAGGAAAACGTATTCTCTTGGTGATCGGCGGCGGCATCGCTGCTTTTAAGTCGTTGGAATTGATCCGATTGATCCGAAAAGAGGGTGGAGCAGTAACGCCCGTACTGACAAAGGCGGCGCAGGAATTTGTGACGCCCCTGTCGGCCTCAGCCCTTGCCGCGCAAAAAGTGTACACCGATTTGTTCGATCTGACCGACGAGGCGGAAATGGGCCACATCGAGTTGTCGCGCTCTGCCGATCTTATCGTTGCAGCACCCGCGACTGCTGATCTCATGGCTAAAATGGCCGCAGGCCAGGCCAATGATCTGGCCTCAACGCTTTTGATGGCCACCGACGCGCCTGTCCTTGTGGCTCCGTCGATGAACGTGCGCATGTGGCTCAACCCAGCCAATCAACGCAATATCGCAACGCTGGAAGCCGATGGCATTACCCGCGTTGGCCCTGATGAGGGCGATATGGCTTGTGGCGAATTTGGCCCCGGACGCCTTGCTGAACCGCAAGCGATCTTGGCCGCAATCGTCGAGAAATTGGCACAAGGCCCTCTCAAAGGCCGCCACATCCTTGTGACCTCTGGACCGACAAGCGAACCGATTGACCCAGTGCGATATATCGCCAACCGCTCGTCTGGCGCGCAAGGCACTGCGATTGCAAAGGCTCTGGCGGGTTTGGGAGCGCGCGTAACCTTTATTACCGGACCTGCAACTGTGCCGCCGCCAGAGGGTGTGACCGTGGTACGCATCGAAACAGCGCAGGAAATGTTGGAGGCCGTGCGCGCAACGCTGCCCGCTGATGCGGCTGTCTTTGCTGCGGCTGTTGCAGATTGGCGCGTCTCTGCTGCCTCTGAAAGCAAGATGAAAAAGGACAAATCGGGCAAGCCACCGAACCTGGAGCTGACCGAGAATCCCGACATACTGGCAACGATTTCGAAGCTGAAGAAAGGCCGCCCCAAGCTTGTGGTCGGCTTTGCCGCTGAAACCGATGACGTGATCAAAAACGCAATTTCTAAGCGCACACGCAAAGGCTGTGACTGGATCGTGGCTAACGATGTCTCGCCTGAAACTGGCATCATGGGCGGCTCTGAAAACGCTGTGAGTGTCATTGACGGTGATGGAACCGACAGTTGGCCGCGTGCAACCAAAGATCAGGTAGCCCGCCGCCTTGCAGCTCGCATCGCCGACGCTCTGTCATGACCCCGACGATACGAATGGTTTGGACGGCAGAGGCCGATGAAAAAGTACCGCTGCCCGCATATGAAACCGTTGGCGCGGCGGGGGCTGACCTACGTGCCAATTTTCCAACCCAAATGCGCGAAGAGGGCATAACGCTTGCGCCGGGCGCGCGCGCGCTTGTTCCCACAGGATTGGCGGTCGAAATTCCCCAAGGGTTCGAAATTCAGATCCGCCCTCGCTCTGGTCTTGCATTGAAAGAAGGTCTGGCATTGGTCAATGCGCCGGGCACCGTCGACTCTGACTATCGCGGCCCCTTGGGAGTTATCGTGATCAACCTTGGTCATGATCCGATCCATATTCAGCACGGCCAGCGCATTGCTCAGGCGGTCGTGGCGCCGGTTGTCCTCGCGCGTTTTGAAATCGTTGATGCACTTGGCGAAAGCGCGCGTGGTTCGGGCGGTTTTGGCTCGACAGGGAAGAGCTAAGCGATGGCGATGGTTCTGGTTATCGCGGCCGCGCTTTGGTTCATCGGTCATTTGACCCGCGCGCCATACGCCGCTCGTTTCCTGATGATTGGTCTACTCTATGTGGCTGTTTTGGCTCTGCAAATTGTCCTGCCCGACGGGCATCCATTGCGCGAAGCCACAGGCGGATCAGCGGGTGAGTGGTTCGTTATCGGTCTGTTGGGGGCTTTGGTCTGGGTTTATACCAAGGGCCTCAAACACCTCAAAACAAAGGTTCGTCCCGAAAATGCGGCCCGCCATGATCAGGGCAAAAAGACCTCGGCGAGCGAACTTGAACGCAATGCGCGCCACATCGTGTTGCGCGAAATAGGTGGGCCGGGGCAAAAGCGGTTGAAAGAAGCGCGCGTTTTGGTGATTGGCGCTGGGGGTCTTGGGGCGCCTGCTTTGCAATATCTGGCCGCTGCCGGGGTGGGCACAATCGGTGTGATTGATGACGATGTTGTTGAAAACTCCAACCTGCAACGTCAGGTGATCCACACGGATGCACGTATCGGCATGCCCAAGGTATTCTCGGCAGAACAAGCGATGATCGCGCAAAACCCGTTCATCACCGTACGCCCCTATCACCGCCGTTTGACGGGCGAAATCGCACAAGAGTTGTTTAACGATTATGATATAATTCTGGACGGATCAGATAACGCCGAAACACGCTATTTGGTGAACGAGACGGCGGTGAACCTGCGTTTGCCGCTTGTTTCCGCGGCCCTTAGCCAGTGGGAAGGACAGCTTAGTGTTTTCGATCCGTCGCGTGGTGCACCGTGTTACGCCTGCGTTTTCCCCGAACCGGCAGCCGCCGGGCTTGCGCCTAGTTGTGCTGAGGGGGGCGTTTTCGCGCCACTTCCAGGCGTCATGGGGTCGATGATGGCAGCAGAGGCGATGAAACTTTTGGCAGATGCAGGAGAGCCTCTTTTGGGTCGCATGCTGATTTATGATGCACTGAGCTCTGCCGTGCGGATTTTTGCCGTCAAACGGCAACAAAACTGTCCGGTTTGCCATACCGTTACGTAACTTCTGGAAACAAATGTACTGCGTGCTTAGATTGGGCGGCAGGAGATTTTTATTATGAATGCACTACTTTCCGAGTGGACGACCCCTTTCCAAATCCCACCTTTTAACGCATTTGAAGACGGTGATTTTGAGCCTGCTTTTGACGCGGCCCTTGACGATGCGCGCGCGCAGATCGCTAAAATCGCCGACAATGCCGCACCCGCAACCTTTGAGAACACTATCGATGCGCTAGAGCTTGCCGACGATGGGTTGGGCAAAGTGCTTTCGGCGTTTTGCACGCTTGCCAGCACCGATGCGAATGATGCGCGCGAAGAGCTGATGCGCAAATTCTCACCCCGTTTGGCTGCCTATTCATCTGAAATTACGATGAATATGGCGCTTTTCCAACGGATAGAGACGCTTTGGCAAACCCGCGACACGCTTGATTTAAGCGATGAGCAAGCGCGGGTCCTGATGCTCACGCGGCGCGGATTTGTGCGTTCTGGCGCGCTACTGGATGGCGATGCGCGCGAGAGATTTGGCGAGGTAACTCAGCGTCTTGCTGTGCTTGGGACTGAATTTTCGCAAAACCTTTTGGCGGATGAACGCAGCTGGTCGATGCCGCTCTCACCCCAAGACCTTGAAGGCCTGCCAGAGTTCTTAATCTCTGCTGCAAAGGCGGCGGGCGAAGAAAAAGACCTAACCGGTCCTGTGATCACCTTATCGCGCTCGCTTTTTGTGCCCTTCATGCAGTTTTCTCCGCGCCGCGCATTGCGTGAAAAAGCTTGGAACGCGTGGACGCGCCGTGGCGCCAATGGCGGCAAGACCGACAACCGCGCAATTGCGGCAGAAACTCTGGCTTTGCGTTCCGAGCGCGCGCAGCTGTTGGGATATGACAGCTTTGCAGACTTCAAGCTTGAGACCGAGATGGCCAAGACGCCCGCTTCGGTGCGCGATCTGCTTATGCAGGTTTGGGAACCAGCCAAAGCCGCGGCTTTGAAGGATGCGGATGTTCTTGCAGAAATGTTTAGGGCGGACGGCATAGAGGGGCCGCTTGAGCCGTGGGACTGGCGCTATTATTCCGAAAAACGCCGCGCAGCAGAGCATGATTTGAACGAGGCCGAGCTTAAGCCCTATCTGCAGCTTGATCGCATGATCGAAGCGGCCTTTGCCTGCGCTGGTCGCCTGTTCGACATCAAAGCCGAACCGCTGGATGTTGCTTTGCATCACCCGGATGCACGCGCTTGGGAGATTACCAGAGAAGGCAAGCATATCGCTGTTTTCATTGGTGATTATTTCGCGCGCGGCTCGAAGCGATCTGGTGCGTGGTGCACAACCCTTCGCAACCAGCGTAAACTTGGCGGTGATGTCCGCCCGGTTGTGATCAACGTCTGTAATTTCGCCAAACCGCCCAAAGGCGCGCCTTGTTTGCTGTCTTATGATGATGCGCGCACCTTGTTTCACGAGTTTGGCCACGCGTTGCACCAAATGCTGTCGGATGTGACGTATGAGCGTGTTTCCGGCACCTCTGTGGCGCGCGATTTTGTCGAATTGCCCAGCCAGCTCTACGAGCATTGGCTTGAAGTGCCCGAAGTTCTGTCAGAATTTGCAACGCACGCAGAAACTGACGAGCCGATGCCCGAAGAACTGTTGAACCGCATGTTGGCCGCCACGACCTATGATATGGGCTTCCAAACCGTCGAATACGTCGCTTCGGCGATGGTCGATCTGGAATTCCACTTGGGCGATCCACCCAGCGACCCGATGCAAAAACAGGCCGAGGTGTTGGACGCACTTGGCATGCCGCGCGCGATTGCGATGCGCCATGCAACCCCGCATTTCGCCCACGTCTTTTCCGGCGACGGATATTCGAGCGGCTATTACAGCTATATGTGGTCTGAAGTGATGGATGCCGACGCCTTTGACGCCTTTATCGAAGCAGGCGATCCGTTCGATCCGGAAACATCGCGCAAGTTGGAACAACATATCTTGTCGGTAGGCGGCTCGGTGGATGCTGGGGATCTTTACCTTGCGTTCAGAGGACGGATGCCAGGGCCTGATGCTCTTTTGAAAGGTCGGGGATTGGCGGCATAAAGCGGCTGCGATAAATTCATGTCACACGACAGAAGTAGTAGAAAAACCCTGACTTTTCAGCAGCCTGTGATTGTGTTAGCGTCGTGAAATTAATGAAGAGAAAAGAAATAGGGCGTAAAGCCAAAGGCGATATGAGCATAGCGCGGATGAAACAACGCCCGATGCGCCTTCCAGATGATGGCAAGCGCGGGGTCAGGACGCAATTTGGAGCCCTCTGCTGGCGCAAGGTTGGCGACAAGATTCAAGTCTTGTTGGTCACGTCGCGCCGCCGTGGCCGTTGGGTCGTGCCCAAGGGGTGGCCTGTGGACGGCGCAACGCCCGCGCAATCCGCCGAAACCGAAGCTTATGAAGAAGCCGGGGTGAAGGGCAAGGCTGCACAGTCCTGCCTTGGAATATTCAGTTATGACAAAGACTTAGGTGAGGGGGAGCAGTTGCCGTGCGTGGTTGCATTGTTCCCAATCAAAGTCAAAAAGGTTCTGTCCAACTGGCCTGAGCAAAAAGAACGGCGTCGCAAGTGGATGTCGCTTAAAAAGGCGGCGAAAAGGGTCGATGACCCGGAACTGGGCGCCATTTTGGCAGGATTTGATCCCAAAGCGCTTTAAGTCTTTGCATTGAAATCAATTGTCAATGAAACTGCCGTATCGATTGAGACGCCGTCCAAGGAAACCTGCATGATCCGATATGCGCTAAAATGTGAAAGCGACCACAGCTTTGAAAGCTGGTTCAAGTCGGCTGACGCTTTTGATGCGCTTGTCGCAAAGCGGATGATCACCTGTCCAGAATGCGGCTCTGATCACGTTGAAAAAAGCTTGATGGCCCCCGGCGTGCGCGCATCACGTGACACGCCGTCCGCGCCCGAGACTGACCAAACAAAAGAAACTGCGGTCGAGCCGGGAGTTTCGCAAAACGTGATGACAAATGCGCCGGACCCGAAATTGGCCGAGGCGATTAAAACCATTCGCGACCATGTTGAAAAAAACTCTGACTACGTTGGCGATAAATTTGCGGAAGAAGCCCGCGCGATGCACGACGGTGACACACCGCATCGCCCCATTTATGGCGAAGCCAAAGTGGAAGACGCCAAAAAACTTATCGACGATGGCGTGCCAGCTTTGCCTTTGCCATTTATTCCAAGGCAAAAAACCAACTGAGTATTACTGGCTCAAAATATCCCGGGTAGCGGGGCAGAGCCCCAATAACGGCACCAATTGCCACTCATTCCCCCGGACGGTCCAACGAAAACACTTCGGTGATGCGGCTATAGTCGCGATACCCAAGCCGGGTTAGCGGCTGATAGGTCAGGACGTCGAAAATCCCGTCATTTATGCAAGTGTCGCGCAAATGCACGCCGGTGACTTCGCCAAGGACAAGGAAGTTTGCGATGCCTTCCAAAGGGACAATCTGGGTCACTTTGCACTCCAAAGATGCGGGTGCTGCGGCAACGCGCGAACAGGCAATCGTTTCGCAAGTCGCACGCTCTAACCCCGCCTTGGAAAACTCGTCCACCTCTTTCGCCCATGGCCCCGAGGTTTCGTTCATGGCGTCTTTCATGGCGTATTCGACAATGTTCACGCAGAAGACGCCTGTGTCACGGATGTTGGCAACGCTGTCCTTGGTGCCGTCGCGGTCTGGCTTGGTGCTCGTTGAGGCGAACATCACTTGCGGCGGGACGTAGGCGACGGCGTTAAAGAACGAATAGGGGGCGAGGTTCTCCGAACCGTCCGCACCGCGCGTTGAAATCCAACCAATCGGGCGGGGCGTGACAATAGCATTGAACGGGTTATGCGCCAAACCGTGGCCGTCTTCAGGGCGATAGAACATGTCCGTGCCTTTCTTGCGTGTTTGATTGCGACCTAGCGCATGTGGTAGGCGCTCTCCAGTCAAAAGGGCAGGGACCAGTGGAACTTAAGGCGGAAACGGCGCAGGATTGGTGGGAGGTCGAAGATTTGTTCGACCGCTGTTTTGCGCCCGGGCGCGAGGCGCTCTCGTCTTATCGGTTGCGCGATGGGGTAGATGCGGTTCCAGAGCTGTGCCTGGTCGCACGAGATGATCTTGATATTCTGGCAGGCGCGATCCGGTTTTGGCCAGTGCGTATCGGTGCTGCAGATGCGCTGTTGTTGGGACCTGTTGCTGTGCACCCAACAAGGCAAGGCGAAGGCCTGGGGCGTTTTTTGATAGACAACGCTCTGGACCGGGCCACGGGATGGGAGCGGGTCATGCTGGTCGGGGATGCGCCGTATTACGGCAAGTTTGGGTTCTCAAAGCTTGAAGACGTGCACATGCCGCCGCCAACTAACCCAAATCGCGTGTTGGGGCGTGCTTTGGTTTCCGGTGCCTGGGATGGTGTTTCAGGTGATGTCGAACGTTGGAAATGATCGGGTGCGCCACACTTTGTCGAGGCGCCTAGGGATTAGTCGCTTTCATTGTCTTTCAACTGATCTGATTTCTTGCGCACAAGCACGCTGCGCAAATCATGCATTGCCATCAAAAGCGCATCCGATACTTTTTCAAGCTCTTCGGGGGCGGCGCGCCGTTGAGCCCACATGGTTGTCAGGTTCAGGTGATCCACCGTGCGCAGAATGTCGTCCACTTCGCGCGCGGCCAGTTGCGCGCGGCGCTCTTCCAGCCATTTGGCGATTGCGGCAGTGTCAGCATCTGACAGCGTGCCATCTCCGTGCGCCTTGACTTCGCCGTTCTTGATGTTGATCACAGCGATCTGATCCATATCGATCCGCCGCATACGGTTTTCGGTATCGACACGGAACACCATCGCTCCGTTCTCGCGCACGCGGAAGTAGTACTCGGGCAAGCTCATGTGAGGTCTGCGCAAAAGCGTTGAATGCGCGCGCAAGCCTCAGTCAGGTTTTCATCTGACGTCGCATAGCTGACGCGGAAGGCGGGCGAGGCGCCGAAAGCTGCGCCAAAGACCACGGCAACGCCGGTTTCTTCCAAAAGTGCGAGAGAAAACGCCTCATCGTTGTCGATCAAGGTACCGCCTGCGCTTGTTTTGCCTATGCATCCGGCAATCGAAGGATAAACGTAAAACGCGCCTTCGGGCACCGGGCAGGTAATGCCATCGGCTGCGTTCAGCCCGGCAACGACCAGATCGCGGCGGCGCAGGAACACTTTGTTGTTCTCTGGAATGAAATCCTGCGGACCGTTAAGGGCCTCGACAGAGGCCCACTGGCTGATTGTGCAGGGGTTTGACGTGGATTGCGATTGCACCTTTTTCATTGCGTTAATGAGCTCGGCAGGTCCTCCAGCATAGCCAATGCGCCAGCCAGTCATCGCATAAGCTTTTGAGACCCCGTTTAACGTTAGCGTGCGATCTTTCAAGGCAGGGGCCACTTGCGCAGGCGTACGAAAATCAAAGCCGGGAAAGGCAATGTGCTCGTACATGTCATCGGACAACACCCAAACATGTGGGTGGCGTTCCAGTACATCTGTCAGGGCCTTAAGCTGATCCGGAGAATAACCAGCACCCGTTGGATTGGAAGGCGAGTTAAAGATTAGCCATTTAGTCTTGGGCGTGATCGCAGCTTCTAGCTGCTCTGGCGTAAGGCGAAAGCCCGCGTCTAAACCCGCCTCAACAATCACTGGCGTGCCACCAGCCAAAAGCACCATGTCGGGATAACTAACCCAATAGGGCGCCGGGATGATCACCTCGTCACCCGGATTGAGCGTGGCCATTAGCGCGTTGTAAAGCACTTGTTTGCCGCCTGTTCCGACAGTGATTTCGTTCATCTCATAGTTTAAATCGTTGTCACGTTTGAACTTTTTGATGATTGCGGCTTTGAGCTCCGGGATACCGTCAACGGCCGTATAGATCGTTTTGCCATCTGCAATCGCCCGCTTTCCTGCCTCGGCAATGTTTGCAGGCGTGGGAAAATCAGGCTCACCTGCGCCAAGTCCGATGATATCGCGCCCTTGCGCTTTGAGTTCGGCCACAAGACCGGTCATCGCAACTGTGGGTGACGGTTTGACGCGCTTGAGCGTCGTGGACAGAAAAGCCATGGTCGCACCTGCCTTTTTGAATTACGTACAACGGTTCATAGAAACTGATTTTTCCACCCGCAACCTGATTTAGGACAAAATCCCATGACCGCAGCCGATGATTGGTATTCAAATGACGCCGCCACCTTTGGCGACAGACTGGCCGCTGCGCGCGATGCATGTGGGCTTGATCAAAAAACATTGGCGCAAAAATTGGGCGTTGGATTGCGCACAATTGAAAAGTGGGAGAACGATCTGACCGAGCCACGGGCGAACAAATTGCAGATGTTGTCCGGGGTGATGCATGTGTCGATCCGCTGGTTGTTGACCGGGGAGGGCGAAGGGGTCGAGCCGATGGTTGATCTGAGCGGTTCTCCTGATGTGCATGATCTATTGTCTGAAATGCGCACGTTGCGCTCAGAGATGCTACGATCTGCCGAACGGATGGGTGTGCTGGAAAAACGCTTGAAACAAGCTCTGACGGTAAGCTGATGGAAGAACGGGAAAAGCGGCTTAAGCGATTGGCGATGCGGTCATGGCGTCGTGGCACCAAAGAGATGGACCTGATTTTGGGTCCGTTTTGGGACGCACATGGTGCGACGCTGGACGCAGATACCTTGGCGCTTTACGAGGACTTGTTGTCCGAAAACGATCAAGATCTTTATCAGTGGGTGAGTGGACAGGTGCCCACACCTGAGCGATTTGCAGTTATTATTGCGCGATTGACGCGTAACTAATTGCGTCGAAAAGAAATTTCGGCGTGTTTTAACGGTATCTTGGGAAATTTCGTCGAGTTTTGTCTCCGAGCAGTAATTAAGGGTCGGAGTCGGCGGATGAGTATGCATCAAACACTGGGGGATACCTCCCAGCAAGGATACCTACGACATTATCTGGAAAGTCTTTCCATGGTGGAACGCCTGCACAGGCTTCTTTTGGATGTGATCAAGGACGAATTTGAACGCCTTGGCGTGCTAGAAATCAATGCGGTACAGGCGCCTTTGATCTTTAACATCGCTGACAATGAGGTGACCGCGGGAGAGTTGCGCTCGCGCGGCTATTACCAAGGATCGAACGTATCTTATAACCTAAAAAAACTTGTCGATATGGGGTTCATGCATCATCAGCGCTGCGAAATTGATCGCCGCTCTGTTCGCGTGCGGCTGACCGACAAGGGGCGCGATGTGCAGCGGGTTGTTTCAGAGCTTTTCGCGCGGCATGCCGAAGATTTGGTGAGCGATGAAATTCTCGGAGAAGCAAAAATTCACGATCTGAACAAGAGCTTTACCCGTATCGAACGGTTTTGGAGCGATCAGATCCGCTATATCTACTGATCAATTGTTGGCCATAACGCGCTGATGGCGCGGTGTGCGCGGTGTTATCTTGCCAACGGCAAGTGGGGCTAACTCTCGTTCCAATTTGCGCCGCATGGCACGCTCGAAGTCTTCGTGATCATTTGCGATTTCGACGAAAGCACCAGCACCTCTGATGACCTCTATTTCAAAATAGCGCACCAAAGACGGCAGGTGCTGCGCGCCCCCTATGGCCAATGCATTCACGACCACGTCGCCAAAGGCATAGGCGCGATAAGCGGACGCCGCCGGATAGCCATCGTTGTTTGTTCCATCTCCGCTGACATCCAGCGTTTTGCGCGCGCAGACTGGGGCGCTAGCGAAATGGCGGGCTGCAAACCCCAACGCATTTCCCAGTGATGTCGGAGACAGTTTCTCTGTGCGGTAGGGCTGGCGTATTTGTTGGGCAACAGCCAGCAAGTCGCTTTGCGTTTCGATCAAACGCCAATTCACCACGATGTGCTGGTTGCGCTGGCCACTCCACTCAAACACCGAAAGTGCGACTGGATCGGGAGATTGCAAAAACGCGCGGGACACATCGGGCGACAAAATGGCGGCAGCCAGTCCATTGCTTTGCAACGCGTACTCGCGATCATCAATGGACGCTGATACATCCAGCGCCAGCAGCAATGCCAGCCTGCAGGCAAAGGCCGGGGCTGGCAGCAGGGTACAGACCAAACATGCCAACCCGCAAAGTCGCATCACCAGTGTCCGGTGTTTTCCATACTAGCCCAGGGCTCTTGTGGGGCCAGACTGTCGCCACGCTGCAAAAGCTCGACAGATACATTATCGGGCGAACGCACAAACGCCATATGCCCATCGCGTGGCGGGCGATTGATCACAACGCCTGCATCCTGAAGCTTCTGGCAAAGCGCATAAATATCATCGACGCGGTACGCCAAATGCCCAAAGTGACGCCCATCAGACGGTAATTCGTCATCCCCATCCCAGTTGTGCGTCAGTTCAACATCTGCGTTTTCCTGACCCGGAGGCGCCATGAAAATCAGTGAAAACCGCCCCTCTTCAACGTCCACACGACGCCGCTCTTCCAACCCCAGCAGCTTGTAAAACGCCATCGACGCATCCACGTCCTTTACCCGCACCATCGTGTGCAAATACTCAATTCCCATTGGGTCCGTTCCCTCCTGTAATGTTAGCGCCAACTTAACGCCATCCAACCGCGCCTTCCAGTAAATATCAAATGGTCTGAGAATTGCCGCATCTAGCGGTTCACCCCAAGCGCCCCCCCATATAAGGTGTGCAAACGACTCAGCCACCAAGGATAAACGCCCATGCCCCTGACGCCCGAACAACAGGCCGAAATCGACGACCAACGCAGCCAGCCGCGTCAGACCCTGCGCGCTGTGTCCGAAGGCATGGAAAAGCACCTCTACACCGCCTATCCGGTGCTGGATCACGGCTTTGTCCGCGTCATCGATTATATGGGCGACGACAACGCCATCACACAGGCCGCCCGTGTTTCTTACGGCAAAGGCACCAAGGCGGTGAGCAACGACGAAGGCCTGATCCGCTACCTCATGCGCCACTGGCACTCGACCCCGTTCGAGATGTGCGAGATCAAACTCCACGTCAAACTGCCCGTCTTTGTCGCGCGCCAGTGGATTCGCCACCGCACCGCGAACGTCAACGAATACTCGGCCCGCTACTCAATCCTGGATCGCGAATTCTACATCCCGGCCCCCGAAGACCTCGCCGCACAATCCGTCGTCAACAACCAAGGGCGCGGCGAAGCCCTTACTGGAGAAGAAGCCGCCCGCGTGCTGGAATACCTAAAATCCGACAGCACTCGCGCCTATGATCACTATGCCGAAATGATCAGCGACGACGGGCAACAAGGCCTCGCCCGCGAACTCGCGCGCATGAACCTGCCGGCCAACATCTACACCCAATGGTACTGGAAAGTTGATCTGCACAACCTCTTCCACTTCCTGCGCCTGCGCGCCGACGCCCACGCCCAATACGAAATCCGCGTCTACGCCGACCAAATCTGCGAGCTTGTGAAAGACTGGGTCCCCTTCGCCTACGCCGCCTTTGAGGATTATCGGATGGGCGGGGCGACGTTGTCTGGGAAGGCGCTGGATTGTTTGCGCCGGATGCTGGCCGGGGAGACGGTGACGCAAGAGACGTCAGGTATGAGCAAGGGCGAATGGCGGGAGTTTGAGGGGTTGTTTTAGATATGGGGAACGCCTCAGACCATTTATCTGGTGCTCTACAGTTTTTAAGAGACGATTATAGCTCGGATCCAAGTTTATTCATCCATGTGATCTCGCCAGTATTTGCGGCACTTTTTGCATCTTTGTTTGGCGTCTGGGTAGGCGCAAAATTGGCGGTAGAAACGCAACGTAGGGAACAGTTGAGGAAATCAATTGGCATTTTATTGGTGGCTAGCGGGACATTTGCTGCAATTTGCAAACGATCTCTTCAACTAAAGTCTCAGCGACTGGTGCCGATGGCTGCTAAGTACGAAAAGGATCGAGACTATTTCGTGAAATCTTTGGAAAGTGAAGTGCCCAAGGTATTTTCTGTTTTCGAGTTTCATGACATGGAGCCGCCACGTTTTCCCATCGCTGAATTGGAGCGTTTTGCGTGCGATTCGTCAGAAATAAGTCCTCAAATGCGCGCGCAAGTTGGTAGCTTAGCCGCCGCCTGTGAAGGTGTCCTACATTACATTGAGGAAAGGAGGCAGCTAATGGAAGCCTACCGCAATAGTTCATCCGACTGGGATTCGGAAAGATGTTCTTTTTGGTATTTTGGTGTACGTATGCGTAACGGAACTTCAGACACGCGGTTTCGCGATAATCAGAACAACCTAATATCTTCAATGGACGACGTTATTTTTCATAGCCTACAACTTCATGAACAAGCTGTGAAAAAAAGTTTGCTATTAAGACGAAATATAAAGAAAAATGTTCGAAATAACTACGACGTCTACATAGCAGATTTCTCTAAGGAGAAAGAAAAGGGCCTTATCCCTAATACTGATGCGCACAAGTCTTGGTCAAATCAGCCAGAGAAGGAAAAGTTCGGAAGATGGTGGTGGACAAATGCACGATATGAAAGGGAGATAGCAACCAAAGTCCAGTCATTGCTCTTTGAGCAATAATCAGACAAAACTTTGTGTTCTTGGCAGAATTGACGGTTGGCCGCTGATGTTTTTCTTTGCGACTATTTCCAATTATGGAACAACTTAGGTTGATCGGCTTTGGTCGCCACTTCTTCTCTTCGGCAAAAAAGTCTGCCAAACTAACTCTCATGAAACGCCTAACTCTCTCCCTTTCACTTCTCCTCGCCGCCTGCGCCACAAGCGTGCAGGTCGGCTCAACTGGACCTGACCCGAACCCACCAGCAATCGAAGGCGACATGCCCACCAACGAAGTGCTGGTCTATCGCCCCGCAGGCCAACCGGGCCTTGCCACAACCGTCTTCACCCGCCCCGCGATTATGGTGAACGACAACAACGTCGGGGATTGTCAGGTGGGCAAGCCGCTTTTGATCCGCCTCCCCGAAGGGCGCTGGACCGTGACCGCGATTACGGCCAATGACCGGACCACGGAAATGGTGGACGTAGAGGACTTTGACACCGCCTATTTCCGCTGCGGTGTGACGGGGGGCTTTGCGCCTGTGCCAACGCTGGTGCGCGTAACCCGCGCGGTGGCCGAGTCCGAGGGCGCGGTTTAATTTTCAGCGTAAAACACTTGGGCGCAGATCGGCAAAACCGCCGCGCCTCGCACAGATCGTCGCCCGCGTGTGCGCCTAGAGCGCTTTTAAATCACCCGCTGTCTGGCGGCCATCGCGGCCTTCGACCAGCTCAAACCCCACCTTTTGGTCATCAGCCAGACCTGTCAGGCCCGCCTGTTCCACAGCGGTGATGTGCACAAAAATGTCTTTGCCCCCGTCATCCGGGGCAATAAACCCGTAACCCTTTGTTGTATTGAACCATTTTACGGTGCCAGTTGGCATTTTAGTCTTCCTTCAATCTTGCTCGCAGAGTCTCTGCGAGGTCTTAGGTCAAGAGAAACCAACGGGAATATTCGCCGATTTCCCCCCTTGAACCTGCCGTGAATTCGCGAAAATACAAGTAAAACTTATGTAAACTTGGGATTGGGACGGATGATCACGCTTTATGGAATACCGAATTGCGACACCTGCCGGGCGGCAAAAAAGGCGCTTGAAGGAGCAGGAAATCCGCTGACTTTCCACGATGTTCGAAGCGATCCATTGGAGCGTGAGACTTTGGCGCGGTTTCACGCAACCTTCGGAGAAAGCTTGGTAAATCGACGTTCCACCACTTGGCGCGGCCTGTCGGAAGAAGCGCGTGGGGGCGATCCGATTGACCTGTTGCTGGCCAATCCAACCTTGATGAAACGCCCGGTAATTGAGGCAAAAGGGGCACTGACGCTTGGCTGGGACGCCACGGCAAAAGCCACCCATCTTGGATAATCGGCAAATGCCGCTTAGATAGGCAAATAGGTTAACAGTGAGGCAACCATGCGCAACGCAGCGACAGTTCTTGGTATGATCGGCGGTATTCTCGCCCTGATCATGGGTATTTTCAGTTTTGGCTACACCGAGCTTACGGCGCAGGAAAACATTAGAAATCTCGATTTCCTTCCTTTGCCAGACAATCCAGAACTGCTGCGTGCAATGAGCGTAATCGCCCCGATCCTCGCGATCGCAGGTGCTGGCATGGCCCGGTATCGCGCGCTGTGGGGCGGCATTTTACTGGTGATTGCCGCGGTCGCGATCTACCTGACCTTCAGCAACTTCTTCTCAATCTTCCCAGCTGCGATGTGCGGTTTGGCGGGCGTTTTTGCCCTTATCGCAGGTCGTCCAGATGAAGAGACGAGCCACTTCTAAGCAATATGCGGTCCAGCGAAAGCGGGCCGCCACCTTTGAAGACAAGGTACGCGAGCAGGAACACCCAAAAGGCGCGTTGATCTAGGATCGCCGCGTCTGACAGGTTGTCGAACCATTTGCCCAGTTCGCCGCCGTGACCGAAGATGTCGGTCAGGCTTTGAACAATCACGAAACCGATCATCCCAAAGGCGGCTGCGCGGGTGAACAGGCCAACGACGACCAGAACGGGCAGAATGAATTCGGCCCAAGTGCCCGCCAAGATGATAGCTTTTTGGAATGTGGTTGCCGCCGTGATGTCATAGCCAGCGGCCTCGGCCCCCTTGGGGAAGATTTGCGCGAAAGCGTTGAAACTTGGATTGACGAAATTGGTCAGACCATCCGGAATTTTAGTGAAACCCGAGTTGATAAAGTACATGAGCAACACGGCGGCGAAGACAAAGCGTGCCAAAGTGGTCAGGACCGGCGTTGAGTAGGGCTCAAGTGTTCCCAAAATGCGGTCAGGAATATTAAAAAGGGCGCGGATCATAGTGTCTCTCCGATAGCAGTAATGGCGCCCGCGCCGATCAGGATAGAAAGCGTTTGGGCTAGGTCAAAGTCAGGGGTTTCGGCAGCTGCGGTTTCATGCGCTTGGCCAAGCGGTTTCTGCGCCAAAAGCGCTTCGATGAATGCACCACCACCAGAGGGCAGTACTTGCGGAGCCGGGTCCATATCGTGTCGTATAATCAGAACGTCTTCAGCGCCGGCGGCTGGTTTCGGCGCGCCTTCTTCGTGGTTGAACCGCCAGATGCCAAAGATCGGAAAGCGCGAGCGGATCAGGCGCAACGATGGCGCCAAAGCAAGACGCGAGGCCATCAAGGCTTCTGGGTCCATCTCGAATGCGCTTGGATCAATGCCTGTGTGGTCAGCGGCGTGATAGCTTTCGCGCATCGCTACTTCTAAGCGTGCGATGTCTGGCAGATAGGCGAGCGATTTGGCGGGCTCAAAGCCCTCCAGAAACTCAGGCATTTCCTGCCCGTAAAACATCATCAAAGGCGAGCTTGGCGGGTGCTGGCGTAGGAAAATACCTGCCAGAACGTTGAAATTTTGCGCGCCAACAAGCTTGGCTATCGTTGGAAAGGCGGTTTCTAGCGCTTCGGCCAGCGAAACCGCGACGTTATTGCGATAGACGTCAAAGCGGCGACCTGCAGCTTGGCCTTGCCCGCCAGATAGCCCAGTGGGGCGCGCGCGGGCAGGGTCCAAAATCGCGGCCCGAAACTCTGTCTGGTCGGTGATCATGCCGCAATCTTTTGCAAAACAGCGCTCGCGCGATCCGCTTCGGCAGACAAGACAGGCCACTCCGGCACATCGTTGTCCCATTCGATCAGCGTTGGGCGCGGGCCGCCTTTGGCGATCACGTAATCATAAAGCGTCCAAACCGGATCGGCGATTTCGCGGCCATGGCTGTCTATCAGCAAAGGCGCGCCATGGTCATCTTCGTCTTCGTCGTGGCCGCCAAGATGGAGTTCGCCCACCAGATCAAGCGGATAGGCGTCGATATAGCTGATGGGGTCAGTCTTGAGGTTCGTTGCGCTGACAAAGACGTTGTTCACATCCAATAGGAGGCCACAGCCCGATCGCTGCGCAACTTCGCGCAAAAACTCGGTTTCTTCCAACGTGCTTTCATCAAACGCGAGATAAGAAGAGGGGTTCTCAAGCAGCATTTGACGACCCACGGTTTCCTGCACCTGATCAATATGATCGGCCACGCGCGCCACAGTGGCGGGGGTATAGGGCAGGGGAAGAAGATCGTTCAAAAAGGCGGTGTCGTGGGTCGACCACGCCAAGTGTTCGGAAAAGCTGGCCGGTTTCAACCAACCAACAAGATGTTTCAGGCGCGCAAGGTGATCTGGATCAAGCGGCCCTTCGCCACCAATCGACAGGCCCACGCCGTGCACGGAAATCGCAAAGCGTTCGGCCAGATGGCGCAGCTGCGCTAGTGGGCGCCCACCGTCGCCCATGTAATTCTCAGCATGGATCTCAAGCCACTCAACGTTGCCTGCATCTTCCATGATCTCGGTAAAGTGTTGGGGTTTGTATCCAACACCCGGAGCGAGGGGCAGGCGATCAAATCTGTGCGTGGCGTCAAGCATTGGCGTGGTTCCGGTATGAAAACGGCGCCTCCGACACATATCGAAGGCGCCGCTTTAAAGATAGTCGATTAGCCTGCTGGCAGATCGCGGTCCAGCTCTTCAAGCGAACCCATGCGGTCATCTGGCAGTTCGATCTCTGCACATGTACCTGCGTCTACAAGTGTCCAAGCGTTGCCCTGGTAATCAACAGTTGATGTACCAGCACATGTTGTACCTGGGCCAGCGGCACAGTCGTTCTTGCCAGCCAGCGATACACCGTAGCACTTTTCTTTGGCTTGAGCGTGTGCGCCCGTCGCAGCAACAGTGGCGGTCAGAGCAGCGGCAACAGCGCCAGCAACAGCGAGAGTAGATTTCATGTTCGACATTTGAAAGATCTTCCTTGGTTAGGTTTTTAATTTCGCAGATCGCCGGGGGAGGCGACTGAGAACAAGAAACCCTTTTCGGTGTTAACATGCCACTCACGGGTGCGTGTTTAACGCTGACGTTAGAAGTTGAAACAATTCTAATGATTGGTGTGAGGTACCTTTGTTAGGGACAGGCTTGAGGCGTTTATCCCCAAGAAAATAGCGCCCAAAGCCGTCAAATGGTGTGCCGTTGTATGCGTTCTTTGCCCATCATGACGCAAAGGCAAGGAATTGCCGAAAGGATTTTTAGGCCCTTTCGGCGCTTGGCAATTGTAACAATTTAGGGCGCGACTGGCGCTCTTACGCGCCAGATTTAAGGTCTGGGGGCAGGGCGTCTTCGGCCAATTGCGGAATCAACGCATCCAAAGCGACGACAGATGTTTGCTTTTCGCCCAACCGACGCACCGTGACCGTGCGGTCTTCTACCTCGCGCGCGCCAATCGCCAGAATGACCGGAACTTTGCCAACCGAGTGCTCGCGGACCTTATAGTTGATCTTCTCGTTGCGGGTATCGGCTTCGGCGCGCACGCCTGCTGCGCGCAGGCTTGCTACGACTTCCTCTGTATAATCGTTAGACTCCGATGTGATCGCAGCAACAACAACTTGACGGGGCGCAAGCCAGAAGGGCAGGCGGCCTGCAAAGTTCTCGATCAGCATGCCGATGAAGCGTTCGAACGAGCCAAGCGTGGCGCGGTGCAGCATGACAGGACGATGCTTGGCACCATCTTCGGCGATGTAGTTGGCATCCAGACGTTCAGGCAGAACAAAATCCACCTGATGTGTGCCACATTGCCAATCGCGTCCAATCGCGTCGGTCAAAACAAACTCAAGCTTGGGACCGTAAAACGCGCCTTCGCCGGGGTTCAACTCGAACTCGTAGCCTGCCGCCTTGGTGGCTGACATCAGCGCGTCTTCGGCTTTGTCCCAAACGTCATCACTGCCTGCACGTGTTTCGGGGCGATCCGAGAACTTGACGCGGAAGTCTTCGAATCCAAGGTCGCGGTAGGTTTTGGCCAGGAACTCGATATACGTGATCGTCTCGGATTCGATTTGATCCTCGCGACAGAAGATGTGCCCATCGTCTTGGGTGAAGCCGCGCACGCGCATGATTCCGTGCAGCGCGCCCGAGGGTTCATAGCGGGCGCAAGAGCCGAACTCGGCCATGCGCAAAGGCAGGTCACGATAGGACTTGATCCCTTGATTGAAAATTTGCACGTGACACGGGCAGTTCATCGGTTTCAACGCGTTCACTGCTTTTTCGCGGGCGTGATCTTCGTCCACTTCGACGATGAACATATGCTCTTGATACTTTTCCCAGTGCCCAGATTCTTCCCAAAGCTTGCGATCGACAACCTGCGGCGTGTTCACCTCTACATACCCGCCCGCACGTTGGCGCCGGCGCATGTAGTCTTGCAGTTGGGTGTAGATGCTCCAGCCATCAGGGTGCCAGAAAATCTGACCGGGCGCTTCTTCCTGCATGTGAAACAGGTTCATTTCGCGCCCCAAACGGCGGTGATCGCGCTTGGCGGCTTCTTCCAACATATGCAGGTGCTTTTTCAGCCCGTCTTTGTTGGTGAATGCAGCGCCGTAGATGCGTTGCAGCATGGGGCGATCAGAATCGCCGCGCCAATAAGCGCCTGCGATCGACATCAACTTGAAGCAATCGCCTGCAATCTGGCCAGTGTGTTGTAGGTGCGGCCCACGACAAAGGTCTTGCCACTCGCCATGCCAGTACATCCGCAGCGGCTCATCACCGGGGATGCTCTCGATCAGCTCAACCTTATAGGGCTCTCCGCGCTCTTTATAATAGGCGATGGCTTTGTCGCGCTCCCAAATCTCGGTGCGCACTGGATCACGCTTGTTAATGATCTCTTTCATCTTGGCTTCGATCTGGGCGAGATCTTCGGGCACAAAGGGCTCTTTGCGATCAAAATCATAGTACCAGCCGTCTTTGATCACCGGGCCGATGGTGACCTGAACGTCGGGCCAAATTTCCTGCACAGCGCGCGCCATGATATGTGCGAGGTCGTGACGCACGAGTTCAAGCGCTGGTTCCTCGTCCTTCATGGTGTTGATGGCGATAGTGGCATCACTCTCAATCGGCCACTGAAGATCCCAGTGATCGCCATTGACCGTGGCGCTGATCGCCTTTTTACCAAGCGAGTTTGAAATGCCGGATGCGACATCGGCAGGGGTTATGCCAGCGTCAAAATCGCGTGCAGTGCCGTCAGGAAAAGTAAGGGAAATCTGGGCCATGGGCCGGTCTCCTCGTCAGTTTGGCGCCTACGAAACGCCCGGTTGCGGGTTTATGTCGGGGGTGATTTGGCGGATGTTGAGGAACATGTCAATATTTGCGCCGAGGCGGAGTTGGCGTCACAGGTGTGGGGCTCTGCCCCGCTCACTGCGTTCGCCCCCCGAGATATTTTTACCAAAAAGAAAGAGTAAGGGTGGTTTGCATCGTGGCCGGATGGAGCTAACTCTTCAAAGGGGCAACGACCGAAAAAGGAACACAGATGGGTACCTTTGATCACAATGTGCGCAAGCTGGCCTATGAGCAGACCCAAGGCACAGGGCCGGGTGTTGTGTTTCTGGGCGGGTTTCGCTCGGACAAGGAAGGCACCAAGGCGCTTTATCTTGAGGACTGGGCCAAGGCGACGGGCCGGGCGTTTTTGCGGTTTGATTATTCCGGGCACGGCACATCGTCGGGCGACTTTCTGGACGGCTCAATTGGCGAGTGGGCCGAGGATGCAGCGGCGGTTCTGGATGGGCTCACGCAAGGCAAGCAAATCCTTGCGGGGTCGTCGATGGGCGGGTGGATATCGCTTTTGCTGGCGCGTCAGATGCCTGAAAAGGTCGCCGGTTTGGTGACGATAGCGGCTGCACCCGATTTTACCGAAGACGGGTATTGGGATGGGTTTGACGCAGCGCAACGCGCAACGCTTATGGACGAAGGGCAGATCGCCTTGCCATCGGATTATTCGGATGATCCGTATATTATCACGCGCAAGCTGATTGAGGACGGGCGCAAGCGGCTTGTGTTGCGCGAACCACTTGAATTGCCGTTTCCAACGCGATTTTTACAGGGATCAGAAGATGCGGATGTGGATGTCAGCGTCGCTTATCGACTTTTGGAACATGCGACAGGGGCGGACATGCAACTCACTGTGGTAAAAGGGGCAGATCACCGCTTTTCGACCGATGCCTGTCTTGAGATGATCGTGCAGGCGGTTGAGGATGTATCGAGCAGGGCGACCTAGAGCTTAGCTGCGATCAAAAAATGCAAACAAGGTAGCGCGTGCATCCGGCGTCCACAGTCCGCTGTGCCCGCCTTTGGCGATCTCCAGAAACGCTTTGTCGCTTGATCCGGCCGCATCGAAAATCTTGCGTCCCATGGTGATCGGAACCGTGTTGTCATCGCTGCCGTGGATCACCAGAAGCGGTTGGCTGAGATCGGGCGCATGCGTTGCACTTTCCCATTTTTGAGTGATCAGACTTGAGAGGTCTTCTGTAGGATATTGCTGCGCGACCAGATCGTTGATGGACGTGAACGGCGCCTCAAGCACCACCGCGTCGCCAAAGCCATTGGCCGCTAAACGGATTGCTACGGCTGTACCTAGGCTTTCACCGTAAAGAATGAGCGGTATCGTCTCGGCTTGCACCAAACGTGTCGCATCGTCCAAAAGCGCCATTTCGCTTGGCTTGCCCGTTGACCCGCTTGAGCCGCGATAGGCAGGGGCGATCACACCATAACCTGCGTCAATCAACTGCGCGAAACGCTCGGCGCGGTCTTTCAGCCCGCCAGCATTGCCACAGAAATAGACGATTGTTGGCTTTCCCGGCGCAGGTTCAGCCCGCCAGATAATCAGGCTTTCGTCATCTTCTGTCGTGATGCGCCTCTCAGACAGGCGCGCTTCGCCTGCCACAGTTGGGCTCGTGTAACTGGCATCAAAGGGATAAACTGCGGTCGTCTCATGGGTTTGAAAATACCAAGCAAAATAGCTTGTCGACAGGATCATTAAAAAGGCATTCAGCATCTATTCAACCTCGTAAGGCAGCGTGTTGCGGGCGTTGTGATTGACTGCCAGCTGTCTCTCTAATGGAGGGACCGCGCGTTGGTGACAGTCGCGCCGTGCACATATCCTACAGGAAATCCCAATCGGCTCAAAGCTTGCTGTTTCTGACAGGTCCAATCCGTCTGCGTATACCATCTGATCGGCAAAGCTGATCTCGCAGCCCAAGGCGATGGCAAAGCGGCGCGCGGGTGCGCGAAAGGCACCTCCGGGCAAAGATATTTCGCGCGCAAGACACAGGTAACGCACGCCATCAGGAGTTTCAGCAAGCTGGCGCAGGAATTGGCCCGGCGTTTCGAAGGCGCGGTGCACATTCCAAAGCGGGCAGGCCCCGCCGTAACGGGCAAACTGCAAGCGTGTGGCCGAGTGGCGTTTTGTAATGGTGCCCGCCTGATCGACGCGCACAAAAAAGAATGGAACGCCTTTTGCGCCGGGGCGTTGCAGGGTTGAGAGGCGGTGTGCAACCTGTTCAAGCGATGCGCCAAAGCCACGGGCAAGGCGTTCCAGATCGTGGCGCGTGTCTTGCGCGGCTTTTGAAAAACGCGTGTAGGGCATCAAGGCGGCCCCGGCGAAATAGTTGGCGAGGCCAATTTTGGCGATGTCGCGCGCGCTTTCGCTTTGAAAGCGCGCGAGATCCAGCGTGGCTTCAATCAGATCGTTTTGGGTGAGTAGGGCGATTTGGTGTAGCGCCTGAAAGCGGCGGGTAGCATCGCTGGCAAGCGCTGACATCGAAAGCGTTTTGGTGGTCGGATCATAGCGTCGGATGGCGGCATCTTCGGTGGTACGCACGGCGATACCAAGCTGATCGAGAGCGGCCATGATGGCCGTGTTTGCATCAACCTCGCCTGCGAAGTTTTCGGCCGCGCGATCAACGGCGTCTATATAGTTGTCACAGTAGTGGAAGAAATCACGCACCTCGTCCCAAGGCGAGGCACCGGGGCGCACGCCGTCGGCACCAAGGGCTTCGTCAAGCGAGGCGAGGCGCTCATTTGCTCGGCGATAGGCTTGGTGCAGCGTCAGAAATGCGCGCGCCATGGCAGGCGCGTTGGTAGCGATTAGACGCAAATCAACTAACGGGGGTTGGCCTTCAAACACTGGATCGGCCAGAGCTTCGTTCAGATCACTGACCATGCGCTCGCCTTCGCCCACCGCAAGTTCGCCGACGTCAAAGTCGAACTCTTGCACAAGCGAGAGGATCACTGTTGACGAGATCGGGCGGTGATTATTCTCCATTTGGTTCAAGTAGGGGAGCGACACACCAAGGCGGGCGGCAAAGGCTTTTTGGGTCAGTCCACGGCGCGTGCGGGTTTCGCGCAATTTTGCACCTGCGTAGAGTTTTTGCGTCGCCATCGCGGCCCCCTGAACTTTGCAAATTAGCAAGGTCAGGTTGGCAGATTACCTAGCTTTCGGCAATCACCGCGCGTTCTCGCTTGATGACGTACACCATTGTGAGGATCGTGAGGTACATTGATACCGTCATGATCAAGATTAGCGGCAGGCTGCCCCCGCCAAAGGTCAAGGCCCAGCCCGCAAAGACCGACAAAATCGCGCCGCCGCCGATCATGATCGAGGCCCCAACACCCGAGGCAGTGCCTGCCAGATGCGGGCGGACCGAAAGCATGCCGGCGCTGGCGTTAGGGATGACCATACCGTTTCCAAGGCCGACGAAGGTGCAAAAGCCAAAGAAGACGGGAGCCTTGTCGAAACCCAAAGCGATCAGAATCGTCGCTGTCGTCAGTCCTGTAGCTCCGATAATGGCGCCGATGATGATCATTTTATTGATACCGACGCGGACCGAATAGCGACCCGAGATGAAGTTGCCCGTCGCATAGCCAACGGCAGGCGCGCCAAAGCAAACCCCGGCCCAAAATGACGACAGTTGATAGATCTCAGAGGCGACATAAGGCGCGCCTCCGAGGAACGCGAAAAACGCGGCACTGGCCAGCGCCGAGGCCATGACGTAGCCCCAAAAGCGGCGTGAACGCATCAATTCCGGATAGTCTTTTAACTGTTCGCCGAAACTGCGTCCTTGACCGCGAACGGTTTCGCCAAGGTCGCCCCAAGTTAGGAACATGACGGCTGCACCGCCAACAAAAAGGGCCCAAAACGTTGCATGCCAACCGAACGCCTGATCGAGTGCGCCGCCAATCATCGGGGCGACCATCGGAACAAGGGCCATGCCCATCGTGACATAGCCAATCATAGATGCGGCCTCGTCCTGTGGGACCATATCGCGGACCACAGCGCGACCAAGCACAATGCCAGCTGCGATCACGCATTGAAGCATGCGGAAGGCCAAGAAAACCTCGACACTAGGCGCAAAGATACACCCCAAAGTGGCGCATAAAAAGATGCCCATTGACCAAAGAAGGACGCTGCGGCGTCCGTATTTGTCACTTATGGGCCCGATGAATAGCTGTGCGACCGCAACGCAAGCCAGATAAAGCGAGACTGACAGCTGAATGACTTGGTAGGAGGTGTCAAAATAGACTGTCATCGCTGGAAGCGATGGCAAAAAAACACTCATGTTCATCGCCGACAATCCGGTGACGAGAACAAGGGTTACAATATGAGGGGGCGTGGTCCTGTCAAAAAAACGGACCGGTCTTCGCTCTTCCATTATTCAAGGTTTAGTCTGCTGGCTGGGGCGTGTCCATGCGCAAGGCGCTGGGTGAAATTGCGCATTTGCAAGTTTGCAAATAAATGTCTTTGCCATTCGCAATATTTGCAAATTCGCGACAATGTCCTTTGCGCAGGACCCTTTCCCCGCTAGACCAAGACGCAGGCCGAGGAGGATCCATGACCGATATTCTTGCAGAACTTGAAGCACGCCGCGAAGCAACACGGGCCGGCGGCGGTGAAAAGCGCATCGCGGCGCAACACGCCAAAGGCAAACTGACCGCGCGCGAACGGATCGAGCTTTTGCTGGATGAGGATTCTTTTGAAGAGTTCGACATGTTCATGACCCACCGCACAACCGATTTTGGCATGGCTGACAACAAGCCATCCGGCGACGGCGTTGTCACCGGGTGGGGCACGATCAACGGCCGCATGGTCTATGTGTTTTCGCAGGATTTTACCGTATTCGGTGGCTCGCTTTCTGAAACACATGCGCAAAAGATCACCAAGATCATGGATATGGCGATTCAGAACGGTGCGCCCGTGATCGGAATCAACGACTCGGGTGGTGCGCGCATTCAGGAAGGTGTGGCCAGCTTGGCCGGTTACGCCGAGGTGTTTCAGCGCAATATCATGGCGTCTGGCGTCGTCCCGCAAATAAGCCTGATTATGGGGCCCTGTGCGGGCGGGGCGGTCTATTCACCTGCGATGACCGACTTTATTTTTATGGTGCAAGACAGTTCTTACATGTTTGTCACAGGCCCTGATGTGGTAAAAACCGTGACAAATGAGGTGGTTACCGCCGAAGAGCTTGGTGGCGCATCGACCCACACCAAGAAAAGCTCGGTCGCGGATGGTGCGTTCAAAGATGATGTCGAGGCGCTTGCCGAAGTGCGCCGGCTGGTCGATTTTCTACCGCTCAACAATCGCGACAAAGCCCCTGTGCGCCCAGTTTTTGATGATCCGGCGCGCATTGACGACGGTCTTGATACGCTGATCCCAAAAAACCCGAACCAACCTTACGATATGAAAGAGTTGATCCTGAAACTGGCCGATGAAGGCGAGTTTTTTGAGATTCAAAAGGACTTTGCAGCCAATATCATAACCGGTTTCGTGCGCATCGACGGGCAGTCTGTCGGTGTCGTGGCCAACCAGCCGCTGGTGTTGGCCGGGGTGCTTGATATCGACAGTTCGCGCAAAGCGGCACGGTTCGTACGGTTCTGCGATGCCTTCGAAATTCCGATTCTCACTCTGGTGGATGTGCCGGGATTCTTGCCCGGAACGGCGCAAGAATACGGCGGTGTGATCAAACATGGTGCAAAATTGTTGTTCGCATACGGCGAGGCGACGGTCCCAAAAGTGACTGTTATTACACGCAAAGCTTATGGTGGTGCTTATGACGTGATGGCGTCCAAGCATTTGCGCGGTGACTTCAATTACGCGTGGCCAACGGCTCAGATCGCCGTGATGGGCGCGAAAGGAGCGGTCGAAATTCTCTATCGCTCGGAGCTGGATGACAAAGAGAAAATCGCGCAACGTACTGAGGAATATGAGAAAAATTTTGCAAATCCGTTCCGTGCAGCCGAGCGTGGCTTTGTCGATGAGATCATCATGCCGCATTCAACGCGCCGCCGTGTTGCCCGTGCTTTTGCGTCGCTGAAGACGAAGAAGCTGACAAATCCGTGGAAAAAACACGACAATATTCCACTTTAAGGTTCGATTTTGAAATGAGGTCTTCGTGCCACAGATCAAAGAGAATTTCTCATATTCAAACGATGCTTGCGTCGCTCAAACGAATATGCGGTAATCAGCACATATCCGCCGCAGGGCCTAATCCCCCATTGGGCTTAGCTTTTCGGTCGGTTACAGTCACTTCGCACGTTCAGTCGAGCGTGCGGAACCATTGGAAGGCGTGTGCAAAGAACACGGGTCTTTCGGATCGAAGGAGGCAGTTATGTCGAACGCACTCAAATCTCTCCTGGCCCTTGGCCTTTTCACACTTGTTGCAGCTTGTGCTCAGCAGGAAGAAGTTGTCATGGTCGATGAGCCCATGGTCATGGAAGAAGAGACAATGTCGAAGTTCTAAGAACTTCTACTACAGACCGGACGCGATTAGCGTCCGGTCTAAACATCCCCAAAGCACTTGCGAGGTGGGGGCATGTTAAAACATCGCGGCTTTCCGGGGCGACTTCCGGGTACTGATTTCCAATTCACATTGAGACGCGCGAACCCCAAAGGGGCCACTGCTATTACGCAGCGTGAGCGCTATGCAGATCGCAGGCCTGCGGATCGCAAGGCAGATGTGGCGTTTATGGCCTGTCTTTGGGATCAATTCGGGGATGAACCGTTTGAGCGGGGCAATCTGGATGCGGGGCGTCTGTCGTGGTTGTTTGGTCGCGAAGTAGTTGCTGCCGAAGAGCCGTTTGATCCCGAAGACTATGACGCACTTTTAAAGATCGACGAGGGGCGCGCGCGGGCAGCCTTTCCAGAAGCTTTCGACGGGAGCATCTTGGCATGATCCCGCTTGGAATGTCCTATACACGGCAAAGACTTGCCGTTTTTCGCGACGCAACCACCGCGTGCTTTGCCATCGCGAGAAAACGAGTCACACAAGGTTTAGAGGAGCGGTCCTTCAAAGAAGAACGCGCCTCTGTATGTCAAAACCGTTACCCTTCCCCTTCACGGTGGCCCGTTCAGAATATTCTGAACGGGTCCCCGTGGTTTTGCGCATTTCAGCGGGCGAATGCCGATTTGCCAGTTCACTTGACCAAGATCATTGCGATGGCCCCGTCTTTGCGGCTGACTTTGAGTGCCGGAAGTTTTCCGACAAGCAAAGCAAAGGGCAAACAATGCAAAAGATCTCATCGTTTTTCGTGCTTACAGCATTCGTCTCTCTTACGGCCTGCGACGAACTCAATTCGGATCTGGAACGCGCGGCCGTTGGTGCTGCGATCGGCTGTGTGGCTGGCGAAGTTCTGGTCGATGGTAAATGCGTCGAAGGCGCGGTCGTTGGCGGTGCTGCGGGCGCACTTTCTAACAACCTCTAAAGTCGCCCAGACGACTCAGTTGAAAACAAACATGGCGCGCCCAGCCGATGCTGCTCGGTTGGACGCCCACGTTTCTGAGTGGATATGCGCCGATCCGCTAGGTGCTGATGTCTTTGTTATTGAATATCAAAGCGAAAAAGAGCTTCTGTATCGCAGGGCAACGACCCAAAATAAAAACAGAGGCACTTCGAAATGCAAAAATCACTTATTCTCCTCGCGACCCTTGTTGGTCTTGCTGGCTGTAGCCAAGGCACCGATCTTGAACGTGCAGCCATTGGCGGCCTTGCAGGCTGTGTTGCGGGCGATCTTATCAACGAAGGCGATTGCCTTGTCGGTGCTGCCGTTGGCGCAACCGCAGGCGCTTTGGCCGACGACATCAGATACTAAGGTTCGCCCCCTAAGGGCGCACATTTCTAACATCAATGCCGATGGGGTGCCTCTGCGCGCCCCATTTGGCGTGGCCGAAGGACATCTTGCTCATGTTTAAGAAGATACTAATCGCGAACCGGGGTGAGATTGCGTGCCGGGTCATAAAGACGGCCAAGAAGATGGGGATCGCAACGGTTGCGGTCTATTCGGACGCTGACGAAAACGCGTTGCACGTGCGCATGGCAGATGAAGCGGTGCACATCGGGCCGCCGCCAGCCAACCAATCCTACATCGTGATCGACAAGATCATGGAGGCGATCCGCCGGACCGGTGCCGAGGCAGTACATCCGGGGTATGGCTTTTTGTCCGAGAATTCGAAATTCGCCGAAGCCTTGGAAGCCGAGGGCGTCGCCTTTATTGGGCCTCCGGTAAGGGCGATCGAGTCGATGGGTGACAAGATCACCTCGAAAAAAATCGCGCAGGAAGCCGAAGTTTCGACAGTACCGGGCTATATGGGGCTGATTGAGGATGCCGAAGACGCAGTGAAAATCTCGAATGAGGTTGGCTATCCGGTAATGATCAAAGCTTCTGCGGGTGGCGGTGGCAAGGGCATGCGGATCGCTTGGAATGACGACGAGGCGCGCGAAGGCTTTCAATCGTCGAAGAACGAAGCGGCGGCGAGTTTCGGCGACGATCGCATTTTCATCGAAAAATTCGTCACGCAACCGCGCCACATTGAAATTCAGGTGTTGGCCGACAGCCATGGCAACACGATCTATCTGAACGAGCGCGAATGCTCGATCCAGCGGCGTAACCAAAAGGTCATCGAAGAGGCACCATCGCCGTTTCTGGATGAAGCCACACGCAAAGCGATGGGCGAAGAGGCCTGCGCATTGGCCGCTGCCGTTGGCTATACCAGCGCGGGCACGGTCGAGTTTATCGTCGATGGCGAGCGAAACTTTTACTTTCTTGAGATGAACACAAGACTTCAGGTCGAGCACCCGGTGACCGAGTTGATCACAGGCATTGATCTGGTCGAACAGATGATCCGCGTTGCCGCTGGTGAAGAACTGTCGATCAAACAAAGCGACGTCGGCATCAACGGTTGGGCGATGGAAAGCCGCCTTTACGCCGAAGATCCCTATCGCGGGTTCTTGCCCTCGATTGGCCGTTTGACACGGTATCGTCCGCCCGAAGAGGTGGCCGAGGAAAGCCGAGCGGTGCGCAATGACACTGGCGTTTTTGAAGGTGGCGAGATTTCGATGTTCTACGACCCGATGATCGCCAAGCTGTGCACATGGGCGCCGACGCGCGAGGCCGCGATTGAGGAAATGCGCGTGGCTTTGGACACGTTTGAGGTAGAGGGGATCGGTCACAACATCCCGTTCCTCGCGGCGGTTTACGATCACCCCAAGTTCATCTCGGGCGATATGACGACGGCGTTTATCGAAGAAGAATACCCCGATGGGTTTGAGGGTGTGACGCTAAGCAAGGATGTGCTGAAAGAGATCGCGCAGGCGGCAGCAGCCATGCAATTCGTTAGTGATAGCCGCGATCTAAAGATCAGCGGACAAATGGTCGAACGTAAGAAAGACCTTGAACGCGACTATGTCATCGATCTTGGCGGCGTGCGTTTCACCTATGGTGTACTGATCGAGCCGGACGCCTATTACTATGCCGATGCATCGGTGCCGGAGATGGTGACAGTGTGGGATGATGAAACGCCGATTGAAATCAATCTGGCGTGGAAGCCCGGCGCAAGCCTTGCGCGCATCCATCAAGAAAACAGCGAAGACGGCGGACTTGAGTGGTTCGGCGATGTAGCGAAGACCCTCAAAGTCGAACGACGCCCATCGGGATATCGCATCCGCTATCGAGGCGCTGATCTGGATGTGAAAGTGCAAAGCCCGCGCGTGGCCGAGCTTTATGCCCGGATGCCAGTCAAAACACCGCCCGATACGTCGAAGCTGCTGCTTTGCCCGATGCCCGGCCTGATCGTAAAGGTCGACGTGGACGAGGGCGATGAGGTGCAGGAAGGTCAGGCGCTTTGCACGGTCGAGGCGATGAAGATGGAAAACATCCTGCGCGCCGAAAAGAAAGGCGTGGTCGCCAAGATCAATGCGGCGGCCGGTGACAGCCTGAAAGTTGACGATGTGATTATGGAGTTTGAATGATTCGATGACCTGGGACGTCATCCTTGAAAGCCGCGTGGTGCAGGCTGTTTTGGCGGGGGGATTCCTTGCCCTTGGGTGGGTGTTCAATGGACGTCAAAACCGCCGCGAGGCTGCACGGCTTCGGGCCGAAAAGCTGCGAGACTTTCACCGCGCGATTTATGCAGAGATCGCAAGCTATATGGAAAACCTTGGCAGCAGCGAGGCACTTGAGGCTTATCGCATGGATATCGTTGCCAAGATGGAAGCTGATGAAAGCTATGTTCCGCTAATTCCGCGTGAGAACAACGACACAATTTTTAGCGCGCTGATCGCCGAGATCAGCATTCTGCCACGCGTCACGATTGACCCCATCGTGATTTACTACAACCAGATCACCGCAATCGAAGAGCTGATCCAAGATTTGCGCGGCGAGCGGTTTGCCGACCTTAGCGTCGAGCGCCGGGTGCGGATGTACCAAGACTATATCGGATTGAAATTGCAGGCTTTTGAAGACGGCCATTACGCATTACGAATGATCGCTGCGTTTGCGGCTGGTGGTCGGGACGGCGCGCTAGAAGAAGAAGCGCGCATCGCCAAGGAGCTTAGTATCCCGGACGTGGACCAGTCCGACCAGTCACAGGGATCGGCGTCGGGCGTGGGTTCTTCGGATCATACGTCATGAACAACTCCTGTTACACGCATAACATAGGATTTTTTAGCGCAGTTCGCAAGGCAAGCGCCCTTTATTGCGTCGCCAAACGGTCGCGAATTTCCTGCTGCCGCATCGGCATTTTGTCGATCTGCCGGCTCAATTCACGCACATGCCATGGGAACGGTTTACGCAGCTTCACACCGCCATCTTTGCCGATAAGCGTTAACATAAACCCCCGTGGGCGCAGCTTTTTCCGCAAATCCGAGCGTTCATCGGGAGATGTATCGGTGATTATCACAACGTCGCGCTTTGCCAATTCTTCCAAACGGTCGTTCAAAAACTCGATCTGGGTGGCAAAAGCGGGCACAGCGTCAGAATCCGCAAAGACGATGACAGGCCGAGCGATCCACTTGAAATCGTCCAAATTCACCTCGCTGGCGTCAAAAATCACCGTTTTATCCGCTTCCCAGCGGGCAACGGCGCTTTCGTCGGCCTCGCCATCTGCGGCAAAGGCGGCCCCGCTCAGGGCAAGAAATGCAGCAAATGCGGCGTGTACTGGTAGTGTGTGCAGGGTCATTATGTCTCCGTTCAAGGTGAATATATGCCGATTTCCCCGGTTTCGTAGGGGTTTAACTGCACTGATGTCGTCTTTTTTACCCAAAACCCGAATTGAGGAGTGTTTGGCATGACCGATTGGACTGCTTTGGCCGAAAAGGAGCTGCGTGGTCGCAGCTTGGTCGAACTGGATTGGCAGACGCTTGAAGGGATCAACGTTAAGCCGCTTTACACCGCCGATGACACGGCGCAACTGGCCCATATGGGCGGCGTGCCGGGGTATGCGCCGTTTACGCGCGGGGTGAAGGCGACGATGTATGCGGGGCGTCCGTGGACAATCAGGCAATACGCTGGCTTCTCGACAGCTGAGGAAAGCAACGCGTTTTACCGGCGCAATCTTGCGGCTGGCCAGCAGGGGGTTTCGGTCGCTTTCGATCTGGCCACGCACCGAGGATATGACAGCGACCATCCACGCGTTGAGGGTGATGTTGGTAAAGCAGGCGTTGCGATTGACAGCGTTGAGGACATGAAAATCCTGTTTGATGGCATTCCGCTTGATCAGGTGAGCGTGTCGATGACGATGAACGGAGCAGTGATTCCGATTCTGGCGTCGTTTATTGTCGCAGGAGAAGAGCAGGGGCATGATGCCTCGCTTCTTGCAGGCACCATTCAGAACGACATTCTCAAAGAGTTCATGGTGCGCAACACCTACGTCTATCCGCCCGAACCGTCGATGCGCATTGTCGCTGATATCATTGCCTACACCGCTGATAACATGCCGAAATTCAATTCGATCTCGATCAGTGGCTATCACATGCAAGAGGCGGGCGCGAACCTTGTGCAAGAGCTTGCGTTTACGCTGGCCGATGGGCGCGAATACGTGCGTACAGCCATCGCACGCGGCATGGACGTTGATAAATTCGCACCACGCCTGTCGTTCTTTTTCGCCATCGGCATGAACTTTTTCATGGAAGCCGCCAAACTGCGCGCCGCGCGGCTTTTGTGGGCGCGGATCATGGAAGAATTTGAGCCGAACAACCCGAAATCCTCGATGCTGCGCACCCATTGTCAGACCTCTGGCGTCAGCCTTCAGGAGCAAGACCCCTATAACAACGTCGTGCGCACGGCCTATGAAGCGATGAGCGCGGTTTTGGGCGGTACGCAGTCGCTGCACACCAACGCGCTGGACGAGGCGATTGCATTGCCGACGGATTTCTCGGCGCGGATCGCGCGCAATACGCAATTGATTTTGCAGGAAGAAACTGGGGTAACCAACGTCGTCGATCCGCTTGCGGGCTCGTACTACGTTGAAACTCTTACCGCGCAATTGGCAGACGAGGCGTGGAAGCTGATCGAAGAAGTGGAACAGCTTGGCGGCATGACTATGGCGGTGGCAAGTGGGATGCCCAAGCTGCGGATCGAAGAAAGCGCGGCGAAGCGGCAGGCGATGATCGACCGGGGCGAAGAAGTGATCGTTGGGGTCAATAAATACCGCAAAGACAAAGAAGACCCGATTGATATTTTGCAGGTCGACAATGATGAAGTGCGCGCAAGCCAAGTGGCGCGTCTTGAGCGGATCAAATCAAGCCGGGATCAGGCGGCTTGCGATTCCGCTTTGAGCGCGCTTGAGGCGGCCGCAAAGGCGGACGGTAACCTGTTGGCAGCGGCGGTAGAGGCAGCGCGCGCGCGAGCCACGGTAGGAGAAATCAGCATGGCGATGGAAAAAGTGTTCGGCCGCCACCGAGCGGAAGTAAAGACGCTCGCGGGTGTGTACGGCGCGGCCTATGAGGGCGACGCTGGCTTTGCGCAAATCCAGAAAGACGTTGAAGTCTTCGCCGAAGAAGAGGGGCGTCGCCCCCGGATGCTGGTCGTTAAGATGGGCCAGGACGGGCATGATCGAGGTGCCAAAGTGATCGCGACAGCTTTTGCCGACATCGGCTTTGATGTGGACGTGGGGCCGCTGTTTCAGACTCCTGAAGAAGCGGCCGACGATGCGATTGACAACGACGTGCACATCGTTGGCATCAGCTCTCAAGCGGCAGGGCACAGGACGCTTGCCCCCAAGCTGATCGAGGCGCTTCGGGCCAAGGATGCAGGCGACATCATTGTGATTTGCGGCGGGGTCATACCGCAGCAAGATTATGCTTTCCTAAAAGAAAAAGGCGTAAAGGCGATCTTTGGGCCGGGCACAAACATCCCCGAAGCGGCGGCTGAAATTTTGACGCTGATCCGCTCCACTCACGGATGAGCTATCGGCTCAAAATGTTGATCGGCGGCGGGCTTGGTGTGCTTTGGGCGCTTGCCGTTGTCGCCATTCCGGGCATGGGGCCGCAGCCGTTTATTCCGGTGAATCTGGCGTTGATCTATGCGTTCGCGCCCACTGGTTTAGTGATGACCTTGATGATCCTGTCCGTTGCGATCCGTCGCTTTCGCAGCGATGCGCACGGCGATGGCACCGCTTTTCCAGCAGGCTCTGGTGGGGACATTGATCAGCGCGTTCTGTCGAACACGGTCGAGCAAATGGTTCTGGCTTTGCTGCTCTGGCCCTTCGCGGCGATGCAGCTTGGGGCGGTCACGCTGATCACGCTGGGCGTTGCAATGACACTTGCGCGGCTGCTTTATTGGCTTGGTTACCACGTGTCGCCGACGCTGCGTTTGTTTGGCTGGTCGGCCAGCTTTTATCCAACGATCTTCGCGGCCGTCTGGTGCTTGTGGCGACTGGTCACTTAAGGATCAGCGCAAGCGAGGCGACCAGCAACGCAGCCATTGTCCAATTAAACGCGCGTAGGCGTTTTTCGCTGGTGAGGACGTGGCGAATTTGTTGGCCCATAAACGTCCATGTGCTGACCGAAGGCAGGTTAACGGACGCGAACACCGCCGCGACAACGATGATAGATCCCAGGTTTTGATCCGGCGCGTAAACCGTTGTTGCCGTCAGCGCCATAAACCACGCCTTGGGGTTCACCCATTGAAAAAGCGCGGCTTGCAGGAACGTCAGCGGATTGCCCTTGGCGGCACCTTCTTTTGGCGGCGCGGCGTTGGCGATTTTCCATGCAAGGAACAACAGGTAGGCGACCGAGGCCACTTTCATCGCCAGTTCCAACGGCGGAAAGGCGACAAACAACTGGTTCAACCCAAGCCCGACCAACACGATCATCAGCATATGCCCAAGGCTAATCCCCAGCATGTGCGGCACTGTGCGGCGGAACCCAAAGTTCGCACCAGAGGCCATCAACATCAGATTATTTGGCCCCGGCGTGATCGAAGTGGCAAAGGCAAAGCCCGCAAGAGCAAGGATCATTTCATTTGTCATACGCAACTATTAGAGGCCAGAATGCACAACGCGATTCCAAAACGGGCGCTTAATAAACTAGTTTTGCAACTAATGATGGATTTTGACCACATAGACGATCATATATTGCGCATACTGGGCGCAAACGGTCGGATTCCCAACATCGAACTGGCTGAAAGCGTCGGTCTCTCTCCCTCCGCGTGTCTGCGTCGCGTCCAGGAATTGGAGCGCAGGGGTGTGATCACTGGATATCGTGCCACACTGGATCGCACAGCTTTGGGCAAAGGGTTCGTGGCCTACATCGCTGTTGGTTTGAAAGACCACACAAAAGACGGTCAGGAAGGGTTTGAGCGGTCAGTGGCGAATGCGCCAGAAGTACTCGAGTGTCACAACATCACCGGTTCGGTCGAATACCTGTTGCGCGTCGAAGTGGCCGATCTTGCCGCCTACAAAACCTTTCACACCGATGTGCTGGGTACTTTTGCGCAAGTAAATTCGCTGACGACCTATGTCGTCATGGGATCACCGAAGGATGATCGCGCCTAGGGGTGCGGCTGAACGATGCGTTTCCGCGAATTCGCTTGTGGTTGCTGAGTTTTCGAGCACATCTTGCGCCCATGGATTTTGCCTTTGCTTTTGATCATCTTGTTGTGGCCGCTCGTTCGCTAAACGAGGGCACGTCTTATGTCGAAGCGATCTTGGGTGCCAAGCTGTCGCCCGGTGGCAAACATGCCCGCATGGGCACGCACAACAGGCTGTTGTCCTTGGGCGATGATGCTTATTTGGAAGTGATCGCGATTGATCCGGATGCACCAAAGCCCGAGCATCGCCGCTGGTTTAATCTGGATGCGTTTTCTGGCGCACCGCGCCTGACAAACTGGGCCTGTCGCACCGATGACATCGAAAGCGCGTTAGAGGCAGCGCCTGCCGGGTCCGGCACGCCGATGCCCTTGAAACGCGGTGATCTGAAATGGCAAATGGCGGTCCCGGATTTTGGCCGTTTGCCCTTTGATGATGCGATGCCCGCGCTGATCGAATGGTATTCTGATATTCAGCCACCGCAAATGCTGGATGATGCAGGGTTCCGCTTGTCGCGCCTTGATGTTGTTCATCCAAAGGCCGAGCAATTGTTGTCTGATTTCCCGGCTTTGAACAGATTGCTCGGAACGGTTTCTGTGCTGCCCGGCCCTGAAAAACGACTAGTGGCAACGATCTCAACCCCATTGGGCGACAGGATCCTTGCATGATCACGCGGCTGGCTGCTGTCTCGGATGCGCAAACCATTGCGGATATCGTCAATCCGGTGATCCGCGACACGGCCATCACGTTTAATGCCCAAGAGCGCAGTGCCACTGACATTGCTCAGGCCATTGAAACACTCCCCTGTTATCTGGTGGCAGAAGACGTGGGTGAAGTGATTGGCTTTGCGTCCTATGACCAGTTCCGCAAAGGGATCGGGTATGCACGCGCAATGGAGCACACCATCGTTCTAGCAAAAACCGCGCGCGGTAAAGGGGCAGGGCGTGCATTGATGAGCGCTGTAACTGATCACGCGCGCGCCGCTGGTGTCGGTTCGCTTTGGGCAGGAGTAAGCAGCGAAAACCCTGCTGGCGTCGCCTTTCACACCTCCCTTGGCTTTGAGACCATCGCAACCCTGCCAAAAGTTGGTTTTAAGTTCGGGCGCTGGATGGATCTTGTTCTGATGCGTCAATGGCTTGACCCCAAGGACTGAGCGCGCGTGCTATGTGCATTTCTGTGGGGTGACGCCCCTCAAACGAACAGCTAGGGTCCATTTCATGTCAATCTGGACCCGCATATCAGACGCATTGTCCGCCCTTGCAGCAGGCGAAAGTCTGGCCGTTGTTTTCGAAAAACTGCGCACACCGCCTGAAAGATCGGTGGCCTTTACCATCGCCGTGATCGCGCTTGGTGCCAAAATGGCCAAGGCCGACGGGATGGTCACGCGCGACGAGGTCAGCGCCTTTCGCGAGGTGTTCACAATCCCAGCAGACGAAGAAGACAACGCGGCAGCGGTGTTCAACATGGCGCGCACCGATGTTGCTGGTTTTGAAGAATACGCCACCAAAATCGCGCGAATGTTTGATGAGGCACACGATACGCTTTTTGATTTGATGGAAGGGCTGTTTGTGATCGCTGTGGCCGATGGCGATTATCACCCGGCTGAGGATGATTACCTTGCGCGGGTCGCGAAAATTTTCGGTATGACCGATCGCGAGTTCAAGGCCTTGCGCGCGCAATTTGTCCCGGATGCCGAGCCGGATCCTTGGGACGTTCTGGGCGTTGATCCCGATACGCCGATGGAGCAAATCCGTGCGGCGTGGCGACAGGCTGTGCGCGATAGCCATCCTGATCAGATGATCGCGCGCGGCGTACCCGAAGAGGCGATAAAACTGGCTGAAAAGCGCATGGTCGCAATCAACCGCGCCTGGGAAGTGATCAGCGCAGGGAAGGTTTAATGCGCATCGCGACTTACAACGTTGAATGGTTCTCTAACCTGTTTGATCACGGCGGCGCCCTGCAGTCGGATGACAAATGGTCCGGCCGCCACAACGTCAAACGCAAAGATCAGATTGATGCATTGGGGATTGTTTTCAATGCTTTGGATGCGGATGCGGTGATGATCGTCGAAGCCCCGGACGCGCATCGCAAACGCGACGGTGCTGCCGCCTTGGAAAATTTCGCCCAAACCATGGGCCTGCGCGCACGTCGTGCCATCATGGGCTTTGTCAACGACACGCAACAAGAAATCGCGCTGCTGTATGACCCAGACGTGATGACTGCTATTCACGATCCCAAAGGTCCGCCGCGCTTTGACGAAGCCTATCACATCGACCTTGACACCGATGCCGCCCCCGAGGCGGTGCGCTGGTCAAAACCTCCGCTAGAATTGCAAGTCGAAACGAAAGCGGGCCATTCTCTGCGCCTGATCGGTGTACACGCGAAATCCAAAGCGCCTTACGGGTCACGCGATCCAGATGAAATCATGCGTATCGCCATCGAAAACCGTCGCAAGCAACTCGCGCAATGCATCTGGCTGCGCGAGCGCGTTGAAGATCACCTTGATGCAAACGAGCCGTTGATTGTGATGGGGGATTTCAACGATGGACCGGGCTTGGATGAATACGAAAAGCTTTTTGGTCGCTCGGGCGTCGAGATCGTCATTGGTGAAGATCACGATACACAAATGTACGACCCCCATGCCGAAATGGTCATTGCGCGCCCCTTGGGGCCGATGCCGGCCACTGCGCGGTTTTGGATGAAAGATCGCAAGCGTTGGATGCAGACCCTGCTGGATTACGTGATGGTCTCGCCCGACCTGCGCGCTAAAGCAGACGACTGGCGCATCTGGCACCCCTTTGATGATCCCAAATGCTACGAAACTCCTGAACTCCGCGAAGCCCTTCTAACGGCCTCTGACCATTTTCCGGTCTCTGTAGAACTCGACCCCTAATCCTTCATCTATTTAAAAATACTCCGGGGAGGTCTGGAGGGGCAGCGCCCCTCCAGTGAAGCGGCGACGAAGTCGGCGCAATCCATAACGCTCTGTTAACCGACATCACGCAGGTATAAAGTTCGGCACAATTCAGATTCGGGCGGGAGACACACGAACATGGCAGGCTCAGTTAACAAGGTAATTCTCATCGGCAACCTGGGCCGCGACCCCGAGGTGCGCACGTTCCAAAATGGCGGCAAAGTGTGCAATCTGCGCATCGCTACGTCAGAAAACTGGAAAGACCGCAACACGGGCGAACGCAAAGAGCGCACCGAATGGCATTCGGTCGCGATCTTCTCAGAGCCTCTGGCGCGCATTGCCGAGCAGTATCTGAAAAAGGGCTCGAAAGTGTATCTCGAGGGCCAGTTGGAAACCCGCAAATGGCAGGACCAGTCTGGAGCTGATCGCTATTCAACCGAAGTCGTTTTGCGCCCCTACACCAGCACGTTGACGATGCTGGATGGTCGTGGCGACAACCAAGGTGGCGGCGGTGGCGGTGGCGGATATGACGACCGCGACAGCTATGGCGGTGGTGGTGGTGGAAGCAGCCAGCCAGCTCCGTCAAATCAGGATCTGGACGACGAAATTCCGTTCTAAACGCGCAACGCGTGACGACGCCGACCAAGCCATTGATGCGTTAAGAACCCACACAACAATAGCACTCCGGCGGCAAACATCGCCCCGGTGTGCCCGAAACTTGCGATGATGGCTGCCAAGAGCGGCGTCCCCACCGTATTCCCAATGTTCCCCGTCTGCGCCATCGCCCCATAAGCCGCGGCACGCCCGTCGGCCGTCGCGTTGAGCTGGGGGACAGCCGCAAAACTCGCGCCCTGAACAAGACCAAGCGCTGCCGCAAGTGCGACGCAAAGAACAGGGTCTCCCGGACTGGCAATCAGCGCCGAAGCGAGCGCGCAGGACAACAGGAAGCCCGCTTCAATCACACGCACGGCCCGTACAAAGCGCAGCAACCACACACCAAGTGTGAGCGAGCTTCCGATGCTGACCAGCGGCATCGCCCCGATCACCAAGGCGCGCACGTAATCATCGATAAACGGCGGCAACAAGGTCAAAAGGCTGACAAAACACAGCGTGTAAAATAGCCACCCGATCCCCGCCGCACTTAGTGTGGGCGAGCGATAAATATCGGCGTGGCGCTTCAAGAGTCCGGTTACAGAGAGCGGTTCATTCGGGGCCTCGCGCGCGATTCGAGGCAAGCGCAAAGCCAGCGGGAGTGCGATCAAAGTCAGAAACGCTCCATGTGCAGCGAAAAGCGCGCCAACGCCAAAAGTGTCCGCAAGGGGTAGGCCCGCGAAGACCAAAATCGCAAAGGACACACCAAAAAACGTCCCCCAAAGCGTGAGCGTAAACCCGGCGTGACGCTTGGCCGACAACTCTGCAATCAAAGTCGGCGCGGCCACAACAATTGCCAGATGCGAGATGCCTTCGATAATGCGCGAGGCCAGCAACAAGGGCAGGGGCGGCAGTGTCGCTTGATAGAATGAGACCAGCGCGCCAAACCCAAGCGCCCAAAGCAGTGTGCGCCGATAGCGCAAGCGCGCCACCAACAGCCCTGCGATCACTCCAAGGATCATGCCGGTGACCCCAACCAGCGAAACGACAAATCCAAGGGTCGCACCTGCGTCCGGATAATGCGTCCCAAGGCGATCATAGACGACACTTACCTTGCCATATTGCGCCGCCGCCCCAAGCCCGGCGACCCAAAGCAGGATCACCAGCACCCAGTCGGTCTGTTGGCGGATCGACGTCATGTCCCTACTTTCCGTTGCGGGCAGGGTGCCCTGCTAGCGGGCAGCAAGCGCCTCGCTTAGAACGTCGTTAAGCACGTCGCGTGGCACATCGCTGGTCACAAATGCATCGCCAATGCTGCGCGCCAGAACAAAGCGCATTTGACCGTCGACAACTTTTTTATCCTGCCCCATCAATGCGATAAGGGCATTTGCATCCGGCAGATCACCAGGAATGTCGGCCAGATCGGTTTTCATTCCCATCGCGGCAAGATGCGCACGCACCCGGCTTGGGTCTTCTTGTGCGCACAAGCCAAGCTTGGAGGACAATTCGAACGCTAGCGCACATCCGATGGCGACACCTTCGCCGTGAAGCAGCCGGTCTGAATATCCCGTTGCCGCCTCAAGCGCATGGCAGAACGTATGGCCAAGGTTCAGCAAGGCGCGATCGCCCTGTTCGGTCTCATCGCGTTCTACAATGTCGGCTTTCATCTGCACCGACCAGCGCACTGCCTTGGCGCGCATGTCTGGATCGCCAGCCGCCAAAGCAGGACCGTTTTTCTCAAGCCAGCCAAAGAAATCTGCATCCCCGAGCATGCCGTATTTCACAACCTCGCCGTAGCCTGCGAGAAAGTCGCGCGGCGCAAGGGAGCCGAGCACATCAATATCGGCCAGAACAAGGGCAGGCTGATAAAACGCCCCGATCAGGTTTTTCCCCGCCGGTGAGTTTATTGCAGTTTTCCCGCCAACAGAGCTGTCGACCTGCGCCAGCAACGACGTTGGAACCTGCACAAACCGCACGCCGCGGCGCAAAATAGCTGCTGCAAAGCCTGCTAAATCTCCAATCACACCACCTCCGAAGGCAATGATGATATCGTTGCGTTCGATCTTCTCGCTCAAAAGCCACTCAACAGACCTTTCAAGCCCGGCCCAACCCTTTGTTGCCTCACCGGGCGTCAGGGCCAACGCGCTCATTTCAATCCCATCGGCGGCAAGTCCAGCACGTAAATTTTCCAGATGCAGCGCAGCGACATTTTCATCGGTAATCACAGCGACACGTGGGCGGGTCAGTATTGGCGCGATCTCGCTCCCGGCGCGCGCAATCAATCCTTGCCCGATGCGCACATCGTAGCTGCGCTCCCCCAAATTCACGCGGACATTCTCGGTTGTCATTGGCTTAGTCTCCCAAAACGTCAGGGCGGGTTTTCAAGTGTTCAAACACACTGTCTGTCATGTCTTCGATGGAATAGGCCGGGTCAGCCTCGACGATAAGGTCGGCAAGTTGGTAAATCGGCGTGCGATCTTCGTAAAGCTGCCGCAACGTGCCTTTTGGATCGCTCGTGTTCAAAAGCGGACGTGTCGTCTTGTGCCGCACGCGATCCCACAAAAGCTCCAGATCAGCGCGCAGCCAGACGGCAACTCCGCGTTCGGAAATCATTTGACGGTTTCCTTCGGCCAGATAAGCCCCGCCACCGGTGGACAACACTGCAGGCTTGCCTTCCAAAAGGCGTGCAATGATCTGACTTTCTTTCTCCCGAAAAAACGCCTCTCCGTCGCGGGCAAAAATCTCGGCCACGCTCATATTGGCAGCTGCTTCAATCTCGGTGTCACTATCCAGAAAAGGCACGCCCAAACGCTTGGCCAACGCCGCGCCAATAGCGGTTTTGCCCGCTCCCATCATGCCAACCATGGCGATTGTCTTTTTTAGCCCGAATGGCAAAACGGCAGCGCCCCGCTTATGTTTTTCAAATCGCTTCACTGAATGGCGTGATCTTCGGGGAAAGACCAGTTATAAAGTGGCTTAGAACCGCCAAAAGGCGGCACAGGGCCGCTTTTTATGGCTTGGGGCAAAAGGTTTTACGAGATGCTGAGATTTTTGAAATTTCTCTTTGTTTTGGTCGTGTTAATCGGCTTTGCTGTGCTTGGGTATGCCTATCTTGGCGATCTGAGCCCAACACAAGAGACTGTCAGCGAACCGGTGACGCTTGATGCGGACTAGCACCTCTCTTTTGGTGGGTTTGATGATCACACAGGCAGGCGCGGCCTTTGCCGAAGGAAAACCGCTGTCCGCCATTGATTGGCTGTCAAACTCGATTGCGGTGCCAGAAGTGCTGCCCGAGGCCGCTGTTCCGGCGCCCGTTGAGGCGCCGCCAAAGATATCTGTCAGCCCGCTTGATCAGCCCGTGCCTGACCGCGCAGGTCTTATGGATGCGCGTGATCTTGGGGTGTCGCCGGGACTGTGGGGGCGTAGCGCTGCCGCAGATTTGGCAGCGATGATTGCAGAGTTGCAAGACGCCTCTGAAGCCCCGCCTGCACTGCGCCTGTTTTTGCACGATCTGTTGGTTGCCCGTCTTGATCCGCCTGTGGATGCAGCGAGCGATCAAAGCCTCTATCTGGCGCGCATCGACAAGCTTTTGGCTATGGGCCATCTGGGGTCGGCCAACGATCTGATCAAAGAAGCAGGAGCACCCGAGCCACAGCGTTTTCGCCGTGCGTTTGATATCGCCCTTCTGACGGGCACTGAAACGGACGCCTGCCAAATCATCGAAGAAACGCCCGAGATATCGCCCACATACCCGGCTCGCGTTTTTTGCCTTGCCCGCAATGGCAAATGGGATGTGGCCGCTTTGACGCTTGGAAATGCGGGAAGCCTCGGGATTTTGACGCCTGACGAAGACAAGCTGCTTTTGATCTTTTTAGACGCTGAGCTTTTCGAGAATGAGCCTGTGCCGCGCCCGCCGCGCGTGCCATCTCCACTCATCTTCCGCATTTACGAGGCTATCGGCGAACGGATTCCGACCGATCAATTGCCTGTCGCATTCGCAGCCGCTGATATCAGCAACACAGTTGGCTGGCAGGCACGTCTTCGCGCGGTTGAACGGCTTGCAGCCTCTGGCGCTGTCTCGGCGGATCGCTTGGTGCAGATTTATTCTGAACGCCGCGCCGCCGCTTCGGGCGGTATTTGGGACAGGGTCGCGGCAGTGCGCGCGGCCGCAGATGCGCTGAAAGTCGGCAACGTCGAGGATGTAACCGAAACACTGCCTGCGGCGTGGAATTTCGCCAAGGGCGCTGGTTACGATGCTGGCTTTGCCTATTGGGCCGCCGATCAATTGGAAGGACTTGCCCTGAAAGGGGCGGCGCGACATGCGGCCTTTGAAATAGCGCTATTGGCATGGGATGCAGATCTCGCTGCTCAGTTTGTTGGAACGTCCGCCGAAGATCGTTTCCTTTTGTCGCTTGCCCAAGGGCGCGGTGGTGCAGAGCCGGGCAGCGATGCCTTGTCGCGCGCGATTTTACGCGGGCTTGCAGCGCTTGAACCGTCGCCGCGATACCAAGCACTGCTTGACGATGATCGTGCAGGCGAAGCGCTTTTGCAGGCCTATGCAGCTTTAAGCGATGGGGCCGCTGGTAATCCCACAGGTGTTACAGATGCATTGGGTGTTCTGCGTGCGCTAGGGCTGGAAAAGCTTGCACGGCAAGTCGCCGTTGAGTTGGTTTTGAAAGAAGGTGCCGCATGAGCGATGCACGCAAGATCGCCACGTTTTTAGAGGCGCAAGCCGCCGAACTGGATGCTGCGGAAAACACGCGTCTGGCCTATGCGCGCGACCTTCAGGGATTTTGCGATTGGTTGGACAAGCGCGCGTTGTTGGACGTCTCGCAGACCGATATCGAGAGTTATCTTGTGGATTTGGACGCTTCTGGGATGTCGCGCGCGACGCGGGCGCGCAGGCTTTCCGCGATCCGCCAGTTCTTTCGCTTTGCCTTTGAAGAAGGCTGGCGCAACGAAAATCCGGCGATCCAGATCAAAGGCCCAAGTCGCGAGAAACGCCTGCCCAAAACGCTGAGCGAGGCCGAAGTCGACGCGCTTTTGGAAGCGGCTCGCACCTGTGAGCGTCTTTCCGAGCGACTGCGCAACACCTGTTTGATGGAACTGCTCTATGCCACCGGGATGCGGGTGAGTGAGCTTGTGTCGTTGCCTGTTTCTGCAGCACGCGGCAATCCGCAAATGCTGTTGGTGCGCGGTAAAGGCGGCAAGGAACGCATGGTTCCCTTATCTCCGCCTGCGCGCGACGCGCTGAATGCGTGGTTAGAGCGGCGCGATGCAGACGAAGACCTTGCCAAGCTGGAACGTGGCAAGAAACCGTCGAAATTCCTCTTCCCGTCGCGCGGAAAACTAGGCCATCTAACCCGGCACAGGTTCTATTCGCTGATCAAGGAACTGGCCGTCGCAGGGGGTGTTTCCCCTGCAAAAGTCTCGCCACACACTTTGCGCCACGCGTTCGCCACGCATTTGCTGGCGCGCGGCGCTGATTTGCGGGCAATCCAAACGCTTTTGGGTCATGCCGATGTCGCGACCACCGAAATTTACACCCATGTTCTTGAAGAACGGTTGCGCGAACTGGTGCTGGAACATCACCCCATGGCGGACGCGTAAGGCGTAAACCCTTGAAACGTGGCGTATCGCACCCCATAACACAGCCATGCTTGGATATTTTTCCTTCTAATGGACCCGACCGACCCTTCGATGATTGATTCAGCCTTCTGGTTAACCTGCGGTGGCATTGCGCTGCTCTTGGTCTTGTCCGGCTTCTTCTCTGGTTCTGAAACTGCGCTGACCGCTGCCTCGCGGGGCAAGCTGAAATCACGTGCGGAACGCGGTGATAAAGGAGCTCAGCGCGCGTTGGAAGTGACCGAGGACAACGAGCGTTTGATCGGCTCGGTCTTGTTGGGCAATAACCTTGTGAACATCTTGGCCACCTCCTTGGCCACAGCGTTGCTCACGCGTGTTTTTGGCGAATCTGGCGTAGCACTGGCCACTTTGGTGATGACGCTCTTGGTGCTGATCTTTGCTGAAGTGCTGCCCAAGACCTATGCCATCTCGAACTCAGAAACCGCCGCCTCGCTTGTCGCGCGCCCAATCGGTCTTGTTGTGCGCGTGCTCGCACCCATTGTGACCTTTGTGCGGTTTATCGTGCGCCGGCTTTTGCGGATGTTTGGCGTGCAAATTGACGCCGACAGCCAAATCATGGTGCGCGAAGAAATCGCCGGCACGCTGCAGCTTGGCCATTCCGAAGGCACGGTTGAAAAAGAAGACCGGGACCGGATTTTGGGCGCGCTCGATCTGGGCGATCGCACTGTCGAAGAGATCATGCTGCACCGCCGTCATATCGAGATGATCGACGCCGATCTTCCGCCGCAAGAGGTGCTGGAGTTGTGTCTGAATTCTGCGCACACGCGGCTGCCGATCTATCGCGGTGAGCAGGAAAACATCATCGGCGTGCTGCACGCGAAAGACTTGCTGCGCTCGATGTATGCGCGCGCAACGCAAGACAGCGATGAGGATACTTTTTCGGATTTCGACCTTAGCCAAGTGGCGATGAAACCCTATTTTGTGCCTGAAACGACAACGCTTGATGAGCAGATGCGGCAGTTTTTGCGTCGCGCCACCCACTTTGCTTTGGTGGTGGATGAATACGGGGCATTGGAAGGGTTGATCACGCTGGAAGACATTCTTGAAGAGATTGTGGGCGAGATCACGGATGAATTTGATATCGACGAAGAACATCCGATCCGGCGCACTAACGCAGGCGATGTTGTGGTGGACGGCGCGATGACAATCCGCGATTTGAATCGCGCGACCGATTGGACGCTTCCCGATGACGAGGCCAACACGGTCGCCGGTCTGGTGATCCACGAGGCGCAAACGATCCCGATCAAGGGCCAAGTGTTTTCGTTCCACGGGTTTCGCTTTGAGATTCTCGAGCGATCCGAGAACCGTATTTCACGGCTTAAGATTAGAGGTTTGGGATGATCAGACATATCGTGGCGCTGCGGTTTAGTGCGTCTGTTTCGGCGGATGAGAAAGCAGTTTTATTCGCTGATCTGGCTGCACTGCAGGACGTGGTTGAAGGCGCGTTGGATTTTCAGGTGCGTCGCAACATTAGCCCCGAGACAGCGGTTGTGCATGGGTTTGCCGATTTGTTTTGGTTTGATTTTACCGATGAAACGGCGCGCGATGCGTATTTGGCCCATCCCGAACATCAGGCTGTGGGGGGACGGTTGACGGCTGCTTGTGCTGGCGGTGTGGATGGGATCACGGTTTTGGACTTCGAAATCTAGGTTTCGCCGCAGCTGCGCTTGCATCGATCCATCGGGGGTTTCACCACCGGACCCCCAGAGTATTTCTCAATAGATGAAGTTTAGCGCTCGGTGAGTTTTAGCTCGATCCGGCGATTTTGAGCGCGGGCCTCGTTTGTGTCGGCCTGATTGACAGGGCGGTATTCGCCAAAACCCGTGGCAGCCAAGCGTTCAGGCGGGAAGCCAAGTTGTTCTGTGAGGAATTTTACAACCGATAGGGCGCGCCCTTGGCTGAGCTCCCAGTTATCGGCAAACTCGCCCGTGCCGGAGAGGGGCACATTATCGGTGTGTCCATCCACTCGAATGATCCAGTCAATTTCGTTCGGGATTTGATCAGCAACATCGGACAGGATGGCGGCGACGTTGGCGATTTGCGTCTGGCCTTCGCCTGAGAGCGTAGCGGAGGCGGATTCAAAAAGTACTTCAGAGGAGAAGATGAAGCGATCCCCGACGACCTGAATGCCTTCACGGTCCCCGAGGACTTGGCGCAATGTGCCAAAGAATTCCGAGCGGTAGTCGGCCAGCGTGGCATTTTCTTCGTTCAGACGTTCGGCTTCAAGACGCAGGCGTTCGGCTTCGGCGGCTTCCAAAGCAGCGCGGCGTTGTTGTTCAGACGCGGCGCGGGCAAGGGCTTGGTTGAGTTGGCTTCCCAAAGCTTCGATGCGAATTTGGCTGCTTTCGTCTGCCGAAGCGGCGGCGTCTAACAGCCCTTGGAGCCCGTCAAGTTCTGAGCGTAGGGTGGCGATTTGCGCATTTAGCGCGGCGACCTGGCGTTGAGCATCGCTTGAAATACCTTCTTCTTGTTCAAGCTGACGGCGCGCGGTGGCAAGCAAGGTTTCTTGGCGTTCGCGCTCGGACATTTGGATTGTCGCCTGATTTTCGGCAGCAATCCGGGCGGCGAGAGCGGCGGCGAGTTGCTCGCGCAAAGTCGCACTGTCGGCCGACGCCGTGCGGAGCGATTGGACTTCGGCAGCCAAGCGATCGCGCTCGGTAAGAAGTTGAGCCAAGCGCAGGTCTGTGTCTTCGGCGGAGGTGGTCAGCGTTTCAAGGCGGGCTTGGGCTTGTGAAAGTTCAGCGCGCAAAGCATCCGCATCAGCGCGGGCGGTATCACGCTCGACAGTTGCTAAGGCCAGCTGATCTTGCAGCGTGCTGCTGGTGGCTTCAGTGTCACTTAGCGCGCCTTCAGTCGTTTCCAGCCGGATCAGCGCGTCGGCAAGCTTGGCGTCAAGCTCGTCTTCGATGGCGTTCGCGGCGGCCAAAAGCGTCAGCGTGTTTTCCGCGTCTTGGCGTTGGGCCTCAAGCGACAGCGACATGGCGGTGAGTTCTGCATCCGCTTCTTCCAGCCGCGTGCGAAGTGCCTCTGCGGCGGCGGCTTCTACAAGGCGGGCTTGTTCGGCTGCGCTTAGTGCGGTTTGTGTCTCGGCAAGTGTTTGATCTCGCGCTGCGGCTTGGGCGCGCAAGTCAGCGGTGAGTGCTTCGAGGGCTTCGGCTTCGGCGGCGGCACGGCGGGCTTCTTCTATTTGCAGGTCAATCTCATCTCGCGCGCTGGCGAGTGCCAGTTGCATGGCCTCTTGTTCGGTAAGCAATTCTGTACGCGCGGTCTCTAACTCTTCAACCGTGGCTGACAGGCGTTCGCCTTCGGCCAGTGCCGTGTCGCGTTGGCTAAGCAGGGTTGCGACCTGTGTCTCAAAACTGGCGATGGCGGCGTCGCGTTCAGCAAGCGCGTTGGCTTGGGTGTCGATTTGAGTGGTCAGATTGGCAATCAGGCTGGCTTGTTGGTCAGACGTGCTTTGTAGCGTCGTCAGATTGTCTTCCAATTGCGCGGTGCGTTGTTGGGACAAGCCAAGTGCTTGCCCCAAAGCGGTGACCTCGGCGGCTAGCTCGTCAAGCTCGCTTTCCTGACCTGTGATTGTATCGCGCAAAACGCCCTGGACGACCATAAAGATCGTAAGCACGAACATCAGCACCAAGAGCAGCGCCGTCATTGCGTCTACAAAACCCGGCCAGATTGCGCCGGACATGCGGTTGGTGGATCTGCGCGACAGCGCCACGGATCAGGACCCGATATCGCTGCTGCGGGCACGGCCCAGAGAGCGGATGGCTTGGGTCAGTTGGGCAATGTCGGCGCGCAACTCGCCCATGCTTTCTTGGCGTCCGGCTGAGATTTCTTCCAAGATGCGCAGCATTTGCACATCCATCGAACGCAAGCGCATGCGACTTTCGGCATCAAATTCGCCGGTACTGCCATCTCCGGCCATGTTTTCAATAGCAACAGCAAGACGGTTTTGGCTTTCGATCACCTGAGAGTTGTCGCCGCCGCCCAAGTGAGCGGAAAGCAATTGAACGGCTTCAGAGAGTTGGCCCAAGTTTGCGTCGGCTTCTTCGCGCCGCGCGTTGGCTTGAGCAAAGAAGGTCTGCATTGATTCAAGGCGTTCGGCCATGTGTTCGGCCAGTTGTGCGACCGCGGATTGATCGCCGCCACCTTCGCCATCGCTTGCCATCGACAGGCGCGTGATGGTTGAGAGCCAGTCTTCCAACTCGCGGTAAAACCGGTTTTGGCCGTGGCTGGCGAAGAGCTCAAGAAGACCAACGACAAGCGATCCTGCGAGGCCGAGAAGCGACGAGGCGAATGCGACGCCCATGCCGCCAAGCTGTTCCTCAAGGCCGGACATCAGACGCTCAAACACGGCCACGCCTGTGTCGCCTTCTTGCGGGGCAAGCGATCGGATGGTGTCAACGACGGCAGGAACGGTGGTGGCAAGGCCGTAGAAAGTACCAAGAAGGCCAAGGAAAATCAGCAAGTTAACGATGTATCGCGTGATGTCGCGCGCTTCGTCAATACGAGTGGCAACGGAATCAAGGATCGAGCGCGAGGAAGCGGCACCAATCTGGGTGCGCGCGCCGCGTTTGCGCAACAACGCTGCGAGTGAGGCAAGCAGGCGGGGTGCTTTGGTGAACTGATGTCCGGGTCGGTCGTGTGCAAATCCTTCAATCCAACTTACCGACGAGCCGATCTGGAATACTTGCCAGAAGCAGGCCAGCACACCAATGACAAAGACTATGCCAATGAACCCATTGAGGTAAGGGTTGGCCAGAAACACTGGAGCGACTTGTGGATAGGCGACGTAAGCGCCGGCGCCCACAAGGCCCAGAACAATAATCATCGTCAGTATCTGACGGTAAGGAAGCGTAAACTGCCGCTCGGCCTCGCGATCCGGTTGATCCATTTTGGGGCCCGGGTCCTGTCGCTGTTGTTGTTCGCGCTAGGATAGTTAACAACGGCCCCCGTGCCAACCGATTGTTTCGCTTTGGCTGCGCCAAATCGATCAATTGGGGCGCGGCCCCGTCCCTTTGGAGCGCCCCCAAGGTATTTTTATCAGGAAGAAGAGGTTAAGTGGCGTCTTTGGTGAGACTGCGCACGCGATTTGCCAGCCATTCAAGATCGGGGTCGGTGAGTTTAAGGTCTTTGAGCCTGTCTGCCGTGTTCCACAGGTATTCGGTGTTCGGGCCACGTCCGCCGATGGCTTTGGAAATGATCAGCGCTTGTTCATCGAGACTGAAGTGCGGGACGTATTGGGTGTGCTCGCGATCCACGACATAGGCCAGCGTCGTGATTTCAGTGCCGTCGCGAAGATTTGCGGGAAGCAGGCGCTCGACGTAGGCAGAGGAGACAAGCTCGCGCTCGCGCAAATAAGCGATGGTTTTCTCTTCGGCGCCTGCCTCGACGCGCAAGGCAAGGCCTTCGCAGAGTGTGGAGTCGTCGGCATCAAGGGCAAGAACAAGACCGGGCGCGGCAACTGTGCCACGATGGTGGATCGAGGCCATACAAAAGCTGCGCGCAAAGCCGGGCAGAGTGGCCAAGCGCGACTCGGCAATCGGGAAACCGGGTTGCCACATCAGCGAGGCATAGCCAAAGACCCACAGGGGGTTCTGTTCAAATACTTTGTCTTCTGTCATGAGCGCGTTAAATCAGTGCTTTGCCGGAAGGAAAAGCCCAAAGGCCCAAAGAGGATTGTCTATTATGAGCCGCGTCGTCGTCATTATCTTATCTTTCTTTTGTCTATGGATGGTGTGGTGGGCTTTCGGACAGTTTGGGTATCAAAAAGGGGTAGAGGCTTGGATTGAAGATCGTCGCGGGGAGGGATGGGTTGCGGATGTGGGAGAACTTGAAACCGTTGGTTTTCCCAGCCGCTTTGATACCACTCTCACGGACGTTCAGCTGGCGGACCCGGCAACAGGCGTGGCCTGGACAGCGCCTTTTGTGCAGTTCTTGTCGCTGGCCTACAAACCCCATCAGGTGATCGCGGTTTTGCCGCAAGAGCATAGCTTTTCCACACCGCTGCAAACCCTGACAATTGCGCATTCTGAGGCCAAGGCCTCGTTGTTTTTGAAACCTTCGACATCGCTTGGGTTGGATCGCGCGCGCCTTGTTGTGGATGCGTTAGAGGTTGGCTCGAACCGGGGCTGGGACGTTTCTTTGCGCGAAGGTCGCTTTGCGGCAGAGGATATTGGGCAGGACAATGTGTACCGCCTTGGGGTCGAAGTGTTAGAGCTAAGGCCGTCTGACGACGTGCGGGACCTGCTTGATCCGGCAGGGATTTTACCGCAAGCAATTGAGTCGTTGCGCCTTGATGCAACAGTGGGCTTTGATGCGCCTTGGGATCGTTTTGCGTTGGAAGATGCGCGCCCACAGGTGCGGTCTTTGCAGTTGGAGAATTTGTCAGCACGTTGGGGCGATGTGACGTTTCGCGCAGCCGGGGATTTGGTGGTTGATGAACTTGGCGTGCCGGACGGGCGGATCACCATCAAGGCCGTAGAATGGCGTCAAATGCTGGCGATGGCAGTGAACGCGGGCATTTTGCCCGAAGCATTGTTGAATTCGGCTGAAAATGGGCTTGGTCTATTGGCGGCTTTGTCGGGCGACCCGAATACGCTGGATGTGCCGCTTGGGTTCGCCAATGGGCGGGTTTCGCTGGGGCCGATCCCGATTGGACCAGCCCCAAGGATTATCATTCGCTAAAGCACTATTTGCGTTCTCTAAAAGTAGTGATCCCGACGGCTACCATCAAAGGCGCCGCTTTTCAGGCAACACCGTTTGAAGCGTTTTCCCGACCCACAGGGGCAGGGATCGCTTCGGCCAAGTTTTTCCTGCAGCTCCACATCGCCCATGCACCAAACGCGCGCCAGTTTTCACCTGCGTTTCGGATGGGAACGATTTGCGACGTTTAGACGTGACCTCGAAAGGAGGGGCGATCTTCCGGAGTAATACGACGTGCCATGACAGCCTCCATCAGTTGCTTGTGAAGGAGCGTTGAGTAAAGGCGTCGGCGACAAAAATCAACAGTTTTAGTCAGTTAGCGGCAGTAGGTTCCGCTTCGGTATTCCGCCACATCAAAATGGAAGTGATCCTGATGATGCCGATCCGCGTCCGGGCCAAGAACGGTGCCAAAGGGGCCGCACGCGCCGGAATGAAGGCGGCGCAGTATTTTCGCATCAGCGCCACGCCAACCCAAAACAGTGATGCGCGACCCATCGGCCAGGATAAACGCAGAGATATCAATCGCATTGCCCAAAGCGTGCTCTGACAGACGAGCTCCGCGTCGGCTGTTGCGTGTGCGACACGCATAGTGTGCTGCGACCTGCAAAGCGACCAAACCGCCGCCCTTGTTGCCGATTGCTGGGCGCGCAACCTCGGCCACATAGCGGTTCAATGCATTGGCGGCCTGCGGCGTGATCGTCGCCGTTTGGGTCAGCCGCACGCCTGCCACTTCGCTAACGGCCAGCGCATTGGGGACTCCACAAGCGCCGGGGCCGGAAATGCTGCCAACCTTGCGCGCCACCATATCAGGGGCGACGCCAAGATCAGCGCTGTCGTTCCCACCACCGCAAGCGGCCAACAGAAACGTCGCACAGATCAGAGATATCCGGGTCATGATTTCACTCCTTTGCGGCCAAAGTCCGGGGCATCCGTGTCTTGGCCTGCTTCGATAATGCCACGTCGGATCGCGCGTGTACGGGTGAAATAATCGTGCAAGTGCTCACCATCGCCGGTGCGGATGGCGCGCTGCAGGGCAAACAACTCTTCCGTAAAGCGGCCGAGAATTTCTAGTGTCGCGTCTTTGTTGTTCAAAAACACATCGCGCCACATGGTTGGATCAGAGGCGGCGATGCGGGTGAAGTCGCGAAAACCAGCGGCAGAGTAATTGATCACTTCGCTATCGGTCACGCGGCCAATATCATCGGCGACGCCAACCATGGTATAGGCAATAAGATGCGGCGCATGGCTGGTTACGGCCAACACAAGATCATGGTGATCAACCTCCATCTCATCCACGTTTGATCCAAGACCACGCCAAAATGATGTAAGTCGCGCCTTGGCGGCTTCGTCTGTCCCGGGCAGGGGAGTGATCAGAAACCAACGATCGTCAAACAGCTCGGCAAAGCCTGATTCCGGCCCTGAATGCTCGGTGCCCGCAACAGGATGGCTTGGAATAAAGTGAACGCCGTCAGGGATATGCGGAGCAACAGCGTCCACGATCTCGCGCTTTACCGAACCTACGTCAGTCACCGTTGCACCGGGTGCCAAATGTGGACCAATCTCGCGCGCAACAGCGTCCATGGCACCAACAGGCACACAAAGAACCACCAGATCAGCACCTTTCACAGCCTCGGCTGCCGTCTCAACAACCCGGTCACACAGGCCAATGCGCCGCGCGGTTTCACGCGTTTCGGCCGACCGGGCCGTGCCAACAATCTCGTCCACAAGCCCTGCGCGCTTTGAGGCATGGCAGATCGAAGAGGCGATCAACCCAAGCCCGATCAGTGCGACACGTTCATAAATCTGGCTCATGTCTCGCCCCTTTGAAATGCACCAACCGAGGCGATCACACGTGCGCAATCCTCTTCAGATCCAACTGTTATGCGCAAACAATTCGGCAGCCCATACCCACCGACCAATCGCACCAAAATCCCATCGCTGCGCAACTTGGCCTCGCAGCCCTGCGCCGTTTCCTCATCATCAAAGCGCGCCAAGACAAAATTGGCCGAAGATGCGTCACAAGGCACACCGAAATCAGCCAACCTTTTGGTCAAAACGCTGCGCATCCGCGCATTCTCGCCCTGACATGTCTTAACCCAATCCGTATCGCGCACCGCCGCGGTCGCTGCATCCAACTGCGCATCCGACAGGTTAAACGGCCCGCGCACCCTGAGCAGCGTGTCAATCACATGCGCGGGTCCATAGCCCCAGCCAATGCGCAAACCACCAAGTCCGTAAATCTTTGAAAACGTACGTGTCATCACAACGTTATCGCGCGCATCCACCAAAGCCGCGCCGCCATCAAAACCCTCGACGTACTCGGCATAGGCCCCATCCAGCACGAGCAAAACATGGGGTGGCAACGCATCCGCCAAGCGGGTTACCTCATTGTCGCCAATCATCGTCGCCGTCGGATTGGCCGGGTTGGCAATGAACACCAGTCGCGTCTTGTCCGTAACACCTGCCAAAATCGCATCCACATCAACGCAGCGTTCTTTTTCGGCCACCTCAACAGGTGTCGCACCAGCGGCCAGCGTGGAAATCCGGTACATCGAAAACCCATGCGAGGTGTGGATCACCTCATCCCCTGGTCCCGCATAGGCCTGACACAGAAACGTAATAACCTCGTCTGAGCCAGCCCCGCAAATGATGCGATCCGCGTCTAACCCATGCGTTTCGGCAATCGCTGCCCGCAATTTTGCATGATCGGTCGACGGATAGCGATGCAGCGACAAAGCTGCCGCCTCAAATGCATCCCGCGCGCTTTGCGGCGCGCCAAAAGGGTTCTCATTCGACGACAGCTTGAGCACGTCTTCGCGCCCGTCAATCTTACTGTCACCACCTTTGTAAAGCTTGATCTCAGCAATACCCGGCTGGGGTTCAATGGATTTCGTCATGGCCTTGTCCTAACTCCTCGCGGATCTTTAGCGAGAGGCTGCCCAAAGGACCAGTATGAACTGGAAAATCGGCAGCTTTCATGCCAAACGCTGCCGATGGCAGACACAAGCACCGATTTGACACAGCAATATGACAAAGCCTCGGGCCGTTGGCGCGATAAAATGCGCACGCTTGGCTATTACGACGCCTACCTTGGTTTTCTCAGTCAGCCGCAAAACCGTGTCACCGGTGCGGTCGATGTGCTCGATATCGGCGCAGGTACCGGGGCGTTTGCCGAAGCTTGGGTGGCCGTGAACGGTGCGCCGCGCGCGCTGACGTTGCTTGAGCCGTCGGCGCCCATGCTGGCACGCGCCGCCGCGGCTCTAAATGTGCGCAGTGTTCAGCCAAAATCAGTTGAAGGCACGTTGGAAAACCCAAAAACCGCAACGCCGGGTGATGAGGTGCTCGTGGCCCATGTGATTGAACACTGTCCTGATCCGCTGTTGGCGCTCAAGCAAATCCGCAGCCTCACCCGCGATGGTGGCAGGCTGCATCTGGTCGTCTCAAAACCGCATTGGTGCAATGCAATCATCTGGCTGCAATGGCGCCACCGGACCTTTAAGGCACAAGACATCCAAAATTTGCTGGCGCAAGCCGACTTTGAAGTCGAGCAAGACTATACATTCCCCTCAGGTCCGCCATCGCGCACAAGCTACGGTCTCACTGCGCGGGCTATCTAAGGCCTTCTTCTGTCGAAAAATACCTTGGGGAGCGCGAGGGGCAAAGCCCCTCGCATATCGCGGCTTGGCGCAGCCAAGTCGCAATCAACTCAATCCATCTGCTTAAAGGCAAACTCCCCGCCTTCTTTGATGCCCGAGAACCAGCGCGACGTAACTGTCTTGGTGCGCGTATAAAACCGAAACGCATCCGGTCCATACTGGTTCAAATCGCCAAAGCCCGACGCCTTCCAACCGCCAAATGTGTGATAGGACAATGGCACAGGGATCGGGAAGTTGATCCCAACCATGCCAACGTTCACCCGATGCGCAAAGTCACGCGCGGTGTCACCGTCAGCGGTAAAGATCGACGTGCCGTTGCCATAAGGGTTGTCCATCGTCAGCTTCAAAGCTTCGTCATAGCTGCCTGCACGGACCTGAGATAAAACTGGTCCAAAGATTTCTTCCTTATAGATGTCCATCTCAGGGGTTACGTTGTCAAACAACGTCGGCCCGACAAAGTAACCGTTCTCATATCCTTGCAAACTTAAGCCACGACCGTCCGTGACCAGCTTTGCACCTTGCTCTACTCCGCTGTCGATCAGCCCTTCAACACGCGCTTTGGCAGCGGCAGTAATCAATGGGCCGTAATCCACGTCCTCGCCCGATGTGTAGGGGCCAACTTTCAGGGCTTCGATGCGCGGCACCAGCTTTTCAACCAACGCGTCAGCGGTTTCATCGCCCACGGGCACAGCCACTGAAATCGCCATGCACCGCTCGCCAGCTGCGCCCATCGACGCGCCCACAAGCGCATCTGCGGCTTTGTCCATATCGGCGTCCGGCATAATGATCATGTGGTTCTTGGCACCACCAAAGCACTGCGCGCGTTTACCGTTGGCTGACGCACGGGCGTAAATATACTGCGCAATCGGGGTCGAGCCGACAAAGGCCACGGCTTGGATCGTTTCGTTGTCCAAAAGCGCATCGACGGATTCTTTATCGCCATTCACAACCTGCAAAACACCGTCCGGTAACCCGGCTTCTTTCAGCAATTCCGCCAACATCAAGGCGGTTGTCGGGACCCGTTCAGATGGCTTCAAAATCATCGCGTTCCCACAGGCCAAAGCGCCAGCCATTTTCCACAAAGGAATCATTGCTGGGAAGTTGAACGGTGTGATGCCGGCAACCACACCCAAAGGCTGCCGCATGGAATAAAGATCTATGCCGGGTCCGCCGTTGTCGGTGTATTCGCCCTTGAGCATGTTGGGCGCGCCCATGCAGAACTCGACCACTTCCAAACCGCGCTGCACATCACCGCGCGCATCAGGAAGGGTCTTGCCGTGCTCGCGACTCACCGCCTCGACCAGCGCATCCATGTTCTCATTGATCAATGCGCCAAACTTCATCATCACGCGTGCGCGTCGTTGTGGATTTGTTGCGCCCCAACCAACTTGTGCGATAGCGGCGCGTGCAATGGCATCATCCACTTCGGCTTTGGTGGCCAGGGGCACTTTGGCCTGAACCTCGCCTGTTGCCGGATTGTAGACGTCAGAAAAACGGCCCGAAGTGCCTTTGATGCGCTGACCGTCGATAAAGTTGGTGATCTCTTCCATACCGCTTCTCCCATATGCGTTTGGCGTCACAATAAGTCTGGTAATGGCCTGCGAAAAGCGGCAGTTTCCCAAAAAGGTTTTGCGAAAATGCAAAGGTTTATGCGAAATGAACTGGGATGACCTGCGAATATTCCTGTCCGTGGCGCGGCAAGGCACGCTGTCTGGCGCGGCGAAATCTCTGCGTATTGACCCTGCAACCGTGGGTCGGCGCATCGAGCGTCTGGAACGTGAACTTGACGCAATCCTCTTCGTCAAATCCCCCCAAGGCTATGTGGCGACATCTGCCGGAGAGCGCTTGACGGGCCACGCCGAAGCTGCCGAGCAGACAATGGCAGGCGCATTGCATGAGGTGCGCGGCGCAGCTGATGAGGGGCTGACGGGAACCATCCGCGTCGGTGCCCCCGATGGCTGTGCGACGTTTCTACTTCCTTCCGTGACTGAAAAGATCGTCGCGGCTAACCCTGGTTTGGACGTGCAGATCGTCGCGCTGCCACGCGTGTTTAACCTGTCAAAACGCGAGGCAGATATCGCCATTGGAGTAAGTCGCCCAACCTCGGGACGCTTGCGAATTCAAAAGGTTGCGGACTATGCGTTACACCTTGCGGCTTCCTCCGACTATCTTGCGCGCCACCCAGTTGCGTCGCTTGATGCGCTCAAGGATCAACCGGTCGTCGGCTACATCCCCGACATGATCTTTGACCGCGAGTTGGACTATCTGGCCGAGCTGGGTTTGACCCGTGTTGATTTCGGCTCAAACCTTGTCTCGGTGCAACTGGGCTGGCTGCGGGCAGGGGCAGGTATTGGTGTTGTGCATGACTTTGTGCTGCCCGATGCACCCGAACTGAAGCTACTGTTCCCGGATCAATTGCACCTCACACGCACCTTTTGGCTGATCCGCCACGCAGACGATGCACGCGTCACTCGGCTCAACCGCTTTGCTGCCCTATTAAGCGAAGAGTTGCGCGCAGAGATCGTAGCGCGCGCTTGACAGGTGGCCTTCCCAAATGGAACGCTGATCACAGACGCGTGAAAACAGAAAGGAAGCTGATGCTGGTTCGTCAAATCCTTGGAATGAAAGGCGGAACAGACGTTGTGACCATTGAGTCCAGCGCATCTGTCACCGAAGCGGCAAAACTTTTATCGGAAAAGCGCATCGGCGCAATCGTTGTGACTGATGCAAGTGCGAATGCTGTGGGCATAATGTCAGAACGCGACATCGTGCGCGAATTGGGCAGGCGCGGTCCTGCGTGCATGGACGACAAAGTCGAGTCGCTGATGACCAAAGCGATGATCACGACAAGCCCTGACGAAGCCACAGACCATGTCTTGGAAAAGATGACATCTGGTCGCTTTCGCCACATGCCAGTTATGGAAAATGGCGCGATGACCGGGCTGATCTCTATCGGCGATGTGGTCAAGGCGCGGTTGTCCGAACTGGCAATGGAGAAAGACGCGCTTGAGGGCATGATCAAGGGCTTTTAAGTTCAGACTCTTGCAGGCTGTGACCCATCGTGGCAGGTCTATGCAACGGACCTGAAAGAGGGGAACAGGACCCATGCGCATTGGCCTTTATCCGGGCACGTTTGACCCGGTCACTTTGGGACATCTCGATATTATTCGGCGTGCGACCGTCTTGGTAGATCGTCTGGTCATAGGCGTTGCCATCAACCGCGACAAAGGTCCGATGTTTTCGCTCGAAGAGCGCGTGGCAATGATCGAGGCCGAGTGTCGGGTGATCGCCGAAGAGACAGGCGTTGAGATTATTGCACACCCCTTTGACAACCTTCTGATTGATTGTGCCCGCGATGTTGGCGCGTCACTCATCGTGCGCGGACTGCGTGCGGTTGCTGATTTTGAGTACGAATATCAGATGGTTGGCATGAACCGGGTGCTGGATGACACGGTCGAGACGGTGTTTCTGATGGCCGAAGCCGAGCACCAGGCGATTGCCTCAAAACTGGTGAAGGAAATCGCGCGCCTCGGCGGGGATGTTTCGCACTTTGTGACGCCTGCGATCGAGTCGGCTTTGAAGTCGCGCTTTTCAAGCTAAGCGTCCCGTCTGCGCCCGCCGTAACACGGGCGCGAGTCTATAAAGCGTTTAAAGCTCGCTCATCAGTTGCGATTTAGCTTCCGCCAAAAGTTCGGTCATTTTAGCGCGAATGTCGTCGTCGCTGGCTTTGTCGCCCAGATCGCCTGCGACTTTGCGCAACACGTCATCGTCGCCTGCTTCTTCAAAATCAGCCTTTAGCACTTCGACGGCATAGGCTTCTGCCGCATCGTCGTCTTTGCCCATAAGCCCAGCGGCCCAAAGACCAAGCAGCTTGTTGCGGCGGGCCTCGGCTTTGAACTGCATTTCACTGTCGTGGGCGAATTTGTTTTCAAAAGCGTTCTGGCGATCGTCAAAGGTGCTCATGGTGGGCCTCTCCTTGGGGCTTGATAGCTGTTGTCTTTCATATGCCCACCCAAGCGCGTGGCTGCAAGACCTGAGGCTGCATTGCAACGCTTGCTGTGGCGATGGGTTTGGCGTAAAGCATGTCTTTATAAGGCGTGCGGGACCATCCGCGCGCCGTTTTACGTATTTGAGGGCTCTATGGCGCGTCGCAAAAAGGTCTACGAAGGCAAAGCCAAAATTTTGTACGAAGGCCCCGAGCCGGGCACGTTCGTGCAGTATTTCAAAGACGATGCGACGGCGTTTAATGCGCAGAAAAAAGATGTGATCGACGGTAAGGGCGTGTTGAACAACCGCCTGTCTGAGTTCTTTATGAAAGGGTTGGGCCAGATTGGTGTGCCGACGCATTTCATCAAACGTCTGAATATGCGCGAGCAGTTGATCCGCTCTGTCGAGATTATTCCATTAGAAGTGATCGTGCGGACCTATGCGGCGGGAACCCTTTCGACGCGCCTTGGGCTTGAAGAGGGTACAGCGCTGCCGCGCCCGATTGTTGAGTTTTGTCTAAAAGACGACGCGCTTGGTGACCCGCTGGTATCTGAAGAGCACATCATTGCTTTTGGTTGGGCCTCCCAGCAAGAACTGGACGATATGGTCGCGCTCGCACTGCGAGTGAACGACTTCCTGTCGGGCTGTATGATGGCTGTGGGCATTCGGCTTGTGGACTTCAAGATTGAGATTGGGCGGGTGTGGGACAATGATTTTCAGCGTCTCATTCTGGCTGATGAAATCAGCCCTGACAGTTGCCGGCTCTGGGATATTGAGACGGGCCAAAAGCTGGACAAGGACGTGTTCCGCCGCGATCTGGGCTCTTTGACCGATGCTTATACCGAAGTGGCGCGGCGTTTGGGGGTGATGCCCTCTAACGTGACGCACGCGACAAAGCCGACTTTGATTAACTAACATTTGCGCCGCGCCTGAGCGCGTCGCCCAATGCGAGGGGTTTCACCCCTCGCGCTCCCCAGAGTATTTTTGAATAGATGAAGCTCTAGCAGTTGGACATCGCTTTGGGAATCCGCGATACCGCTGACAATGGCTTTTTGGGGAGTGGCTTTGATGAAAGCGCGGGTTCATATCATGTTGAAAACCGGGGTTTTGGACCCTCAGGGCGAGGCGGTGCGCCATGCGCTTGGAACGCTTGGATTTGAGGGCGTGACCGGTGTGCGCCAGGGCAAAGTCATAGAGCTTGAGCTGGCAAGTACTGACGCAGCGGCGGCCGAGGCCGAGGTGGCCAAGATGTGCGAAGCGCTTTTGGCCAATACCGTAATTGAACGTTACGACGTTGAGATTCTGTGATGCGCGCAGCCGTTCTTCGGGAGTACAACGCGCCGCTTTCCATTGAGGATGTAGCGGAGCCGGAGTGTCCTGAAGACGGCGTTGTTTTGAAGGTTTTGGCCTGCGGTGTGTGCCGTTCTGATTGGCATGGTTGGGTTGGCGAGCATCCACGTGTGAAGCCCGGACAAATTGGCGGGCACGAGTATTGTGGTGTTGTGCAACAAGCCGGGGCGCGGGCGCAGTTTGCAGTTGGCGATACGGTAATTGCCCCGTTTATCCTGGCTTGTGGCACCTGTCCGCAATGTCGCTCTGGCGAAAGCAACACCTGTTTTGATCAACGTCTTCCGGGGTTTATCGAACCCGGAGCCTTTGCTGAATTTGTCGCAGTGCCGCGTGATCACAACCTCGCATTGCTGCCTGATGACATGTCACCGACCTTGGCTGCTGCCTTGGGCTGTCGGGTCACAACCGCTTGGCATGCGCTGACCGGGCGTGCGGCATTGCAACCCGGTGAGTGGTTGGCTGTGCATGGTACCGGTGGCATTGGCTTGGCGACAATGCTGTTGGGTCGCGCGTTGGGTGCGCGAGTGATTGTCACCGACGTTGTGCGCGAAAAGCTGAGCCACGCCAAAGCGTTGGGAGCGGATCACGCGATTGATGCTTCGGGAGGTGAAAGCGCTGAGGCGATCCGCGCAATCACTGATGGCGGCGCGCATGTCTCAATTGAAGCGCTTGGCTTCCCCGAGACCGTCGCGGCGTCGATTGCCTGTCTGCGCCCTTTGGGACGCCATGTGCAGGTGGGCATGCCTGTTGGCCATCATGCGGTGCAAGAGGTCAACCTGAACACAGTTTATATGGGCAATCTTGCGCTTTATGGCACGCGCGGGATGCCTGCGCATAAGTATCCGTCTTTGTTGAATATGATTGCAGGCGGGCAGGTGGACCTAAGCCCGATTGTGGCGCGCGAAGTGGGTTTGTCAGACGTCAGCGCCGAATTGGCGGCTTTTAACGGGCCAACACCTCCCGGCGTTGCGGTGGTCACAGATTTCACGCGCTAAATGCGTGAAAAAAAGGGCGCCTGTTTGGACGCCCTTTTGATGGTTTAAGCAGAAACTGCGACCTCGTCGCCCTTGTGTAATCCAACGACGACCAGAACCGTCGCGCCCAATACCCAGTAATACGCTGCCTCAAACCCGGCAAAGCCGAAGACGAAGGGGGCGGCGATGAAGGCAAGCCCAACGGCAAAATCAACAGCCAGATGCAACGAGTAGGGCAGGATGCGCACAACTCCCAGATGGTGATCTGTGAGCAAGGTCAGTGCGAAAGCGGCGATGCCTGTGGCAACAGACAGCCACAATGCTAGCGGATTGATCGCGCCCAATCCTAAGATGAAGGGCATAGCAATCAGGCCAAGTGCGACGGGGTAATCCAGATACGCGTGAATGTTTTTAGTGATGAATTTCATGGGTTTATATCCTCTATGATTGGTTGATTATTTCAGAGCTGCAATGCCAAGCGGAACGCCTGCGACTTTGCACCAGATGTAAACTTCGTTGAACGCGGCCGGGTTTACCGTGGCAGGCACGACATAGACTTGCAGACCAGCCAAGCTGACCAAAGCACCCAGTTCTGTTTCAGGGTCATAGGCGCCATCGTTGCCGAAGCCGACGCGTGGGTCGGGGCCGTTATCAAGGGAGAAATCGTCGTCAAGAATGACAAGTGTGCGACCAGCGGACGTTGTGACAATCGAAACGCCACCTGTGGTGACGTGTGTGCTTGCGCCTTCAAAGGTGCCGCTTGTGCTGTGGCTGTCAGCCAGAGCTGCGACGGGGGCGAGGGCTGTCAGAGCAATTGCAAAGGCGGCGCCAGTAACCAGGAGGAAGAGTTTTTTCATCTGAGTGTGTCCTTGTTTGAGAGTGATGGGAGGGGGTTAGCATTCGGAACCGATTGGTACAAAACACAGTTGCGTGAGTTGTGTACCGAGCGGTTCCAATATAAGGTGGCCTGATCTTTGAAAGGACTTCACTGTGGCGCGACCGCGTAATTTTGATATCGACACAGCCGTTGCGAAGGCGACGGACGTGTTTTGGGCGCATGGGTATGAAGGTGCGAACCTGCCTGATCTGTTGAACGGAATGGGGCTGACGCGCGGCAGCCTTTATAAGGCGTTCACCGACAAAAAAACACTATTTTTGCAAGCTCTTGCGCACTATGAGGCAATCGCGGTTGATCCCGCAGTGAAGCTTTTGACCAATGATGATATCGCTGAAGGTTCTCACCGTATCACCAAGGTTTTTGACGGTGTTTTGGGCGTGGTGCGCAGCGGTGATCACCGTGGCTGCATGCTGTGCACTGCCGCCGCTGGCCCCGCAGCGGTGGATGATGACATTAGCGCTGCAGTGCACAATGCCTTGGAGAAAATGCACAATGCCTTCGAAGTCGCGCTGGCACACTCAAGCACGCATGGCGGGCATGATGCGGCGCACCGTTCAGAAGTGGCGCATTTCCTGGTAACTCAATACGTTGGTTTGCGCATTCAAACGCTGTCGCGCGCGCCGATCGAGCGGCTTGATGCAAGCGTGCGAGCGTTAAAAGACGTGGTCGGTATCACGCACTAACCATGCGAGAAATTCATTGAATTTCACCGTTTGAACGGCCTCTGCCACTTGAGTTTCCCGGCCCGATGTCGCAAGTCAGGCGCATCAGCCATGGAGTGCGAATATGAAAGCGGCCGTCCTTGTCTTCCCCGGATCAAACTGTGATCGCGATCTGGCTATGGCCTTTCGCAATGCCGGGTTCGATGTGGACATGGTTTGGCACAAAGACACCGAGCTTCCAAAGGGCGTCGACATTGTTGGTGTTCCGGGCGGATTTTCCTTTGGCGATTACCTGCGCTGTGGGGCGATTGCTGCGCGCTCTCCAATCACGACCGCGCTCAAGCAGCACGTAGATCGCGGCGGATATGGCATCGGGATTTGCAATGGCTTTCAGGTGCTTTTGGAAACCGGTATCTTGCCCGGTGCTTTGATGCGCAACGCAGGGCTGAAGTTTATCTGCAAGCCAGTAGGTTTGCAGGTTTCTACATCAAACAGCGCGTTTACTGCAGGGTATAACGCGGGCACAACAGTGACTTATCCGGTCGCTCACCACGACGGTAACTATGTGGCTACCGACGAGATCAAAGCGCAATTGAACAGCGAAGATCGCGTGGCATTTCGCTATGAAGAAGAGCTGAACGGATCGGTCGACAATATCGCAGGGATACTTTCGGAAAACCGCCGTGTGCTAGGGCTGATGCCGCACCCGGAGCGGGCCGCTGACGCCGCGCTGGGGATGACGGACGGCACCGCGATGTTCTCGTCGCTGGCAGATATCGGCGTCAGCGCTTGAGCCGAAGCGTCCGCGCCCTTATTCTACTGACATGAGTGATGTAACAGAGAGCGCCCCGCGCCAGAGTGGAATGTCATGGCGTGCCCGCGCTGTGATGCTGCTTTTGGTAGTGTTGGCGGTGACGGTGATTTGGTCGACCAACAAGCTTTTGACCGAGCGGTTCACTGATGCAACACGCTCGCGCGCGGAAGTGCGCCTGGCGCTATACTCCGGTAATATCCTGTCAGAACTGCAGCGAAATCAAATCGTTCCACAGCTTTTGGCGCGCGACCCGACGTTGATTGGCGCACTCAATTCGGGTGACTTTTCACAAAGCTCACAACGCCTCATCGAATACCGCGACGAGATTGGCGCATTGGGCCTGATGCTGCTGGATGAAGACGGGCGCACCGTTGCATCAACCGACCGCTCAAGGATCGGATCAGCCCACCGCGCGCAGCCCTATTTTATCGAAGCACAGCGCTCCTCTGACACGGTTTTCTCAACAAACATTGAAGAAAGCGGCGGTCGCGTCTTTGCCTACTCGCGCAAGATCGAAACAGGTGGTGACACAATCGGCGTCATTGTGGTCGAGGTTGATCTGAAGAAATTTGAAGCCGCTTGGGCCGGATTTGCCGACGCTGTGACCGTGGCCGACAGCGAGGGTATCATCCTTTTGTCGACCGAAACCCGCTGGCGTAACAAGACCGAAGAAGAGGCACTGGCGACGCGTTCGGTCCCCTCTGCCATTCAGCGCGCACTACGCGTAACGGCGGATTGGGCGGCACTCCCTGTTGACGCTTATCTGTCTGGTCAAGCCGTGATGCGGCAAGAAACGCGGGTGGGTTTTCAGGGGTGGAGGCTCACGAGCTTTACCACATACGCGGGCGTGCGCGAGCGGGTGAACACGGTTTTGGCGCTTGAAATTATGGGCTTTGCGATTCTCATGGCCCTGCTTTTCTATCTGGTCAGTCGCAAAGCGCGTTCACGTTTGCGTTTCTTCGAAGCGGAATCGGCTGAACTTCGCCAGCTTAATATGGCGCTGCAGCGGGAAATTGCCGAACGCGAAAAGGCTGAAGCGCACCTTGAAGTGGCCGAGCAAACCATCCAACAAAGCTCAAAACTGGCGGCGTTAGGCGAGATGTCTGCGGCGGTCTCCCACGAGCTTAACCAACCGTTGGCGGCGATGAAAACCTACCTCGCCGGAGCCAAGCTTTTGCTGCAACGCCGCCGCTCTGACGAGGCGCTGTCCTCGTTCCAGCGCATTGATGATCTGATCGAGCGGATGGGGGCTATCACCCGCCAACTCAAATCCTATGCGCGCAAAGGCGGAGACGCAGTTGAACCAATAGATGTTAGGCATTCTGTCTCTTCGGCCCTTGCGATGATGGAGCCTCAGTTGCGTCGCCGCGAGATTGCGATTGCGGCCAGTTTGCCGCGCGATCCGGTTATGATCGACGCCGACAAAATCCGCCTGGAACAGGTGCTGATCAATTTGTTGCGCAACGCGCTTGACGCCACGAAAGCCACCAGTGACCCCGAAGTGAAGGTTTTGGTCTCGGTCGGCGATGACGTCGTGATCACTGTGCGCGACAACGGCAGCGGGATCGAAGACCTCGATAGCCTGTTCGAACCGTTTTACACCACAAAAGCCCCCGGTGATGGCACCGGGCTGGGGCTTGCGATCTCCTCGGGGATCGTTAACGACCTTGGAGGCCGTCTCACAGCCCGCAACGGGCAAGACGGCGGGGCAGTGTTTGAAATCACCTTGCCACTAGCGGCCTTCGCGTCGCAGGCGGCGGAATAACTAGCGGAGTATTATCCCATGGCGCAGACGATGAAGGTCGCAATCGTCGACGACGAACAGGATATGAGACAATCGATCAGCCAGTGGCTGGCCTTGTCCGGATTTGACACGGAAACCTACGGCAGTGCCGAGGATGCGCTGAAATCGCTCAGCCCGGACTTTCCTGGCGTGGTTGTCTCCGACATCAAAATGCCCGGCATGGACGGCATGGGCTTTCTCAAGCGCCTGATGAGCGTGGACAGCGCGCTTCCAGTGATCATGATTACAGGTCACGGTGATGTGCCGATGGCAGTCGAGGCAATGCAGGTTGGCGCATTCGATTTCCTCGAAAAGCCGTTTAACCCCGACAAAATGACCGAGCTTGCCAAACGCGCCTCTAATGCGCGCCGCCTCACGCTTGATAACCGTGCGCTGCGCCGCGAGCTGTCCGACGGCACTGGCATTATGAAAAAACTGATCGGCGCCTCTCCGGTAATGGAGCGCCTGCGCGAAGACATCCTCGATCTTGGCCAAGCGGACGGCCATGTGCTGATCGAAGGCGAAACTGGCACGGGCAAAACCCTTGTCGCCCACGCGCTCCATGCGGTCGGTGCAAAAGCCGGCAAAAAGTTTGTGCTGTTTTCCTGCGCGGCCCACGACGAAGATACACTGGCCGCGCGTCTGTTCGGCCCAATCGAAGAGGGTGGTCAAATCCCGCTCCTTGAAGAGGCCCGTGGCGGCACCTTGGTGTTAGAAGACATCGAAGCGCTGCCACAACCGCTTCAGGCCCGTTTGCTCAGCTGGATGAACGATCAAGGCACGCCAGCCGAAACCCGCATTGTTGCGATCTGTAACCTGCAAGAACAGGGCAAAACCTGCGAAGACGCTCTGCGCCCTGATTTGTTTTACCGTCTGGCAGCCATGAAAATTACGCTGCCACCTCTGCGCCAGCGCGGCGAAGACATTCTGATGTTGTTCCAACAGTTTTCCGAGCAATACGCCGACGAATACGGCTGTGAAGTGCCCGACGTCAGCGCACAGGAAGCCGCACAGCTGCTTCAGGCGCCTTGGCCTGGCAACATCCGCCAGCTTGTGAACATCGCTGAACGCGCGGTGCTACAATCGCGTCGTGGCTCGGGCACCATCGCCTCGCTGTTGATGGCCGACAATGAAGAAGCCGCCGACATGACAGTGACCACCGAAGGCAAGCCGCTGAAAGAATACGTCGAAGCCTTCGAGCGCATGTTGATCGACAACACCATGCGCCGTCACCGCGGTTCTATCGTCAATGTGATGGAAGAACTGTGCCTGCCACGCCGCACGCTGAACGAGAAAATGGCGAAATACGGCCTGCAACGCTCCGATTACCTGTAAGCAGGCCTCGCTTTCATCGGTTCAAAAATATGCTAGGGGGTCTGGGGGATGAAATCCCCCAGTTGATCGGCGCAGGTTTGCCCTGCGTCAAAATCCACTAAACAGGACGCCCTTTTGACCTTCAAAGCAGCCCTTTTTGATATGGACGGGCTGTTGCTCGACACCGAGCGCGTCGGAATGGACGTGTTTCGCACGCTCATGGCGGCCTATGACGTCACAGCACAGGCCTCAGATACGCTTTACCGCAACGTGGTCGGAACAAGTTTTGCCAACACCCGCGCACGCGTGATCGAGGCTGTTCCGCATGTGGACATTGATGCTATGGACGCTGATTGGGCCGCTGGGGTTGAGGCTGCGATGGCCAAAGCTGTTCCTTTGCGCCCAAGGGTTTTGGAAACTCTCAGCGCTCTTCACGAAAAACGCGTGCCAATGGCGGTTGTCACCACCACCCGCACACCACGCGCGAGACATCATCTAGAACGCGCAGGGTTGCTCCCTTTTTTTGTCGACGTCATCGGTTTCGATCGTGTATCAGCCCCAAAACCTGATCCCGCGCCTTATACGATGGGCGCGCAAGTCGTCGGCTTTGATCCCGGACATTGCGCAGCCTTTGAAGACAGCGACCCCGGCGTTCATTCGGCAACCGCTGCGGGATGTACGGTGTGGCAGATACCTGATTTACGTCCAAAAGACAGGGCTTTTCCGCTTTTAGGTCAATCCATAGCTACTGACTTGCGAGAGGCGGTGGAAAAAGCAGGACTCCTTTAGAGGAAAAATGTGAACATCGTTCATTTTTCTCTTGCATGAACGTCGTTCATGAATTACGTATACTTCTAACAACTGGTTAGGAGTACCGACAATGTCTTTAAGATTTGCCATATTCAGCATGATCGCACTGGCTTGCGTTACTGAAATGTCCGTCGCCGCACCATCGGCGTCAGACATGTCCGCCGCACTTGCGCTCATCACACCTTAATCGCTTCGCGCGATTATGTATCAACCTGGCGGTAGGGCACGCCAAGATCCTCTAACAGGCTGAAAAGGCGCGGAATATCAACGCCAGATGTGTCTTTTAGCCGGATGGGAGTGCCATTGCTGGGATAAATCCAATGTGAGCGTAAATTGGCGTTTTCGCTGTCATAATGGTACTCGCATCGATCAATCTCGCTCAGAGCAAGATCAAAAGACGCCTCGCGGCCATAGGGCTGGCGCGGCGCCTGCCACAAAAGCCTCTCAGACGTCAGTTTGATGTGCCAAGCCCCTGCATTCCCGCGCGCAAGAGCCGATTTGACCGTCTCGGCCACCATAATCCAAGCCCCGCCAATCCACATGACATGCCCCAACGCGTGCCGAAAAAACGAGATGTCACCACTTGCCAGCGTCAGGAATGATCCCTCTGGAATTAGGGCATACCCAAGCAAAAGAAGGACCAGCGCCATTGGAAACAGCACAAGGAGCCGTTTCAGGCGCAAAACCTTAACAGTCATACGATGCTCAAATGCAGGCGTCGTCGGCGGCATGTTCTTAAGATGCACGAAGCAACGCCGGGCCAAAATCGACTTCTGCCACGAACTTCGTCATTGTAATTTCAGTACCACACCCCTTATGTTGAAAAGGTGAGGAAGCCCCCTGCCGGTTTTGCAAGGTGGCGCTCACAATCGAGTTTCGCCGTTCCAAGGAAAAAGCTGCTTTTCAGCGCCTGGTCCGGCTCGCAGGCCATTTGGCCACATTTTGGAATTGCCCGTGCCGCGAGAGTTCTCTGCGCCGGGCCTTGAACGGGCCGCCCCATATTGGTGTGGCCGGAGAAGAACGCGATGACGTGCGCGCGGGAAAGTACTGGCGTTTCCCCGTCTTTGACGGGCTCACGCCCTATGGCCCAGCCACGCTTCGTCGCCCCAATCAGCCGCAATGTTAATCCTCTGGCCCCACCCGGCCGGCGCCTTTCGTTGCGCAGAAAGCCCTTATGTCGAACAAAATGCTTATCGATGCCACCCACGCGGAAGAGACCCGCGTTGTGGTGGTCGACGGAAACAAGGTCGAGGAATTCGACTTTGAATCCGAAAACAAACGCCAGCTTGCTGGCAACATCTATCTTGCAAAAGTAACACGGGTCGAGCCGTCGCTTCAGGCGGCGTTCGTCGATTATGCGGGTAACCGTCATGGGTTTCTCGCTTTTTCCGAGATTCACCCCGATTACTATCAAATCCCGGTGGCCGATCGCGAAGCGTTGATCGCCGAAGAAATGGCGCACGCCCGCGCCGAAGCCGAGGAAGAAGAAAAACCCAAACGCCGCCGCCGCAGCCGCTCTAAGGCCAAACCAAAGGCTGAAGAGGTGAAGTCCGACGACGAAGTCGTCACTGCCGAGGTGCCAACACCTGAAGAAGGTGCGCCAGACGCAGAGCCAGCTCCTGAAGCAGAAGCTGCGCCCGAAGCCGTTGCTGAAACCGTGGAAACGCCCGCGGCAGACGCCAAAGACATCCCCGGTATGGATGTAGTCGAGCTTGATGCAGACGACGATGAAGAGGGCGAAAAGCCCTACGTTGCGGCCGACAATGCCTCTGAAAATGACGAGACAATCGAATCTGTCGCAGACGATGATACCGCCGAAGAAATTCGCCGCCCGCGCAAGCAGCGTGCGCGTCGCTATAAAATTCAGGAAGTCATCAAGGTCCGCCAGATCCTTCTGGTTCAGGTCGTCAAAGAAGAGCGCGGCAACAAAGGCGCAGCGCTCACCACGTACCTTTCCCTGGCTGGTCGCTACTGCGTTCTGATGCCCAACACCGCGCGCGGTGGTGGTATTTCTCGTAAAATCACCAACGCACCTGACCGCAAAAAGCTAAAAGAGATCGCTAACGAGATCGAGGTGCCAACCGGCGCCGGTCTGATCATCCGCACGGCAGGTGCCAAGCGGACCAAGACTGAGATCAAGCGCGACTATGAATACCTTCAGCGTCTGTGGGAGCAAATTCGTGCCCTGACGCTTCAGTCGATTGCTCCGGCGAAAATCTATGAAGAAGGCAACCTGATCAAACGCTCGATCCGCGATCTCTACAACCGCGACATTGATGAGGTTTTGGTTGAAGGCGAACTTGGCTATCGCACAGCCAAGGACTTCATGAAGATGATCATGCCGTCCCACGCCAAGAACGTGAAACACTACAACGAGCCAATGCCGCTTTTTGCGCGCCATCAGGTCGAAAGCTATCTCGCGGGGATGTTTAACCCGACGGTGCAGCTGAAATCCGGCGGTTACATCGTGATCGGCATCACCGAAGCGCTTGTCGCTATCGACGTGAACTCGGGTAAAGCGACCAAAGAAGGCTCGATTGAAGATACCGCGCTCAAGACCAACCTTGAGGCCGCCGAAGAAGTGGCGCGCCAATTGCGCCTGCGCGACTTGGCCGGTCTGATCGTGATCGATTACATCGACATGGAAGAGCGCAAGAACAACTCAGCCGTTGAGAAGCGGTTTAAGGACCGTTTGAAAACCGACCGCGCGCGCATCCAGGTAGGTCGCATTTCAGGCTTTGGTCTGATGGAAATGTCGCGCCAGCGTTTGCGTCCCGGCATGCTTGAGGCTTCGACACAGCCGTGTCCGGCCTGTCACGGCACCGGGCTGATCCGGTCCGAAGACAGCCTTGGTCTGACGATCCTGCGCCAGCTTGAAGAAGAAGGCGTGCGCCGCCGCACGAAAGAAGTGCTGCTCAAAGCGCCTGTCTCGATCGTCAACTTCCTGATGAACATGAAACGCGAGCATATCGCGCAGATCGAAGCGCGCTATGGCATGGCGATCCGTCTTGAAGCCGATCCGTTCCTTGTCTCGCCTGACTTCTCGATTGAGAAATTCAAAACCGCGACCCGCCGCGTTGAAGCAGCACCAGTGGTGTCTGTCGATGCATCGCTGATGGCAGAGGTTGATGAGGACGTGGCCGAGGAAGAAGAGGCCATCGTCGAGGAAACGCCCGAAGAGGATAAGCCAAAGCGCAAGCGCCGTCGGCGTCGTCGTCGTCGCGGTGGCAAAGGTGGCGGAGACGCCAGCGGCGAAGGTCAAGAGAACGCGCAGCAGTCGCAGGATGGCGAGAAAGCCGAGCCGCAAGCAGACGCTTCTGGCGAAGATGTAGCTGAGGCAGACAAACCTGCCGATGCGCCTGCAGAAGAGGGCGCTGAGGCCAAAGAAGATAAGCCAAAGCGCCGCCGTTCGCGTCGCAAAAAATCGGATGCACCTGCAGCGGATGCACCTGAGCAAGAGCCAGTGGCCGAGGTGGCTGAGACGCCCGAGCCTGTCGCAGAAGAGGCTGTGGTCGAAAAACCAAAACGTCGCCGCACGCGCCGTAAGAAAGAAGAACCGGTAGCAGCAGACGTTGTGGTCGAGGCCGAAGCACCGGCACCAGAGCCGGTTGCTGAACCTGCGCCTGCGCCCGAACCAGAACCTGTTCTGGTTGCAACAGCCGAGCCAGAACCAGCCCCAGAGCCCGCCGCTGCCGCTCCTGATGAGCCTGCAAAGCCGCGACGCCGCGGTTGGTGGTCACTGGGAAATAAGTGAACGACAAAGGGGCAGGGATTATCTCTGCCCTTTTCGTCTTTGCGAAAATGTCTTTGAAACCCGCCTAGGCTTTTTTAATCACATAGGTCTGAACGCCGTCTGTTTCGTCATTTGAAACAAGCGTGTACCCCTGTTCAGCGCAAAAATGCGGGACATCCACAACCGCTGCCGGATCATCCGCCATAATTTGCAAAACGGCACCCGGCGCCATGCCACGCAGACGTTTTGCCGCCTTTAACACGGGCAGCGGACACAAAAGCCCGGTTGCATCAAGGATTTCAACGTCACTCATTGCCAAAAGCCGTAATTGCGGTGTTACAGTTTGTCCACCAAGTTGTGACCACACGTGTCATGACGGGGCGCGCGAAACCCGCTAACAAGGGCGCAAAGGTTGAATACGTATGTTTGGAATAGACATCTTTGATGCAGGCTTGCTGCCTGCCATGACAGTGGCGCTTGCCGCTGGCTTTTTGTCGTTCCTTAGCCCCTGCGTCTTGCCAATCGTGCCGCCTTACTTGGCCTATATGGGCGGCGTTTCCGTCTCTGACATGCAAGGCGCTGACCGCAAGTCGCGCAACCGCGCGCTGGGTGCCTCGATCTTTTTCGTCCTCGGCCTTTCTACCGTGTTCCTGCTTCTTGGCTTTACCGCCAGTGCCTTTGGGCGGTTTTTTCTGACCAATCAAGACTGGTTCGTTTCCATCGCAGGCGTTGTCATCATGATCTTTGGCGCGCATTTCATCGGCGTTTTCCGCATCGGATTTATGGATCGCGAGATGCGGATCGATGCAGGCGACAAGGGTGGATCGGCCTTTGGCGCCTATGTTTTGGGGCTCGCCTTTGCCTTTGGTTGGACGCCCTGCATCGGTCCCATTCTCGGTGCGATCCTGTCGTTGGCCGCCTCAGAAGGCGATGTGACACGCGGCACTACGCTTTTGGCCGCCTACGCTGTTGGACTTGGGGTGCCGTTTATCTTAGTGGCTGCTTATTTCCCGCGTCTGTCGGGGCTTATGGCGTGGATGCGCAAGCATATGGAGCGGATCGAACGCGTCATGGGCCTGCTGCTTTGGACCGTTGGGTTGCTGATGCTGACGGGTGCTTTTACTGACTTTAGCTGGTGGCTGAACGAGCAATTCCCTGTTTTGCAACAGTTTGGTTAGCAACACCTGCGCAATTCTTTGGATTTTCTGACTTCTCGCGGCGCGGCCTTGTCGCTAATTTGCGCCCATGTCTGCCGACTCTCATAACGCGGTGTCGCGTCGCCGGGTGTTTTATATCCCCGGTTACGATCCACACCCGCCGCGCCGCTATCGCGAGCTTTATCGGTCGCAAAGCGCGCTGCAGGCCGATATCTCTGGCTATCGCATTGAGCAGAAACCGGGTCAGTCCGACACTGGCTGGAAGGTCCGCGCCGACATTGATGGGGCGCAGGTGCAAAGCAAAATTGATGTTTTGATCTGGAACGATCTGGTGCAGTCGTCCATGCGCGCTGGCATTGCGGGCACCTATCTTGCACTGGTGAAAACGGCGTGGACCTACATTTCAACAGGAACGTTGCGACGGCTCACATGGCTGGCCAAAGGCCCGGTTCTGGCAGCGCTTTATCCCGTCGCGATGCTTTTGGGCCAATTGCTCATTGCCATTGTCGCAGCGTCCAGCCTAGGCAGTTTCGCAGCCTGGCTCACGCTTTCAGGGGCCTCTGCGGTTAAGCAGCTCTTCGGTTTTGGAGCCGTGACCGACGGTTGGTTATGGAGTTTGGTTGGCGGAGCAGTGTTTTGGGTGATCTTCTTGCCGATCGCTCTGATTATTCTGCGTTGGTTTAAATCAAAAGATAACAAGACTTTCGCTTACTACCTGATGCACGATTACGCCTATACCGCCAAACGGCGCGGGGCCTATCCCGACGAAATCGAGGCGCGCTTGCACGAATTTCGCCACCGCATCGAAGGAGCCTTGCGCGAAGATATAGATGAGGTGCTGATCGTCGGTCATTCATCCGGCGCGCAACTGGCGGTCTCACTTGTCGCTGACATTCTACGCGGTACGCCAATGGGGCGCGATGGTGGTCCGGCACTGTCGTTGCTGACACTGGGGCAGGTGATCCCGATGGTTAGTTTCTTGCCGGAAGCGGATCGTCTGCGCCGTGATCTGCGGCTTTTGTCCACGTCCGAAGACATGACTTGGATCGACATTTCGGCGCCCGGCGATGGCTGTTCCTTTGCGCTGTCTGATCCAGTTTCTGTCTCGGGCGTTGCCCCTGAAACAGGTCAAAGATGGCCGGTGATCCTGTCTGCCGCCTTCTCTAAAACACTGTCGAAAGAGCGGCAAAAAGAACTGCGCCACCGCTATTTTCAACTGCATTTTCAGTATCTTTGCGCCTTCGATAATCCGGGCGAATACGACTATTTCAAAATCACCGCAGGCCCGCAAACGCTGGGTCAACGGTTTCGCGGGCGACGCTCTTCAAACAGCCGTATCGATGTGCCGGCTTCACGCTTTACGTCCACCATGCCATGATTCCACCAAAACCGTCGGCGCGTGGATCGAAGGTCTCTTTGTGGCGCTATTGGCGAATGTTTCGTCGCGATATCCTGTCAGCACAACCGGCCAAACTTTACCGCGCTAAAATGGCAGAGTTTCGCACGCCGTTCTTCCGCTCCTACCTTGTGAATGATCCAGCTTTAGTGCGCCGCGTGTTGATCGACGCGCCAAAAGAGTTCCCCAAATCCGAACGGGTTACGCGCGGGCTGAACATTCTGTTAGGCCAATCGGTGTTTGTGACCAACGGATCGCTCTGGGAGCGTCAGCGCCGCATCATCAATCCGGCTTTTGAAGGCGGGCGCATCAAAGATCAGTTTCCGGCGATGTTGGAAGCGGCACAAGCTGCCGTTGAGCGTGTCGAACCGGGCGTCGTGGATATTGAAGCCGCCGCTAGCCACGCCACGGCTGATGTTATCTTTCGTACCCTGTTCTCCGTGCCAATCGAATACAAAACCGCATCCGACACCTATCAGGCGTTCCGCGCGTTTCAACGCAGCCAGCCGGTAGCGATCCTGTCAGCCTTGATCCCGTGGTGGCCTGTGCGTCATAAAAAACGCACCAAAGAAACCGCCAACGCGCTGCGCGACCTGATTGCCCAACTGGTCGATGCGCGCCAAGCGCAGATCGAAGACGGCACGGCACCCGACGATCTTGCGACCAAAATCATGACAACTCGCGACCCTGAAACCGGGGTCTGTTTCACCCGATCTGAGATGATCGATCAGGTGGCGATCTTTTTTTTGGCCGGGCACGAAACAAGCGCGGCGCTGTTAAGCTGGGCGCTGTGGTGTCTGGCCGCATCGCCAGAGCACGGCAATCAAGTCGCGCAAGAAGCAAAAGCGTTCATGGACGCACCGTCTTTCGCAAACCTCTCAAAGATGCCGCTCACGCGCGATGTTCTGAAAGAGACGTTGCGGCTTTATCCTCCGGTGCCCATGATGGTGCGCGAGGCCGCCAGCGCGCAGACATTTCGCAAACGCGCCATCAAATCCGGCGCGCAGATTGTCATCTCGCTTTGGCATCTGGGCCGCCACGTCGAAGCATGGGACGACCCGGACACCTTCCGCCCCGAGCGGTGGGAGGCCAAGCCGGCACGAGAGGCTTATTTGCCGTTTTCGGCAGGGCCGCGCGTATGCCCAGGGGCCGCGTTTGCTCTCAGCGAAGGGGCGATTTTGCTTGCAGCCTTTATGGCGCGTTTTGAATTCGAAGTGGTGGACACACCGGTGCCAGTCGCGCATCTGACCACGCGCACCCGTGATGGAATGTGCTTAAACGTCAAAGTCCGGTAAAACGCGCTACTCGGTATAGTGCGCCAGAACAAAAAGCCGGATCGCCGAGGCGAGCCCGGTGTCCAGGTCGCGGCCTGAATCAATCTCAGCGGCCAGATCATTGATCGGACGTCCCTGCGCCTTGGCAATGTCACAAAACGCTCGCCAGAATTCGTCCTCCAGCGACACGCTTGTGCGGTGTTGTTTCAAAGTCAAAGACCGCTTCACAGGTCTGCCCATCTCTCAGCGCTCGCGCTTGTGGTCATCAACCCGCGCTTCGGATTTCGCCTTTTGCGCAAGGTCGGCGGCCTTTTCCGTCTTCGTCCGTCCAAACGCGACCGCGTTTTCAGCCGCGCGCGCTTTGGCGTTCTTGCGCGCACGGGTTTTTCGCGCTTTGTTCAGATTTGTGACACTCACTTTGGTCCAATCATCTTTTCGGGGCGCACAACCTCGTCAAACGTCGCCTCATCGACAAAGCCAAGCTTGACGGCTTCCTCTTTCAAAGTCGTGCCGTTCTTATGCGCTGTCTTGGCCACGGTCGTGGCATTGTCATAACCAATCGTTGGCGCAAGCGCTGTGACAAGCATCAGGCTTTCACGCATCAACTGATCAATCCGGCTCTCATTCGCTTTGATCCCGGCCACACAATTGTCGGTAAAGGCCGAGGCCGCGTCACCCAACAACTGCATGGATTGCAACACGTTATAGGCCATCATCGGCTTATACACATTCAGCTCAAAATGCCCTTGGCTTCCCGCAAACCCAACAGCTGCATCATTGCCAATCACATGCGCACAGACCTGCGTCATCGCCTCGCACTGAGTTGGGTTCACCTTGCCCGGCATGATCGACGAACCCGGCTCATTCTCTGGCAAAAGCAGTTCATAAAGACCACAGCGCGGTCCAGACCCAAGCAGGCGAATGTCGTTCGCAATCTTAAACAGCGACGCTGCAGCAGCCTTCAAAGCCCCCGACATCGCCACCATCGCGTCATGCGCGGCCAGTGCCTCAAATTTGTTCGGCGCAGTGACAAACGGCAGCCCGGTTATCCGCGCCATATTGGCGGCAACCTCTTCGCCCCAACCGGGCCGCGTGTTCAGACCGGTGCCCACAGCCGTACCGCCTTGGGCCAGCTCATAAATATCTCCCAAAGCCGCCTCGATCCGCTCAATAGATTTGGCCACCTGATGCGCATAGCCGGAAAATTCCTGCGCCAGCGTCAAAGGTGTGGCATCCATCGTATGCGTGCGGCCAATTTTGATAATGCCATCAAACTCAGCAACTTTGGCTTCCAAAACTGAATGCAGCTTCTTCAATCCCGGCAACGTCACATCGCGCGCCGTCATTGCCGTGGAAATATGCATCGCAGTGGGGAAGGTGTCGTTTGAAGACTGCCCCATGTTGCAATGATCATTCGGGTGCACAGGTTCTTTCGAGCCAATCACGCCGCCCATGATTTCGATCGCGCGGTTTGCGATCACCTCATTGGCGTTCATGTTCGATTGCGTGCCCGACCCGGTCTGCCAAACGACAAGCGGAAAATGATCATCCAGCTTGCCCGCAACAACCTCGCCTGCCGCGGCAATCATCGCATCGGCCTTGTCAGCCTCAAGCACTCCGGCGGCCTTGTTCGCCTCAGCACAGGCTTGCTTGATCACGCCCAAAGCGCGCACAACGGCAACGGGCTGTTTCTCCCAGCCAATCGGGAAATTCATCAGACTGCGCTGCGTCTGCGCGCCCCAGTACTTTTCGGAAGGAACCTCAAGCGGTCCAAAGCTGTCGGTTTCAGTGCGGGTGTCAGACATGCGTGCGCTCCAGGCAGGATTAACCGCTGAAAGCTATAGGCAAGCCGCGTCCCTTGCGCAATGATCTCACGACATACGGCGCAACATCGCACCCTGAAATTTTGGATGATCTGACAAAACGCGCGAAAGACTGTCGCGCATGCTGGCCAGATCGTTGCCATAAAAGTAAAATAGCGTGCGATCCTGATCCTGCGCCCATCCCCGGCTGACGGCCAGATTTGCAAGCGCGTCGTGGCATACTTTGGAAAAGTCGTGCCGCGCCTTTTCGCTGGTGGTCAAACGGCGATCCACTGACAACTCCAATCCTTCAGCGCGCCCAAACAGTAATGGATCGCCCACACCTTCAGACAATCGCATAGATGACCCACAAGGGGCCGCCAAATGCTCAAGCATGTGCGCGATTGTTTGCAATCCGGCGCGCGACGCATCCCGCAGTCCAAGATAAAGTGTCAGCCCACAGACTTGTTCACCGCCGTTCATAGCCACATTGGTGTCCATCACCGTGCCCATGCCAGCCGCTGCCATCTGCTCTTTCAAAGGCGCGACAAAAATCTCTTCCGCATCGCTGTGGCCCATAATGACCGGCAAATGCACCTCGACCAGCGAGACTTGCATCACCACGTTTTTCTTCAGCGTCAGGTTTTTAAATAGCATGATTCACTCCCCATCAGGGAAAGCGTGGAGCCCAATTGTGGCAAAAGCCCGGACGTTTCGCGGCAACAGAGCGGCTTATGCGCAAATTTTTGGGGAAATTAACGGATATTTTAGCGGGCCCAGCGTTAGATCAAAGGCAACTCCGCAAGAATTGCGCGAAAGGGCTAAGCTTTGACACAGACGCTTCATGAGGTCGCAGATCGGGTCTATCCCGTTGGGCAGCACACCCGTAAACCTCCGACGTATCTGGACACCTACCAAAAGATTCTCGCACCTTACTGCGACCGCGAGGTGTCATTGCTGGAGCTAGGCGTTCATTCGGGGCATTCGCTGTTGCTGTGGCGCGAGTTCCTGCCGCGCGCGCGCATCACTGGGCTTGATATGCGCACCGCGCCCGAAAATATTTCGGGCTTGGATAACGTCACTTACATTAGCGGGCGCCAAGAAGACGTGGCCGTGTTGGATCAGGCAACGGCGGGAAACGGTCCTTTTGATCTGATCGTCGATGACGCAAGCCACATCGGACGGTTAACCAAGGCCTCTTTTCAACATCTTTTCAGTCACTTGAAGCCTGGTGGTCTCTATATCTTTGAAGACATCGCTGCGTCCGTGCGCTTTCCCGATTGGCCTGATTACGCCCCGATGACGCGCACACCAGACGAGGGTGACCGCTTTCCAAGCTATGAAACCGGTATGATTGGCGTACTTAAACAACTTGTTGACGATGCGGCCTTGGGCAAAGCTGACATCGCTTCGTTGACGTTTTATGCTTCGATGGCAGTGCTTACAAAACAAGGCTAAGGTTGATAGGCCGCGCGCACTTTGCCCGGGCGGATCAGATCATCCAGCATCCAGGATATATCCTCGATCTGTTCGGCAATCACATGGGTCACTCCACTTTCGCGCTGCACGCGTCCCGTGATTCTAAGCGCACGCCCTGATATCACTGCACGGCGAAATTTCTCGTACATTTTGCGCCAGACAATCACGTTGGAAATCCCGGTTTCATCCTCCAGCGTAATAAAAATCACGCCCTTTGCGGTGCCGGGACGCTGGCGCACCAAAACCAACCCGGCCACAGCAACGCGCGCGCCATTGGGCGGCACATCAAGCTGATCATGCGGCAGGCACGCAGGCGGGCGCGGCCATTGGGGCGGTGCGGCAGATATCTCCATTGGAACAAACATAGAACATTTAAAAGCCTGTGCCAATCCTTCTTCTTGGTGAAAATATCCCGGGGAGGTCTGGAGGGGCAGCGCCCCTCCAGTTGATCGACGCGCGCAAGCGCGGCGAATTACGCCAAATAAACCCAAAGGGCTGGAATGATCCGCACATCCGCCTTAGGTAACCGCTCAAACACCATTACTTCGGAGCGATCATGGCTAAGATCACCTATATTGAGCACAACGGAACCGAACATGTCGTCGACGTCCCCAACGGGTTAACTGTCATGGAAGGCGCGCGCGACAACGGCATTCCCGGCATCGAGGCTGATTGCGGCGGCGCTTGTGCCTGTTCGACCTGCCACGTTTACGTCCACCCCGACTGGGTCGAAAAACTTCCCGCAGTGGATGCGATGGAAGAAGATATGCTTGATTTTGCCTTTGAACCCAAGCCTGAGCAATCACGCCTAACGTGCCAGCTTAAGGTCAGCGATGCCCTTGACGGGCTTGTGGTGCAAATGCCCGAAAAGCAAATCTGATGTTGCGCGCCTGCGCAGTCGCATTGGCTCTAACTGCAGGGCAGGGCGCGGCTGAGGGCGTAAGCACGGCTGAATACGACGAGCCCACAACGCGCTATGCCCATGGCGTATTGGGCGATGCGATTGAACACGGCGCTTTGGTTGTTGAGACCACCAAAGGACGTCGGCTGAAGTTCGTTTTGCCCCAAAGCCGTGTGTTCGAAGATACCGAACCCCGTGTGGTCGATGTCGACAATGACGGTTTCGCCGAAGTGGTCGTGGTCGAGTCCGATGCACGTCGCGGCGCGCGCCTGGCCATCTATGGTGTCGACGGACTGATCACAGCGAACGACTATATCGGCCAATCCAACCGTTGGTTAGCGCCCGTGGGCGTTGGCGCTGCTGATCTGGACGGCGACGGTTTGATCGAATTGGCTTTCGTAGATCGCCCGCATTTGGCGCGCACACTGAAAATATACCGCTATCAAGGTCGGCAACTGACACAAGTGGCCGCCTTTCCCGCCGTCACCAATCATCGCATTGGCGAGCGCGATATTGCGGGCGGTATCCGCGATTGCGGAAAGGGGCCCGAACTGATCGTGGCAAATGCTTTCTGGACCGAAGTGCTGGCGTTGCGCTTTGACGGCCAAACCGTCAGCCAAACCCGTCTTGGCCCACACGACGGCCGCGCAAGTTTTGTCAAAGCGATGGCGTGTAAATAGCCAAAAAAAAAGCGGCGACGCCAAGGGAGGAGAGGCGCCGCCGCGAAAATGACGTTGGCCCAAGGGAGGAGAGGGCCCATGTCGGTGGTCGGATACACCCGACCGGGTCTTAGATGCGGCTCCATCGGGAGGAGGTGATGTTGCCGCGTTACAGGGTCCATAAAGGGAGGAGAATGGACCCCGATCTCGGAATTCTTTAGCCTTCGTAGGCTGCCTGATAGGCAATGCTGCGAATGGTGGCACGGTTGATGCCCAGATCGTCAAGTTCACGCTCGCTCAGGCTTTCAAGCTCGCGGATGGTTGTGCGATAAACGGTATACTGAGCGCGACGTGCGCGCAGGCCGTTAAAGATGTTGGCGACACGAGCGCCAAACGGGGCGGATGCTGTTGAGTTCATCGTAGTCATGTCAGTTTCCTTCGTTGCGGCAGGATTACCGCGTTGATGTTGATAAGAAGATAGGTGATTGCTGCAGATGCACAATAGCGCAAACATCAATGCTGCCATGCAGCATCTGCATGGCTTCCGCTGCGTTAAGTCACAGAAATGCCTAAGTTTTTGGCAAATTGCCGCATTGTGGTTGTACCCGCGCCCAAAGAACGTGATCTATGCAAAAGAACTAAGCAAAGGACGGTAATATGGCTGTGGAGCGTGCGGTAATTCTTGACAGGCTTGCCAACATTGAAGTTCCCGGTGGTGGAGATTTGGTCTCACGCGATTTGGTACGCGCGCTGCAAATCGAAGGTGATTCTGTCCGATTTGTCATTGAAGCCGCCTCTGCAGATGAAGCCCGCGCGCTGGAAGGGGTGCGCACTCAGGCCGAAGACGCCATGCGCGCGCTCGACGGTGTTGCCGCGGCCACGGTCGTCTTAACAGCCCATGCAGGCGCTCCCGAAGCGCCCAAGCCGCCGTCGCTAAAGGTGGGCGGTCATCCAAAGCCACAGCAAGGCGGACCCGCACCAGTTTCTGGCGTAGACCGCATCATTGCCATTGGCTCTGGCAAAGGCGGTGTGGGAAAATCCACTGTTTCGTCCAATCTTGCCGTTGCTTTGGCCAAAGAAGGTCGCCGCGTTGGTTTGCTGGATGCTGATATTTACGGACCAAGCCAGCCAAAAATGATGGGCGTCAACAAACGCCCGGCGTCGCCCGACGGCAAAACCATCATTCCGCTGCACGCCCATGGGGTCACGCTAATGTCGATCGGCTTTATGGTCGACCCTGACAAGGCCGTCGTCTGGCGTGGTCCAATGTTGATGGGGGCGTTGCAACAGATGTTGGGGCAGGTGGAGTGGGGCGCGTTAGACGTTCTGATCATTGATCTTCCCCCCGGCACTGGTGATGTGCAACTGACCTTGTGCCAACGTACTGCTGTGACCGGCGCTATCATTGTCTCAACACCGCAAGACGTCGCCCTTTTGGACGCGCGCAAAGCTGCGGATATGTTCAACACTTTGAACACACCCATTCTTGGGCTCATCGAAAATATGTCGACGTATGTGTGCCCCGACTGCGGGAGCGAAGCACATTTATTTGGCCATGGCGGTGTAAAAAACGAAGCTGAAAGGCTTGGCGTTCCGTTCTTGGGCGAAATTCCCCTGTCTTTGGATGTGCGCATCGCAGGAGACAGCGGCGCACCTGTTGCCTTGCAGGACGGACCGGTTGCTAATGCCTATACCGCATTGGCCAAACGTCTGATCGGCGGAGGCATGGGATAATGCTGCGCCCCGGTTTTCAGGCATATCTTGCGCAGTTTCGCGCATTATCGGAAGCGTATTGGTCCACACATGTCGAGCGTTCGTTAGAATATTTCCGCGAACGTGATGTGGGTGGGGCGACTTGGGCCGCTGACACAGCCTGGAAACCCGGCATGTCTCAGGCCGAAATTGATGCGATTGAGCAATCCTTTGGCGCAAAGTTCCCCGAAGAATACCGCGCATTCCTTGCCACTTTGAACGCCGCAAATAAACCGGCCATCTGGTATTTATTTAAAGGGGATACGTTACATCAGGCTCCACCTCGGCACATTTTCACTGATTGGGTGGACGGCATTCCAGATATCAAACGTACCTATGACGATTTGATCGCGGGCATTTTGTTTGATGTGGAAACCAACGCTTTTTGGCAAGATGACTGGGGGGATCGCCCAAGTGATCCGGATAAACAGCGCGACCATGTCATCGATCTTTTTGACGCGGCTCCAAAGCTGATCCCGCTTCACAGTCATCGTTTTTTGGTGGCAGGGCTTGATCTTGAGCCCGCACCGGTGCTGTCGGTTATGCAAACTGACGTCATCTATTATGCCGATTGCATCGAAGATTGTTTGGCGGCGGATTTCCCTGATTTGGCTCCGGGATTGGAACCCTCCGAGATTACAATTGACGAACAAGCTTGCTTTAGCGCCTTACGCGCCGTGCCGTTTTGGGGATCGCTTTTGTCTTAAGCTGGTCACGGATCGGCGGTTTCATTCTCTCGCGCTCAAGCTTTTCCTTTCATAACAGCGCGCTTCTTGCCATAAGGCCCGCGATGACAAACCGGATCGCACTTGGGCTGGGACTATTCCTAGCATTGGCCTTTGTGGTGAATTACGCGCTTGGGCTTGAAGGCCACATCTATTTGGCTCGCAAGTTTCTTGATCTGATCCGGCTACTCGCCTTTTGGCGATAAGGGAACACGAAGGAGAAAAACGTGGCAGCAGTTAAAGTAGCAATCAATGGATTTGGACGTATTGGCCGTAATGTATTGCGCGCCATCATTGAATCGGGTCGCAAAGATATCGACGTGATCGCGATCAACGATCTGGGGCCAGTGGAAACCAACGCGCATTTGCTGCGTTACGACAGTGTGCATGGCCGTTTCCCAATCAAGGTAAAATCTGGCAAAGGCTGGATCGATGTGGGCCGTGGTAAAATCAAGGTCACAGCCGAACGCAATCCGGCTGATCTGCCTTGGGCAGACGTTGATGTGGTGATGGAGTGCACCGGCATTTTTACTTCGAAAGAGGCGTGTCAGGCGCACCTCGAAAACGGTTCAAGCCGCGTTCTGATTTCCGCCCCCGGCGCGGATGCTGACAAAACAATCGTCTACGGTGTGAACCACAAGACGCTGACGAAAAAAGACATCGTTGTCTCGAACGCGTCCTGCACGACCAACTGCCTCAGCCCTGTTGCACAGGTTCTGAACGCAACCGTGGGCATCAAAAAGGGTTTTATGACCACGATCCACAGCTACACTGGTGATCAGCCAACGCTGGATACGATGCATAAGGATCTCTACCGCGCGCGTGCAGCAGCCTTGAACATGATCCCAACATCAACTGGCGCGGCGAAAGCTGTTGGTCTGGTTCTGCCCGAGCTTAAGGGCAAGCTGGATGGCGTCGCGATCCGTGTGCCAACGCCAAACGTCTCGGTCGTGGACCTGACATTTGAATCTAAGAAAAAGACCACCGCCGAGGCCGTGAACGAGGCAATCAAAGCAGCTTCCAAGAAAGGCCCGCTCAAAGGCATCCTTGGGTACACTGAAGAAAAGCTGGTCTCTTGCGATTTCAATCACGACCCGCATTCCTCGATCTTCCACGCCGAACAGACCCGCGTGATGGAAGGCAACATGGTGCGTATTTTGACGTGGTACGACAACGAATGGGGCTTCTCTAACCGCATGGGCGACACCGCCGTTGCGATGGGCCGCCTGATCTAAGAGCTTGGCTCTTACGAATGAGAAAGGCGCGTGCAGGGGCAACTTGCATGCGCCTTTCGCTTTTAGAGCCCAAGGGTTGGAAATTGCGCGCAAGCAGTGTAATTTAAAGCCTTCACCGCCTTGGGGGGCAAACGTGTTTCGACTGACAGCGTTTCTTTGTGCGACGATCTTTGCTTTGCCAGCAATGGCGGATCAGGCGCGTCTGAAGGCGTTCGCCAAGCAAACCTCTGTGCTCGATAGCCGGGCTGCATCGCAATACGCCAACTCGGTGCGCCTGCAACCGCGCGAGGTTATGATCCCCGGCACACCCGGCGCTGTGCCGAAATTCACTGGCAACTATCGCGGTAAATATCTAAGCGCGGCACGCAAAGCAGCCCGCAAACATGGCATACCCGAGGATTTGTTTCTGCGCCTTGTGCAACAAGAAAGCGGCTGGAACCCAAAGGCGCTCTCGCACAAGGGCGCGATTGGACTGGCACAACTGATGCCCGGCACCGCGCGTAGCCTGCAGGTGAACCCAAACAATCCAGTGGAAAACCTCGAAGGCGGCGCGCGATATCTTGCAACGCAATATCGCAAGTTCCGCTCGTGGCGTTTGGCACTCGCGGCCTACAACGCCGGACCGGGCGCGGTTGAAAAACATGGCGGCGTGCCCCCATATCGTGAAACACAAGGTTATGTGCGCGCGATTTTAGGATCCTAAGACGATGGTAAAGAAAACAAGCGGACGCGGCCAACGCGATCTGCGCGTGCGGGTAAAAACCGCGCGGGGTCGCAAACTGTCGTCCAAACTGTGGCTGGAACGCCAGCTAAACGACCCTTACGTGAAACGTGCACAAGACGAAGGCTTTCGCGGCCGTGCTGCGTTCAAAATCTGGGAAATTGACGACAAATACCGCTTTCTCGTGCCCGGCGCGCGCGTTGTTGACCTTGGCTGTGCCCCAGGTGGCTGGTGTCAGGTTGCCGTCAAGCGCGTAAATGCATTGGGCGACCGCCACGGCAAAGCGCAGGGCACTGTTCTGGGCATCGACTTACAAGAGGTCGAGCCGATTGCAGGGGCCGAAATCCACGTGCTCGACTTTATGGAAGACGATGCGGACACAAAGGTCAAAGCGTGGCTGGGCGGGCAAGCCGATGTGGTGATGTCTGACATGGCAGCATCAGCCTCGGGGCACAAACAAACCGACCATTTGCGTATCATTGCGCTCTGCGAGGCCGCCGCCGAACTGGCCTTTGATGTGCTGGACGAGGGCGGCACCTTCGTTGCCAAAGTGCTGGCGGGCGGCGCAGAAGGCACGCTTCAGGCCGAGCTAAAACGCCGTTTCACCAAAGTCGCCAATTTCAAACCCCCCGCATCCCGGTCAGACTCATCGGAAAAATTCGTCGTCGCCACCGGCTTCCGCGGACGCGATATCTAACAATTTAAGTCAATTTTCAGTTTCTTCTGTCCAAAAAATACCTTGGGGTGAATTGGACGAAGTCCAAGAGGGGCAACGCCCCCGCCACCACAAGTGCCGCCGCGTGATTGCATCGGTGCACGCAATTCCTTAAGCCAGTAAAAAAGAACGAGGCTTGGCTTGCAGACCGTTATTTTCATCCCCGCGCGCTATCAATCCCAAAGATTCCCGGGCAAACCTTTGGCCGTGCTGGAAGGCGCAAGCGGCGAAAAGCGCACGTTGATCGAGCGCAGCTGGTTGGCTGCCAAAGCTGTCGAGGGCGTGGACGCAGTCTATGTTCTCACCGACGATGATCGCATTGCCGCGGCCTCGCGCGGCTTTGGCGCTGATGTTTTGATGACATCGTCCGAGGCGCGCAATGGAACAGAGCGTTGTGCATTAGGTGTTGAGGCGCTGAATGCAAAGCCCGATATCATCATCAACCTGCAAGGGGATGCCCCACTGACGCCCCCGCACTATGTCGAAGCGCTGATCAAAGCGATGGCCGACGAGAAGGTGCAAATGGCAACGCCTGTTCTGAAAACCGATGGCCCGCATCTGGCAAAGTTTCAGGCTGATCGCAAAGCCGGGCGCGTCGGCGCAACCACAGCGGTCTTCGGTGTGAACAATGATGCGCTCTATTTCTCCAAAGAAATCGTGCCGTTTTACGACAACGCCCCGAGCGATGCTGTTCCGGTCTATCACCACGTTGGGTGCTATGCCTATCGTGCGAAGGCTCTGCAAGAGTATGCAGCGCTTGAAATTGGCGCATTAGAAACGCGCGAAGGGTTAGAGCAATTGCGCTTCTTAGAGCACGGCATTCCCATTCGCTGCGTTGAAGTAGACGCGCGCGGCCGGGCGTTTTGGGAATTGAATAACCCATCAGACATCCCGCTCATCGAAGAAATCATGAAAAAAGAGGGTTTGGCATGACAGACGTCACGGCAGGAAATGTCACCTTTGGCAATGATCAGCCGCTGTGCCTGATCTCGGGTCCGTGCCAATTGGAAACGCTGGAGCACGCACGCATGTTGGCCGGCACCTTGGCTGAGGTCTGTGCGCGTCTTGGGATCGGCTATGTGTTCAAGGCCAGCTTTGACAAAGCCAACCGCTCTAGCCTTAGTGGCAAACGCGGCACCGGGATGGACGAGGGTCTTAGCATCCTGTCAAAAATCCGTGAAGAGTTTAGTTGCCCGGTTTTGACCGACATTCACGACACCAGTCAATGCGCGCCCGCAGCCCAAGCCGTGGATATCTTGCAAATCCCTGCGTTCCTGTGCCGCCAGACCGATCTGCTTTTGGCCGCTGGTGAAACTGGGGCTGTGGTCAATATCAAAAAGGGTCAGTTCCTCGCCCCTTGGGACATGCAAAACACCGTCGACAAGGTGGAAAGCACTGGGAACAAACGCATTTTGCTGACCGAACGTGGCGCATCCTTTGGCTACAACATGCTTGTCTCTGACATGCGCGCTTTGCCGATCATGGCGGGCACAGGGTATCCGGTGGTGTTTGATGCCACGCATTCGGTGCAATTGCCGGGCGGTCTTGGCACGTCAACCGGCGGACAGGCCGAATTTGTTCCACCGCTCTCTCGCGCTGCAGTCGCCGTGGGTGTTTCTGCCGTTTTCATCGAAACGCACGAAGAGCCAGCGCGCTCGCCGTCAGATGGTCCAAACATGGTGGCCTTGGATCAGATGGAAGCGCTTTTGAAACAGCTTAAGGCGCATGATGATCTCAGGAAAAACGCATGAGCGAGCGTGTTGTTCTGACGATGAAGTGGGGAGATGTCTTTCCCGCTTCATACGTCAACCGGCTCTTTTCTGCCGTCTCGGCCAACCTTGAAAAGCCGTTCAAATTTGTGTGCCTCACCAATGAGTCCGAGGGGCTCCACCCGGAAATTGTTCATTTTCCATTGCCTGATCTGGATCTGCCGCCCGAGCGGTATGCGCATGGCGCGTGGCCGAAACTCGCGGTTTTTCAACCCGATCTTTACGGGCTCAGCGGGCGCTGCCTGTTCATTGATCTAGACACCGTTATCAGTGGTAACCTTGAACCGTTCTTCGACTTTGAAAGCCCGTTTTCCGCGATTGGTTCTGCACACGATTGGCGACGCGGTAAAACCGTTGCGGTTCCAGAAGTTGGCACAGGAATCTTCGCGTTTGATTTGGGCGCACTGCCGCACGTCTACGAAAGCTTCATGGCCGACAAGCAAGCAGCATACGACAGCTTCCCGAATGAGCAAACCTTTGTTGAGGGTCAGCTTGAACATTGGATACCGTGGCCCGAAACTTGGGTCGTCAGCTTTAAGCGTCATTTGTGCCAACCAATCGGCCTTGATCTGATCAAGCCGCCTGATGCACCTGATCCTTCGACCAAAGTTGTCGCTTTTCACGGCGACCCGCGACCAATCGATCTGGTGGGTCGCAAGAAAATGTGGATGAAATTTCCCCATTCTGTGCGCTGCCCGATTGATTGGTTGGATGCCTATTGGGCGCAGCACGGCTGATGCAAGATGCGCGCCTCCCTTGTGTGAAAGGGGCGATTGACCTATTCGAGTGGGAACGCAAAGGAGGCCGTTAGATGTCTGCTGAACCGCTGATAAAACAGGCGCTGACGACAGATCGCGCAGGGCTGGATGCGCTGATAGAGGCTGTTGGCGGCATGGGCGATGTGCTGAATGCTGCCGTTGATCTTGTCGCCGCCTCAAACGGTCGCTTGATCGTCACTGGCCTTGGCAAATCGGGCCATATCGGTGCCAAATTGGCCGCGACCTTTGCCTCCACCGGGACACCGTCGTTCTTCTTGCATCCCGTCGAGGCCAGCCACGGCGATCTGGGGATGGTCACCGGCCACGATGTTTTGCTCGCGCTAAGCTGGTCGGGAGAAACCTCTGAACTCTCTGACGTGATTGGCTATGCCAAACGCCAGTCCGTCCCCCTGATTGCATTGACCGGAGAGGCGACCAGCACACTTGCACAAGCGGCGACTGTGGCTTTGGTCTTGCCCAAAGTGCGCGAAGCCTGCCCGCATAATCTGGCCCCGACCACCTCGACGCTGCTGCAAATGGCAATGGGCGATGCGCTGGCGATTGCGCTTTTGCAAAAACGCGGCTTTTCTGAAGAGAGCTTTCACAGCTTTCATCCCGGTGGCTCGCTCGGTGCGGCGCTCAAGCGCGTTGATGAGGTGATGCACAAAGGCGAGAACCTTCCGCTGGTCAAAGCCACGGCCCCTGTGATCGAGGCGATTGGGACAGTTTCGGCCAAAGGCTTTGGCATTGTTGGCGTGCTTGACGGCGACGAAATGGTCGGCGTGGTGACAGATGGCGACATCCGCCGCTATTTGGAAACTCAGGCCGACGCGACGATGAAAGGCGCGCTGCACGAAGCCCTTACGCGCGACATCATGACCAAGGGTTCGGTCACATTCGCGCCGGACATGATCGCAGGCGAAGCTTTGGCGATCCTGCAAGGGCGGCGTATTTCAGCGGCATTTGTCACCGACGGTACCAAGCCCGTTGGCCTGATCACTTTGCTGCGTCTGCTCAATCGCGGTGCGGCCTAAGTGTCTTTGCTGCTCAAGGCGTATCTGGCATTTTCATCTGTGTCCGACCCACTTTGGCGTCGCGTGCACCAGAAACGTTTGGCCAAAGGTAAGGAAATAGCAGCGCGTTTGCCCGAGAAATACGGGGAGTACGCTACGCCGCGCCCCTCTGGCACCGTCTTGTGGTTTCACGCGCTTTCCGTCGGCGAAAGCCTCGCTTTGCTGCCACTGATCGAATTGGCTCTCACCAAAAAGCCAGACGCTCATGTGGTTTTGACAACTTCCACGGCCACGTCTGTTGCCGCGCTCGACAAAGCCGGATTGCCGGAACGCGCGCACCACGTGCTTTTGCCGATCGATACCAAACGCGCCGTGGCGCGGTTTCTCGATCACTGGCAGCCTGATGTAGCAGGCTTTGCAGAGCTTGATTTCTGGCCACGTCTGATGGTCGACACAGCCGCGCGCGGTATTCCGATGGTGTTGATCAATGCACGGATGCCGCAACACAATTTCGAGCGTCGCCGCAAATTGGGCGGAATAATGCGCCATGTGTTAGGGCTGTTTGACACGCTTTTGCTTCAAGACGAGGCCAGCCGGGACCGCTTCGTTGCCCTTGGTGCACCGAAGGAGCGGATCGCGGTTGTTGGCGCGCTAAAGTCCGCAGCACGGCCTTTGCCTTGCGATAGCTCTGAGTTGGAAAGCCTGCAAACCCAGATCGGCGTGCGCCCGGTCTGGTTGGGCGCCGCAACAATTGCCGATGAACACGGTACGATAATCCAAGCGCATGGGCTGGTGCGTGATGCGCACCCTGATGCGTTGATGATTATTGCGCCACGTCATGTGGCAGATGGCGATGCCCTAGGGGCGCTGGCAAAAGCGCGATTTGATCACGTCGCACGGCGTAGTCTGGGGCAAGCAATCACACGCAACACGCAAGTCTACATCGCCGATACGATTGGCGAAATGGGGCTTTGGTATCGCCTTGCGCCAGTTTCTTTTGTTGGCCATTCGCTGGATATGAAGGGTGTCGGGCTTGAGGGGAAGAACCCGTTTGAGGCTGCTGCACTGGGCTCGGCCATTTTGCATGGGCCAGCGGTGAGTTACTTTGCAGAGAGTTATGAGGCGCTTGCGGCGATGGGCGGAGCGCGTGAGGTTGAGAGTGCACCTGCGTTGGCTGAGGTGGTTGTGTCTTTGCAGAACACGGTCGCGCGCGATGCAATGACAACAGGCGCAACGCGCGTGATTGACGCTCAGGCGGCTGTTTTGACGGACACATGGGCGGCGATTGACGAACATGTTTTTTGATGGATCACCGCATCTTTGATGCGCCGATCCGCTGGGGGAACGCCGTTCCCCCAGACCCCCTTGAGGTATTTTCAGACAGAAGAAGCCCTAGGCCGTATCCATCCAGATCGTGACAGGGCCATCGTTGATCAGCGAGACTTTCATGTCAGCGCCAAACTGACCCGTTGCGACATTGATCCCCAAAGCGCGCATAGCGTCAGCGAAGGCCTCATAAAGCCGTTCGCCGATCTCAGGGGCGGCAGCGGTGGAAAATCCTGGGCGGTTCCCGCGTGAGGTATCTGCAGCCAGCGTGAATTGGCTGACGATCAATGCAGCACCGCCAGTGTCCAAGAGCGAGCGGTTCATGCGATCCTGATCATCGCGGAAAATGCGCAGCTTGGCGATTTTCGCAGCCAGCTTGGCGGGCGCCTCGTCGCTGTCGCCCTCCATGGCGCACACAAGGATCAAAAGCCCCGCGCCGATCTCGCCAATAACCGCACCATCCACGCGCACCGCCGCCTCAGAAACCCGCTGAACCAACGCCCTCATCGCATTTCGCCTTGGGCATACAAGTAGCCCGCCATCGCCGCGAGGATCAGACCGACAAGTACTGCAAAAAAGATCTTCCACGCCGAATAGGGGCGCTCGCCTACCACTTCGCCAGTCTGGCCATTGACCACAAAGCGATAGCTTTTTCCACTGTATTTGTAAGCCGCGACCCAGACCGGAACGAGGATGTGTTTAAAGGTGACGTCGCTGATCTGGGTGTCGATATGATCGACCTGTTGGCGATCGCCGCCGATATCAAACTTGGCATCGCGCAGGATTTGGCGATCCATAATCTGGCGCGCCTCGCCGTAAGCGTCGCGCAGCTCGACCGTATAGGCCTCAGAGCGAAAGCCTGCCAGATACTCGGGTTGGTACGGTTCAAGCCGGGTCAAATCCCAATGCACCAGCATCCGGGCAAAGCGCGCGGGCAGGGCGGTAGACGCGATCACAAGCACATCGTCAAAGAACCGCGCGACGCGCCCCGACACGGGTTTCCAGCGTACTTTGGCCACGTTCACTGTCTGGGTTTTGCCGTTACGCCGCACCTGCCTGCGCTCGTGATAAACCGTGCCGCGTTGACCCGAATACCGGCTGTGCGTGTCGGCATCAAACGTCCAGCACGGCGTGTACACACCGTTTAGCTTGCGCCCTTTGCGCGCGTATTCCATCAGCCCGTTGGGCGCAAACCACAGCGAGCCAAGCCAATGGGTCATCGCTCCGCGGGCCTCGCCTTCTTCCAACACAAAGGGCAAAACCGCTCGTGGTTTGATTTGCCGGGTCGCGCCTGTGTCGGTGACAACGGGGGTGGCGCAAAACGGGCATTCGGTTGCGTGAATGTCAGGATCAAACTCGACGGTGGCAGCGCAGTTCGGGCATTTCGAGGTGCGTGTTTCGCTGACTTCCGATTCCGACAAGCCAGCATCAAGCGCACGGCCAAAGTCCTGTTCCGCGATGGCGGCCGAGCGCGACCACGCGCCATGGCGGATGCTTTCGGTATTGCCGCAATGATCACAAATCAGCTGTTCGTCACCGGGATCAAACCGCAGATCAGACCCGCAGGTGTCACAGGGAAAACGATGTTCTTCCAGTGCCATAACTTACAGATACCTGTGCAAACGTTTAGGCGCCATGATCCGCAGCGCATTGTCGCGCAACCACAGATGTCGCCAGATATGAAAGCCCGCGTGGCCTGCGACGATCACGCCAAGCGTATAAAACTCAACGGAATGCACGATGCCCACAAGGTGGTTCCATTCCGGCCATCCCATCGGTGGTGCAATTGGCACAATGCCCCCGGCCCAAAGCAGCACTGATGACGTCAGCCCAAGCAAAAATCCGGTGAACGCCACCAGGAAAAGCCCCCAGATCAATGTGATGTGCAGCCAACGATGCACCCGGCGCCCCCAAAGTGGCAGTTTCGGTCCGGGTCGCCCGATCAGACCTTTGCGCAGATAAAGCGCGGTCCAGAACAGCGCCAGTGAGACAAAGATAAGACCAAACACCGAGTGCATTTGAAACGCCCAATTGCCAATGCGCCGCACGTCTTGCGGCTGCACCAGCGTGAACCAGATGAACAGCGGCAGCACGCCATAGTGCAGCGCCTTCAGCATGGTGCGCTGGTGTGGCCAAGCAAAGGGGCGTCGCGCAAACACCCTCGACCTTTACGCGCCGGGTGGGGGTGGCGGCGGCGCTATGGTAAAGAGCTGCGCCAACTCGGCCACGTCTTCAGCCTTTTGCCAGCCGTCCTGACCTGCGGTCCAAACGAATGTTTCGCGATCAAGTGATCCATCGCCCACCATCTGACCCAAGTGCGCCTTTGAAAACGGGCCTGTGGTCTTGCCATCTTTGGCCATGTGCCAGACGTGCTCAACCGGTGGCGGCGGGGGAGGAGTCGGAGCTGCGGGTGCATGTGGTGCGCCGCCCCAAGGACCAGCGGCCATACCGCCCATTTGCATGCCCATACCAGCGCCAAGACCCATGCCCATGGCCGAGCCTGCGGCAGAACCGGGTTGGCCCATTGCTTCGCCAGTTTTATAGCGGAAGTAGTCATCAAGGTTGCCGGTCACACCGCGCGATGTACGCTCGTCCAGCGCCTTTTCAACGCCCGTTGGCAGCGAGATATTCTCGATATAAAGCTCTGGTAAAACAAGGCCGTAGGTGGAAATGGTTTCCGAAATCGCCTCGGCCACCAGCTTGCCCAGCTCTTGCGTATTTCCGGCCATATCCAAAACAGGAATGCCCGCCTTGGCGATGACAGAAGAGAATTCCTGAACGATGATGTTGCGGATCTGAAAGCTGATCTCGTCCATCGTGAACTCACCATCGGTGCCGACGATCTCGCGCAGGAATTTAGCGGGGTCGTTGACCTTTACGGTGTACGTGCCAAACGCGCGGATGCGGGTCGGCCCAAACTCAGGATCACGAATGATGATCGGGTTTTTGGTGCCCCATTTCAGATCGGTGAAACGCCTTGTGGAAACGTAATAAATCTCGGACTTGAACGGAGACTTAAACCCGTGATCCCAGTGCTGAAGCGTGGTCAGGATCGGCATGTTGTTGGTCTCAAGCTGATAAAGACCGGGCATAAATACATCTGCCAACTGCCCTTCGTGGACGAACACAGCCGATTGGCCTTCGCGCACCGTCAGCTTGGCACCGTATTTGATCTCATGCGCTTCACGCTCGAACCGCCAGACCATCGTGTCGCGGGTATCGTCCGTCCATTCAATGACGTCGATAAATTCGCCGGATAGAAAATCTAGAATGCCCATCTGGGGTCTCCTTCTTAAGTCAGCAAAACGCCCGGAGGCGTCAGCCATTCGCCCTCTTCATTGCGGCCCATGAAATCGACATAGACCGCGCAAAGAGCGCCTTGGGTATCAGTTAACGTGAAAACGGGATAGCCGCCATCGCCCCAGCCGGAATGCACATAAGGCACCGGCGTTCCGTCGGGCAGGGCGACGATTTTGCGCTCTCCCCCGGCAGGTGTGTTGTCAAATTGTTCGAAGTGATCGTGATAAAGATTGCCGTCGCTGGCGATCTTCTTCGACAGGGCCGTTTGAGCCGCGTGCGTCTTGGGCGTAAAGAACGAAGCCATGCCTGCATCCACAGCGCATGTTCCTTTATCTCTGCCACCGGAGACATGTGCCTCTGAATAGATCAGTGCCATCTTGGAATTACGCCCCTCAGATGTGTCGTGAAAGACAACAAAAGCGGGGTCGGTTTTGGGTGTTGCGACATACTCGGCTGCCTGAAAGAAAGCGAGCGGATCAAGCGCGGTCACCTGACCTTCGGGTGTTGGGAATATCCCGACTTCGCAAACCTCTAAGGGCGCTTCGGTGTTTTTCACAATCCAGTCACGCGCGGTCAGCCCGGTGTCCTGCGGTTTTTTTGCCAAGCCAAGAGAGGACAGCAAACTCATGACGGGCCCCCAAACGCTTCAAGTGCGAGTTGCGCCACAATCGGTTTGGCGGTGTCGGCCTCCATGCCTGGCTTTAGGCGCGGATCGTAGAGCATCTTCAGCATCATCTCATCAAGCGTGGTCAGACGCCCAAACTCGTCATCGTCGTTAAAGATCGACGGGCGCGCCTCGGCGCTGTCGTTTGCAAGACCCAGACCTTGGGCAATTTCTTCGTGCACACAGGACAGGCGCAACAATGGTGGCAACTCGGCGCGAATGATCGCCAAGGCGCGGGTAATTTTTCCATCGTCGCCGGGATCAGAGGCGACGACCAAGCAATAGCTGGCGCGGTTCAAATCCTGAATGACGTCGATTTCCTGTTGGCGAATGCCGGGAATAAACCGCCGCAACGTCGGGCCAGAGACGCGCCGTTCTTCTTCGGTCAGAACCAGGACGTTAAAATTCGCACCGCGCTCCACATAGGAAATCGGATGCCCGGTCACGCGGCCCAATCGTTTGGCAAACCGCTCGACCATGGCACTGTCATCGGCGCGCTGCATGTCGGGCACCTGGGCGCCAAAGACCGTTGCAATGCGCACAGGTTCTTCCCAGCGGTGCAGCATACTGTCAGTTTGTTGACGCACCAAAGCGCTGCCCACGTCGGAAAACTCGCGCGCAAAAGCAATCTGCGTAAACGTGCGTTCCAGCCGCGCCGAGTTGATCGGCGTATCAATGCCGCCGCCATCGGTGCGCAGCAATCCAAGCGTGCGCTGACGCTGTTCGATGCTTTCGTAAAACGCGATCAATTCCGCACTTTCGCGCGGCAAAACGTCAGGTGGGGGCGCGGGCCTTGGCGGGGGTGGGGCAGGCTGTGGCCCACCTCCAAGCAAGCTCATCTGATCGCACCCCGCAAGGCACGCCATCAAACTTCCCACCAAGGCCGTTTTCCGCGCCCACATGGATTATGAGTCCGACAAAGCTTCCCCGGCGTTGGTGCCGGTGCCGTCGCCACGTGCTTTGGCGGCAGACAGCGTTGCTTTCAAATCGGCTTCCATCTGCTGAAGCTCTTTCTCGGCAGCTGCGCGCTTGGCCTTGCCTTCGTCGGCAATTTCCAGGCTTTCCTGAATTGTACCGATAAGGTTTTCGTTGGCCTCTTTGACGGCTTCGATATCGAACACACCGCGTTCCATTTCCTCGCGAATGATCTTGTTCGCTTCGCGCAAGTTCTTAGCGTTCGCTGTCAGCAACTCATTGGTCAGATCATTGGCATCGCGCACGGCTTCCGCTGCTTCGCCCGAGCGCTGGATCGTGACCGCTTGCGCAAGCTGGGTTTCCCACAAAGGCACAGTGTTCACCAAAGTCGAGTTGATCTTGGTCACCAGCGATTTGTCGTTTTCCTGCACCAAACGGATCGACGGAAGCGATTGCATCGTCACCTGACGTGTCAGCTTAAGATCATGGACCCGGCGTTCGAGGTCATCCCGCGCTGCGCGCAGGTCACGCAATTCCTGCGCCTTCATCACGCCTTGCTCTTCGGGGGCTGCATCCACTTCAGCGGCTTTGGCCGGGATATCAACCTCATCCAAACGCTTTAGTTTTTCCTCACCAGCGGCAATATAAAGCGCAAGCTCGTCATAAAACGCCAGCGTCTTGTCATAAAGCATGTCCAGCGATTTGATGTCTTTCAGCAGTTTATGCTCGTGACCCAAAAGGTTGTCGGTGATCTTGTCGATCTGACCCTGAACCTCTTCGAATTTGGCCACAAAGTTGTGGATCGGAGCCGCACGCCCCAACAGCCACTCCCACCAAGAGCGTTTGCGGCGCACATCCAATTCAGAAACCGAAAACCCGCGAATGGTCGAAACGATATTGCGCAAACTGTCACCGGCAGGGCCAACATCTTTGTTGCGCACGTCTTGCAACATAGATTGGCTGATTTCCTGTAGTTCCTGCTGCGCGGCAGACCCGAAAGAGACGATTGAATTGGTGTTCGCCATATCAATCTCGCCGATGCGCTTTTCGATCTCGGCAGATGTGCCGGGATCAGCCGCTTCAAACGGTACAATCTCTGTTGCCGGTTTCGGCTCGGGCAGCAGCACTTCGCTAACTTCCTTTACCTCGGTCAGCGCCTCTTGGGCCTGTTTCAATACGTTCTCGTCCATGGGGGTCCCTCCTCCTGGTCAGCTAGTCGTTTTTTTAAGAATTTCGCACACCGTCCCGCGCCAGTCTTTCGCGCAGAACTTCAATTTCAACATCCAACGTGGATTTATCATCAAGCAGCAGCTTTTCGGTCTTTTGCGTGAACGAGTTTTCCAAGTCGTTTAGCAATTCCTCGTAATCAGCGCGGGCTTCGTCGTTCTTGCCGCGTGCATAAAGATCAGCAAACTGCACCGTGGCATCACGCGCCCCAAGCAAATACACACTCAAATATTTACGCGCGCTGGTCAGATCGCGCGGGTCTTCTTCAACCACGCGAAACATCTTGCGCGCAGTTTCCACAAAATCCCCAACGCGGCGTTCAAGGGCGGGCACACCAGAGCGGCGGATCGCATCGCGCATCGCTGTCAGGTGCCGCTCAGCCTCATCAACCGCCTTGGCCACTCGATCCGTTTGAAATTCGTTCATCCCTTCGGTGCCTTTGTCGGCCATCGGATCAGGACCAAACGCCACAAAATGCAGGACAGCGCCAAGGATAAAGAAAAGCGCGGGATTAAGTAGGCTGAACGTTTCCGGGTTTAGCCCAGCAATCGCCAATCCGGTGCCCGTCAAAAAACTGCCAAACAGCTTGCGGGGGATCGCGGGCCGTTTGGCCACACGCCGCGCGTTGTAAGCATCTTCGGCCACCAAACCTTCGCGTGTCAGCCAAGCTGCCAACATCATGATGCCAAACGCCAAGAGCTTTAAAAACATCCCCGTAGGCTCAAGCTGAAATGCCGTCAAAAGCATCGCAACAGGGGCAATGAACAAAAAGTTCACCCGGGCGCCTGCACGCGAACGTTGCAAGCCATCAGGCGAGCGCGGATGTGAAGCTGTGTTGGGGCTGTGCTTGCCCCCATACCGTTGACCCATCAGGACGCTCCGCTCACGGAAACGTAAAGAATTAGGCACAAAAGCAGAAAAAAGGCTGCCTTCTGCATGGCTCCCCCTGTTGTCAGTGCGGCCACGCCGCCGCGTCGCTCAGCAGCCCGTGTTGCAACGCGCACGAGCATCGCAAATCCTGCAGCCAAAATGGCCAGAACCGCAATGGCAAGCACAAGTCGCTGCATGAAAAGCCGGACCCCGTTTGTTGGTTGAGCCTATACATATGATATGAAACGCCTGTCTGCCAGAGGTGGGGTGCGCGAAAGACCGCGAAGCGACATTCAGCCGACACATCCAGCGATATCAAGATAATCTCTTTATTTTCAGCGCTTTGAAGGCCTTTTGCCAGCTGGTTTGCGGGGTTTCCCACCTTGCCTTTGACGCGTTACCGTTTTTTTTCCCACTTCCGGTTTTGGCGCGTCCCGCCCTAATTGATCGCGCAAAACCCGTGCCCGGATTTCCTCGACGGCACCGGCTTTCAGCTCCCCAAGCTGAAAAGGCCCGTAACTTATGCGGATCAAACGGTTCACCTTAAAGCCTATCGCTTCCATCGCGCGTCGAATTTCGCGGTTTTTTCCCTCGCGCAGCCCAATTGTGGCCCAGGCATTGCGCCCTTGCTGGCGATCAAGGCTTACAGTCATTGGCTGAAACCGTTCCCCATCGACCGTCAGACCTTTTCGTAACGGGGCAAAATCTTCTTCCTTGGGCGCGCCGTGGATGCGCACACGATATTTGCGCGTCCAAGCGGTCGAAGGCAGTTCCAACTTGCGCGCCAAAGCGCCGTCATTGGTCAAAAGCAACAGCCCCTCAGATGTCAAATCAAGCCGTCCCACCGAGACAACGCGCGGCAAATCCTCGGGCAGGGTTTCAAAAACGGTCTTGCGGCCTTTCTCATCGCGCATCGTGGTCACAAGACCCGATGGTTTGTGATAAAGCCAAAGCCGCGTCGCTTGCGCCTCGGCCACGGGCTGGTTGTCAAAAGCGATAGTATCGTCAGGCGTAACATTCAGCGCCGGGCTGTCGATCACGGTACCATTCACTTTAATCCGCCCCGCTGCGATCAGCTTTTCAGACTCGCGCCGCGATGCCACGCCACGGCGTGCAAGGACTTTGGCGATGCGTTCGGGTTTTGCAGGAGTATCGTTCATGCAATTGCCATAGCGGGTGGATGCAAAGAGGGAAAGGTATTGCGCCGCCCGTTCTGCGTCGCCAGATCGCCCCGAGGTATATAAGACAAGAAGAAGTTGCAGGCATTGCGCATTCAGGTCAGGAAAGCGGGATGAATTTTAACAGTCAGATGGACCTGGCACTGAGCCAAGCACGTGCAGCGGCCAAGCGCGGCGAAGTGCCCGTTGGCGCCGTTTTGATCGCCCCTGATGGAGCCGTGCTTGCGCAAGCAGGCAATCGCACACGCGAATTGAACGATCCCACAGCCCATGCAGAAATGTTGGTCATCCGCGCCGCCGCCGCTCACCTTGGAACTGAACGGCTTACGGGATGCGCACTGTACGTCACGCTGGAGCCTTGCCCAATGTGCGCTGCGGCCATTTCGGCGGCGCGGATTGCGCGTCTTTATTACGGCGCGGACGACCCGAAATCAGGCGGCATAACCGTCGGCCCGCGTATATTCACCCATCCACAAGCTCATCACGTTCCAGAAGTGTATGACGACATCGCCGCACAAGAGAGCCGCGCTTTGCTCAAAAGCTTTTTTGCAGCCAAACGCTAAATCTTCTTCTGTCAAAAAATACCTTCAGGGGGTCTGGGGGCAGAATGCCCCCAGTTGATCGGCCCCGAAGGGGGCGAAAGAGGAATAAATGGACTGGTCCCAAACAATCGATGCGTATTGCGAACGGACCGACCCCAGCTTTTGGTCTGAGCCGATCAATGCGCTAACCAATCTGGCGTTTGTCATTGCTGCTTTGATCATGTGGCAGCGCACCTTTGGGGCAGGGCGCGTGCTTGCCGTTATATTGCTAGCCATCGGCATTGGATCGGGCCTGTTCCACACAGTCGCAACCGCGTGGGCGGCCGCCGCAGACACCGCTCCGATCATCGCCTTTGCGCTGCTCTACATCTACCTTGCCAACCGCGATTTTCACGGCTGGCCGATCTGGCTGTCCGCCCTTGGGGCCGCCGCTTACATCCCCTTAACCGCCGCCCTGACGCCGCTCTTCGCAGCAATCCCCTTTATCGGAATATCCAGCTTTTACTGGCCGCTTCCGCTTTTGATCTTCACCTATGCTATCTGGTTGCGACGCAACCGCGAACTGTCCCGCAACCTCGCAATCGGGGCTGCGATCCTGTGCCTCTCACTCACCTTCCGGTCTTTGGACAAGCAGCTTTGTATGCAAATCCCCTTTGGTACGCATTTCTTGTGGCACATCCTGAACGCCATCATGCTTGCGTGGATGATCGAGACGTGGACACGCTTTAATCGTCCGCCTGATGCACCTCGATGACATTGCCATCCGGGTCATAAAAGAAGATTTGCCGCCAGCCTGCCACCGCCGTGTGCGCCCAATCAGAATAAGCAACGCCTTGCGCCTCCAAATGCGCTTTGAACGCATCCAAGTCATCGGTGCGATATGCAATGTGCCCTTTTTCCAGCGGATTAACGATATGCCCCGTCTTGAACCCCGCCTGCACATCGCGCTCGGCCAGATGCGTTTGAATTGCACCATCGGTCACAAAGGCCACATCGCCCGAGTATCCCTTGCCCTTTTCCAGCTTGGGCAGCCCTGTGGTTTCACGCTCCAACTGCAAAACGTTGCGATAAAATGCGTCCATCTCTTCGACCTTATCAGTGGACAGGTTAATGTGGTGCAGGGTCAGTTTCATGTGCGCTCCTTTGCTCGGGCCAGACTGGGTGCTTGATGGCCCCGGTGCAAGGCGCTAAACGCGAAGCGAACAAGACGTTTTGGAGACAGTTCATGTCGATTGACACGCAGACCGCGCGCAAGGTGGCCAAGCTGGCCCGGATCAAGGTGGAAGAAGAAGCTCTTCCGGCTTTGGCCAATGAATTCAACGCGATCCTGGGGTTTGTCGAGCAACTGGGCGAGGTCGATGTCGAGGGTGTCGAGCCGATGGTCTCTGTCACGCCGATGCGCCTGAAACGCCGCGAAGACGTGGTCACCGACGGTGATCAGGCTGACAAGGTTCTTGCCAATGCGCCGGACGCACGCGAAGGCTTTTTCGCAGTGCCCAAAGTGGTGGAGTAAATCATGAGCGATCTGAACACACTCACCATTGCGGATGCGCGCGACAAGCTGCGCGGCGGCGAAATCACGGCTATTGAACTGACCCAAGCGTGCCTTGACGCTGCCGGTGCAGGCAAAGCACTGAACGCGGTTGTGCACCCAACGCCCGAAATTGCACTGGAGCAAGCGGCTGCGGCGGATACGCGGATCAAAGCGGGTGAAGCGCCGGACATGTGCGGCATCCCTCTGGGAATTAAAGACCTTTTCTGTACCAAAGGTGTGCCTAGCCAGGCGGCGTCGGCCATATTGGAAGGCTTCAAGCCAGAGTATGAGTCAACCATCACGTCCCAACTGTTCAATTCAGGCGCAGTGATGATCGGCAAGCTGAACATGGACGAATTCGCCATGGGGTCGTCGAATGAAACCAGCGTGTACGGCAACGTCGTCAATCCGTGGCGACGGGGCAACGAGACAACCGATCTGACACCGGGCGGCTCGTCAGGTGGGTCTGCAAGTGCGGTTGCAGCCGATTTCTGTCTCGCAGCCACCGGCACAGACACCGGCGGCTCTATCCGCCAGCCAGCCGCATTTGTGGGCATCACAGGGCTGAAACCCACCTATGGGCGCTGTTCGCGCTGGGGTGTTGTGGCCTTTGCTTCCTCGCTCGATCAGGCCGGGCCGATGACCAAATCGGTGCGCGATGCGGCGATTATGCTTGAGGCGATGGCAGGGCACGACCCAAAAGACAGCACGTCGTCTGAACTGGCCGTGCCGAATTTCGAGGCGATGATCACCGGCGACATCAAAGGCAAAAAGATCGGTATCCCGAAAGAATACCGCATGGACGGCATGCCGGATGAGATCGAAACTCTTTGGTCCCAGGGCGCTGAAATGCTCAAAGACGCAGGCGCCGAAATCATCGACATCACCCTGCCGCACACCAAATACGCGCTTCCCGCCTATTATGTGATTGCGCCTGCGGAGGCGTCCTCAAACCTCGCACGCTACGATGGCGTGCGCTATGGCCACCGCGCCAAGCTGGGGCAGGGCGATGGCATCACCGAGATGTACGAAAAGACCCGCGCCGAAGGCTTTGGAGCCGAAGTGCAGCGTCGCGTGATGATCGGCACTTATGTGCTGTCCGCCGGGTTTTATGATGCGTATTACAACCGCGCGCGTCGCGTGCGCACGCTGATCAAAAAGGATTTTGAGGACGTCTTTGCCCAAGGTATTGACGCGATCCTCACGCCTGCCACGCCCTCAAGCGCATTTGAGTTGGGCAAAAAATTCGATGATCCTGTACAAATGTACCTCAACGACGTCTTTACCGTTACTGTGAACCTTGCTGGTTTGCCGGGCATCGCGGTGCCAGCGGGCTTGGATAAACAAGGGCTTCCGCTTGGTTTGCAACTGATTGGCAAGCCATGGGAAGAGGGCGAGTTGCTGAATATCGCGCAAACCATCGAAGCGCGGGCCGAATTTGTAGCAAAACCTGCGCGATGGTGGTAAGTTTCGTTAAAAGACGATCCAAAATTAACTGAGCAGAGCAGTCCAATGATCCTTCGTAGCCTAAGTGCATCCGCCGTTCTTTTGCTGGGCGCGTGCGCGTCCTCTTCGATACCTGATAGCAACCCGTCCTCTTTGGGCGGTGCGGGGTTCCGCAACTATGATCAGTATGAAGCTGAGCAAAAGCGCCGCGATGCCTTGCTTGAGACGCGCCGTGAAGCGGCCATGCGTCAGGAACAGATGACCGAAGAACAGGAAATCGCCGCCGAAACGCTTGGCGCGCTCAACATCAGCGACGAACAGGTTGCAAACGCCCCTGCCGCCGCCGAAGGCACGCAGGTCGCAGCCGCCCCGTCGAACCCCGATATTTCCGACGAACAAAACTTTGACGCGGTTTCTTCGCGCGAAAGCATCGAAAGCGATGCTGAGCGTCTTGCGCGCAATCGCCAGACCTATCAGGTGGCGGCTGTGGAAGCTGTGCCAGAGAACCCCGGCTCTACTGGGCCCAACATCGTTGCTTATGCTCTTTCGACGACAAACCCCGTAGGCACAGCGCTTTATGATCGTCGTGGCAAATTCGACGAAGGCAAATACCGTCGTGCTTGCGCAGAGTTTGGCTCGGCCGACCAAGCGCAGATCGCGTTTCTTGAAGGGGGTGGCCCAAAGCGTGACCGCAAAGGGCTTGATCCGGACGGCGACGGCTTTGCCTGCTTCTGGAACCCGACACCGTTCCGCTCAGCCCGCGGAGGCTAATCGATGGACATCGCAACTTGCCCTTCTCCTAATTTCGGTGATCGAAAAGGGGGGGCGGTCGAGTTGATTGTCCTGCACTACACCGCGATGGCTGACGCCGCTTCTGCGCTTGAGCGCCTCTGCGATCCCGAGGCAGAAGTTTCCGCACACTACCTGATTGCCAAAGACGGCGAGATCACGCGACTGGTCCATGAAGACAAACGCGCTTGGCACGCCGGAAATGGCAGCTGGGCCGGGCTTGATGATGTGAACTCCCGCTCGATTGGGATTGAGCTCGACAATGATGGAGCCTCTGATTTTGAAGAGCCGTTAATGGCCTCGCTTGAATGGCTTCTGGCCGATCTGCTTGAGCGTCATGAATTGGAACCTAAGGCCGTTATCGCACATTCGGACATGTCACCCGAGCGCAAATCTGATCCCGGACGGTTGTTTGACTGGCAACGATTGGCGGCAAAAGGCCTCTCAATCTGGCCAGACCCTGCGATGGGCGGTGATTTCATGCGCAACGCGGCTTACGTCGGCTATCCCACCCAATTGGGCGAGAGCTGCGTGCTCGATGCCTTCCGCCAACGCTTTCGCCCCGGTGCCTCTGGCCCGCTCTCACCCGCTGATGAGGCAATGATGGCAGGCCTTGCGCGCCAGCACCCGGCAGATGTGACCGAACGCATCGCGCGGCGCACGCCTTCACGTCCATTGCATTCGATGTAGGAACGCGGCTTCGTTGCTCAACCTACCACAGCTCGGAATCAAGCCGAAGGCGCCGAGCCAGCGCCTGTCCGTCCCAGCGGACTGGCGCTTTTGTAATCGATGCGCCCCGCAGGAAGGAAAGATGTGCTTGGCTGCCATAAAGTTCTGCAGAAAGGTCATTGCAGCGCCAGCCCACGGACAAACGCTGGCTCGTCTCAGGAGTGGCTGCTTTGCGGGACGAAGCGGGCTTTGGTTGTAATAGACCTAAGGTCTGCTTTAGCTGTGGCTTGAGAAATCATATTTTAGGGCGATCAAGACGAGGCGGGTTCTTGAACCATTGATGGGGGCTGCCGTGGGTATTTCAGACGGAAAAGACAGAGATTGATGAATAGTGGAGACGTTTGGGTCTGTCGGGCGATGCAGGACTCGACGTTGGTGAAGCCGTTCTTGACGGCAGACATTTGGGACGACGATGAGAAGGCCGATACTGCTGGTAAGGCCCTAAAAAGATTCAGGCTAGGCCATCCAATTCCCTCAAATTTATTTCCCTCAGAGTGTTTTGTGAATGACATGATGAAAAAGGTCCGCAATTTGCCGCCTATTTTCGAGTGCGCGTCCTTTTGGGTGGTGAATGAAGAGCTTGCGACGGTATTGAGGCACTTCGATATTGGTAAAACCACGTTCCACCCCACCAAGCTATTCCAATTCAATCGCAAGACAGAAATTAGAGGAAAATATTTTTTCATCAATTTTGATACGCGGAAAGATACATTTTTGCCGGAGCAATCTGAGAATGTAAGAAAAAATCGTCCAACAATCCCCTGGGCACTTGGCCCACTTGTAAAGGATGGCGACGTGGCTGTTGATCAAGGCGCGCTTGTTGGCGCTGATTTGTGGTTTGAAGAGACTATGTGGAAAGCAATTTTTATGAGTGGCGATCTAGTGGATGCCTTACGTGCCGCGAAATTGACCCGCCGACTTGGTTTGAGAAAATGCAAAGTGATCTAACGCAATTGTATCCATACCCGGCTATGAACCCGTGAGCGGACCTTGGCGCAGGGCGCAGCATGTGGCCAGTTTGGGCTCGAAGCCACCGATTGCTGCGACCGTTGCATTTGCCATGTCGCCCTATTACCTAGGCGGAGCGGATGGCTGGATGGCCGCGTGTCGCAAGACGCGAGGAAAGTCCGGACTCCACGAAGCAACGGTGCCGGGTAACTCCCGGCGGGGGCAACCCTAGGGACAGCGCCACAGAGAACAGACGGCCTTGCATGCAAGGTCATAGGTGAAACGGTGCGGTAAGAGCGCACCGCGGACTTGGTAACAAGGACGGCACGGCAAGCCCCACCGGGAGCAATGCCAAATAGGGGGTCCATCATGGGCAGCTTCGGCTCGGACCCCGGGTTGGCAGCTAGAGTTTGTCGGTAACGGCAAGCCCAGATGAATGGTCATCGCGTCGCAAGGCGTACAGAATCCGGCTTACAGGCCATCCGCATGATTAACTTTCGCCGCATCATATGCGCCGATCAACTGGGGGAGTTTCACTCCCCAGACCCCCTGGAGAGTATTTTTCAATAGATGAAGAACGCTGTCAGTGCGTTAGATCAGTGTACCTCTCAGAGTGTGAGGGCGTCTTTCATCACGAGAGCAGCCAGCACTATGAATATCGCTCCAAACGTATAGCGAATGTGTGTTTGATGCGTTGCGAACCAAGCCATCACCGTGACGGTCGAAAAGAGAAGGGCCGTGATACTGTTCAGGATCAGGCTCATTACTAGAAATTCGATCACGATGCCGCTCATAACCCAAGCCGGTGCGCCAGCGGGAAGAAAGGATGTCAGCACAGCGCCGAAAAAGATCGGCGCTTTGGGGTTTGTCATGAGAACCAGAAAACCGTTTCGATACGCTGGCCAAACGTCGGCAGGGCCTGCTTTTGCCGAAAGAGGCGCATTGCCCAGATGGCGCGCAGCTTGGATATATTGCCAGCCCATCCAAAGCAAAAACAACGCGCCCGCGATTTTCAGCGCAATGAACAAAGCAGGCAGCGCCTCAAACAACAACGCCACGCCAAAGACGGCCATGGCAGCCCAAAGCGTCACTCCACTTGCAACGCCAGCTGCAGTTGCCAAGCCCACGCGTCGCCCCGAAGACATTGATGCTCCTGAAATCGCGACAAGATTTGGGCCTGGCGACAACCAACCAATGATCTGGATCAAAGCGATCGACGCAAAAATAGATATCAGCGATGTGTCCACGCCTGCTCCCCCTGTCGGCGCACCGATGCTTTTGCTTACGGCGGTGCCTTTCAATTGTCAGCAAGAAACCGGTTCCTTGCCGCGCCCGATCCACCTAAGCTGGTGAACAACGATTATCAAAAGGATCAAAACCATGAGCTTTGTTAAAACACTGGCCACGCTGGCTGCCGGATTTGCTGCCGCCAAAGGACACGAGAAATACAAAGACATGGGCGGGATGCCTGGTGTGAAAGAGGCGATGCGCGACAACCCTCAGATCAACCAGATGTCGGATCAGGCCTTTGATATGATGGAAAAGATGGGACTGCCGACGGATCAGCTTAAGGGAATGCGGGATCAGTTCTTGAACGCAGGCGATGCCTCTGCGGCGGCTGGCATGGGTGGTTTGATGTCGGCCTTTGGCGGTGGCATGGCTGGGGGTGCTGAGCAGACAAGCTCAATGATTGACGCAATTACTGGGACCACAGCGGCCACGGACACGATGGAAGAAAACGCCAAGCTGATGATCCGCGCGATGATTCAAGCCGCCAAAGCGGATGGCGAGATTGACGACGCGGAACGCGCTAAGATTATGGAGCACATGGGTGAAATTGGGGATGCTGAACGCGCCTTTATCGAAGTCGAACTGGCCGCTCCTGTGGACGCAATGAGCCTTGCCAACGATACCGGACAACAGATGGCCGCACAGGTTTACGCATCTGCACTGATGACGGTGAAGGTGGATAGCCTGAAAGAGGCCGATTACCTCAACACGCTGGCGACGGCTTTGAACCTGTCCGAAGAAACTCGCGCACGTGTGCACGGGGCGATGGGTCTTTCTTAAGCGCGATGAGTTGGAAAGACCCGCTCGCGCGACCGCCAGATTGGGTCGACCGCTCGCGCGATTGGCTGAACGTCGATGACAGCAAGGTGCCCCGATACCGCACCGACACCGGATTAGAATACTGGATCGAAGCGCGTTCTACTTCGATCCTCACCAGCGACCCAAAAGTGTCTTTGACGTTTCATGGAAACGACGCGCACAGCTACAAAGGCCATAGCTTTGCGATCCTGCATCTTGACGGCGACCGGATCATCATAACGTCCGATGATCCTGATCCCGAAAAGATAACCTTTGCTTGGGATTTTGCGGACAAAACCGAAGAGGGCGTCTTTATATGGCGCGTGGATCACTTGTTTCGCGCGTTCCATATCCCCAATTTTGACCGTTATCCTTGGGTAAACAACTGGCATGTATTGCCAAAGGTGCATGTCCAAGGAATTGCAGCCTTTCGCGACAAAGACCACCAGAACCGCGCGATCGGCCTTATCAAGACGCTGCTGTCTTGCCATAACGGCAATGTTATGAGCGCTGTAAGGGGCAAAGAAACCCGAGGCCATGTGGTGATCGGCGATGCGCTGCAGGCGAAACTGAACAACGGGTCTCTGATCGCAACGCACGATGGTCATTCGCCCTTGACAGACAGCGGTTAACCTATAGAAGCCGGGTTTCAGGATTTTCTGGGTGCGCTGCCGTGCCCAAGCAGGAGACGACGTTATGGCGAAGCCAACCACGATCAAAATTCGTCTGAACTCGACCGCGGACACAGGCCACTTTTACGTGACCAAGAAAAACGCCCGTACGATGACCGAAAAGATGGTCAAAAATAAGTACGACCCCGTTGCCCGCAAGCATGTTGAGTACAAGGAAGGCAAAATCAAGTAAGCTTGGTTTTGTTGGCGAAAGATTTAGGGGCTGTGCCAGTGGCGCGGCCCTTTTCTTATGTTTGGAGGGTTGGGAATCACGATGATCACGCCTGAATTCGCAAAAATTATGGCGCGTTACAATCATTGGCAAAACCGCTCATTGGTGCAGGCAGCGGACGGTTTGTCTGATCAGATACGCTGGCAAAACGGCGGGGCGTTTTTCAAGTCTATCGCAGAGACGCTGAACCATATCCTTTGGGATGACCGTATCTGGCTAGCGCGTTTGCAAGGGGACGATAAGACGGCCGCCGAGATCGGCGCGCGCCATCCTTATACGGACACGCCGCGCGATTGGTCGGAGTTCAAAAAGCAGCGTTCGGACCTTGATGACGCGTTGGTTGCTTGGGCCGATGGTTTGACGGAAAAAGACTTTGCCGCGTCAACGTCTTGGATCAAAGGATCAGAACCTGTGGAAACCAATTTCGGCTTTAACTTTGTCCACATGATAAATCACCAAACCCATCACCGTGGCCAAGTGCACGCGCTTTTGACAAAAGCGGGTGCTAGGCCTGAACCGACAGACCTTCAAATGCTGGAAACCTTCGGAAGCAATGGGGGGGCACCGCAATGAAAAACGACCGCGCCTACAATAATGTGGACTTTATCCCTGATGGGGCGGCTTATCCCGACACTTGGGCAGACGATGCGCGTGCCTATCGCGAGGTTGAGTCGGCTGTTGGGCGCGCCCGTCTAAATGAGGCTTATGGTCCGGGTGAGCGGCAGAAAATGGATGTGTTTTATCCGTCTGGCAAGCCTGAGGGGTTGGTGGTGTTTGTGCACGGCGGCTATTGGCTGCGCTTTGATCGTACGCATTGGTCGCATTTTGCCACCGGTTTGACCGCGCGCGGATGGGTGGTGGCAATGCCGTCCTATTCTTTGGCACCACAGGCGCGGATTTCTGAGATCGGCGCCGAAATTGTGCAAGCGATCAGCGCAGCAGCTGCGCTGGTAGACGGGCCAATTCGACTGACCGGGCATTCCGCAGGCGGCCAGTTGGCGGCGCGCGTGGCTGTGGGAGAAATGTTACCTGACGCAGTGCGCGCACGTCTAAAGGCGGTTGTACCAATTTCCCCCGTTAGCGATTTGCGCCCGTTGAGGGAGACGTCGATGAACGCGGATTTGCGCCTTGATGAGGCCGAGGCAGTGGCGGAAAGCCCGACGCTTTTGGCACCGCCCGATGTGGCTGTCTCTGTCTGGGTCGGGGCTGAAGAACGCCCAGTTTTTCTGGATCAGGCGCGCTGGTTGGCGCAGGCTTGGAACGCCGAGCACGTCGAGGTGCCAGCACGGCATCATTTTGATGTTATTGATGAACTACGCGACGCGGACAGCACCTTGGTGAACACGATCCTCGCCTAGAGTGCTTAAACTTTGAAGATATCGGCGTAGGTTGGCACCAGATCGCCGTTCTGTGCTTTGGCGGCATAAACCCCACGCGCGATTGCACGTGCAAGGCAGGTGGCCGCCGCGTGCCCAAGCATCAATGTGTCGCCGTCGGCGAGTGCGCGCTTTGACGTTGCACAGCCAAACACCAGATCGCCGTCCATTGGCGTGTGCGACGGCACAATCGCGCGCGCCATCCCATCGTGCGCGGCAACGGCCATGCGCGTGGCTTCGGCCTTGGTCAGAGTTAAATCAGTGGCCACAATGGCGATTGTCGTGTTCCCGCCAGCGCCCATTTTGGTGCGTAGGGCAGGGGCGGCACCTTGTGCCACGCCCGCAGCGCCAAACTCTCCGTCTTCTTCAAACGGAGCGGCCCAGAAATGCGGTGTTTCGCCGACCGTGACTTGTCCCAAAGCGTTCACGGCAACCAAAGCCCCCACTGTCGCGCCCGAGGGCAAAACGACCGAGGCAGAGCCGATCCCGCCTTTCATGCCGGCAATCGTGGCACCATAGCCTGCACCCGCGGTGCCAAGTTCAAAAGTATCGCTGCGTGCGCTGTAAGCCGCACGTCCCAAAGCCGGATAGGGTGTTTCTTCCCAGTCCTTGTCACCGCCATTGGCCAGATCAAACAATATTGCAGCGGGCACGATAGGCACCAAATGCCCCGCGGCGTCAAATCCTCGCCCATCCGCGCGCAGTCCCGCTGTGACACCGTCACCCGCCGCAAGCCCAAAAGCCGACCCTCCCGACAGAACAAGCGCATCTACACCCGTAACCGTCGCCTCAGGCCGCAACAGATCAGTCTCTCGCGTGCCGGGCGCACCGCCCATCACATGCACACCTGCCACCATTGGTGCATCGCCAACAACGACGCTGACACCGGACTTCAGCGCCGCGTCCTGTGCTTGACCAACACTTAGCCCGGCAACATCAGTGATAAGGTTTTTTGGCCCCAACCTCATTTTAAGCGCCTCATCCAAAGTCTCTCATCCAAACGCGCTTATGCGTCTGGTTCCAGCATCCCGGCGAACCGTCCCAAAAGCCGCAAGCCACTGCCGTCGGGAGGGAACATCGGCGCTGCAGACAAAGCCGAAGGTTTGATCACGATCACCGTATTGTCTTCCCCCTGTAGGGTCTGAATGCGTGCCACGATGGCCGGACGGAAGTAATGCGCCAACCGCACATGGGGCACTTCGCGGATCACATCCACATCCCAAGCCCCAACCATTATCCCCATCGTCTTGGACGCATAGGCCAGCGCATCAAAGGCTTTGGGTTGGTTCTCGAAGTCGCCTGCAAGAACAGGCAGAATGGTATTTTGTCGTGCACTCAAAGGTTGAAGTCCGCAAGTTGACTGGTTGTATGAGTTGTTTCCATAATTTAGTGCCATGCCCTGCGCTTTGTGTGAAGCCCTTGCGCAGAGGTCGCGCAACATCATATGTCAAACAGGCAAGGGGGCTGGCATGGCTTATTTCCGTTGGACGTTTCGAATTCTGATGCTGCTGATCATCGGTGGCTTTCTGCATTATACACTGCCGCAACGTGATATCGTGCGGGTCGCAGGCACCTATGAAGAGCGGCAGGATTTTGTGGGCTGGACTAAGATATTTTGGAGCAATCCGGCGGCGGGTTCTGCCGAGAATGCAACCCAAGATGTTCTTTTTATTCAAACAGTTAAGGCCAATGGCGATGTCATGGTCTATCGTAATGAAGACACCAGCCTTGGGTGGCCACCGTACTTTAAATTCGACACCGCAAATCTACAAACCGAAGCCGCTGATGGTGTGTCGGAAAAAGATGCCCCAAAATGGTACGCTATCACCCATTACGGGTGGCGCAACACATGGCTTTCTATCTTTCCAAATGCCGTCTCAATAAAGCCTGTCGACGGCCCTGACACCCGTTTGATCCCTTGGTTCAATATCGTGTTTCTGGTGGTATTACTCGCGATCCTCGCAACGATCTGGCGTTTGTGGCGAAATTTCCGCGCTGCGCGCATTGATCCGGTGTTCAATGGAATCGAAGACGGTGTGGACGAGGTACAAGAGCGCGCGGACAATTTCTTTGCGCGGATGTTCAACAAAGTCTTTGGGAAAAAGTAGGTGCGTAACGCGTCTGCTTTGCGGGACAAAACGGACCTTTGATCTACAACCAACAACGTCTGCTTCCTGCCACGAGGTAGGCGGTTCCTTCAATTATGACGTAGCAAGGAGACGAACCAATGCTTCTGAAGGTCTTTCAGCCCGCTGCGTCTTATGGACAATTTGGGTTTCGGAAAAGACAATTTCCACGGTAACATCATTAAACGATACCGTCCAAAAGCGCGGCGAGAGAGCGTTCCATTTTGTCGTGCGATCGCTGTCGTAAACCTCCGTAAAATCCCACGCTTTCGTAGGATACTTAGCGTTACGTAACCCTTCTACATTGATTGGGTTTTTTTCGAAATAGATCACACCTGAAAACTTTAGAATGGCAATACCACCTCCTGCTACGGGTGCGATATCGTAACTGAGCAGCAGATCGGAGCCATCGAAAAACATGGCCGGGTTTTCAACGGTGCCAATAGCAGGAAAATCCTCTTGCGGGGCTTTGCTTTCCATAACTTCCTCTTGAAAATGGGCCTCATTTGTCGAAGCAGACCTTGGCGCAGACTGCAGCATTGGTCAAACTGGGCTCAAAGCAGTCATTAACAAAGTAAAATCACCACTGCCCAACAAAAAAGGGCCCGCGAAATCGCAGGCCCTCTTTTAGAACTATGAAGCCAACTTAGCCTTTCTTACGAAACCGCGAAAGTCCGGCCAGTCCACCAAGCAGCAACAATGCTGAGGCAGGCAGTGGCACTTCAGACACCGCGATGTCGTCAAGCGAAAAGCCGTCGTTCGTACGCAAACCGTTGCTATTGGAATGTCCGAAGAACACCGAAGCAACGCTGACCGCGCTGTCAAAGTTGATCTCTACGATCTTCTGTGACGAACCACCAAAATTGCTAAGCGTGATTGACTCTTCGCCTACAACAACTTGCAGCATCGAAAACTCAGCCGCGTCAGAAATTGTCAGCGCAATGCTGTCAAACATGGAACCGCCCAGCGACACCATCCAGGAAATCCCATAGGTATCATTGCTGTCCAGAAACATGTTGTCGCTCTTATCGCCCGAAAGCGCAGAGGTCGTGCTGCGACGGCCATAAACGTTACCATCACGCACAGCCAAAAGGCTGCCATTGTTGTCAAAATCAGCGCCAGTGACGGTACCACCGGTGCCGGTGCCGCCCAGTGTCGAGAATGTCCCGACAGATGTTGCGAATCCGTTGGCAACATTGCCTTCCAAAAACCCTTCAAAGTCTTCGGTGACGGTGTTGCCATATCCGGAAACAATCGCGTCATATGCACCTGCATTGAAGTCCGATACAGTGATCGAAGCTGCAAAGGCGGGTGCCGACAGCAGTGCAAAACCTGCTGCCATTAGTGTAGTTTTCATTGGAATTCCCCTGATACTATTTACTACGGGTTGATATATATCGGCTTTTTTAAGGCATATATATTCATGGTTACGAAACAGTAAGTTTCCACGCACAATGATGGCATGCCCGCCACCCATTGCCCCCAACCCGCAGGGCTGGTCTAATGCCACCAACAAATAATATGAGCAGAGAGCCCCAAAATGGCCGACGATTTTTTCGAAGACCCAGATGAGCCTGGCAAAAAGAAAAAAGCCAGTGATTATGATGCCAGTTCGATCCAAATCCTCGAGGATATGGAGCACGTGCGCTTGCGTCCCGGCATGTATATTGGCGGCACGGATGATCGCGCGCTGCACCACATGGTGGCCGAGATCATCGACAACTCGATGGACGAAGCGGTGGCCGGTCACGCCACATGGATCGAGCTTGAGCTGCACGAAAACGGCCATGTCTCGGTGCGCGACAACGGGCGCGGCATTCCAACCGATCCGCACCCAAAAGACCCAAGCAAATCCGCACTTGAGATCATCTTTTGCACCCTGAACGCGGGCGGCAAATTCTCGGGCGAAAACTACGAAACCTCGGGCGGTCTGAACGGCGTCGGTTCGTCGGTGGTCAACGCACTGTCGGATCATCTGCGCGTTGAAGTCGCCCGCAACAAAGAGCTGTTCGCGATGGAGTTCTCGCGCGGCATCCCGCAAACCAAGCTGGAAAAAGTCGGCAGCGCCCCAAACCGGCGCGGCACGAGCGTGGAATTCCACCCCGATCCGGAAATCTTCGGCAAGCTCAAACTCAAGCCCGCGCGCCTTTTCGCCATGGCGCGCTCCAAGGCCTATCTCTTCTCGGGCGTCGAAATCCGCTGGAAATCCGCCATTGAAGACGGCGACACCCCGATGGAAGCCAAATTCCACTTCCCCGGCGGCCTCTCAGACTATCTCAACGAACGCCTAAGTGCGGCCACCACCTACGCCAACGACCCCTTCTCAGGCAGCGTCGAGTTCCGCGAAAAGTTCGGCGAACCCGGCAAAGTCGAATGGTCGATCAACTGGACCCCATCGCTTGACGGCTTCATCCAGTCCTACTGTAACACCGTTCCAACCCCCGAAGGCGGCACCCACGAGTCGGGCTTTTGGGCCGCAATCCTCAAAGGCATCCGCGACTACGGCGAGCGCGTTCAAAACAAAAAAGCCAAATCCATCACCCGCGACGACCTGACCACCGGGGCAGGGGCGCTGGTCTCGGTCTTCATCCGCGATCCGCAGTATGTCGGCCAAACCAAAGACCGCCTCTCAAACGAGAGCGCGCAGAAAATGGTCGAAGGCGCCGTGCGCGATCACTTTGACAACTGGCTGGCCGCCGACACCAAATCCGCAGGCGCAATCCTCGATTTCCTCGTCCTGCGCGCCGAAGAACGTCTGCGCCGCCGCCAGGAAAAAGAAACCGCCCGCAAATCGGCCACCAAAAAACTCCGCCTTCCTGGCAAACTCACCGATTGCTCGAACAAATCGCGCGAAGGCACCGAAATATTTATCGTCGAGGGCGACTCGGCAGGCGGCTCGGCCAAATCCGCCCGTTTCCGCGAATACCAGGCGCTCCTCCCGCTCAAAGGTAAAATCCTCAACGTCCTTGGCGCGGCGTCTTCCAAGCTCCATCAAAACGCCGAAATCTCGGACCTGTGCGAAGCGCTCGGCTGCGGCATGGGCACCAAATTCAACGTCGATGACCTGCGCTATGAAAAGATCATCATCATGACCGACGCCGACGTCGACGGCGCGCATATCGCGGCCCTGTTGATGACGTTCTTCTTCACCCAAATGCGCCCGCTGATCGACCAAGGCCACCTCTACCTCGCCTGCCCACCGCTCTACCGCCTCACCCAAGGGGCAAAACGCGTCTACGTCGCGGACGACGCTGAAAAAGATGCGGTGATGGCCAAAGGCTTGGGCGGCAAAGGCGCAATCGCCGTGCAGCGGTTTAAGGGGCTGGGAGAGATGGACGCGAAGGATTTGAAAGAAACCACCATGGACCCGAGTTCCCGGACGTTGATAAGGGTGACAATTGACGAGGACACCCCCGGCGAAACCGGAGACCTTGTCGAGCGTCTTATGGGCAAAAAGCCAGAAAAGCGGTTCGAGTATATTCAAGAGAACGCGCGGTTTGTGGAGGAGTTGGATGTGTAGAGTTGGAATAAAAAAATGAAAAAAAACAAGTTAGGTGCTTTGAGCCAAAGGCTCTGGGAATTGTTCGAGGATCACTCTAGCCATGCTAAGGATTTTCGTAGAGCGGACATGGATGAAATTGCAATGGTGGCCAAGGCTTGCGGCAACCTGCTCCCAGAACGGCTTCAAAAATTGATAATCGATTACGACACAAGCTTTAGCGGAACCGTAGGTGCCAACGCTCAATTCCTTGAGAGAGCATTGCGTATATTTGAAGTTGATTCCTCGCTCCCTGAAACAGAAGTGATTTCGGACAACGAGGAGCTGCTCCCCACATTTTCGCTAACTGAAAAAGACAAAGAGCGTGTTTTGAAACTATGCGGCGACATGCGAAAAATTGTTTTCGCATCTACGGACTTTGATGAACCACATAAGAAACGATTGCTAAATCGAATAGCTGCAATTGAAAAACAGGTATATTCGCCGCGAGGACTGTTTGACGTGGTTCTCGGAGGGGTGTCTGACACAGGTGAAACGCTGGGAAAATTTGGTAAGGACATCAAGCCGCTCACCGAACGTATGTCGGAAATTGCGAAAATTACCCGTCATGGGACAAAGCAATATGATCAAATTCCGGCTCCTGAGGAAATCAAGAAACTGCCTGCTCCAGAAGAATCAGACGAGTGACTAACCTGGGAGAGGCCGACCCTCCCATGGGAGGGCGCATTGCAACGCCTCAATCTAGAATCCCCGCCCGATGACTATTGAGAGATAAAGCACTCACGCTCAAACCAATCAAAGCGCCATCCCAAGGCTCGCGCGCGCCCGGTCTGCTCGCCCTAACGTCACCGTCACCTCGGCGCACGCCACCCAGCCGCAATCGCCTGATCCTCGCTACAGAACCAACGCTCGCCTTTGCCCGTGTTGATCTGCGTCCGCCCATACCATGGCGACCATGGCGCGTGGTAAATCCGGCCACTGTCCGAGATGTTCCCCTTAATCGGGCAGCCATCCGGGGCCGCTTGTTCAGCTGCTTCCCAGCGGTCGCGGCGAAACTCCCACGGCGGGGTAAAGCGTCCGCGCCACACGCCCACATCGCGCGCCTTCGCGACCTCTTCCGCATCGACATAGGCGGTCGAGTACTGCCGAAACGCCCAGGCCATCCCATCGTCGACCATCGCGGCCCCGACGTCGCGCCCTTCGGCAAAGCAGGTCGCGATCATCCGGCCATACCCGTCCTGCCCAAGCGCGTCACAGGTCACATTGCGGCCCTTCACGATCTCGACCAGCGCCTCGGTCGCCTGCGCCCCACAGTTCCAGTCACCGCATTTCTGCCCATGCTCTGGCGCGTCAATCCCGTTCAGGCGGAACACCTTGCCGTCCATCTCCAAAGTGTCGCCATCGACCACGCGCACCTCTGCCGCCGCCGCAATGGCACAGCACAGCAAAACACAGATCGCAAAAATGCGTCGCATCCCGATCAAACCTCTCTCACCACCGATGACGAGTCTAAGAACGGCGTTCGATCGGCGCAAGATGGCCCGTTAAGGTTGGTTAATCGCCCGCACGGACGCACCTACGTAATACCGACGTTATACCGACGTAAAACCTACGTGGCACCGAAGGGCGGAATCGCTCGGATTGGCGCACCTTGACCATCCCACTTAGGCGGTCCATTGAAGGGGAAAACCGGAGCAGTCATGGCCACGCCTTCGCCGTTCTCAAAGTTCGAATTTCTTATTGCCTGGCGGTACTTACGCGCCAAACGCGCCGAGGGCGGCGTGTCGGTGATGACGTGGATATCCCTCATCGGAATAACCCTCGCAGTCGCCGCGCTGATCATAACCCTGGCAGTCCGCGCAGGCTTCCGAGACGAATTCGTCTCCACAATCCTAGGAGCCAACGCCCACACCACCGTCTACTCCGCCGCCTATCGTACTGAAAACGGGGGGCTTTCTCGTACGATTCCTGAGTACGCCGCGTGGGCCGAAGCGCTGCGTGGCGTTGATGGCGTAACTCGCGTTGCACCGCTGGTGAAGGGGCAGGTGATGGCCGTTCACAAGGACTCCAACACCGGCATGGAGGTCTTTGGCATCGCCCGCGACGACCTTGAACAGATCGACCGGATCGCCGATCCCGAAACCTCACTTGGAAGTCTGGAAGAGTTTGAAAACGGCATCGCAATAGGCCAAGAAGCTGCGCGATCCTTGGGGGTCACGATTGGCGACGTCATTAGAGTAATTAACCCAACCGGAAGCCGCAGCGCTTTTGGCACAAGCCCGCGTGTGAATGAGTACTTCGTGACGTACATCTTCAATTCGGGCCGTTATGATATCGATAAAACAAGGGCTTATCTACCGTTCACAGAAGCTCAGGTATACTTCAATCGCGAAGGTGTGGCTGACGAATTAGAGGTCAATGTTGACGATCCCGAGAAGATCGAAGACATCTCGCCAGCGCTTTTGGCCGCTGTCGGCGACCGCGGATTGACTTGGTCTTGGAAGCAGTCCGCAGGTGGTTTCTTGCGCGCATTAGAAGTCGAAGACACCGTGATGTTCGTGTTGATGAGCGTGCTTGTCCTCATCGCCTCGATGAACATCATCAGCGGGCTTGTAATGCTGGTCAAAAACAAGGGTCGCGACATCGGAATCCTGCGCACTATGGGTCTCACCGAAGGCTCAATCATGCGCGTGTTTTTCCTCACGGGAGCGCTTGTCGGTACGCTCGGCACTTTGTTTGGCGTCATTATCGGCTGTCTGTTTGCGGTCTACTTCGATCAAATCTTAGCCTTTGTTAACGGCGCGGCGGGCGGCGGCGTTTGGGATGCGTCAACGCGCGGCATCTACAAATTGCCGGCGAAATTAGAATGGGGCGATGTGTTCTCTGCGGTGGCGCTCTCGCTGATACTGAGTTGGGGTATAACGCTTTTTCCTGCGCGTCGTGCGGCACGTATGAACCCGGTTGAGGCATTGCGTTATGAGTGATGCGCTGCGCCTTGAAGGCGTCTCCAAGGCCTACAATTCGGGCAAACCGAATGAACTGCGCGTTTTGAACGAAGCGGACCTAACCCTTGCCCCGGGCGAGGTCGTGGCCCTTGTGGCGCCTTCTGGCGCAGGTAAATCGACGCTGCTTCATATCGCCGGATTGCTCGACAGTACAGATCATGGGCGCGTGTCGATCTATGGGACTGATATGACAGGGCTTTCTGATGCGCGACGTACGGCTGCGCGGCGAGAGGATGTTGGTTTCATCTATCAATTTCACCATCTTTTGCCCGAGTTCTCGGCGCTTGAAAACATCGTGCTTCCCCAGCTTGCCAATGGCGTTGACGAGGCAAAAGCGCGCGCCCACGCGTTAACACTTATGAACAAAGTCGGCGTTGAGAACCGTGCCAACAACCGTCCCGCAGCGCTTTCGGGTGGGGAACAACAGCGCGTTGCCTTTTGTCGTGCGTTGGCCAACACGCCGCGTATTCTGCTTGCCGACGAGCCGACAGGAAACCTTGATCCGGCGACGTCCGACACGGTTTTTGCCGCCCTGATGGAAGTGGTTCGCGACACAGGGCTGTCGGCGCTTATCGCAACGCACAACCCTGAATTGGCCGCGCGGATGGATCGAACAGTGCGGCTCGACTCAGGACGATTGACGTAAAGTCAGCGCGTTTAGAAAATCCAAGACAGTTGTGCGTTTTTGTGACATAAGGCGTCAAAAGGGAGTGGCGTGCGCAAGCGCGTCTGACTTGGCCGGGCCTGCAAGGTGCCCGGTTTTTCTTTTTCTTCAAAGACTTTAGGCGATCATTCGGCGGCTTTTAACGTAAAGCCTTTTTCGATCTGATCCGCAGGTGCGACGGGGTATTCGCCTGAGAAGCAGGCGTCGCAATACTGCGGTGCATCTGTGTTGCGCCCTTTTGCCTCGCCGACGGCGCGGTACAATCCATCCAGAGAAATAAACTTCAGCGAGTCCACCTGAAGATGCTCGCACATCTCTTCTTCGGACATCGTGGCTGCCAAAAGCTTCTCGCGCTGTGGGGTATCGACGCCGTAAAAACAAGGCCATGCCGTCGGGGGCGATGCGATGCGGAAATGCACTTCGGCCGCACCCGCATCCAAAATCATTTCTTTAATCTTGCGGCTGGTGGTGCCGCGCACAACGCTGTCATCGACCAAAATCACGCGTTTACCTTTAATAAGCGCGCGGTTCACATTCAGCTTCAGGCGCACGCCCATGTTGCGGATCTGCTCGGTTGGCTCGATGAACGTACGGCCCATATATTGGTTGCGGATGATGCCCATCGCGTAAGGGATGCCGCTTTGTCGGCTGTACCCGATCGCCGCAGGCGTGCCGCTATCGGGAACAGGGCACACCAGATCAGCGTCAACAGGGGCTTCTTTGGCCAGTTCTTCGCCAATTGCAGAGCGCGTCTCATAAACAGAGCGTCCCCCAAGCGAGCTGTCGGGGCGCGAGAAGTAGACGTGCTCAAATATACAGAAACGGGAACTCTTGCGCTCGAACGGGTGGTGGGTGGTCAGCTTGTCGTTCTCAACCACAACCATTTCGCCCGGTTCGATCTCGCGGACGAAGTCAGCGCCTATGATATCCAAAGCGCAGGTTTCCGAGGCAATTGCCCAGCCTTCATCGCCGATGCGACCAAGTACAAGCGGGCGCACACCCAACGGATCGCGCACACCAATCAGTTTGGTGCGGGTCATGGCAACGACGGAAAACGCGCCTTCGACGCGGCGCAGAGCGTCTTTCATCCGCTCAGGTACAGTTTTCTGCAAAGACCGCGCCATCAGGTGGATAATACATTCACTATCTGAGTGAGACTGAAAAATAGACCCGCGCTCGATTAGTTCGCGCCGCAGTGCATCTGCGTTTGTGATGTTGCCGTTGTGCGCAATCGCAGCTCCGCCCAAGGAAAACTCACCAAAGAACGGCTGCACATCGCGAATTTGTGTCGCGCCTTTAGATCCGGCGGTCGAGTATCGCACGTGGCCAATTCCCAAAGAGCCGGGCAGGTGGTTGATCACGTTCACATTGGTAAAGTTATCGCGCACCAGGCCAAATTTGCGCACAGCATTAAAGCCGGTGTCTGGTTCATAAGTGACGATGCCACCTGCTTCTTGCCCGCGATGTTGCAGGGCGTGAAGGCCAAGGGCGACGAAATTTGCGGCATCTTTGACGCCGATAACGCCGAAAACACCGCATTCTTCACGAAGCTTGTCATCGTCGAATGGGTCGGTCGTCAGGGCGCGGGGCGTACTGGGATCAGACATCAAACATAAAGCGTTCAGACTCGTTGGCAGCGGCAAGCGCTTTTGTCTTACTGTGTCTCTGGGTAGGTGGCAAACAACGATTTCACCAAATGTGGAAAGCCCGCCAAAAATTGACGGGCTCTCTCGTATTATTGCACCGGACAGGTGACACTTTTAAACCGGGCACACTCAAAAACCAAACACCGGTCACCGCCCTTGGGGGAGGCGTCGGGAGCCTCGCAGCTTCCCGACGCCAAACTCACTCACTCGCTACACGGTTTCGTAAGGAACGTCCCTCGATCCCGTTTACAAGAACATGTATGCCAGCGCGGCGCGGCAGCAGTTGGGCGCAAATCGCCAGCACTGGGGCAGGTTTATGAAGGGCGTTGGTTTCAAAGGCGTGATATTTATGCGCGGATTGATTGCGATGCGTGGACAATCCTGCGAATTCGAACAGCGCTGGTTCAATAAAGCAAAGAAAGCATGGGTTAACTGTGCCGAAGCGGCAAACAATCAAGACGCCTTGATAACCTTAAAATTAGTGGCAACCTTGCCTTAATCGCGGATTCTCGACTTCGTAAACAATCTGTTTCCAGTCCAAACTTGAACCCAAAAAAAAATGGGGAGCCAAAGCCCCCCATTTTCCTACATCTTATGCGCGATCAGTTGTCGTCGGCTGCACGTCCTGCAGAACACTGTCCGATCAAATCGTCGTAACGCTGTGCGATCCAGCCCGGTGCGTCTGCCGGGATTTGATCGTCAATCTTGTCAGACAATTGGCTGAAAACAACCGATGTGCGGCTGTCATCAACCATGGGAATTGGATCAGAGACGATCACGCGCTCATAGATAATGAAGGCGATGGCGACCAATAGCACGCCGCGTGCGGCCCCAAACAAAAAGCCAAGGCCCTGATCAATACCGCCAAGGGCTGAGCGTTGCACGGCCCCTGCGAAAAGCGGTGTGAAGACCGAAAAGACGATCAACGCCAGTGCAAACACCGCCGCAAAGGCGGCGATCATCGCCAATTCGCATGAATTTCCAAGGAAATTGGACAGGACTGGCACCTGTTTCATCAGCGGCTCTGCGGAGGGCGCAAAAACATAGGCCACAACGGCGGCCAGAATCCAGCCACCGATAGACAATGCTTCGCGCACAAAGCCGCGTGAAAAGGCCAAAACGGCCGAAATAATGATAATAACGGCCACAATGCCGTCGATGATAGTAAAGCCTTCCATAAGCTCGTCCGCCTTTTCTTGCCCCTTAAGCGCCTAGCCAGCGCCGAACACATCTCCGACAAGTGCTGCCAAATCTGGCAATTTCTGCACTTTTACGCCGGTTACATCGCCCGTTTTGCTTCTTTCTGGCAAAAGAGCCGCTTCAAACCCAAGTTTGGCCGCCTCTTTTAACCGCGTTTCTGATTGCCCAACGGGCCTTAGGCTTCCTGATAGGCTGATTTCGCCAAAAACGACAGTCCGCGCGGGCAAGGCCACATCTTCGCGTGCCGAAAGTAGCGCCGCGGCCACAGCCATATCTGCAGCGGGTTCGGTGACGCGCAGGCCTCCTGCCACGTTTAAATACACATCCAAACCGGCAAAAGGGATGCCACAGCGTGCCTCAAGCACGGCCAAAATCATCGAAAGCCGCCCGCCATCCCAGCCAACAACCGAGCGGCGCGCCTGTCCGGCGGGGGCGGGCGAGACGAGTGCTTGGAACTCGCACAAGACGGGGCGCGTGCCTTCGATCCCGGCAAACACAGCCGATCCGGCAGTTGTCGCTTCGTGATCGGACAGGAATAACGCGGATGGGTTGGTGACCTGTGCGAGGCCTTCACTGGTCATTTCAAAGACGCCAATTTCGTCCGCCGGGCCAAATCGATTTTTAACGGCGCGCAAAATTCGGAACTGATGACCGCGCTCGCCTTCAAAATAGACCACTGTATCAACCATGTGCTCGACCACGCGCGGCCCTGCGATCTGACCTTCTTTGGTGACGTGCCCGACCAGAATGACGCTTATGCCGCGTTGTTTGGCGAAGGTTGTCAATTCATGAGCGGCAGAGCGCACCTGGCTGACAGAGCCGGGTGCGCTGTCGACCGTGTCCAGCCACATGGTTTGAATTGAATCGATGATCGCCAGATCGGGGGATTCTTTTTCAAGCGTTGTCATAATGTTGCGCAGGTTTGTCTCGGCAGCTAATTTTACCGACGCGTTGCCAAGCCCAAGACGTTGCGCGCGCATGCGCACCTGACTGGCCGCTTCTTCGCCCGAGACATAAACGCAATTTAGCCCCTGACCGGCGAAAGCAGCCGCGGCTTGCAGTAGTAGCGTTGATTTGCCGATGCCCGGATCACCGCCGACCAAAACTGCGCTGGACGGAACCAGACCGCCACCAAGAACGCGATCTAGTTCGGCAAGGCCCGACATTGTACGCGGTGGTGGTGCGTCTTCGGTGGCCAAGTCGCCCAGAGCAATGGTTTTTCCGCGCGCGGCTCCAAGACCTTTGGACTTCGGACCTGCCGTGAGGGGCACGTCCTCTGATATGGTGTTCCACTGTCCGCAATCGTCGCAACGCCCGGACCATTTAGAATGGACCGCGCCACAACTTGCGCAGGTAAATGATGCTGCCTTTGCCATGAGCGTCTACATGCCCGCGCATTGCCGGGCAGGCAAGCGGGTTCAGGCAGTGCCGGATGTTTTGATGAACGGAAGCTCGCTGATCGACGGTGCGGGCAATAGCTTTGGACGGCGTTCTTCAGTTGATTTGTTGCGGCGCATTTCGCGCGCAACGTCTAGCACCGATTTCTTGCCAATTGACTGAGGTTCGTCCTTTTGGGCAATAGTTTCGGTTTCAACGCTCTCAACGGGAACCGCTGTTAGCACATGCGACTTTTTAGGGGACGGTGCATCAGCAGCATTCGCAGGTGTGCGGTGACTGAACACTGGCATGGGCAGGTCGACGACAGGATCGCTTAAGATGAGAGGAGCTGGCGCAGCTTGACGCGTCTTGAACAAGACAGCTGAGAGATCAGCAATGTCGGCGTCATAGGACCGTTTGCGCGACACGTCACATATGGTGGTCACGCCATACCAGATCGCCGGGCAAAAGGAGGCAAGGACAAAGAATATCCAACTAGATGCACTAATTCCCAACGCCCAAGGCAAGAGCCCGGCTGTGGTGACCGCGGCAAAAAGGCAAGTGACGGCATAAATCCAGGCATTGGAAGAGATTGATTTGGTCAATCGACGAAATGCCAATCCGCCAACAACGACGGGTAGCAAAACGACAAAGCTTGTAAAAAACAGCTGTAGCAGCAGAGTAAGAGCGTCCATTTACGACTCCATTTGCCACCCCTCGTGGGCGCATCTGACATCATTGTCGTTAAAAAAGTGTAACTCGTATCTGGGATTGTTTCCAAAATGGAACCACAGAGTTGAATGGTTGCACAAATGCAACCTCGGCTTATTCTTGCCAGTCGACCTGATCGCTTTCAAGCAGGGCTTCGGAGTCAGCGAATGTTGTCGCGCCGTTAGCGACGGTTGCCTCGGAAACCGCCTCAACCGAAAGAATATGCGCGACCTTTTCGGCAATCGCATCGAGCCGTGCAAACGGCACAACAACAACGCCGTCGCCGTCCGCAATGATCATATCGCCAGTTTCAACCACCTGTCCGCCAATAGAAATCGGCATGCCAAGTGTACCCGGTCCATTGCTAAACGGCGAAGCAGGAGTGCGGCCCTGACACCAAACGGCCAATCCGGTTTCAACGATCCCGGTTGCATCGCGCACTGCGCCGTCTGTGACAAAACCAACTGCGCCCGCGTTCTTAATCCGCCCAGCCACCAGATCGCCCATTGTCGCAGCACCTGTGAATCCGTTGGAGGTCGATACGACGACATCGCCTGCTTCAACAAAGGAAATGGCCGCCTTAAGCGCCAAGATGTCGCCGGGCCCGCACCCAACGGTTAACGCCGGGCCTGCCACATGTGTCTCGCCTGTAAGGGTATAAATACCTTGGTGAAAGACGCCATCGTTGATCATCGCGTCTGCAACTACAGATGACGGCGCATCCTGAAAGGCAGCGATTTGTTCAGCGGTAGGGCGGTTTGAGGGGCGTTTGATCCGCAGGGGTTTAGGTTCTTCAAGCATCGTTTACCTCACCGTTTCAATCGGACCTTCGGCAGCACCTGAGATAAACTGCGTCACATATGGGTCACCACTTGCGTCCATGTCGCCCACTGCGCCGGTCCATTGGATCACGCCGCCATGCAGCATAGCCACCTTATCGGCAATCGCGCGCACAGACGTCATATCGTGGGTGATGGTCATCGCTGTTGCGCCCATCTCAACCACGATCTCGCGGATCAAGTCGTTGATCACGCCTGACATAATCGGATCAAGCCCGGTGGTGGGTTCGTCAAAAAAGATAATGCGTGGCTCGGCCGCGATAGCGCGCGCAAGCCCGACGCGCTTTTGCATGCCACCCGAAAGCTCGGCGGGGAATTGATCCGCAACATCAGGTGTCAGGCCAACGCGGCGCAGCTTTTCAATCGCAATCTCACGGGCCTCGGCTTTAGGGCGTTTTAGGGATCCGCGCAGCAGGCGGAAGGCGACATTTTCCCAAACGTGGAGCGAATCAAACAGCGCACCTCCCTGAAACAGCATGCCAAACTGTGCCAGAAAATCATCACGCTCGGACGAGCCTTGCTTCAACCGTGTGACGTCTTGACCGTCTACACTGACCATGCCGCTGTCGGCTTCGATCAAGCCAAGTACGCACTTCAATGTCACCGATTTACCAGTGCCCGAACCGCCGATGATTACCATGCTCTCGCCCTTGGGGATCGTCAGATTGACCCCTTTAAGGATCTTCTTGGGCCCAAAGGCTTTATGAACATTTGCAAGTTCAATCATGCCGCAAAAAACAGTTCTGTCAGAATGAAATTTGCAGCCAATATCAGAACACTGGCTGCCACAACGGAGCCTTTGGTCGCCCCGCCTACACCTTGAGCGCCACGTCCCGAGCGCATGCCGAAATAACAGCCCATCACGGCGGCAATGAAACCAAAAACAGCGCCTTTGGAAAGTGATGTGATAATGTCGACGGGCTCCAGAAAATCGACCGTGTTGCGCAGGTACGTGCCTGCGTTAAAGCCCAGACGGTTCACGCCCACCAAATATCCGCCCATGATGCCAATGATGTCACCCACGGCGACAAGTACGGGCATAACAATCGTTGCGGCCAACACGCGGGGCAGGGTGAGGTACTTCATCGGATTGGTTGAAAGTGTGACAAGTGCATCGATCTGTTCGGTCACTTTCATCGTCGCGATTTCGGCGGCGATAGAAGACGTCACGCGTGCCGCGATCATTAAGCCAACGAGGACAGGGCCAAGCTCGCGCACCATACCGATGGCGACGATCTGAGGCACAACGGCTTCTGCTGAAAAACGCGCGCCGCCTGCATAGATTTGCAACGCCAAAGCGCCGCCAGTGAAGATCGTGGTAAGGCCAACGACGGGCAGCGAGAAATAACCAATCTGCATCAGTTGCACGACGAATTCGCGCGGATACCACGGCGGGCGCGCTAGATGGCTGATCGTTTCAATCGCAAAAAGAGCGACGCGCCCGACGGCGGCCAGCATGCCCAGAAACGCGCGTCCAATTGCCGCTAGAAAACTCATGCGTTCTGATACCTGCGCGCGTACCGAGAGGAAAGAGAGGTGAGGATTTCATAACCAATAGTGCCCGCAGCTTCGGCCAGAGTGTCAACGGTTTGGTGCGGGCCAAGGATCGTCAGCGAATCTGGTGCTTCGCCCAAATGCGACACGTCCACAGTGATCAAATCCATCGACACGCGGCCAATCACTGGGCAGGGAGTGTCACCTGCAAAGACTTGCGCTTTGGCCCCCATCGCGCGGATCAGACCGTCTGCGTAACCTGCTGAAATAGTTGCAACTTGGCTTTCTACAGTGGCCTGCCATGCGTTACCGTACCCCACAGTCTCAAAGGGACGCACCGTGCGTATTTGGATTACGGGCGCTTCGATCGTCACCACAGGGTGCGCATCAGCGAAGGGCAGACCGCCGTACAAGCCAATACCGGGACGGGTCAGCTCGAAGTGATACGCAGGCCCAAGCAAAATGCCGCCAGTCGCTGCAAGTGAGCGACGCGCAACGCCTTCGGTCATCTCGGAAAAGGTGCGTAATTGTTGCGCGTTCATTGGATGGTCTGGCTCATCTGCGCAGGCAAGATGGCTCATCACCAAACGGGGGCCTGCATCCATCAATTCGGATCGCAACGCGCTCCAGTCTTCTGGTTCAAGGCCCAGACGATTCATACCACTATCAAGCTGCACGCCAAACGGATGGCCCGGAGCATCGCTGAAGTGTCGCGCGACTTGCTGCGGCGAATTGAGCAACGGGATCAGATTTGCCGATTTAAGCCGCTCGGTATCCCCCGCCATATGCCCCGAAAACACATAAATATCAGGGGCATCACCCACAGCCTTGCGTACAATCTGCGCCTCTTCTGCGACGGCAGTAAAAAAGGTGCGCACACCTTCACCCAAAAGCTTTTGCGCAACGCGCCCAGCGTCCAGTCCATAGCCGTCGGCCTTCACCACCGCGGCTGTTTCAACGCCCGGCGCACTTAATGCATCAAGACTGCGCCAATTGGCGGCCAAGGCATTCAGGTCAATGATCAATTCAGAGGCACCCATGGCCAAAGGGTGTCTGACAGAGCCGCGCTTTGGTCAAGTCCCGATTGGCATTTGGGCGCGCCTGCGATACGCGCATCTGATAGGGAGATGATTGAATGGGCGATATCGTTCTGGTCCGCCACGGGCAGGCCAACACGCATGCAACAACCGAAGAAGACTACGACCGCCTGAGCGAGCTGGGTCACAACCAAGCCGCGTGGGTTGGAGCATGGATGCGTGAACACGCTTATGAGTTTGATCATGTGCTGTCTGGCACATTGCAGCGCCATCGCGAGACGGCAGCGGGCATGCAGGTGAAGCCTGAAGAAGACGCGCGGTTGAACGAGATTGAGTATTATACTCTCAGTCATTCGCTCTTAGAGCGAAAAGGTGAACCGCTGCCCAAGCATGATACCTTCTCAGACCATATGCCCAAGGTGTTTGAGGCATGGGCGGCTGCCGAAATCGAAGGGGGCGAAACCTATGAAAACTTTGAGACCCGCATCAAAGATTTGCTCACCGAAGCTGCCGTGCCGGGGCGCCGCGTTCTGTGCGTCACTTCAGGCGGTGTGATCGGCATGGTCCTGCGCCACCTGCTTGATCTGGATATCCGCACGATGGCCAATGTGATGCTGCCAATCTGGAACACCTCCATCCACCGTTTGCACGTTGGCCAAGATGCACATCCTGTCCTGGCAGGTTTCAACGCGATACCGCATCTGGAACACCCGGATCGCGCGCACGCACGCACCCAAGTCTGAAAGGAATCAACATGCTCAAACTCTATTGCGCCCCGCACACCATCTCGACGGTTATTGTCACCACGCTGAATGAGGGCGTGCATTGGGAACCGATCCTTTTGGACGTGCGCGGCGGCGCGCAGCTTGAGCCCGAGTATCTAGCGCTTAACCCGAAAGGACGTGTGCCGCTTTTGATCACGCCTGAGGGTCCGATCACCGAAACAGGCGCGATCCTTGAGTATCTTGGCGAAACAGTCCTGCCGCGGCTGGTGCCGATTGATCCATTGGCACGGGCAAAAATGCGCGAAGTGATGTATTACCTCGCTTCAACCATGCATGTGAACCATGCCCATGCACGGCGCGGCTATCGCTGGGCAGACAAGCAAAGCTCGTTTGATGACATGGCTGCCAAAGTGCCCGAAACCATGGCCGCTTCGGCCGCTTTTGTGAACGATCTGATCGAAGGACCGCTCTTGTTTGGAGACGAGCCGACGCTGGCAGACTTCTACCTCTACTCGGTTGCCCGTTGGCTTGAAGCCGACGGCGTAGATCCCTCTGCCTACCCAAAAATCATGACCCTACATAAGACGATGCGCGCACGTCCCGGTGTCGCCAAAGCCCATGCAGACGGCTTTTTTGGAGAGCGTAAAGACTGATCAACCTGTCGTGAGGTGGGCTAGGCGGGCGCGTTGGCCTCTGTCATTCTCTGCTGAGAAAGTGGAGGTTTTCTGATGCGCATGCCCCGTCTTATCCTAGCAGCTTTGGTCAGTTTGATGACCACTGCGGCCAACGCTGATCCGGATTTCTGGAAGTACGAATGGCCCGACACCGATTTCAACCTGACCACCGTAGATAATTGGGTCGAGATCCTTTCGGGAGGCCCGCCTAAAGACGGTATCCCTGCACTGGATGAAGTAACCTTTCTTGATGTGAACGCAGAAAGCCGGATTGGTGATCGCGAACCCGTCATTGCCGTCGAGATCGACGGTGAAAAGCCTCGCGCTTATCCGATCCGCTATCTAACGTGGCATGAGATTGTGAACGACACCATCGGTGATGTGCCAGTCTCGGTAACATTCTGTCCGCTGTGCAATTCGGGGATTACCTTTGATCGTCGTGTGGACGGCAAAGTGTTAAGCTTTGGTGTCTCTGGCAAGCTGCGCAACTCGGATATGGTGATGTATGATCGTCAAACTGAAAGCTGGTGGCAGCAGGCCATTGGCACAGGCATCGTGGGCGAGCTGACCGGTGTCGAGCTGGTGCAACTGCCCACATGGATGGAAAGCTGGGCCGAGTTCAAAGCGCGAAACCCCGATGGGCTTGTGATGGATCAGCCGGGCTGGCCGCGTTCTTACGGATCAAACCCGTACGTGAACTATGACAGCTCTCGTAAACCGTTCCTTTACAGTGGTGAAATGCCACCTCATGACATCCCGGCTCTGGCGCGGGTTGTGCGTGTTGGTGATCAGGCATGGACCGTTGAACGCCTTCGTGCTGAAGGTGGTGTGACCGAATCTGGTCTGACCCTGTCTTGGGCCGGTGGGCAAGCCTCTGCGCTGGATTCTCGCAACATCAACAAAGGCAAAGATGTCGGCACCGTGCGCGTTCGCGATGCATCGGGCAATGATGTGCCGCACGATGTTATGTTCGCTTTTGCGTTCCATGCATTCTTCCCGGATGGCAACTGGATGCTCGGCGGCTAAGCGCTGTGCTTGGCCGCTTGAAAACGGACGCTTAAAAAGCTGAAACATCACTTTGTGATCGAGTGCGTCATGATATGCTGTGAGCATGATTTACGAGGCAACGACGCCGGAAGACTATCTTAGTGTGCAGGATGATGACTGGCGCAAAGAACGTCTGCTCACCATTCGCGACGTCTTTCTTGCCGTTCCCGGTGCCACCGAGGGCATGCAGTACAAGATGCTGCACTATGCGGTTGGCGATATCAGCTTGGGTCTGTTGAACGCTCAGCGCGCGTATGTCGCGATTTACATGGACGATCTGACAGTGCTGGACCCCGATGGCAACCTGCGCAACGGGTTAGATTGTGGGAAAAGCTGTGTGCGGGTGAAAAAGCGCTCTGATATGGACAAGGTCGCGGCTCTTATCGCGCTTCGGGTTGAGTTACAGCTTGGGTGAACGGTTCCACACACGTCTTTGTGTAGTCAACGCCTGCGCCTTCCACCTGATTTCTCAGAACACCACGCTAGCTTCTTTGTAACAGACCGAAAGGAAGCTTTCAAAATGACTCTGCGCGCGGCTCTTATTACTCTGATTTTGATTCTGCCCAATTTTGCATTCGCCCAGCAAATATCCTTTAGCAAAGGGTGGAAAGAACAGCGGTTTTCGATGTTCTCGAGCAATGATTTCAGCCTCGGTGCGCAAACGCTTGGGGTAGAGTCAGACGGATCTGTTTCGTTGCTTTGGAGTGCCTTGCCGCAGTCAGTTTGGAGCAAAAAAGCGGCGCGCTGGGATTGGTCAGTGCAGACGTCTGTCCCGCCAACCGATTTGACCAAGAAGGGCGGCGACGATCGCAACCTTTCGCTTTACTTCCTGTTTCTGCCCGAAGACGCCGCAAAAAAAGCGCAGAACCAAAGCATTCGTGCCCTGCTTGATAACCCAGATGTGCGTGTTTTGATCTATGTCTGGGGCGGGGCGCATGCGCGTGGTGATGTGTTGCGCAGCCCTTATCTTGGGGCGCGAGGGCGCAGTCTTATTCGTCGTCCCGCCGGAACGGGTTCGGCTTCGGAACAAGTTGATCTGGCGCGCGACCATCAACGCGCATTTGGCGAACCTGCGCAAAACCTTGTCGGGCTTGCGGTGTCAGCGGACAGCGACGACACCGACAGCTCGATTATCGGGCAAATATCGCGTCTGCGGATCGAGTAAGCTTACGCCCCCTGAAGCGAGCGCACGGCAAGCGCGCCTTCGGCCCTCGATGTCATCGCAAGTGCTGCAGCGTGCGCGGCGGCGGCTGTCGTAAAGTATGGAATGCGGTCCATGAGAGCGACTGAGCGCATCGAACGACTGTCTTCCACGGCTTGCGCTCCTTCGGTGGTATTCATCACCAAAGCAATTTCGCCGTCTTTCATCACATCGACAATCGTGCGCCCACCTTCATAGGCTTTGTTGACGACGTCAGATGAAATTCCGTTTTCTGTCAGGAATTTAGCAGTGCCGCGCGTTGCGAGGATCGATAGACCAAGCGTGGTAAGCATGCGCGCTGTATCCAGTAACTCTTCGGTTTTATCGGCATCTTTGATTGAGAAAAACACAGTGCCCGTATCTGGCAACACGGTGCCCGCGCCAAGCTGCGCTTTCAAAAAAGCGCGTGCAAAGCTGCGGTCCCAGCCCATAACTTCGCCGGTCGAACGCATCTCGGGGCCAAGCAGAGTATCCACGCCTGGGAAACGCGCGAAGGGCAACACGGCCTCTTTAACGCTGAACCAAGGGGTGCGGAAATCTTTCAGCATCATCGGGTCGCCCATCGGTATCGTCACATCGTCGCCGGCAGGTTTGTGCGCGGGCGCCATTGGGAAGGCCGACAGTTTTTCGCCCGCCATCAGACGCGAGGCTATGGAGGCTATGGCGGAGTCAGTTGCTTTGGCCACAAACGGCACAGTGCGCGAAGCGCGCGGGTTCACTTCGATCAGGTAGACGTCACCGTCTTTGATTGCGAATTGTACGTTCATCAAACCAACCACGCCCAATTCCAAAGCCAGCGCTTCGGATTGACGGATCAACTCGTCAACAATCCCATCAGACAGGGTATGCGGCGGCAGCGAGCAGGCACTATCGCCCGAATGTACGCCAGCTTCTTCAATGTGTTGCATGATGCCAGTGACGTGCACCGCTTCGCCGTCGCAAAGAGCGTCCACATCGACTTCGGCCGCGCCAGAGAGGTAGCTGTCGAGCAATACCGGGCTGTCGCCAGACACAACAACCGCATCGCGGATGTAGCGCTCCAACTGCGCCGTATCACGTACAATTTCCATCGCGCGCCCGCCCAGAACGTAAGAAGGGCGGATTACCAATGGATAGCCAATTTCCACGGCGGCAGTCATCGCTTCGGCATCGGTAGAGGCGATCGCGTTCTTTGGTTGCTTGAGCCCTAGACGGTTCACCAAATCCTGAAAACGCTCACGGTCTTCCGCCAGATCAATCGCATCTGGCGTGGTGCCAAGGATCGGAATGCCCGCATCATTCAAAGCGTTCGCAAGCTTCAGTGGTGTTTGCCCGCCAAACTGAACGATCACGCCGTGCAGCGTACCGTTTGACTGCTCGACCCGCAGGATTTCCATCACATGCTCGAACATTAGCGGTTCAAAGTACAAGCGATCCGAGGTGTCATAATCGGTGCTGACCGTCTCCGGGTTGCAGTTGATCATAATCGTCTCGTAACCCACGTCGCTTAGGGCGAAACAGGCATGACAACAGCAGTAATCAAACTCGATCCCCTGACCAATCCGGTTGGGACCGCCGCCCAGAATAACGACCTTTTTCTTATCCGAGGGCCGCGCCTCGCACTCAACTTCGCCCATCATCGGCTCTTCGTAGGTCGAGTACATATAAGGCGTCTGCGCCTCAAACTCGGCGGCACAGGTGTCGATGCGTTTAAAGACCGCGTTCACGCCAAGGTTCTGGCGCGCGCGGCGCACTTGGTCTTCGTCGCGCCCCGTCAGGATCGCAAGGCGCGCATCGGTAAAACCAAGCATTTTCAGCTTGCGCAGACCGTTTTCGGTCACCGGAAGTCCGTCTTTGCGCACACCTTCTTCGGCGTCGATAATCTCGCGAATGCGCGCAAGAAACCACGGATCAAACGAGGTAACGGAGATGATGTCGTCGTCGCTGAGCCCGTGACGCATGGCTTGTGCGATCACGCGAAGGCGGTCGGGCGTTTGCTTGGACAAAGCGGCTGTAATGGCGGCGGTTTCAGGCGCGCCGGGGATCTCAATCTCATCAAACCCGGTCAGGCCAGTTTCCATCGAGGCCAGTGCCTTTTGCATCGACTCGTGGAAAGTGCGGCCAATCGCCATGGCTTCACCAACGGACTTCATCGCCGTTGTCAGGTGAGGTTCAGACCCCGGGAATTTTTCGAATGCAAAGCGCGGGATTTTGGTGACGACGTAGTCAATTGTTGGCTCGAAGGAGGCAGGCGTGACCTTGGTAATGTCGTTGTCCAGCTCGTCCAGTGTATAGCCAACGGCCAGTTTCGCGGCGATCTTGGCAATCGGGAAACCTGTCGCCTTGGACGCCAACGCAGAAGAGCGAGACACGCGCGGGTTCATCTCGATTACGATCATGCGCCCATCGACAGGGTTCACGGCCCACTGAACGTTTGATCCGCCTGTTTCGACGCCAATTTCGCGCAGAACCGCGATCGAGGCCGAGCGCATCATCTGATACTCTTTATCCGTCAGGGTCAGGGCAGGGGCGACGGTGATCGAATCCCCTGTGTGCACACCCATTGGATCCACGTTTTCGATGGAACAGACGATAATGGCGTTGTCGGCGCGGTCGCGGACAACTTCCATTTCATATTCTTTCCAACCAAGCAGCGACTCGTCGATCAGGATTTGCGCAACGGGTGAGGCCTCAAGCCCACGGCGGCACATCTCGAAATACTCATCGCGGTTGTACGCCACACCACCGCCCGTTCCGCCAAGGGTAAACGCGGGGCGAATGATCGCGGGCAAACCTACGTCTTCCAACGCGGTCATACATTCTTCAATGCCCTTTGGAATGTCATAGCGCCCGTCTTCCGCCTTCGGAGCCGACACAATCGTGGCACGTGGGTTTTCAAGGCCCAAACGATCCATCGCCTCGCGGAACAGCTTGCGATCTTCGGCCATCTCAATGGCCTCGCGCTTGGCACCGATCATCTCAACGCCGAACTTCTCCAGCACGCCCATTTCTTCCAGCGCCAGAGATGTGTTCAGACCCGTCTGCCCGCCCATCGTCGGCAAAAGCGCATCGGGGCGTTCTTTTTCAATAATGCGCGCAACAACCTCAGGCGTGATTGGTTCGATATAGGTCGCATCCGCCAGACCAGGGTCTGTCATAATGGTGGCTGGGTTTGAGTTGACCAGAATAACCCGGTAGCCTTCCTCGCGCAGGGCTTTGCAGGCCTGAGCGCCAGAATAGTCAAACTCGCAAGCTTGGCCGATAACAATGGGGCCCGCCCCGATAATCATGATCGATTTGATGTCGGTTCTTTTGGGCACTGGCCGCACTCCCCATACGCAAATTATCGTGCGTTATAGGGGTTGCGTTGGCAGGAGCAAGAGGAACCCTGTCTAAGCGGGGTCAGCTTTGCCGCTGCGCATCGCCAACCACGCAAAACAAGCGGCTGCAAGCACAAAGGCAGCGTTGTTCCAAATCGCAAGAGCGTTGCTGTCAAGGCTGGCAATAAAGCCATTGAGAATCAACGTAACGTGCGTGGGTGCGACGATCGCGACGATCAGGATCACGCCAAGTCTGCCGCCCAACCTGTCGATCAGCGAGGGCAAAAAGAACATCGCCGCCATATAGTGATAGACCCAGCTTAGCGGAGAGACCCAAGCCACCGCGATAATCGCAAAAGGCCATAGCAACGGATCTTGCATGCGCGTGCGCCGTGCGATGACTAACAACAGCACAAAGGTGAGCAGCTGAATGGCATTGCTGATCCCCATCCAAATTCCAGACTTGGCAACATAATGCCAACTGGTTTGACCACCTGTCACGCTGGTGTCGCCCGATGACATTAACTCTGGTGGGATCGTCAATACCGCGATCAGCGGATCAAGCGAGAAGTTCGCCCGAGACACCAGCGCTGTTTTAGATATCGCCGAAAGCTCGGACAAAAAGGCCGCGTGCATGGGCCAACCTGCAACCACAATGGAGAAAAGACCCAAAGATCCGCCAAAAAGAGCAAAGCTATAGGTGGCGCGTTTCTGACCTGAGGCTAACCAAAGGAAAGCAAAAATTACCGGATACACTTTCATCGAAGCGGCAAACGCCAAGGCAAGGCCGCCCCAAACCGGCGCACCATTGCGCGCCCGTTCAATGCCAAGCAGCGTAAAAAAGGCCACCAAGATTTGTGGCTGGTTCTCAGCCAATGGCAAAAGAAACAAAAAGCTGTTCAACGCAATCGCCAATCCTATCGCTAAATAGAGCAGCGGTGACAGCTTCGGTGCCGCGATCCGCAGCGCGAGAAAGGCGCAAAGGAACATCAGACATGGATTGACCAAGGCCATCACCTGCCCAAAGGCATCCATCGTCGTCAGCGGAACAATCCAAGACATCGCCCACGCCCAAAGCGGCGGATAAATGAAGGGATAAACAGGTGTTTCTATCCCCTGAGTTTGAATGTCTGCGATCCAAACATCCGGTGGGGCCATCGAAAAGACGCCGTCATAAAGCCGATAAACTGATCCTAAATCGTCGCTTGGATAGTATTTTCCCGCCAACCACACCGCACGCAGATCGCCGGACTCTGGAACTCCGGTCATTTGCCGCGCCAAAAGGACAAAGGCGGCGGCGATGATAAGCAAAAGCGCTGCGAACAGAACCGGGCTTGTGCCACGTGTTTCGTCGCCCGCACGGTTGTGCGAAGCGGTGGTTGGGCTATCGGGGGCAGAAGAGTTCGGGGCCATCTTGGAAACTTGTCTACATTGTCCAGTGCACTTTTGCGCGCTTAGGTGCTGTCAACCAGTGCTAGCGTTGCAAAATCGCCGCTTTGGTGGGGCCATAGTGAGGCTTGAATTGGGAAATAGCGCGGTATTCGTGGCAATTCACAAATACAGAGAAACCGGTTGGTTGTGCCCACAGCTCCCCTTGCTGGCTTGACTTCTGCACGCGAAGGCGGTGTACCGACGCAAACCTGATTTTTGCCCCCGAAGGGACGCGAGCTATGCACGACTATCGCAGCCATACCTGCGCCGAATTGAACGCCTCAAACGTGGGCGAAACCGTCCGTCTTGCTGGATGGGTGCACCGCGTGCGCGATCACGGCGGCGTTTTGTTTATCGACTTGCGCGATCACTACGGCATGACACAGGTTCTGGCAGACCCGGACAGCCCAGTTTTCAAACAGGTAGAAGAAGTCCGCTCCGAGTGGTGCATTCGCATTGATGGCGAAGTCAAAGCGCGCGACGCCTCGCTGGTTAACGCCAAAATCCCAACCGGCGAGATCGAAGTATTTGTTCGTGATATCGAAGTTTTAGGTGCTTCAGAAGAACTGCCTTTGATGGTCTTTGGCGATCAGGAATACCCTGAAGAAACCCGTCTGCGCTATCGTTTCCTTGATCTGCGTCGTGAGCAGATGCAAAACAACATGAAGCTGCGCTCTGATGTCGTGGCATCCACCCGCAAGCGCATGTGGGACAAAGAGTTTCGCGAATATCAGACGCCGATTATCACGGCTTCGTCGCCCGAAGGTGCGCGCGATTTTCTCGTGCCATCGCGCCTGCATCCCGGCAAATTCTACGCGCTTCCTCAAGCTCCACAGCAATTTAAACAGCTGTTGATGGTGTCAGGGTTCGACAAGTATTTCCAAATCGCGCCGTGCTTCCGCGACGAAGACCCGCGCGCTGACCGCTCGCCGACTGACTTCTATCAGCTTGACGTAGAAATGAGCTTTGTCACGCAGTCGGACGTTTTCGCGACGGTGCAGCCTGTGATCCAAGGTCTGTTCGAAGAGTTCGGCGGTGGTCGCAAGGTGGATAGCGAATGGCCCGAAATCAGCTATCGCGATGCGGCCAAATGGTATGGCACCGACAAGCCCGATCTGCGCAACCCGATCAAAATGCAGGATGTGTCCGAGCATTTCCGGGGCTCTGGCTTTGCGATTTTCGCTAAGATTTTGGAGCAGGACGGCACTGAAATTCGTGCAATCCCTGCGCCGACTGGCGGCAGCCGCAAGTTCTGTGATCGTATGAACGCCTTTGCTCAGAAAGAGGGCCTGCCGGGGATGGGGTATATTTTCTGGCGCGATCAAGGCGAAGGAATGGAAGCCGCTGGACCGCTGGCGAAAAACATTGGCCCCGAGCGTACCGAGGCGATCCGTCAGCAACTTGACCTTGGCGTTGGCGATGCGGCGTTCTTCCTTGGAGGGAAGGCCAAAGCGTTTGAAACTGTGGCAGGCAAAGCGCGCGTCACCATCGGTGATGAGCTTGGACTGACCGACAAAGACCGTTTCGCTTTTGCGTGGATCGTCGATTTCCCGATCTACGAGCGCGACGAAGAAACCGGCAAGATCGACTTTGAGCACAACCCGTTCTCGATGCCGCAAGGTGGGATGGATGCGCTCAATGGCGATCCGCTCGACGTGCTTGGCTATCAGTATGACCTTGCCTGCAATGGGTATGAGCTGGTGTCTGGTGCGATCCGAAACCACCGCCCCGAGATCATGTTCAAGGCCTTTGAAATCGCCGGCTACGGCGAAGACGAAGTGCGCAAACGTTTCGGCGGGATGGTCAACGCGTTCCGCTATGGCGCGCCTCCTCACGGTGGCTGCGCGCTTGGGATCGACCGCGTGGTGATGCTTTTGGCCGACGAGAGCAACATCCGCGAAGTGATGCTGTTCCCAATGAACCAGCGCGCCGAAGATTTGATGATGGACGCCCCGTCCGAACCCACAAACGAGCAGCTGCGCGATTTGCACTTACGCGTACTGCCGCCTGAAGAGTGACATTTGGTGTGCCATGGACCTGACCAACTGGACAGCGCCACCTTTGCCACCGCGCACGGTTATTCGCGGGCAATACGTCACGCTTGAGCCGCTGTCGCGCGCGCATATCAAAGGACTGCGTGAAGCCCATGGCGAAGACAATGGGGCCATGTGGGAGTACCTTCCCGTCGGTCCATTTGATGACGCGGGCTACAGCACTTGGGTCGATACGCAACGTCTGATGCATGACCCGTTGCAGTTTGCGGTGCGCATGTCGGATGGACGTTTGGGTGGCACTCTATCCCTGATGCGGATGCAACCTCAGGCGGGATCAATTGAAACCGGCTGGCTAACTTTTGCGCCGCGGCTCCAACGCACGCGCGAGTCGACCGAAGCGGTGTATTTGTTAATGAAGTGGGCGTTTTCAGCCGGTTACAGGCGCTTTGAGTGGAAATGTAACGCCGCGAACGTGCCGTCTCGTCGCGCAGCGGAGCGTTTTGGGATGAGCTTTGAAGGCGTTTTCCGCCAAGCAGATGTCGTCAAAGGGCAAAACCGAGACACGGCGTGGTATGCCGCGATTGATGCGGAATGGCCTGCACTTCGCGCTGCGTTTGAGACGTGGCTTGATGCGCGTAACTTTGACGAAGCCGGGCGGCAAAAAACGCGACTTGGTGATCTAACAAGTCCTATATTGGTGGCACGAGACCCAGACCTATGACGTTGGCCGCGCTACAGGACGCGGGCTTTGATGTGCTGACGCGCAACCACGCCGAGGCGATACTGGCACAGGATTTTCCGCGCGAATTAGAGCTTCTGGCGCAAGTCCTGTCCGAGTTCCGCATCTCGCTTGGCGAAATCATTACGGGCGGTGGCGGCGAAAGCGGGCAGACGCAAAGGCTGCGCCATGAGTTGTCCGATCTGAACTGGCGCAAGCATAATTTCGAGGTTCAAACGGTTGTTGATGGGCATGCGCGCACGGGTGTCAGTCACGAAGTGGACCATGTGAAGTTTGCCGAAAAAGGCGCTTTGGCCCTTGAGATCGAGTGGAACAACAAAGACCCGTTCTTTGATCGCGATCTAGAGAATTTCCAGCGCCTGCACGCTCTTAGCGCGATAAGTCTTGGCATTGTCGTTACGCGCGGCGCCACGATGCAGGCGGCCTTTCTGGAGCGGATCACTGCGTGGATGCAAGCACGCGATTTGTCGTCAGAAGATGATTTGGACCGTCTTGGCATCGGCGCGCGCACTGTGGCGCAACGCAAGGCGGTTGCGGATCAAGTCGGGCGTGGCATGCCGTTTGCTGAAGCTTTTGCGCGCAAGTTTGTCGCCGACAAATTCGGGCAGGCGACGACGCATTGGATCAAGCTGGAGGATCGCGTGTTGCGCGGTGTCGGCAATCCGTGCCCGCTTTTGCTGATCGGGCTGCCAGATGCCATCATGGTTGAGGAGTGACGCGACCCGTTTAGATCGCGCCCTGAATTCAACTTTTTAAGTAGCCATCGGATGCAGATGCACGATCGTGTCCATGGGCACGCGATTGTACAAATCCGTGACGTAGTGATTTGTCAGGCGCGCACATCCGTTTGAAACGCGGGTGCGAATGGTTTTCGGATTGTTGGTGCCATGAATGCGCAGAAATGTGTCGCCGCCACCAATGTTGAACAAATAAAGCGCACGTGCCCCAAGTGGGTTATTCGGCCCGCCCGGCATCGCCTCTTCAGCCCATTTTTCATAAGCTTTCGGATTACGCTCGATCATGTCTTCGGTAGGCTTCCAGGTGGGCCATTCTTTCTTGGCCTTAATCACATAGCTGCCAGGTTCCCAAAGTTTGCGCTGTGCGACGCCGACTGGGTAATAAATCGCGCGGTCGTCTTCCAACGTCCAGTATAGTGCGAAGCGATCCGGATAAACGTGCATCCGGCCCGGTGTTGTCCCTTTTGGCACGCGGACCACGCGCGCTTTGAACGGATCAATTTCCTCGTCCTTGGATGCCCAAGCGGGCAGGGCCGTGAATGATGCGGCGGCAGCAGCGCCCCCGGTGAGCAGATCTCGACGATCAAGCAGCATAGTAAACCTCTTACAGACTTCCCCAAAAGCGAAGTTAGCAAGCAAATGTGGCCGAGTCTGGGTGCTCACAGACATGTTATGAAGGGATTTTTACAGCTGTGGCGTTTTCGCACTGGGCGAAACGTTTGATGATTTACTCGGCAGCGACGCCGGAATTGTAATCGTAGGTTTTCCAGTCAGGTTTGTAATCGGCGTCCGCCTGATTGCCCCAAACCGTCCAGCCTTGGCGAACACCGCGCCCAAAAAGCTCTAAATACGGGCCCCAAGAGCATTCTTCGATGATCTTGTACTGCTCGTCCGGTTTGCGCGAATGTTCGCGTTTGCGGCTTTGGATCATATTCACCTGACGCCGTCCCGGCGCTTCGGTGCGTACGTTTTTACCGCGTGTGCCAAAAAGGATCACTTCGGTCACGTTGCGGAAATAAAACCCCACGCCGCGCCCATCAGAGCCGCCGTCTTTGCGAATTTTGTGCCAGATGATGTTCGACTTATATTGAAAGCCCCAAGCGCTAAGCACCTGTAATCCTTCAGGTAACAATGCGTTTGGCACCCACATATAACAATGTGCCCGATCTTCGAGGTGGTCAGCCACGGGCAGGGCGCAAATCTCGTCCAGCTCCATTGTGGGATAACGCGCAAGGCGCTTGTGCTCTGGCGCAATCTTCCCGGTCCGGTTCACAAAACGCCATGGGGGATCGGCCAAAACGGTGCCGAAACGGTCCCCTTTGAGAAATTTGGCCAGGTCTTGTGCTGCGTCTTGCCCCATGTCCAACATGATGATCGTTCCGCCTTCTAATTGCCAGTGGAACAATAGGGGAACATAGACTCTCTGTCTATGTCAGACCGGTGCAAGGCCTGCAATTCGATCTTTGATCTGTTGTGTCAAAGCGGCAGAAGAGCCTTTGGTGGCCAGATCGCGCACATCCCCGGCAAGCCGGCTAAGCTCACTGTCGCCGGCATCGGTGCCCAAACTGGACAGAAAAGCGGCGACGTAACTCAATGTTGGTGCGTCACACTTGGCGGTCAAAAGATCGGCAGCAAGGGCCAGATCGTCACGCAGGGCAATCGGGTCTGGTACCACATTGTCGATTTTTGGAATAACCCGGTGCTTTGGGTGCATGTCCTCGGGCAACAAAGAAAGAACCACGTTTTGAAACGCCGTCACAGACGCGAGCGGTTTGTCTAAAAACACATCGGCGCCTGCGCCCATCGCGGACTCTTTGCGCGTCGCGTCGCCTGAAATCGCTATGATCCCTTCGATCCGCGGTTCTGCTGCCGCCAACTCGGCGATCAATTCGGCCCCCGATCCGTCCGGCAAGCCCATATCAACAACGGCAATGCGCGGGCGATAGGCGCACAGGTGCCGCTTGGCTGAGGCGATGCTTTCTGCGCGTCTGATCCGTGCACCGGAGCGCTGGCAGATCAACCTTAAGGCTTCGCAAGCGTGGCGGCTATCTTCGACCACCAAAACGATAGTGCCCAAAAGTGGGCGTTCGGATGAGGGTGGTTGAATCGTAAGTAAATCGTCAAGTGTCTCGGGCATTGGCTAATGGCCTTTGGCTACTGAGTCGGAATACTTTTCGGTCAGAATGGCTAATGCGGCGTTAACTGCAAAAATTGAGACTGCGGCGGCCTGTCTCTTGCTGCGCGCGGATCAGCGCTACATAACGCTCGTGAAACGCAATGAGGGTGCGAAAATGATCGGAAAATTGAACCATGTCGCGATCGCGGTCCCTGATCTTGAGGCCGCAGCAGCGCAATATCGCGACACGCTTGGAGCCGACGTCGGCGCGCCACAGGACGAGCCGGATCACGGTGTGACGGTTGTGTTTATCACGCTGCCAAACACCAAGATCGAGCTTTTGTTTCCATTGGGGGAAGCCTCTCCGATCAACGGTTTTCTGGAAAAGAACCCATCGGGCGGCATTCATCATATGTGCTTTGAAGTCAAAGATATCCAAGCTTCGGCTGAAAAGCTGGTTGCCGATGGGGCGCGGGTTTTAGGCGACGGCACTCCAAAGATCGGCGCGCATGGAAAGCCGGTTTTATTCCTGCATCCCAAAGATTTTAACGGCTGTTTGATTGAGTTAGAGGAAGTCTGATGAGTATTGTCTCTGCCATTGTGCTGTTTGCCGTGATCTGGTTCATGGTGCTGTTCATCGTTTTGCCGATACGCATGGAAACCCAAGGCGATATTGGCAAGGTGGTTCAGGGCACGCACGCCGGATCCCCTTCGTCTTCGTTTTCAATGAAGAAAAAAGCCAAAGTAACCACGATCTGGTCGATTGTGGTCTGGGTGATCATCGCTGGCGTCGTGATCTATGGCGATATTGGCGTACGTGATTTCGATCTGTTCAACCGTATGGGGCCGGCTGCGGACGGCTAAAGCCTTATGGGTTTAGCTTGTGAAACAGATGCGTGAAGGTAGCCGCGCCTAGGATCGGGATGATCAGATTCATGATCGGGATCGTAAGTGGGAGCGCCATGAGCACGCCTGCCATCCAAATCGTTAGCAGGTTCTTGCGAAACGCCGCTTTTGCCTCGGAACGCCCCAAGCGGCGCACGGCGACCATGCGGAAATATTCACGCGAGAGCAAAAAGCCGTTCAGCCCATAAAACACAAACGGCGCAAGCGGCGTGATGTAAAACACCAGCGCGACAAGGTTTGCGACAAGGATAACGCCGAGAAAGCTCAAGGATTCCCGTAGGTTGTCAGACATCCCGACATGCGGAGCCGCAGGGAGATGTGCATAGTGTTTCGCCTCAACCGCGTCAGCGACCTCGTCGAGAAACATCCCCGTGAAAGCCGAAGCAACCGGGATCATCAGAAACACCGACAGCACCATCATCAGGATCACCGATCCCCATGAAAGCAGCGTTTCCACGAAGGTCACTTGGCCAATCCACGGAATGCTGATGGTCTCGGGCAAAAGCCATTGCACGCCAAAGAAAACTACGCCGTAGAGTGCGCACAGCAGCAGGATCGTCAGGCCGACCCCTTGGATCAGCACCCAACGAAAGCGCGGGTCGCCGATTTGACCCAAAGTGGCCAGAAAAGAGGCCGGAATCACGTTGAAAACCACTCAGTCAGCGCATCGGTGTCTGGGCGTGGGCGTTCTGGCGGCACACTTGTTTCTGTTCCGATGTGAATAACGCCGGCGATCCACTCGTGCGGCATCAGCCCAAGATTGCGTTCGCGCCAATCGCGATCATGGCTCGCCCAGCCAGAGAGCCAGTTTGCCCCCCAACCAGCGGCCAAAGCGGCATTGACCAGCTGCAAGCACACAGCGCCTGCAGATAGCGTTTGTTCTATCTCGGGCACTTTTTCAGACGGTTTTGGGCTTGAGATCACGACGATGGCCAAACCAGCGTTGGAGTATTCCTGCACGGCTTTTTCGATTTTGTCCGGTGCAATGCCAAGCGCTTTTCCCTTTTCTGGGATCGTTTCTGCCAACCGCGCTAGTGCTGCTGTTTCCAGCACCAAAAAGCGCCATGGTTCCAACTTGCCATGATCAGGCACGCGGGCGGCGACCTTAATCAAACCGCGCACCTCTTCAGCGCCGGGAACGGGCATGGTCAGCGTTTTCGCAGGCCGTGAACGACGGTTTTGCAAGAAGGCCAGGGCGGCCGGGTTGGGATCGGGCATGTTTCACTCCATTGGTGGAAGAAACTTATGGTGCGCATCAGTTTTTCCAAGGGGGAAAGGCGTTTAAAGTGCGTCCTTCATCTCTGACAGCAAAGTATCAACATAAGCGTCAAAGCGTGGCGCAGGCTGACGGTCGCGCAGGCGCTCGGCAAAAGGATCGGGCGCGGTTATGGAACTGCCGGACATTTCAGCAAGCACCGCGTGGCCACAAAAAGGGACGTAGACTTCGGAATAACCCCCTTCATGGACCATAACCAATCTGTCGTCGCAGACCTCATGTGCCAGATCCATAATTTGACGCGTCATAGCTCGGAAGGTTTCGACCGTGGCCATCATCCGCCCCAACGGGTCAAAGGCAGCCGGATCAAAACCGCAGGCAATGATGATTGCGTCAGGCCTGAAAGAGCGGATCGCGGGCAGGGCAAGCTGCTCCATTGCGGCGAGGTAACCGACATGGCCGGTGCCGGGTGGCAAAGGAATATTGAGATTGGCGTTTTCGCCTGCGCTTTCACCGCGGGCATCAAAAAAACCGGTGTCAGACGGATAGTTGCGTTCTTGGTGGATGGACACGGTCAGCACGTCTGCGCGGTCATAAAAAACTGCTTCGGTGCCATTGCCGTGGTGCACATCCCAATCGAGCACGGCGATGCGGGCGGCTTTTTTCTCGGCGAGCGCAGCTTCGACAGCGATTGAGATGTTGGAGAGCAAGCAGAACCCGTTCTGCCAGTCGCGCGTGCAATGGTGCCCTGGTGGGCGCGAGAGTGAATAGGCGTTTTTCAGTTTGCCGTCGAGAACATCGAAAAGCGCGCCTTTGGCGAGTCCGGCAGAGAGGCTGGCGATCTCGTACCCACCGGGACCAAAAGGCGCGCGAACGCCGCTTTCGCCTCCGCCTGCATCAGAAAGGGTTTGAAAGGTGTCAAGAAAAGCAGGTGGGTGAACACGCAAGAGTTCTTCCCGGGTGGCTTCTGGCGCGGATGTGACAAGAAGCTCGCCGGCAAGGCCCGAGACGTCGATCAGGTTTTTGAGCCGTCGTTTGGTTTCCGGGTTTTCCGGCAAGCCGCTACCGGCGGGTGGCTGCACCAACCCACCGACGGGTGTCATGAAGGCGTAATTGCCGCCTGAGTGCCAAAAACAGCGTTCGTCGGTGAAAAATCCGGTTTTCATGTGTGGGCTCCCGCTTTGTCTTGACCCTAGGCACACGTGCATGACTTTAAAAGCGGATTGCGCCGCCTGTCGGCGCCGCCTTACCGGGGGCTTTGCCCCCGGACCCCCAGAGTATTTTTCAATAGATGAAGCTTAGGCCGCGTGTGCGCCGTCAGCCAGGGATTTGACGAAAGCGAGGATTTCGCTGGTCGGTTTGTCTTGGGCGATTAAGCTGACGATGGCCGAGCCGACAACAGCACCGTCCGCGACGCTTGCGATGTTCTGGCTGCTCTCTGGCGTCTTGATACCAAAGCCGACGATGACGGGCAGGTCGGTCGCAGCTTTGATGCGCGCAACTTCTGGGCCGACATCGGTGGCCACTGCGTTTGCCGCCCCGGTGATGCCGGTGATTGAGACGTAATAAACAAAGCCAGAGGTGTTTTGCAGCACTTTAGGCAGACGTTTGTTGTCTGTTGTAGGCGTGGCGAGGCGGATGAAATTCAAGCCTGCGGCTTGTGCCGGGATGCACAACTCGCTGTCTTCCTCCGGGGGCAGGTCGACGACGATCAACCCGTCGATGCCTGCTTCTTTTGCGTCTGTTAGGAACCGCTCTACTCCGCGGCTGAAAATCGGGTTGTAGTAGCCCATCATCACGATTGGGGTTGTCTCGTCGTCTTTGCGAAACTGGCGCGCAAGCTCCAGAGTTTTTTCAAGCGTCTGGCCGTTGGCCAAAGCGCGCTGACCTGCCAGTTGGATCGTTTCGCCATCAGCCATTGGATCCGTGAAGGGCAAACCAAGTTCGATGATATCTACGCCCGCCTCTGGCAGCCCTTTGACGATCTCAAGCGAGGTGTCGAAATCGGGATCGCCTGCCATAATGTAGGCGACGAAGGCTTTTTTGCCTTGGGATTTTAACTCGGCGAATTTGGCATCGATACGGGTCATGGTGTGTCTTTCTTTGTCAGCGCACCTGCTGTCGCGCAGATGCCGCTTGGATGCAAGAGGTTGCGCGCATTGGGGAGGGGCGTTAGAGCGAGGCCTGCTAAGACAAAGGACGCGGGATCATGGGTTTTAAGACTGGCATTGTTGGCTTGCCCAACGTTGGAAAATCGACGCTTTTTAATGCGCTGACGCGCACGGCGGCAGCACAAGCGGCCAACTTTCCGTTTTGCACGATTGAACCAAACGTTGGCGAAGTGGCCGTGCCTGACCCGCGCATTGAAAAGCTGGCCGAGATTGCAGGTTCCAAACAGATTATTCCGGCGCGGATGACCTTTGTGGATATTGCAGGGCTTGTGAAAGGCGCATCCAAGGGCGAGGGGTTGGGCAACCAGTTTCTGGCCAACATCCGCGAGGTGGATGCGATTGCCCATGTGCTGCGTTGTTTTGAGGACGGTGATGTGACCCATGTTGAGGGGCGTGTTGATCCGATTGAGGATGCGGAGACAATTGAAACCGAGTTGATGTTGGCGGACCTTGAGAGCATCGAAAAGCGGCTTCAGAACATCGTGCGCAAAGTGCGCGGTGGGGACAAGGAAGCGGTGCAGCAGGAACGGCTGATGAAGCTGGCGATTGAGGCGCTTGAGGCGGGACGGCCTGCGCGCTCGATTGAAATTGATGATGAGGATGCCAAGGCGTGGGGCATGTTGCAGTTGTTGACGGCCAAGCCTGTGTTGTTCGTTTGTAATGTGGCCGAGGATGAGGCCGAGAATGGCAATGCACAGTCAGCACGTGTCGCAGAGATGGCAGCAGAACAGGGGGCGGCGAGCGTCGTTATCTCTGCCAAGATTGAAGAAGAGATCAGTCAGCTTGAGGTCGATGAAGCTGCAATGTTCCTGGAGGAGCTTGGGCTATCAGAAGCTGGGCTGTCTCGCTTGATCCGCGCTGGGTATGACTTGCTAGGGCTGCAGACCTATTTCACCGCAGGGCCGAAAGAGGCGCGCGCCTGGACCATTCGCGCCGGTTCACTGGCACCGCAAGCGGCGGGTGTGATCCATGGCGATTTTGAAAAGGGTTTTATCCGCGCCGAGACGATTGCATACGAAGACTATGTTGCGCTGAATGGTGAGCAGGGTGCGAAGGACGCGGGCAAGATGCGCGTTGAGGGGAAGAGTTACGAGGTGAAAGACGGCGATGTCTTGCATTTCCTGTTTAGCGGCTAAGCAAACGGGTCTTTCGGGTAGCCAACGGCCATCAGATACAAACCATCAGGTGGAGAGACCGGGCCGCATTTGGAACGGTCGCAGGCGTCCAGTGCTTTTTTCACGCCGATAGGCTCCCACGCACCAGCGCCAACGCGCTCTAGCGTGCCAACAATGGAGCGCACTTGGTTGTGCAGGAAACTGCGGGCGCGCACGAAGATGCGCAGTTCTTGTCCGCCGGAGTAACCTTGTTCGGTAATCGTGATCTCATCGATGCTTTTCACGGGTGATTTTGCCTGACAAATGCTGGCGCGAAAGGTGGTGAAATCGTGAGTGCCGATCAGGTGGGCCGCGCCGTTGCGCATGGCTTCAACGTTCAACGGGTTTTTGACGCGCCAGACGTGGCCTTTGTCATGAACAAGCGGTGCGCGGCGCACGACAAGGCGGAAAAGGTACTGACGCTCGACAGCGGAAAACCGGGCGTGCCAGTCATCATCAACGGCCGCACAAGCGGTGATCGCAATGGGGTGTGGTTTCAGATGCTGGTTCAGCGCCTCGGACAAACGGAACGGATCCCACACCTTGGCCATGTCGCAATGCGCCACTTGTCCAAGAGCATGTACGCCTGCGTCAGTGCGCCCTGCAGCTGCAATAGACGGCACATCGCGCTCAAGCACCGCTAGTGATTCTTCAACACATTGCTGCACAGATGGTGCCGTTTTCTGTCGCTGCCAGCCTGAGAACGGCTGACCATCGTATTCGATTTTCAAGGCATAACGTGGCATGCAATCGCGATACCGTTCACGACCAACAAGAGCAACACCGCAGTTTCCCTTGGGTTAACAGATGTGTACGCTCTTTCAGGCGGTGGATCTGCGGTAATTTCTGCGCATCTCTGCACGCTCCCTGCACAAGCAGAAATGCGCATCTGCACTTCATTGTTCGATATTTACAACAAGGCACGCATTTCAGCCCGTCGGATCGCACTGTCCCCTCGCTCTCCGACGGGCACGCCCTTTAAACTCTCACATAGCAAAAGTAGTATTGGGCGTATGAGTACCAACCAAACCATTCTTGTTGTCGACGATGACCCGCAGATCCGCGATGTACTTAGCCTCGCATTGGATCGGGCGGGCTTTGACGTTGTGATGGCGCGTGACGGGGCCGAAGGCCTTGATCAGGCCAGCCGCGCACAGCCTGCATTGGCGGTGCTGGACATCGGCTTGCCCGAAATGGATGGGCTTGAGCTTTGCAAGGCAATCCGGCGGACGAGCGATTTACCCATTTTGTTTCTGACAGCGCGCGACGACGAAGTTGATCGCATCCTTGGGCTTGAACTTGGCGGCGACGACTATGTCACCAAGCCGTTTTCACCGCGCGAGCTTGTGGCACGTGTGCGCGCTATTCTAAAGCGCACTGCGGCGCGCGAAGCGTCATTGGACGATCCGGAAGCCTCGCAAAAGCTGTTAATCGGCGTTTTGTCATTGGTCCCCGAAAGCCATGTCTGCAAAGTGGGCGATACAGATGTGACGCTGACCTCGACCGAACTTTCCATTCTGGAAAAGCTTATGTCGCGCTCTACCCAAGTATTTAGCCGCCCCGCACTGGTTGATGCAATCTGGGGCCCGGGCATGGTCGTCAGTGATCGCACGCTTGATAGCCACCTGCGCAACCTGCGCTCAAAGCTAGCGGATGCAGGCTGCCCGGATGCGGTGGAAACGCTGCATGGTGTCGGGCTTAGGATGGGGCCGTGTCGCGGTACGTAGAACCCAAATGGCGTCCGCCGTTAATGCTGATTTTGGGCGGTTCGCTTTTGGCCATTCTCGTCTTACCCGTCTATGCCGCAATTATCGCTGACTTTCTCACACCACTGACTGGCCGGCGCAACGCTGTGTTCATCGTGGCCCTCGGCTCTTTTCTGGCGACTTTGGTATTGGGCTGGTTGTTGTGGCGGCTTATCCTTGCACCCGTTCAGGCGCTGGCGGCCAAGGCCGAGCTGATCCGCGATGGCGAAGCACCGTCTTCTATTGATCACTATGGCACGCCGGAAATCGGTGAACTGGCGCAGGCCGTGCTCGACATGGCCGAAGTGCTGCAGTCGCGCGAAATGGCGGTGCGGGGGTATACAGATCACGTTACCCATGAACTTAAGACGCCACTAACGGCGATCCGGGGAGCTGCAGAACTTTTGGGTGCTGACGAAAGCCTAACCGATGAATCTCGTCATTTGGTAGATGCCATCGCAGGCGCCGAAAAACGCGCTGTTAAACTGCTCGGGGCTGCGCGCGAGATTGCGGCTGCGCGCATGCCTGAGCATCGTGGCACAACATCGCTCTCTGCTTGCCTTGAGCAGTTGCGCGAGCGTTTTCCGCAGATCGAAATTGATGCTGACAACGCTGATGAGAAAATCCCTCTGGCGAAATCCGGTCTTGAGATCGTGCTCGGGCAACTGACGCAAAACGCTGTGGGGGCGGGGGCAACAAAAATCACCTTGATGTCTGGCGCGGGGATCGATGGCACTTGGCTGCGCGTAGCAGACAACGGGCCGGGTATTTCGAGCGGCAACGCGTCGCAGGTGTTCGAGCCGTTTTTTACCACCAAGCGCGACAGCGGTGGCACCGGCATGGGGTTGGCAATTGTACAGACCCTGCTGTTGGCGCATGGCTCGCTAATCACGCTGGATCCAGATGTGGTGGACGGAGCCGGGTTTCGGATCAGCTTTTAAGGGCTACGCGCAAGCGGCGCGCTTGTGCTTAACATCTTCTTAAGGTGCGACCCCTCTTTTGAGGGTCGGATTTTTCTGGCACAGTCGATCGCGTAACTGTGCAGTGGGGGGCTTTTTATGAAAGTGAACGGAACGCAGTATCGCTCGCTTTGGTGGGACGACGCCAAGGGCGCGCTTCAGATCATCGATCAGCGTTGGTTGCCGCATGATTTTCGCATTCAATCGGTTGAGACGATGACCGACTTTACGGACGCGATCATTGAAATGCGCGTGCGAGGTGCTCCTTTGATTGGGGCGACTGCGGCCTATGGCGTTGCTTTGGCGATGGCACAAGATCCAAGCGATGCACAGTTTGAACGCGCTTACGAAACGTTGCATGCCACGCGCCCAACGGCGATCAACCTGCGCTGGGCTTTGGATCGCTGCCGCGCGGCGTTGATGCCGATACCTGCGGCAGAGCGCGCGCAAGAAGCCCTTCAACTTGCCCATGACATCGCGGACGAAGACGTTGAGATTAACCGAAACATAGGCACCCACGGCCTGCAACTGATCCGCGAGATCGCAGCGCGCAAACCAAGCGGTGCACCCGTTCAATTGCTCACCCATTGCAACGCGGGCTGGATCGCGACGGTTGATTTCGGTACCGCCACTAGTCCGATGTATCAAGCGCACGACGCGGGCATTCCGCTTCACGTTTGGGTTGATGAAACCCGCCCGCGCAATCAAGGCGCTCTGACGTCTTGGGAGCTTGGCAGCCATGGCATTCCCCACACCTATGTCACTGACAACGCTGGCGGCCATCTGATGCAGCGCGGCGAAGTTGATTTGGTGATCGTTGGCACCGATCGCACGACGCGCAGCGGGGATGTGTGCAACAAGATCGGCACCTACCTCAAAGCATTGGCTGCCCATGATAATGGCGTGCCGTTCTACGTCGCTTTGCCATCGCCGACGATTGACTGGACGGTCAGCGATGGTGTGCGCGACATACCGATTGAAGAGCGTGACGCCCGCGAGGTTACCCATGTTCAGGGTCTGGGCGAGGCTGGCGGCATAGCTGCGCTACAAGTTACGCCCAAAGGCAGCACGGGCGGCAATCCGGCGTTTGACGTCACCCCGAGTCGTCTGGTCACGGGCTTGATCACTGAACGCGGCATTTGCGATGCATCTGCTGAGGGATTGGCAAAACTCTTCCCGGAAATGGCTCTCGCGGCCGAATAATCATCGCTGCGAACTGTCCCGGAAAAGAGTTTGCGGCAGGGTTAATGACGTTGTCGCAAAAAACTGTTATACATCAGTTATCTAGAAGGGCGAATTTACCATTGCCAACACGTCGCATGGCGTTCTGTCGCATCCCTGATGAAGCCTGTCTAAAGTGGTCTATATCTCCGGTAACGGCAGCGATGCCAAAACCCGTAAGGCAGAAAGACGATGGACACACTTATACTCTCGCGCATCCAATTTGGAGCGAACATCTCGTTTCATATCCTGTTCCCGACGATCACGATCGCTTTGGGCTGGGTACTTTTGTTTTTCAAACTGCGTTTCAACGCGACGGGTGATCAAAAGTGGATGGACGCTTACTTGTTTTGGGTAAAGGTGTTCGCGCTTAGTTTTGCGATGGGTGTTGTCTCGGGCATCACCATGTCGTTCCAATTTGGCACCAACTGGCCAGGGTTCATGGAAAAGGTCGGCAATATCGCGGGGCCGCTTCTGGCTTACGAGGTGATGACAGCGTTCTTCCTTGAGGCCGTGTTCCTTGGCATCATGCTGTTTGGCGCCTCCAAAGTGCCAAACTGGATGCACACCACCGCGACGTTTCTTGTCGCCTTTGGCACCACAATGTCGACCTTCTGGATTATTGTGCTGAACTCTTGGATGCACACACCTGCAGGGTATGAAATGCGCGAGGGGGTAGCGTTCGCGACCGATTGGTGGGCGATCATTTTCAACCCGTCTATGCCGTACCGGCTTGCGCACATGTTGCTTGCCTCGGGGCTCACTGTTGCGTTTCTGATTGCTGGTATCTCGGCGATACGCTTGCTTTGGGGTGATACCAAGGAAAGTGTAAAGTCGACATTCCGCGTCGGTGTCTTGCTGGCCGCTGGCCTGATCCCGGTACAAATTTTGATGGGTGATTTTCACGGGCTAAATACGCTTGAGTATCAGCCCCAAAAAGTCGCAGCGATGGAAGGCAACTGGGAAACCGGAGGGAACGTGCCGCTGCTGTTGTTCGCAATGCCCGATGAAGAAACGCGTGAAAACCGTTTTGAAATTGGCATCCCAAGTGGTGCGTCAGTCATCCTCAAGCATAGCCCAAGCGGCGTTGTGCCCGGTCTGAACGACTTTGTTGCCGAAGACGGCACACCGTTGCACCCGCCCGTCGCGGCCGTTTTCTGGAGCTTCCGCATCATGGTCGGCACCGGGATGGCGATGTTGCTGCTGAGTTGGGCCGGGGCCTATGCTTTGCGCAAACGCGGCGCTAGCGACATGCCGAAACTGATGCTCTTCGCCTTTTCGGGCATGGCGTTCTCTGGCTGGATCGCCACACTTGCCGGATGGTACACAACCGAGATCGGCCGCCAGCCGTGGCTTGTCCAAGGGGTAATGACCACCAAAGAAGCTGTGGCAGACGTACCTGCGGCGATGGTTCTTAGTACGCTGATCATTTACCTTGTGATCTATGCCGCGTTGATCCTCGCTTACATGGGCACGATCACGTACCTTGCGTGGAAAGCGACCCGCAATGAACCGCTGAGCAGTCGTCAGTATCCACGCAGCGGCGAGGCCGAAGTGCGCCTTGTACCGGGAGAATAAACATGGACATGTTCGGCGATCCAAACATCTGGCTGCCATGGACTTTTGCCGCGCTCATGGGACTTTCGATCCTGATCTACGTGGTCTTAGACGGATTTGATCTTGGCGTCGGCTTGCTGATGCCTTTGGCGGATGACGCGGAAAAAGACCGCCTTGTCGCCAGTATCGGCCCATTTTGGGATGCCAACGAAACTTGGCTGGTGCTTGCAATCGGTATCTTGCTTGTGGCCTTTCCAACGGCGCACGGCGTTATCCTTACATCGCTTTATATGCCCGTGGCGATCATGTTGGTCGGTCTGATTCTGCGCGGCGTTTCGTTCGAATTTCGCGCCAAAGCTCCGATTTCGCAAAAAGCCTTCTGGAACGCTTCATTTTTCACAGGCTCGCTATTGGCCTCGCTTAGTCAGGGGTTCATGCTCGGCATGTATGTGATGGGCCTGACGTGGACAGGGCCACACATTGCCTTTGCGCTTTTGTCGGCCGTTTTCCTTACGGTCGGGTATAGCTTTATTGGCGCAGCATGGCTGATTGCAAAGACCGATGGGCTGTTACAGGAAAAGGCCGTGCATTGGGCCAAGGGTGGTCTTTGGGGGCTTGTCCTTGGTGTCGTGGCGATCTCGCTGGCCACGCCTTACGTTAGCCCACGCATTTTTGACAAATGGTTCGGGTTCCCACAGCTTTTATACCTCGCGCCGTTTCCTGTTCTTTCAGCGGCATTAATCGCTTACCTATGGTGGAAATTGCGCCGCCTGCCGATGGTTGGGGACCGCTTTGCGTGGATGCCTTTCGCAGCGACCATGGCGCTTTTCTCGCTAAGCTTCGGTGGCATGGCTTACAGCTTTTACCCCTACGTGGTGCCCGAAAAACTGACCATTTACGAGGCCGCATCTGCGCCTGAAAGCCTGATGATTATCTTGGTCGGCACACTTTTCGTACTGCCCACGATCCTCGCCTATACCGTTCTAAGTTATTACATTTTCCGCGGGAAAGCGACGGAACTGCGCTACGATTAATCTCGGTCTGAGGGGTGTTGCGCGAAAAGCAGTCGCGCATCTGGTATGTCAAATTCTGCTCTACCCAAAATGCGGGAAGCATCCTATAAGGGCTGTGGGGTCCGGCTCTTGAGGCCCTAAAAGGCAGGAGAAGAGGCGGATGCGCTGCCCGTTTTGCGGAAATATAGATACCCAAGTAAAAGACTCTCGCCCGGCTGAGGACCACGTTGCTATTCGGCGGCGCAGGTTCTGTCCGGCCTGCGGCGGTCGGTTCACCACATACGAGCGCGTGCAACTACGCGATCTGGTGGTGATCAAATCCAACGGTAAACGCGAAGACTTTGATCGCGACAAGTTGGAGCGCTCGATTAGGATTGCGATGCAAAAACGGCCGATCGAGCCGGAGCGCATTGATCAAATGATCAGCGGCATTGTGCGGCGATTGGAAAGCATGGGCGAGACGGATATTCCGTCGACCACCATTGGCGAGATTGCGATGGAAAGTCTCGCGCGGATCGACACGGTCGGCTACGTGCGCTTTGCCAGTGTCTACAAAAACTTCCAGCAGGCCGATGACTTCGACAAATTTGTGAGCGAGCTGCGCCCGCCCGAAAAGGACGATTGAGCGGCTCTGACACGCGTCACATGGCGCACGCGCTGGCCTTGGGTCGGCGCGGGCTTGGGCGTGTCGCGCCTTGGCCGTCGGTGGGTTGTGTCATCGTTTCGGATGGTCAGGTTGTCGGGCGCGGAACCAGCGATTTAGCCACGCTGCGCCACGCTGAGATCGTTGCCCTTGATCAAGCCGGGGCTCGAGCCAAGGGCGCAACCGTCTATGTCACTTTGGAGCCCTGTTCGCACCAAGGTCGCACGCCGCCTTGCGCGGATGCGTTGATTGCCGCGGGCGTGGCACGGGTTGTGGTGGCGACCGGTGATCCGAACCCACTGGTGGCCGGGCAGGGCCTCGATAGACTGCGCGCCGCCGGTGTCGAGGTGACGACCGGATTGGGCGATGCAGACGCGCTGCGCGACCATGCTGGTTTTCTGTCCGTACAATTGCGCAAGCGCCCCTTTCTCACGCTGAAACTGGCCACAACACTTGACGGGCGGATTGCGACAGCCACAGGGGAAAGCCAGTGGATCACCGGACCGGATGCCCGCCGCAAAGTGCACGCGATGCGCGCCAATCATGATTGCGTTATGGTCGGTGGTGGCACGGCGCGGGCAGATGATCCTTCGCTGACTGTGCGAGACGCGGACACGTCCGCGCGCCCTGCGCGGTTGGTTGTTTCGCGGCGGCTGTCGCTGCCGTGGCCAAACACATTGGCGCAGACGATTGAACAGGCTCCAGTGTGGATTGCTCATGGGCTGGACGATGCGGCGCAGGCTGACATAGACCGCTGGCGCGAAGCAGGTGCAAAGCTATTGGCGGTGCCTGCGAGCGATGGGCATGTAAATTTACCGCATCTTTTCAATCTCTTGGCGCAAGAAGGGCTGACCCGTGTTTTCTGCGAAGGCGGCGGCGCGCTGGCAGCGTCACTCCTTGGCGCAGGCCTTGTTGATGATCTTATCGTATTTTCGGCGGGTAAAGTTTTGGGCGCAGAAGGACAACCGTGTATTGGCGCATTAGGAATCTCGCAACTGGCGGATGCACCTGACTTTGAGTTGGTGGATGTCACGCGGATAGGCGATGACACGATGCAGCACTGGCGTCTGCCTGCCTAAGATTTGCGCGGCAACAACGCTTGAAGACGCGCGAAAAATGCGTTGCGCTTTGGCATCTTAAAACCTTTCGACAAGAGTGTGACGGCTTCTTCCACCGATAGCGGCGTGCCATCGCGCGGATCGGCATACCGCGGGTAGGCGATTAGGCAGGCATGGGCGAGGCCCGCCAAACTCGTCTCAGCATTGCGGTGCGCGGGTCGTGTCACCAGATCGTTGGTCAGCCCGCGTCCGCCATAAAACGGCATCCCAAGACAGGTCACGGGCAGCCCGCGCAAAAGCGCTTCGAACCCAAGCGTTGAGGTAATGGTCCAAACCTCATCCGCTAGCGCCAAAGCCTCATCCGCGCCAATGTTGAGCAACGCCAGATCGGCCAAACCCTCTAACGCGCTGTCCTCTACGTGCCCTTTGCGCAAGCCCGCTTCGACATCCGGGTGCGGTTTCCACAATATACGCGCGCTTGGGTTTTCGGCGCGGGTTTTGCGCAGGAGTTCCAGGTTCGTTTTGGTTTCTGAAGCCCCAAAAACAACAGATGCATCATCCTCAACCTGACCTGCGACAAGGATCGTGCGCTCGGCGGGTGCCAAATCGGGCGCAGGCGCTGATATGTTGTATTTGGTCAATCCAAGTCGGTTGATACGCGCGATTAAACCTTCGGCACGTCGGATTTCGCCAAGCGGCAGATCGGAGCTTTGGGCGATTAGCGCGTCTAGTCGACCAGGAGTCGCAGGGTCGGTGTAAAGCGAAGGCTGATCCAGCACGAAAGAAAGGGGAGGGACAAGTTCGGCCCCCAGTCCACGTGAGCGCAAAAAGCCATCTTCCATTCGCCACGCGTCATCCGGAGCCTCAGCCTTTCCCCAAACAACGGTCTTGCGAGGCGTCTCAGCGGGCAAACGGCGTGCGAACTTCACTGGCATTTCGCGCCCCAATATCGCGGCCAGATGCGGCTTCTTCCAAGCCTTCATGCCAACCGCGACATACCCATGTTGATCTTCGCGCCAAGCCGTTGCACGCGCTGCAAGATGCGCGATCACTTGTTCAATCTCGCAGAGCGCATCAGACGTGGGATCGTACCAAACCGGATAAAGGATCATCGCCGCAGCAAAGAGCTGAGCGCGCGTCAGAACGCGTTCGCGCCGGGCTGGGGCGGCTTCGTCGCGGGTCAAACCCCATCCGGCATAGAATGGCTGGCCGAACACGCGTGGCTGATGCCCTGCGAAAATCGCCTCAAACCCAATCGTAGAAGAATGTGTGTAAACGCCAACCGCGCCCTCAAACAGCCGCCATGGGCTGATCGGATCGGTGATCAATTTCACACGATCTGATAGATCAGCGGCGACGAAATGGCCGTTGCGCCCGCCGTCCATCTTCTCGGGATGCGCTTTGATCAGGATGTCACAGCCTGGATGCTCTGTTGCTGCAAAGGTGAGCATTTCAAGAAATTCAGCACGGCCAGCGCCCATCAAGGCGGCATCACCTTGGGTTTGGTCGATCACCACCACATAGCCGGGGGCAGGTGGGTCGATGTTTGGGTCGGTGGCGGAGTACTTGCCAAGATGCCAGTGTTTCAGGCTGTCGATGGCATTTCGCGCACGATTCAAAAGCTGCGTGTCATCAAGCGGATGCGTGGCCAACAGTGTTTCAAGATCCGAGGGGCTTTCCCCATCAAAATGCACACCGGTCTTATCAAGACAGATGCCAATCGGGTCTTCGGATCGCACGCGCCCGGGGTGAACCGAGCGCAAGAACGCGTCTTCCACCGTCAGGATCGGGGCGTTTGCCCATTCGGCAACAGCTTCTCCTCGCCAGCTGCGCGGTGTGCGTCCCCAAATGCCAACAAAGTCATCCTCACCGGGCACGCCAAGCGCAACGTCCCAGCCAGACAGCTCCAATATACGAGAAAGGCGGCCCCCGTTAAGGAAGCCGCCTGTGTAAGCACAAAGCCTTGTGCGTTCTTTATTTAGCGTCACTCGCCCAGCGAAGCAATCGAAGCTGCTGAACCTACCGGAGCCACGATGGCACCAAGGACTTTGCTGAACTGTGTATATGGCGCTTCGGTGACGTAGACTGTGTCTTGGTCACGAATACCAAAGTCACGCGCAACGAACACACCGTTTGGTGATGTCAGATCAAGCACGTAGATAACACGCGTCTCGCTTGACAGATCGTTGCGGCCCAGAACCTTGTTTGCGACATGCGCTGGCTCGTCGCGGAAGACAAAGATGCCAGTCGGGTCAGCGAAGGCGGTTGAGAGGCCGCCAACAGTGGCAAGCGCTTCAACAGCGGACACATCTTGAGTTGTGAACGGCACTTTGACCTGAGCGCCAGTGGCACCCAAAGCAGTAAAGAAGCGTTCGTCTTGTTCAACCAAGATACGGTCACCACCGCGTAGTGCGATATCTAGGGAAGGGTTCTCATAAAGGTCTTGCAACCAAGCCGTTCCAGAGTGACCGCCGCGAATGATTGTGATCTGCGTGATTTCAGGTGGCAATGTGATGCCGCCTGCCTGCGCAAGCATGGCTGTCAGTGTGCGCGTTGGGCGTTCAATCGGGTAAACACCCTGTGCGCCGACGCCGCCAATTAGAGAAACGGTTGCACCGTCACCGGCAAGGCGACGCACCAGAACCTGTGGATCAGGTGTCTGCGCTTCAAGCTTCTCAGTGATGATCCGGCGGATGGCTTCTGGCGTGTTGCCCGAAGCTTTGATCCGGCCAGCGTATGGAACAAAGATAAATCCTTGACCGTCCACCTGAATTTCTTCCAAAGCCGCAGCGCTTGCGCCTTCTGTTGTCAAAAGACCGTCGTCGACGTTTTCATAGACCAGCAGGCCAAGCGTGTCGCCGGGACGAACAGTGTCTGATCCCAGCACGCCGGCATTCACCAGTCCGCTGCCAAACCCAAGGTTCGGCGAAAAGTCGGCCGCCTTGGTGACCCGGTCGTCCACGCTGACAACATATGCGTTGCCATTCTCTAGGACCGACCCGTCGAAGATTTCATTTTTTGTGGGGCCGGAACGCGGAAGTGCGCAAGCTGTCAATACGCTTGCTGCAACACATAATGCGACCCAGCGGGGGGCTTTAATAACTGTCACTGCTCGGTCTCCTCGACCTAGATAACGCCAAAGTTGGCGCGATTATGCCTATTCCGGCCTATTATTCCAGAACCTAACGACAAAAAAATCGTAATTCCAGCGAGAGAATCGCCTAGCGCAACACGACGCGAAGGTGTTGCTTGGTCGCCGCATGCTTGGATTCGGGACACAAGATTTGGACATAAGGCCCATTTTGGGCCAACATAAGGTCCGGCAATTGGCGCAAAACTTTACGGCGATTGCGATAAGCATAAAAGCCGCCGGGGATTTGTGAGGTGGCTAAAAGGAAGCCGCGATAGGTCAAATAAGCGCTGTGATCCATGCTCTGTGGGGTGCGGAAAAAGTCGGAAATGGGCTGCTCAGACGCAAACTCAGGCCGGTGAAAGACCGCTTTTCCGTAGACTTTTAAGGGCAATCCGCGCCAGAGCGCCTGTTCTGCCGACGTCGAGTTGACCGTCACCGCCGAGCGTGCGCCATCCAACAACTGGGCAAGCTTGCCACCCGAGACAAAGTGCACGCGCTCCTCGAGACCATAGGTCGTACTCAGACGTTTGATCAAAGGACGTAAAGGTTCGCGCCCGTCTTCGAGCGGGTGCGCTTTTAAAACGAGGTGGTGATGAGATGGGGCGCCGCTTGCAAAGCCACGCATGACGTCGCTGAGAAAGCCTGCCTGGTCTTCAAACGGCCCAAAATCACGAAAATTCGCGTCATGGGCGAGTTGCAACAGCACAAGATGATACGGAAACCCGCCGCGCTTGATTCGCTGAGAGGCGAGTGCGCGTAGGGCTGCCCGAATTGGTGTGCTGACCAGTTTGGCAAAGTGGAGGAGAAACTCGCGATTCACACCAGGCGTCCGGTGTGGGCGAAATCCCGGATAGCCGCGATTTCCGGCCATAAGAACAGCGTGATAGGCCGCCCCCCAAAACATATGCTGGTTCATGTCGCCCCAGCGATCGGGGGCTTCTGTGAGTTTCGGGTGATCCTGCGCGAGCGCGCCTTCCATATCGGGCAGCGAGATGTCCATCAAATCAGACGATGCATTTGCGCCGCCACGCTCGTAGGTGATCCAATAAGGCCGCAAGTAGCCCTCTTCAAACACATGGGTTGTCACATCAAGGTCCAAAGCGGCTTGATGGATCGGGCGCGAGGCTCCGTAGAGCACAATGTCGGTGATACCGCGTTCTTTGACCAAGTTTGCCAGATAGGAAGGCCAATCTTCCGGCATTCCGCGATAGGGAATATACCCCCCACCTCGCCAGAACAGCTGATCGCTGCGATTGAAGCCAACGCGCGTTACTTCCGCGCCCGTTGCTCTCAAGCTTTTGCCAAGCGCGCCAAAGAAAGGGCCGTGTGGACCTTGCAGGAAAAGGAAGCGTCTGTTTTGGCCGATCAAGAGCATGGGAATGTCTAGCGCGCAGAGATTGGCATGTCACGTCAGATAAGATGGCGTTCCTTTCTTACCTAAGGTAATTTAGAACCTCGTTGCGCTGCGCGGGCGCATCGCCCAACTGGAGGGGCGCTGCCCCTCCAGACCTCCCCGGAGTATTTTGAAATAGATGAAGGTCACGCGTTAGCTTGCGTGCAGAGGGTTAGACGTCTAACTCAAAGCAATAGGAGGGTTTAGCCCATGTTCACTGGCATCATAACCGACATCGGAGAGATTTTAGACACTCGGCAAGAGGGGGATCTGCGGGTGCGGATTGGCACGCGGTATGACAGCGCGCGCATTGATATTGGTGCCTCTATTGCGTGCGACGGCGTTTGTCTGACGGTTGTAGAATGTGGTGAAACGGGCGGGCATTGGTTTGATGTGCAAGCCTCGGCGGAAACACTTTCGAAGACCAATCTGGACACTTGGGCCAAAGGAAAGCGCGTCAATCTAGAGCGTGCATTGCGCGTTGGGGATGAACTGGGCGGGCATATCGTTTCGGGACATGTGGATGGCATGGCCGTGATTACAGAGATTCGTGAGGAAGGCGATAGCACGCGCGTGACGCTGAAAGCGCCGGATGATCTAGCACGGTTCATCGCTCCCAAAGGGTCGGTCGCGCTGAATGGCACTTCGCTCACGGTGAACGAGGTTGAGGGTGCAACGTTCGGCATCAACTTTATCGCCCACACCAAGGCCGTGACCACTTGGGGCGATATGGCCGTTGGTGATCGCATTAATCTGGAAATTGACACGTTGGCCCGCTATGTGGCGCGGCTTGCTGAAACCGCATGAGCCAGCTTGGCCACAACCGCGGTCCTTCGATGACAAAAGGCTTGGGTTGGAAGCGCTATGCGTGGCGACGCGCACGCTCGCAATTGTTGCCCAAAATGCCGATTGAAGTTGTGCGCCTGCGCGTCAAGCGGGCGCAAGAACTGGGCATGGATTACAAAGCCTACGCTGGCATCCGCGCCACAACCGGGCGCGATGTGATTGCTCTTTTGTTTTCCGAAAATGCTTTGCGTCTGCTCAAAGACGGACGTTTGCCCACAGAGCGGGCAGCCCACTTGGAAAAAGTCCTCGGCACCGACTGTCTTGCGATGGTGCACGCGCCACTGCGCCCCGAAGACGTGACAGAGCGCAATGCTGTTATCTTGCGCGCTGCAGTTGCGCCAACGATGCACACCTCTTGGCGCGACACGCGCGAGCGGATTTTGGCGTTAAAGGGCCGGACCCCTGCGGACGGTGTGGTTGTCATCGGCGAAACATGGGCCGAAAAAGATTGGTGCGCGACCGCACGACTTGCAGGCTTTTTGCCCGCCGAGCAGTACTTTGGCGCACCGCAATCACGCGTTCTCCCTCAGTTGTGAACGAGCTTGAAGCGCTTTTCTGAAACCTGCGCTTTACGGTGAACGCGCGGCGCGCTGTTGCGCCGCCAAACACGTTACACACGGGGAGTTACAATGTTTACGAAACGAACAGCCCGCCTTTCGGCGGCCAGTACAGTATTGTCTATTGGCATGGTTGCTGCAGCATCCGCGGCCAGTGTGCAGATCAGTATTACCAATAACCAAGCGGCAGATGGTGTGTACCTGACCCCGCTGGCATCCATTCTGCACAACGGCAGTTTCGACAGCTTTGATCGAGGTGTAGCGGCGTCAGCCTCTGTAGAGCTTCTTGCTGAAGAAGGTGACCCAAGTCTTGTCTTAGGTGATGCAGCGGCCGCCGGTGCAGTAACTGGCGCTATTTTAGCACCCGGTGGCTTTGGCGGAGCTCCGGTGTTGGATCCGGGCGAAACCGCGTCGATTCAGCTGGACGTTGCCGACCCGACCAGCAACCGGTTTTTCTCGTTCCTGTCGATGGTCATTCCGTCAAATGACGTTTTTATCGGAAATGACAATTCGATGGCCTACGAGGTATTCAACGCCATCGGCGAGTTTACAGGTATCGGACCAATTCTTGTCTATTCGGACGAGGCTTGGGATGCAGGTACAGAAGTGAACAATGGGTCTGGCGCGCCATTCAATACAGCGGGCGGATCGCCCATTGAAACAGATGGCGTGGTCGTCGGGGCCGCAGACAATCTGTTCTTCTTGAACGGTCAGAACACCCCGGCAGGTACAACGATTGATCTTTCAGGGCGCACGCTTTTGGCCACGATTGAAATCAGCCAAGTGCCTGTGCCTGCGTCGCTTCCTCTATTGCTCGTGGGTCTTGGCGGAATTGGCCTGATGCGTCGTCGACGCGCACGCGGCTAAGACAGTTAACGAAACAGTCAGAGGCGACACTGTTGCCTCTGGCCTTCTGAAGCGTCATCCGGTATCGCGGACGCGATGTTTTTGCCCGGATAATTGATATGACGTTTGAGACCTCAGGCCCTGTTGAAGAGAACTGGCGCGACGCCATTTCTAGCATCGAAGAGATAATCGAAGATGCGCGCAATGGGCGTATGTTTATCCTTGTCGATCACGAAGATCGCGAGAACGAAGGCGATCTTGTGATCCCGGCCCAGATGGCCACGCCCGAGGCGATCAATTTTATGGCCACGCACGGGCGCGGGCTGATTTGTTTGACGCTGACTAGTGATCGAGTTGACGCGCTGGGATTGCAATTGATGGCCTCGCAAAACTCGTCTCGCCACGAAACGGCTTTCACGATCTCAATCGAAGCGCGCGAAGGCGTCACCACCGGCATTTCCGCTCATGACCGCGCGCGTACTGTTGCTGTGGCGATTGACGCGGGCAAAGGGGCGGCCGAGATCGCGACGCCGGGTCATGTTTTTCCACTGCGTGCTAAAGACGGCGGTGTTTTGGTGCGGGCAGGGCATACCGAAGCGGCTGTAGATGTCTCGCGTCTTGCGGGGCTGAACCCGTCTGGTGTGATCTGCGAGATCATGAACGATGATGGCTCGATGAGCCGTTTGCCTGATCTTGTGGCTTTTGCTCAAAAACACGCGCTTAAGATTGGCACAATCAGCGATCTGATCGCCTATCGCCGCCGCAACGACAACTTGGTTGCTGTCAGCAAAAGCAACAAGGTGATGTCTGAGTTTGGTGGTGAGTGGGAGATGAAAATCTTCTCTGACACTGCGCATGGTGACGAGCATATCGTCTTGGTCAAAGGTGACATTTCCGGTGATGAGCCTTGCCTCGTGCGCATGCACGCGCTTGATCCGATGCTGGACATTGTCGGCCTTGGTCCTGCGGGTCGCGCGTCTGAGTTTGGCGATGCGATGCGTCTTATTGCCGAAGAAGGGCGGGGCGCATTGGTGTTGCTGCGAGATACAACGATGAAGCTGGTGGCCGATGATACAGCGTCGCCACAAACTCTGCGGCAATACGGTTTGGGCGCGCAAATATTGTCGTCCCTTGGACTGTCAAAGCTGATCCTGATGACGAATTCGCCTGCGCCAAAGGTTGTCGGCCTTGAAGCCTATGGTCTTGATATTGTTGACACACGCAAAATCTCGGAGCTTGGCTGATGGCCGGTCCTTCACACTATGTTTTGCCGCTTCCGACGTTTGAAAAACCAGTCAAAGTTCTAATCGTTGTCGCGCCCTATTATAAAGATATCGCCGACGGCATGGTCAAAGGCGCGATCGCAGAGTTGGAAAAGGCCGGTGCAACCCATGAGGTTGTTGAGGTGCCCGGAGCGTTGGAAGTGCCAACTGCGATCCGCATCGCTTATGGTCAAGCCGACTTTGACGGCTTCGTCGCAATTGGTTGCGTTATCCGCGGCGAAACCACCCATTATGACACGGTTTGCAATGATAGCAGTCGCGCGCTGCAGTTGCTCGGTCTGAACGGCGTGTGCATCGGCAATGGCATCTTAACGGTTGAGAATTATGACCAAGCTGCCGTGCGCGCTGATCCGGATGCGCAAAATAAAGGCGGGGGTGCCGCAGCGGCGGCCTTGCACTTGGTCGCTCTGACGCGCAAGTACGGCGCATCTAGCAAACCAATCGGATTTACCTCCTCATGAGCGCGCCCACACGGCAGATGAAAAGTGCCGCACGTCTTTATGCTGTTCAGGCGCTGTTTCAGATGGAAGCCGCGGATCAGGACGCGCACGAGGTGCAGGCCGAATTTGAAACGCATCGCTTTGGCGCTGAGATCGAAGGCGACGAACTGGCCGAAGGCGACGTTGATCTGTTCCGCAAGCTGCTGGATGACGCGGTCACTTGGCAGGCCAAAATCGATCAGATGACGGACCGCGCGCTGGATGACGGCTGGCCGATCAAACGCATCGATCCCACTTTGCGCGCTGTGTTTCGCGCAGCGGGTGCCGAGTTGGTTGCAACCGACACGCCGCCTAAGGTGATCATCAGCGAATATGTAGATGTGGCCAAGGCGTTCTTTCCCGACGGAAAAGAAGCGAAGTTCGTCAATGCCGTGCTGGATACTGTTGCGCGAGAAGCCCGCTCAGGTACGCTTTAGACTTTAAGCGCTCTGGAACACACGCGGCGCCCGTGGCGCTGGTCAATCATCGCCGCCAGATCCTGACGAAACACAGACATCAATTCATCGCGCTTGTGTGACGTTCTCTGGATTGGCTCGGGGCGTTTGCCCCGAATGCGCAGCGCTGGCACCGCAATTCTAATTGGAGGAAATCCTCCGATGGTCTTCAGGTAGTGCGTTTTCATGTGACAAGCCCCCCAAGTCTTTTCGTCGACCCGTACAAAGACGAGTCTCGCTATCAATACTTGCGGGAAAGCTGCCTCGGATTTCCCCCTCTGGTCTGAGTGGAACAGTCGATATTGATTTAAGTATATGAAAATGAACAGGAAAATATCTATGCGTGCAAAAGGAGGTAGTTTTCGACGCTACGTCCTGAGTGCTTAGGCTGAGACAAGCAATCGTCCTTTTGTTTCCAAATTGCGGATAGTGCCGAATGAAACAAAGGATTATTCGCAATTCTCTTTCGAAAAACATGAGAGTTCGCGGCTCTTTGCCCAAGAAACATGTTGATAACTTCTCGCGAACGCTTTCCAGCATCCAAGCGCTAATATATAGTGTTCAAACGCAAACATACCCCATCATATGGTTAATGCATTGCCCAAAGATATCGCCATGTCCGCCTTTTTAGACGTCGAAGAGTCGCTTCTTGGCCGCCGTTGGGTTGGACCTTCGGGGGATGAGCTACGCTTGGCTGAAGCGATGGAGCAAGAGACGAATTTACCGTTGCCGGTGTCTAAAGTGTTGGTATCGCGTGGCGTTGTCCCGAGTGAGGCGACTGCTTTTCTGGCCCCCAAACTGCGTGATCTGATGCCCGATCCGATGACACTGCGCGATATGGGCGTGGCGGCAGATCGGCTTCTTGCAGCATTAAAAGCCCGCGAGAAAATCGCCATTTTTGCTGACTATGACGTGGATGGTGGGACGTCGGCTGCGCTCTTGCTCGATTGGCTGCGCCAGCTTGGGCACGATGCGACGCTTTATGTGCCTGACCGGATTGACGAGGGCTACGGCCCGAACCCCGTCGCGATGGCTGACCTGACCTCAACTCACGATCTGATCATCTGTGTCGATTGCGGCACGCTATCGTTTGAGGCGATTGCAGCGGCCAAAGATGCAGACGTGGTCATCATTGATCATCACCTGGCCGGAGAAACGCTGCCTGACGCTGTGGCGGTTGTGAACCCAAATCGGCAAGACGAAAGCGGTGATCTGGCCCATCTTTGCGCCGCTGCCGTTGTCTTTTTGGTGCTGGTCGAGGCGAACCGCCGCATGACCAAAGACGGAGATAAAGGCCCCGATTTGATGCGGTTCCTTGATCTGGTCGCTCTGGCGACGGTTGCTGATGTCGCGCCGCTTACAGGTTTAAACCGTGCGCTGGTCGTTCAGGGGCTCAAGATCATGGCTGATCGCGCGCGCCCCGGTCTTGCCGCTTTGGCTGATGTGGCCGGGCTGAATACCGCACCAACGTCGTATCATCTGGGATATGTTCTGGGCCCACGCGTCAACGCTGGCGGTCGCGTTGGCAAAGCTGATTTGGGCGCGCGTTGTTTGTCGTCGCAAGACCCGGACGAGGCGCAAGCCATGGCAGAGCGTTTGGATCAGCTCAACACTGAGCGTCGTGAGATCGAAAACGCCGTACGCGATGCCGCTCTTGCGCAAGCCGAGGAGCGCGGCATGGATGGCGCGCTTGTGTGGGCCGCCGGGGAAGGCTGGCATCCCGGTGTTGTCGGCATTGTTGCAGCGCGCTTAAAAGAGGCAACAGGGCGTCCTGCAGTTGTTATTGGGTTGGACGGCGACGAGGGCAAGGGATCGGCGCGCTCGGTAAAAGGCGTTGATTTGGGCCACGCTGTGCAGCGCTTGGCCTCGGAAGATTTGCTGATCAAGGGCGGCGGGCACAAGATGGCGGCGGGCCTAAGCGTGGAGCGCGCAAAGCTTGAGCCTGCAATGGCGCGCTTGGAAGAACTGTTGGCAAAAGCCGGGGCGGGGCAGACGCTTGCGCGTGACAAACGGATTGACGCTGCGTTGATGCCAGGCGCTGCCACAATAGAGCTGATCGAACAGATCGAAGCTGCAGGCCCCTTTGGTCAAAGCGCGCCTGCACCGCGCTTTGCCTTTCCCGACGTGGTGATTCTGCACACGAAACGCGTCGGAACTGGCCACCTGAAAATCAGTTTTGGTGATGGGTTAGGCGCGCGCCTAGACGCAATTGCCTTTGGCGCCTTTGATGGCCCGCTGGGACCGGCTCTGTCGTCGCATGGTGGTGCGCGCTTCCATCTGGTCGGACGCCTTGAAGTTAGCCAATGGGGCGGACGCAAGCGTGTAGAATTGCGTTTGGAAGACGCAGCCAAGGCTTTGGTCTAACATTTCTTACAAACCTGCCTTTGAAGCCAAAAAAGCAAAAATTTTTACTTGCCCTTGGCCTAGAGTTTCCCTAGACAGCGCGTCAGCGTGGCCCGTTCGTCTATCGGTTAGGACGCCAGGTTTTCAACCTGGAAAGAGGGGTTCGATTCCCCTACGGGCTGCCATGCTAAATTTTTATCCTTTTTTTCCAACGGCTTATAGATTGAGTTTGTCCCACCTAGGTCCGTGTGATGCGTGAGTGGGACACTATCGGCAATATTTTCTCCCGCCACCATCTTGTTTAAGGCGCGCTGAGCGCGAGTGCGTTGGCTTGCTCCTTTTGTGTAGCGAGTGACTTCCTTTGACGTTTGATGGCCTGTAATCGCCATAATCTCAAACTCGCTACACCCCAGTTCCGCGAGACGCTTTGCTGCCGCCTTGCGCAATCCGTGAACGCTGCAATGAAACAAACCAGCCTCATCGCACCACTTTCTGAATCTATTGCCGAACCCTGCACTTGAAAATGATTTCCCATGAACCGTAGTCAAAAAAGTCTCGCCCTCAGCGTCTGTTGCGTTGATGATTTCTTCAAGCTGCGGGATGATTGGAATTTCTAGTGTTACAGGGTTTCGAAGACTGCCTTTTTGCTGTGTGAACACGAGCCATGACACGCCATCTCCGTCGCGGCGAATGCTCTTCCAGCCAAATTCCACTAAGTCAGAGCGACGTTGCCCAGTGAAAAGAGCGAGTGCAAGGGCAAGGCGAGCCATACTGCCCACTGGATGCCTTTTTTCGAACGTTGCAATCTCAGCAAGTGTCCATGAATGGTAACCCTCGGCTGAAGTTGAGAGATAATCGACTCGCTCTGCTGGATTGTCGTCGTGGTATCCATAGCGGACAGCAAACTTGAATAGTTGCCGAAGAGTTTTTACCATCGTATTCGCGGCTGCGGGCGTCTGCATGATAGCGTCCCTTCGATCAATAATATGTCTTGGGAGCATCATAGAAAACGGCTTCAATCCATCGCTCGTATTTTCGCAAAAGCGCTCCAGAACCCTTCGGCGAGTGTTGCGTGTAGTGGATGCGAGTTGCAGAAACATTGGTGACTCGAAGTATCGACAGCAAAGCCACTTGAGAGAGCCTATGTTCCCGCCAATGCCTGTTCCTTTGCAAGGAATCGCCTGCTTCTCTTTGCCATGATTGGCATGAGCCAACTTATAGTCTTCATGAAACTCAGGCGAGCCAATAGGTCCTCTCAGCCGCACTTTAGTGCGTCCCGACCGCCGGTAATAGATCCGGACATTGCCGTGACGGTCAGTGTCTTCTACCACGTATTTCAATCGTATTGTCGTCATCAGCGTCCCACGGATTTGAATCAGCATGCGCATTTTCGTCCAATCGGTCAAACGCTGCGTCGAGCGCGTTTTTGTCCCAAATGCGCCGCCCGTCGACTTTTTTCGGAGCGGGCATTCTACCATCCAACACCATGGCGTTGAATTTTGACGCGCCAACTCCGATGTAGCCCGCCGCCTGAACACGACTAAGGCCTCTCCGTTGCGGTAACGGACAGCTCGCATTCTCAATAGGTCGGGCAAGTTCGATCATTGGCTAGCAGGCCAAGTCTCTATATTCGAAAATGGTTTCCTCGACCTGATTAACAATGCCTCGTAAGTTGACAATCATCTCTTCCACAAACTCTTTACTTTCTCTTCGGTCATCAATCTGGGAAATGAAGTCTCGACCAACGCCGATACTATCCAAACTTATCCTAAAGTGCGCATCAAATCGACCTTCTTGAGATAGCCAACGTCGTACACTGATGTCGCTCAACTCGATTTCTAGCCTATCGAGTTCCCTTGACCAGGCATCGATTTCTGCTTGCGTGAATGTAGCGTGTAATAGGCTCATTGCTTTCCTCCAGATTTGAGTTGTTTGAGGTCTACGAGTGCATCAAAGACGGGCTTGGCTACCTGATTTACAGGTACAACAATCGCTATGTTTGGCCCTTCTGGTACATGTGGCTTCTCATGCAAGAAAGCTTCTGACCATGCGAGAGGCAGGTGCGTTCCGTCAAAAGACCACGCAACCGTTACAAAGCGCTTTTTGCCCGACTTAATGGCGACAATTGCGTGGTCGAATGCAAAAGGATCCAAGTCAGTGCGAGTTGAGCCTGATGTTGGGCGGAGCCAATAGTTCATTGTCTCTATGTAGGCCCATGGTAGTCCCGCAAGGTTCATAGCAAGAGCAACGCAGGCGGCTGCTACATCCTCATCCGAAAACAAGTGCTCACCGGGTGCACTTGCGTGATTTGCCCGAATAAGGCCTTTGTCGCGTAGATTGCGGCCGCGTACGTGAATCAGTTTTTCCAGCTCCAAACCAGATTCGCTTCGCACGGCCGGGTGAGCAATTGCAAAAGCTTTGGTTAACTGTCTAAGTGTGTATGTCAATTTACTTTCCTTAGGTTGGCGGCATGATTGCATAGCGGCATAGCTACTATGCTATGGTTAATTTTTGGTTGCCGAACTGAAAATTCTTTGAGGAAAGGATTTGTATGTAGCGGACCGAGGCATGGCTTAATACATCCCTGATCCGCCACACGGACGTTAGACAGTGATCTTTTTGAAGTAGAATTAAGTTGAGCCGTGTTTGCAAACTTCTGGTTTTTTCCCCGAGGGGCGGAAGGCGATGCAGAAGGCGAGCATAGCGTTGTGGCTAAGCCGTTGATGGATATTGCGAAGCCACGGACCAGGAACCCTTAAACGCGATACGACAAGGCGACATACTGTAAGTCAGACCTTTAAGTGAAATGTTTGGGCAGTGATTTTGTCCGCGCTGCCGTTATCGGGTAAGACCACGTTGCGGGGCCCACCAATGTTGGATTTTGAAACGCTGATTGCAAGTTGGTTAGTCCCTGTGAATGTTCGGAGCGGGCCGGAAGCAGACTCCGTTACTTTGGGCGGGAAGCAGACATTCACTGCGGGCGCGAAGGTGCACTTCGCCATTGGTGAACTCGGACTGCTTCAGTTTGGATTCAAATACAGTGTTGCCCAAGTTCTTATATTGGAGCTCTTATGGGGTGATCCCTTAGCGCGTTTTATAAGCCTATGCCGCTCTCCAATTCATCGCGTGTGATTGTGCCGGTTTGTGTCTTGTCACGCGCCAAGCGCGCGGCGAGCCGTGTCACGAAATCATTCGCAGGCGTGGCGATGCCGTGCAGCCGACCTAGATAACAAATCTCACCATTCAGAAAGTCGGTTTCGACCGAACCTGCTGCGCGGGCCAGGCTTTGACTGGTCGATCCTCCGATACGGGGAACGCCGTCGACCGTACCGTTTTTCATCAGATCGCGTCGCGGGTCGGAGACATAGACGTCTTGCCATTCGATCCCAGCGCCGTCCAGAACTGCACTTCCTTCTGCTCTGAGACGCTCGGAAATTTCGCCTCCATCGACCCCACGTCCCAGAGCTGCTTCAACGATATTGCCAAGGTTCAATACGAGTTTGCCGTACTTGAAGGACATGACATCGGCTTGTGGATATCCTCCGATCCCTGCCGGGGTCAGCGCGCTGGCAAGGGCCCCGTCCGCCGCGTCGATGCCTTTGGGATAGCGCCCGATATCAAAGTTGCCATAGTTGGGGCTGCACCATGCGATGGTCTCGTGCGGTGACGTGTACTGCGCAGGCAGCATGACATTGACACCATGTACATTGGGGAAATATCGTAGGGTGATGGCCTCGTTGGCCACGCCGTTTTGGGCGCAAAAGATTGGCTGATCGGTCACTCCGGCTGCACGAAGATCCTCTAGTGCTGCGACGCTGTCTTGTCCCTTGACCACAATCATGATGGCATCGTCTGGGCGGAAATCGATTTCCTGTGCCGACACCACACCTTCAAATTTGGCGTGGATTGTGCGCTCAGGATTGCGCAGGGTCAGACCGCCATTACGGATCGCATCAAGGCGCGCGCCACGTGCGACACCAACAACCTCTTGTCCTGAATGGGCGAGCGCCGTGGCGATAACGCCACCCACCGCGCCAACGCCGTAAACAATTATCCTCATCGGGCTTCCTTAGAATGCTGCGCGGTAGATGGCTTCGACGTCTGCGATGCTCATCTCGCGCGGGTTGTTGTCCATGAGGCGGCGAATGGCGTGCGCCTCTTCGGCCCATGTGCGCAGGTCGGCTGCGCTGGCACCATGGGCTTCAAGCGACATTGTCAGACCAAGAGACGTGCACCAAGCGCGCACGGCACCTGCGATATCGCCGGGGCTGCCAAGTCCTAGGGCCAAAAGAATCTCGTCGGTCTTCTCCGGCTGGGCCTCGGCGTTGAAGGCCAGCACGAGGGGAAACAATAGCGCGACAGCCAAGCCGTGTCCTAAGCCAAGCCGCGTGCCAAGGGGATAAGCCAGCGCGTGTCCGGCGGCGGTATTAACCGGGCCAAGGCACAGGCCACCGTAGAAGGACGAGAGCAACATGCCTGCCCGAGCCTCGTGGTTGCTGCCATCTGAGCAGGCTTTTGCAAGATGCTGCCCGGCAAGGCCAATGCCAAGGTGGGCATACCCATCCACCAATGGATGTGCGTTAATATTGGTGAACGCCTCAACTGAATGAGCCAGCGCATCAACGCCGGTTGCGGCAGTCAAGGCTGGGGAAACGCTGAACGTCAGATCAGGATCAAGGATGGCGATGTCGGCGGTCATGTGCGGGCTTTCCACGGCCAACTTAGCCCCTGTTTCAGATGAGGTGACTAGAGCGCGGATACCCCCTTCCGAGCCAGTGCCTGCTGTGGTGGCCACTTGGGCAAGGGCTGCACATTTCTGGCCCACTTTATTTGGTCCCACGATGTCACTTAACGTCTGATCGCTATTCCAAAGCGCGGCGACCAGCTTAGCCACGTCCATGACAGAGCCGCCGCCCAGCCCGACGACCAAATTTGGTCGGTGCTGGCGCGCGACTTCTAATGCGGCGTCAAGATCGCTGTCTTTCGGTTCAGCCGGGATGTTTGGGGCAAGGGTGATGTCTCCGGTCAGCCCAAGTCGTTCGACCATGCCTCGGGTAGAGCGTGAAGGAACGACTAGAATGCGATCAAATGCGTTGGCCCAGGGTCCAAGGCGCGCAGCGGTCCCACTGCCAATTTCAATACGCTTGGGCAGGTGCAAAGTGGCAGGCGTTGAAAGGTCCATCCTATGTCTCCAATGCTGCCATTTTGGCAAACACATCTGCACGTTCTTCGTCGGAAATTTCCACAAAGGGCGGGCGCAAATTAGTCCATGTCATGTCTCCGCGGATGCGCCCGATCATCGCCTTGGTCGTTGGAATTTGAGCGTAGCTGTTTGCCAGTGCGCGCCATGCGACGATTTCTTCCTGTGCAGCGTCGATCACTTCGGCTTTTGTGCTGTCCTGCCAATTGTCCCAAACCGTGCGCAGCGGGCCGGGCCCGACGTTTGTTGTCGCGGTGATGCAGCCCGCGCCGCCAGCCTGAAGCACATCGAGCATCATAGGATCAGCGCCAGCGAGTACAGCTAGATCGGGAAAGCGACGGCACATGGTTTGCATGTTTTCCAGATCGCCTGAGCTGTCTTTGATGCCGCAAACGATGCCGGGGAATGCTCTCATTAACCTGTGGATCAAATCGTGGCTGATCGGGACAAAGCTGATCTGCGGGATGTGGTAAAGAACCATCCGCAGATCGTCATTGGCGACGCCTTCGATAACACGAGAATAGTAGCGATAAAGTCCTTCGTCGTCCGGTTCTTTGTAATAGAAGGGTGGCAAGAGAAGCGCACCCTTCGTCCCAGCGTTGGCTGCATGGGCTGTCAGGGTTATGGTGTCACTTACTGACAGGGCTGCTGTGCCAGGGATCAGAATGCTTGGATCAATGCCCCCTTCGATCATGGCATCCAGAAGCGCCATGCGCTCGGACAATCCAAAGTTATTTGCCTCCCCAGTGGTTCCTAAGGGGGCAAGGCCATGACAGCCCTCGCGCAGTAACGCTCGGCAATGCTCAAGGAAAAGGTTGGTCGCAATCGCGCCGTCTTGGGTGACGGGGGTTGCAACGGCACAGTGGACACCTGACATGGTTTTGCGCGTTTTATCTGACATGGTTCTGCGTCCTCCCAGCCGCGCTACTGACACTTTCGACCGTCGGCTGGCTTGTCAAGCAGGCCTCGGTTCTCGCAAAATTGACATTGTGCTGGCGGGCGCGCACCCTAAGAAAATCGACGAGCCGCGCCACAAAAGGACCGGCAGAAAGGCGCAGCAGGTCAATTTTTGGGACGCGAAATTGTAAGGGGACAGGATCGATCCGCCCTTTTGGGAGTGGCGCTGATGCTGGTAGTTTCGGCGCTTTTGGCGGTGGATTCTGTGTTGGTTCGGTTGTTATCGGAAAGCGTGCATCCCTTTGTCATGGGGTTCACTCGGGCGCTGTTTGGCTTGCTGGCCATTGCGCCTTGGCTGGTCACCAAACGTGGCATCCTGCAATCTGAATATCGTTTTCTGCATTTCTTTCGCGCCGTATTGAAACTCGGTGCGCTTGTGTCGTTCTTCTACGCTTTCGCACTTGCATCGCTTGCCGATGTGACCGCGATTGCTTTTACCTCGCCAATCTTTGTTACCATCGGCGCTTGGCTATTCTTGAAAGAGAAGCTGCTTGCCTTGCGGATCGTCGCAGTGGCGATCGGGTTTGCTGGCGTGATCTTTGTGCTTAGGCCCGGACAGGAAAGCGGCATTCCAATTGGCCTGTTGTTCGCTTTGTCAGGAGCCATTTTAACGGCGGTGATCCAGTTAATCCTTAAGCCGATGACAGCCAAAGACTCTAGCGAGACTTTGGTCTCTTGGAACCTTATCCTGCTTGTCCCGATTGCGGCGGTGCCCGCACTTTTTGTCTGGGTGACACCAAGTCCGACTGAATGGGTGATCTTGGCAATCCAAGGCGTGCTTGGTGCTCTTTCGATGGCGCTGGCGACTAAGGCGTTTTCGCTGGCCGACGCCTCGCTCATTACGCCGTTTGATTTCTTGCGGCTGCCCTTTGTGGCGATCCTTGGCTATCTCTTTTTCTCGGAAACCGTGCCTTACACCACTTGGATTGGGGGTGCGGTTATCTTTCTGGCAACGCTTCTTATGGCGCGCTCAGCGCGGCGACGTGTGATGAGCGAGAGTTAAACTCAACCAGTTTTTATGGCGCCGGACACTTCAGACAGAGCCTTTCGGATCACTGTCTTTACGCGCTGAGTAAGAACAGAGTCACGGTTGCGCGCGGCGTTTAGGTAGATATTTGCATGGAATTGCTCTGGCAGGTCGATCTTGCGGTAGACAAGGTGATCCATTTTCATCGCCATCGCAGAACGCGGCACAAGAGCCACGCCAAGTCCAGTATTCACCAAAGAGACAAGTGTCTGGGTTTGGCTGACTTCCTGAACCAGATTGGGCTGAACGCCCACCGCTGCGAAAATCGCCGTATGAATTTCGCGTAAATAACCGCCGCGCTCGCTGGAGTAGCCGATGAAATCCAGTCCATCGAGCTTTTCAACCTTCGCTGTGCCGGGCTGATCCAACGGATGGCCTTTGGGTATTGCCAGAACAAAGGGTTCGCGTACCACGCGGGTCGTCGCGATGCTTGCGGAACCGCCAGCCGTACGAGTAAGCCCAAGGTCAAGTCCAGCGGACTGCAAAGCCTCGGAAATTTCGTAGCTCATCATTTCGATGGGTGTAAAACGCACATCGGGCAGATCGCGTTTCAACGCAGTGACGATGCGCGGTACGAACTCTAGGGCCGCAGAAGGCACGAACCCCATAGTGATCGTTCCGCCTTCGCCGCGCTCGGCTTGACGCGCAATCAGAACCGCCTGTTCCGCGCGCTCAAGAAGATCAATCGCTGCGGCTCTAAACGTGGCACCCGCCGGGGTCAGACGCACGGATCGCTTGTTGCGGTCCAGCAAGGTCATGCCAATTCCGGCTTCTAAAAGCTTGATTTGACGAGATAACGGCGGCTGCGTCATGTTCAGCCGCTGCGCGGCGCGCGTGAAGTTCAGTTCTTCTGCGACGGTGACAAAACAGCGAAGCTGGAAAAACTCAAATGTCGTCTTCGCCATTCACATTACCTGCTTATCAATACAAAAACTGTATCACGTCAATCCAATAATGAAATAGACAATAAGACCTCTGCGTTTACTCTTTCCAAGTCTCCTTCGTCTGCCAAGTTGGCAAAATGAAGGGTGGGGCGGTCGTTCAGACTGCGGGACTTGGGAAATGGGAGGAAAATCATGACTAATAAATATAGCTGCGTTGCTGCGGTCCTTTTTGCGACTACGATTGCCGGACAGGCAATGGCCGAAGAGCTGACCGTCGTGCTTGCTGAAGAACTCGACATCGTTGATCCTTGCGAGGCGTCGCGATCAAACATTGGCCGTGTGATGCTGCAAAACGTATCGGAAACGCTCACCGAGATGGTGCCCGGCGAAGGCGTGCAGCCGCGCCTTGCAACCTCTTGGGAGGAAATGGATGGCGGCACTTGGCGCTTTACCCTGCGCGAAGGGGTGACATTCACAGATGGCACTGCTCTTGATGCAGGCGATGTCGCGCATTCGATTGCACGCTTCACTGGCGATGCGATTTCCTGTGAAATTGGCGATAAGTTCTTTGGTGGTATCGAGCTTACGACCAACGTCGTTGATGAAATGACAATCGACATCACGCCGAACCCTGCGCAACCGATCATGCCGCTATTGGCTTCGACAATGACTGTTGTTCCATCCGAAGCGCCGATTGATGCTTATGTCGATACGCCGATTGGAACCGGGCCTTATGTCTGGGACGAGTATGTGCGCGGTCAGCATATCAAGATGTCTGCAAACCCGAACTATTGGGGTGACGCAGGTGCGGTAACGTCGGTGACTTATGTGTTCCGCTCGGACGCCGCTGTGCGTGCTGCCATGGTGGCAGCGGGCGAAGCGGATGTTGCACCGAACATCGCGTTGCAGGATGCGACGACGGATATGGATTTCTCTTATCCAAACTCCGAGACGTTGTTCCTACGGCTTGATCATGACACAGCACCGCTTGATGACGTGCGTGTGCGCCAAGCGCTGAACTATGCGGTGGATCGTGAAGCATTTGTTGGCACGATCTTGGCCGATGGTACGATCCTTGCCACGGGCATGACCCCGCCGTCGACACTGGGGTATAATCAGGACCTTGAGCCTTATCCCTATGACGCTGAAAAGGCCAAGGCTCTGTTGGCCGAAGCTGCGGCTGATGGGGTTGCCGTCGATACCGAGATCACTTTGATCGGACGGATCGGCAACTTCTCGAACGTTCAGGAAACCATGGAAGCGCTTTTGGCCATGTACCAGGACGTGGGTTTCAACGTGAAGCTGCAGATGTTCGAAGTCGCAGAGTGGCTTGAGCATTACTCCAAACCTTACGCCGATGGTCGTGGGCCAGAAATGGTTCAGGCGATGCACGACAACGCCAACGGTGATCCGGTGTTCTCGATGTTCTTCAAGTACGCCTGCGACGGTCTGCAAGCGGGTTTGTGCGATGAAACCATCGACAGCCTGACGGCAGAGGCGACTGCGCTGACAGGTGTCGAGCGCGAAGCCAAGTGGAGTGAATTGTTCAAGTATATCCACGAGGATTCAGTGACCGACGTGATGCTTTTCCATATGGTTGGCTTCAGCCGTGTGAACTCTCGCCTTGATTTCACACCAACAATCCGTACGAACTCTGAACTGCAACTCGACCAGATCAAGTTCAACTAAGACTTTTTTCGGGGGGCGGGTATTCTGCCCCCCGAAACCATTCGGGGCAGTCACCACATGCGTTCATTTTTGGGCAAACGCGCCATTGCGAGCGCCATCTCACTGATCGGGTTGGTTGTACTTGTCTTCTTCATGACCCGGCTGACCGGCGATCCAACTGATCTTTTCCTGCCAGAGAATGCGACTCAAGAAGCGCGCGACAACTTCCGCCGCCTCAATGGGCTGGACAAGCCGATCATCGTTCAATTTTTTAATTACGTCGGCGACCTCCTGCGCTTTGATTTTGGTGACAGCGTGCGTCGCAACGAACCGGCCATCGATTCCGTGATGCGTGGCTTTTTCTGGACGTTGCAATTAGCTGCAGTGACAATGTTGCTTGTAACAGTGGCCGCGATCACCATCGGCTCGTTGGCCGCATTTCACGTCGGCGGTGTTTTTGACCGTATCGCGACATTCTTTTCGCTTATGGGAGCCTCGGCGCCGGATTTCTGGATCGCCATTGTGGCCATCGTCGTTTTCTCAGTCGGCCTTGGCTGGCTACCAACCTCTGGCACCGGCACAGTTTGGCACTGGATAATGCCGGTTGCTGTGCTTTTCATTCGGCCCTTTGGTTTGATCCTTCAAGTGGTGCGTGGTGCAATGATAACCGCGCTCAACTCGGCATACGTTAAGACTGCCCGTGCTAAAGGTGTGAAGAACAGGCCCATCATCTTCGTCCACGCTCTGCGCAACGCTATGCTTCCGATTATAACCGTGATTGGAGATCAGACGACCGCGATCCTGAACGGCGCTGTGATTGTCGAGACGATCTTTGGCTTTCCGGGCGTCGGCAAACTGATGATCGACAGCGTCTTGCAGCGCGATTTCAACGTCATTCTAGCAGCGGTCATGGTGACTGCTTTCGCGATCTTCCTGATGAACGTGCTGATCGACGTGCTTTATGCCGTACTCGACCCGCGGATCCGGTATTGAAATGAGTGAAGCCGAGATCATTCCCGATACGCCGCATCCTGTACGCACAACATTCGGGATGCTTTGGCGAGATAAATTTGCCTTCTGCGCCGCCATCTTCCTTTGTTTCATCATCTTTTGTGCCATTTTCGGTCCGTGGCTGTTGGAGGATGTGGCAACCAAACAGAACCTGCGCGGTCGCAATGCGCCGCCTTTTGATTTCTCGCGTCCGTGGTACTTCTGGCTTGGGGGGGATGCTTTGGGGCGTCCACTTTTGGCGCGGATCATGGTGGCCGCACAAAACACGATGATGGTAGCGGCGGGTGCAGTCGTTTGTTCACTGGCGATTGGGACGACATTGGGGCTGATCGCGGGCTACACGTCCAAATTGGGCAGTCAGGTTATCATGCGTCTGGCCGATGTGATCATGTCTTTTCCGTCACTACTGCTTGCGGTGATCGTCCTTTATGTGCTGCCACCGTCAGTCTTTAACCTTGTCATCGTGCTGGCGATCACGCGTATCCCAATCTATCTGCGCACCAGTCGCGCCGAGGTGCTTGAGGTGCGCGAACGTATGTTTGTCCAAGCAGCGCAAGTTATGGGCGCATCGTCAAACCGCATCATCTTTCGGCACATCCTGCCGGTCGTCTTGCCTACGCTTGTCACCATTGCCACGCTTGACTTTGCGCTTGTCGTTCTCGTGGAAAGCTCGCTGTCTTTTCTTGGCATTGGCATTCAGCCGCCAGAGATCACATGGGGTTTGATGGTTAGTCAGGGGCGGGCGTATCTGACAACCGCGTGGTGGCTCTCGTTCTGGCCGGGGCTTGCGATCATTCTGACGACGCTGTCGCTGAACCTTCTGGCAAACTGGATGCGCACGGCGCTTGATCCGGTCCAGCGCTGGCGGTTGGAATCGCGGAAGACGTCTGATGAGTGAGCATCTTTTAGAGGTCCGCGACCTGTCGGTCGATTTCCACACCGCGCAAGGCACGGTTCATGCAGTGCGCAACGTGAGTTTTCATCTTGATCCGGGCGAGACGTTGGCAATCCTTGGCGAAAGTGGGTCGGGCAAATCGGTTTCGGCCAGCGCCATCATGGACCTGATTGATATCCCGCCCGGCGAAATTACCAGCGGTGAGGTGCATTTCGATGGCCTCAACCTTTTGCAAGCCAGCCACGAAGAACGGCGGCTGATCAACGGCAACCGGATCGCAATGATCTTTCAGGACCCGCTGTCGCATCTGAACCCGGTCTACAGCGTTGGTTGGCAGATCGAAGAGATGATGACGGCCCATGGCATGGCGCGCGAGCAGGCGCGGGCGCGCACGCTAGAGCTCTTGCAGCGTGTCGGTATTCCCGAGGTTGAGACAAAAATCGACGCTTACCCGCACCAGTTTTCAGGAGGCCAGCGTCAGCGGATCATGATCGCGATAGCCCTTGCGCTTAAGCCAGACATCCTGATTGCGGATGAACCGACAACGGCGCTGGATGTAACGGTGCAGGCGCAGATCCTTGCGCTATTGGAAGAACTGCAAAAAGAAACCGGCATGGGCCTTTTGTTGATCACGCACGATCTTGGTGTGGTTGCCGAGGTTGCTGATCGAGTTGTCGTCATGAACGCAGGCGAAATTGTCGAAACCGGAACGGCAAGTCAGATTTATGCCAATGCGGCACATCCCTACACCAAAAAGCTCATTGCCGCAGTTCCGGGCACGGGTGAGATGGCACAACCGCTTGAGGCAACAAAGCCGCTTCTCGAAGTCAACGGGCTGGCCAAGCACTATGGCGATTTCGTTGCGGTCGAAGGTGCAAGCTTTACCGTGTTGCCCGGCGAAACCGTCGCAATCGTCGGCGAGTCAGGGTCGGGAAAATCAACACTGGCTAAAACGTTGTTGCGCCTTGAAGAGGCGACGTCGGGCGAGGCGCTTTATATGGGTCGCGACCTTGTGACGATTTCGCCACGCGAACTTTTCGACCTGCGCCGAGAGGTCCAGATGATTTTTCAGGATCCCACGCAATCTTTAAACCCGCGTATGTCGGTCTATGACATCATCGCCGAGGCCTTTGTCATCCATCCCGAGATTCTGCCCAAAGCAAAACGCCGGGAACGGGTGGCCGAACTGCTATCTCACGTCGGGCTGGAGCCGGGGCTTATGCAGCGCTATCCGCATCAGTTTTCCGGTGGTCAGCGGCAGCGGATCGCCATTGCGCGCGCGCTGGCACTGGAACCCAAGCTGATAATCTGTGACGAGGCGGTCTCAGCCCTTGATGTTTCGATCCAAGCGCAGGTGATCGAGCTTTTGGCCGGGCTTCAGGCCGAGTTTGGGCTGTCCTATATGTTCATCGCTCATGATCTGCCGCTGGTGCGCGACTTTGCCCATCGCGTCGTGGTAATGCAGGCCGGGCGCATAGTCGAACAGGGCCCGGTCGCACAGATTTTTGATGCGCCGCAGCAGGATTATACCCGCAAACTCATCGCGGCCAGCCTAAGCCCTGATCCTGAGATCCAAGCAGAACGTCGGCAGGCGCGCGCGCAGATTGAGGGGGTCGCATGAGCAGGCATGAGGTTCTTGTGATGGCGCCACCGCGTCCAAAGGCGATGGCTCAGCTCGAGGCAACTTATCATTTGCACCGTTTTGATTTGGCGGATGACAAGAAAGCGTTCCTGTCCGACGTCGGCGTGCACTGCAAAGCGGTAGTGACTAATGGACACACAGACCTCACTCGCAGTCAGATCGCGAAATTGCCGAACGTTGGCGTTGTCACCTGTTCTTCGGCCGGTTTTGAAACCATCGATGACACAGCTTTGCGCGATCATGGCATTGCCCTGACCAACAGCTCGGCAGTTTTGTCCAATGATGTCGCAGACGTGGCGTTGATGCTGACGCTGGCCGGGCGTCGGCAACTGGTGGCTGCCCATGCCTACGTGGCCACGGGCGATTGGGAACGACAGGGAATGTATCCTCTCTTAAGTACGCTCACCGGAACCCGCGTTGGCATCGTTGGGCTGGGCACAATCGGCACAGCAATCACCAAACGGTTCGAACCTTTCGAGGTTGAGATAGGTTATACCGCGCGGTCGCAAAAATCCGTTGATTATGCCTATTTCGCGGACACGCTGTCCTTAGCGAAGTGGTCAGATATTCTGGTTGTGATCGTTCCGGGCGGCGATGAAACACGGGGTCTTATCTCAAAAGACGTAATCAAGGCGGTTGGGCCGAAGGGTACCATCGTGAATGTCGCACGCGGGTCCGTCGTTGATGAACCTGCTTTGATCCATGCGCTGCAAAACGGTACCCTCGGAAGCGCAGCGCTGGACGTTTATCTGAACGAACCGAATCCCAATCCTGCCCTTACAGCATTGCCCAACGTTACGCTCTATCCTCATCATGCCAGCGGTACGGTAGAAACCCGAGACGCCATGGCGCAAACCGTGGTCGATAATCTTGCGGCCCATTTCGCTGGAGAACCGCTGTTGAATTCAGTGTTCACATGAGGCTGGGGCAGGGCAAATACACTTACGAGCCCGTGCCCGATTGGGCAAAGCTCCCGTCTGAAATTGTCTTAGGCGATGTGGCAGGTATTGCGGTGGATGCCAAAGATCGGGTTTATCTATTTAACCGGGGTGATCATCCTGTCGTGGTCCTTGAGCGAAACGGTGAATTCCTCTCGTCTTGGGGGCAGGGCATTTTCCTAAACCCTCACGGTGCCGCGATTGGCCCGGATCAATGCCTTTATCTGACTGACAACTTTGACCACACGGTACGCAAGTTCACCTTAGGCGGTAAACTCCTATTACAGATAGGCACACCCGGTGTCAGTTCTGGTTTCATGAGTGGAAAACCCTTTTGCAAATGTACGCATTCCGCTGTTGGACCAAGCGGGAATATTTTTGTCTCGGACGGATATCACAATGCCTGCATTCACAAATTCGACCCGGACGGCAAACACCTGAAAAGCTGGGGCACGCCGGGGACCGGACCTGGCGAATTCAACCTTCCGCACAATATCTGTTGTGACCCCGATGGCTGGATTTATGTCGCCGATAGGGAAAACTCGCGCGTTCAGGTATTTGACCAAGAGGGTAGGTTCGAGGCCCAGATCAACAATATGCATCGTCCAAGCGGTCTGGCGATCACACCAGGGAGCTGCCCGGATTGCATTGTCGGCGAATTGGCGTCCTACTTAGCGGTGAATCGCGAGTTTCCCAATCTTGGCCCATTCGTCACCATGTTGGATCAAAATGGTAGTCTCTTGTCTCGCTTGGATGCAAAACAAGGCGCAGGCATAGGGCCAGGACAATTCGTGTCACCCCACACCATCGCTTACGACAGTTACGGTGACCTTTACGTGGGCGATGTGGTGGACGCGGATTGGGAGAAAGTTTTTCCAGATGTCGAGAAACAGGAAGCACCAAGACGGTTTCAAAAGCTAAAGTCGGCGACAGTGCCCATGTAAGGAACATTCCACGCACTTCGCGCTTGCTCTCTGTAGGCTAGAGAAGTTTCGATGCCAGTCCTGCATGCTCCGCCAGATGCTTTAGCGAAAGCGTTCTCTCGATCTGACTGCGATCAATTGTGCGTTTTTTTGAGGGTTGTGTCGGTCGTGCTGAACACTGGCGTCGGTGCCAAGAGGACTATTAGCGTTCTCTCTAATCGATATTCTCTAAAACTGATGAATTTGCCCGTTTTGGCGAATGAGTTTTGAAATAATTGAAAAGACTAACTTTTTCCAAAGTTTAACTTGCAGCTTTGATTTCAGTGGTAATCGCGACTGGGCTCCAAATAGACTTGTGAGTAACAGACTTTTTGCGGGGCCCCAGTTTCGTCGAATTCGGCGGAGAGCTGACATTCGCTGCGGGTGCGAGGTTCTTAGGACTGCCCCGTGAAAGGAGACATTCACTGAGAGCTTGGATCAAAGAATGCTGCGATCGATCTAAAGGCGCCAAACGCATCGAAGCTTTCCACCCCTGGGCACATTTTTAAGCCATTCAGATGGACAAATGGCCTGACTCGACCTTGAGAACCGCAAGCGTCAGGTGAGCAAGGGTGCACGGCGGCCAGTTCTTTCAAGCTCGAAGTTTGCAAGTACAATTCTTGGAAACTCCCGATCGAATTCGGAATTCCGCAACCTTTCGTAGTCAGGCTTTGGAAAGTCGCATGCCGTAAAAACAAGCCCGTTGTGATAGACAACACCAAGGGTTCGCGACTTTGGATCATATCCAATCTCTGCGACTGAATTTGAGCGGACGCCCTCAAAGTACATGCTGTCATCGTCGTTGAACAATTCAAATAGTTTGGAAAACAGGCTGGCTAGCACAATAGAGTCCTCCACGCATTTGGCCTAGTGCCATCAGTCAATCACGTGTGGTGCAGAGGTTTCCATCCTTGAGTTCGCTTGGCGGAATTAAGAGATCCAAAATGCCCGGAATGTAGGCAAGAAGAACAGCACTGCTGGAATTTTGCACCAGCCGTGTCCCGAGCAAGTCGCAAAGCAACAAAAGTCGTTTTGAATACTTGGCCCATGTGGAAAGATGAAGCTTCAGCTTAGCGAAGGCGCCATGTTTTTCCGTAATTTTTTCCAAACTTTGATCATCAGTATTTGGGCGATTTGCATGGCGGTGGCCTCAAATGCCCACGAGGATGACGTAGAATTCGAAGAGCGTATCAGGGCGTTTCTTCTGAAAAATCCGGAAGTTATTCTGGAAGCTATGACATCTTTGGCGGAACGTGAAAAAACCGCTGCCCAAAGCCAAGCTATCGCCACTTTTCCTGATATTTTCACCGAAATCGGTGCGCTCGGCATGGGCGATGTTGCGGCCCCAATACGAGTTGTCGAATTCTTTGACTACCGCTGTGCTCCTTGCAAGGCGATGCATCCGGGATTGGTCTCTTTGGTCAATACCACGCCAGAGTTGCGGATTGAGATGCGGCAACTGCCTATTCTCTCTCCAGCGTCGGAACGCGGTGCTCGGTTTGCTCTGGCCGTCAAAGAGGTTGCTGGGCTTGAAGCCTATGGTCGGGTACATGAGCGCCTTTGGCAGCTACGCGGACCATTAAATGCGGCAAGCTTCGAGAAAGTTGCACGAGAGGAAACATTGGATTGGACGTTGATCAAAGAACTCATGAATAGCGATGCTGTATCGGCTAGGATTGACCGAAATCGCGACATTGCCATTGCGCTTGAAATTTTGGGAACACCTGCGTTTGTATCCACAAATTCAATTACCTTCGGCCAAAGCGACATCAATGCATTGGCCGAAGTTTGGCTCAATCAATAAATGCCTTTTCAACAACGAAATGCTTAGGCTCTGAATTGGCACCTTCTTCCATTCTGTGATCTTCGCACAATCCCATAATGTCTTTGTTTAGTGCAAGGTTCCCGCAGATCATTACACGGTCGGTTGTGGCATCCCAAGCCTGAGTGCCAAGCGCCTTAAACACGCGTCCGTCGCGAATGTGATCGCTGATGCGCCCTTCAATGTCAGAAGGTTCGCGCGTTGTCGTTGGGTAGTACTTAAGCTTGTCCCCAACCAATTCGCCGATCAGCGGATCGTCCGGCAATGCTTCGACGATCTCGTTGCCATAGGCAAGTTCGGCATTGGTGCGACAGGTGTGCGCCAGGATCACCTCGTCATAGCTTTCCCACGTTTCCGGATCGCGCAACAAGGACGCAAAAGGTGCAACGCCAGTACCCGTGCAAATCATCCAAAGCCGATTGCCGGGCAACAGCGCATCCAGCACCAAAGTGCCAACAGGTTTGGGACGCAAAATGATCTCGTCCCCGGCTTGAATATTTTGCAAGCGCGATGTCAGCGGGCCATCGGGCACTTTGATTGAATAAAACTCAAGCTCATCATCCCAAGAAGGCGACGCAATAGAATAGGCGCGCAAAAGCGGTTTTCCATCGTCTTTCAGCAATCCAATCATCACGAATTCACCGGAACGAAACCGCAAAGATTGAGGCCGCGCCACACGAAAGGAAAAGAGCGTATCGGTCCAATGTTTCACCGATTGCACAACTTGCGCGTCCGGCATGATTTTGGCAGGCGCCGTTGTTTGAACGTTCATAAAATGTCCTTTCAGGCAGCCTGTTCGGCGGCGCTTTCTGAGAAGTGGGTTTCCAGCTTGTTTTCGACGCCGTCCATGTCGTCGGCATTTGGCAGCGGGTCGCCAGCAACAGTGATCACGGGCCAGATTTGCGAATACTTGGTGTTGAACGCGACCCACTTTTCCATGTCTGGCTCGGTGTCAGCGCGGATCGCATCAGCGGGACACTCCGGTTCGCACACGCCGCAGTCGATGCACTCAACAGGGTCAATCACCAGCATGTTCTCGCCTTCATAAAAGCAATCCACAGGACAGACCGAAACGCAGTCGGTGTATTTACAGGCGATACAGTTATCTGTGACGACAAAGGTCATTGGGCTTTCTCCGAATCTTTTTTCCGGTTTGCCGCAGCGCAGCGGCGCTGTCCGTAAACAAATTGCTATTTGGCTCAACTGCATTGCGGCAAGGTGGTGGAAAGACGGAGGATAACGATGATACACACGCTTTCTGCCACGCCCGATGCGCGCAACCTGACAGTGCTTTGGGACAGTGGTGAAACCTCGGAGTTGCCCGTCGATATTTTGCGCCGTGAAGCACGCGATGCCGTTTCCCGCCGAGAAATCATTGATCATGGAGAGATTCGCGTAGCACCCGACCTTACGATCACCGGATTATTCCAGGTGGGCAGCGTCGGCATAAACGTCCATTTTTCCGACGGACATGAGCGTGCAATCTATCCGTTCCCCTATCTTCGCGAACTTTCCGACAAGTTTGGAAACTAATTGACAGTGCCCGTGCTGCAGTGCGGCGCAGGCTGAGAAAAACGGCGAGACTGCCAGGAGCCCCTAATGGACGAAATACTTGACGGAACCACGCAGATTGATTGCGACATTCTGATTATTGGCGGTGGGACCGCAGGCCCGATGGCCGCGCTGAAAGCGAAACGGAAAAACCCCGAAGCCAACGTTGTGTTGTTGGACAAGGCAAACGTCAAACGCTCTGGCGCGATTTCCATGGGGATGGACGGGCTGAACAACTCGGTCATTCCGGGGTACGCCACGCCCGAGCAATACACCAAGGAAATCACCATCGCGAACGATGGCATCTGCGATCAGGCCGCGGTCTATCGTTACGCCGAGGAGTGTTATGGCATCATCGAAGAGCTCGACGGCTTTGGCATCCGGTTTCAGAAAGACAACAACGGCGAATATGACGTCAAAAAGGTACACCACATCGGCACTTATGTCCTGCCAATGCCAAACGGAGACACGGTTAAAAAGGCGCTCTACCGACAGCTGCGCAAAGCACGCATCAATATCGTGAACCGTTACATGGCGACGCGTTTGCTGACCGGCGAAGGGCGCGTCGCGGGTGCGATCTGTGTGAATACGCGCACCGCCGAATTCCTGGTTGTCCGCGCGAAAGCGGTCATCATGGGTCTTGGCGCTGCGGGCCGTCTGGGTTTGCCAACAAGTGGCTACCTTTATGGCACCTATGAGAATGCGTCGAACTCTGGCGAAGGCTACGCGATGTCGTATCACGCAGGGGCAGGGCTAGCGAACCTTGAGTGCTATCAGATCAACCCGCTGATCAAAGATTACAACGGGCCCGCTTGCGCGTATGTTGCCGGGCCGATGGGTGGCTATACTGCCAACGCCAATGGCGAACGGTTCATCGAGTGCGATTACTGGTCAGGCCAAATGATGCAGGAGTTCTTTGACGAACTTCAGGGCGGCAAAGGGCCGGTTTATCTCAAGCTTAACCACTTGGCTGAAGAAACTGTCGCCGAGATTGAGCGTGTTTTGCACATTGTCGAACGCCCGACGCGCGGCCATTTCCACAAAGGACGCGGCACGGATTATCGCAAGCAGATGATCGAAATGCACATATCGGAAATTGGCTTTTGCTCAGGCCACTCGGCCAGTGGTGTTTTCGTTGATGAACATGCGCGCACGACCATTCCCGGCCTCTATGCCGCTGGCGATATGGCGAATGTGCCGCACAATTATATGCTGGGCGCTTTTACCAACGGTGCCTTTGCCGGGCTTGATGCGGTCGATTTCATCAAAGACGTGGATTACGCCACTTTCGATCAAGGTGATGTTGATGCAGAACGCACCCGCGTCTTGGCGCCAACATTGCGCGACGATGGCATTCCACCAAATCAGATCGAATATAAAACGCGCCGCTTGGTGAACGACTATCTGCAGCCGCCGAAAGTCACCGCCAAAATGGAACTGGCGCAGCAACGGTTCGAAGAAGTGCGCGATGATATGGAACAAGGGATGATCGCTCGTGATGCGCACGAATTGATGCGCGCGCTTGAAGCCTCGACCATCTTGGATTGTGCCGACATGGCCGCCGCGGCCTCTCTTTATCGGACCGAAAGCCGCTGGGGCCTGTACCACAACCGCGTCGAATACGAGCGCGATGACGAGAACTGGTTCTGCCACACGATCCTGACCAAAGGCGACGATGGAAAACCTGCGCACACCAAGAAAGATGTTCAGCCCTACAAGGTTGAGATTGGTGATGACGAAAAAGACGCCTACGCCAACCAGCGTGTTGTTGCGGCAGAATAAGTAAGGAATTCAACAGTATGCCTCTCGCTCAAACCTCTACAATTGTCCCGGTCGTCGTCGACAAAGATCTGTGTATCGCAGACAAGGGCTGCACCGTTTGCGTCGATGTTTGCCCGCTTGATGTCTTGCGCATCGCGGCAACCGAAGACGGAACCCAAACCGCTTATATGAAGTATGACGAATGTTGGTACTGCATGCCATGCGAGGCGGACTGCCCAACCGGCGCCGTCACGGTCAACCTTCCCTATTTGCTGAAGTGAGCCGGACATGAACGCACTATTCGAAGATTTTGATGAGATTGCTGATCTGGCAGAGGGGCTTGATGACCCTACACCCGGTGGTCGGATCATGGCCATTATCGAGTTAGCTGACAGCGCAAACCCGGATGCAATCCCTTATCTGGCACGCGCGATTGGTGACTTCGACGCAGGCGTGCGCAAACAGGCCGCGATTGCTTTGACAGATTTCGACGGACCAGAAACGGCAGCCGCTTTGGTCACTGCCCTAAGTGATGCTGACCCGGCTGTAATTGAGGCCGCGACAGTCAGCTTGAAAGAACTGAAAGACCCGACAGCAGGCGATTCAATTCTGCCGCATCTGGAAGACACGGACGTGGTCAAATTGACGGCCTGTCTTGCAGGGATCAAAGAACTGCGTCGCCCCGAGGCGATGGGGCCTGCGATTTTTGCGCTGAAAAACGACGCCACCGAAGTGCGCGTCGAAGCGGTTGGCGTGATTGGCTGGCTACAAGACGAAGGATCATTGCCCGCGTTACGCGATGCAGCGCATGACCCTGACACCCAGGTGCGCCGCACGGCCCTGTCTGCTTTGGGATTTTCAAAAAGCGAACACGCCGAAGCAACGCTGATCGAAGGGTTGAAAGACCCCGAATGGCTGGTGCGCGAAGCGGCCGCTGAAACACTGGCCAAAGCGGGCAGCCCAAACAGCATCCCGGCATTGCGTTCGGCACTGGAAGACGAGTTTTGGCAGGTGCGCCTAAAAGCGGTCCGCTCACTTGGCAAACTTGATGCGAAAGAAGCCGCCCATGAAATCGGACCTATGATGGATCTATCCATTCCGAATTTGCGCAAAGAATGCGCGGCGGTTCTGGGCGAATTAGCGGTGAAAGAAACCGCGCAATATCTTGAGAAATACATTGATGATCCAGACCCGGATGTTCGCAAGAACGTGCGGTGGGCTTTGGAGAAAATGAAGCTCTAAGATCGGTCAATTTCGACCCTTAGATGTGCCTCTCCAAGCAAGTCGCCTGGAGGGGTATTCCTGTCACCAAAACACTCTTAAATTATTGTTTTTATTATATAAAATGGATGCCCGATTCTTAATCAATTAGTGCTTTCTGCGTTGCAGCAACGGTTAGATTGCACACATCGATACGTTTGGGCGATGAAAAAACAGTCATAGCGCCAATAATGCCAAGTTTCGCTTTGGCGCGCTATTATCAAAGGTCATTAACACTCGAATACTGGCTCCAGAACAAAGCTGTAAATGGACTGGAGAAGAAGATGATGAGAATGCCTTTATTGAAACACGCCTTGCTTGCCGCGACATTGATACCGCTCGCTTCCACCGCATGGGCTGAGAAAATTTCCATTGCTGTTGGCCATCAATCGATGTGCACCGATACCTATACTGCAGGCATCGTCATCAAAGAGCTTGAGCTTTTGCAAAAGTATCTGCCAACGGATGGCAAATACGCAGATGCCGAATACGACATCTCATGGGCCGACTATAGCTCGGGTGGTCCGATCACCAACCAGATGCTGGCCAACAAGCTGAACTTTGGTGTGATGGGCGACTATCCTTTGATCGTAAACGGCGCCAAGTTTCAGGAAACCGACAGCCTGCGCACGCTTTATGTGGCTGGCACGGGTTACAACCTAAAGGGCTCGGGCAACGCGATCGTTGTTCCGGTCGAAAGTAATATCTACTCGATCGATCAATTGGCCGGAAAAGAAGTTTCAACACCAGTTGGCTCAGCCGCCTGGGGTATGTTGCTTAAGGCGATGCAGGATAACGAAATCCCATCGTCCGAGTATGTTTTGAAAAACCAAAGCCCGGCTGTTGGGGCTGCCAACATCGCTGCCGGCAAAATCGATGCGCACTCCGATTTCTGCCCATGGTCCGAGATCATGGAATTCCGCGGAACAGGACGCAAAATCTATGACGGCTCTGAAACCGGTGTGCCTTACCTGCACGGTGTTGTGGTGCGCGAAGACTTTGCGATGGACTACCCCGAAGTGGTTCAGGCCTTTATCAAGGCGGTTTGGGAAGCCGGCGAATGGATCCGCAGCGACCCAATGGAAGCTGTGACTATGATGGAAGGTTGGACCGGCGTCGAAAAAGAAGTGCTGTATCTCTACTTCTCAGAAGGTGGTCACCTGACGCTTGAGCCATCGATCAAACAAGAATGGATCGACGCGCTTGCCTTCAACCACGGCGTTCTGGTCAAGGAAAAGGCCATCCCACCGCTCGACTTTGGTGCTTGGATTTCCGAAGACTTTATCAAAGCAGCTTACACCGAGCTTGGCGTCGATTATGAGGCTGACAAAGCGATGGTTGTTGATCCTTCGGTTGCCAATAAAGGTTTGCCAAACGAAGTCTGGCACCCGCGCGATGGCGTCAGCACCTATGGTTCGATGCCCGAATTCCTGGAAGCGGTCGCAACAATGCAAGCCACCGGCACTCAGCTGAATGCGACATACGTCTATGACGTCGAAACCGGCCTGAAGCTTTTCGGCAAGACAGCATTCTGGGTCAAAGCAGGTGAAGACTATGCCACTTTCCTGCGCAAAGGCGAAGCAGAAGCCTATGCCACGGCCAACAGCGGCGCTGTCGTGACCTTTGACGAGGCTATCGCGGACTTTATCCAAGAAGGCTGACTTCCCGACCTTTTAGAACTGACCCGGGGCACTTCTCTCTCTCTTTGGTGCCCGGGGTTCTGAACGTAAATACCAACGGGGCAAAATCGCTATGCAAAACGCACTGGAAAAAGAACCGACACCGGGTGAGGTCGTGCAGAAAGAGACGTCTGCGCAATCCGCTCCGGCAAATCCGGAAGGTCCGTCGTTTCGCATCCCCCTTCCAAGCAAAGCGCAAATGGGCAGCGTTGGCATGGCCATGGGATCGCTTGCGGTGGGTGTTTTGCTTTGGCACATCGCCACGGCGATCAACCTTGATCTTTATATCAACTTCTCGAATGTGCCCGCGCCGCTGACAGTATTCGTGGCCTTTATAGCGCACATTCAAACCTCAGAATTCTGGATCCACATCGGTGTATCGATGCGCCGGATCCTGATCAGTTATTCCTTCGCCGTCTTGCTGGGCATTGGTATCGGTTTGATCATGGGCCGCTCGCGCATCGCGCGCGCTTTCATCATGCCCTACATCGAAGTGATCCGCCCGATCCCCGCTGTGGCTTGGATCCCGCTGGCGATCTTGATGTGGCCCACCGAAGAAAGCTCGATCATCTACATCACCTTCCTTGGCGCTTTGTTCCCTATCGTGCTGAACACTTTGCACGGGGTGGAGCAGACGCCCGAAGTTCTGGTGCGCGCGGTGCAATCACTGGGGGCCTCCAAGGTGGATGTGTTCCGCCATGTTGTGATCCCAGCCGCTTTGCCATCCATTGCCGCAGGTCTGGCCATTGGCATGGGTGTCAGTTGGTTCTCACTTCTCGCAGGTGAGATTATCTCAGGCCAATACGGCATCGGGTACTTCACTTGGAACGCCTACAGCCTGATCAACTATCAGGACATCGTGGTTGGCATGCTTGTGATCGGCGGACTTGGCACGGCCTCAACAGCCGCGGTCAAAGCACTGACCAAGCCAATGCTCAAATGGCAGAAGAGGACACGCTGATGCTCGTTCTCTCAACAATCGGCAGCACGTTGCGCAGCGATTGGCGTCGCATCCTAGGTTTTGGCATTGTCTTTGCCCTGATTTTCCAAGTGGTGATGATGTTCGCCCTGATCGTCCGGTTTCAGGCTCTGCCGAATTATGTCACCTTTTACGACTGGATCGGAAGTGCCGCGCACATCATCCGCTCGACTCCGTCCTGGAGCGATGTGTGGCCGATTATCTGGGAAGAGTGGCTGATCGAGATCGGCTTTATGAACTATGACTTTGGCACAGGTATTTCCGAATGGAGCCTGAACGTTGTGCCATCGCGGCTTTTGGTGCTGGCCTTCCTTGGGGCGATGATTGCGCTTTGCCTATCGCTGCTTCGTCAAAACACCTGTTCAACGGGCACCTCTACGACCTTGCGCGCGACGACCGGTCTGGGGGCGACGCTTGTTGCAATGACCGCAGGCACGATGAGCTGGGTGGTGTGCTGCGCGACACCGTCGTGGGTAGTTGGGCTGGCGATGCTGGGCCTTGGCGTTTCAACCTCGCTTGCGCTCGAAACCATGGGCCCACTTTTGCAGGGCACCGGGTTTGGCGTGCTCTTTGCAATGATCTTCTTTCTTGCGTGGCGCAAAACCCGCGCAACGACTGCCTACCCAAAAGGAGCGTTGAACAATGCTTGATGTCCTGAAATTCAAACCCGAAGCCACAGACGTTGGAAAGGGTCAGATCGATATCACCGATGTGTCGATCACTTTTGGCAAAGGGGCTGATGCGTATCAGGCCACCGAGAAAACCTCGATTAAGATCAAAGCGGGGGAGTTCGTTTGCATCCTTGGCCCGTCTGGGTGCGGGAAATCTACGCTGCTGAACGCGATTGCTGGATATGTCGAGCCAACCACAGGCAGCGTTACGGTCGACGGCGAAGCTGTCAAAGGACCGGGACCGGATCGTGGCATGGTGTTTCAGCAATACTCGCTTTTGCCTTGGAAAACGGTCTATGAGAATGTCGCCTTTGGCCCACGCATGGCCGGGCACACACGAACAGAAGCGGGCTCAACCGCCAACACGTTTCTCGAACTCGTCGGCCTGAAAAAATTCGGCAGCCGCTATCCCGCTGAGCTGTCAGGCGGCATGCAGCAGCGCGTTGGCATCGCACGCGCGCTTGCCAATTACCCTTCCGTTTTGCTGATGGACGAACCTTTTGGCGCGCTGGATGCGCAAACACGCCTGATGATGCAGGAAAGCCTGCTGGATATCTGGCGCAAGTTCGGCACCACAGTTGTATTCGTCACCCACGATGTGGACGAGGCAGTTTTCCTTGCCGACCGTGTTCTGATCATGAGCGCGGCACCCGGGCGGATCATCGAAGATGTGACAGTCGGGCTAGAGCGGCCACGCACAACCGATATGGCAACCACACCCGAGTACATGAAAGCGCGGCAATTCTGTTTGGATACGATCCGGGCGGAAAGCCGCAAAGCATTTGCGGAGCAAAACAAATGAAATGGATCGCCTCGATTTGTGCCACCCTTTGCCTTGCCACACCTGCGTCCGCGCAGGTGCAAGGGGTCATGTTGGATGAGCCGGTCGCACTGCCCGCGTTCGAGTTCAGGAACGAGTTGAACGAAAGCTTTTCAACGGATGACACACTCAACGCATGGACCTTAGTGATGTTTGGGTTTTTGACCTGCCCGGATGTGTGCCCCTTCACACTGGGCAATCTGGAAGCCGCCGTGGCTGAGACAGGAATGCGGGTGCGTCCTGACAATGTACCAAACGTGGTCTTTATCTCTGTCGATCCGGATCGCGACGCTGAATTTGTCAGTGAATACGCCAAGTTCTTCCATCCAGAGTTCGAAAGCTACACAGGCGAGCGCGATCAGATCGATGCCATGATCGAAGCCACCGACAGTTACTACCGGCTGTTAGAGCCCGACCACACAGGGTTTTACGATGTTCAGCACACCTCAGCCGTTTCTGTCATCGCGCCCGACGGCACGTTGCGCGCAAAGCTTCAGCCACCCTTTGATCCGGGACTGACGGCCGAATTTCTCGCGCGGTTGCAAATCACCTATCGAAAGGAACTGTCACAATGAACAAAACCGTTCTGATCGCTGCTTTCCTTTGCCCTACGCTTGGGTTCGCTGGTGATATCACCATCAAGGACCCATTTGTGCCCTTGGCCCCAAAAGGTGTCATCGCCCACGCGGCTTATATGCAGGTGACCAACACGGGCGACACAACGCGCAGCCTGATTGGCGTTGCCGCACCAGATTATGCCATGGCCCACATCCACCTAAGCTCGGAAAAAGACGGGGTGGCGACAATGACGGGGATGGACCAGTTGGACATCAAGCCGGACCAAACCATTACGCTGGAGCCCGGTGGCTTGCATGTAATGCTCATGAGACCCTCAGAGCCTTTAACACTTGGTGGCACCGTCACCTTTGATATGCAGTTTGCTAATGGGGAAACTGTTGCGGTCAGCGCAGAAGTCGTGGAGCGCTATGGCGGTTCATAGGTTTCTCTGGCTTGTTCTCCTTGCGTCGGCCACCCCAAGTTGGGCCGATTTTGATGCAGCATCCTATCCGCCTTACGAGCGGTGCGCGCTGTGTCATGGCTTGTTCGGGCAATCGCACAATGCAAAATTTCCCCACCTTGCCGGACAAAAACCGGCCTATATCGAAGCGCAGCTTGAAGCATTTCTGAAAAGCACCCGCACCAACGACGACGGGCAAATGTCGGCAATTGTCACCGAGCTAAAACCCGAGGAGTTTCAGGTGGTTATAGAATGGTTTTCATCCCAGGACCCGCCACAGCCAGGCGATGCGCCTGAAGACCTGATTGGTGAAAACCTTGTCGCCGAACTTGGCTGTCTCGAATGTCATACGGGCGAAGCCGAGATAGTTCCTTACCTGAGCGCGCAGCACCAAGGCTATCTAGAAAAACAAATGAACGACTTTGCAACCAGTGCCCGTGACAGCGGAAACATCCACAAAGAACTTCTAACGCCAGTCACAGCTGAAATAGAGGCCATTGCCGCTTACCTTTCCTCGTTGGAGCGACCCAAGTGAAAGACATGTCAAACGAAATGCCGGTCGACGAACCACGCGCAATTTTCCTGTCCGAGTATATTCTTGAAATCAACAGTGGTGCAGGGTTCCTCGCGTCACTATCTGCCGAAGATCAGAAAACCGTACGCCGGTTAGGAACGCGGTGCGTTTTTAAAAAAGGGCAAGGTATTTTCTTTCAGGGCGATCCCCACACGGGCGTTTGGGTTATTGAATCCGGGCGGGTCCGCACATTCTACACCGGACCGTCGGGCCGCGAAATCACACTTGCCTATTGGAGCACTGGCCACTTTGTCGGCGGACCCGAGGTGTTTGGAACCGGACGCCATGTCTGGTCGGCAGACACATTGGAAGACTGCGAAATGCTGTTTCTGTCTGGTGCCACCATGCTCAAGCTCGTCCGCGAAGTACCCGACGCCGCCGTGGCTGTCATCGAAGGTTTGGTAAACAAAGGGAAATGCTATTCCGCGTTGATACAGATGCTTGGCACGCGCACCGTGTCTGAGCGTTTGAAGCAATTGTTGTTGATTCTTGCCGATACCTACGGGCGACACGAGGGCAGAGATATCATCGTGGATAGAACGATCACTTATGAACAGATAGCCTCGATCGTTGGCGCAACCCGCCAATGGATTACACAGTCGTTCGATCGCATGCAGGCGGATTGTGTTTTAACGGTTTCTCGCAAGGAGATCACAATTCACGACGCCTCCAAACTTGAAGAGTGATGTACACCTAAATTTCAACAATTCCCGTGCATCGCTTTTCTTGGAGCTCGCCAGCGAAAGCACGTTCGCCGTTCTGGACGTAACTGTTACTGAATGACTGTTCTGATGACGCTTGTTGTGCGATCAAAGAGTTTAGACGACTGCAAACGGATGCAGCAGCTTACTAAACTCACTTTGTTCCGAAAACTGTTAGCTGTGCATCTGCACTTTGCTCCCGTGCAAGGCATGTCTCCTATGGTGGGCTGCGACGCAGCCATGACGCACAACGGCCAAGGGCAGCTAAGGGCCGAATCTAACTCGGTCGTTGTCGCCTTTTAAAGCAGAACAGTCTTCCGTGTTTTGATCGATTCAAGAGCTGCAAGGATAATGCGCAATGCCGCACGTCCTTCTGTCCCTGAGAATTGCGAAGGACGCTTGCCTTCAATTACACCAATCAGATCTTCTATACAGGTTTGCGGCCCGTCATGGTCTGGTTCACAAGCAATCAGAGTTGTACCGTTGGCGTTCTTTAGGGCGACACTTAAAGTATCCGACAAATCGCCCAAAAAACGATCTGGATTGTTCGGATCGACCGTAAACAACATGCCCAACGGCCCATGAACCAGATCATGGGAATGGCCGGGGGTGCCTTCAGGTAAACCCCAGTTGATGCTTACGGATAAACAATGCCCGCCCTCAAAGCGCACCTGAATTTCTGCTGTATCGACGCCAAAATCTGTAACCGAACTGACCCGCTCTTTGCCGCGCGCGAAAACCGTGCCAACCGCACTAACACTTACCGGCTCGCAACCTGTCAGATACCGTCCCAAATCGAACAGATGTCCGGACATGTCATGCACGGGCCCTCCATTCATATCAATGCGATGCATTGCAAGTTTCGGGCGTACCTCTCGCATTTCAGTGAAGCGGATATACAATTGTTCACCCAAATGACCTTCATCTATTAGGCGTTTCATCGTCTTGAAGCGGGATAGGCTCCGGTACTGATGGCACACCGAAAGATGGACACTATTGGCATTGGCGACAGCGATCATCTCATCCGCTTGTTCAAGAGTAAGCGCCATAGGCTTTTCGCAAAGGATGTGTCGCCCACATGCGGCGGCCGCAATCGCGACATCACGATGATCGCAAGCGGGAACACAAACGCTGACAATATCCACGCCGTCAAACGCTATGGCATCTTGCCAGCTCTCAACTCTGTGGGCACCGAATTGGATTGCAAGTTTTTCCGCACGATCCTCTTGTGGATCACACACAACTACAACTCGCGCGTCGGGACGTTCACTCCAGGCAGTTGCGTGTTTGGTGCCCATGTCTCCGCAGCCAATGATTGCGACGCCGTACTTGGTCATCCTTCAATCTCAGAAATATGGTTCTTCAGGAAGGCGCTGTTCACCTGACATGCTAGGTCGCAATTGTCGGCATTATCTTGTTCTGCTGTGATCCAGATATCGCGATCGGCCTGCCGGGATAACCACGTCCATGCCGGTGCAAAATCGACAACTCCGTCCCCAAGGTGACAGGTGTTCTGCCCATCTTCCCAAGTGACAAAATCTTTGAAGTGAAGAACCTTCGTGCGATCTCCGATTTCATCAAGCAACGCGCCCATATCCTGGCCGCCCTTTACGGCCCAACCTAAATCAGGCGCATACCCCAGGCCTTCGATTTCGGCGCTTTGCAGTCGGTTCCAGATCCGGCGATTGTTCCGAAATTCCCAGTCGTGATTGTGATAGAGAAGCGTCACGCCTTGGTCAGCGCAGCCCAAAGCGATTGAGCGCAATTTTTCTAGTTCAACCGACAGCTCCCCCTCATCTTCGACATTCAAACCGGAGAAAACCAAGTATCGGCAATTTAGGGCAATTAGATAACTCAACACAGTTTGCAGCGCGTCACGTTCATTTGCTGCCTGCACAAGGTCAGTCAGGTTTCCACCAATATGGCTTGCGCTTAACTCCACGCGATGCTTGGCCAAAAGCGATTGCGCTTTCTTTATTCCAACTTGACCAAGGCGCCTGAAACCGATCTCAACCCCCTGAAAACCATTAAGGTTTGCAACTCCAAATATTTCGTCAAATAGATGCTGCTGCGGGTCGCCCCACGTTATTGTCTGGAGGGCCGTTTTCATCATTTGTGGTACCCTCTTACTCAAGACCGAAGGAGTTGGCTCTCGCACGCGTTCTCTGAATCGAAGTAGAAACTCGCCGGCAGTTTTCTCGGATTGTTCAAGCGTATGTATATGTCGGCACAACAGCAATGTGTCACTTGAGTGCAATCGCAGATGAATGTCCGCTTTGCGGTGACGAAATTTCGTATCGGGACTGCAGGCTAATGACTGCTTAGGGCCGTGAGTGACAGAGGTTGGAGCTGCTCAGCGACGCTGCGGAGCGGAGAGCGACCGGATTGAGCCATGTGGTCGAAATTCTGCGAAGCGGCGAATGTCTGGGTATTGGCGATCAGAAGAAAGATCATAAAGCAATCAACATCGATTTCGCTTAGGGTAATCGGTGCGTGATCAGCGGCACTTTAGATGGCTCGAACTCCAGTCAGGCCTAAGCTACATAAAATTGGGCTATTCGACCTCGAAGTATTCTGAGTGCGTAGCGTAAATATACTTGATCGTGTCATCTAGCCCGCCAAGATGTTTTCGGGCTGCTTCTAAGACCCTATTGGCGGAATTCGTCGCAAGCGCTTCCGCAATTTTCTGATGGTCGCTCAGAATTGACTCTAGTCCATTCACTTTATGGTCATGCTCCAGAACACAGAGGCGATCCATTTTCTGCTTTTGTTGTTCGATTGTTTTTCGCTCCGGGTCCTTCCTGAGGCTGATGCGTCTCCACGGGGCGCGCGGAGCGCGGATTTCAAGGATTCCGGAAAACCCTTATAGGTCAGTATATTTGACCTATTAAGTCTCTATCTTAGAGAAGCGCTTAGGTCGTTTCGTATCCAACGTTGCCTGCACAAATGCGGACACGACATAGACACCCCCTTAAGGGGGATGTCTTGTCTGTCTGTTGTCGACTTAAGACATTGTCCGGACATTATCGCATTGTCTGGTCATAGTATCTCGCAGTCATCCTCTTCGTAGTGATCGAAACAAGTGGCAATTCGGTAAAGCCCGTCTTTCTCGACAACATCGCCTTTCTCGACCAAATCCCTCCTGGCGCGCCTAAACGCGGTCTCTCGGGAGGCAACTTTAATTGCTGATGAAACCCCGTCTTCCCCAATGCAACTTTGCTTCCATTTGGCCGATGGGACGAGGTCTTGCCCTCCGATATCTTCAAGGACCTCCAGCGCAGCCTGAGCGGAATTTGTAAGTTTGTCGTATTGGTCATGTGATCCAGCGAGGCAGGGCTCGCAGATTGGCGCGTTAAGGGGTTCGCCGTCGACATCGTAACCAGCTTTGCGTCTGCCGATCCTAAACGCAATATCCAAATCTGGCGGTCCATTGCGGTTCTTCGCCATTGTGCAGCGGACGATGCCTTCCTTGTTAGCTTTCTTGACGAGTATGGAAAAATCCAGGGCACCATTGAACGTTGAGTGCCCTCTGGGTGTGTCGCCCTGTGATTTTGTCCCGTGGTGAACAAAGATGACCGTTGCGCCTAGTTTTGCAAACTCGCGTCCGATCCGAACAACGCGGTTCATGCTTTCCGCGCCATTTTCTTCCAATCCCGGCATAACCGAAGCTAAAGTGTCGAACACAATGAGCTTTGGCTCAGTTTCCTTAGCGCGAAGCAATAGCTCTTTGAGTTGCGGGCTACCGGAGCCTCCGACAGCGTTGCTTGAAAAAAGGTCGTTCACCCCGCGGACCAGCCAAAAGTTCGCAGCATTCTCAAGGTCACCGGCTAGGGCAGCGACCCTGCGCGCCATGCCCAACTCATCTTCTCCAGTTATGTACCAAACTTTGCCAGCAGATGTGGCCTGACCAAAGAAGCTTTCTCCCGTAGCAATGCGGTAAGCGAGGTAGGGTGCAAGGACGGATTTTCCGGCTCCTGGTTCGCCGAATATACAGCCCACCTGACCAGGTGCCATGATGTTGCGAGCGAGGTACTTGGCTGGTGGCAAAGCTGTACATTCTGCAGGCGACAGAAATGTGAGTGCCGTGCCCTCTTGGGTTTCTTCGTGCGCATCAGAAATGTCGAGAAAGTCATCTGGGCCGACGCGCCTGCCATAATACCCATGGTCATGAGCTAGTTTGAAAATCGTGCCTGCAGTCACCCTTGGACCACCGGGTTTGCCGAATGATCGCCATTTACTCAGCACTTCTTTTTGAGACCAACCTTCATATCCAGCTGACCAACCGTTTGCGATTGCTAAGCCTTCCTTGGACCCTTCAGTCTCGTAGTGAAGAGCCGCGAGAACATTGATCCATTCTTCGTGGATCAGACTATTGGGGATGCATTGCAGCGCCCGTCTGAGCTCAGTCAGGTCACTTCTGGACTGTGTCTCAGGTAGTGCGGCGTCATCACGTTCTGGCGGACGCAAGGCACTTGGCCACTTACGAAACCCAATCAGAACATCGACCTCAAAGTCACCGGAGCGCGGTTGGTATTTTCCGAGAGCATTAATTGCATCAGGTGCAAAGACAAAGCCGCCCTCGGCTCGAATATCAACGCCTTCAATACCCATTTCTTTTAGGTGGCGAGTTGAGTTTGTCAGCCCTTCGTGATGCTTGTAGTAGAGATGTAGACCCCCGGAAGGTGTTTCTACGATAACTGCCTTAGGGTCGTTTGCGTCGAAGCCCGCCTCCGCTAGTGAAGCTACTCCGTCTGTTCCTTTCTTGCGGTCCACGTCCAAAACAGCCCATCCGGAAGCGGCGCCTGTCGGAATGCCTGGAACGGCTTGCGGATTTTTGTCCCACATTCTTTTGATAGTATTGGGATCTGTCGTCGCGTCCTTAAATCCTTTTTTGGTCAATGGACCGCGGTCTGGTTCTCCATTGTTCCTCGCGGTGGAGCCGTCCTTGCAGGGGAAGACCGGAATGCCAGACTTGGCGTAATCAAGTGCGAGCTTTAGGTTGTGAGCGTGGCGCTGGGCTGTCGGCATCGCAAAAGCGATGGTATTCGGATTAGCTTCGTCCTTTATAGAAGTGGGAGGCATTTCAGATTGTCCTTTTTTTGTATTTTGTTGAAGTTCTATCGCGTCACCAAAGCTCACATGGCCTGAATGCCAGGGTGCACGCGACACCGAAGCTGGGTCGGCGAGGTTTCTTAAATTGCCTTTTTCGGTGGGACAGTTCTTGCAAGAAACATAGAGAAACTGTGGGTGTTTTGAGTGTCCCACCTTTTGCTAAGCTTTTGATTTGTCGGATTTGTGTAAGCCCCCTACGGGCTGCCACTCTTTTATGAAAAGTTGTTGTAACTCAACGAACTGATCCGTTGGCGTGTGCTGGTGTTTCCATGGTGCGCCCAAAGCGGAACTTTTTCCCATTGAGCGAGTAGCACGAGATGGGCGCGCTTTGGGCTGTCGGTGCCGAGGGGCGTGGTCTTAAGTTGGCGGAGGCTGCATTGCATCCGAGGTCGGATAAAAGCTCAAAGCGAGTCACGCTGCATCCTGCTTAACCGTCCGCTGAGTGCGTTAAGCGGGTCCGACCATTGTTCGCAAATTGTCGCCAATTACCGACACAAAGCCCTTTTGTTGCCACATTATATGGGCAAAAGTGAGCTGTCGAACGGGGCGTAAACGTCCACACAAAGCAGACACACAGGCGGATTTCGCAAAGGACCAAGGCAAGGTCTCTTGAATGGACTTTAAATTGAATACCACCACACTTCGCTTTGTATTGCTTTTCGGACTAAGTGGATTGCTGTTGGTCGGACCCTTTGTGGTCTCAACCGGATTCTTCACAATTGACGAAGTTGTCTACTTTTTGTCTGCGCATGCTTTTAGCGGTGGGCAGGGATTTTTCGTCGACAATGGAGTGCCTCAGTTTGCCTCGCCTGACTTAACGATGCTGACATTTTTGGTCTTAATGCCGGACGGGCTGACCGTGCAGTACCCAGGCGGGTTTGCCGTTGTTGGTAGCCTGTTTTTTGATGCGTTTGGAGCGCGCGGATTACTTTTGGCAAATGCGCTGGCGGGCGTTGGCACGCTGTTCGTCACACACAAGTTGGCGCTGCGGCTCTTTCAAAGCATGGCCGCTGCGAATCTTGCAGTGGCCTTATGCGCAATCTTTAGCTTTATGCCCGAGTATGCCGTTGGGTATTGGCCGCATATGATCAGCGTCCTGTCGGTCACGCTTGCTCTTTATCTATTTGTGCACGCTCTTGATCCTGATGCCCCTTTCAAATGGGCGTTTGCCTCGGGTCTTGTCTTGGGCGCAGGTTTGTTGTTTCGCGTCGATGGCTTGCTGCTTCTTAGCACAATTGCTTTGGTCACCGCGCTTTATGCCAGTAATCCAGTGCGCGTCTTTGGCGGTGGCGTTTTGGGGATGCTCCCGGGTCTCGCGCTGTCGTCTGCCATCAATTCAATCAAGTTTGGAACACTCAACCCTATCTCTTATGGACCCAGTGGCGAAGGCGGGGCAGACCCAACAACTTACCTTTTGTTCGCAGGAGTCGCGGCCATTGCGACGCTAGCGGTTTGGGGCCTCCGACTGCGTGGAGGTCTCCCTAAGATTTGGGCGCTTGTGCTTGTCGGTATCGCTGTCGCGGCAATCTTCGCATTGCCACAAGTTGAACGTCAGGTATTGCGGCTCGTGCGCGGCATACTGGCGTTGTGGATCGATTCAAAGACAATCATCGACACCCGCCCGGGCGTAGAAAGCGGCCCAGACGGCACCCAGTTTTTCTGGGGCATGTCGAAGAAAGCTCTGGGGCAAAGCTTGCCGTGGCTCGGTCTAATAGCCGCTTTGCTGGTGTTGCCCAAAGCCGCCTATCGTCGCAGCATTTCCATTGTTCTGATCTTTGTTGCGTTGTGGTCATTGCCGTTTTTACTGCGCTCTTGGCACGGTGGATTGGGCTCTAATATGCGCTATCTTTTGCCTGTATTGCCTGCACTTGCAGCACTTGTGGGCTGGATCATTGTAGAGGTTGCGGGAAGATTGAAAACACCTGTTCCAACAATGGTTTTGGGTGGTATGCTGGCGTTTGGATTACAACAAATCTGGCTGATGAGCACGACTTCTGGCTTAGCTGGTTTCCAGCAAATCCTCGCGAGCTATGTGTTGTTCGCGGTCGCAATCGCTGTGTGTGTCGGGCTATTGATAGACAGGTTGGCACCCGTCGCCGGAGTGGCCGTGGGCTTAGGTCTTGGAATGGCCTTTCTAAACGGAATTGCGGATTTTTCCCAAAGCCAACACAAGCGAAGCATAGCGTATGATCTTTCGTCGCAATTCTCGCAAATTACAGATCGCGTTGTAGTTTACGGTTCACCCGAAAACGTGGTTTATACCCCGGCCAAGACAAACGCGATAGCCGCTGTGGTTCCTTTTGCCAATTCCAGTTTCGATCATGATTTTATCCAAGCAGCTTTGGCCGAAAATCATCGTGTCATTATGGCAAACAATATTATTGTACGCCTAAGCGAAGCGTTTGAAGCCTTGGCGCAAACGCCATCTGATGTGCCTGCCGGGTATTCTGAAATTGTTTCGACAGACACACGCGCTGCGAGGTAGACCTAAGATGCGCATGTGCAAACACGGTGATCAGATTGTCCCAGTCTAAGCCCAATCCACTCAAGGTCATGATGTGGGGCACATATGATTTGGGTAAGCCAAGAACGCGCCTTTTATTAGAGGCAATCCGTCAATCCGGTGCATCTCTATGCGAAGTTCACGCCCCTGTTTGGGATGGCGCGGAAGACAAATCAGTTTTGGGCAAAAGCGATGCGCTAAGGCGCGGGATCCGCTGGGCGTTTGCCTACCCTGGTCTTATCTGGCGGTTTTTGCGCGCGCCGCGCCCGGATGTCATCGTCGTTGGGTATTTGGGGCAGCTGGACGTTTTGCTTCTTTGGCCCTTTGCTAAAATGCGCGGTGTTCCGGTGGTTTGGGACGCGTTTCTGTCGTTGTACGACACCGTCGTAAATGATCGCGCCATGGTAACTGCACGCCATCCCGCAGCTTGGGTTTTGCGCGCATGGGAATGGCTGGCATGCCGTTCGGTTCATCGCATCGTCTTAGACACCGAAGCCCACGCTGACTTGTTCCGCAATTTCTACAATGTGACATCGGACAAAGTTACCTCGGCCTTTGTGGGGGCTGAGGCAAGCGCCTTTCCAACAGCCACCCCGCGCGCGCAATCATCGCGCTCCACAGTCCTTTTTTACGGCCAGTTCATCCCACTGCATGGCATCGCGACCATCATTAATGCTGCAAAACTGGCTGGAGATAAACCGATCGACTGGGTCGTGATCGGGACGGGACAACAGGAAAAAGACATCGCGGCCATGCTAGAGCACGACGCGCCAAAGTCTCTGATGTGGGAGAAATGGGTGCCTTACGAGGACTTGGCGCAACGTATTGCGGATGCAGATGTGTGCCTTGGCGTGTTTGGAACCAGCGAAAAAGCTGGGCGCGTGATCCCGAACAAAGTCTTTCAAATCCTCTCGGCTGGCAGGCCTTTGGTCACCCGTGATGGGCCTGGCATCCGCGAACTTATCTCCGACGGCGTGCCGGGCGTTGAACTTATTCCACCCGCAGATCCTAAGGCATTAGTAGTGGCGGTCGAGCGGTTGCTAGCCGCGCCGCAGGGGGAAAGCGAATTGCACACAGATTTGCGCAAGCGTTTCGCCGTCAAAGCTTTGGCGGGGCGTTGGGACAAAATACTGCGCGACGCGATTGTTAGATAAGGCAAAACAAAACAAACCGTCTGACCCAAGCACTTGGATAGACGGCGCGTCGGATCATAAAGGTTTTACGCTTTAAATAACTCTGCTCTGCCAGTTTGGAGAATTCGTGTACGACGTCGCGATCCTTGTCAGAAAGGTCATCGCCAAAACTGTCGTGAAAAGCCCCAGCTTGCCGCTGTAGTTTTCCTAGAACAAGAATGGTTTTGCCAACCGTCCCCTTTGGATCAGCTAAAAAGCGTTTGAACATTGACCATGGATCCCATGATTTTGCTCCAATCGTATTGGCCCCATGTTGGCGATATTTGATCAGGGGTTCATCTACTGCGCGCACTGCACCGAAATATCCAGCAATCAAAGCAAGCCACCAATCATGCACATGCACACCGTCTGGAACGGGAGTTGCGCGCTGTCGCAAATCCGCGTTGCCCATCATGGCACATCCCGTAACAACGTTTTGCAGCAGCAGGCTTGCCCGTGCGCGATCAAACGACTGCGCAGGTTCCAGATCAACGAAAGCGATATGAGATTCTTCCCAAAAACGCTTTCCGGTCGGGTTCAAGTTCGCATCAACAACGTCAAGGTCGCAATGCACTAAAAGGGGTTTATCGGCGCCCAATTCATTTTCAAGCGATTGAATTTCGCTCAAAAGCCGCTCGACTTTATGCGACATCCAAAAATCGTCCTGATCACAGCAGGCAAAATAGGGTGCATCAGAGCGTTCGATCAAACGTCCAAAACTTGCGGCAGGCCCGAGACGCGTTTCACCGTCCTCCAAGACGACCAATGCGCGCCCCACGTCATTTGCCCAATGTCTTATCAAATCGACACTGCCATCATCAGAGCCATCATCGCGCACGATAAGACGCCAATCCTTATGGGTTTGCGCTTCTAGTGAAGCAAGTTGTTCGGGTAGGTATTTTGCGCCGTTATACGTCGCCAGAAGAATGTCGACTTGGGTCATTTGCTTGCACTTTTTGATGCAATTGGAGGAACCTTCTGGGATGTCGTGGTTTTGCCGTTGATGTTCATCCTTGCCCTCGCCTGCCTTCGCTTCCCGCGGTACACATGCCCTCGGAACGGGGCGCTTTTGCCTCTGACGGTGTTTATATTCTTGGCAAAAACCTACAAGCTTGACCTTCGTTGTTGAAGTGCCGAAACAAGGTCATGGCCAACAGAGCGACATTCCAACAACGCTTTCCCGGGATAAGCTCGATTGTGCGAAACGGCATCTTGCTGGCAGGAACGCAATGGGGCGAAACTGGTATTCGCGCGGTTTATGCCATTCTGATTGCAGGCTTTCTTGGCCCGGAATTGTACGGCTCTTGGAGCCTTGCGTTGGCCACCTATACGTTCGCCATCGGCTTCACGCATTTCGGACTAGAAAGCCTGATCCCGCTGCGCTTGGGCAAAGACAAGACAGCGGGCGCATTTGTTGGCACAACGTTTTTGGTGCGGCTGGCTTTGCTGATCATTGCAACGCTTCTATCAGCAGCCTGGATCGCCGCGGTTGAAACCGATCTTTTCTCGCGTACCGCATTGCTGATTGTGCTGCCTGCTTTGCTCGGGCGGGGGATCGTTCTTTGGGCACGTTCGGTGTTTATCGGGCTTGAGTGCAATCAGATTGCGTTTCGTTTCGCGATTGGCGTGCGACTTTTCGAACTGGTTTTAGGACTGACATTACTATGGCTTGGCTTTGGGCTCATCACAGTGTTGATCGTGCATGTCCTAAGCTGGCTCATCGAAGCTGCGTTTTGCCTGACCGCTTTGTCGCGCCACATCCCATTGAAGATCGCGCTAGACCGGGGTGAATTCGAAAGCTTTGCCAAGCGCGGCGCTATCCTCGGTCTAGGCACTATGGGCCTGTCCACGCTGATCTCGATGCCTATCATTTTGACGCGCTATGTCTCGGACGATATCGGTTCGGTTGGACAAATTGCGATGGCTATTCAGATCGCCAGTTTGGTTGTGATGGCGGTGCAGGGCATGTTCACCGCTGCTTTGCCGGTGATTAGCCGTGCAGCAGATAACGACGATCCGCGTTTGCGGTTTTATGCGATGGGTGCCGGATTGGGCGTGGCCTTGGTGTTTGGACTGGCCATTGTGGTGGCACAGGCTTTTGGCCCGGATTTCATGGCATTTGCCTTGGGCGAGGGGTTTCGATCCGCTGGCACTCTTTTAACGCCGGCGCTAATCGCAGCAGGTCTGATGATTGCGCCCGTGGGTGTTTGGCAAATATTGGTGACACAGGACCGCATTTGGTCTGGTGTTTTTGCCAGTTGGTCTGGCGCTCTGGTTTTGTTGATAGCTCTGCCGCTTTTGGTGCAGTCCTATGGCCCGGCAGGTGCTTTGTTCGCCGCTGCATTGGGATGGGCCTTGCGTGCCGTGATATTGGTCGGTGTTCTGCGCATGAGCAAACCGAACGTGCACTAGTCGTCCAGCACCACGTCCGTTTCTTTTGTATTGCTTTTGTCCCATTGCGCAGACATCACCCGATCAAGCCATGTCAGCGCCAGCAACGCCAACCCTAGCCCCATGAACGAAACCACGCGCAACAGGCCGGAAAGCCCTGCCATATCGACGAAGAATACTTTGGCGATTGTCAGCGCAATGCTTGCCATCGCCAGTTTGCGCAGCCAAACCGCACGCTTCCAGAACGCCACAATCAGCATACCAGCAGAGGCCAGCAACATCGCAAGCGTATAGGAATAAAGTTCGGGGTCGGTGAAACCAGTCAGCGAAAGATCGGGTCCGCGCCAGAAATGCCGGATCGAAAGGGCAACATAGGCCAAGGCATAAAACGCACCGCCTATACCGAGTGCTGCGCGCGGGTAGGGGCGCAGATTGGGTAGCTTCCATGAAGCCAAGGCCAGAACAATTCCCATTGGCAAATAGGCAAGTGCAAGGGAACTGAAGAATGGCGCGCCAATCACTGCATCCCCCTGAAAAGGATTGATGAAGGCAAAACGCACCGCCAAAATCACAATGACGATAAGTGTTAGCCCGCCGGCCAGGACTTTGCGCAGCACGCGCTCGAATCTCGACGCGCCTTGCATCCTGTAAAACTGCGCCAGCGCCATAGTCGTCCAAAGTGCCGCCAAAAGTCCCAGACCCCAGTGGGTTTCCACACCGCGTCCCGGAAGAAGACGGTCAAACAGCACAAAGACAAAGGCGGCAGATAGCACCCAAAGCGTGCTTTCAAGAACAATCGTCAGGCGCGGGCGAAAGCTGCGCGCAACAATCCACGCACCTGCAAGAATCGCCATTGTGCCGACGAAAGCCAGCAGAACTTGGGGCAGGGAAGTCGAGAAGCGCACCGCCCAGTCCAGGCCGGGATCAATCACCAAGCGGTAGGTAATTACCGCAGCGCCAACGATGCCGTAGTACACCAGCAATGGCAGATCAAAGCGGCGATCTAACAAGGTGACCAGCAGGATCATTATCGCTAACCCAAGTGTCAGCGCGGTCTTTGTCAGCACAAGGAACAGCGACAATCCGATCAGCGAAATAGCGGCCACCGCAAACAGCGACGTGATCAGCGCCTTTTCCGGCAGATCAAGGCGCATCGCGCGTTCGGCCAACAGCGTCATCAGCGCGGCAACTGCGATCACCGCAAGCGACCATTGGGCGGAGCCGTAAATCTCGGAGGGGTTCCAAAGAAACTCAAGCAGGAACACAGCAAAGGGCGCAAGGCTTGACGCAGCCAAGCCCCAAAGCAACGGCAGGCTTGTGCGCGGCATGCGCCAGAATATCAAAACGGTGCCAATGGCCGCCACGACCAGTAGATGCCACACGATGGCGGGTGGGGCCGTTTCGGGGCCGCGCGCGGCGGCGTTTGCAAAGGACTGGAACATCGCGCCATTTAGCAAGGGTTGAGTAGCGATCAGCCCAAGGAACGACAAAAGCGGCAGCAACGCGTGATCGCTAAGTGCTGGTGTGCGCCATAGCCAAAGCGTTGTCGCGACCATGACGACGACCATAACCAAAAGACCAAGATAGGCGTCTGCCACGTTCGAGCCAAGCACGGCGACGGCCAAAGCGGCAGCACTCGTATTGGCTGTGACGCCAAAGGACAGCCGCGTTGGAAACTCAGGAAGCGCTTTCCAGATCAGCCCAGCAACCGGGGAACCTGTGTGATCCGGGACCAAACGCCGTTGTGGGATTATGATGGCTCCTGCTGCGACGATCAGTGTGGCGATGACGAAATGCACAGGCTCATTGCTGGCAAGAAAGATGAACCATATCGAGCCAAACGTTGCCAAAAGCCCTAGCACTGACACCCACGCCCAACGTTTCAACGTATCAATTGCGAGCGCTGCGAGCGCGATTAGCGCGAAATAGTATTGTAATACCCAGACCGAGTCTGACGAGCCGCCAATCAGATAGGGCGCGGACGTCGCACCAAGAATGCCGACCACTGTCAGAACGGGGCCATAAAACCAGCCAAAGACCACGCCAATTGCCGAGACCGCTGCGAGCCCGACAAAGGCTTGCCCGGGCGTAATCAGATCATAAAGCATGCGCGCGGATAAGACGGCTGCGAACAGCGTGATCAGACCTGCACCTGACAAAGCTGAGGGCAAGAACTGCGTCGCGCCGCTGGTGTCTCCGCCAAAGCGGCGGCGGATGATCTCACCACCTGCCAATAGGATGCTGCCAAAGACGATGGCTGCCATAACCCGCCAGAAAGGCGTCAGATATCCGCGCTCTGCTCCGTATTGCACAAGAAAAACGCCCGCCAGTGAAAGCGATGCCGCGCCTGCGGCCAAAACCCAGTTTTCTTTCAACCAAGTGGAAAAGGCGTCCATGGTTTCTTGACGAAACACAAAGGCCTTTGGTGGTGCGTCGGGGACGGCGTCTTCAGAAGACGCTTTTGCCACAACAGGCATGCTGCTTGCTGCAATTTCAATCTCAGGCTCAAGCGTGGTTTCGGGTTCCGGCGTGTCGGGCGTCACGATGTCTTGTGTCACTTGCGCGGTTTGCGCCTTGGCTGTCAAAATCGGCGCGCCTTGCTTCGGTTCACTTACAACCGCGTCTTGCAGCTTTGATTCAAGCAATGCGATCCGGTCGTTCAAACGGCCAACCCGCGACTTTAGTTTTGTGTGCAGGATCACAAGGATTGGCGTCGCCAAAACCCAAGCAACGGCAAGAAGCCCAAAAATAAAAAGCAAACCGTCCACGCAGTTGCTCCTACAATGAAAAAGTGAAGCCAACATAACATCGCGCAGCAAGAAGCGCGCAAGTAAACTGTTCAATTCATAAGCATATCAGTTGCTTAACGTACAAACTGTCCATGGCGGAGAAGTTTGGCCATATTTGGGCGAAAATTGATGCTGTTGCGGCCTTTGATAACCCTGGAATGCGTTAGAACCGCAGGCGCGCTTCACTCTCGGCATCAAAGAAATACAGGTGCGCGGGATCAAGAGTTATACTCGCCATTGCGCCTGCGTCGATTTCAAATTCCTTAGGCATTTTCACAACCAATGGCGCGCCGTCCAGCCGCAACGTGACAAGCACCTGATCACCGGTCATTTCAACGGTGAAGACTTCGGCGTCCAGAAGCCCCTGTCCGGGAGCGGCAATAGCGCAGTCTTCGGGGCGAAAGCCCAACGTCGCATGGGGAACATCGGGCGCACCAGGCGTCGGGGTATTGACGCCGCTAGCGTTAAAGGTTCCGTCCTTGATCGCGCCTTGCACAAAGTTCATCGGCGGCGAGCCCATAAAGCCTGCCACAAAAAGCGTCGCCGGATCAGAATAGACCTCTTTCGGCGTGCCCAGTTGTTGCAACACGCCGTCCTTCATAATCGCAACGCGATGCGCAAGCGTCATCGCCTCGATTTGATCGTGGGTGACGTAAATCGTGGTAATCCCAAGCTCGCCCTGCATGTGCTTAAGCTCAGCCCGCATGTTGCCGCGCAATTTGGCATCAAGGTTGCTGAGCGGTTCGTCCATCAAAAAGACTGAAGGGCGCCGGATGATTGCGCGCGCCAAGGCGACGCGCTGACGTTGACCGCCCGAAAGCTGACCGGGATAGCGCTCAAGCAACTCGCCAAGTTCGACCTGGTCGGCCGCGGCGCGCACCGCTTTGTCCATTTCATCGGGCGGTGTCTTGGCAACCTTGAGCGGAAAGCCAATGTTTTCGGCCACGGTTTTGTGCGGATAAAGCGCGTAGGATTGAAAGACCATCGCGATGTCGCGATACTTTGGCAAAACCTCGGTCACATCCTGATCGCCGATCAGCAGCGCGCCCGACGAGATGCTTTCAAGTCCCGCAATCATCCGCAATGCGGTTGATTTACCGCAGCCTGATGGTCCGAGCAGGACGAGAAATTCGCCTGCTTCAACCTCAATCGATAAGTCTTTTAGCGCGTGAACCGCACCATAAAACTTGTTGAGACTACGGATCGAAATCGCCTTGGCCGTGCCCGCAGGTTCAGTTTGGACGCTCATTCAACTTAGCCTTTCACAGCTCCAACAAGGAGCCCTTTCGAGATATATTTCTGCAAGACAACCGCCAAAACGACGACGGGGATGATCATCACGATGATCGCCACCGACATCGTCCACCACAAAATGCCCCGCTCGCCTGCGTTCATCGCCGCCACAAGGATCGGCATGGTTTGTGCTTTGGAAGTCGAAAGGAACAAGGCAAGCAAGTACTCGTTCCAACTCAGGATCATCACCAGCAGTGTCGTGGCGGCAAGCCCGGTGCGCGAGAGGGGGAGAACGATCTCGCGGAAGGTGGCGATCATTGTGGCCCCGTCAAGCTGCGCGCTTTCCTCAAGATCGCGGGGGATCGAGTTGAAGAAATCATACATCAGCCAAACCACGATCGGCATGTTGACCACAGCATAGGTGATGATGATCGCGATGTGCGTGTCCAGCAACTTGACCGACTGGAACATCATATAGATCGGCACGACGACGACGATGGGAGCCAGAATGCGCTGCGAAATGATCCAAAACAGGATGTCCCCGTTTTTAAGCCGCACCTGATATAAATTGCCCACAGCGCGTGCGAGAAAGAAGAAAAGCGCCACCGCAACCGCTGCGGCCAAGCGCCAATCAACGCCGTAGAGCCCAACAGCAAGCCCTGTCATTGCAAGCAGAAACACAAAAAACAGGATGGTGATTAGGTTGGGCGCGTATTCGACCCGGCTGAGCGCATAGGCCGCCATCGAGCCGATGAGCACCGACAATGCAGTAGCTGACAGAGAGATAATGATCGAGTTGAGGTAGGCGCGCAGCGTGTCTTCATAATCGGTGACGAACAGCTCTTTCCACGCATGCAGGCTTGGCTGAAAATCGACCCACGGAATGAAGAACGGTCCTTGGTTCACATCGGCAGCGTCTTTGAACGACGTGATGATCAGCCAATAAATTGGGAACAAAACGATGAGCGACCAGATCAGCAAAAACGCATAAAGCACAACCTTGGTGGCGCGCGACATCTCTCCGATGCGCGGGGATTCAAAGATGCCTGGTTTTCTGATGGGAGTGCTCATTGCTGCTTCCTAATTCTGGCAAGCACCACAAGATTAAAGAACGACACGCAGATCACCACCGTAATAAAGAGCAAAATGTAAGCAATGGCGGAAGCCGACCCAAGATCCAACGAGCGCCACGCATAATAGGACTGCAGCGAGACAGACTCGGTTGCGATACCGGGACCGCCGGATGTCATAATGTTGGGCAGATCGACGATCTTAAACGCTTCAATTGCACGGATCAGCATCACGGTTGCGGCAATCGGCAAAACGTGCGGCCATGTGATTTCCTTGAAGCTCTGCCAAGGCCCTGCGCCATCAAGTTCGGCGGCTTCGGTGTAATCGCGCGGCACGCTTTCAAAGGCGGCCAGCATCATGATGAACACAAACGGGATCCACTGCCAGCTTTCGGCGATCACAATGAAGGTGCGCGCGGCCCAAGGATCAGTCGCCCATGCAAAGTTGCCAAGCCCGACCCATTGCCAGACCTCAGAGAAGGGGCCCTTGGTCGTGTCCGCCATCATGCGGAAAATATAACCAACGCCAATCGGTGTGATCATCATCGGCACAAAGAAGATGACGCGAAAGGCCGTCTTGCCGCGAATGCTCTGCGAACACGCAAAGGCCAGCGCGGTGCCGATCAGAAACTGAATGGCGCAACCGATCAGCACATAAAACAGCGTCGTGCCAATGGTGCCAAACTGATTGCCGCTAAAAAACGTTGCCGCAAAAAGCCACGTTAGCCCAAGCCCCATGCCAAGCGTGATAAGCCGGCCAATAAAGCCGACCCATGTGAAGGGGCCGCGGATGTATTTCCAGATCCACCAAAGCAAAGCAGCAGAGGCCGAGAGGCCAACGATCCAACCAAGCACGGAGATTTGCGTGAAGGTTCCGACAAGATGAAATTGCTCAGAGCCAAAAAACTGCTTTTCGAAATTACGCCATCCGACAAAACGCACCTTATAACCGCCGGCAGAAAACCGGATGCGGGTGAACGCCATGATCAGCGAAGCGATAAGCGGAAAGATAGAGAAAATCAGGATCAGCGTTACAGCCGGTGCAAGAAACAGGCGTCCCATATGCCTGTCGAGCCATTCGTTCATGTCAGGCCTCCCGGCGGCTTTAGTGCTGATGGAAAGAGTGGGGGGCGCAGGCGGCTAGGAGCCCGCCTGCGCCAAGTTTGCTTAGTTTGTGATGCCAAGCGACAGCGAATAGATCGCCGCCTGATCTTCACGTCCGAAGTCATCGGTGATCTCTTCCCAACCTTCTTCGATGTTGGCCAAAGCCTGTTCTACCGTGATTTCATCGGCCAGATAACGGGCCAATTCGCGGTCAAGAACCACACCAGTGTACTGCTGCGCACCTGGAATGCGGAAGTCTGACGCCATGTTCGGGTGGTTCAGACTTTTCTTAATCGCTCCAAGATAGTTCTCGGCGGCTTCTTCCGTAAAGCCAGCTTCGATCCATGCACTTGTGTCTTCCAGTTGCGAGTTCCGGTATGGGTTGTACCCCGTCCAGCCCATGGTCACATCGATGTTCGATTGTGCAGCTTGGTTCATGTAGCTGAGGAAATCGTAAGCGGCTTGTTTCACCTGATCGTCAGATGATTTGCTCACAGCAGCTGTCCAACCCCCAAAGGCTGCGAATGGCGCATAGTTCAGGCCATTCTCAGCATAAGGGCATGTCTCAGCGTTACACTGCACAAGCTCACCAGTTGCCGTATCCAGCACTTCGGTAGAGCCCGGCATGATGATCGCTCCGACCTTGTCGTTGATCATGCTGCCTTCTTCAATGGAAAGCGGGCCGATGTCGCCCCAGTCAACCATCAGACCACAACGTCCGCCAACAACCAGACCGCGGGTATCACCGATATCCTGGTTCAACTCGTCTGCCGGACCAAATTCGCCAGTGGCTTTGTAAAGCTCAAACGCGCGCTTCCATGCGGCATTGTTGATCTTTGGTTTCATCGTTTCGGGATCAAAGTAGATGCCTTCGGATGTGCCTTTTGATTGCACCATGCTGGCGGCGACCGATTGGATCACGAAGTAAGACTGCGCGTTGCGCTTTTTAAAGATGCACGATCCATAGTCAGGCTCGCCGTCACCGTTCATGTCTTGCCCGTTAATCTTGGACGCAATGTCGAGATATTCGTCCCAGGTGTTCGGTGGCTCAAGACCGTTAGCTTCAAGAATATCCCGGCGATAATACATCATCTGAAAATCGCCATCGAGCGTGATGAAATACGTCGAGCCTGCAACCTTCTGGTTAAAGTCGCGGAAGTAGGGCGCGATGTCATCCAGATCAATTTTGTCATCAGCGGCAAGGTAAGGATCCAGGTTTTCAACTAGATCACCGTTGACCAGCTCAACACCCCAACCAGAGGCGAACACGCCCACGTCGATAGAGTTGGTGCCAGTTGCCCAATCTGTCAGAATTTTCTGGAAAAGCTCGGCAAAGGGCACCTCGGCGACGCGCACTTCCGCACCCGTCATCGCTTTGAATTCCTCGGCGCGCTCGACCATTCGCCCAGCGATCACCGGACCCGGTCGGGTCAAAATATTGACGGTCACACCGTCATAATGACCATCGGCCATTGCCGGGGCTGCGGTAAGCGCCGCTGCCGCGATGGCCGTTCCTCCTAGTATCTTACGTATCATTTAGGGTCTCCTCCGTGTTGATTTATTTGGCTTTTTATTGCTTTTGCCGGTCTCGGCGCAGATTTCGCGCTCTGTCATTCGCTCGGGAAAAATAGCAGCCCCAGCCTGAGAGTTATTTGGTTTTGGTCTTTTGCGTCCCAAACGCCCCCCGCGTTCTTTTGTCATGCAACTTGACTGGAATGCCTCGTTAACTAACATGTTAGTTATGCGGGGCTAATCATGTCAACACTTACTGCCGATGCCAAAAAGCTAAAAAGCCTGAATTCTCAGAGCGGTCATCTGTCTGACCGTGTCTATGCATCGCTGAAGGCTGCGATTCTGTCGCTTGATTTTGAGCCGGGGGCCGTTTTGCGCAAAGGGCCGATTTGTGAGGCCTTGGGCGTTTCGCGCACGCCGGTCGCAGATGCCATCCTCAAGCTTGAAGCGGATCGTCTTGTCGAAGTCATCCCGCAATCGGCGACACGTGTGTCCAAGATGTCGATGAAGGAAATCCGCGAAGATGCTTTTTTGCGCGAAGCCCTTGAGGTTGCCGCAGTTGAATATGCGGCCGTCCATTGTGCGCCTGATCTAATCGAAGTGCTTGAACAGAACCTGATCCGACAAGAGGCGCTATTGAAGTCTGGTGATTATACCGCCTTCTTTGAAACGGATCAGGCGTTTCACAATGAAATTCTAGCCTGCTGTAAAATTGAGCGATTGCACGACACGATCAGCTTCGTGTCAAATCATATGGATCGCGCCCGCCTTATGCTTTTGCCTGCACCGGGGCGCTCTGCGGATACCATTGAAGAACACCGTCACATCATGCGCGCGATCGCAAATTCTGACCCAGAAGCGGCGCGCTCTGCGATGCAAACCCACTTGCGTCAGTTGATCAAACGTCTGGAGCCGCTTGAAAAAACGCGCCCAGAGCTTTTTGCCCCATAGCTCCAAAACAAGACAGGGAACGCCCCAATGAATGCCAACGACACAATCCTTCTTAACAACCGCACGCCGACGCCAGTGCCTTTAACGCGCATGGGTTTTGGCGGAGCGCCATTGGGCAATCTCTATCGGGCCATCACTGAAGAAGACGCGCAAGCCGCGCTTCAGGCCGCGTATGATGCTGGCATTCGCTATTTCGATACGGCGCCGCAATACGGGCTTGGACGATCAGAAGGGCGCTTTGGCTTCGCACTGAACCGATTTGACGACGACAGTGTTAAGCTGTCGACAAAGGTGGGCCGTCTTTTGGAGGATTGCGCGCCGGAAGATGTGACACCCGAGGCTTTTGTTGATGTGCCGCAAAAGCGCATCGTGTTCGATTATACCTATGACGGTGTGATGCGTTCTTTCGAGGCCAGCAAAAAGCGACTTGGCTATGACGCTATCGATATCCTTCTTGTGCATGACGTCGATGTGTTCAGCCACGGCAGCCAAGAGGTGAGCGACGCCAAGGTGCGCGAATTGTTCGATGGCGGCGGCTACCGCGCTCTGCATGAATTGCGCGACGCAGGCGAGGTTTCCGCGATTGGGGCAGGGGTCAACGAATGGGAAGTCTGCGAGCGGCTTTTAGGGCTTGGCGAATTTGACGGCTTTCTTTTGGCCGGGCGCTACACGCTGTTGGAACAAGAGGCGCTGACTTCTTTCCTCCCGCTGTGCATCGAGCGTGACGTCGGCATCATTCTTGGTGGGCCGTATAATTCTGGGATCCTCGCAACCGGCCCAATCGCGGGCGCAAAGTACAACTACGAAGACGCGCCCCAAGATATTCTTGATCGCGTCACTAAGATTGAAGCGGTCTGCAACGCGCACGACACCAAACTGATCGCTGCGGCACTTCAGTTTGTGCTGGGTCATCCGGCAGTCAAAACCGTTATTCCCGGCGCAGTGAATGGCCGCGAGGTCGCGGCAAACGTTGCTTTGTTAGAGACGCCGATTCCAGAAGGGCTGTGGTCTGATCTGCGCAGCGAGGGGCTGATCCGCGAAGATGCGCCTTTGCCCACGCAATGAGCCGGAACCGTAAACCAACGCACGCAAAAGAGGGGCTGCATTCTGATCCAAACAAAGCGATAAGAAGCCCGAAAAACCAACAACGCGCCTTTCACTAATTGGAAAAAGACATGTCGCACGCACCCATAATCGCCATTGGTGGTGAAAATCTGATCGACAGAGTGCAATCAAACGCACCTGATGGTACCTTGACTGTTGTTAATAATCCCGGTGGCTCTCCGTTCAATGTTGCTGTGGCTTTGTCGCGCCAAGAGGGGCAGGCTCATTATCTGACGCCGATTTCCACCGATGATATGGGCGATCTTCTGGCCAATCGTCTAAGCGAAGCGGACGTTTTGATTGCCGCGCCACGCCGCGACGAACCAACCACTTTGGCCATTGTCACATTGCAAGATGGCATTCCAACTTACGATTTTAAGCGCGACGGTACGGCGGAACGCTGCATAACCAAGACGGGGCTGGCAGCTGCGATGGCGGATGCAACTGCGGCGTTTCATGTCGGATCATTGGCGCTGATTGACGGGGATGACGCAGCCGAGTGGGAAGCCTTTTTTCACGATGCAAAGCAAAATGGAATTTTTACTTCGCTTGATCCCAACGTGCGTGCCTCATTGATCAAGGATGGTGCCGCGTATCGCGAGCGGTTGTTCCGTATGTTCAAAACCGCCGATCTGATAAAGCTAAGCGATGAAGACCTTGAATGGATTTACCCCGATCTTTCGTTGGAAGAGGCTTACGAGAAACTGGACTCGGTCGCAGAGGCCGGACTTGTTGTTCTGACCAAAGGGGCCGACGGGGCCGAGGCAAAGAACGCCGAGCATCATGTGCAGATAACAGCACCTAAAGTGAATGATCTTAAGGACACGATCGGCGCGGGCGACACGTTCATGGGCACGCTGTTGGCGACACTTGCAGCTCAAGGCGCTCTTCAATCCGGCGCGTTGAGCGCGATGGACGAACAAGCACTGTCCTCTTTACTGGGACGCGCAGCCAAGGCCGCCGCGCTGAACTGTGAACAGGAAGGGTGCAATCCGCCGACTCTTTCTGCACTTGATGCAGCGCTGATATAAGGACGGGCAATGAAGCTTTACCTCGACACCGCCGAAACGGATGCTTGGGACGATCTGATGCCGACAGGTCTGTTTTATGGCATCACCACCAATCCGCTTTTGGCCGCTCGCGCGGGCTTGTCCTATCCGAAAATTGACTGGCACAGTTTGGCAGGTAAAGCCCGCGGACATGGGGCGCAAGAACTGCATGCTCAGCTCTTTGGTCCAGTAGAGGGATACGTCGACTGGGCTGGCGCGCTTTATGAGGCTGGGCGCGCTGAAGGGATTGAAACGGTTGTGAAAATCCCGCTGATCGAAGCGGCAATTCGCAAAACTGCCGAGATCAAATCCTTGGGTGGCCGCATCCTGATGACGGCGTGCTATGACGCAAAACAAATGTTTGTCGCCCAAAGTCTGAGCGCTCAATACATCGCCCCCTATTTCGGACGGATGACCGAGGCCGGGATTGATGCGAAGGCACACTTGAGCGCGATGAAAGACATTCAGTCGAGCGACGAGGACGGCTGTCAAATCATGGTCGCTTCTTTGCGCGCGCCCGAGCAAATGGTCGAACTGGCTGGACTGGGCATGGATGTTTTCACGATCGCCCCAGGCATCGCACAGGCTTTAATGAGCGAGGCGCGTAGTCACGCCGCCTATGCAGAGTTTGAAGCCGCGGCACGTAAATAGCACTCAAGAAACGACGAAATCAGGAGACAGACATGGCGAAAATTGCATTGGTAACAGGTGGCGGCTCTGGCATTGGGCGCGCCTGCGCTGTGACGTTGGGCAAAGCGGGATACACCGTGGTGGTGACTGGGCGGCGCCAAGATGTGTTGGACGAAACGCTGGAACTGATCGGTGGCGGCGCGGCAATTGCGGCTGATATCACCGACGCAAAAGCTGTGGACGCGCTGTTTGATCAGGTCGAAAAAGATCACGGACGCCTTGATGTGCTTTTCAACAATGCTGGCAACAACGTCGCCCAGGCGCCGATTGGAGATATCTCGCCAGAAGATTTTCTAAAGGTGATCAACGTCAATCTATATGGTGCATTTCTGGCAGCGCGGGGTGCCTTCAACCTGATGCGCAGACAGAACCCGCAAGGTGGCCGCATTATCAACAACGGATCTATCTCGGCCTATGTACCGCGTCCTGGTTCCGCGCCTTATACGTCTTCAAAGCATGCGATCACCGGATTGACGCGGTCGATCTCGCTTGATGGACGGCCCTATAACATTGCATGCGGGCAGATTGATATTGGCAACGCAGCCTCTGAAATGACCGCTAGAATGAGTGGTGGTGTGCCGCAGGCAGATCTGTCGATCAAACCAGAGCCAACGATGGATGTGCAGCACGTTGCGAACTCAGTTCTGCATATGGCTGACTTGCCGCCAGAAGCGAATGTGCAATTCATGACCGTTATGGCGAGTACTATGCCGTACATTGGCCGCGGCTAATTCCATATATTTGAATTCGGCACCATTTGGCAAGATTACCTGACGCGCGTCCAACAATCCTTGCCAATAAAATGAAAAGCCCCACTAACAAAAATATTGGTGGGGCTTTTGCAGTATTGCGTTTGACTTACGCTGCTTTAAAAATATCCGAAGCTGTCATTCCACGTGCGGTTGGATCGTCAAAAGCCATTGCTTTTTCAATTGCAGTGATCCGCGGCATGCCTGCTTGCAAACATTTATCAAGTGTTGAGCGCACACCATTCATTTGCATTTCATCGTTGTGCGTCAATTGGTTGCCAACGGTGTCAGATGTCTCGTCTACACCAGAAACTTCGTCAATCCGAAGCAACCGACGCCCAGCAACGAGCAGGGTCGCCTGAATTTCGTCGGTTGCCCCGAATGCCAAAGTAATACGGCGTTTCAGAACCGTTTCGTCAATTAAGTTTGCCAGAGTTTGTGATGCTGTATTTGTCATAACCATATTCCTCTTTACGCGCCTAAATAAAATTCAACTTCGCGAGCTGCTTGTCTAAGCAGTTTTGCAACGTCGCTTTTCTCTGTATCGTCTTCAATTGACATAAGGATCAATACTTCATCCATTTCGTCAAGCGTTTCGATGACCATTTGCACGTCTTCACTATCGCTCAAATGGTTTTCATCAAAGAATTTACGTCCCCATTCAATGCAATCCTGCGCTTGGCCAATTAGGTAATCCGGGGCAATTTCGCCGTTCGATTCAATTTCGGCCTCAAGCGCATTCGCTTTGTCCGTCAATCCATCAAGAATGTTTGAGAACGTTGTGCGCGATAGAACCCGGTCACTTCTTGGCTGACTTGGAGGGGCTGTCACTACAGCTGTGCGCATGCGTGATACGGGTCGTGTGCGCGAGCGAGAAACTGGGCGCTGCATGGATGTTTTGCGGATTTCGTCTGCACTTTGCAGGCCGATGTTTTCCATGCCAAGCGACCACGGCGTGGCTGACTGCTTGTCTCGCTCAAGCGCTTCGGCCTGCTGCGCCTGACGCGCTTTTTCAGCATTTAGCTGTCGGGTGCGAACCCTGTTCAGTGCTTGAAGCACCACTGGGTCCTGAATCTCGGGAGGTGTTTCTGGCGCCTTAAGATCCACAGCAACAGGTTGTTGATCGTTGTTCGGGCGCGTTGGAACGACCACACGCTCTGATGACGACACAACACGCAAAGGTGGTTGCTCCTCAACAGGTCTGGTGACCGGAGTCGGCGTTTTCTGCGTAGCGACAGGTGCGTCATTGTCTTGATCGAACGATGGATCGCCTTTTTTCGGTTCGTCGATGTCGTCCAACGTTGGCTCTGGCAAGCCTTCCAGATCCTTGGCATGACGGATCAAGATAACCTGAGCGGCATCCAAGGCGGCTTGTTCGCTGTTCTCGATTTCTTTCTTTACCGCACGCACAAGAGCTGTGCCACCGGCGTTTTTAAACGACGTTTTGTCGACGCCACCGGGTCGTTCGCGTGCTGCCATTGCCGCACGGGGATCAATCCGCAACAGATCAAAGAACCCACTGTCATCCACTGTTTCCGCCGAGGCGATGCCGTCAAGCGGTTGAATAAGATAGGAATGATCCCGAATACGCTGTGGCAGGGCCGCCCATATTTTCTTGTCGGTTTCGCCAAATTCCGAACCGCACCAAAGCACAACGTCCGAAGGCATCACCGACCAGCGAATGGATTGTGCCAGACCAGCCGTTGTGTCGGCAGACACGCGCAAAACGGAAATTTTGCGAAGCGATGGCAAATCATACCCAACGCGCACGCGGCTGGGATTGCCATCAAAGGCCAAAATAATGTCTTGGTCCTTAAACGTCTTGCGGGTTTCGTCTGCATAGATCGACACTGCGGCAGGTCGATCATTATGCATCACTTGCATCGTCACGTGGCCGGCGCTTGGGTCGACGCACTTGGCGCCAACAATCAGATTAAGCAGCCGGTTCGTGTAGGTCGAATTCGTGCCAAGTATCGTCAGCCGCAATGGGCTTTCGAGCCGTTTTAAACACTGCCCCGCCATCTCTTCGGCATTCGAACTAAGCCGCCCGCTTTTCAAAGCTTGGGCCAGTCGTGCTGCCGTTGTCGTTTTGATGTCCCCAACCATAACGTTTAATTTCGCTCCGCTGCCTCTAATAATTCCGCTTGTTTTCCGGTGAATGCTGCTGCATCGCCAAGGTCGTCGGCTGCCTCTGCTGCGTCAGCATCGGTCACTTCTACGTCTGTTGTCAGACGTGTTGAATGTGTGCCCGCATCAATGTGATCGCGCTTAGCTGGGCGCTCTACCGGTTTGGTGTGGCGTACTTTGATGACCGAGAACGAGATATTGTCTTGTTCCGGGTTGTCGTTTTTCTTCAATGCCTGAAGCAATGCGTTTGCGATATCTGCGCTAGGCTTGCGACGATTGCGGCCAATGATTTTTGAGATTTGATCCTCGGGCAAGAACTGCAAACCGTCGCTCGAGATGACAAGAATATCGCCAACCATCATTTCAAAGGCTTTGCCCTTGTTATCGATGCGCGCAATTTTTCCGCCACACACGGCCGACGTCAGACAGTTGCGATCAGGATGTGTCGCCGCTTCTTCTGCTTTGATAACACCGGTTTCGGCCATCAAATCAATTTGCGGTGCCATTGAATGATCTTCATTCAACTGCTGCATTTTACCTGAACGATAGTGGTACAGTGGGCTGTCGCCAACGGACGTCCAGAACAGACGTTCACCTGCCAAAACTGCTGCGATAACTGTAGAGCCCATTCCGCGCGCGTCTTCATAGTCTTCGATGTGCGACTTCAGACAATCGTTTGCCGAGAACACTGCGTTGCCCATCAAGGATGGCAGGCCTTCTTCATCAGAAAAGAAGCTATCGCAATGGAATTTCAGCTCGCTGTAAACTTCGGTGACAACGATCTTGCTGGCAACGTCACCGGCAGCGTGGCCGCCCATTCCGTCCGCAAGAACGATGATGCCGATGTCATCACCAACCGAAAAGTCTGCGACCAGTGCATCTTCTTGATAGTCGCGGTTTCCCTGATCTAGTGCAGAGGCAACGTCAAACCGTGGCTCAGGCAATCTCCACATCGTCGTCACTCCCTTCGTCTTCAGACTGGGCTTCTTCCCAGTTGAAGTCATTTGAACAAATACCAACGAAACGCATGGCGGTTTCGCCTAACTCAATTACATCGCCGTCTTTTAGATCGCTGGTGGACACAACAGGGGTGCCGTTCAGACGAACAATATTTGCTTTGCCGCCATGGCCCAAAAGATAGGTGTGCTCTTTGGGGTCATAAACGATGGCGGCGTGGTTGGTGCGCGAAATGGCCTGATCGCCAAAATCAAGGCGGATCGCCTGATCTTCACCGCGACCGATTTGGCTCATGCCTGTGCGGATCGCAAAACTTTCGCCAAGGCCGGGGCCTTTGGTGACAAAAACAAAGCCGACGGGAAACTGGCAACGACCAGTTTCTGCTGTTTCGGCAGCGTCTTCGTCAAACAAATCTGCGCGTCCATCGGATGTATCAAAACCCATCAGACGTGTTTTGTTTGCAGTGGGGCGACGTTTTTTGCGACGCGGGCGTCCATCCGGACCAAGTGGCATCGGTGGTGCTTCAGCGGGTTGTCCGTTGACGGCCTCGCTGGCCATAACTTCGGGGGCGATGACCTCGGGCGCCATGCGCTCAGAGGATTGCAGCTTCGCTTTTACGTCGACTCCGCTCTCTTTTTTCTTCTTCCGAAAAAGGAACATCGATGCTCTCCATGTAGACTGGTGGATACCAAAAACCTATTAGTATCAGCCGTTTAATTTGTAAGGGTAAAGCTCTCTACCCACATCTGACCGTCGCGCTGAATGGCAAAGCTAAAATCTGTTCGCCCTGTTTGCAGGTCGCGCTCGATGATCTGGCGAAGCGTGTCAGCCCCTTCGATCCGCTCACTCGTCGGGATGAATGCAACAACTTCGTCGCCCACTTCGAACGACGACCCAGCAGGGGCAGCCGTAACTGTGGTCAACCAATTGTCGCCATCCGCGGCGCGGGCTTCAAAGCCCAGTCCATTCAAAAGCATGGTTGAATGCACCAGCGGCAGGATCAGGATGCGATCGATCGCGGCACCAGACACTTGCGCTTCGGTTGAGACATTCAACTGAAGTTCGCCACCGCTAACGTTATTTGCGTTTGCTGCAACCAATTCATTCGCCTGCGCGGTGCTGGTCACGGCTTCGCCGTTGATTGTCAAAATGCGCGTACCTTCAGCAAGCCAAAACGGTGCATCAGCGAATACGTTTTCAACAACGCCAGGCTCGGTCTCTGACAAAGTAAACGGCAGTTGAGCGATGCCTACATTGCCCATAACGCCTGCAACATCCGTCGGAGTGTTGATCGCTGGCGTTACCAATTCGACGCCTGCGGGCAATTCGGTTGGTGCGGCTTCTGGGGTTATGAGTTCGACACCGGCCGGCAACTCGGTTGGAGCGGCTTCTGGCGTTACCAATTCGACACCCTCAGGCAAAGCATTCGCAGAAAGCTCTGGTGTTGAGGCTTCTGGCGTTACCAATTCCACACCGGCTGGCAGGTCATTGGCCGACAACTCTGGTGCAGAAGTTTCCGGTGCAGACGCTTCCGGCGTTACCAATTCCACGCCCTCAGGCAATGCATTGGCCGACAGTTCTGGAGCAACAATTTCAACCCCAAGCGGCAAGTTTTCAAGCGTCAATGGCGCTTCAACAACTGGTTCGGCTGGTGGGCTTGCTGGTTCGCTTTGATTTACGAACGGCGTTTCAGAAACCGCTTGTCCCAATGTTGGAGCTGACGCGATGTCCACTCCGTCAATCTCTGTGAGCGACGGTGGCGTATCTTGCTGCGTTGCGCCAGTTGGGGCAATCAACGTGTCAGCCAAAGTAGGCTGAGTGGACGCTGTGTCCTGTTCGGCGGCTGCAGCAGCTGCGGCTGCCGCGGCTGCGGCTGCTGCGACGGCTGCGGCTGCGGCTGCAGTTTCCTCCGTTGCGGGAGCTTCTGTTGCTTGGCTAAATTCTGGCTGTGTGCCGGAAACAAAGGGTGCGTCCGAGACAGTGCTTTGCGTTGCAACGTCCTCTGACCCGCCTTGGGTCGCGAAATATCCAACTGCTGCAATGGCGACGACAGCAGCCGTGGAACCAAGCAAAAGCGGCATTTTTGATGCTTCACCGCCTGCTGCAGCTACTTTACGAGGTGTGGCAACGCGAGACTGTACACGCGACTTTGGTGCAGGCGCTGGTTCGGCAACTTCTTCGCCGTTCAGCATTGCAAGCCAGTCTTCAGCACTCTGAATGCGTTCACGTGGCAAAACCGACATGGCTTTGTCCAGCGATGTGCAGAACACTTCGTCGTAGTCATTGGTACGCTGACCAAGAGGCACAAACGGATCGGTATCTCCCGCAGCGGCAGCCGCAAGACGCGTCTGGCTATCGGGGGGCAATTCACCTGTGATGATGTGGTAAAAGCTGGCCGCGAGCGAATAAAGATCGCAAGACGGGCTTTGCTCGGAGCCGGCCACATAGAATTCTTGCGGCGAGTAGCCGTCTTTTACAACGCGCAGAGCGGAAAGAAGGCGGCTTTGCTTGCTGGCTTCTTCGCGGGCAGCGCCAAAGTCGATCAGAACCGGTTCATTGTCGGCACGGACCAAAATATTATCGGGCGAAATATCGCGGTGCAAAATGCCTTGCTTGTGCACAAACGAAATGGCGTCCAGCATCTTCGTCACGTAGCCGCGAATTTGCGCGGGGGTCAAAACACCTGGCGTTTCGGTGATAATCTCCAACAGATCCATGCCTTCGACGTAATCAAGCGCCATGTATGCTGTGCCATTGTCTTCAAAGACTTGGTGCACGCCGACAATATTCGGGTGGCTTGCTTTGGCCAATGACCGCGCTTCTTGCGTGAAAAGACGCACAATCGAGCGCAATTCAGCCTGATGCGCACGCGAACGAGCGACCACGGAAGCGTTCTGACGCCGGCAAAATGTGCCGGGGAAGCATTCCTTGATCACAACAAGCCGATCCAGGCTGTCGCGGGCAAGATAAGTGATCCCAAAACCACCGGAGTTCAGGAAACTCTCAATGGTGTACTGGCCATGCATTAACTGCGTGCCGGGGGTTAGTTCATCGACGAATTCTTCTTCGCCAGATTCATGCAAGTCATCAACTTGAGCCTCTTGCACCGTCATACTTGTAATCCCTTGTGACTCGATTCAAACAGCCGTTCTTCACAGACACTTTTTGTTGACGAATGAGGCACAAAGAAGGTGGTGGTGCGTAAACACAGTGAAATTTTAGGGTTTTTTAACGTTTTTTGATGCGCTTACGGGGAGGATTCAAACCCTGAAACAACAGGATTTCACGGGCATTTGTTACCATAAATAGGTGCCGTTTCCTGAACGTTCAGCCGATTTTGCTGCAATTGTTGATGTTTAGACACCAAACAATTTGGGCGAATTTCAGTCTTTTGCTTTCGTTTTTAACAATGCGTCGGCCAAATCTATCGCTCCATCATAAAGAGCGCGCCCGGAAATAGCGCCTGCAATCACGCCTGTGTCGCGCAACGCCAGCAAGTCTTCCATCGAAGACACGCCCCCACTGGCGATCACTGGAACAGAAACCGCGCGCGCCAAAGCTTCGGTCGCGGTGATGTTCGGTCCCGCCATCGCACCATCGCGCTCAATGTCGGTATATATAATGGCCGCAATACCAGCGTCCTCAAAAGCGCGCGCCAGATCAACAACCTGCATGTCTGTTTCTGTCGCCCAACCACGCGTGGCAACAAGACCGTTCCTCGCATCCAAACCAACAGCCACCTGTCCGGGAAAAGCTTTGGCCGCCTCACGGACCAAATCCGGGTCTTCGACCGCAACTGTGCCAAGGATTACGCGTGCCAGCCCTTTTTCAAGCCAGCGTTCGATCGTGGCCAAATCGCGGATGCCGCCACCAAGCTGTGCGGGCACTGAAAGCGCTCCCAAAATAGCATCGACCGCGGCCCCGTTCACCGGTTGACCGGCGAAGGCGCCATTCAGATCAACCAGATGGATCCACTCGGCGCCCGCGTCTTCAAACGCCAGAGCTTGGGCCGCGGGATCATCGTTGAACACCGTGGCCTGCGACATTTCTCCTTTATAAAGGCGCACGCAGTTGCCGTCTTTCAGGTCAATTGCAGGATATAAGATCATCGCGCTCGCTCCGCTTTTGGGTCAGGCGTTGTCTTGCCGTTTGACGCGGCGTCTTTCAAGCGCATATCGAGATCTGTCCCCACGTCACACTTGCGTTGTTATGGGCTTGTTCCTCAAGGTCGCAGGCAAGACAAGGGAGGTCTTTTGGAATGAAACGTCTAACACTTGCCGCGCTGGCGGTTTTGATTGCAACGCCCACGTTTGCCGACCCGGTTCTTGGGCTTTATAAAACCCAACCCGGCGATGACGGTAAGTTTGGCCATGTCGAGCTTTATACGTGTGATGCGTCTATTTGCGGTGTGATCCGCAAGGCGTTTGATGCATCTGGCAAAGAAATCCCAAGCGACAATATTGGCCGCCGGATGATCTGGGATATGAAGGCGCAAGGCGATGGCTCTTACAGCAAGGGCAAGATCTGGGCACCGGATCGCGACAAGACCTATAGCTCTAAAATGAGCCTGTCAGGCAGCGCTTTGAAAGTGTCCGGCTGCGTGCTTGGGATTTGCCGCGCGCAGAACTGGACAAAGATCAACTAGCGGCGCGTTAATGTAAGACAGCTGAACCGGGCGGGGACGACAAGCGGATCAAAAATCGCGCTCCGTCCGAATAGGCGTCATCCAGATATATTTTGCCGTCATGTGCTTCGGCAATGCGCGCGCAAATCGGCAAGCCAAGACCAGACCCTTCGATGTCGCATTGGCTATGCAGGCGCATCAAAGGTTTGAACACACGCTCAGCATATTTTTGCGAAATGCCCACGCCAGTATCAGACACAGCAATCTCGAGGTAGGAGTCGGTTTGCTCTGCGACATCGATCGAAATCGCCAACGCCCGGGCAGGGTCATGGTATTTTAGGGCGTTTTGGATCAAGTTTAGAAACAGCCGCAAAAGAAGCTGCCCATTGGCTTGGATCACCCCCGGAACTGCAATTTGGATTTTTGCACCGGTCTGATCAATGTCATGCGCCAGCAAGGAACAGGCATCCTCGATCACCGCTTGCAACTGTGTTGGTTTGAAGTCCAATTTGCTGTTTGAAACGGCTGTTAACTCCAGCAGGCCGCTTGACAGTTTCAACAGTCTTTTGGCCGAACCCTCTGCAATCATGTGCGTTTCTTTGACCACATCCGCTTCAAAATCCTCTTCGCGCATGATCTCAAGAGCGGTACTAATGCCGCGCAGAGGCGCTTTAATGTCGTGAACAGCCGAGGCGGCAAACTGCCGTAAATAGGCGTTCTCTTCTTTCAAAAGCAATTGTGAGGCGAGAATGTCGAGAAACTCTGTGAACACTTCGCGCGCGCTGCTTAAATCGGCTTCTTGCCATGGCAAAGCTTCGTCGGAATGCTCCTGAACCCAAACGTCGAACGAAGCGCGCGGTGTAAGTCGCCCCTTCACTTTGTTTTTCTCAGGCTTTCCCGCCCATTTGACTTTGCGGGCAATGGGGCCGCGAAACCAAATCAATTGGCACACCCTGTGCACCGCAATTGGCTGAATAAGAACGCCACAGGCGGTGTCTTTGTGCGCCGCGCCTGTGGGCCATTCGCGGTGTAGCGCGGTGGTTTGGAACTGATCAGCCGTTTCATGATTGCCGCGTGCCCATTCAGTCAGATCGCGGATCACATTCGCTGGTGGTGTGGCGCCGCAAACATGAGTGTTTTTACCATACTGAAACGCAAAACCATCCGCCTTTAGAAAGGACCGCAGATTTGGAATCAGCGTTTTGATCACTCCTTCCATATCGTTTTGTGCACGCAGAGCCTCGGCAAACCGGTTTTCTATCTTACGCAATTCACTTACTTTTTCGGCACTCTCTAACCTTTCGATCTGGTCATGTTTCAACATCAACGCAGCGCCAATTTCTTGCATCAAAGCCCAACTATCGAAGGGTATTAGGCCCGGTTCTGTATGGTGCGCAGCAATTAGCCCCCAAAGCGCATCTTGATGGATAAGGCTCGCATTAAACGTCGCCCGAACGCCCATATTGCGCAGATATTGCGTGTGCATTTTTGAAACCGAACGTGCCACAGACCAAGTCAGATCAAGTTGCCCGTTTTCAAGGCTGCTGAGGATTGCGTGGTTATTATCGTTGACGTCGCCAATGGCGCGGTACCGCACTAACTTCATCATTTCGTGTGCCTGTGCGGGGATATCGCTTGTTGGGAAATGAAGCCCCAAATAGGAAGCCAGCTCTTGCCCATCTCGGCTCTCTGCCAAAACCTCACCGGACCAATCGGGCAAGAACCGATAGATATTTACCCGCGAAAATCCAGTTATCTGACGCGTTGCATCCGCTGCAATCTGATGCGCTTCGGCCATGTCTTTTGCATTCAGAATGCGTGCGCAGCTTTTGGAGCAAATACGCATGTTTGTGCGCGCGGCCTGCGGCGTCAGCGATTGATTTGGCAGAAACTCAATCAGGCGGTGTTGGCCCTGAATATGTGTAACAACATCATAGGAGACGCCATCTTTCTTGAAAGCGTATTCCAGTACCTCGTGCATGTTAACTTCGTCGGTGGCCTGATCCACAAGGCGCGCCAATTCAGGATCAAGATCGCGCAAATGCGTCCCCAAAAGAGACTGCGGCTTTAACAAAAAAAACGGCGCCACATTTTCAGAAGTCGCAATAAGAAATCCGCTATCCCGGTCGATCGCCAAAAGTGCGCAGCCTTCTTGAGTTTGGCCGGAAAAATGGATCGCCTCTTTATCGCAATTGCCAAGGTGAACGTCAGCAGGGTTTTGGAAAAAATCAGATAAAGACTTTGACGCACTCATCAGCATTCTGCCTTTTCGTAAACTGCCACCATTTTGGTCGCTCGGGTCGCGTTTACGGCGTATGCGTTAATAAAAGCTGTTGATTGCTTGTAGTTGCGCGCAACCTCCCTAGTATCAAAGGTATGACAGGGAAATATTTTAGCGAGATGGCCTCGCAGACGGGCGCGCGTGCGCCTTACAGTGGATACGACAGCTGGTTTGCGGGGCAAAACAACGATCGTCTCGCCAAGAAATCAGCCGAAGCAGAAGCGTTTTTCCGACGCACAGGCATTACCTTTAATGTTTATGGGCAATCGGACGCGGAAGAACGTTTGATCCCCTTTGATATGGTGCCGCGGATATTGTCGGGGCGCGAGTGGACCAAGCTTTCCAAAGGGATTGAACAGCGGGTTGCGGCGATCAATGCGTTCTTGCATGACATCTACAATCGTCAGGAAATTTTGCGCGCGGGCGTCGTGCCGACCAAACTGGTTGCGCAAAACGAAGCCTTTCTGCCAGAAATGATGGACTTCACGCCACCGGGTGGCGTTTACACGCACATTGTTGGCACGGACATTGTACGCACGGGCGAGGATGATTTCTTTGTCTTGGAAGACAATGCGCGCACGCCCTCGGGTGTCAGTTATATGCTCGAAAACCGCGAGATCATGCTGCAAATGTTCCCCGAGTTGTTCAACCAGATCAAAGTGCAGCGAGTCTCGGACTATCCCAAGAATTTGCGTGCCTCGCTTGAAGCCAGTGCGCCACCCAACTGCGAAGGACGGCCCTGTGTTGCCGTTCTAACACCGGGGATGTTCAACTCGGCCTATTACGAGCATAGCTTTTTGGCCGATCAAATGGGCGTTGAACTGGTCGAAGGGCATGATCTACGCGTGGTCGATGGCAAAATCGCCATGCGTACGACGCGCGGCTACAAAACCATCGATGTGCTTTATCGCCGTGTCGATGACGAATTTCTGGACCCGCTTACCTTCAATCCTGACAGCATGTTGGGCGTGCCCGGCATCATGGATGTCTACCGCGCAGGCAACATCACAATCACGAACGCACCGGGCACAGGCGTAGCCGATGACAAAGCGATCTATAGTTATATGCCGGATATCGTCGAGTTTTATACAGGCGAAAAAGCGATCCTAAAGAATGTCGAAACCTATCGTTGTTCCGAAGAAGACACACTGAAGTACGTGCTCGATAATCTCAAGGATTTGGTCGTCAAAGAGGTGCACGGCTCGGGTGGATACGGCATGTTGGTTGGGCCTGCCGCAACCAAAGACGAAGTGGCCGAGTTTGCCAAAAAGCTAAAAGCGAAACCCTCAAATTACATTGCGCAACCAACGCTATCGCTTTCCACCGTGCCGATCCTGACGGACAACGGCCTGTCACCGCGCCACGTCGATCTGCGCCCCTTCGCGCTTGTTGCGCCGGGCGAGGTAAACATTGTGCCCGGTGGGCTTACACGCGTGGCGCTCAAAGAAGGGTCGCTGGTGGTGAACTCGTCTCAGGGCGGCGGGACAAAAGACACTTGGGTTCTAGAGGACTGATATGCTTGGAAAAACCGCAGGTGGTCTGTTTTGGATGTTTCGCTACCTTGAGCGCGCGGAAAACAACGCGCGCTTGATCGAAGCGGGGTTTCGCATCGCGCTGACCCGGTCCGTGGATACGAGCGATGAATGGAAATCACTGATCGCAACAGCAGCTGTGCAAGAGGCATATAGCGCCAAGCACGACAGCTATGACAGTGAACAAGTCATCGACTTCCTGCTGCGAGATAAAGACAATCCCGGATCTGTGTTGTCAGTCGTCAAAGGCGCGCGCGACAACGCCCGACTGGTGCGCACCGCACTGACCAGCGAAGTATGGGCTGCAGTGAATGAAACATGGATGCTGCTGAGCGATGTGCTCAAAGAGCCGGTTCCAATGACCGAACTGCCCGAAACGCTCGCCACAATTCGACAGCAATCCGCATTGGTGCGCGGCGCGCTTCATGGCACGATGCTGCGCAATGATATCTATGATTTTTGTCGTCTGGGAACATTTGTTGAGCGCACCGACAGTACTGCGCGGATCATCGACGTGAAGTATTTCTCACTCCTGCCATCGCCGGCATCAGTAGGGGGTCGCATGGACCGTGTTCAGTGGGAGACGATTCTACGTTCTGTCTCTGCGCACCGTTCATTCAGGTGGGCAGATGGCAATGAATACACAGCGCCGCATATCGCGAGCTTTCTGATCCTTGATCGCCGGATGCCACGGTCGCTCGCGTTTTGTGCTTCGCAAATGGTGGATAACCTAAGCTATCTCGCGGAAGAGTATGGCGCCCAAAGCGAAAGCTTGACCAAAGCACGCACGCTTCATGGCCGCCTGAAAGAACGCGACATCGCGTCAATCTTCGACGAGGGCTTGCACGAATTTCTGATGGCGGTGATGAGCGATACCGCCGCGTTGGGCCATCAGATCGAGCAGGATTACAGGTTCACCAAATGAAGCTTCAGATCAGCCACACCACGCAATACGCCTTTGACGCACCAGTTGAATACGCGCTGCAAAAGGTGCGCTTGCGCCCGATGTCAAATTCGGCGCAACAGGTGGGAAACTGGTCGCTTGCGATCGAAGGCGGCAAACTAGAAACAGGGTATCAGGATCACTACGGCAATCTTGTCGATCTGGTCAGTGCGGATGAAGGCACGACATCCATCACCGTCACGGCTACTGGCGATGTCACAACGCTTAATGACACAGGTGTTTTCGGCATGGTCTTTGGGCGTATGCCGCTGTGGCATTTCCAAAACGAAACGCCGCAAACAAAGCCGGGCGCAAAGACCAAAGACATCGCCGCGATCATACGAAAAGGCACAACAACGCTGGATGGGCTGCACTCCGCTTCGGGCGCAATCTTGGACTCCGTGCCCTATCAAACTGGTCAAACCAAAGCGGATACAACCGCCGAGGAAGCCATTAAGATCGGCAAAGGCGTGTGTCAGGACCATGCTCACATCATGCTGGCCGCAGCCCGCCACGCCGGGTTACCTGCGCGTTATGTCAGTGGATATCTGATGATGGATGACCGCGTTGATCAGGACGCCAGCCACGCCTGGGCCGAAGTTTACGTCGATGATTTGGGCTGGGTTGGCTTTGATGTCTCAAACGGCATGTCACCTGATGAACGCTATGTACGGATCGCCATCGGCCTTGATGCTCACTCAAGCGCGCCGATTTCCGGGTTGCGATTGGGGGCGGGCGGCGAAACGATGATTGTTTCTTTACAGGTCCAGCAGTAAGGCTCTTTGCAAAGCATTAAAGGACTGATTCCGAAATGACTTATTGCGTTGGGATGCGATTGAACAATGGCCTTGTGTTCATGTCCGACACACGCACGAACGCGGGGTTTGATAACTTTTCGTCCGTGCGCAAAATGTTCAACTGGACCAACGATGGCGAGCGCTCAATCACGCTGATGACAGCGGGAAATCTGGCAACGACCCAAGCTATGGTCAGCCTTCTGGAAGAACGCTCTAAAGCTGTTGAAGATCGTGATCCTAGCATCATGAACCAGCCAACCATGTTTCAGGTCGCCCGTCTCGTTGGGGCAACATTGAAAGAGGTGATTTCCTATTCAAGCCCAACCGGACATGCATCTGGCGATGCGTTTAGCGCTTCTGTTATCGTGGGAGGCCAGATCAAAGGCGGGCAACCAACCGTGTTTTTGGTTTATCCCGAAGGCAATTTTGTCGAGATCTCCGACGACACGCCGTTCTTTCAGATTGGCGAGGCCAAGTATGGCAAACCGATCCTTGTGCGCGCCTATGACCCCGCGATGAGCTTTGCCGAATCTGTGCGCCTGTTGCTGGTCTCATTTGACTCTACCGTAAAGGCAAACCTGTCGGTTGGGCTGCCCTTTGATCTACACGTCTACGAAAACGACACGTTTCATTCGAACCGCCAAACGCGGATTGAAGAGGGCGACGAAACCTATCAGGCGATTTCAACCGGATGGGGCGATGCTTTGAAAGTCGCTCTTGAACAATTGCCAGACTACCAGCCCTAGTTGACGCGCTTAAAGCGCGCGCCAGCCAATGTCTTTGCGATAAAAGCCTTCGGGCCAGTCGATCTTTTTGACGGTTGCGTAAGCGCGCTTTTGCGCTTCCTCAAGAGTGGCGCCGCGCGCTGTGACGTTCAACACCCGACCTCCGCTCGCGGTGATCTTGCCCTCGATGGCAGTTGTGCCCGCATGAAACACCATGTTGAACGCATCTTCTGATGTGCCATCTAATCCACTGATCACGCTCCCTTTTTGGTAAGCACCGGGATAGCCGTCAGCGGCCATGACCACTGTCATTGCGTGATCATTGGCCCAGTTTACGCGCGCTTCGCCCAAGCGCCCTTCGGCGGCGGCCTGCATCAGGTCAAAGGCCTGCGCGCCAAGGCGCATCATCAAAACCTGACACTCCGGATCGCCAAAGCGCACGTTGTACTCCACCAACCGCGCCGCGCCATCTTTGATCATAAGGCCTGCATAAAGTACGCCCTGATAGGGCGCGCCGCGCTTTGCCATTTCATGCAAAGTCGGGCGGATGATCCGTTCCATCACCTGATCTTGCAGCGTTTGGGTCAGGACTGGGGCAGGGGAATATGCCCCCATCCCGCCAGTGTTGGGTCCGGTGTCGCCTTCGCCCACACGCTTGTGATCTTGCGCCGTGCCGATGGGAAGCGCATCAGTCCCGTCGCAAAGCACAAAGAAAGAGGCTTCTTCGCCCTCCATAAACTCTTCGATCACAACCTCAGCACCGGCGGCCCCAAAAGCGCCGCCAAACATATCGTCAATCGCTGCTTCGGCTTCTTCAACACTCATCGCCACAACAACGCCTTTGCCCGCAGCCAACCCGTCGGCTTTAACCACAATGGGCGCTCCTTCGGCGCGCACGTAGTCTTTTGCCGCCTCAGCTTCATCAAACCGAGCCCAGCCGGCGGTGGGTGCGCCCGCCGCGTCGCAAACTTCCTTGGTGAATCGTTTAGAGGCTTCCAATTCCGCCGCAGCCTGGCTTGGACCAAAGACAGAAAAACCGCCCGCGCGCAGGGTGTCTCCAACACCGGCGGCCAAAGGCGCTTCAGGGCCAACGATCACCAGATCAATCGCCTCGGCTTCCGCAAAGGCCAAAACCGCGCCGCCGTCATTGATGTCGAGCGCAGCGCAATCTGCGATCATGTCGATACCCGCATTGCCTGGGGCTACAATCAACCGGTCGCACTTTGGGTTCTGAAGTGCTGCCCACGCCAAGCTATGCTCGCGCCCGCCGCTGCCAAGGATCAGGATATTCACTCTGCCGCCCCCATTGAGTATGCTCGGGGCTGATAAACCGCAAAGAGACAGGGCAGGCAAGGTGAAGAACCCCGCGTTATGGGAAAAGCTTGAGGCGTTCACGTTTGACGCAGGCACAGGGACAGAGCCGTTCTCGGTGAAGTTGGCTGCCGCCGAAGCGTGGGATGCAACCTTTGCGGCCCGCGTGATCGAAGAATACCGTCGGTTCTTGTACCTCGCCCAAGTGGCGGATCATGAGGTAACGCCAAGCGTTGCCGTGGATCGGGCGTGGCATACACATCTGACATTTACGCGCTCTTACTGGGAGGAGTTGTGCGAGGGCGTTCTTGGTGGTCCCTTTCACCACGATCCCTGCAAGGGCAGCGAAGATATGCCGCGCTACAACGCACAATATGAGCGCACGCTCGCGCTCTATTTTTCCGAGTTTGGGCACGTTCCGCCACACGATATCTGGCCGCGCTCCGGGACCGAAACAACGCCGGAAGGGGGTGATGCTCTGCAAAAATGGTTCGCCACGAAAGGCATTGTCATTGGGCTGTGTGCCGGACTGCCTGTTCTGGTAATAATGATGATCTTTGGTGTGAACGTCTTTACCGTTTTGGCTTTGGTGGTTTGCGGTGCGTTGATCTTCGCGGGCATTCTGGCGTTTCCCGGCACCTCTCGTCATGACAAACAGGCGGCGGGTGGCGGGACATTCGTGGGTGGATGTAGTGGTGGCTCGAAAAAGAGCGGCGGTGGCGCGAGCGATGGTGGGAGCGACGGCGGCAGTGCAGGCTGTGGCGGCGGCGGATGTGGTGGAGGCGGGGGCTAGTGGACCTTTTTGAACATGCAGAACCGGGGGACAACACACCGGAGTTTACTGTCTCGGAAGTCGCAGGCACCGTGCGCAAATTGCTTGAAGGCGAGATGGGCTGGGTGCGCGTCAAAGGCGAAGTGGGTCGAGTCGTGCGCGCACGTTCGGGCCACATGTACTTTGACCTAAAGGACGACAAATCGGTCCTGAGTTGCATGACGTGGAAAGGGCAAATCCCGGGTCTCTCGATCCTTCCCGAAGAGGGGATGGAAGTTGTCGTCGAAGGCAAAATGACCGCTTCGGGCATGCAATCCAAATTTGGTCTGAACGCGCAACGGGTCTCTGTTGCGGGTGCGGGCGCATTGATGGCGATGCTTGAGACGCGTAAAAAGGCACTTGAAGCTGAGGGTCTGTTTGCGCCAGAGCGCAAGAAAGCTTTGCCGTACCTGCCTGAAATTATTGGTGTTATCACTTCTCCCCAAGGGGCAGTGATCCGCGATATTCTGCACCGTTTACGGGATCGCTTTCCGCGTAAGGTGCTGGTGTGGCCTGTGGCTGTGCAAGGCAAACCTTGCGCGCCGGATGTTGCCAATGCGATTGAAGGCTTCAACCGGCTCACGCCCGGTGGCGCCTTGCCGCGCCCAGATCTGATCATCGTTGCGCGCGGGGGTGGTTCGATTGAAGACCTTTGGGGATTTAATGAGGAAATCGTCGCGCGTGCGGCTTTTGCCAGTGAGATCCCGCTGATCTCGGCAGTGGGCCATGAAACCGACACAACGCTGATCGATTACGTGTCAGACTTGCGTGCGCCCACGCCGACGGCCGCGGCCGAAGCTGCTGTGCCTGTGCGTGTCGATCTGGATGCTTGGGTGGATGCGCAGGATGTGCGTCTTGCTCGCGCCGTGCGCCGTGGCATCGAGCAACGTAGCACCCGCGCGCGCGATCTGGCCCGGTTATTGCCGCGGGCAGAGGCGCTCTTGGCCGATCCGCGACAGCGCCTTGATCGGGGCGAGGACGCCTTGTCGCGCGGGCTCAAGCTGATGATTGAACGCAAGACCGCCAATCTAGCACGTTTGTCTGCCGGTTTGCGTCCCGCCGTCCTTAAGGGCCGACTCACCAGCGAAGAGGCGCGCGTGATGCGCAGTGCAGACCGCTTGCGCCCGATGCTTGAGCAAATGCTGGTGCGCAAATCCGAGACCTTGTCCAAGCTGCGCCTGCGCGCGGCGCCGATCAAAGACAGGCTCAATCGACAGACGCGCGATCTTGATCGGCTCACGAACCGCATTGATCAGCTGATGAGCACCCGCATGGATACCGCAGCGGAGCGGCTTAGGGCATTGGATCGCATGCGCACAAGTCTGGGCTACAAAGCCACGTTAGAGCGGGGATATGCGGTTGTGCGCGTTGGCGACGCGGTTGTTACAACAGCAAAAGCTGCCGCGAAAGCGCGCGATCTTGAGATTGAATTCAGCGATGGGCGGATGAAGCCTGCAAAACCCTAAAAACGAGGCTTTAGGCTCCGACGTCCGGCCCAAGACACAGTGGCGGGGTGTCCAGACGTTTTGTTTCGTGCAAGGCCCCTTGCGGCACGTTCTTGAAACGGGCGGTTAACGTTTCATCGCGCAAATGAAACGTCCAGCATTGTGGCGTTGCAATTCCGTCGTACTCAAAGCAAATCTGATCGCCGGCTTCGTACCAGTGACCTTCTGTGCACTGTCCATCAGGATAGGCCCAACGCACACGCCGATCCTCAAGGTATTCTTCAACACCATATTCTTGTGATTGCGAGGAATAGGACAGAATCTGACCTGTCACCAAGGCTTCAAACTCGGTGGGTGACATTGGCTCGTCTGCGGCAATCGCGGGCTGAGCCAAAAAACTGATGAACAACACAAATCGTAACATAACGGCTCCATAATGGGTCTTATCGGCTCAAAAAACCAGTCGGGATGTTGATTTGCGCAATAATCAGGTCGGTTTTGGGATTTTGAGGCAACATCGAAAGGGATATGCATAGCGGGAACAGGTTTTCACAAAGGACGGCCTTCCATGACGGCGCAAGACAAAAAAGGTGTTTGGAAACAGGGCCGTGGCAAGGGGCGCGCAACGCCAAAAGGGCGCCAGCTTGAGGATCAGGCGTGGGATGAGGTGCGCGCACTATTAGGAGACCGCGAACGCCGTGCTGATCTGCTGATTGAGTTTTTGCATTTGATTCAAGATGCTTACGGATATCTGAGTGCTGCCCACATGCGGGCTTTGGCCGAAGAAATGCGGCTTTCTATGGCTGAAGTCTATGAAGTGGCTTCGTTTTACGCCCATTTCGACATTGTCAAAGAAGGCGAGACGCCTCCGCCCGCGTTGACCATCCGCGTCTGTGACAGCCTGTCGTGCGAATTGGCAGGCGCGCAGGCGTTAAAGTCCGCACTGGAAGAAGGCGTTGATCCAAAAGCCGTGCGTGTGCTGCGCGCGCCATGCATGGGGCGTTGTGATACGGCTCCTGTGGTGGAGTTGGGTCATTTGCACGTCGATCACGCCACGCCCGAAACCGTTATGGCGGCTGTGCAAAATGGCGAAACGCATCCGATTATTCCACCCTATGAAACTCTTGAAGCATACAGAAAATCAAGAGGTTACGATGCTCTCCTGAAGCTGCGTGAAGGCGGCGATTGGGAAGAGGTTCAAAGACAAGTCAGCGAAAGCGGTTTGCGCGGTCTTGGGGGCGCTGGTTTCCCTTCGGGCAAAAAATGGGGCTTTGTGCGCAGCTATCCCGTGCCACGTCTTATGGCGGTGAATGGTGACGAGGGCGAGCCGGGCACGTTCAAGGATCGCTATTACCTTGAACGCACGCCCCATCTGATGCTTGAAGGCATGTTGGTTGCGGCATGGGCCGTCCAAGCCGAGCGGGTTTATCTCTATATGCGCGACGAATACCCAGCTGTTTTGCACATTCTGGCCACTGAAATTGCCGCTCTCGAGGCAGCTGGTATCGCAGAGCCCGGTTTCATAGAACTGCGGCGCGGAGCGGGTGCATATATCTGCGGCGAAGAAAGTGCGATGATCGAATCCATCGAAGGCAAACGCGGCATGCCGCGTCATCGCCCGCCTTATGTGGCAGAGAATGGAATTTTTGGGCATCCCACACTGGTGCACAATATAGAGACTTTGCACTGGATCGCCCACGTGCTGCGTGATGGACCCGAAGTTCTGAACGGAACTGAAAAGAACGGGCGCATCGGTTTGCGCTCTTTCTCGGTCAGTGGGCGAGTTGCTACGCCGGGTGTTTACCTGCTTCCGTCGGGCTCAACGATCACCGATATCATCGAAGCGGCAGGTGGCATGGCCGAGGGCCATGCTTTCAAAGCCTACCAACCCGGGGGGCCTTCTTCCGGCCTCTTGCCTGCCTCGATCAACGATGTGCCGCTTGATTTCGACACGCTGCAACCTTTGGGCAGCTTTATCGGCTCTGCCGCCGTTGTGGTGCTGTCTGACAAAGACAGCGCAAAGGCCGCCGCACTCAACATGCTGCGATTCTTCGAGGATGAAAGCTGCGGACAATGCACACCATGCCGGGTTGGGTGCGAAAAAGCGGTCAAACTAATGCAGGCAGATACTTGGGATCAACCTTTGCTAGAAGAGCTTTGCACAGCGATGGCAGACGCTTCGATCTGTGGTCTGGGGCAAGCTGCGCCTAATCCGATCCGCCTGACCATGAAGCACTTTCCTGAAGATATTTGAGGGGCTTAGATGTCGCCCTTAAAGCTGTTGAAGAATGCAAATGTCGGCTTGATTGCCTGAAAATCGCGCCCGCGCCCCAGAAATGGCGCGGCCAAACGGCTTAGCCCATAGGCCCAGCCCAACTTGGATATTCGCCCTACGGCCAACTCCCAAAATGGCGCGCCGCCCGCTGCTATGTAGGCTTTGCGCGCCGCTTCGATTTCCACGGAGCTGTCGTCCAATTCAGCAAAGGCGCTGAAGAAAAAAAGGACCACATCCTCGGCGTGGCCGCGCGGTGTGTCTCGGACAGGCGCAGCGCGTTCAAAATCAATGAACACGGCCTTGCTGCCGTTCCAAAGGATGTCTTTTAGGTTGGGTCGCCCGTGACTTACTCCAGCCACATGCAAAGCGGCCAGCGCGTTTGCTGCGGCTTCCATCATGGCGATGCGGTCTTCAAGCGGGTGACCCTCGAAGCGCAAAAGGTTCTTCAAAGGCGTGCCTGCGTCTTCAAACACAATAAAATCTGGGCCTGCCGCGACCAGTGGCGCGATGGGAAGTCCGCTGTCTGCAAGCCTCACCATTGCGTCGCGCTCGCGCTCAAACGCCACCTTTGGGTCACCTTTATAGAGCCGCAGCTTACCGCTTAGCGCTTCGGTCCGTTTGATCCATAAGGTCTGGCCAGCATGCGTGATCGTCTCAACGCGCGCTGATCCAGCGGCAATTTTGGCCGCAAGCTCTGGATCGGGCGTGAACACATCTGACATGTCTGGCGGGGTATCAGGCAGGCCTCGCGATGAAAAGATCCAACGCCTTCACCTGCACGAAGGGCTTTTCCTTACAGCGCCAAGCGCTTAGGTGAAGAAGGGACACGAGATCAGGTTGGCCAAATGGCGTTTTTCAAAAAACTCAAAGACAGACTCTTTAAATCCTCGTCCAAAATCGACGAAGGCCTGGATGCGATTGTGGAAGACGGCGGGGCTGAAGAGGCGCTGCAACAAGGCGATGCGACTGCCGACGAGGCGATTGAGCAGGCCGATGTCACATCCGAAGCCGAGTATCGGGCCGCGTTGGCTGACATAGAAGAGAACGCGCCAACGGTTGAGGCTGCCGAAGTGATCGAAGCAGCGGAGCCGTGGGTGGAACCCCAAGACGGGATCGAGGCGTCGTTGGATGCCGGGCTTGATCAGATTGAAGAAAGCCTTGCGGACTTGGCCGATAAAGCACCCGTTCCAGAGCCAGAGCCAGAGCCAGAGCCAGAGCCAGAGCCAGAGCCAGAGCCAGAGCCAGAGCCAGAGCCAGAGCCAGAGCCAGAGCCAGAGCCAGAGCCTGTCATCCGCGGAACGGACGACGAGGCCCGGCAGGCGTCTGCGGAGCAGATGCCGAGAGGGACAGAGCCAAGTGCGATTGCTCCGCTCAAACCTCTTGCAGAGCCTGAACCCGAAGCGCCAAAGCCCGGTCTGATGGGCCGCCTTTTAGGTCGCTCCGCCCCGGCAACTGTCGTGCGTCGCACGCTGGACGACGATATGCTGGAACAAATCGAAGAACTGTTGATCACCGCTGATATGGGCGTGGACACGGCAATGCGCGTTACGGCGAACATGGCCGAAGGGCGCTTTGGTCGGAAATTTTCAACTCCCGAGTTGAAAGACCTGATGGCCACTGAAATCGCGCGCATCATGGAGCCCGTTGCGCGCCCTTTGCCAATCTATCCCAAACGCCCGCAGGTGGTGCTGGTCGTGGGCGTGAATGGCTCGGGCAAGACCACGACAATCGGCAAGCTGGCCAGCCAGTTTAAAGCTGCGGGTAAATCAGTGGTGATTGCGGCAGGCGACACGTTCCGCGCCGCAGCAGTCGAGCAACTGCAAGTCTGGGGAGATCGCGCGGGCGTGCCTGTGATGACCGCGCCCGAAGGTTCCGATCCCGCCTCATTGGCCTTTGATGCCATGACCAAAGCCGAGGCAGACGGCGCTGATTTGCTGATGATCGACACCGCAGGGCGGTTGCAAAACCGCGCCGATCTGATGGAGGAACTCGCTAAAATCGTGCGCGTGATCCGCAAAAAGGACCCCGAAGCGCCGCACAATACGCTGTTGGTGCTGGATGCGACCACAGGTCAAAACGCGCTGAGCCAGGTGAAAACATTCCAGGAAATCGCGGATGTGTCCGGCCTAGTTATGACAAAATTGGATGGCACAGCTAAAGGTGGCGTCCTGGTGGCCCTTGCTGACAAGTTCGGCTTGCCGATCCACGCAATTGGCGTGGGAGAACAAATAGACGACCTAGATGCCTTTGATCCGCGCGAATTCGCGGCTGCTTTGACAGGATTGGATGCATGATGAAATTACGTGGTTTGGTACTTGGCGTGTTACTTGTGGCCCCGATGACAGCGCAGGCCGCTTCTTGTCGTGATCAATGGAGCAGCGTGAATGACATGCTGGTCAACTCTGGTGCATTGGAAACGGGATTGCCCGGATTGGTGCGCGAAGGGGTGAACGACACCTGCCGTATCAGCGGTGTTGAAATCCCGACGCGCGACGGTCACGTCAGCGTCGCGACCAAGACGATCACATGGAGCGGGACCGATATGGAGCGCTTTGTGAATGATGGCTTGCCGCCGACTGCATTGAGCCTGAGCATTGAAGGCATCTCCGTACGCCCAGAGTTTGGAGATAAAGCGCTGTCGTATCTCAACGAGGTGCAAAGCCGGGGACGCACGGTTGATCTGGCATTAAGCGCGAATTGGGATTTTGAAAGCCGCGCACTCACTCTGGCGGCCTTTAATCTAGAGTTCCCGCAAGAGGATCACATCCGTCTAAGCGCGGATGTCGAGGGCGTCGATCTGACGTCTGCCAGCACAATACAGTTGAGTGTCGGCAGTGCGACACTGACCCGGTTTAGTGCTGACATACGGTCTTTGCGCATGTTTCAGGACTATTTTTTACAGCCCCTTGGGCTCGCGCTGTTGAATGACAGCGAAGATCCAGCCGCCAAGGTTCTTGAGCTGAAAGACACTGCAAAAACCCAAATCGGATTTGTTCCCGACAGCATTTTACCCACGGCCTCAAAAGAAGCGTTTTTGCAGATTGTTGATGCAATGCCCGAGCTTTCGGGCAGCCTAGCACTCAACGCAACGGCCGAGCCCGGACTGGGCGCTGCGCGGTTCATCCCTTTGGCCATGAGTGTTGGTAGAAAATCGCCTCAACAGATATGGGAGGTGTTTGAAGGTGTTCGCATTGATGCCACCTTCGATCCATTTTGAGCTTGGCGTAAAACATGCTGGATCAAGGCCCACGACGCTGGAAAACTTTTGATCTGACATCTCAGGCGTTTGCAATCATCTTGACGCATTGGAAGCCTTTGCTGTTGGTTTTAGCGCCCATTTACCTCCTTCAGTGGGGCATCATGCATTTTGTCGAAGGCCTGGTGGGGCAGTCAATCGGCGCAATCACGGCGCAGGACATGCTCGGTTTTTTGGTGTTCTGGGCCGCAGCGTTAGCGATCCTGATGGTCTGGTCCATAGGCGGCACTTGTCTGGCAGTGCTTTGGCACCGTTTGGTGTTGCGCCCATCGGCTGTTTGGCCCCCCTTCAGTGCGCTGGGCTGGTATCTTTGGGAAGCATTCAAACTGACGGTTCTTCTTGCTGTCCTGTCGTGGATTGTTCTTGCCGGGTTTGGATTGGCATTCAGCCACTGGTCTTCGTCGTTTTTTGGCTTTCTGTGGGCAGCTTCTTTGGCATTCAGCGCGGCGTTCACGTGGTTGTGGATTCGGTTGGGACTCGTTCTGCCGGCGGCGGCTCTTGGGAACAAAGATATGACCCTCGTCACAAGCTGGTTTGAAACGGAAGGGGGCGAGTGGTCGATTTTCATTCTGGCCTTGGTTCAGGGTGCAATGTGGCTCGCAATTACAGAGATTGGGTATTGGTCAAATTGGGGGGCGGCTGAGCTATTCTTGACGCCCTTGCCCGTGCTTTTGGGACTGGCAGCGCTGAGCGTTCTTTACCGTGATCTGGAGACGCGGACCGCAGGGGATGAGTGAATGGCTGATATCGCTTGAAGGCACGGAAGCAGGAAAAACCCTTGCGCTGATATTGGCTTTGCAGGCGGCTTTTTTGCATGCGCTGTTTGGTGCTCTCCAAAAAGGCAAAACTGATCCGTGGACTGCGCGCACAGTAATTGACGCAAGCTACGCGCTTTTGGCGGCCCCTTTCGCTTTTTTCGTGGTGCCGTGGCCCGATCCGGGCATCTGGTGGATGTTCGCTGTCGCCTGGGTCATCCACGTTGGGTACAAAGTCGCGCAGGCCAGCGCATATACGTTTGGCTCTTATACGGTCGTCTACCCGGTCGTGAGGGGCACTGGCCCGGTGTTCACCGTTGTTGGCGCGGGTTTGCTTTTTGGCGAGTTGTTCACCAACACGCAGTGGTTTGGGGTGGCGATGCTTGTCACTGGGATACTGGGACTCGCCCTTTATAACCTGCGCCACATCACGCTGGAGCGTGCGAACCTGCCGCTTGCGCTTGGGCTTGCGTTAATCACCGGTGGGCTTGTCGCCCTTTACACCACGTGGGATGCCTTTGTGATCCGCGCCACCGCCGATCCGTTTACCTTTATTGCGTGGTTTTTCCTTATCGACGGGCTAACCTTCCCGATTGCCTATTTAATCCGCAGCAAGGGTCGGTTGCCGCAACCTATTGGACCGCTGTCTCGTCTGGGGTTGTTTGGCGCGGTGATCGCGTTCTTCTCGTTTGGCGGGATCATGTTGGCCACGCGGTTGGACAAGGTGGGCGAGGCGGCGGTGATGCGCGAAACATCTGTTGTGTTTGCCGCCCTGATCGGCTGGGTGATGCTGGGTGAAAAGGTGGGGCCACGCAGACTGGCGCTGATCGTCTTGATTGCACTTGGCGCAGTAATAGTTGAATGGGGGGGCTAGGTTTTTGGTTTCGACGCCTGTTTGCGCCGACCAACCGGGCGGGTCACCCCGGACAGCCAGGAAATTTATGAGCCAATAATAATGCGAAGAGTGTGGGTCAGATGAGCGACAAAGAAATCAATCCTGTGATGAAACAGGTGCTGGAGCTTGGTCCGCCGCTGTTGTTTTTTGCAGCCTACATCTACATGCGCGACGAGGTCTATACCATTGGGGGCACGGAATATTCCGGGTTTATCGTGGCGGCGGCGGTGTTTGTGCCGATCCTGTTGGCGTCTATGGCGGTGCTGTGGAAGCTAACCGGCAAACTGAGCCGGATGCAGGTGTTCACCATCGTGATGGTGATTGTTTTTGGCGGATTGACGGTCTGGTTTAACGACGAGAAGTTTTTCAAGCTGAAAACCACGCTGGTCTACGGGCTCTTTGCGATCATTCTTGGGATTGGATTGCTGCAGGGACGGTCATATCTGGCGTGGGTGATGGCGGAATTTTTGCCGATGACAGACGAGGGGTGGATGATTTTGACCAAGCGCCTGATGCTGTTCTTCGCGGCGATGGCGGCAGCAAACGAATTTGTCTGGCGCACCATGTCGACCGATGCCTGGGTGAAGATTGAAACCTTTGGCTTTCCGGTACTGATGTTTTTGTTCTTATGGAGCCAGATCATGGCGTTGCAAGGCCATTTGATCGAAGAAGACAGCGACAAAGCCTAGCGGTATTCGGCCAGCAAATCATGGGCGTTTTCAAGCGCGCGCAATGTGTCGCCCTCTAGCCGTTCCAGCAGATGCACCCCAGCAAAGCGTGTTTGGCTCCAGTGCACGATGGCCGGTACCTTGACGTCCAGCATTTCGATCATCACAGTGGTTCCCACGGGGATGTTTTCGGGCACAGAAATCCGCATGCCCGTGTAGCTAACATCAACGATGCAACCGTTTAATTTCTGATCATCCACGTGAATAATAGCTTTTACCTGCGTTTTGCGCCGGTTCGGGCTGTGTCGTCGGTTAAACGATTGCTTCATCATCATGGCAGAGCATCCCCTCAGAACTCGCAGCCAAAGCTAAGGCGCAATCCTTTCAAAAATCCTAATTTTACGATTGCTTGACGTTTTGTCCGCGTAGGCCTATGCATCCACCACCGTGGCGATTTGTACACCGGATTGCGGGCCACGTTAAATATTCTGCTAAAGAGGTCAGGGACGTTTTCGCCCCCGGCGCTCAATTGCGGTGGGGGTTTTTTATTGCGGAAAAGGAGCCGTCCCCATGCCAAAGGAAACTTGGAACAGGCGCACCAAACTGGTGCACGAAGGCACGCGGCGCAGCCAATATGGCGAGGTCAGCGAGGCGATCTATCTCACTCAGGGCTTTGTCTATGACAGTGCCGAAACCGCGATGCAGCGGTTTGAAACCTCGGGCGATGACGAGTTCATTTACGCCCGCTACGGCAACCCGACCGTGCGGATGTTTGAAGAGCGGATAGCGTCGTTAGAGGGTACCGAAGACGGCTTTGCGACGGCCAGCGGCATGGCGGCGGTGAATGCAGCACTTAGCTCGCTTTTGAAGGCGGGGGATCATGTGGTTTCGGCGCGCGCGCTCTTTGGCTCGTGTCTTTACATCCTTGAGGATATTCTCAGCCGTTATGGTGTTGAGGTGACATTTGTGGATGGCACAGACATTGCCGCTTGGGAGGCGGCAGTGCGCGCGGACACCAAGGTGGTTTTCCTGGAAAGCATGTCGAACCCGACGCTTGAGGTCATCGATCTGCCTGCTGTGGCGAAAATTGCGCATGCCGTTGGCGCGACCGTGGTGGTGGACAACGTCTTTTCAACACCTGTGTTCAGCCGCGCAGTCGAGCTTGGCGCGGATGTTGTGGTTTATTCGGCAACCAAACACATCGACGGGCAGGGGCGCGTCCTTGGCGGTGTTGTTCTCGGCACGCGCGAGTATATCCGCAAAACGCTGGAACCATATCTTAAGCACACAGGTGGGGCGATGAGCCCGCACACTGCGTGGTTGCTGCTTAAGGGGCTGGAAACGCTGGACCTTCGCGTGCATGCGCAGGCCGATAGCGCTCTGCAAATAGCCACCGCACTGGAGGGGCACGCAAAGTTAAGTCAGACTGTCTACCCTGGTTTGGCTTCGCATCCTCACCACGGTGTGGCGATGGCGCAGCTGGAAAAAGGTGGCACAGTGATTGCTTTGGAAATCAAAGGCGGACAAGAGGCGGCGTTCCGGTTTTTGAATGCGCTTGAGATTGTGATCATTTCCAACAACTTGGGCGATGCGAAATCAATTGTCACCCATCCCACGACCACAACGCATCAACGTCTGACCGACGAGCAGCGCGCCGCCCTTGGCATCACGCCGGGTCTGGTGCGTCTGTCTGTCGGGCTTGAAGATGCGGGTGATTTGATTGACGATTTGAAAACTGCGCTGGAGGCAGTGTGATGGAATTTCTGTTACGCTCCTACGCGCCTGAAGATGCAGATGCGCTGGGTCAGGTATTCTTTCGCGGGGTCCATGAAGGGGCTGCAGCCAAGTATTCGATTGATCAGCGCGCAGCTTGGGTGCCAGAGCCGCCAACGGGCGAGGCATGGGAGAGCAAACTTGCCAACTCCGATTGCGTTGTCGCTCTTTGCGAAGGCAAAATTGTTGGGTTCATGTCCCGACAAGGGGCTTATTTCGACATGGCTTATGTGCTGCCCGAAGTGATGGGCAAAGGGGTTGCTGGCGTGATGTGCGCGGTGATCGAAGGGCGTGCACGTGCTGACGGGATCACGCATATGACGGTGGATGCCAGTCATTTGGCGGAAAGCTTCTTTGAGCGTCGGGGGTGGAACCTTGTGCGCCGACAAGAAGTTGAGCGTCGCGGGGTTACCTTGCAAAACTGCAAAATGGAAAAGCATTTGGTGCGCGGTGATGAGCGTCTTAGTGCGTAAGTGCCTTAAGCGCGCCAAAATCGCGATGTGAACAGCACAAAGACAACCATCAACTCAAGCCGTCCCATCAGCATTGCAAAGGCCAGTATCCATTTGGCCGCATCATTCAGTTCGCCAAAATTGCCCGTAGGCCCGATCTGATCGCCAAGACCCGGGCCAACGTTGGCAATCGCTGTTGCCGCGCCGCTGACGGATGTGATGAAGTCTAAGCCTGTGGCACTTAGCAAGACTGCGACCACGCCAAGAGTGACCAAAAACAGCGTCACAAAGGCCATCACCGAAGAGATGATCTCTTCGGACAGTGTGTGTCCGTCGTATTTCAGCTTGAACACCCCGTTGGGGCTGTGGATGCGCTTAATCTGATTGGTCACGGCAGCGAACAGGATTTGATAGCGGAACACTTTGATCGAACAACAGGTCGATCCAGCACAGCCGCCGATCAAGCCAATGAAGAAAAACACCGCCATCGGAAAGCTGCCCCACAGCTGGTAATCCGTGCTGGCGTAGCCCGTGCCGGTGATGATCGAGGTGATGTTGAACGTCGCCTCACGCATCGCTTCAAGCAACTCCGCGCCTTGGGCCGTAATCCGAAACAGCGTCATCGTCGCAATCAGGACAACCACGCTAATCAAAAACGCGCGCACTTGGCTGTCTTTAACCAGCGGCTCGCTGCTGCCCGCCAAAAGCTGGACGTAACGCACAAAGGGCAAGCTGGCGAGAAGCATGAAGATCGCGGCGACAAATTCTGCCGGGCCTTGGAAGAAAGCGAAACTCTCGTCGTGTGTGGAAAAACCACCGGTCGCGATCGTTGTCATTGCGTGGTTGATCGCATCAAAAAAGCTCATGTCAAAAGCCAGATAGGCCAGCCCGCAGGCTACAGTAAGCGTCAGATACACAATCGAAATACGCGACGCGATCTCGGCAGCACGAGGCAACACCTTGCCATCTGTGTCAAAGCTTTCCGAGCGGAAGATTTGCATACCACCCACGCGAAGCTCAGGCAAAAAGGCCATCGCAACCACAATGATCCCGATCCCGCCAAACCACTGCAACATTGAACGCCACAAAAGCAGCCCTGGCGGCAATTCGTTGAGGTTGTTGAACGCAGTGGAGCCGGTTGTTGTCAGCCCGGACATCGCTTCAAAATAGGCGTCCGTGAACGTGGCTTGTGTTGCGCCAAATACGAACGGGATCGCGCCAAAAAGCGGCAAAACCGCCCAAACACCGCTTGTCAAAAGGAACGTCTGCTGAATATTCATCCGCCCCGTCACAGCGTTCGCACAGGCCAAAGCAATCAATCCGCCGGTCAAAACTGTTAAGATGGCAGAGCTGAAAAACGCGCCCGCATGACCGTTTGCAACCCAAGCGTCCACACCCATCGGGACCAGCATCGTCAAGCCAAGCACGGCCACAAGCAGGCCTACCACATATCCAACGGGGCGCAGATCAATCATCACGCGCAGCCTTGGCGCGCAGCTTGGGTCAAGTCAAGGCGCAGGCGGCGTGCGCGGCGCAGGTGTGGCGCGTTTGGCAATAGGGGTGCCTTGCGCATCAAAGAACGGGTTTTTCTTGTATGAACCGGTCAAGCGCGCCCTAATTGCGCGTCGAGCAAAGGCCCATATCACGCGCCGTGCACTTCCCATTTCGCCCTCAATATGGCCTGTCGCCCCTTTGCGGTTCACACGCGCGACGATTGGCCCCGAGGCTTCGGGCGGTTCGAAATAAGCGGTTTGCAGTGTCAGAAACGGGATTTTGGGGCTGCCCAACGTGTTGGCCATAGGCGTATTGCAACACGTGGTAAACCAGCGCACAGGTCCTTTTTCGGTACGTTTCGTCCAAGCCAGATGTTCGCGGCCCTTGGTGATCCCAAACGCATCTGGTGGCATTTGCAAAAGGTCACTGCCACCTGCTGGATCAATGATATCGCCGGCGCCAAGTTCTTCGGCAAATACGCGGCAACTCTCACAATAACACAGAATGCGACTGCTCGAGGCGCCAGACCAAGTGCCTTGAACGCGTCCGCATGTACAGGACCAGTTGAGTGGATGTGCCATAGCGAGAGACTAGCCAAGCGGGACAGGCGATGGAAGAACTTTTGAACGCAGACGCTTTGCTTAAAACATGGACTTTAGGCCTTCATCTATTCAGAAATACTCCACGGGGGGCCGGGCGTGTGAAACCCCCGGTCTTACTCGGAGGAATATCGGTCCACAAAGCGGCGCAGAATCCGCTCTGGCTGGGTTACATCGGCAGCCAGACACGCCGCGCTCAATGCATCAGCCTCAATCGGCGCAAAATACCCGCGATCACGATAAATACGGATGCGATCCGCAAAAACCTGACCGTCTGCTTCGGGATGAAACTGGGTGGCATAGACGTTTTGGCCTGCGCGGATCATCTGAAACGGGCAACTGTCTGAGCCCATCAGATGCACGGCCGCTTCGGGCAGGGATTGCACGGCCTCCTTATGCCCCACAAAGGCATCAAACGCCTCCGGCAACCCATCTAGCAAAGGATCATCGCGCCCCGCTTCGGTAACACGACAACTCACCGGCCCAACAGCCTCACCAAATCGCTCTTTGGTGACAGGCGCGCCCAAATGATGCGCTAACAGGCCGATTCCATAGCAACAGCCCATAAATGGGATATCGCGATCAACGATCTCGGGCATAAGTGCGAGCAACTCGGCCTCGGCGCGCGCTTCAACAGGATCGCGCGTATTGGGGTCGTCACTTACGCACCCCGGACCGCCACCGACAATCACCGCTGCATAGTCATCTAGTAAAAAATCTTCGGGCAGGGCGCCTTGCTCCATGCGATAGCGCACAGTGTCCGCCTCGGCCAAACCACCTTTATCCAAAAACGCCTGATACTCGCCGTCAGAGGCTTCGTCTTCGGGGCGCAGTTGCAGGATCAGGAAAGGCTTTGAAGTCATCGCCGGCTTAGTTCCAGCAGCTGACCAGCACCGTCAGATCGGCTGCCAGCACTGTCAGATCCTCAGGGGCCATCTCTTCGCTTGCATCAGACGCCGCCGCACTCACGCCATTCTCGCTAAGGAACTCGGCCAAGATCGGCGCATCCGCGGCAAACGCCACATCGCCGGGCAGGGTGCGCCCGCTGGTCGAGCTATCCAACAGCATGCCTAAAACAGCACCTGATCCATCAAACACCGGACCCCCTGCATCCTGTGGCGCGCTTGTCACGGCAAGGCGCTGCACACGTTCATCCCCATCAAGCCCCTTGAGGTCGGCCAAAGTGCCAAAGCTGATCGATGGTGCAGATAAAACTCCGCCAAAGCTGTAGCCCGCCAGCGCGATGTCCGACTGCAATCGTGGCTCGTTGATTGCCAAACGTGCAATTTGAATGGGCGTTTGTGGCTCGCTTGGGCGCAACAAGGCCAGACCCAAAGCTGGGAATTCCGCAACCACCTCGGCGCGCACGTCGTCGTTCACCATCACGCGCCCACATTGGCGCACCGCTTCGCTGGTGGTCAGAACTGCGCCGTCCCTGTCGATATAAAAGCCCGAGCGCGTCCGATCTGCGCGCCGAATTTCAAGACCGGCCAATAGATCAATGTCTTGCACCCCAGAACCCGCAGTTTCCGGCAACACGCCCTGACGCGGGGAAAAGCTGGTGATCATCGAATCTTTGGCAAGCGTGAAACGTTTCTCGTCTCCTGCGGGCCAGATCAGCGAGAAGCCTTTGATCGTACCGCCAGTCAGTCGCGCATAGGTGTAGGACTGGATGTCGTCGCTTTGCCCTTCGATAAAGAAATCCTCGCGCCGCAGCGTGCGCGCGCCATCAACTGGCACCATCTCCAAGGTCTGTAAGATATCATAAAGTGCTGTCAGCGAGTTCTGATCGCCGCTTTGGCTGATCAAATAGGCACGTACCCCGTCGTCGGTCAGTGGCTTGTAATGCACAAACGGCGCCTCATACCGATCAAAGGTCACAAGGCCCGCAGGCATTTCAACTTCGATGCCCGCGGATGTTTCGATAACAGTCTGCATATCCAGCGATTGCAACACGTCCAGATAACCGTCCACCAATTCGCGCCGCTGCAGTGTTGTCAGAATGCCCGTGGGTTCATAGCGACGGTTTTCCTGCCATGCGGCCATTGCGCGCCGTGTGCCAGGGCCGAAAGAGGCATCAATGACCGAGTTGTAAAACCCTTCCCATTTCAATGCGACCTGCAACTGCGCACGCTCTTCCCGGTTCAAAAGGCGCTCGCTCAGACGGGCATCCTCAGGGCTTTCCTCGCCTGCGCGCAAGGGTGGCAGCGGTTCACTCGGTTCGCTGGGCACGAGTACGCGGTCAGCAGAGCCAAACACTTGTTCGCGAAAATTGCGCCCATCAGCGACAAACGCATCACTTGGCACCGCACGACGCCCCCGCAAAGCCAATAGTTCACCGCGCGCCTGATCCTCAGATGCAAACGGGCCAATCACGATGGCATACCAGCCGGACCGAAGGCGAAAGCTGGCAACGCTATCATTTTCAGCCGCATAGGCGTTCGCGCGCGCAATGGCACCGCGCTCATTGGGCTGTGCCTCAACCTGCACCCAAGCTTGTGCAAAGGCGGTTTGCGCCCAAATCATCGTGAAAAGCAGGGTTAAACTGCTGGTCAAAATCCGAAAAATCGTCATCAATCTGTCTTGCCCCCAAGGCGGTGTTTCATCGCTTTTATCAAAGCCTGTGGCACTTGCACGCGGATTCAAGGGGTGTTGATTGACGCGCATGGGCCTGTTGCCTATTGAGAACGCGATTTTCAAGCGAAAGAAGCCGCCTAATGTCCGTTGATCGCCCCAAGAGTTTTCAGGAAATTCTCCTGCGCCTACAAACTTATTGGGCGGATAAAGGCTGCGCGCTTTTGCAACCTTATGACATGGAAGCAGGCGCGGGCACGTTTCATCCGGCAACAGCCCTGCGCTCGCTGGGCTCCAAACCTTGGGCCGCCGCCTATGCGCAACCTTCGCGTCGACCAACAGATGGCCGCTATGGCGACAACCCCAACCGGCTGCAGCACTTTTACCAATATCAGGTGATCATCAAACCGTCGCCGCCCGACCTGCAGCCGTTGTACCTTGGCTCGCTGGAAGCCATCGGCATCGATATGAAACTGCACGACATCCGCTTTGTGGAAGACGATTGGGAAAGCCCAACGCTTGGCGCATGGGGATTGGGTTGGGAAGTGTGGTGCGATGGTATGGAAGTCAGCCAGTTCACCTATTTCCAACAGGTCGGCGGGTATGACTGCAAACCTGTCTCAGGTGAATTGACCTATGGGTTGGAACGCCTCGCAATGTACGTCCTTGGCATCGATCACGTGATGGACATGCCGTTCAACGACCCACAGACAGAAATCGCGCTCACCTACGGCGATGTGTTTAAGCAAACCGAGCAGGAGTATTCCCGCTGGAATTTTGACGTCGCCGACACGGATATTCTGCTTCAGCACTTCAAAGACGCCGAAGCCGAGTGCCAGCGCATTCTGGACGCCCCCGCCGATGACCCGAAAACCGGTAAACGAATCGTCATGGTGCACCCGGCCTATGATCAATGCATCAAAGCCAGCCACCTCTTTAACCTGCTTGACGCCCGCGGCGTGATCTCTGTCACCGAACGCCAGGCTTATATTGGTCGCGTGCGCGCGCTTGCCAAAGCTTGTGCCGACGCCTTCATGACAACCGATGCCGCAGGGGCGGCATAGCGATGAATGGAAAGATCTTGGCCATATTCCTAGCTGCCACAGCGCTCATTGGTGGCGTCGGGATGTATTACCTTCAGGTCTACGGCTTTTATGAAGATGTGCAGGCGACAAATATTGACGATGTGCAACTGACCAGCCTGACAAGTGGTGTATCCGAGCCGATTATGTACGAAAACTTCAAAGCCATCGACGCAGATTCAAGCCCGCTGCGCTACCGCGCCTGCTTTGAAACCTCGATGAGCCAAGCGCTTTTGAGCGAAACCTATGAGATTTACGAAGACGCCGTTCCCACCGTCGCCCCCGGCTGGTTCGACTGCTTTGATGCCAACGCGCTGGGTGCTGATCTTGAAGGCGGCACGGCCATTGCTTTCATGGGCACCTTCAACGTGACCTACGGCTTTGACCGCGTGGTCGCCATCACTGAAGACGGGCGCGGTTATGCCTGGCATCAGATGAATGAATGCGGCGAAAAGGTTTTCGATGGCGATCCACCGCCCGAAGGCTGCCCACCACCCCCTGAGAGGACTGAATAATGCCTGATCTTTTGATCGAGCTCTTCTCCGAAGAAATCCCCGCCCGCATGCAAAAGCGCGCGAGCGAAGACCTGCAGCGTCTTGTGACTGACGGGCTGGTCGAGGCAGGTCTGACCTATGCCCACGCAAAGGCCTTCGCCACGCCGCGCCGCCTGACGCTGGCTGTTGAGGGCGTACTGGCGGAAAGTCCTGCCATATCTGAAGAACGCAAAGGCCCCCGCACCGATGCGCCCGAAAAAGCGCTGGAAGGGTTCCTGCGCTCAACCGGATTAACCAAAGACGATCTGGAAGCGCGCGACGACAAAAAAGGCCAAGTCTGGTTCGCCACGATCAACAAACCGGGCCGCCCAGCTGCCGAGATCATCGCCGAAGTGCTGGAAACCACCGTCCGTAACTTCCCATGGCCCAAATCCATGCGCTGGGGCAGTGGTCCGCTCAAATGGGTGCGCCCGTTGCACTCGATCCTCTGCGTGCTCTCTGACAATGGCGAAGCCGAAACCGTCGCGCTCACCATCGACGGTATCGCTTCCAGCAACACCACCTCTGGCCACCGCTTCATGGCCCCTGACGCGATCACCGTCTCCAATTTTGAGGACTACGAAGCCAAGCTCAAACGCGCCCACGTGATCCTCTCGCCTGAGGAACGCGCCGAAACGATCTGGCATGACGCCACCCAAGCCGCCTTCGCCCAAGGCCTTGAAGTTGTGGAAGATAGAGGCTTGCTGGCCGAAGTGGCAGGCCTCGTTGAATGGCCCGTCACCTTGATGGGCGAGATTGGCGCAGACTTTTTGGAACTGCCCGCCGAGGTGCTTCAGACCTCGATGAAAGAGCACCAGAAGTTCTTCTCGGTCCGCAACAAAAAGGGCAAGATCAACCACTTCATCACAGTCGCCAACGTCGAGACGGCTGACCACGGCGCAACCATCCTTGCAGGCAACCAAAAGGTGCTTTCTGCCCGTTTGGCGGACGCGAAATTCTTCTGGGAGAACGATCTGCGCATTGCCTCCACCGATATTACTCAATGGACCGACAAGCTTGCCGAGGTCACCTTCCACAATAAACTCGGCACGCAACAAGATCGCATCCGCCGCATAGCTGCCTTGGCCCGCGAAATAGCCCCGATTGTGGGCGCAGATGCGGGCGACGCCGAAAGTGCTGCGCTCATCGCCAAAGCCGACCTAAGCTCGGAAATGGTTTACGAATTCCCCGAATTACAGGGGATCATGGGCGAATACTACGCACACGAAGGTCAGTTCAGCCACGAGATCGCCGCCGTCGCCCGCGAACACTACCAGCCGCTGGGTCCCTCCGACGACGTACCAACCGCGCCGCTCTCGGTGGCCGTGGCGTTGGCCGATAAGATCGACACGCTGACGGGGTTCTGGGCGATTGATGAGAAGCCGACCGGATCGAAAGACCCGTTCGCGCTGCGCCGCGCGGCTTTGGGCGTCATTCGGTTGGTGTTGGAGAATGGGGTTCGGATGGATCTCATTAAGATTGCAGAGAACGCGCACACTGTTTTATTCGAACAGGCGATACGCCGACCAAGAAAAACCAAAGTTAAAGACGTCGAAGGAAGAACCGAAATAACAGACGAAAATACGCCGTCATTCGACAAATACCCTGAAGACGAGGAAGCATTTATCCACTTCCTCCACGATCGCCTAAAAACCTACCTGCGCGACCGCGACATCCCCCACGATGTCATCGACGCCAGCCTCGCCATGCCGAACGCCGACGACCTGACGCTCCTCGTCAACCGCGCCACAGCACTCGCCGCCTTCCTCAAGACCGACGACGGCGAAAACCTTCTTCAAGGCTTCAAACGCGCCCACAACATCCTAAAACAAGCCGAGGAAAATGACGGCGTCGAATACTCCTACGGCCCCGATCCCAAACTGGCAGAAGAGGGCGCGGAAGCCGATCTCTTCAAAGCCCTCGACGCAGCAGAGGCCAAAATATCCCCAGCGATGGAGGCCGAAGACTTCGCCGCCTCAATGTCCGCCATGGCCACCTTGCGCGCGCCCATTGATGCCTTCTTCGAGGCTGTTCAGGTCAACGCCGACAACGATATCCTGCGCCGCAACCGCTTGAACCTGCTGCACCGTATCTCATCCACCTGCCTTAAAGTTGCGGACCTCACCAAAATCGAAGGATAGGCTTTTCACACTTCTACTTGGTGGAAATATCCCGGGGAGCGCGAGGGGCAGCGCCCCTCGCATTGGGCGACGCGCCAAGCGCGGCGCAATCGCCACGCAAAGTGTCACTAAATCCTGACACTCCTTGATCGTTAACGCGATCCCTCTATGCTGCACCGCGAAGGAATCGCCGCAGTGCAGAAACATGTTGAAATTGAAGAGTTCGTTGTTGTCGACGAAACGGCGCCAATCGCGGCCCACATCCATGGTGGCCGCGCCAAATGTCTGCAACGTCTGATCCGTCTTAACCTGCCGGTTCCAAAGACCGTGGCCCTGCCGTTCACGACCGTGCGTTCGATCTCGCAAGGCGGGCCGGTTAATACCACTAAGATACTGTCACACTTTGGAAAAAATCCTCTGGTTTCGGTGCGTCCGTCGTCTGAAGATCCCGATTGGGGTGGTCCCGGCGCAATCCTGAACATTGGCATGAACGACGCGCGCCATGCCGAATACGCCAACCTTTTGGGGCACGCGGCGGCTGATGATCTTTATGCGCGTTTTATCTCTACATATTCGGTGCAGGTCGCGCATCTGGACCCGGATATTTTCGATCCAACCGCAGGCGATAGCACCGCAAAGCTTAACGCGATGTTGGACGCCTACGAGGCGGAAACCGATGAGCCTTTCCCGCAAGACCCGGAAAGACAACTTTCCGACGTGCTGCGCTCAATGTCCCATGCATGGGAAGGCACCTCTGCCCGCCTTTTGCGCCAAGCGCGCGGCGCACCTCCCGACGCTGGCCTAGGACTTGTTGTGCAACAAATGGCCCCCGGATTAGGACCGCCAGAGTCCGGCTCGGGCGTGATCCAGTTCATCTCATCCAAAACCGGCGAGCCGCAAATTACCGGGCGTTACCTGCGCCAAGGGCAGGGGCGCGATGCGCTTTCTGATGAAGAGGCTGTGTATCTAACCCAAGATCCGCGCGGCCCGTCGCTGCAAAACCTCTACCCAGAAGGCTTTGATAAGCTTGTAGAATACGGCTCAGTCTGCCGCCAACGTCTACGCGAGGAGATGCAGATCGAGTTCACGCTGGATGGCGGGAAGCTCAGCGTGATCGACGCCGTGCGTGTCAACCGCAGTGCAGGTGCCTCGGTGCATATCGCTGTGGCTTTGGCGAATGATGGCGTGATCAGCCGCGAAGAAGCGGTTCTGCGCATTCCTCCCGGCGGCATTTCAGAATTGCTGCACCGCCAGGTCGACGCAAAAGCCCCGCGAGAAGTGTTGGCCAGCGGAATTGCCGCCAGCCCCGGTGCTGCAACGGGTCGTTTGGCCTTTACGTCCGAAGCAGCTCAAGCTGCGGCTTCGCGTGGAGAGGCTGTTATTCTGGTGCGCCGTCTCACTTCGCCCGAAGACATCCGTGGCATGCACTCTGCCCATGGTGTTTTGACCGTGCGCGGTGGCATGACCAGCCATGCGGCGATGATCGCCCGAGGTCTTGGCCTGCCTGGCATTGTCGGTGCTGCCGAAATCACGCTGAACGACAAAGAACGCACACTGACCATGCCGGGCGGTGAAGTCATTGAAGAACACGACATAATCACGCTGGATGGCACGAGCGGTCAGGTTTTGGCAGGGGCGGTTAAATTGCTTGAACCGTCGCAAGGTGATGCTTTTGCTGCGCTGCTCGAGTGGGCCGACGATTTGCGTGATATTGGCATTCGCGCCAATGCTGACACCGTTGCCGAAGCCCGTGTGGCGCACGCGTTTGACGCTGAGGGTATTGGCCTGTGCCGCACCGAACACATGTTCTTTGAACAAGACCGCCTGACGGTCATGCGCGAAATGATCTTTGCAGAAACGCCCGAAGGACGCGCGGCGGCCCTTGAACGCTTGATCCCGATGCAGGTCGCAGATTTCACCGAAGTGTTCCGCCTGATGGCCGGTAAACCTGTGTGTATCCGCCTGTTTGATCCGCCCCTGCACGAGTTTCTGCCGCACAACCGCGAAGGCCTGCGCGATCTGGCCTCTGCAATGGGATTGTCCGTGGCCAAAGTGACGCGTCGCGCCGAAGCATTGAACGAGTTCAATCCTATGTTGGGGATGCGTGGTGTACGTCTAGGCGTCACGCTGCCCGAAATTTACGAAGCCCAAGCGCGCGCCATTTTCTTGGCCACGATTGAGGCCAGCAAAGATGGCGCGCCAGTGGTGCCAGAAATCATGATCCCTCTGGTCTCGGCCATGCGCGAAGTGGAACTCGTGCACACGCGGATCGAAGCCGTGGCCGCCGAGGTGCGTCTCGAGTCGCAATCAAGTTTTGAGTACAAGCTTGGCGTCATGGTCGAAACGCCGCGTGCTGCCTTGCGCGCCCATGAAATCGCCGAGCACGCCGAGTTCCTGAGTTTTGGAACCAATGATCTGACTCAAATGACCTATGGCCTCAGCCGCGATGATGCGGGCCGCTTTATGAATGATTACGTCCGGCAAGGCGTTTTCCCCGAGGATCCGTTTCACCGTCTTGACCTTGATGGCGTCGGAGAACTGCTGAAACTCGGTGCCGAGCGAGGCCGCCAAACGCGTCCAAATCTTACTCTTTCAATTTGCGGCGAGCATGGCGGTGACCCCGAATCAATCGCCTTTTGCCGCGCCCAAGGCTTCGACTATGTCAGTTGTTCCCCCTTCCGGGTGCCTGTTGCACGGCTTGCGGCGGCGCAGCTGTCGTTGCGCGCCCGTGTTCAAAAAGGTCAATAAACCCCTCACCGTTGGTAGAAAACACAACATTTCGGCGAAAACCCGCCGAATTAACCATATGTGCGCGCGCCGCCTCGGACCGCCCCCATGGATTTCCTATGCATTGCCCTATATCCGCTCTCAGGAAATGACAGATTGTTTCAAGTATTTTGTTTATTAGTGTCTGCCGATTTAGGGGGCTTAAGAATGTTGAAACCCATCTTTAAGGGTATCGTCGCGGGTGCGTTTGTCGCACTGGCCACACCAAGTTTTGCCGATGTGACGCTGAGCACTGCTGGAGATCCAAGTGTTGAACTAAACAGCCGTCTCACGGCGCTGTTGGGATCCGAGCGCAAGACGCTGGAAACCATAGGCGTCAAAGGTGATCTGTCGCGCCTTGTCGACAAGCGCGTCGAAGACCCGCTTTATTCCCGCGAACGCATTTCCAAGATGAAAACACCGCGTGGTGGCAAGCAATGGGCGTGCCTGACCGAAGCGCTTTACTTTGAGGCGCGTGGCGAAACGCTCAAAGGCATCTTTGGCGTGGCCGAAGTGATTTTGAACCGTGTCGATGATCGCCGTTATCCAAGTTCGGTTTGTAAAGTCATCAATCAGGGAACGGGCGAACGCTATCGTTGCCAGTTCACGTATACCTGTGACGGACGGCCCGAGAATTTCCGCGATGATCGCGCGCATGATCTTGTGGCCAAAGTTGCCAAACTGATGATCGACGGAGCGCCGCGCAAGCTCACCAAAGGCGCCACGCATTACCACACCAAATCGGTTAACCCGAAGTGGGCAAAAGTGTTCCCGCGCACGACAACCATCGGCTACCATCACTTTTACAAAGAGCCATCGCGCGTCGCATCGCGTTAATTTTTCACACCCAAGAAAACGTGCGTCTTACACCGAAAGGTGATATTCTGCGCAAAAGAGCAGAAAAGACAGGACTCCGATGAAACGGAAGCTATTTGGCACCGACGGCGTGCGCGGCCACGCAAACACCTATCCGATGACGGCTGAAACCGTGCTGAGCCTTGGGGCTGCCGCCGGGCGATACTTTCGCCGCGATGGCTCACCGGCGCACCGTGTTGTGATCGGCAAGGACACACGCCTGTCCGGCTATATGTTTGAAAACGCTCTAACAGCCGGTTTTACCTCTACCGGTATGAACGTGTTGCTCCTCGGACCTGTGCCAACCCCTGCCGTTGGTCTGCTGGTCCGCTCTATGCGCGCAGATGTGGGCGTGATGATCTCGGCCAGTCACAATCCACACGAAGACAACGGCATCAAGTTCTTTGGCCCCGACGGCTTCAAGCTAAGCGATGAGGCCGAGAGCGAGATTGAAAGCATGGTCGAGAGCCCGATTGACCTCGCCGCCGCTGGCAACATCGGACGCGCCAAACGTATTGATGATGGACTTTTCCGCTATGTCGAACGGGTGAAGTCCACCTTCCCAAGCGATTTGCGACTTGGTGGTCTGAAAGTCGTGGTCGATTGCGCCAATGGCGCGGCGTACCGCGCGGCTCCTCAAGTGCTTTGGGAATTGGGCGCAGAGGTGATCCCGATAGGCGTCGAGCCGAATGGGACAAACATCAACCTTGAGTGCGGCTCCACCAGCACCGGGCAAGCAGCTGAAAAAGTTGTCTCAAGCGGCGCGGACGTCGGACTATGCCTTGATGGCGATGCAGACCGGATCATGATCCTCGATGAAAACGGTGTTGTGGCCGATGGCGATCAGATCATGGGCCTGTTTGCTGCACGCTGGGCCCAAGAACAGCGCTTGGCAGGCGGTGCGCTTGTGGCGACGGTTATGTCTAACTTGGGCCTTGAGCGGTTTCTCGGCGGGCGCGATATCGGCTTGCACCGCACGTCCGTGGGCGATCGCTACGTGGTCGAGGCCATGCGCGCGGGTGGGTTCAACCTGGGTGGCGAGCAATCCGGCCACATCGTAATGACCGATTACGCCACCACCGGCGATGGGCTTTTGGCTGGCCTGCAGTTCCTTGCTGAAATGAAGCGTACCGGAAAACCGGCCAGCGAACTGCGCTGCGTGTTCGAACCAGTGCCGCAACTGCTGAAAAACGTCCGCTACGCGCCTGAGGCCGCGCCCCTGGAAGCGGACACCGTAAGAGCCGCCATTGAAAACGCCGAAAACCGTCTGAACGGCACTGGCCGGCTGCTGATCCGCAAGTCTGGCACCGAACCGCTCATCCGCGTTATGGCTGAATGCGAAGACGACGACCTGTTGCTCAGCGTTGTCGACAGCGTTGTCGAGGCCGTCGAGCAAGTCGCCTAGTCTTCATCTATTGAGAAATACTCTGGGGGTCCGGGGGTGAAACCCCCGGTTGGTCGACGCCTCGCAGAGGCGGCGAAACAAAAGGCTCTCAAGTTCCCTTCAAACGCACCAAGTTGCGCCACTCGCTCAAGGCGATCCCCATCAAGATAAGCGCAAGCCCGACAAATAGGCTCGCCGAAAGCTTTTCGCCCAACAAAACAATGCCAAATAAAACCGCCCAGAGCGGGACGATATAAGACACAAGGCTCATGAAAATCGAACCCGCATTGCGGATGATGTAAACGCGCAAGAAAAATGCGACCGCCGTCGGCATCACGCCGATGTAAATCAGCGCGGCACTGGCGCGTGTGGCGTTGAAGTCCGGGACCCCCTCAAAAAGCAGGGCAATCGGGGTGAGGACGATCGTCGCGGTCCCCAACATTGCAGCGGCCAGAATAACCGGCGGCACCGCAGGCGCGCGACGTGTCAGGATCGAACCAAAAGCATAACACACGGCCGACCCTAAACAGGCCCAACGCCCAAGCCACTCAAGATCACTGCCGGTACTGGCGCCCGCACCGGGGCCAACAAGCACGATCAACCCAATAAGTCCAAGGATCAAACCGCCAATGCGACGCGGCCCGATGCCCTCCTCTTTGGAAAACAGGTACACCAGTGGCAACAGAAAAATCGGCACCGCTCCCATGGTCACACCGGCAAAGGCCGAGGGCACATGCTGAAGCCCCCACGTCAGCAAAGCGAAAGGGGCGGCGATATTCACAAGCCCGGTTAAACCCAAATGCCGCAGCCCGCGCGCATCCGGCATTTCAAAGCGCATCTGACCCAACGCAAACGCCAGCGCGATCAGAACCAGTGTGCCAATGCCGGTTCGCCCCGCCGCGACGGTCAGCGGTGGATATCCCTCAAGGGCAACGCTCATGCCCAAGAACGCCGATCCCCAGATCACGCTTGTGGTCAGTAGCAATGCCCAATTGGTCAGTCCCGGAGGACCGGGTGGTGCGACGTGTGCCAAAAGAACTCTCTCCCTTCACCGCGTGGTAGTGGATCGTCCAAACAGGGGAAAGCGCAAACGCCGTTGCAATTCGCGTTCCAGCCCGGCACTTCATTGGACAACTGATAAGGAGCTTGGCATTGGGCAAACGATTACTGACAGAATTCGGCATGGGCACTTCGCTGCGCCGCCAGGATTACACGCAAGCCGCCGTGCGGGCGCTGAAAGACGCGTTGTGGCATAATTCAATTAACCTCGCTGAGCTCTTTGGCGTAGAAAAAGAAGCGATGATCTTGACCGTTGAAATTGGCGTTCAAAACCCGGATCAAGTCGATACAACTGTTTTGGCTGAAGTTTTCCCTTACGGTCAGCCAAGCTTTTTGATTGTCAAAGGCGGTTTGGATATTCCACGCGCCGATGGTGGCAAACCGACAGTGATTGCCAACGCCGCGATCTCGGTCGCACTGGAAGGGGTCGCATAATGCAACGCTTTATCATTGAAATGGGCATGGGCAACGATCTGCACGGGCGCGATTACACCAAGGCCGCCGCGCGCGCGATCGAAGATGCAATCCGCCACTCCAGCATCCCGCTCTTTGGCGCTCTAGAGATTGATCACAGTGAAATGCAGGTAGAAGTGACGGTCGGGGTGCAAATGCCGGATCAAGTCGATACCAATGCGCTGATCAAAGGGCTGCCGCGCGGCAATGTCACCGTAAATGCTGTGCAGGGCGGTTTGGATATCACCAACCCGGACACGGGCGAGCTCACCGTCATCGCCTCAGCAGCAGTCGAGGCGTTTCTGTCGCCAGAACGTGTGCGCGCCAGCTAAACAACAAACGACTGGTGTGGGGCGGAGAGGGTGCAAAGCCTCGCGCCCTTTAAGCCGAAGGCGAACTTCGCTTTTGCCAACCCTAAGCGATGCCTTCTAAGGGGCCACCTTAAACGCATAGGATGTGACGCGGTGCTTTGGGAAAAACCGAGCCAGAGCACCAAATGGAGACCTTTGCGCAATAAAATCTGATCCGCGAAATAGCTGGTGAGACGCTTCGTTTCCATCCCAGACCGCGGCGAACAGTAGGTTCCACTCGCGTGTTTGCGCAATCGAGACAGCGTGGCTCACCAACTCTCGACCAACGCCTTGCCTGCGAAAATCTGGAAAAACGCCAATGTCATAGATCATCGCCATGTCCGCAACCGGACGCAGCAAGATAAATCCGGCGTCCGCACCATTGAGCGATGCAACAAAGCTAATCGGTTGCTTAAGCTCGACTGATACCGCAGCGCGATGCCGCTTTTCCAGCTTAGTCATTAATTTCGGTGGGAAGGCTCTTGGATTGCGCGCGCGATGCTCTTGGAGCGTCACGCGCGTCTGATCCAGAATGCTGCTTAGGTGCGCAGGCGTGGCAGGGGCAACCTGAATATCAGACATGCCCCACGCCTTGCTTAGTTCTTGGCTTTATCAACCATCTTGCCGTCAGAAATCCACGGCATCATAGCGCGGAGTTTCTCTCCGACTTCTTCGATCTGGTGCGCGTCGTTGATGCGGCGGGTCGATTTGAACATCGGCTGTCCAACCATGTTTTCAGCCATGAAATCACGTACAAAGCGACCGGTCTGAATGTCGGTCAGAACCTCTTTCATCCGCGCTTTTGTTTCATCATATGGCAGGATGCGTGGGCCAGAAACATACTCGCCATACTCAGCCGTGTTGGAGATCGAGTAGTTCATGTTGGCGATGCCGCCTTCATAAATCAGATCGACGATCAGCTTCACTTCGTGCAGGCACTCGAAATAAGCCATCTCAGGCGCGTAGCCCGCCTCGGTTAGCGTTTCAAAGCCCATACGGATCAGCTCGACTAAGCCACCGCAAAGCACGGCCTGCTCGCCAAAGAGATCGGTTTCGCACTCTTCTTTAAAGTTCGTTTCGATGATGCCTGAACGTCCACCGCCGATTGCAGAGCAATAGGACAGACCAATTTCAAGCGCTTTGCCTGAAGCATCGTTATCAACAGCCACAAGACACGGCACACCGCCGCCTTTGGTGTATTCGCCGCGCACCGTGTGACCGGGGCCTTTGGGCGCCATCATGATCACGTCAACGCCTTCTTTTGGCTCGATCAAACCAAAGTGCACATTCAGACCGTGCGCGAATGCAATCGCTGAGCCGGGCTTGATGTTGTCATGGACGTATTTCTTGTAGGTCTCGGCCTGAAGCTCGTCGGGCATGGTGAACATCATCACATCACACCATTCAGCCGCTTCGGCGATGCCTTTGACATCAAGACCTTCGCCAGACGCTTTGGCAGCAGAAGGTGACCCTTCGCGCAATGCCACGCAGAGGTTCTTGGCCCCCGAATCCCGCAGGTTCAGCGCATGCGCATGCCCTTGGCTACCATAGCCAAGAATGGCTACTTTTTTGTCTTTGATAAGATTGATGTCGCAATCGCGGTCATAGTAAACGCGCATAGGGGTCCCTCGCTGTCGTGGCAGTTCTTTTGAAAAAGCTCACGCGCTTCTAGCGAAAACAGCAGCGGATGCAATCTTTAACGGTGAATTCGTCGCAGCTTTGCTGCGCCGATCAACTGGGGGCTCTGCCCCCAGCCCCCCGACATATTTGTAGACCAATGAAAGCAGGGACGTTTGGTCTGTTGGTCTAAAGCGCCTTTGCGGCCTCCAAAACAGCCTCGACATGGCCCTTAACCCGCACTTTGCGCCATTCCTGAACTACATTGCCGTCCGCGTTAATCAAAAACGTTGCCCGCTCAATCCCCATATAGGTCTTGCCGTACATCTGCTTTTCGACCCAAACGCCATAAGCTTCACACACAGCCCCGTCTTCATCCGCTCCTAAAATCACATCAAGATCATGCTTTGCGACAAACTTATCGTGCTTTGCCACCGTGTCTTTTGAAACCCCGACCACCACGGTTTTGGCTGCGTCAAAGTCTGCCTTGGTCTCGGTAAAGCCGATCGCTTCCTTGGTGCATCCCGGCGTGTCGTCTTTAGGGTAAAAATACAAAACGACCGGGCTGCCTTTGAAGTCATCAAGGCTGACAGTGCCACCTCCATCACGGGGCAGGGTGAAGGCGGGCGCGGATTTGTCTAGCAGGCTCATGGGATGCTCTTTCTGTTCAGGCTCTCTATTAAAGGTTTTAGTGCACGCCGGATAAGAATAAAGTCCCTCAAAGCCACCGGCACCGGGCGAGTGATGAGCAGGACAACCACAACACCACAAGAAATGGCCAAGCGTCCGCAACCGCGGCGTCGTCGGCGTGGCGTAGGGTGGCGGATCATTTTCTCTTTGACGATTGCGGGTCTCGTTCTGACCTTTCTTGTCCTGTCGCTTTCAGGGCGCATTTTGCCGATCCCAGAGGTGCTACGTGCACAAATCGAAGATCGCGCAAACGCGCAGATGAACGGCGCGCCGATTAGCCTTGGGGCGATGAGCTTTGGTGTTGGGCGCAATGGGGTGCCCGAGGTCTATCTTTCAAACGTGCGGTTGGGGGAACGCGCTGGCAGTGCTGCGGCCGAGCTAAACCAGTTAGGCGCGAAAATCTCGCCAAGCCGGTTATTGCGTGGCGAGCTATCGGCCACCGAACTGGTGCTGGTTGGTGCGCAAATCACCATTCGCCGCACTGCGGACGGCAGTTTTGCGTTTCAAACTGGGCAATCAGATGCGCCCGATCAAAGCATCGCCGAAGTGCTCGAACGCGTCGATAATCTCTTTGCGACCCCTGCCTTGGAAGCGCTTTCAACCGTAGAGGCTGAAGGCATCGTCCTAAGTCTCGAAGACGCGCGTAGCGGGCGGATTTGGCAGGCCACCAATGCGCAAGCTATTTTTAGGCGCACAGACTCCGGGCTTTCGGTGTCGATCAATTCGGATGTGTTCAACGGCACAGATCAGGTCGCGGGTATTCAGCTTTCTATGTCGCTCAACCGCGCCACGCGGGTTGTAGACATGGGCATTCGCGTCGAAGACATGCCCGGATTAGATATCGCACAACAAGCGCCGGTGCTTTCGTTTCTAAGCGTTCTGGACGCACCGATTTCTGGTTCAATGCGCACACAGCTTGATGCAGAAGGCGCGGTCAGCGCTTTGGCCGGAACGCTAGACATTGCCGGTGGCGCGTTGCGCCCGGACCCGGGAACGCCGCCTGTCGCTTTCCAATCGGCCAAGGCTTACTTCACCTTTGATCCTGACCAACAGCGCATCGATTTTTCCGAAGTGAGTTTCGTGGCCGAAGATGGTGCGCTTTTGGCATCAGGCCACAGTTACCTTGCAGAATTAGACGGTTCTTGGCCTCAAGCGTTTCTTGGACAGTTTCAAGTGGAAAGCGCCACGTTTGATGGTGGCGATGTCTTTGACGGCCCCGTGGCTTTAGCGAACCTAAGTGCTGATCTGAGGTTGAGGCTTGATCCGTTCACTGTCGAGATCCCGCAAATCGCCATCGACAATGAGGGCACGCCGATCACTGCAAACGCGCTGATCGAAGCACGAGATGAAGGCTGGCATGCAAGCGTGGATGCCACAACGCCGGTGATCTCATCGGAGCGTGTTTTGGCGTTTTGGCCGCGCGCGGTGGCGCCGATCACGCGCGGGTGGCTGTCAAACAACCTGCGCGCTGGCACCTTGCGACAGACATCGGCTGCGTTGCGGTTTCATTCTGGCGAAAAGCCCAACATCGGGCTTAGCTTCAATTTTGAAGGTGGCACGGTCAAATTCCTGCGCGAAATGCCCGCGCTGACCGGTGCTGCCGGACGAGCCGAGTTGACCAACAATCGCTTTTCACTCGCCCTTGAAGACGGGCAGGTGGTTGCAGGCACGGGCGATGTTATCAACGCGGCTGGCTCTCACTTTACCATAGCCGATACGCGCCCAAAGCCTGTCATCGGCGTGATTGATCTAGCCACAACGGGCGCGTTGCAAGGATCGCTATCGATCCTGAACAATCCGCCGTTGCGCATTATGGAGCGCGCGGGTCGCGGCATCGACATTGCCGAGGCGACAACAGAGGTGCGCGCTTCGGTCACTATCCCACTCAAAGACGGCATCCTACGCTCTGAAGTCAACTATGAAGTCGACGCCACTTTAAGAGACGTTAGCTCGATCAAAGTGGCAGAAGGGCGGAGCTTAACGTCACCGCTTTTGTCGCTGAAAGGAAACACGCAAGCCCTTGGCGTCACAGGGCGTGCTGCTCTGGATGGCGTGCCGCTGCGCGTGGATTGGCGCCAACCTTTGGGCGCGGGCGCAGCCAACGGAGCGCGCGTGACGGGCACAGTCGCGCTTAGTCAGCAAACCATAGATGCGTTTGATCTACCTCTTCCTGCAGGTCTGATTTCGGGCAACGGGCAGGGCAGCTTTGATTTGGCGTTGCCAAACGGTGCGCCACCGCGCCTTGATCTGACAAGCAATCTGGCCGGGCTGCGCCTTAGCGTGCCGGCCATCGGCTATACGAAATCGGCGGACAGCACAGGTGCCTTTTCGCTCTCTGCCATCTTGGGCGATGTGCCTCAGGTAGAAGCGCTTTCGCTTGAGTCGTCAGGTCTGTCGTTACAAGGCACTCTGGAGTTTGATGACACTGGTGGATTTGACGGCGCTGCGTTCGAGCGTGTTCAGGTAGGCAGTTGGCTTGACGCCTCGGTGAACGTTCGCTCGCAACCCAACGGTGCGCCCGACATTGCTTTGACCGGGGGGACTTTTGATTTGCGTCGCTTTTCTGGCCTTTCAGGCAGCGGAGGTGGATCAGGGGGGGCTCGAAGCGACATTTCCCTCAGACTTGATCGTCTGATCGTTTCAGATGGTATCGCACTGGCCCCGATCAACGGCATTTTTTCCCCCGTAGGCGGCGGGCTGTCGGGCAGTTTTGAGGGGCGCGTCAATGGCAACACGCCTGTGCGCGGCACGCTCTCGCCATCCAACGCTGGCACTGCCTTGCGGGTGCAGGCCGCCAATGCGGGTGGTGTTTTGCGTGATGCAGGTCTTACGCCAAACACGAGTGCGGGTACGCTTGATTTGATTTTGACACCGGTGCGCGACGGACCAGGCACCTATGATGGACAGTTTCTGATCGAAGACATTCGCCTGCGAAATGCGCCCTTTATGGCCGATCTGCTGGACGCGGTCAGCGTGGTTGGATTGATCGATCAACTCAGCGGACCGGGTATTGCCTTTAGTTCTGTGGACGGGCGGTTCCGTCTGAACCGGCGTCGCATTCAGCTTCAGCAATTGGCGGCCGTGGGCGGATCGCTGGGAATTTCCGCAGATGGTATTTACGATTTTGCCCAATCGCGCATGGACATTCGCGGCGTGATCTCTCCGGTTTATTTCCTCAACGGAATCGGCTCGTTCCTGACCCGGCGCGGCGAGGGGCTTTTTGGATTCAATTATCGCGTGACAGGCTCTGCGGCGAACCCAAATGTGGGTGTGAACCCGCTTTCGATCCTGACACCCGGCGCTTTTCGCGAGCTTTTTCGCAGCGCACCACCCGGCGGATAACCGATGCTTTTAAGTGACTTTGACTTTGATCTGCCCGAGCGGCTGATCGCAACGCGCCCTGCGCGCCCGCGCTCGTCGTCTAAATTGCTGGTGGCAACACCGGGCGCGATGACGGATGCGCATAGTATTGATCTGCCAAGTTTTCTGCGGGCAGGTGATCGGTTGGTTCTCAACGACACCAAGGTCATTCCCGCGCGCCTGTCGGGCACGCGCACGCGCGGCGAAACCCAAGCGCGAATTGAGGCGACGCTGTTAGAGCCGCTGGCCTCCGGCGGATGGCGCGCTTTGCTCAAACCGTTGAAAAAGGTGCGCGATGGCGAAACGGTTGTTTTCTCGCGCGATCTTTCCGCCGAAGTCGTGGGCCGCGCGGACGGAGCCGCCGAGTTGATGTTCAACTTGAAAGGCGATGATTTCGATGCGGCCCTGAATGAAGCAGGCGCAATGCCGTTGCCGCCTTACATCGAAGGACGCAGGCCCGCAGATGCGCGCGACGCAACGGATTACCAAACGATTTGGGCGCGCGAGAAGGGCGCTGTTGCGGCACCAACGGCCTCGCTCCATTTCGACGACACTTTGATTGCGGCGCTGGACGCAGCCGGAATCACACGTAGCTTTGTGACGCTGCACGTGGGTGCCGGCACTTTCCTTCCCGTCAAAGTCGACGACATCCGCGATCACAAGATGCATGCCGAACGCGGCGAGATCACCAAACAGGCCGCCGCCGAAATCGCCGCCACCAAAGCCGCAGGCGGCCGGATCATCCCTGTTGGCACCACTGCGATGCGTCTGATTGAAACAGCCGCACGTGACAATGGGTTGCAAGCCTGGAGCGGGGCGACGGATATCTTCATCACGCCTGGTTTCCAGTTTCGTGCCGCCGATGCGCTGATGACGAACTTTCATCTGCCGAAGTCCACGCTGATGATGCTTGTCTCTGCGTTTCTTGGGGCTGAGCGCATTCGCGAGGTCTATGCCCACGCAATTGAAAATGACTATCGCTTTTTCTCTTACGGCGATTCTTCGCTTTTGATGCCGAATGGCTGAAATTCGACATTTGCCTGTCGCTTCCAAACATGTAGGGCACCGCAAAAAGCCGTTAGGGCTGGTTTAAATCGAGTCGAGCTAGTTTGGTGAAATGCTTGAGGTTCTAAAAAACTCCTGGGCGCTTTTGTTGGGCATCTTATTGTTGATGCTTGGCAATGGGTTGCAAAGCTCGCTGATTGGTGTGCGTGGCGCGATCGAGGCGTTTTCGACCAACGATCTGGCGATCATCAACTCGGCCTATTTCGTTGGTTTTCTCTTTGGCTCGAGGCTTGCCCCAGAGATGATCCGTCGCGTAGGCCACGTGCGAGTTTTCGCCGCCCTTGGCTCGTTTATCTCGGCGATCATTATTATGTATCCGGCCCTGACAGAAGTTTGGGCCTGGACGCTGTTGCGCGTTGCTTTTGGGTTCTGCTTTTCGGGCGTTTATGTCACCGCAGAAAGTTGGCTGAACAATTCTGCTACGAACGCCACGCGCGGCAAAGCGCTGTCGCTTTACATGATTGTGCAAATGACGGGCATTGTGTCCAGTCAGGCTTTGTTGAACGTCGCTGATCCTGCTGGGTATGTTCTGTTCGTGATCCCGTCGGTTTTGGTTTCTCTGGCCTTTGCGCCGATTTTGCTCACGGTCACACCGACGCCTGCGTTTGAGACGACCAAAGGCAAAAGCCTGAAAGAGCTTTATGTCGTGTCGCCAACGGGCGTCGTCGGCATTTTTCTAATGGGCATGATCTTTGGCGCGCTGTTTGGCATGGGGTCGGTCTATGCAACGTCGGTCGATATGACGGTCGCTCAGCTGTCGATCTTTGTCTCAACAATCTTCATCGGCGGATTGGTTTTGCAGTACCCCATTGGCTGGATGTCAGACCGCATTGACCGGCGTATCCTCATTTTCGCAGCCGCAATTGGCGGTGTCATTGCCGGGCTTTTGGGCTGGATGTTTGGGACGAGCTTTGAGCTGGTTCTGATTTCCGCTTTTCTTATGGGTGGTGTGTCCAACCCGCTTTATGCGCTGCTGCTTGCCTATACCAACGACTATCTTGAGGTGGATGACATGGCCTCGGCTTCGGGCGGAATGCTGTTCATTAACGGCTTGGGTGCGATCAGTGGTCCGATTCTTGTGGGTGGGTTTATGTCGCTGCTGGGGCCGGGCGGTTTTTGGGCGTACCTCACCTGTGTGATGTTAGCGATGGCAGTACATGTGGCGTACCGGATGACACAACGTGTTTCACTTTATGCAGACGAAGACGACTACGACGCGGTGGCTTATGCACCGATTATGCCGACAGGCACTGGGGTCGCTGTTGAAGCGGCCGCAGACTACTACGCAGAAAACACCGACGCAGAGTCAGAAACAGGCTCTGACACCGAAAGCAACACGGTCGGTACCGAAAACAACAACGAACCCATGAAGCCTCTTGATTGAACGCGCGGAAATTGCCACGCTTTCTTTACTGGGGTTATTTTGGTGTCACATGAGGATGTGGTTTTATGGCGAACCCGGAAGAGATACTTGCGTTCTGGTTAGACGACGTTGGCCCCAAAGGCTGGTATGAAAGCAGCGAGGAGCTGGATGAAACGATCCGCTCGCGTTTCCTAGATGACTACAATCGAATGGTGAGCGGTTCATTGTCGCTTTGGCTGACTTATGCCACGGGCACTTTGGCCTATATCATCTTGGCCGATCAATTCTCGCGCAACATGTTCCGCGATACGGCTCAGGCCTTTGCAACAGATAAAATCGCCAAGGCAGCGGCAAAAGCGGCGATCAACAAAGGCTGGGATAAACGCATAGACGGGGCCGCGCGGCAGTTTTTCTACATGCCGCTTGTGCACTCTGAATGTCTTGAAGATCAGGATCGTGCGGTGCGATTGTTTATGACGCGCATGCCGGAAACGGGTGCGCAAAACCTGCTGCACGCCAAGGCGCACCGCGAGATTATTCGCATGTTTGGTCGGTTTCCCACACGCAACGCGGCTTTGGGGCGCGAAACGCCTCAAGCGGAGCAGGTGTTTTTGGACGATGGTGGATATGGCGCGATTGTCCGGTCTTTTGAAGCGGACGCAGCGGCCTAAGACATTTATTGCGCCGGGCTTCGCCCGTCGCCACGCGCGGGGGCTTTGCCCCCGCACCCCCAAAGTATTTTTGGACAGAAGAAGCTTAGGGAACTTCGTTCACGAAAGCCTCGAACTTCGCTCGCCAATCCTTGTGCCAGCGTGACAGCGGTGGGCGGTTTTCGATGATGTCGCCCATCGCCCAAGCCATGCGCTTTTCATCTAAGGCACGAGGGACATCGTTGTCTGGGCACAGGATGTAAAAGTCACCGTTAGCGAGGCGTTCCATCATGAAATCGGCGGTTTGACCGGGCGTCCATGCCCCTGCGGGTTGGTCGGTGCGACCATGGCGTGTGAGGTCTGTGAACACGAAGCCGGGGATGAGCAGGTGGGCAGAAACCTTTGCGTCCGCTTCACGCAGGTGATGTTGCAGCGCTTCGCTGAACGTTTTGACGCCCGCTTTTGCTACGTTATACGCCGGATCGCCCGGAGGGGCTGTGATCCCTTGTTTGGAGCCGGTGTTGATGATCAAACCCGGTTGGTCGCGCGCGATCATGTTTGGAGCAAACGTCTGGCAGCAAGTGACGATGCCGCCAAGGTTGACCTGAAGGACGCGATCCCACGTTTGGGTTTGATCAAAGATGTCGCTGCCCGGCTGAATGCCTGCGTTGCACATCAGCACATCGACACCGCCAAAGCGCGCTTCAACTTCGGCTGCGAAGGTTCGGATCGCCCCTTTATCCGCAACATCGATATTGCGCGCCACAACTTGCGGCGCCCCTAGGTCTTGCAAGGATTTGGCAGCGTCCTCAAACAACTCCTCGCGCAGGTCAATCAAGACAACATTCATACCTGCGCGCGCAAATCGCTGCCCTGCAGCCAGTCCAATTCCCGCGCCGCCGCCGGTGATGACAGCGGTTTTGCCGGGTTTGATTGCGTCCATGCTCATCGGGTGCGTCCTTTCTAGGTGAGGTGGAAGAAGTGTCGGCGAAGCGGCACTTTGATGCAATCCCACATGAGGCCCACACGCGGGCGACGATAAATAGCAGCTATGCGCATTCAACAAGGCTCAGACTGGTGACATTGCACCCGAGATGTGGCAGATAGTTTAACATCAAACTATTTTCGATTGCAGGAGCACACCCATGGCCGCAAAGAGTTTTGACGTCGTCGTAATTGGAGCCGGACCGGGCGGTTATGTGGCCGCAATTCGGGCCAGCCAACTGGGTCTGAAGGTGGCGATTGTTGAGCGCGAGCACATGGGTGGCATTTGCTTGAACTGGGGCTGTATCCCGACCAAAGCGATGTTGCGATCCTCAGAGGTGTTCCATCTGATGCACCGTGCCAAGGAATTTGGCCTGTCTGCTGACAACATCAACTATGACATCGACGCGGTTGTGAAACGCTCTCGCGGGGTAGCCAAACAGCTTTCGGGCGGCGTGGCACACTTAATGAAGAAGAACAAAATTGACGTCGTGATGGGCGAGGCGACGATCCCGGCCAAGGGCAAAGTCTCGGTTAAGACCGACAAGGGCACCGAAGAGCTTAGCGCAAAGTCGATTATCCTTGCCACCGGTGCGCGCGCGCGCGAATTGCCGGGCCTAGAGGCGGATGGCAAGCGCGTCTGGACCTATAAGGCCGCGTTGCAGCCGCCACATATGCCCAAGAAACTGTTGGTCATTGGATCAGGTGCCATCGGGATTGAATTTGCCAGCTTTTACAACACGCTTGGGGCCGAGACGACTGTTGTTGAGGTTATGGACCGCGTGCTGCCCGTCGAAGATGCAGAGATCAGCGCCTTTGCCAAAAAGTCGTTCGAAAAGCAGGGCATGAAGATCATGCAAAAGGCGATGGTCAAACAGCTTGATCGCGCCGCCAGTAAGGTAACTGCGCATATCGAAGTGGACGGCAAGGTTGAAAAACACGACTTTGATACGGTGATTTCAGCTGTGGGCATTGTTGGCAATGTCGAAGGCTTGGGACTTGAAGAGCTTGGAGTCAAAATCGACCGCACTCATGTTGTGACGGATGAGTTCTGTCGCACGGGCGTTGATGGTCTGTTTGCCATTGGCGATATCGCAGGCGCCCCATGGTTGGCGCACAAGGCGAGCCACGAAGGTGTGATGGTTGCCGAGCTGATTGCGGGCAAAAACAAAGTGCATCCGGTCAAGCCGGAAAGCATCGCAGGCTGTACCTACTGTCACCCGCAAGTCGCTTCAGTCGGCTATACCGAAGCAAAGGCGAAAGAGTTGGGCTACAAGGTCAAAGTCGGGCGTTTCCCGTTTATCGGCAACGGCAAGGCGATCGCTTTGGGCGAGGCGGAGGGCATGGTCAAAACCATCTTTGACGAGAAAACCGGCGAGCTATTGGGGGCCCACATGGTCGGCGCGGAAGTGACCGAGCTGATTCAAGGCTATGTCGTGGGTCGTCAGCTTGAGACGACAGAAGAAGACCTGATGGAAACCGTTTTCCCGCATCCGACGCTGTCAGAAATGATGCACGAAAGCGTTTTGGACGCCTATGATCGCGTGATCCATATCTGAATTTTGTAATGGCCGGGGCTTAGGCGTCGGCCATTGTTTTGCTGACCAGTGCAAGCAGAGCGTCGATATAAGGTTGGCGTTCTGCGCCCTCTGCTATTTCCAGCGCGGCTCTGTCGAAAGCGGCAGAGAGGACGTTCGTTAACGCGTCCAATTCCGCCTCGCTTAGATTTGGGCGGGCTTCGCGCAATCCTTCTTTCAGCCCCTCGCTGCCTTCGGGTTTTGTCAACGCCAAGGCTTCGGCAAAGCCCAAGATCGACGGTGCATCCGACAGCAACAATTTTGCACGGCCCGGCACAGCCATCGCATCGAAATAGGCGTTTGTGCCAACTATCATGGCTTCGTCTGGATCGCTGACATCCTGCGTTCTTTCTTCAATCAACGCGCCAATCGCTTGGGCTTCTTGCGTGGCCAGCGCACGAAACAGATCGGTCTTGTCTTCAAAGTGGTGATAAAGCGCGCCGCGTGTGACGCCTGCCTTTGCCACCAACTCAGGCGTGCCGGTATCAGCAAACCCTCGGGTCACAAAAAGCTGTCGCGCGGCCTTTAGCAAAGCGGATTTGGTGGCAGCGCGCCGTTCAGCTTGGGTGCGCTTGTTTGGTGGGGCGGAGGCAGAGGATTTCATAGCGCGCTTTCTTTTGATGTGCTGTTGTTAGCACAGATAAATACAACTTGCATGTACTTTAGAATCACATTACATACACAGTGTATGCAAAATGTCGCAAAGGAAAATCCAATGAAAATCTCGCAATTCTATCCATTGATCCAAACCAACGACGTTGCTGCAACAGCGGCGTTTTATGTGGAAAACTTCGGCTTTAAGGCGATGTTCGAAAGCGATTGGTATTTCCATCTGCAAAGCAAATTCGACGCCGCAGTGAACATCACGGTGCTGCAAGCGGATCATGAAACGATCCCGCAAGAGCGCAGGGGCGTTTCAAAGAATCTGATCCTAAGCTTTGAAGTTGAAGACGTTGATGCAGAAGATGCGCGTCTTCAAAAGGCGGGCGTTTTGCCGATACATTCTTTGCGAAGTGAACCGCATGGCCAACGTCACGCAATTTATTCAGACCCGAACGGCATCTTGATCGATGTCATCACACCCATCCCGCCAAGCGCTGAATTTCTGGCAGGTTACACCGAAGAGATGGCCTTTAGCTGATCCAAAAAGAAAGGGCGCTGCATTTAGCAACGCCTTTCTTTGCTCAGCTATTCAGGGCAGAGCTTTAAACTCCACGTTTGGCCATTCGCAGCGGCTTTATTCCGCTGCGATCTTCTTTTTTGTCGTTTTTTGGCTTTTGCCGGTTTTTTCGTTTCGCCCAACATATCCGCCAGGTAATGCCCGGTGTATGATTTCTTAACTTTTGCGATCTCTTCGGGCGTGCCTTCGGCCACAATCTGCCCACCGCCGTCACCACCTTCGGGGCCGATGTCGATGATATGATCTGCAGTTTTGATCACGTCGAGGTTATGCTCAATCACGATAACCGAGTTGCCCTGATCCACCAATTCGTGCAGCACCTCTAGCAATTTTCGAACATCTTCGAAGTGCAAACCCGTCGTTGGCTCGTCCAAAATATACAAAGTGCGACCTGTCGACCGTTTGGCGAGTTCTTTGGAGAGTTTCACCCGCTGCGCCTCGCCGCCCGATAGTGTCGTCGCCTGTTGACCCACTTTAATATAGTCCAGACCAACGCGATGCAGCGCTTCCATCTTGTCGCGGATACTCGGCACGGCTTTGAAAAACTCGCGCGCATCCTCAACGGTCATGTCGAGCACATCAGCAATCGACTTGCCTTTGAACTTAATCTCAAGCGTCTCGCGATTGTAACGCGCGCCCTTGCAAGTCTCGCAGGTCACATAAACGTCTGGCAAAAAGTGCATTTCGATCTTGATCACACCATCGCCCTGGCAGGCCTCGCAACGCCCGCCTTTGACGTTGAAGCTGAACCGCCCTGGCGCATAGCCGCGCGCCTTGGACTCCGGCAACCCGGCAAACCAATCGCGGATCGGCGTGAAAGCCCCGGTATAGGTCGCCGGGTTCGAACGCGGCGTGCGCCCGATGGGGCGTTGGTCAATATCAATGACCTTGTCGAGATGCTCGAGCCCTTTGATCGTTTCACACGGGGCAGGGGTCTGGCGCGCACCGTTTAGCGCCATCGAAGCCGTCTTAAACAGTGTCTCAATCGTCAGCGTCGACTTGCCGCCACCAGATACGCCCGTCACACAAACAAACTGGCCCAACGGAAATTCCGCCGTCAGGTTCTGAAGGTTGTTCCCCGTCGCCTTGACGACAGTCAGCTTTTTCTTGTTTCCTTTGCGTCGCTTGAGCGGAATCGCAATCTCGCGCCGCCCCGCCAGATAATCACCCGTCACGCTCTTCTTGTTCGCGATAATCTGCTTCGGCGTCCCCTTGGCAACCACATCGCCGCCATGCACACCCGCACCGGGACCAATGTCAAAGACGTAATCCGCCTCGCGGATGGCTTCTTCGTCATGCTCAACCACAATCACTGTATTGCCCTGATCGCGCAGGTTCTTCAGCGTGGTCAGCAGGCGGTCATTGTCGCGCTGATGCAGGCCAATCGACGGCTCATCCAGCACATATAAAACGCCCTGCAAGCCGCTGCCAATCTGAGAGGCCAACCTGATCCGCTGACTCTCGCCACCCGAAAGCGTTCCCGCATTGCGAGACAACGTCAGATACTCGAGGCCCACATTGTTTAAAAACCCAAGCCGCTCGCGAATTTCCTTCAGGATCGCAACCGCAATCTCGTTCTTCTGCTTTGTCAGATGTTTCGGCGCATCCTCAACCCACGCCAGCGCCTCGCGGATAGACTTCTGCACCACATGACCCACATGCTCGTCACCAATCCGCACCGCCAAAGCTTCTTCGCGCAGACGAAACCCCCCGCACGTTCCGCAAGGGCGGTTATTCTGATAGCGCTCGAACTCTTCGCGGATCCAATTTGAATCCGTTTCGCGATAACGCCGTTCCATATTCGGAATGACGCCCTCAAAGGTTTTCTTGACCTGATAAACCCGTCCGCCCTCGTCAAAGCGGAAGTTAATTTCCTCATCTCCCGAGCCACGCAAGAATACCTCCTGCACCTTCGCAGGCAGGTCTTTCCACTTGGTGTTTTTGTCAAACTTATAGTGCTTGGCAATCGCCTCGATCGTCTGCAGAAAGTAAGGGGATTTGCCCTTGCGCCAGGGCGCCAAAGCGCCATCGTATATCTTCAAAGTCTGATCGGGCACGACAAGGCGTTCGTCAAAAAACAGCTCAACCCCAAGGCCGTCACACTTTGGACAGGCCCCAAAAGGCGCGTTGAATGAAAACAACCGGGGCTCAATCTCAGGAATGGTAAAGCCCGACACAGGACAGGCGAAATTCTCAGAAAACGTCATCCGCTCAGGCTCGCCGTCTTTCGGTGCGGTCTCCAAAATCGCAATGCCGTCAGCAAGGTTCAAAGCGGTGCGAAAGCTATCCGCCAGCCGCGTTTCCAAACCATCCTTCACCACGATCCGGTCCACAACAACATCGATGTCATGGCGAAATTTCTTATCCAGCGTCGGCGGCTCGTCCAGCTCATAGAACTCGCCGTTCACCTTTACCCGCTGAAAGCCCGTCTTGCGCAACTCGGCAAACTCACGGCGATACTCACCCTTGCGATCCCGCACGATCGGGGCAAGCAGATACGCACGCGTCCCCTCTTCTAGCGTCATCACCCTGTCGACCATATCCTGCACCTGCTGCGCTTCAATCGGCAGACCAGTGGTCGGCGAATAGGGCGTGCCAGCACGCGCAAACAAAAGGCGCATATAATCGTAAATCTCGGTCACAGTGCCAACGGTCGAACGAGGATTTTTCGACGTGGTCTTTTGCTCAATCGAAATCGCCGGGGAGAGGCCAGAGATGTGATCTACATCCGGCTTTTCCATCATATCCAGAAACTGGCGCGCATAAGCCGACAAAGACTCAACATACCGCCGCTGCCCTTCGGCATAGATCGTGTCAAACGCGAGCGAAGATTTACCCGATCCCGAAAGCCCGGTGATCACCACAAACTTGTCGCGCGGAATATCCACATCGATGTTCTTGAGATTATGCTCGCGCGCCCCGCGCACTTCGATGTTTTTCAGCTCAGCCATGGCACCCTCATATCCGCCAAGTGACACATAGCGGGCATGCCGCAAACCTCAATGGCGAGAATAGAACATTAGCAGAACATTAACCGCTCGTCACCCAGTTTCCTGTGGATAACTCCGCGGGGCTTTCTTCTTGGTAAAAATATCCCGGGGAGGGCGCAAAGCGGCCGGGGCAGAGCCCCTTAATAAAGCAAATTCAAAACGCTCAACGAGACGATCAAGAACAGAACTGTCATAATCCCACCCGCGCGCATGAAATCCACAACGCGATAGCCGCCCGGACCCATGATCAACGCGTTTACTTGATGCGTCGGGATCAAAAACGAGTTCGAGGTTGAAATTGCTACCGTCAACGCAAACAACGCGGGATCAGCGCCGGCTCCAAGAGCTATGTTCACAGCCAGTGGTACCAGCAAAACCGTGGCGCCCACATTCGACATCACAAGGGTAAAGAACGTAGCAAGCACTGCAACCGCGGCTTGAATGACCCAAATTGGCATCCCGTCGAGGACAAATAAAACCTGCTCGGCGATCCAGCCCGCGGTCCCGGAGGATTGCACGGCTTGACCCAATGGGATCAGGCTGGCCAATAAAAACACAGTACTCCAACTGACCGCGCCATAGGCTTCGTCAACGGTCAAAACCTTGCTTAGGATCATGCCAACGGCGCCCACCAACAGACACAGCGACAATCGCAAATCGGAAAACAACACCAGCGTGATCGCGACAACGAAAAACAAAATCGCCCACCCGATTTTCTTGGGGCGCAAATCTTCATGTGGAAAATCGGTGGTGACCACCACGAAATTGCGGTCTTTTTCAAGCCGCGCCAGTGCTTCCCACTGAGTATAACAGACCAGCGTGTCCCCGGCGGCAAACTCCAATTCACCAAAGTCGCTCGTCTCCGGATTCAGCGTTTCACCACCGCGATAGATGATGAGAGGTGAAAGCCCGTAAACTTTGCGCAACCAGATATCGCGCATTGTCTTGCCAATGATGTTTGACCCTGCCGGAATAACCACCTCGGCAATCCCCGCTTTGCCCGGAGAAAGCGCCTCGGCAAAGGTCTCAAGGCTCGCGGCTTCGTCCAGCATGAACGCATCTTCAAATTCGGTAATTGCACTTTGATCGGCGATCACAGCAAGCTGTGCTGGCGCTTCGATCACCACATCGCGCGGCGGGGCAGTGTAGGTCTTGCCTTGAAAACAGGTCGCGATGATTTGTACTTTAAAAGCGCGCTGCAGATCGTCGATTGTGTGGCCCACAAGCAAGCTGCCATGGGGCACATTCACCTCGTGTACCGCGCCATCAAGCCCGTAGGTGGCGTTGTAATATTCCAGCGTGGATTGTGCATTGCCAGTGTCATCGCGATTGGTCGTCGGCAACACCCAGCGGCCGAATATGATGAAGTAAAGCAAGCCGGTTGCCACCAAAGCCACGCCGATTGGTGTCACCGAGAACAGCGAGAAATCGGCCATCTGCGCATCAGCAGGCAGGGTTTCATTGATCGAAAACAACAAATCATTCAGCAGGATAAGGGGTGATGACCCCACCATTGTCATCGTACCACCAAGGATTGCGCAAAAGCCCATCGGCATCAAAAGCCGCGACATCGGCAGACCTGTGCGTGTCGACACCCGGCTGACCACGGGCAGGAACAGTGCCGCTGCGCCAACGTTCTGCATAAACGATGAAATCACGCCCACGGTGGACGAAATCAGCATGATGATCCGGCTCTCAGTCGACCCGCCCACGCGGGTGATCCACGCCGCCACGGAAGACATCGCGCCCGTGCGATCAAGTCCTGCACCGATGATCATCACCGCGATAATCGAGATCACTGCGTTCGAGGCAAAACCGCTGAACAACTCGCGGGTATCAACAAGGTTTTCCAAGCCCGGCACAGCCGTCAAAAGCCCGAGTGCGACCATTACGCAAATTGCGGCCACATCGACGCGCACGATTTCTGAAACGAACAGCGCAATGGTCACGCCTAAAACCGCCAAAACGACGACCATTTCAAATGTAAGCCCTAGGGCTTCCATGCCCGTTCTCCCTTGACCGCCTGCGTGGCGCGTTCGATCAGTTTAGACGAGCCGCAGCGCTTGGGCGACAGGTTATTTCGCCCAAGGTGCGCAACATAGTCCCAGATTTAAGAAGGAATTTCGCCAGATGCGAAATCAACATGGATGTGGTTGCCATCGCTGTCTGCAATATTCACCTGCACCAGCGGCATCTCGGGCACGTGGTCAAGCGAATAGGCGATACCGCGCGCATCGAGTTTTTCCAGAAAGGCAGGCAACCCTGTTGCTGCAAAGGCGAAGTGTTCAATCTGCGGTTCTTTGGGGGTTCGGCTTGAGTCAATTTCCACCAGATGAACACACGGGATGTCATTGCAATAAAGCCAGGCACCAGGCGTAGAAAATGGCGGACGGTGACCGGGATGCAGATCAAGAATATCGCCATACCATGCAATCATGTCGTCCATATTGGCGGTTAGAATATTGACGTGATCAAGACGTTGAATGGTGGTCATGGCGGCGGCTCCCTGGTGTTTGTCCAAGTGATAACATGATTTTTCGGCCCACGACTAATTTATTGTATACATTAAATCAGAAGAGCTTTGCGCCGCCTTTTCGGCGACGCGCAACTTGAGGGGGTCCACCCCCTCCAGAAAGCCCAAAGTAATTTTGGGACAGAAGAAGCGCGTTACGCGTCAAGCGATATCCACACAGGGACATGGTCGGAGGGTTTTTCACGCCCGCGTACGTCCGCTTCAATCCAGCAATCTTGCAAAAGATCGGCCGCTTGCGGCGTCAGAAGGTGGTGATCAATACGGATACCATCGTTGCGATCATAAGCGCCTGCCTGATAATCCCAGAACGAATAATGCCCCGGCCCCTGCTTGCAGGCGCGAAAAGCTTCGGTGAAGCCGAGGTTCAAGATTTTGCGAAACGCCGCTCGGCTTTCCGGGCGGGCCAGCGCGTCGGTTGTCCAGTTCTCTGGGTGGGCGGCGTCTTCATCTTGCGGAATTATATTGTAGTCACCGCACATGACAGCAGGCTCTTCGGCGGCCAAAAGGGCTTCGCCGCGCGCCTTGAGCCGTTTCATCCAGTCAAGCTTGTAGTCGTACTTTGGCCCCGGCGTTGGGTTGCCATTGGGCAGGTATAGCCCGCACACACGCACGGGGCGTTCGCCCATCACAGTCGCTTCGATCCAGCGCGCCTGTTCGTCGCAGTCATCGCCGGGCAGACCACGTGTGACATCTTCAAGCGGAAGTTTCGAGAAGATCGCCACGCCGTTGAAGCCCTTTTGACCATGGGTTTCGACCGTGTAGCCAAGGTCTTCAAAGGCTTCGCGGGGGAAGGCTTCGTCGACCGATTTAATTTCTTGCAAAAGGGCCACATCCGGCGCGCTTTCTTTCAACCAAGACTGCAGCGCTTCAAATCGGGCTTTGACGCCGTTGATGTTAAATGTCGCGATTTTCATCTCAGCGCCCCTTTTGCCTTAGCGCAGGTTGTGGCGCATCTCGCGCGCGCGGGCAAGAGAGTGCACAGGTGTGTGTGCACAAATATCGGATGGTCAGTCCTTGAATGTTAATGGATGTTACATATGTAATTTACACGAACAGAGAGGAAACTGAGATGAAGAAACGTAAAATCACCACAGCCGCCTTTTTGGCAGGCGTCACCACATTGTCGGTCAGCTTGCCCGCGATGGCTGAAACGCATGATTATGAAGCCACAAAAGCTGCGACTTCCACGCAAATGGACGTCGATTTCATCAATGGCGAAGACTTCGATTGGATTATTGATGATAACAGCGCGTCATAACGCGCTGTTTTACATCGAGAAGCTCGTCCCACAGCCGCAGGACGAGGACGCGTTTGGGTTCTCAATCACAAACCGCGCGCCGATAAGCTCATCGCTGAAGTCAATCACCGCGTTGGCCAGAAACGGCAGAGAAACTTCGTCCACCACTACTTTTTGACCCGATCCTTCCAACACCAGATCGCCTTCAACAGGCGCATCTAGGTCAATATTGTACTGAAATCCCGAACATCCGCCGCCTTCAACAGCCACCCGCAGCGCCTTTGGAGCGTCGGCATTTGCGTTGATCTCGGCCAAACGCTCAAAGGCGCGGGGCGTCACGCGAGGGGGTATGTTCAGGTCCATGGATCAGTCGTTTCCATTTAAGGGTTTCCATGAATATATGGGCCTTGGGATAGGCAAACAAGACGGGACGCGCAGATATGCACGCGCCATACGCATCCGATCCGGGGCAAAGCCGCGGTCGGCTCTATTCAGAAGACGAAAGTACGTTTCGATCCTGCTTTCAGCGTGACCGCGACCGGATCATTCACGCGAGTGCCTTTCGGCGTCTGAAGCACAAGACTCAGGTGTTTATTGAGCACGAGGGTGATTATTTTCGCACGCGTCTGACGCATTCGATCGAGGTGGCACAGGTTGCGCGCACGATCTCAGGAGCTTTGGGGCTTAATGGTGAGCTAACCGAAGCCGTCGCCCTTGCGCATGACCTTGGACACACGCCCTTTGGGCACACAGGCGAAGACGCTTTGGGGGCGTTGATGGCGCCTTATGGCGGCTTTGATCACAATGCCCAAGCGGTGCGGATTGTTACGAATTTAGAGCGGCATTATGCAGAGTTTGATGGGTTGAACCTTACGTGGGAAACCCTTGAAGGCATTGCCAAACATAACGGTCCCGTGACAGGCGATTTGCCTTGGGCGTTGGCTGATTATCAAAAGCGACACGATCTTGAATTGGACACTTACGCGAGTGCCGAGGCTCAGGTGGCCGCGATTTCAGACGATGTTGCCTACAATCATCATGACCTGCACGACGGGCTGCGCGCCGAGTTGTTTTCAACCGATGAATTGGCGGAACTGCCAATCCTGAAGGATTGTTTTGCGAAGGTGGATGCGCTTTATCCTGACCTGAACTACTATCGTCGCCGTCATGAGGCCTTGCGGCGTTTCTTTGGTGTGCTTGTCGAAGACGTGATCCTTTATGCGAAAGACAGCCTGACCCAGATCGCGCCGCACTCGGCAGATGATATCCGCCGCGCCGGTTTTCAGATCATCCGTTTTTCCGATCCGGTGTTTCAGGATCTAAAGGTCATCCGCCAATTCCTATTTGATCGCATGTACCGCGCGCCTTCAGTGGTCGAGATGCGGATTAAGGTGACTAAAGCGGTCGATGATTTGTTCCCGTTTTTCCTCGCGCATCCCGAAAACCTGCCTAAGCAGTGGCGCAAGGACGTGGAAGAGGCGGTGGGTGAGGTGGCTTTGGCGCGGATTGTGTCGGACTACATCGCGGGGATGACGGATCGCTTCGCGCTAGAAAGTCATGAGCGGTTTATGCCGTCCTAAAACGCGCGCCGCCGCAATCCGATCCGGCCAATCCCGAACAAACCCGCGATGCCCAACAACAAGAACGCAGAACTTGCTGACAAAGGAACTGCCTGAACCTCTGGCGTTGCAGTCAAGGCTCCGGTTCCACTTGCGCTGGTAAAGCTGCCCCCTTCGGGGCGCAAAAACAAAACCGTCGAAGCGCCGTTCTCGTTTAGCGGAGAAAGAGTGGCCAAATCATTGGGATCGCTGACAAAAGCCTGTCCTGACATTGAAAAGCTAAAGCCTGCATTTGAATAGACCTGGGTGAAAAATGGATCGCTGGGATCAAGAAAAATCGAAACGCTTAGCGAATCCGGCCCAAGTGAAATGCGGCTGTCCAACAGTGCGTCTGTGGGGGGTAGAAACGCAATTTCGGTGCCACCAACGGAAAAGCTTTGCATGGCAAGATCGCTTGGCGAAAACTCGAAATGCCCAAAGGACGCCGAACCGGACACGTCAGGGATTTGATCCGAGATGTTGCCCGTCCAAATCCAGGTTTGTGATCCATCGCTAATGTCACTTACGGGCATGATCCCGGTCGCAAAAACTGAGATGGTACCGCCTTGTGCCGTAAATCCCGAAAGACACAGGATGGAAGCGAATAACATACGGTGCAGCATTATGGGGGTCCTATTGAACGGGGATTTCGCACCCTTTTTGCCCAACATGCTTAACAATTATTTAAAGCAACGCCGAGTTGCACTGTACCACCACCATGATAAACGGTCCCCAACTTCAACGGTGAACCCCATGAACATATTCGCAGACATCCGCACCACAGTTATTGAAACGCTCGACGCGATGGTCGCCGATGGCGAGCTTCCCGCCGACCTGTCTTATGGCAATGTCGCTGTTGAGCCTCCGCGTGATGCCGCGCATGGGGATATGGCGACCAATGCCGCGATGGTGCTGGCGAAACCTGCCAACCAGCCGCCGCGCACGATTGCGGAAAAGCTGGTGATGCGTCTTTCTAGTGATCCCAACATCGCCACGGCCGAGGTTGCGGGGCCGGGCTTTATCAACTTGCGGTTGGTGCCTGCCGTTTGGCACGACACGGTCGCCGAGGTGATTGATGCCGGGGCGCAGTTTGGTCATTCGGGCATGGGCGCGGGTGTGAAGGTGAACGTCGAGTACGTCTCGGCCAATCCAACCGGACCGCTTCATGTTGGACACACGCGGGGTGCTGTCTTTGGTGATGCTCTTGCCAGTTTGCTCGCGTTTGCAGGCTACGATGTGACGCGCGAGTACTACATCAACGATGGCGGCGCGCAGGTCGATGTTCTCGCGCGGTCTGTTTATCTGCGGTATCTCGAGGCGCACGGCCAAGAGGTGGCCTTCGAGGATGGCACCTATCCGGGCGATTATCTGATTGCAGTCGGTGAGGCGCTCAAAACCAAGGTTGGAGATCAGTTTGTCGACAAGGGCGAGCAATTCTGGCTGGAGGACATTCGCGAATTTGCGACCGAAGCGATGATGGAGCTGATCCGCAGCGATCTGGCTAAGCTTGGCGTTGAGATGGACCACTTCTACTCCGAAAAGTCACTTTATGGCACCGGACGGATTGAAGAGGCGATCAAAGACCTCGACTCCAAAGGTCTGATCTATCGGGGCACGCTTGAACCACCCAAGGGCAAAAAGCCCGAGGATTGGGAGCCGCGCGAGCAGACGCTGTTCAAGTCGACCGAACACGGCGACGATGTAGACCGCCCGATCATGAAGTCGGACGGCACGTGGACCTATTTCGCTCCTGATATTGCGTATCACTGGGACAAGATCGACCGGGGCTTTGACGAGCTGATTGATATCTTCGGGGCCGATCACGGTGGCTATGTGAAACGGATGAAGGCTGCGGTCTCTGCGCTTTCTGACGGGCGCGTGCCGCTCGATGTGAAGCTGACGCAATTGGTCAAACTTTATAAAGACGGTGAGCCGTTCAAAATGTCGAAGCGGGCAGGGACGTTTGTAACGCTGTCTGATGTGGTCGATCAGGTTGGCCGCGATGTGGCGCGCTTTGTTATGCTGACACGGAAAAACGACGCGCCTCTGGATTTTGATTTCGCCAAGGCGGTCGAACAGTCCAAGGATAATCCGGTATTTTACGTGCAATACGCCCACGCCCGTGTGCGGTCGGTAATGCGTAAAGCCGAAGAGATGCACCTTGATTGGTCGGATGATGCGTTGCTTGAAGATGAAGCCGAGTTTGCCGTGGCCAAAAAGCTTGCAGAATGGCCGCGCCTTGTCGAGATCGCTGCGCGCAATCACGAACCGCACCGGATTGCGTTTTATCTTTACGAGCTTGCATCAGATTTCCACGCGCTGTGGAACAAGGGCAATGACAATCCTGAGCTGCGCTTTCTGCACGAGGGCGATCCAAAAGCGACGGCGGCAAAAATCGCTTTGCCACGGGCTGTCGCGGTGGTGATCTCAAATGGCTTGGGCATCCTTGGTGTCACGCCTGTCGAGGAAATGCGCTAAGCAAGACGAACCTCAGGAAGCGCGGTTTGGCTTGCACGCCAATGGAAGCACCGGCACGCCGTTTAAAAGGTCTACCCTTCGCAAAAAACAGATGTAACTTTTCCCGATTTCTTGCAGTCGGTTAAAGGGCGCTCTTAATTCAAAGTTATCGCCTTAAGACTACATGTCTCGTGAAATTGGGCGCGATAAGCGGGCTGCAACGGCGAAAAACACCCCATTTTGCAAGCAAAGCGTTGCCCTTTTTTAACTGATTCGCTATCCTGTGGATAACGTTGGATGAGGTAATGCGCTGACCTATAAAGCGCCCCGCTGACGTTAACACGAGCAGGATTGACCACCCGGATCAACCGGGGGCATTTATGAGGCATAAAAAATGGCGGCACTACACTTTGATGACTATGGTGGTCAGCCCGAGGGCGGATCTCTTACGACACTTCTGAATTGGGCGGGCGCGTTTCTATCCATTCTTTTGATTGCGGGTCTGGCGACCTGGGGTTGGAAGCTTTGGGTGCGCGATGTGTCCGGCGTGCCGGTTGTGCGCGCATTGGAAGGCCCGATGCGGGTAGCTCCGGCTGATCCAGGCGGCATCGCCAGTGAATATCAGGGTTTGACTGTGAACCGCATTGCGGAAGAGCGTGTTGACGAGGTTCTGACTGAACAAGTCGTTCTCGCCCCGCAGCCCACCACCTTTGACGAAGGCGAAGACCTTGCGATGGCTAACCTTCCGCCAGTTCCGGTTGAAGACGACGTCGCGGAAATCGCAACAGCCGGCGTGGCACCTGTTCTGGACGAAGAGCCAATGATCGTCGTGCACGCACCGCAAATCCTTGAGGACGAGCCGATCTTGCCACTGGCAGCCGAAGAAGGCGCGTTGGCGAGTCCTGAAATCTCATCTTTGACTGTTGAAGACGAAGATGTAGCCATTGCGGCATTGGAAGGGTCATCCGGCCCCACTGCCACCGATTTGGCTGTGGCAATGGCCTTGGGTCTGAAGCCCGAACCGGCTGTGCAAAAGATCGAAGCCGCAGCTGGTGTCCCGACAATCTCGCCGCGCCCACAACTGCGTCCAGCGAACCTGCAACTGGTCTCGGCCCCTGCGCGCAACGAAACGGGTGCAATCGTGGCCGCCACGATCCCGTCGGGTACCCGTCTTGTTCAGCTAGGTGCGTATGCCAGTGAAGCGGATGCGCAAGTTGAGTGGGCAAACGCGATGACGCAATTTGGCGATTATATGGTTGGCAAGGAGCCTGTTGTCCAAGCTGCCAACACGGGCGGGCGCGCATTTTACCGCCTGCGCGCTGTTGGCTTTTCCGATCTGTCTGACGCGCGCCGTTTCTGCGCCGTACTCGTAGCAGATGGTGCCAACTGTATCCCTGTCGTGCAGGAATAAGTGGGGCAGGGCGCGTATATACTCGCGCCCGCCGGGCCTGACCTTTCCCCCGAGGAGTCCGCGTTTTTCAAAGACGCCAACCCTTGGGGTTTTATTTTGTTCGCCAGAAATTGCGAGACGCCGGATCAGCTGCGCCGTTTGACAAGCAATCTGCGCGAAGCTGTGGGGCGCAACGCTCCAATCCTAATTGATCAGGAAGGTGGTCGTGTGCAGCGGATGCGCGCGCCTCACTGGAAAGAGTGGATGCCGCCGCTGGATCAGGTGCCCGCTGGCCCACGCGCAATGTACCTTCGTGGTCTTTTGATCGGGACAGAGCTTGTCGCGCACGGTATCGACGTCAATTGCGCCCCTTCTGCTGACATCGCACGCGACAAAACGCATCCGTTTCTGCGAAATCGTTGTTATGGCGAAAATGCCGATGTGGTCGTCGCGATGGCGGGGGCCTGTGCCGACGGGCTGATGGATGCCGGGTGTTTGCCTGTGTTGAAACATGCGCCCGGACACGGGCTTGCCACACTAGACAGTCACAAAGACCTTCCGCGCCTGTCAGAAAAGCTATCCTATCTTGAGCAGTACGATTTCGCGCCATTCCGCGAGATGGCTGATCGGCCAATGGTGATGACCGCGCATATCGTGCTGCAGGACCTTGATGCTGATAGGCCGATTACGTACTCGCCCGAGGGAATCACCTATTTGCGCGAAAACCTGAATCTGAGCGGCCTTTTGATGACCGATGACATCTCGATGGGCGCGCTTTCGGGAAGTATCCGGGACCGTGCTGAAAAGGCGGTGGCGGCTGGGTGTGATCTTGTCCTGCACTGTAACGGCGAGCTTGCGGAAATGCGCAGTGTTGCCGAGATCGGGCCAATGGTTCCAGAGGCGCAGGAAAGGGCAGATGTTGCGTTATCCTGCCGCCAGACCCCAATAGATATTGACATTCCAGCCGCTGAGGCAGAGTTTCTTAGCCTTATTGGGCAAGGTCTTTTGCAAGATTGATTGGGAAGCGGGCTTGATCCGCACCTTGGAGAGCAGAGCATGGATGGCGACGTGGAATTCGACGATGTCGAAGAGCGGCTTGCAGCCGAAGCGCTGATCATTGACGTCGACGGGTTTGAAGGCCCGCTCGATCTGCTTTTGATGCTCTCGCGCACCCAAAAAGTCGATCTGCGTAAAATCTCCGTTTTGGCGCTGGCCGAACAATATCTTGGCTTTATCGAACGCGCGCGCACGCTGCGCATCGAGTTGGCGGCGGATTATTTGGTGATGGCCGCGTGGCTCGCTTTTCTCAAATCGCGCCTGCTTTTGCCTCCTGATCCGGCTGACGAAGGTCCCTCTGGCGAAGATTTGGCAGCGCATCTGGCGTTTCAATTAGAGCGTTTGTCCGCGATGCGCGATTCTGCGGCCAAGCTGATGGCGCGCGATCAAAAAGGGCGTGACTTCTTTGTGCGTGGTGTGCCCGAGGACGTGACCCGTGTGCGCCGCGTTCGGTATACCGCAACGCTGCTTGATCTGATGCAAGGCTATGCCCGCATTCGTACGCGCGATGATTTCCGCCCCTACGTCATGGACCGCGCCCATGTGATGACGCTTGAACAAGCGCTGGACAGAATGCGCGGACTGATTGGCTATGCTGGCGAGTGGACCGACCTGCTTTCTTACCTGCCCGAGGGCTGGGAAACCGATCCGATCCGCCGCCGCTCTGCCACGGCCAGCCATTTCGCGGCTTCGCTGGAATTGGTCAAAGCCGGCAAGCTGCAGATCCGGCAGACCGAAACCTTTGCACCCATTCAAATCAAGGCCGCTGCCAGTGTCTGACTTCGAAACTGAGGCCGTTGAGGCCGAACCTGAAAGCCTGTTTGAAGCTCCGCCCATGGGCGAGCAGGAACGTATGGTTGAGGCAATTTTGTTTGCCACAGCCGAGCCGGTTTCAATTGCCGAGCTAAACGCGCGCATGCCCCACGGGGCGGATGCAAAAGAGGCGATTGAACATCTGCGCAAGCGTTATGACGGGCGCGGTGTTGCTGTCGTCAAGGTGGGCGAGTCTTGGGCGATGCGCACGGCGTCCGATCTTGGGTTCCTGATGCAAAAGGAAACTGTCGAGACCCGCAAACTGTCACGCGCAGCGATCGAGACCTTGGCGATCATTGCCTATCATCAACCCGTCACGCGCTCGGAAATCGAAGAAATTCGTGGTGTCGGCGTTAGTCGTGGCACCGTTGATCAACTTCTCGAGCTTGAGTGGATTAAGTTTGGCCGTCGTAAAATGACCCCCGGACGCCCGGTGACGTATATGGTGACAGAAGAATTTCTTGATCACTTTGGCCTTGAGAACGCGCGCGATTTGCCGGGGCTGAAAGAACTGCGCGCCGCTGGTCTGTTGGAAAATCGCCCCCCACCGGGCACAGGTCTGGAAGAAGAGAGCGACGAAGACGATTCTGAAGATCAGACCGACATGTTTGCACCAGCCGTTGAAGCGGAAGACACAGCTGATGACGGCGAAGTGCTTGAAGACATTGAGGATCAAGAGGAGCAAGACGATGAACGCCAACCGTCTGATTAACATGGCAATACGCTATGGGATGCGCTTTTTGACGCGCAAGATGTCTAAAGGAAAACCGGTTGATCCCAAAGTGACGCAGGCCACCAAAGCAATGCGCATGGCACGACGCACCGGCAAATTCTGACGTGAGCGTCACCATCCGCGAACTCACCAATGTCGAAGACGTCGTCGCGTTGGAGCCTGTGGTGCTGGAGTTTTTTCGCATCGTCTGTGGCTTTCTGAAATCGGACTTTGACGTGCACCTTTCGCCCGAAGAGCCAACCGCCACCATGATGGCAACGCCGGAGAAATTCATCCCACCAATTGGACGCGGCTATGTGGCCGAAGACGATGGATCGCTCATTGGGATGATCTTCCTAAAGCCCCTGCGCGATGGTGAGTTTGAGGTGAAACGTCTTTATCTGCGCCACGAGGCGCGCGGACTTGGGCTTGGAAAGCGCCTTGTGCGCCATGTTATCAAAGTGGCCACCGACCTTGGCGCATCTGGGCTTTATCTTGATAGTATCCCATCGCTGTCCGCTGCCATATCGCTCTACGAAGCCGAAGGTTTTGCCCACACCGCCCCTTATCCGGGCAGTGAGATCGGCTCAAACGATTTGCTGCGTGAGCTTGGCGTTTACATGTATTTGCCGCTCGAACCTGCGATAGGCGATACCGAATCTTAAACACTCCTGCCTTAGAAGCGGGCGATGAAAACCGCATCCAGTTTTGAAGGCATCGTCGTTGGCGATCTCTACGTCGGCGAAGTGCTTGGCGCTCTAAGCTATGCGCTTGATCTAACGGAGGGTCAGCCGCCCGGCCATTGCATGCGCGCCGCCTACATTGGCACGGCCATCGGCGCAGAAATTGGGTTGCACGGCGATCAGGCGACAGATCTTTTTTACACGCTTATGTTAAAGGACCTCGGGTGCAGTTCGAACGCTGCGCGCATTTGTCAGTTATTTTTGACCGATGACTTAATGTTCAAGCATAATCATAAGCTTGCGGGCGTTTCCATTCGGCAGGCCCTGTCGTTTCTGATGAAAAACACCGCCTCGGATGAACCGTTGGCAAAGCGGCTCAAGGTGGTGGCAGGCTTTTTGAAAGACGCCGACGGCATTTCCAAAGATATGTTCGAAACCCGGTGTCAGCAGGGACACGATATCGCCCGCGAAATGGGGTTTTCCGAAGAGGTCGCCAAAGGCGTGGCGTGTTTGGATGAACACTGGGATGGCGGCGGTCACCCGATGGGGGCAAAAGGCGACGACATTCCACTCTTCTCGCAAATCGCGCTGATTGCGCAGGTGATTGACGTTTTCAACACATCGGGCGGCAAAGAGGCGGCCCTTGGTGAAATCAGCGATCGTTCTGGCAAGTGGTTCAGCCCTGATTTGGTCAAGGCCGCTCATTCTGTTGGGGCCAGCATTGATTTTTGGCAAGAACTGGGACGGCCAGATCTGGATCAACGGCTCTTGGAATCTCGCCCCAGCCAAAGCAAATGGAAAATGACAGACGAAAAGCTGGACCAAATCGTCGGCGGATTTGCCAAGGTCATTGATGCCAAAAGCCCGTTTACTCACGGTCATTCGGCCCGTGTCGCGCTTTATGCAGATCTTTTGGCCGAGAGCTTTGGGTTTGAGGATACGCATCGCAAATGGCTGGAACGCACAGCGTTGCTTCACGATATTGGCAAGCTTGGAATTTCAAACTCGATTTTGGACAAACCAGCTGGGCTGACGGATGATGAATTCGCCCTGATGAAAAAACATCCTATCTATAGCGAAGCGGTTTTGATGCGTGTGGGCGCGTTTCGTCCAATGGCAAAAGTTGCCGTCGCACACCATGAACGTATTGATGGCAAAGGTTATCCCTACGGTATAGGTGGCGATGCACTAACGCTTGAAATGCGCATCTTGTCTGTTTCGGATGTCTTTGACGCCCTTAGCGCTGATCGTCCTTACCGAAGCGCAATGCCGCTCGACAAAACCTACGCCATCCTTAACGACATGAGCGGCACAGCATTGGACGCAAATGTTGTCGCTCATTTGAAAGAGGCGATTGCGGGCGCGCCTGCGTTGAACTTTGCGCAAAGCGCCTAAGGCGCGCGGAAGTGTTTTGACAGCTTAAGACCCTGGCCTTGATAGTTTGAGGCAATCTCGCGCCCGTACAACGCATCTGGCGTGTGCGCCATTCTTTCATAAACCAACCGTCCAACGATCTGACCGTGCTCTAGCACAAAGGGCGCCTCGTGACAGCGCACTTCCAACACGCCACGCGATCCTGTTCCGCCAGCTTCCGCCCACCCAAAGCCGGGATCAAAGAAGCCAGCATAATGCACACGAAACTCACCCACCATCGCAAGATAGGGCGCCATTTCAGCAGCGTGATCGGGCGGGATAACGATCGCCTCGCGGCTGACCAGAATGTAAAATGCTCCTGGGTCAAGGATGATCCAGCCTGTGTCTGTGCGCACCTCTTCCCAAAAATCACGCGGGTCGTAATGCGCCAATTTGGCCAAATCAATCACACCTGTATGAGGTTTGGCGCGGTATCCCACCAGCGTGCCAGCGTCTGGCCTTAGATCAACGGAAAACCCAAGCCCGCCGGAAATCGCGGCCTCTCCCGAGACAATCGGCGTCTTGGCATGAAGCGTGCGCAGCGCCTCGTCATCAATCACCGTCTGACCTTGGCGAAAAATCACTTGGGTCAACATTTGCCCAGTTTGTGCGATCACTGAAAAACTCTGTGGGCAAATCTCGGCGTAAAGCGGGCCGTCATAACCATCGGCAATACGATCAAACTCGCTGCCATAATCCGTGATGATCCGCGTCAAAAGATCAAGCCGCCCGATGGATGACTTGGCACTAGCAGCCCCGGCAACACCGACAGGCAGCGTCAGACTTTCCAAAAGCTCCACCACATACACGCAGTCTTTCTCCAACACGGCCCCATCGCTGAGATCAATGCGGTGCATGGTGAAATCTTCAAGCCGCTCGGAAACGGTGCGATCCTTGCCTGCCAGAAAAGACGCGCGCACACGATAAGCTGTTGTTCCAAGGCGCAAATCAAGTGAGGCGGGTTGCACCTGTGCGGGCAACACTGGCGTTTGCGCTTTTACACGACCATCGCCGATCATCTCGCGGATCGCGCTGTCGGGCAGAACGCCGGTCATCTCAAACCTCTTATTGTCGAATTGGTCGGGCTAGCAGGACTCGAACCTGCGACCTTCCGTCCCCCAGACGGACGCGCTACCAGGCTGCGCCATAGCCCGACACGCGGCACTTTTGGCGCATATTTTAAGTGGGGGCAAGGGCAGAACGTGACGACGCGCATCTCAAAAGGGCGCTTAGTCGGCGCGCGCGTGCAGCGCTTTAAGTTTGTCGACAACGCTGGACAAAAGATCTTTGTGCTCGCCCAATGCATCGCGCGGGATCATGCGTAATTGCGCTGCAACACCGGGCGTGGCCGCGAAAGCTGCATCGTCATCTTGCGGGTCGGTTTTTGGAACATCCGCAGAGACTTCAAGAGGGGCAGGTGGTGCCTCGGCTTCTTTCGGCGTAGCGCGACCGCCACGCGAGAATTGCAGAACTGGTTCTGCGACTTCCGCAGTCTCAGGCTCAGCAGGCTCATCCAGTTCTACGGTAAGCTCTTCGACTTCTTCGACGGCTTCTTCGGCGTCATCGATAATCGGATCAGGCGTTGCATCGCGGGTCGATCGCGCAGCAGGTACGGGCTTTGTTGGCTCTGCGGTGTCGTGATCAATAACAACTGATTTAGTCTCGGGGGCCGCATCGTCTTCGCCATAAAGAACCGGGGCATGCGATGAGATATGTTTGATCCCTTGTTCGCGGAATAGCTTTTGCACCCCGCGAATGGTCATGCCCTGGTCGTGCAACAACGTTTTCACACCACCGATCACGCGCATATCAGAAGGGCGGTAGTATCGCCGTCCACCTGCGCGCTTTACCGGTTTGATCTGGCTGAAGCGGCTCTCCCAAAAGCGCAGGACATGCGTCGGCACGTCCAGCCAGTCGGCCACTTCTGAAATGGTGCGAAACGCGTCGCGAGACTTTTCCAAAGCGGATTACGCCTTGTTCCCTGCCGCCACGCGTTCTTTCATCAGGTGCGAGGGGCGAAACGTCAGAACGCGGCGCGGATGGATTGGCACTTCTTCCCCGGTTTTGGGGTTGCGGCCAACGCGGGCAGCTTTGTCGCGGATCGAAAAGGTGCCGAAGGACGAGATTTTGACCTGATCGCCCTTCACCAAAGCGTCGGACATGTGCTGTAGAACACCTTCCACAAGCTGCGCAGATTCATTGCGGCTTAAGCCCACTTCGCGGAAAACCGCATCGCTTAAATCCATGCGTGTAAGTGTTTTTTCGCTCATCTCGCCCCCCTTAATTAAAATATTCACCCAACATGCTTGTGTTGAATTTACGAGTCAATATCAGTGGCTTGGAAAAAAGCGTTAAACCCGTTTACCAGCGGATAATGACCGAACCCCAGGCCAATCCACCGCCAATTGCTTCCAACAACACGACCTGACCGGCGTTGAATCGCCCTTCGGCTTTCGCAATTGCCAGTGCCAAAGGAATCGATGCCGCAGAGGTATTCCCGTGATCCTGCACCGTCACCACGACCTGATCCATTGAAAGACCAAGCTTTTTCGCGGTGCCCGAGATGATGCGAATGTTGGCTTGGTGGGGGACGATCCAATCCAGATCGTCCTGAGTAAGCCCCGCTTTTTCAAGCGATGTCTCGGCAGTGTCAGCAAGCTTCACCACCGCATGCTTGAACAACTCGCGCCCTTGCATTTTCACAACGCCGCTGGTGCCTGTCGAGGACACGCCGCCATCGACGTAAAGCATATCAAGGTGGCGGCCGTCTGAGTTCAGATCAACCGACAGAATGCCGCGATCCTCTGAGGTGCCAGCCCCTTCGCTGGCCTCAAGAATGATGGCGCCGGCTCCATCGCCAAAAAGCACACAGGTGGCGCGATCTTCAAAGTCGAGGATCCGCGAGAATGTTTCGGCGCCGATCACCAGCACCCGTTTTGCCTGCCCAGACAGGATCAGGGCGTTCGCGTTTGAAACCGCAAAGACAAACCCGGCACAAACCGCTTGAACGTCAAAGGCAAAGCCCCGCGTCATGCCAAGTGCGGCTTGCACCATGGTTGCGACGGAGGGAAATGTGAGGTCAGGCGTAGAGGTGGCGACGATAATGGCGTCAATGTCGCTTGCCTCAAGCTCTGCATCAGCGAGTGCTGCGGAGGCGGCTTTAATGGCAAGGTGGGAGGTTTTTTCTCCGTCGACGGCAAAGTGACGGCGTTCGATCCCGCTGCGTGTTTTGATCCACTCGTCAGAGGTGTCGACACCTTGTTCTGCAAACCACGCGTTTGGGACCACCCTTTCGGGAAGGTAATGCCCGACGCCACGGACCCGCGCTCTTGTTGTCATTCTGCCTGCTCGCTTTGACCCGCTTTTGCGGTGTTATCTTGCTCCGCATCCTGACGCGCAACGGGTGCAGATGCAACCCGCGCGGCCAGACGTTCGGTAAAGCGGCTTTCGGCGAGACGAACGGCCAGTTTGATCGCGCTCGAAACACCCGTGGCATCTGCTGATCCGTGGCTTTTCACAACCGTGCCGTTCAGGCCCAAAAAGACCCCGCCATTCACGCGGCGCGGATCAATCCGCTTGGACAGGCGTTTAAGCGAATTGAGCGCGAGCAGGGCGGCAAATTTGCTAAGGTAAGTGGCCTGAAATGCGTCCTGAAGGAACTCACGGATCAACCCGGCAGTCCCTTCGCCCGTTTTCAGGGCGATGTTCCCAGCGAAACCGTCCGTTACAATCACATCGACGCGGTCTGATGGGATGTCACCGCCTTCGACAAAACCAACGAACTCGAACTCGCCGTTCGGCGCGGCACTTGCGATCAGATCATGCGCGTCTTTAATTTCCGGCCGGCCTTTGTGCTCTTCGGTGCCCACGTTCAAAAGCCCGATGCGCGGCATTGCAAGACCGAGGCCGTTTCTGGCGTAGGAACCGCCCATAAGCGCATATTGCAAAAGGTCTTTTTCGTCTGCGCGAATGTCTGCACCCACATCCAGCATGACATTAAAGCCACCCGGATTGCGCGACGGCCAAAGGCAGGCGATGGCCGGGCGGTCAATGCCGGGCAGCTTACGCAAGCGCAGCATTGAAATCGCCATAAGCGCGCCAGTGTTGCCGCAAGACACAACCGCCTGCGCCTCACCCGCTTTTACCGCCTCAACCGCTGCCCACATCGAGGTGCCTTTGCCGTTGCGCATCACATAGCTTGGTTTGGCGTCCATTGTGACCACTTCGGTCACATCGCGGATCTCGCAACGATCGCCCAATTGCGTTTTCGCAACCTCGGGCTTCAACGCGCTTTCAGGTCCAAAGACAAGAAAGTAAATGTCAGGGTTCTTTTCCGCGCTCTTTTCTATCCCGGCAACCACAGCTGCCGGGCCCAAATCGCCGCCCATGGCGTCGACAGAAATTGTAATGCGCGAAGGCGCTCCGGGTGTGGGATCAGGTGTCTGAGCCATCCGGGCGCAAAGACGGGCTTACGCCGCGTCTTCGTCCAGGTCGATCTCGTCGGCCTGTGCAACAACTTCACGATCATCATAGTGACCGCAAGCTGCGCAAACGTGGTGTGGACGCTTCAGCTCGCCACAGTTTGGGCATTCTGCTGGATTGCCAGCAACCAGACTGTCGTGCGACCGGCGATTGTTGCGGCGCGAGCGTGTGATTCTATTCTGTGGGACAGCCATGTCCAAAACCTCGGGTGTCTGAAGGGCCAAATCGCCCTGTTTCAAAGAGTTGCAAGCCTCTTACGCGCGTCCCGATCAGAAGTCCAACCAAAATGCGGTAAAGAGGCGCGGAACATACTGCGATTCCCTATAAACGCAAGACAGTTTCGCGCGTTAGCCGTTACTGTCACCGCCAAGCTTGTCTTTCAAAGCCTGAAGAGCGGCAAAAGGCTTGGCGTCCTCATCTGTCATCGCGCGTTTTCCGGGCTCAGTCACGGCGATATCAACAGGCTCGACACCCTTTGCACGCGGCCATGCAGGCAGGTTCAGCGCCAAGGCCTCAGCCATCACCGCAGCTAAGTCGATTTCAACAGGCAGCGCCTCAAGTGTTTCGTCCTCGGGCATCTCTGCTTCAGAATCCTCAGGCATCTCAAAGCCTGCAATATAGCGGCGGCTTACCTCTTCATCGATCCGTGTGCTCACAGGCTCTAAGGTCACCACGCAAGATTGCACAACGGTGGCCCCTAAATGCCCGGCCAGTGTCAGGTCTTTGCGACCATCGGGACCAATCTCGCCTTTAAACGTCAGCTTTTTGACGCCAAGAATACCCATTTCTTCGGCCAAGGTTGCGCGCGCTGCTGCATCCGGGGCCATTTCAAAGAAAACCGGCCGTGTGATCTTGGCACTCGGCAATAGTGGGGAAGCATCCGTACCCTTCATGTCAGCAAATCCTTGAACAAGCAGTGGTCTGTGGCTATTCCAGCTAGGCGGCACGAGGTCGCTTGGCAAGAGGTGGCGTGGTATGACGCAGGCAATCGCATCGAAACTCAAAGCAGCGCTGGCCGCCTGCGCCTTGACGGTACTCGCCGCTTGTGGTGCCTCAACCCTAAGCGATGAAATAGGCTATGTGCCAGACAAAGCGCTTTTGGACGAAGTGGTTGTCGGTCTTGATACGCAGGACTCTGTGGCGCGCATACTGGGGCGCCCCGGGACCACCGGGATCGTCGATGATCGCGGCTGGTACTACGTGAAGTCCGATTACGAGCGGTTCATGTGGCGCGCGCCAGTTGAGGTTGATCGCCAAGTGGTTGCGATCACTTTTGCAGAAAACGGTCAGGTGACCAATATCGAACGCTTCGGCATCGAAGACGGGCAGGTTGTTGCCCTCAACCGCCGTGTCACCGACAGCAACACCCAAGGCGTCGGGTTCCTGCGTCAGTTGTTCTCGAACTTTGGCAACCTGAACCCGGGATCGTTCTTGGCTGAAAGCTAGCCCTCGCTAGCCTCGTCTTCGGCGTGAAACTCTAGCGACGCGCCGTTGATGCAATAGCGCAGCCCCGTTGGGTTCGGTCCGTCTGGAAACACGTGCCCCAGATGTCCCTCGCATCGATTGCAGTGCACTTCGGTGCGGCGCATGAACAAAGTATTGTCCGCCTTTTCACCCACCATTTCACCATCAATAGGTGCATAAAACGAAGGCCAGCCAGTGCCACTGTCAAACTTGGTTGCTTGCTCGAAAAGCGGTGCACCGCAGCCTTTGCACATGAAAGTCCCGGCGTCTTTGGGGAAATTATCGTTGGTAAAGGCGCGCTCGGTGCCGTGCTTGCGCAGCACTTTGAACGATAGATCGTCAAGTTGTTCGCGCCACTCAGCGTCTGTTTTGACCACTTTGTCCATCTTGCATTCCCCTTCGTCATGTCTGCGCCTTGCATTGTAAGTGGCGCTGTTGCCTCCGATATCTAGGGTGTATGACGCTGAAGACCAAGTCGCGGAGCTTTCACGATATGATGTTCAAAGCCAGACACACCTGCCGGATGGCGGAAAATGCAGCAGATTTGGAGGCCGCGCAGGCCTTGCGGCACGCTTGTTTTATTGCAAGTACGGGTGCTGCGCCGCGTGAAGACGGTTTGGATGGAGACGCTTTTGACGAGATTTGCCAGCATGTTTTGGTTGAGGAGCGCGTCAGTGGGCGGCTTGTGGCGACGTTTCGTCTGTTACCGTTGACCTCGGGGGCCGAAATCGGGCGCAGCTATGCGGCGCAATACTATGATCTTGCATCCTTGCGTGCTTACGACAAACCAATGGTTGAGATGGGGCGCTTTTGTATCGCCAACGGCGTAAAAGACCCCGATGTGCTGCGCGTCGCTTGGGCTGCGATGACGACTTACGTGGATGAGACAGGAGTGGGCATGCTGTTTGGCTGTTCGTCGTTTCAGGGTACTGAGCCAAAGGCCTACGCGGATGCCTTTGCGATGCTCAAAGAACGCCACTTGGCCCCGAAACGCTGGTTGCCACAGATCAAAGCACCCAATGTGTTCAACTTTGCCAAGGCCCTGCGCAAACGTTCTGACCGCGCTCAAGCCTTGCGCACCATGCCACCACTATTGCGCAGTTATCTGACGATGGGCGGCTGGGTCAGCGATCACGCGGTGGTTGATCCCGACTTGAACACCCTGCACGTCTTCACCGGGCTTGAGATTGGGGCGATCCCACCTGCACGCGCGCGCGCTTTGCGGGCCGTCGCAGGGTAATGTTCCAGCCGTACGTTGCGTTAATGTGCTCATTTCGCGTTTTCAGGCACCTACGTGATACCGACGCAATACCGACGTGATACCGACACGATACCGATCCCTCAAAATAGCCAGTTTTGCCAAAGGTTAATGGCGTTTCGGCTTGTTCGCAGAACAGATGCATCGCTGTCACCGCGCGACGCATTCATATTTGACGTGGAACGCCCAAACGCATAGCTGCACCCCATGGCACGTGCACCCCTTCTTCAGCTTTCCGATATCTCGCTCACCTTCGGCGGCGACCCTGTCTTTGATAACCTTTCTACAACCGTACAACCCGGCGACAGGCTTGCGCTGGTGGGCCGCAATGGTTCGGGTAAATCAACCCTGATGAAGGTGATGGCTGGACTGGTTGAAGTCGACAGCGGCACCCGTGTTCTGTCGCCCGGTGATAGCGTTGGCTACATGGAGCAAGAGCCTGAAATGGCGGGGCATTCCACGTTGGGCGACTTTGCGATCAGCGGTCTTGGTCCTGCGGATATGTGGCGCGTTGAAGCCGCTGCCGAAGGGTTGAAATTTGATCCCGAGACCGAAGTCTCTGCCGCGTCAGGAGGGGAGCGTCGCCGCGCGGCACTCGCGAAACTGATCGCTGAAGCGCCCGATCTGATGTTGTTGGATGAGCCAACCAACCACCTTGATATCGAGGCCATCGGCTGGCTTGAGGATCGTCTGAAAGAAACACGTCAGGCGTTCGTTGTGATCAGCCACGACCGTGCGTTTCTTGGAACGCTGACCACGGGCACGCTTTGGCTGGATCGCGGTGAAATGCGCAGGCAAGACCAAGGGTTTAAGGCCTTTGAGGATTGGCGCGACAAGACGTGGGACGATGAGGATTTGGCCCGCCACAAGCTCAATCGCAAGATCAAGAAAGAAGCGCGTTGGGCAGTGGAAGGCATCAGCGCACGGCGCAAACGCAATCAGGGGCGCGTGCGTGCTTTGCAAGGGCTGCGGGCGGAGAAATCGGCGCAGATCAAACGGCAAGGGGCTGCTGCACTGGCGCTGGACGCCGGGCCAAAGAGTGGTCGCAAGGTTCTGGAAGCCAAAGGGATTTCAAAGACATACGATGGCAAAGTGATTTGCCGTGATTTCTCGCTGCGGGCTATGCGCGGGGATCGGATTGCCTTTGTTGGGCCAAATGGCGTGGGCAAAACCACGCTGATAAATATGCTCACCGGACAGCTTGAGCCGGACACGGGCAGCGTCACCATGGGCAGCAACGTTGAAATGGCGGTGTTTGATCAGCGCCGCGCCGCTCTTGATCCGGACGCCACGCTTTGGGAAAGCCTGACAGGCGATAAGGCGATGCGGATTGCGGGCCGTGCGGATCAGGTCATGGTGCGCGGCACGCCGCGTCATGTTGTGAGTTATCTCAAGGACTTCCTCTTTGACGAGGCACAGGCCCGCGCCCCTGTGCGTGCGCTTTCGGGCGGTGAAAAGGCGCGGCTTTTGCTGGCGCGGATCATGGCGCAACCGTCGAACCTATTGGTGCTTGACGAGCCGACCAACGATTTGGACATCGAGACGTTAGATTTGTTGCAAGAGGTGCTGGGCGACTACGACGGCACGGTTTTGTTGGTGAGCCACGACCGCGATTTTCTGGATCGTGTGGCGACGACAACTGTTGCGATGGAGGGGGCGGGACGCGTTTCGGTGCATGCCGGTGGCTGGTCGGATTATGCGCCCAAGCGGCGTTTGGTTCAGGAGGCAGAAGCGGCATCTTCGAAAATAAAGTCCAAAGAAGTGAAACAAAAAGAAGCGGTTGGCGGGCTTAGTTTTACTGAATCTCATCGGTTAGAGGCTTTGCCAAAAGAGATTGAGCGGCTTGAAGCGGAAATTGGGAAGCTGTCAGAACTTATGAGTGATCCGGATTTGTTTACCCGCGAACCGGTGAAGTTTGCCAAAGCGTCTGAGGCGCTTTTGGAGCGGCAGGGCAAGTTGGATGCGGCTGAGGAAGAGTGGTTGATGCTGGAAGAGAAAGCATCGGCAGGCTGATCGGTTGCGTCGCATTTACATGCGCTGCGTTGCAGGGGGGGCACCCGCAGACCCACGATATTTATGAGCCATTAATAGAGGCGTGTAGCGTTGGTCTGTAGCCATTGCGTAAGGCGTTGAGGCTTGTTTGCGGGGTCAAGACTGTGACTGTGCCAGTGGGTGCAGACTGGCGTGGCTCATACCCGTTTGCCCTAATCGGCAAGAGTGCTTCCTCCCAGAGTAGGGCAGGCGTGTCGATAAGGATAATTGCGCCATCGGGGAGTTCTGCAACGTCGCATCGGTGGCCGTTTTGCGCAAAACGTCGCGGGATGGCGCGCTCGGCGTGAAGTGCGGCGTCCATTTCTTTTGCAGTTCCCGTCAGACCAACAGCATCGCGGTAAGCCGTGTAGTTGGCACGCCGACACAGCGCGCAAGGTCGGTGTCCAGCGGCAAGGGCGACGGCTTCGTCAAGAAAGAAGAGTTCGGTGTAGTGGTTTGGCGACATGACCGCGCGGTGCCAGTCTTTGTGTTTGAGCACACACGTGACCCAGGCTTTGTGCGCCCAGCGTTTGCGTCCCAATGCTTGTGTGTCGTCATGCAGGATGCCGCGATTGCCCATGAATGTGCCGCGTGCCGGGCTTGCGACGATCTCGCCTGTTGCCAGTACGCGGTTTTGCAGCGGCATGCTAAGGTTTTGAAATCACGCCCAGACCGCGTGAAATCTCTTTGACTTCGATATCGCTAGTTTCAAATGCGCGCGCCAACACATCGACGGCGCGCCATGGATCGGCGTTTCCGCACATAAAGACGTCAAACGCGCCATAGCCCAGTTCGGGCCATGTGTGCACGGTGATGTGGCTTTCAGCCAGCACCGCGACACCAGATACACCGTGCGGCTGAAAGCGATGTAGGTGGAGATGCAAAAGAGTAGAGCCAGTGGCCGCAACACACTCGCGAAAGGCGCGTTCAACGCGGGCTTTGTCATCAAGACCAGTGCCGCCTTTGATTTCGATAATCAGATGGGTTCCGGCGCGATACTGACCATCGGTAGCGGGCGAAAAGTGATCTGCGCGCGCTTTGTCAAGGCCCGCTTGCGCGCCCGGTTCCAGGACATCCGCGCCGTGTTCTGTCGTACCGCTCATCACATTGCCTGTTTTGTTGTACGTCTTTCAGGCAACTAGAAAAGAAGTAAGGACCAAGCGCAAGTGTCAGCTTTGCTCCGTACGGCTCAGAAGAAGGGCAGCGACAGAAGCGGTCACAATGCCAAGGCCTGCAACAGCGGCGATAATCGTTCCGATGCTACCAAATCCAACTAGAAGCATTCCGACGATGATTCCGGCGGCCACGCAGAGCAGAAAAATACTTGTTATCATAATCTTACACTCACATATCAAACACTTTACAGCTAGAAACCTAACAAGGTGGTTGGGCGTCACGGAAGTTTTGATTAGAAATTTCCAAGGTTTTTTTGGACGTTGTTGCCCAATTTGGGGTGCGAGATATGGGGTATTATAATACCTATATTTTAACCTATTGAAATTGAACAAATAAATAATGATTGTCGCTGTTGACTGTGCGCTTCAGTCGTCTAAAACGCGCCAATCGAAACAAAAACCCCCCAAAGGGATGCATCTGATGAACACCTTTTCCGCAACACCGGCGGACATTGATAAACAGTGGATCGTGATCGACGCCGAAGGCGTTGTTCTTGGTCGTCTTGCTGCAATCATTGCCGGTCGCCTGCGTGGCAAACACAAACCGACTTTCACACCGCACATGGATATGGGCGACAACGTGATCGTTATTAACGCCGACAAAATTCAGCTGACGGGCAACAAGCGCGACAAGCCGAACTACTGGCACACTGGGTATCCGGGCGGGATCAAATCGCGCACAACCGGTGAAATCCTTGAGGGCAAGTACCCCGAGCGCGTTGTAACCCAAGCCGTCAAGCGCATGCTTCCGGGCAACCGTCTGAGCCGTAAGCAGATGACGAACCTGCGCGTCTATGCCGGGGCCGAGCATGGTCACGAGGCACAAAACCCAACTGTTCTCGACGTTGCGTCGATGAGCAAAAAGAACACGCGGAGCTAACATGGCTGAAGATATTAAATCATTGGACGGCCTGAAAGATGCCGTTGCAGGTAGCGCGGCTGATGCCGATGCTGCACCCGCCGCAGCGCCTGAGCAATCCGACGCACCTGTTGTAGCTGCAGAGCCTGCGATCCACCGCGAACCCCAGCGTGACGAGCTTGGTCGGTCTTACGCAACAGGTAAACGCAAAGATGCGGTCGCTCGCGTTTGGATCAAGCCGGGGTCGGGCAAAGTCACAGTGAACGGCAAAGAGGTGAACACCTACTTTGCGCGCCCTGTGCTGCAGATGATCCTGCGCCAGCCGTTTCAGGTGGCAGGCGTCGACGGTCAGTTTGACGTAACTGCAACTGTCAAAGGCGGTGGTCTGTCAGGTCAAGCCGGTGCGGTTAAGCACGGTGTTTCAAAAGCGCTTCAGCTTTATGATCCGTCGCTGCGCGCTGCTTTGAAAGCGGCAGGCTTCCTCACACGCGACAGTCGTGTTGTTGAACGTAAGAAGTTTGGTAAGGCGAAAGCGCGTAAGAGCTTCCAGTTCTCGAAGCGTTAATTCGGCACCAAAGTGTATCAAAGGGCTCCACTTCGGTGGGGCCTTTTTTGTTTTTTTGGTCGTGCTTTTTAAAAGATTGCAGGGGCTTAACGTCGAAACTGTTGGCAAAAGAATCAATGCCCATAAGCGATATCGAGAATGACTGGGAAGACTTAACTTTGTCGTTTCTACCCTGTGCATTCGCCTTTAGCGACGCGCGCTAAAATACGCTTGTACCTAACAGGATAAATGGCTCCGGCGGTAGGGATCGAACCTACGACCAATTGATTAACAGTCAACTGCTCTACCGCTGAGCTACGCCGGACCATGAAGCGGGGATATAGCAATGACAACTGCGCCCGTCCAGTGGGTTTGATGACTAATTTGATCTTAGACCTTTGCGAAGTGAAACTGTGCTTTTGTCGACAGTTCCGGGCTTGCGGTAATCAGCTTTCTTTCAACCAAGTCAATAAGATGCGCAAAGACGTTTCGTGCGGCGGCGGGTAGAACTTTTGGCGGGACATCAGTGTAAACCTGCGCTGTGATCTCTGTAACCGTGAGTGCCGCTGGTTTCAGCACCTTGAGGATCGCGGTTTCACGCGCCTTTCGGTGACTGATCAACCAAGCCAACCGATCCTTAACCGCGACAATCGGTGCGCCGTGGCCTGGGAATAGTTTGTTGGGATTGCGCTCTTTCAGCATATGGCACGTCGCCATGAAAGCACCAAGGTCGCCATCGGGGGGCGAGATCAATGTGCTTGCCCAATCCATAACGTGATCGCCGGAAAATATCTCGGTGCCGTACGCAAAGCTAAGGTGGCCGGCAAAGTGGCCCGGTGTGTGCAATATGCCCAAGTGCCAATCTGTTCCCTCAACCACGTCACCATCACGCAACGTCATATCTGGGCGAAAACTGGTGTCGACGCCTTCGCCGCCTTCCAGCAGGTTTGCCTGCGCCAGACGTTGCATCACGTCGCTTCGTCCTGCTTCTGCAGGCCCAAACCCCATGACAGGGGCGCTGGTCACTTGTGACAGGCGCGCTGCTAGGGGGCTGTGATCCGCGTGGGCGTGAGTGACCAGAATGTGGGTGATTGTGGCGCCTTTGGTGGCATCGAGAATGGCTTGGAAGTGTGCATCGTTGTCTGGTCCGGGATCAATCACAGCAATTTGGTCGTTGCCCAAAAGATAGGTGTTCGTTCCCCAATGCGTCATTGGCCCGGGATTAGGCGCAAGCAAGAGCCGTATGTTGCGGGCCAAGTCTACAGGATGGCCGGGCGTAGGCTTTTGCATTGGCTCTTTTTCTCGCGCGTTTCGGGAATTAAGGTCTGGCCTATGATAACCCGTGGCCTCAAAGCTTCAATGCCGCGCTCGCTCTATGGGCGGGCAGTGCTTATCGTTCTTGTGCCTGTGATGACAATTCTGCTGGTTGTGACGGTTGTTTTTGTTCAGCGCTTGTATGAAGGCGTAACAAACCAGATGTCGCTGGGCGTTTCAAAAGAGATTTTGCTGATTTTGGATCGTCTGGAACAGACAGGGGCCTTGGAATTCGCTCTGGAAGTGGCAGCCCCTTTGGGCGTCGAAATTGCCTCGGACGACGGGACCGTAGAGCATCGGCGTGACTGGATTGATTTGTCCGGGCGCACGGTGCAGTCGACCTTGTTGGAAGAGGTGCCAGCCGCGCGCGCGGTCGATTTGAACGGGCGACCTGGTTTTGCGCGCGTGGCCATAGACAGCACTTTGGGGCCAATTGTCATGGATGTGCCGCGTACGCGTTTGTCGGCGCGCAACCCACACCAGTTTCTTGTTTTGATCGGAGTTACTGCGTTTTTGATGTCGGCTATCGCTTTGATTTATCTACGTAATCAGATGCGTCCGATTCGACGCCTTGCCCGCGCTGCCGAAGCTTTTGGCAAAGGGCGCGTTGTGCCTTACAGGGTGGCCGGCGCAACAGAAGTGCGTGCCGCGGGATCGGCTTTTTTGAACATGCGCGATCGGATTGAACGTCAGATTGAACAGCGCACAATGATGCTTTCGGGTGTCAGTCACGATCTGCGCACGCCACTTACCCGGATGAAACTGGGGCTTTCGCTGATGGAGCCGGGGGCCGAGGTCGAGGATATGACCCGCGATGTCGAGGATATGGAGCAGATGCTAGAGGCGTTTTTGTCCTTTGCGCGCGGCGATGCTCAAGAAGAGCCTGAGCGGATTGATCCGTCCGAGTTGGCGCGGGATGCTGTAGACAGGTTTGCGCGTGCGGGGATGCAGGTGCATGCGCGGGTGTTTTCGGGCGAAGGCACGGCGATGTTGCGCCCTGTGGCTTTGCGGCGCGCGCTGGACAATCTGATCACCAATGCTTTGCGCTATGGGAACGAGGCCGGGGTTTCGGCGGTGATAGATGACGAGGCGATCCGACTAATTGTCGAGGACAGTGGGCCGGGGATTTCGCCGGAACAGCGTGAATATGTATTGCGCGCCTTCACGCGACTTGATGACGCACGTAATCAAAATGAAGGGTCCGGCGTGGGTTTGGGACTTACGATTGCCGCTGATATCGCGCGACAACATGGCGGCAAACTCAACTTAGGCGAAAGCACTGATTTGGGAGGATTGCGTGTGGAAATAACAATTCCGAAATAATTAGGGCGGCAAGTGCCGCCCCAATTACGTTCAATTTAGTCGCGTTTAGATTGCCATGCTTTCAGGTTTCTTACCTTTTGCAACGGCTGCTTTAAACCATGCCGGTTGGCGGCCACGGCCAGACCATGTTTCAGCGGCATTCGCAGGATTGCGGTATTTAGGAGCGGCAGGTGCCTTTGCTTTTCCTTTACCTTTCTTACCCTTACGCCCCATGACGTCGTCTAAAGAAAGCCCATGCTTTTTCGCCACGGCCTGCATTTCTTTTAACGCTTTGGTTTTTGCCTGCGCAGCAAAATCAGCAATCGCCTTTTCAACGTCTGATTGCAGCGCCTGCAAATCAGCCAGCGAATGTTTGCTTAGGTCTATTTTCTTCTTTGCCATTGTCTCTGTTCCTATCGATTAGGCGACTTAAGTCGCTGTCCACTCGTCCCGTTGATTACCCGAATAAAATTAACTTGGCGCTTTATAGAGTCGTCCTTGCGAATTGCAATTTCGTATTTCTATGGCGCGAAAGTCTTAAAATAAAATGTGGTAGGCCCAGAGGGACTTGAACCCCCAACCAAAGCGTTATGAGCGCTCTGCTCTAACCAATTGAGCTACAGGCCCGCTCAACAAATGCAATAGCAGAGTGCAGTATTTGGTCAAGTCGCCCCGTGGACTCTTTTGTGATGATCCTTTAGGCGGAAATCAACAATAACGGGCGGTGAATTGCATGCAAAAGAATGGTCTTACCTATGCAGATGCGGGAGTGGATATTGATGCCGGCAACGCATTGGTTGAACGGATAAAACCAGCTGCGGCCGCCACCAATCGCCCCGGTACAATGGCAGGGCTTGGCGGTTTTGGTGCTCTATTTGACCTTAAGGCCGCTGGGTTTATTGATCCCATTCTGGTCGCAGCCACAGATGGCGTTGGCACAAAGCTGAAAATCGCGATTGAAACCGGAAACGTTGATGGCGTCGGAATTGATCTGGTTGCGATGTGCGTTAATGACCTGATTTGTCAGGGCGCCGAACCGCTTTTCTTTCTGGACTATTTTGCTACCGGAAAGCTGGAATTAGACCACGCGACTGCGGTGATTAACGGTATTGCAGCGGGCTGCGAGCGCTCTGGCTGTGCGTTGATTGGCGGGGAAACAGCTGAAATGCCGGGGATGTATTCTGGTGGTGATTTTGATCTCGCTGGGTTCTCTGTGGGTGCAATGGAGCGCGGCGCGCATTTGCCTGCAGGAGTGGCGGAGGGCGATGTCATTCTTGGTCTTGCGAGCGATGGCGTGCATTCCAACGGCTATTCGCTAGTGCGCCGGATCGTTGAGCTCAGCGGTCTTGGTTGGGATGCGGATTGTCCTTGGGGGCAGGGGACGCTGGGAGCGGCCCTTCTGACGCCGACCAAACTTTACGTCAAAGGAGCTGTGCAGGCGATCCGCGAAGGTGGTGTGCTTCACGCTTTAGCACACATCACCGGCGGTGGTCTGACAGAAAATCTGCCGCGCGCCCTGCCCGATGGGCTGGGAGCTGAAATCGACCTTGGTACGTGGGAACTGCCGTCTGTTTTTAGGTGGCTGGCCGAAACGGGCGGAATCGAAATTGCCGAGATGCTCAAAACCTTCAACTCCGGTATTGGCATGGTTGCGATCGTGCCTGCTGACAAAGTCGAAGTGGCAACGTGGTGCTTTGGCGAGGATGGCCACACGGTTACCCAAATAGGCAAAGTGGTGGCGGGCGAGGGTGTCACTTATCGCGGAACGCTGAAGTGAAACGGGTTGCGCTGCTGATTTCGGGCGGTGGATCCAACATGGAAACACTTGCGCGCGATATGGTTGGCGATCACGCCGCACGCCCGGTGCTTGTGATTTCAAACGTAGCGGATGCAGGCGGGTTGGCCAAAGCTGCAGCCCTTGGCATTCCTACTGCCGTAGTCGATCACAAACCTTACAAAGGCGACCGCGCCGCATTCGAGGCGGCTTTGCAGAAAGTGCTGGAATCCGCGCGCCCTGATATTATTTGCCTCGCGGGTTTCATGCGCATTCTGACCGCGGATTTTGTGGCACGCTGGGAGGGAAAAATACTCAACATCCATCCCTCGCTTTTACCGAAATACAAAGGGCTCAACACCCATGCGCGGGCCATAGAAGCGGGCGACGCAGAGGCGGGCTGTTCGGTGCATTTGGTTACCGCAACCTTGGATGATGGGCCTGTTTTGGGTCAATCCCGCGTGCCCGTGCTGATTGATGACAGCCCCGAAACTCTCGCCGAACGGGTGTTAGAACAGGAGCATGTCCTTTATCCATTGGTTTTGCGCCGCTTTGCGACAGGTGAAGCTACGCAGGTTCGCTTGCCCGCGCCCTAGGCTTGCCTTATCAAGGCAGGACGGTTTTCAGACGGATTCAGAATGATAACGATTACCACCCCGGATGGGCTTGCTGCTTTTTGTGAACGTGCTGCCAAAGCGCCTTATGTGACCGTCGATACCGAGTTTCTGCGCGAACGCACGTACTATGCCAAACTGTGCCTAGTTCAGTTGGCAATTCCCGGTGACGCAGAAGAAGACGCGGTGCTGGTTGATCCGCTTGTCAAAGGTATGAACCTGGACGCGCTTTACGAGCTGTTCAAAAACAAGGACGTGGTCAAAGTCTTCCACGCTTCTCGCCAAGACCTCGAGATTTTCTTTATCGAAGGTGGCGTGATCCCACAGCCGTTGTTTGACACACAGGTCGCCGCGATGGTCGCAGGATTTGGCGAGCAGGTCGGCTACGAAACACTGGTGCGCAAGATTGCCAACGCAAGCTTGGACAAATCTTCTCGCTTTACCGACTGGTCGCGACGCCCACTCAGCGATGCGCAAAAAACCTACGCACTGGGCGACGTCACGCATTTGCGGGTGATCTATGAACATCTGGAAGAGGCGCTGGAGAAATCGGGCCGACGCAATTGGGTAGAAGAAGAAATCGGTGTTCTCCTTGATCCCGCGACTTATGTGGTCGAGCCGCCCGAGGCGTGGAAACGGGTCAAAACGCGCACAAACTCCGGTAAATTTTTAGGCATCGTACAAGCGCTGGCCGAGTTTCGTGAAACCCATGCGCGCGACAAAAACATCCCGCGCAATCGGGTGATGAAAGACGATGCACTGCTTGAGCTTGCCTCGACCAAACCCAAGTCATTGCAAGACCTCAGCCGCTCGCGTCTTTTGTTGCGCGAAGCCCGCAAAGGAGATGTTGCCGAAGGTATTCTGGCGGCCGTGCAAAAAGGGCTGAACATGCCCGCTGAAAATGCGCCCAAACCAGATCGGTCTCGCGACAAGCTACAGGTCAATCCGGCCTTGGCAGACTTGTTGCGCGTCCTGCTTAAGGCGAAATCTGAAAAGTTGGGCGTGGCGCAAAAGCTTATTGCGACGTCTGCTGACTTGGATGAAATCGCCGCCGGGCAGCGCGACGGACAAGCCTTGAAAGGGTGGCGTAAAACGGCGTTTGGGGATGCGGCACTGCAGTTGTGCGAAGGCAAACTAGGTCTGCGCGCAAACGGCTCAAAGGTCGAAGCCTTCGAACTTTAACGCCCTCCGATCAGCTTGAAGAACACGGGCGCTAGTGCGATCACCAGCACAATGCGGATAATATGCATCGTCGCAATATAGGCGATGTCTGCGTCAAGCGAGAGGGCAAGGATACTCATCTCGGGCAAACCACCCGGCGAAAAGCTTAGAAACGTTTCGCGGATATCGATCCCGGTGAGCATGGTCACCGCGAGTGTGGTGGGCACAGCTACCAGCAGCATCGCACTCGCGGCAAGAAGCGATAGGCCGAGATCCTTCATCACATCGCGCGGGGCGGCCCCTGCAAAGCGGCAGCCAATCACAGTGCCCATCACGAGCTGTGTGGCGTTCACAGCGACGGTCGGCGGAGAGGCGGTTGTCAGGCCGGTCAGATGCACAATGCCTGATAAGATCATCGGGCCCAAAATCGTCGGCGCAGGCAACCCAACCTTTGGCCCCAGATACGCGCCGATGACAGCGCAGGCGATCAGGATCACAAGATCGCGCGGCCCGACGTCAGCGAAGGTGATGAACGGGCGTGCATCGCCAGTTGTTTCGACCTTTAGAATCAGCGTGTAAAAAAGCACCACAAGCGTGACGACCATGAAGATACGGCCCGCATGTGCCATTGCAATACGCCGCTCTACGCCGCCTGCTTCGGCTCCCATCAAGATCATGTCATTAAGTCCACCGGGTGCCGAAGAATAAAAGGCGGTGACCGGGTCGTACCGCCCAATGCGGCGATAGATGACGTATGCCGCGCCAAAGGCTGCGACGATAAAAACTGGCAGGATCGCAAGGGTAATTGCCCATTCAGCGGCATTGCTGAAAATCGCAGGGCTAAAGCCCGAGCCGAGCATAACACCCAAAATGGGTACCATCACGCTACGCAATCGCGCAGGCGCTGTGAGGTCTGCCCCCGCAATCGCTACAACCATCAGGGCAAACATTGCGCCAAGCATCCAGGGCAGGGGCATGTTGATAAACACAGCCCCCAGAGCGCCGAGAATTCCGACGCCCAAGGCAATAGACTGGCCGCGCCAATGTGTCAGCGAGGTTAACGTCGTGCGATCCTCGAATTTCGCGCGCCCGTCACTTGGATCACGCTCACACCGGATAAGACCGTGTCGCTGACAAAGACGGCAACCGTAAGTTCGCGCGATTGGCGGGTTGAGACGCGGGTAGGGGCGTCTGGCGCCTCAGCGCGCATGGCATACGACAAAACTCCGTCAAATGGCGCTCCGTCCGGGGTCGCACTGACCAAAGCGGCACCATACCACCCCTGGGTCGCAGGCAAGCCTGTGACGCGCACGATGGCACCGCCGGGCGTGCGCTCGATCACGAGTTGGGTGATTTCTGCCACCAAAGGCCGTGGATCAATGGTTTCCACGACTTCAACCGGCTGGGCCGATGTGGTTTCGCCGCCGCCAAACCAGTTGAACGGGTTCAGCCGCGTTTCGGAGAGCCCGCAAGAGGCCACCACAAGCGGGAGTGCCATTAAAAATATTCGTGTGGTTTTCATCGTGCCCCCTCTGTCATACCCCTGCTAGCTCAAAGCGGGGCTCAAGAAAAGTGCTCTGCGACTGGACCTTTGCCGCGCGCGCCCCTAACTCAGACAAAATGCATCAAGGATCAGGCGAATGGCGCAGACAGCTTTTGAAGACATCGTCGAAACATTCGAGTTTTTGGACGATTGGGAAGACCGGTATCGCCATGTGATCGACATGGGCAAAGCCATGCCTGCTTTGGAAGAGGCGTTTCGGGTGCCGGCGACCAAAGTGGACGGCTGCGCCAGTCAGGTGTGGCTGGTGCCCGCAATTGACGGAACTGGGGCTGCGGCGACATTCAATTTTCGCGGCGAAAGTGATGCGATGATCGTGCGCGGGCTTATTGCGATTTTGGTCTCGCTTTACGACGGGCTTGATGTTGGCGATGTGCTGAAGGTTGATGCAGGAAGTGAATTGGCGCGCCTTGGCCTAAACGACCACCTTTCTGCACAACGCTCGAACGGGTTAAGCGCGATGGTTCAGCGTATTCGTGATTTGGCCGCTGCTGCCAATGCTGGCTGAGATATGCGGCGGATGCGTCTGTGCGTTTGAGGCAGCACCAATGCAAGCCACCATCCCAAACCCATCACCAATGGCAATTGCACCGACATTCGCAAAACCGGCAGAGGCGGTGTTCCCGGCACATCTCGATAGCTAAGTTCATAGGCATTGATGGCGTCTTCAAACGGATGGACATGCGCATCGTCTTTTTCGCTTAGCTTGGTCTCAAATGGATCAACAGTAGACGCCGATGCAAGGCACGGTATTGCCATCAAAAGGCAAAAAATCAAGATACGCAAAACGGCCACCTATCAACCTGTTGTTAAGGCTGATTAGACGACCGATAGTTAATAATGTGCTAATTATCAGTCTGTTGCGATGCGTTCTTTAGGCTCTTTATTTCGTCTTCTAGGTCACCAAATCCAGTAAAGCGTCGCTCAAAAGCCAAGCCAAGTTTCTGCGCGCTCTCTTCGGCTTTTGCCGTAAGAGCTGCGTCCTCGGTTTGCGCCTGATAAACAAGTTTTTCATAGTTCCCGAAATACGCATCCCGTAATTCTGGATGGCGATCCAAACCGAGCGGACGCCATACGAAAGCGTCGAACTGGCGCACCAGAAAATCGGTGAGGTAAAAGGCTGTGAACTCTTCCTCTGAGCGGGCGACAAATCCTTCGGTACCTTCAAAAAACGCATAGCAATGCGGGCCGGGCATCATTTTCAGACCAAGCTCGTCAGCGGCCCTTTTCAAACCGCCGCCCGTGCCGCAATCCGCATAGGCAAGAAATATGTCATCATACCCGTCGCTTTCTGCAACGGCCTTACGCACAGCGGGTACGATCTTTTCAGGGTGGTTGTGCAAAATTGCGGGCAAACACTGTAGATCGATGTGATCAAAGGCGCGGGTCAGAGTTAGTATTTCGCGCGCCAAAGCACCACAGCCAAGGATCAGAACGCGTCCCGATCCGGTAGGCTGCAGTCCTTCAACAGTTAAAACATCGTCGCTTGGGGGGGAGGGATCGCTCACCTGCACCTCCTTACGTTGGTGTTAGCCAGCCGCCATTTGGTTGTGCTTTCGGGTCATGAACTCTTTTGCGGTGTCCACGGCCACAGCCGCATCCCGGCAGTAGGCGTCTGCGCCAATGGCTTTGCCGAATTCTTCGTTCAATGGGGCGCCACCGACCAAAATAATGTAATCGTCGCGAATACCCATGTCCTTCATCGTATCAATGACGACCTTCATATAGGGCATCGTCGTGGTCAAAAGCGCGGACATACCAAGAATATCGGCGTCAAATTCCTTGAGCGCTTCGACATAATTCTCGACCGGGTTGTTGATCCCGATGTTCATGATCTCGAAACCAGCACCTTCCATCATCATCGTCACAAGGTTCTGGCCAATGTCGTGAATGTCGCCTTTGACTGTACCGATCACCATGCGCCCAATAGTCGGAGCGCCAGTTTCGGCCAAAAGCGGTTTCAGAATGCGCATACCCGTCTTCATCGCCTCTGCGGCCATCAGAACTTCGGGAACGAACAAAATACCGTCGCGGAAGTCTTCGCCAACAATCTTCATCCCACCCACAAGCGCGATGGTCAGAATATTGTATGGCTCCCACTTGCGTTCCAGCAATATGTTGGTGGCCTCGAAAATCTCATCCTTCAGACCATCGTAAAGATCGTCGTGCATCTGCTGCACAAGCTCTTCATCATCAAGCTCGCTCAGGATCAGATCGTCTTCTGCTTCATCAGACATAGGCTTGGCTCCACCACGTGTTGATTTTGATTTAGGAGCAATTGGTTAAGATTGAAACGACAAATTGCGACATCCTGTTCTACACGGGCGACTCGTGGTCTTTGTGTCAAAGGGTGCACTTGTAAATGTTCCTATTTTGTTCCAGAATGGGGAATGCCATCGCCATACGCCCTGAAATCCCGCGGTCGTGCCGCTTCCTCAAATGAGGTAGGTCGCTTTGAGCCTTACCAGCGCAGCGAATTTGACGACGGTTGGGAGGTCGAGGGAGAAGAGGCGGCGTTGCGCACCGAAGTATCGCTTGAGCGTCCGCGCAAGGTCATCACCCGCAATACCTCGCCGGATCTGTCCTTTGACCGCTCGATCAATCCCTATCGCGGTTGTGAGCACGGCTGCATTTATTGCTTTGCGCGCCCCACCCACGCCTACCTCGGTCTGTCGCCGGGGTTAGATTTTGAAACCAAGCTGATTGCCCGCCCGCAAGCGCCCGAGGTGTTGGAACGAGAATTGCGCTCAAAGTCATACGTTCCTGATGTAATTGCGATTGGCACCAACACAGATCCCTATCAACCGATTGAGAAGACGCACAAAATCATGCGCCAGATTTTGGAGGTTCTGCTGGAGTACCGCCATCCTGTTGCCGTGGTCACCAAAGGAACATTGATCGAACGCGATGCGGATATTCTTGGGGAAATGGGGCGGCTGGGCCTTGCGCGCGTGGGGATTTCGATCACCACGCTGGATCCCAAAGTTGCACGCCTGATGGAGCCGCGTGTGCCGTCGCCTGCGCGCAAACTGAAAACGATCCGCCTGCTCACCAAGGCTGGGTGCCCGGTGCGGATTATGGCGTCCCCGATTGTGCCTGCATTAACAGATCACGAGTTGGAGGCGATTTTGGAACACGGCGCCGAGGCGGGAGCGGTGGCGGCCAGTTCGATCATGCTGCGCCTTCCGCGCGAAGTCGCGCCGCTGTTCCGGGCTTGGGTTGAAACGCATTTTCCGGACCGCGCCGCTCGGATTATGGGGCGGGTGCGCGATTTGCATGGTGGCAAGGATTACGATGCTGAATGGGGGAAACGGATGACGGGCGAGGGGCCATTTGCAGATCTGATTGCCCAGAGGTTTGCCCTTGCAACAAAACGATTGGGGCTTTCACACAAGCTCCCGCCTTTACGAAGAGACTTGTTTCGCCCCCCGACGCGCGAAGGCGACCAACTGTCGCTGTTTTAGCTCGGAGGAGCCGTGGCTCACAATGAGACGCGTTTGTGCGACGGCCTGTTGACGCCCAAACAGTCAAACAACGGTCTCTACCGTAATGCCGCAAGAATTTCGGCGGTGGCACCGCCTGTTACAGGCAAACCATTTCTTCGCTGAAAGTCCCTGATCGCGACCTCAGTCTTGCTGCCAATGACACCATCAATAGTTCCGACATCATATCCACGCGCTTTCAGGCCGCTTTGAAGGGCGATCCGATCCTCTTTTGTTAGTCCGTTCGCATCAGGTGGAAACGTGCCTTTCAATGGGCCTGCGCCACCAATTCTATCAGCGAGATGTCCCACGCCAATCGCGTAGAAATCAGAGTTGTTGTACGTCTTTATAACATCGAAGTTGCGGGTCACGGTAAACCTGACGCCGCCGCTCTGTGGTTGAATGGTGCGCCCCTGTGGGCTGTTGGTTCCAGCCTCAGCACCCCATCGCAAACCAGAGCGCCAGCCATTTCGCGCCAGGTAACTGGCGGTTGAGGCCAAGGCATCGCTTGGATCATCGTTCCAGATATCGCGCCGCCCATCGCCAGTAAAATCCACGGCAAAGGATTGGTAAGACGTCGGGATGAATTGAGTGTGCCCCATTGCGCCAGCCCAGCTTCCGTTCAGGTGACGCAGTGTTGTGTCACCGTTTTCCAGAATGCGCAGGGCCGCGATCAGTTGGCTTTCATAAAATGCCCCGCGCCGCCCATCAAAGGCCAAAGTGGCGGTGGCGGAAATGACAGGAATCTGCCCGCGTTTCTCGCCGTACTGGCTTTCCAGTCCCCAAATAGCAGTCACGACTTTAGCATCGACGCCGTACTTCGCCTCAATGGCTTTCAGCGTTTTTGCATGCCGCGCAAATGCAGCCCGACCTTTGGCCAATCGTTCATCAGAGGTCGCGATGGACAGATATTCTTCTAAAGTGCGCCGGGTTTGTATCTGGTTTCTGTCACGTGTGATAACGCCCGGAATGTACCCGGCATTCGAGAATGCAGCGTCCAGTGTTGCCGGAGAAATACCTGCGCGACGCGCACGCGGTCGAAATGCCTCTAGCCATTTCTGGAATTTTGGATTGCCGAGAGGCTTCATGTCCGCTGGAAGGGCAACGTTTCCGGCAGCTTGAAGGGAGGGGCTGCTGCTTGTACATGCCGCTATGCTAAATGCACCGCAGCCTGCCAAAAAACGCCGTCGATCAAGTGCCATGTTGAGCCCCGTGCCTTGCCAAGCGCTGAAGGTGGGAGGATTGCAGAAGAAGGTAGGCAACGTCAAACAGTCTTGAGCGATATTCAGCTTCCAAGCGCTACGAGTGTCACCGGGAGCGTCGTAGAAGATTGACAAAACAGGCTCGTAGCTGGCATTCGATGCAATCGCACCGCAGGTATCATTAACAGCGTATCCATCCATTGCAGCTCGGTTGGTGGAAGCTGTTGGCGCGCCATTAGACGCTGGCGCTTTCTCCCATAATTCGCGTTCCTTTATTGTCGAAAAAGTAAATTCTTGAACTCTGGATTTCAAAATTGACTGTTTGACCCTGCTCAATCAAGTGCTGGCCAAAAAGTCGCGCTGTAACTTGGTATTCGTCCAAGCGCGCAACGACATTCGTGTCGCCGCCAAGGTGCTCAACATGTTGAACAGTGGCAGACAGGTTGCCACCCTCGGCCAGTTGAAGATCCTCAGGCCGTATGCCGATTGTGCGCGTGTCGCCCTCGCTTAGATATCTGGCTGGAATAAAGTTCATAGCAGGAGAACCGAGAAACCCTGCAACAAACTGATTGGCAGGGTTGTTGTAAAGTTCCATCGGGCTGCCAACCTGTTCGACCCGTCCGTCGCGCAATACAACGATCTTGTCGGCAAGCGTCATTGCTTCGGTTTGATCGTGTGTGACGTAGATCATCGATGCCTTTAGCGCGTTGTGCAGGTTGGCGATCTCTAGGCGTGTGTTGGCGCGAAGGGCTGCATCAAGGTTCGACAACGGCTCATCAAAAAGAAAAAGCTTGGGTTCGCGCACAATTGCGCGCCCGATGGCAACCCGTTGACGTTGGCCGCCTGAAAGCTCGGAGGGATAGCGATCAAGATAGTCACCTAGGTCCAACATTTGGCTGGCTTTGGCGATGCGCTCTTCAATCACGGTCTTGCTTTGGCGTTCCTGTTTCAGGGCCAGCGACATGTTCTTTCGCACGTTCAAATGCGGGTAAAGAGCATAGCTTTGGAACACCATTGCGATGCCACGTTTGGATGGAGGTGTTGCGTTCACGACTTCTCCTGCAATGCGCACCTCTCCCGCGCTTGCATCTTCAAGGCCTGCGATGACGCGCAGCAATGTGGATTTGCCGCAGCCTGACGGGCCGACAAAGACAACAAATTCGCCATCTTCCACATCGATGTTGATGTCTTTCAACACCTGCACATCACCGAAGGATTTGTTCACGCCACGTAGACTAAGTGCCGTCATGCCTTTGGCTCCTTCAGAGAAATGGTGGTGCTGGTGCGGATGCTCTCGTCGGCCGCCAGACATATAGCGAGCGACTGCACCGCGTCATTCATGTGCCGTTTCAGATCGATGTCTTCGGTGATCGCGCGCACCACATACTCTTGTTCAGCGTCGCAAAGCTGCTGGTGGCCGGGTTCATCGGGCATCTCAATCGTCTCGTCGCCGTTGGATCGATGCACAAGGATGCCTCCCACTTTGGTATGTCCGTCGATATCAGCGGATGCGCCCTTGTTGCCTTCGGTTATCGACACCGATCCGTTCGGAGACACCACATCTTTCACAAAGAACGCGGTTTCCGACATCATCGGCCCCCATCCGGCCTCGTACCAGCCGACTGAGCCATCCTCGAACGTCACCTGAAATTGCCCATAATTATACATGTCTTCGGCAATCTCATCGGAAAGACGAAGCCCCATACCGTTCACACGAACGGGCAGGGCATCGGTGATCTGGCACATGACATCAACGTAATGTACGCCGCAATCTACAATCGGCGAGGTGGTTTGCATCAGCGCTTTGTGCGTCTCCCACTCAGCCCCTTTGGATTGTTGATTGAGGTTCATGCGAAACACAAACGGTCCGCCAAGCCCCCGAGCTTCTTCGATCAACCGCATCCACGAAGGGTGGTGTCGCAGGATGTATCCAACGACCAGTTTGCGGTTCAAACGGGTTGCGGCATCAACCACGCGACGCGCATCGGCGACCGTAGTTGCCAGCGGCTTTTCGACAAACACATGCGCCCCGGCCTCCATCGCAGCGCAGGCATAATCCGCGTGACTATCGGAATAAGTGGCGATTACCATGAGGTCGGGATTGAGGCTTAGGCCCTCATCAAAAGTTGCGAGCAAGGGATAAGCTGCAAGCGCATCGGGCAGATCGACCGGCGAACGATTGACCAATCCAACAAGCTCGACCTCTGGATGGTTGTGAAGTGCCAGCGCATGGCTGCGCCCCATGTTGCCCAAGCCTGCCACCACTGCGCGGATCATTTGACGGCCCCCGATGTAAGTCCGCGGATCAACTGCCGCGAGAAGATGACGTAAAGCACCAGTACCGGCAAAATCGCCATCGACAGTGCGGACAACACCGCGTTCCAATCGGTGACGAATTGGCCGATGAAGACCTGAGACCCAAGCGTCAGTGTCTTGGTTTCTTCGGCAGGGGCCAGGATCAGCGGGAACCACAGATCGTTCCAGATGGGGATCATGTTGAACACCGCGACCGTCGCCATTGCGGGCCGGACCAGTGGCAGAACCAGTTGAAAGAAGATGGCATATTCGCTTAAGCCGTCCACGCGTGCGGCGTTTTTCAGATCGTCGGAAACTTGTCGCATGAACTCGCTTAGGATGAACACCGCCAGCGGCAACCCTTGCGCGGTGTAGACCAGTATCAATGCCCAAAGCGTGTTCACCAAACCAGTGGCGACCATCATCTCAAGAATGGCAACGGTGCCAATGCGGATCGGGATCATGATGCCAAGCGCGAGATAAAGCCCCATCATCATGTTGCCTTTGAAGCGGTATTCGGCCAGCGCAAAGGCGGCCATCGCCCCAAAAAGCAGAATGAAAAACAGCGACGCCACGGTGACGATCATCGAGTTTTGGAAGTAGAGGAAAAAGTCGCCTTGCTTCAGCACGGTTTGATAGCCGATCAGCGAAAAGCTATCTGCATCGGGCAGGGCGAGTGGTTCGCGGAAGATCGACTTTCGCGTCTTGAAGCTATTGATCAGGATCACAAAAACAGGGAACAGCGCGATCAGCGTGTAAAGGATCAGCGCGCCGTGCATAGCGGTGGAATTGAATGGGTTACGGCGGGCTGTATTCATAGTTGATACCGCCGCATGCGGGTTTGGATGCCAAAGAGATAGATGCACACCCCAAGCAGAATGATCACAAACATACCGCCCGCGACCGCAGCGCCCATGTGCGGATCACCCAATTGCAACTGGAAGCCAAAGAAGGTGCGGTACATGAAAGTGCCCAGAATATCTGTACTGAAATCGGGTCCTGCCAAAGCGCCTTGTGCGGCATAAATCAGATCGAAAGCGTTGAAGTTGCCAACGAACGTCAGGATGGAAATGATCCCGATAGACGGCAGGATCAGCGGAAGTTTGATTTTCCAAAACGCAGAAATGCCGGTGATGCCATCAACCTCGCCCGCTTCCAAAATCTCTTCGGGGATCGACAAAAGGGCGGCATAGATCAGCATCATTGGGATGCCCACAAACTGCCAGACCGAAACAAGCGCAAGCGTAGTTAGCGCGTATTCCTCTTTGCCCAACCATGGCGCAAAAAGCGATTTCAAGCCTACCGCATCCAGCATCGACGGCGCGATGCCCCAAATAGGTGACAGGATCAGCTTCCATGCGAAACCGACAATGACAAAGCTTAGGATCGTGGGGATAAAAATGGCAGAACGATAAAGGGCTGCAAATCGCAAACGCGGATGGCTTAGGATCGCTGCCAGTGCAATGCCGATGGGATTTTGCACTAGCATGTGAATGACGAAGAACCAGAAATTATTGCCAAGCGCGTTCCAAAATTGATCGGCCCAGACCGGATCGAAAAACAACGTGCGAAAATTCTCCATCCCGACAAAGACGCGTTCCTGATCGATTTTGCTATAAAGCGCCAGTCGCAGTGTATTGAAGAGGGGGAAGATCATCACCGCGCTGTAGACAATCACAGCAGGTGCCAGAAACACCGCTATGTGCCAGCGTCTTTTTGCGCGTTGCATCAGAACCTTCTCCCCAAGCGTCCGGGCGATTATGCTCGCCCGGACTTGGCCGTGTATGACGGCTTACTGTTGTGGCGCGTACCAGCTTGCAAGACCCTCTTGCAGTTTGGCGCCAAGCTCAGCCGGGCTGGATGCGCCCTTGATTGCAGCAACAGATGCGCCCCAAGTTTCGTTCTCAAGGTTTGGCGTGCCACGCGACAGGATTTGGTAGGTCGAGCGGATGGTCGATTCACACTCGCCGCGCCAGCCAACGATTTCCTTGGCCAGTGGATCATCCAATGCCACCGGCTCGTTCGAGAGCGGGAAGAAACCGGGCAGGGCATTGCCAAAGATCGACGCGAACTCGGGCGATCCCACCCAAGCCAAGAACGTCTTGGCAGCTTCGGGGTTGGCCGATGCCGCGTTCATGCCGATGCCGATGTCGGTGTGATCCGAGATATAGCACGTGTCGCCCGCGTTCTGGACCGGTGGCTTAAACGCACCCATCTCGAAATCAGCCTGCGCATTAAAGCCAGAGATTTCCCAAGACCCGGCAGGATAGATCGCAGCACGTCCCAGCGTGAAGAGGTTCTGACTGTCAGGATACGTCTGCGCCTCATACCCGTCGCCTAGATAATCGCCCCATTTCGCAAGCGTTGCATAAGGCGCTGTCCAGGCCTCGTCCGTCAGCTTTTGCTCGCCAGCAATCAACGCACGACGGCCTTCTTCACCTTTCCAGTAGTTCGGACCGATGTTGTTGTAGCCCATCGTGGCGGCTTCCCATTGGTCGTTCGTGCCCATAGCCATAGGGATGTAGTTGCCGTCGGCTTTGAACGCCTCTAGCGCTGCAAAGAACTCGGCTTCGGTATTAGGAACTTCAACGCCCACTTCGGCAAAGGCGTCTTTGTTGTAGATGAACCCGTGGATCACCGATGCCATTGGTACGCAGAACGAGGCCGAGCCATCGTCTGTTTGCCAAGCCGATTTCGCTACGTCCGAGAAATTAGACATGGCCGCCATATCGTCAAGATCGGCCAGATGTCCGGCTTCAAAGAGTGCCAGTGACGCATCGAAAGGACGGCAGGTGATCAGATCACCGGCAGAGCCAGCTTCTAGCTTGGAGTTCAGCACGGCGTTGTATTCCGTCGGCGCGGACGGCGTAAACTTTACTTTAATGCCAGGGTTTTCAGCCTCAAACGCAGGGATGATCTTGTCTTGCCACAGCACCAGATCGTCGTTGCGCCAGCTTTCAATCGTGATCGTCACGTCCTGCGCCATCACACTTGTCGCCGTAAGCGCGGTGCTAAGCAGGGCTAATTTGATGATGTTTTTTGTCATTAGGTCTCTCCCAAGTTGTCGTTTTGATTTTCTTTAGGTTGGTTGTTCTAGTGCCGGGCGAAGATGCCCGTCGGTTTGTGTAAGCCGCGCGATGGCAGCGTCGTGTGACACTCCAAGCTTGGCGATTAGAACGGCGGGTTTTATGTGCCCACCTGCTGCATCGAGCGCATCGCTGGCCGCTTTGGGCGAAACCTGCGCGATCTGCCCGACGATGCCTTTGGCACGGTTTCGCAGTTTGATATTGTCCGCAAACAAGTTGACCATCATGCCGTCATGTACATGGCCCAGATCTATCGCCATCAACGTCGACAATGTGTTTAGTGCGATTTTCTGCGCGGTTCCGGCCCCCATCCGAGTCGATCCGGACAGAACCTCTGGCGGTGTTTTTAAAAAGATCGAGTGGTCGGCCATCTCCAAAAGACGGGCGCCTTCGTTATTTGCAATTCCGATCAATGCCGCACCGCATGTATTTGCAATCTGAGCTGCGGCCAATGTGTATGGCGTTGATCCGCTGGCGGACACGGCGATCACCGTGTCGCGGCCAGACAAGTTTGCCAGGGCATGCTTTAGCCCCTTTGTATCGTCCTCGGTATCACCCGGCATCTCAACTCCGGTCGGTAACCCGCCCGCCATAAGGATGCAAAGCTGTTTGGCAGGGATCGAAAAGGTACCACCCAGTTCCTGAGCGTCTGCAGCCGCCATCAATCCCGATGAGCCCGCCGCAATATAATGAATGCACCCGCCATCGCGGATCGATTGCGCCATGGTGGCAGCACCCGCACAGATGTCTTCGATGGCATTTTGCACTGCCGCTACCGCGTTTAACTGCCCGTCCACGATAAGAGCTGCGATCTCGGGCATAGGACGTTGATCCAACCCTTTCGCACATTCGTGAAGATGCTCAGTAATCTTTGCAGACACGCGATTCCCCCAATCTCAGCCTAGAATACCTTTTAGATACCACCTGTCCACTACATTGTCAGAACACTAAATTGTATGGGTTTAATCTCCGCTTTGCGGCTGTTTGGTACTATTTAGGATTTATTTTTCCTTGATAGGTATTATAAAGGTATCTAATTGGTGGATGCGAGCACGGGGAGGTCACACATGGAAGTAACGGAATTTCTTCGCCCCGTCAGTTGGTTCAATCGTTCAGCAGGCCCGCGCTATGTCCAATTGCGCAAACGTCTTGAAGAGGGGATTGAAGGGGGTATTCTCGCGCCCAATTCTTCACTTCCGCCAGAGCGTGAGATCGCGGAAATGACGGAGCTGTCGCGGGTTACAGTCCGCAAAGCCATTCAGGAACTTGTACGCGAAGGTGCAATCGAACAGCGACAGGGATCAGGCTCTTTCGTCCGCAAACCAATGGCGCGTGTCGAACAGTCTTTGTCGCGCCTTACGTCCTTCACCGAGGATATGGCACAGCGCAATCTAAAGACGACATCCAAATGGTTGGAGCGCGGCATATTCATGCCATCACATGATGAGGTTAGTGGTCTGGGGCTGGCCACCGGAGATCAAGTTGCCCGTATATACCGTCTCCGCGAGACGGATGGACAGCCTATGGCATTGGAACGTGCTGCCTTGCCGCTTGATATTCTGCCAAACCCAATTGCTGTCACCACGTCGCTTTACGAGCATTTGGAAGAGTCAGGCATGCGCCCCATACGCGCAATTCAAAAGATTTCGGCTATCAATCTTGAAGCCGCCGAGGCCGAACTGTTGGGCGTTGCAGAAGGCACTGCTGGTCTAAGTATTCAGCGCACATCCTATTTGCAAAGCGGGCGCGTTGCCGAGCTTACACGGTCCATCTATCGCGGCAACGCTTACGATTTCGTGGCGGAACTGCGTATTTAGCACTGACAAAAGGTATCCAATTGACACCAAAATCCACATTGATGCGGAAGGAAGTTCTTGAAATCCCGGATGCAGTCGAACGCCTTTTGTCCCTTGGTGAGAACGATATCCGCAACGCGGCGCGTGCGGCACGAGATCACAATCCTGCATTCTTGCTTTCTGTTGCGCGCGGTTCTTCTGATCACGCCTGCACGTACTTGAAATATGTTAGCGAGCTTATCTTGCGTCGCCCCATGGCTTCTGTCGGGCCTTCGATAAAATCGATCTATGACGTGGATGTCCAATGCGACGGCGCGGTCAGCTTTTCGGTTTCGCAATCAGGTATGAGCCCTGACATAGTGCGCGCGACCAAGGCGATCTCTGCGGCTGGCGGACTATCAATCGCCCTGACCAACACCCCGGAGTCCGATCTGGCAACGGTGGCGTCCGCAACTTTGCCCCTGCACGCGGGCCCTGAGCTTAGCGTGGCTGCGACAAAAACCTTTGTCACGTCGCTTGTTGCCGGACTATGGCTGATTGCCGAAATTAAGAAAGACGAAACACTTATCAAAGCGATTCAAGCATTGCCTGAGTATTTGTCGGGTGCGACGACCTGCGATTGGTCCGAAGCAGCCGCCTCGATAGGCGATGGCTCTTTGTTCACCATAGGACGCGGTCCGTCATGGGCCATTTCAAATGAGGCCGCTCTCAAATTCAAGGAAACGTGCTTGATCCATGCCGAAAGCTATTCATCAGCTGAGGTTTTTCACGGACCAGTGTCGATTGTCGAGCAGGGCTTTCCGATTATTGGCTTTGCCGCCAACGATGCCGCCGAGTCGAGCTTGGCTGAAACGGCGGACGCTCTCACAGATAAGGGGGCGAACGTTTTTGCAGTCACGTCCAAAGTCAAAAAAGCCACGGCACTTTCTCATGTAAGAACCGACCATTGGCTCACTGATCCGATCTCCGCCATCGTAACTTTCTATAGCATGGTCGAACAAATCGCTCTTTCCCGAGGCATCGACCCAGACAAACCAAGACATCTAAATAAGGTTACACAAACGGTATGACAGTGCCCTCGATTTTCGAAGACGGAGAGAACACTTGGCGACTTTAGAAGTCTGCGTGGATACATTTGCAGGCGCGCAAACAGCTATCAAGGCCGGGGCTGGGCGCATTGAGCTTTGCGCTGCGTTATCGGAAGGCGGGCTGACGCCGTCGGCAGGTTTGATGCGCGCAGCGGCGAATCTGCCCGTGCCCTGCTACGCAATGATCCGACCAAGAAGCGGATTGTTCTACTTCTCGGAAGTCGAAACGGACATCATGTTCGCAGACATCGCTACGGCACGCGAAGCAGGGCTTTCAGGTGTCGTCCTTGGCGCACAGACGTCGCAAGGCAATTTGGATGAACCATTGCTCGCGAGGTTGATTGCTGCAGCAGGAGATTTAGGCAAAACGCTTCATCGCGTAATTGACGTGGTTCCTGATCCGTTGGTGGCACTGGATCAAGCAATCAAACTGGGATTTGAACGTGTCCTGACTTCGGGTGCTCAGCCAAATGCACCTGACGGCATCTCCCTCATTCAAGAAATGGTTAAACGGTCTGAAGGCAAAATTTCTGTTATGCCCGGGGGCGGGCTAACACCGGATAACGTCGCCGACGTGATCTCGGCTACAGGCGTATCCGAAGTCCACGCAAGTTGTTGGGCACCCGAGCCGGAAGACACTGCGTTTTCGGATTTCGATCCTCATGGTGGCCGATTTACGACGTCGCTTGAAGAAGTCCAGCGGATGATATCAGCTTGCGGTGTCGATTAGTCTGTTTGGCGCGTTAAACAAATGACCGCTTTCGGGAAGCTGCATCGTTGCATCATCATTCTTGCTCAACGGCAGCTTAGGGCCGGTTGTGGCTCTTTCGATTTGGTTACTTGAAGCTTCTCGCTTGACCTCAAAACACCCATGAAATAGTCCACTATCTACAGAGCGGGCGTTGTGTAGTGGTAAGACCTCAGCCTTCCAAGCTGATGACGCGGGTTCGATTCCCGCCGCCCGCTCCAGAAGCTATTTTTCGACTTTTTGGTAATTCTTGTGCGTTGAAACGCACGTGGTTTGTGAGCTTTGGCGTGCTTGTTACATTAACGAATGAGTAATCATAACCTTTGATTCACAATGACTAAGACGGTGAAATCGGTTAAGTTTCAAGACGGGGGCCTGTAAATGGTGAGTGTGTACTATGGCCGAGACTCCGCAGAAGCCAAGCGGTCCAAAACCGGATTCCAAGCCATCGGTTAGCAGCGGCGAAAAACCTGGCGCGAAAGATTTTCAGACAGTCGATCTTGGGGCGTCCAAAGGCGCAGACCTGCATGTCGCCGCTGCAGCGCCTGCCGCTATGGCAAGCCTTTCGGGGTTCGTTGATCCCCAAGCCGAAGTCGTGCAAAAACCGCTCTCAGAGTCGGATCCCGAAGCGAGCACCAGTGCACCGTTGCAATCCGCTCCGCTTGTGTCAGACCCAAATGCGCAAGACACCCAGAGCGATCGCGATGCGCCTAGTCAAGAGACGGCCAGCGCACCCGCAAAAGGCTTTTCCAATGATGATGCGGTGGCGCCGACTCCCTCTACAACAGATTCGGTTGCGTCGTCGGACGGGGGAAGCGCGCAGATGTTGGCGCCCGAGCTTGCGGTGCAACGTGAGTCCGGAGGATTTGACGGGCCCACAACTGCGCCTGTGTCCGCCAACAAAGGCGCTGCACCAGAGCCAAATGAACCCGAGCGGGACGTTGAGAGCGTTCAAGACAGTTCCGTGCGCGTGTCTGAGAATGTCGAAGACGGCACTGTCGTTGCTGTTTTTCCGGAAACGGGACAGTACGGCGACGTCATCGTTTACACCTTGACGGATGCAAATGGCGCTGCACTTTCATCGCCCCATTTTCAGTTTGTTGGCAATGAGTTTCGGGTTGCACCAGGGGCAGAGCTGGATTTTGAAACGACAGCGCTTTTTGACCTGTTCGTTACCGCAACTACGCCTGCTGGCACGTCTGCGCCTTCGCAGTTTACCATCGAAATCATTGATGTTTCTGAAGATATCTCATTGGGCGCAGGCGGTGTCAGCTTCGTAGATGTCGGTGTCGCCGAGTCCTCTATCACCGGTGGTGATGGCGCTGACCAGATCGAGTCTTTTTTGCTTGAGCCAGAATGCGTTGATGAAAAGCCATAATTTCATACCTCAAAAATACTAACTGTGCACACAACGAGGCGTTCAAGCAAATCTTGGTGTTAAAAAACCGTGAAATCGTTTGGGAATTTGAAGGGAAACTGCCAAATTCTTGCCGAATTCTTCGCCTAACCCAAGGGTCGAAGGGATGCAGAAATGAGCCTGTCACTGATCGCTGCAAGTCTGTGGGTATTGATCGCCACCATGGTGGCTATGTTGCCGATGCGCCTACAATATCCGCTAGGCATTTTGCTTTTAATCTGTGTCCCATTTGGCTTGGTGTGGATTGCGTATGACCATGGGTGGATCATCGATTTGGTCGGTTTGCTAGCTTTCGTTTCCATGTTTCGCAATCCGTTGGTCTATTTCTGGCGACGTGCAAAGGGGCAGGTCCCGGAGGTGCCGAAATGAGCCTGTCGTTGATCTTTGCGTGCGTTTGGTTAGTGCTGGCTAACGTCATTGCGATGTTTCCATCTAAGAAAAAGCATTGGCCGGCGGCCTATGGCCTGATCACCATTGGCATCCCATTACTTGGCTTCGTGTTTTGGGAAAACGGCATTTGGGTCGGGCTGGTGATCTTTGTCGCGGCTGCTTCTATCCTGCGTTGGCCAGTGCGATTTTTCATCCGCTGGATGAAGGGAACGGTATTGCGACAGACCGAACCCAAACCCTGATCTTTTCATCACCGCGTTGGAGTGCTAGCCGGATGCCATGCAGGTGTGTGATATTAATGTGCGAGGTCGGCTGACGGCGGACTATGATTTGTCCAGGCTGACGTGGTTGCGCGTCGGCGGGCCCGCCGATTGGGTATTCATGCCAGCGGATGCGGATGATCTGGCGCAATTTTACAAAGCCTTGCCCGACGATACTCCAGTGTTTCCGATGGGCGTTGGTTCAAACCTGATCGTGCGTGATGGGGGACTGCGCGCTGTGGTGATCCGGTTGCCGCGGCCTTTTGCCGAGATTTCAGTAGACGGTGATATCGTCACAGCAGGCGCGGCAGCGCTTGATGCGCAAGTCGCAAAAGTGGCCGCAGAGGCAGGGCTTGATCTGACATTTCTGCGTACAATCCCTGGTGCAATTGGCGGCGCGGTGCGCATGAATGCGGGATGCTATGGCTCTTACGTTGCTGATCATTTCGTTTCGGCAGAAGTGGTGCTGCGCGACGGAAGCCGCACCACGCTACACGCCAACGATCTGAACTTTGCCTATCGCCAAAGCACATTGCCCGATGGCGCTGTGATCGTTTCGGCAAAGTTTCGCGCAGAAAAAGGCGAGCCGGATGTGCTGAACGCCCGCATGGACGACCAACTCGCCAAGCGCGACGCAACCCAGCCCACCAAAGACCTGACGGCGGGGTCGACCTTCCGCAACCCTGCGGGTTTTAGTTCGACCGGCAAGGAAGATGATGTGCACGATCTGAAAGCTTGGAAAGTGATTGATGACGCTGGCTTTCGCGGGGCCACCCAAGGAGGGGCGCAAATGTCGCCGATGCATCCGAACTTTTTGGTGAATACTGGGACCGCAACAGCAGCTGATCTGGAAGGATTGGGCGAAGCGGTGCGGGAAGGGGTGTTCGCGGCATCGGGAATCAGATTAGAATGGGAAATCAGACGGGTCGGTACGCCGTAAGAGCGTGCAGCCCCTGAGGCAGAAACGAAATACAGGGCTGAAATCAGCCCCAACAGGTAAATGACGGGTATGTCGAGCAGGACACCCCCGAAAGTTGCGGTTCTATTGGGCGGACCCTCGGCTGAGCGCGAGGTTTCATTGTCCTCTGGGCGCGAATGCGCGAACGCACTGCGGGAGGCAGGCTTTGAAGTTCACGAGTTGGACGCGGGCGATGATGTCGCCACGCGGCTTGTGGCGCTTGCCCCTGATGTTGTGTTCAACGCGTTGCATGGTCGGTGGGGCGAAGATGGCTGCGTGCAGGGCATCTTGGAATGGCTTCATATCCCTTACACGCATTCCGGCGTTCTGGCTTCGGCTTTGGCGATGGACAAAACCCGCTCGAAGGCTGTTTTTGAAGCCATGGGTATTCCGGTTGTGACGAGCGGGATCTACGCCAAAGCGGACATCATGGAAGGCCACGTGATGGAGCCGCCTTACGTGGTCAAGCCGAACAACGAAGGTTCTTCTGTTGGGGTGTATATAGTGCCCGCCGGATCAAACGGCCCGCCGCAGATCGCTGATGACATGCCCGATCAGCTAATGGTCGAGGCTTATGTTCCGGGGCGCGAGTTGACGACAACAGTCATGGGCGACCGCGCGTTGTGCGTGACCGAGATCGTCTCGGACGGCTGGTATGACTATCACGCGAAGTACGCACCCGGCGGCTCGCATCATGTTTTGCCTGCTGACGTGCCCGCAGAAATAACCGAAGCATGTTTGGCGCATTCCATTGCCGCGCATAACGCTTTGGGCTGTCGCGGGATATCGCGGACAGACTTTCGCTGGGATGACGCGCGCGGGCTTGATGGCCTGATTGCGCTTGAAACCAACACGCAGCCGGGGATGACGCCGACGTCTTTGTCGCCGGAACAAGCCGCACATGTCGGGATCAGTTTCCCGGAATTCTGCGACTGGATCGTGGGGGACGCCTCATGCGACAGATGAAAGACCCGGCACCATCACGCCTTGCGTATCGGCTAAACCGGATGATGCTGCGGCGTGGGATGAAAGGCTTCTTGCGTTTTGGTGTGCCGCTTTTGTTTGTTTTGGCGGGTGTTGCTTTTTGGGCGTCCGATGAGGCGCGGCGCGGAGATGCTTGGGATCGGGTGTCTGAGGTCAAGCGCGGCATTGAAGAGCGCCCGGAATTCATGGTGCACATGATGGCCGTTGAAAAGGCGACATCAACCGTTGCGTCGGACATCCGCGCGCTATTGCCGTTGGATTTTCCGGTGTCTTCCTTTGATCTGGACTTGGACGAATTGCGCGCGACTGTAGAAACGTTGGACGCGGTCGCGGATGCGTCTGTGCGCATCCGTTCTGGTGGCGTGCTTGCGATTGAAGTTGCTGAACGGGAGCCAGCTTTGGTCTGGCGCTCGGACGAAGGTTTGGTCTTGTTGGATGCTACGGGCCATCGCGTTGCGGGTGTTTCGGCGCGCATCGACCGTCCTGACCTTCCGCTCATTGTGGGGCAGGGGGCAAGCGATGCGGTGCCCGAAGCCCTGCAGATTTTGAAAGCAAGCGATCCGATTTATGAGCGGGTGCGCGGGTTGTTGCGCGTAGGTGCGCGGCGCTGGGATGTGATCCTTGATCGTGACCAGCGCATAATGTTGCCCGAAGCCAATCCGGTGATCGCGCTTGAACGCGCGATTGCATTGGATGCGGCCCAAGACTTGTTGGAGCGTGATATTGCCGCTGTTGATTTCCGCAATCCACGCCGCGCTGTGATCCGCCTGACGCCGGCAGCGAGTGAATTTCTTTATGACACCGAGTTGAAAGTAGACGAATGACCGATCTTTACGAGACCCAACGTGCGATGCGGGCCATGCGGCGCGCGGCGATCCAACGCGGTGTGATTGCGATTTTGGATGTGGGCACTTCGAAGATCGCCTGTCTGATCCTGCGCTTTGATGAGCGTGCGCGTGCGGCCGAAGGTGAGGGCATTGGCTCTATGGCCGGGCAAACCCAATTTAGGGTGATTGGCGCGGCAACCACACGCTCGCGTGGTGTGGCTTTGGGCGAAACCGTTGCAATGCAGGAAACCGAGCGCGCCATTCGCACTGCCGTACAAGCTGCACAAAAGATGGCGAATGCGCGAGTGGATCATGTGATCGCTTGCTTGTCCGGTGGGCAACCGCGTTCCTATGGTCTTGCGGGCATTGTGAATGTCGAAGGCGATGTGGTCACAGAAACCGATGTGGCGCGCGTTTTGGCCGCCGCAGATGTGCCGGACTACGGGCATGATCGCGAAGTGCTGCACGCCCAGCCGGTGAACTTTGCACTAGATCAACGCTCGGGCCTCAGCGATCCGCGCAATCAGATTGGCCAGCGTTTGGCGTGTGATATGCACATGCTCACCGTTGATACGGCTGTTGTGCAGAACCTGATATACTGTCTGAAACGTTGCGACCTTGAATTGGCCGGGCTTGCGTCAAGCTCTTACGCCTCGGGCATTGCGGCGCTGGTTGAGGATGAACAAGAACTGGGCGCAGCCTGTATTGATATGGGCGGTGGCACCACGGGCATGTCGATCTTTATCAAAAAGCACATGATCTACTCGGATGCCGTGCGTCTTGGTGGAGATCACGTGACGCAGGATATTTCAAAGGGCTTGCAAGTTTCGCTGGCCGTTGCCGAGCGCATCAAAACTTTCCACGGCGGTGTTGTCGCCACAGGCATGGATGATCGTGAGATGATCGAAGTGGGCGGCGAAACTGGCGATTGGGAACATGACAGGCGGACTGTCAGCCGTGCCGAGTTGATTGGGATTATCCGTCCGCGCGTTGAAGAGATATTGGAAGAAGTCCGCGAACGCCTCGATGCGGCAGGCTTTGAGCATTTGCCAAGCCAGCAGATTGTTTTGACCGGTGGGGCCAGTCAGATGCCGGGGCTTGATACGATGGCGCCGAAGATACTTGGCCAGAACGTACGTGTAGGGCGCCCGCTTCGCGTGCACGGCCTGCCGCAGGCCGCGACCGGGTCAGCATTTGCAAGTGCTGTGGGGCTGAGTTTGTTTGCGGCGCACCCCCAAGACGAATGGTGGGATTTTGAAATGCCCGCCGATTTGGCCGCGCCACGTTCACTGAAACGCGCGGTCAAATGGTTCCGGGAGAACTTTTGATGCGCTTTGCATTGCCTCTTTTGATTGCTTTGGCAACGCCCGCGGCTGCCATAGAGCGCGTGCCGGCCGATGATTTTCTAAGATACGCCGAAGGCAAGACGCTGACTTTTTCTGTTATGGGAACGGGCACGCTTGTGGGCATAGAAGAGTTTATCAGCCGCAAGCTATCGGTTTGGCGCAACAGCGACGGGCGGTGTGTCTATGGTGTGATCACCGTTGAGAACGAGCAGGTCTGTTTTTACTACGAAGAGCTGAACCGCACGAAAGACTGTTGGTGGATGTTCCGCGATGGAGATCGGCTTTTGGCGCGGCTTGCGGATTTTTCGGTCTCGCACACTCAAGAAGTGACCAATGTGTCCGACAAAGGTGTGTCTTGTCCGACGGTGCCGTCGGTATGACTTTCGGTGCATCGGCGGTTTCTCTCCAAAGGTGTCGAATTCGCGTGAAGCACAAACGCGAATCTGTTAAGTTATCCACAGGGTTCGCAGAAACCCATGTGAGCGGCAGAGCAGTGTCCTCGGAAAGCGAAACACAACCTGAAAGTGTGCATTTGGCACTCGTTTTCAGGCCGTCTACCTGAGGAATTAGGCGTAACTGCCCGGTACAACACAGGATAATGCGGTTATCCCCAGATGATGGGGGCAGGCGACAAAAATTTGCCATATTTCGTGGTTTAGGCCTCGAATCGGGGTGACCTAGCGTCCGGCATTCGCTAATGTCCTGTTCATTCAGCAGTTGGCCCTTGAGGCCACGGAAAAGGCGCCCGATAGCCCGGTGGCGCAAAAACATAAGCAGGCGGAAGACCCATGACGTTGAATTTGATGAACCCGACCCACGAAGAGCTAAAGCCGCGTATTACGGTTTTCGGGGTAGGCGGTGCCGGCGGTAACGCTGTGAACAATATGATTGAAAAGCAGCTGGAAGGCGTTGAGTTCGTTGTGGCGAACACCGATGCCCAAGCGCTGCAACAGGCGCAGGCCTCGACGAAAATCCAGATGGGTGTTCGGGTGACCGAAGGGCTCGGCGCTGGCGCGCGCCCCTCGGTTGGGGCTGCTGCTGCCGAAGAAACGATTGAAGAGATTGTGGATCACCTTGCGGGTGCGCACATGTGTTTCATCACCGCTGGCATGGGCGGCGGAACTGGAACCGGGGCGGCGCCAATCATTGCGCAAGCCGCGCGTGAGTTGGGTGTTCTGACTGTGGGCGTTGTGACCAAGCCTTTCCAGTTTGAGGGTGCCAAGCGCATGACACAAGCTGAGGATGGTGTTGAGGCGCTGCAAAAGATGGTCGATACGCTGATCATCATTCCAAACCAGAACCTGTTCCGTCTGGCCAATGAGAAGACAACGTTTACCGAAGCGTTTTCGATGGCAGATGACGTGCTTTACCAAGGCGTGAAAGGCGTAACCGATCTGATGGTGCGCCCCGGCCTGATCAATCTCGACTTTGCAGACGTTCGCGCTGTGATGGACGAAATGGGCAAAGCAATGATGGGCACAGGCGAAGCCGACGGCGAAGATCGCGCGGTACAGGCAGCCGAGAAGGCCATTGCCAACCCATTGCTTGACGAGATCAGCCTGAAGGGTGCCAAGGGCGTGTTGATCAACATCACTGGTGGCCACGATCTTACCCTGTTCGAGCTCGACGAAGCGGCCAACCGCATTCGCGAAGAGGTCGACACAGACGCTAATATTATCGTTGGTTCGACCATGGACGAAGACATGTCCGGCAAAATGCGCGTCAGCGTTGTTGCCACGGGCATTGATGCGGTTGCCAAGCAGGCGCACATTCCTGAGCGGCGCACAATCGCAGAGCCCCTTGCGCAAGACGCGCCTGCTTACGCTCCTGTCGCTGCGCCTGCACAAGAGCAGGTGTATGCAGAGCAGGTTCCAACACACGAAGAGCCAAGCTTGTTTGAAGGTCTTGAGCCTGCAGCAGCACAGGCAGCTTTGCCAGATGATGGTTTGCCACCGCCAGCTTATCAGCCTCAGCCAGATGCGCCTGCAGCAGAAGAACCAGGCTTTGCCAGTGCACGTCCGGCAGGCACGCCAACAGCAGAGGCCCTTGCGCGTTTGGAGCGTGTGACTGGTCGCGCACCGGGATCAATGACCAACCGCGTTCCGGGCGAAGCACGTTACACGGGCCCCGCTGCGCGCCCCGTAGAGTCGCCAGCGCCTCAGGCAGAGCAGGATGGGCGCCCGCGCTTTGGGATCAACACATTGATCAATCGCATGTCCGGATCTGCAGGCGAGCCGCATGGCCAGCCAGCACGTCAACAGCCGACGATGTCACAGCCGCGCGCGCAAGCAGAACCAGCAGAAGATCATGAACGCATTGAAATCCCTGCCTTTTTGAGACGTCAGGCGAACTAAAAGGCACTGAGAAATATGTACGAAAAGGCCCGCGTTTTGCGGGCCTTTTTCGATTCAACTATTTGATTAAACACTTACGGATCAGCAGAACACTTTGTTTCCGCTTCGGCAACGCTTTGAAATATGGCGATTATTTTTTTGCCCTGCACCTAATCAACACAAGCACTAAACACTTAAGTCACAGTTTGGCCACGCTTAATGACGACAACAAATACAAGTCCCGCATTGGGTCATTTTATTTTGTTTGCTTCAAAGGGGAAGCGTCATGCTGATGGAAAACACACTGAGGACAACGTGGTCAGAGGCCAAGTTGCGTGCGAAGGATTACAAGGATGATGAAAGTGGTTCTTTGATCATTTTCTCGATGTTCATCTTTTTCACAATGATTATCTTCAGTGGCATCGCCGTTGATATGATGTTGTACGAAAACGAGCGTACCAATATCCAAAACTCGACTGACCGAGCGGTTCTGGCTGCGGCCAACCTGAACCAGACAGTCGATCCCAAGCTTGTTGTCATCGACTATCTTGCGAAAGTCGGCGTGGCCGTTGACCCAGACGATATTGATGTTGAGGAAGTTGGCACAGCGCCGGTTATCACCGGTCGTCAGGTGGCGGTGAACGTCTCTTCTAACTATGACACTATCCTTATGGGCATGGTCGGTGTTGACTCGCTGCCATATTCGGCGGTTTCAGAAGCCGAAGAAGCGATCAACGACATCGAAGTATCCCTGGTTCTGGACGTGTCTGGCTCGATGGGCTGGAACGACAAGATGCCACGCCTCAAAACAGCTGCAAAAGACTTTGTTACAGGTGTTTTGGCCGGTGCCACCGACAACCGCGTTTCACTATCGCTTGTTCCATATTCAACGCAGGTCGCGGTCGGTGACGATCTGTTGAACCTTATGAATATGGACCAGGAGCACAATTGGTCAAACTGCGCGAACTTTGAAAACGATGACATGTTCGAGACTGTTGCGATGAACCATGACACTGCTCTGAAACAGACCGCAGCCTTCGATCCATGGCGCAGCTGGCGTTATGGAAACGCAGCAAACCCGTTGCTCAATGAAGTTTGCCGGACAGAAGCCTACATGGACATTCTGCCTTGGAGCAACAACATCACAACCGTCAACGATCAAATCGATGATTTTGAAGCTGGTGGCAACACCTCTATCGATGTGGCGTTCAAATGGGGCACAGCCTTGCTTGATCCAAGCATGAGCGCCCAGTTGGTTGCTTTGGAAGGTGCTGGCGCGGAAATCGATGAGGAATTTGTCGTACGTCCACACGCACATGACTATCAGGACGGTTTGAAATTTATCGTTGTGATGACGGATGGTATCAACACCAACCAGTATTACATGAAAGACAGCTTCAAAACCGGTTCTGCGCACCGTCCCGGCCTTCCAGCAGCGCGTTATTACCTGCGTCTGTCTGACCAATCAGTGTGGATGCAAGCACCAGAGATTGGTGACCGCGATGGAGACGGTGTTTTCCTTGAGCCCTGGTACAACTTGAGCGAACGCGAATGGGACACGTTTTATGTTGATGATGAACAAACAGAACCCGGTGACAATGCTTTTGCTGGAGTGAACCCTGACCCAACTTATGTGCAGGTACTTGATTGGCTTGATTTCTGGCCACGTGTCACTGTTGCTCGCTATGCTTACGCTGAGTATCACCAGACATGGGATGCGGATGACTATTGGGACAATCGCAACGAGCCGTATTCTTACGTGAATGCATCAGACAAAGACGACCGTCTTGCAGATGTCTGCACCGCGGCCAAAGACGAAGGCATTATCGTCTTCACCATTGGCTTTGAGGTCACCGATCACTCGGCTGGTGTCATGCGGAGTTGCGCGTCAACACCCAACCACTTCTACCGTGTTGAGGGCCTTGATATCGAATATGCATTCGCATCGATCAAGAACCAGATCAACCAGCTGAAGCTGACACAGTGAGGCATAGCATGTTGAATTTTGGTAAGAAAATCAAAAAACTGGGGCGGGGCGAAAGCGGCGCCGCCTCGGTAGAATTCGTCCTCGTCTTTCCCTTCTTTGTCCTCGTCTTTTTGTGGTCATTTGAAGTGGCAATGATGAATACGCGGGCGGTGATGTTGGAGCGTGCAATGGACCTTACGGTGCGAGACATCCGCCTGAGTTCGGGAGCCACATTGGATTACAACACAATCCAAGGACAGGTTTGCGGTCGCACGGCCATGATCCCGGATTGCGAGAGCAACCTGCGCATCGAATTGACAAGCCTCGATATGAACGACTTCACGGGCATCACGGACAACGCCGATTGCATCAGACGCGATCTACCGGTTCAGCCAGTGGTCAAGTTTGAAAATGGCGCGGACAACGAACTTATGCTGATCCGCGTTTGTGCGGTGGTTGATCCGTTCTTCCCCAACTTTGGCGTCGGGCGCACTATGCCTCTGGACTCTAGTGGTGGGTTTCAGATCGTTGCATCTTCGGCCTTCGTGAACGAACCGACATAAGGAATGAATGTTATGAAACTCAATCGCACACTGACACGCTGTTTGCGCAAATTCCGCAACGAAAACGGTTCCTTCTCGGTCGAAGCTGTTCTTATGTTTCCGATGCTGGTCTGGGCTTTTGTCGCGATGTTCGTCTTCTTTGAGGGCCTGCGCGAAAGCAACATCAACCTCAAAGCCACCTACACGGTCAGTGACCTTCTGTCTCGTGAAACAGATTTGATCGACCAAGACTACCTTGAAGGTATGCAGGACGTTTACACATGGCTGTCACGCACACGCAACGATGTGAATCTGCGGGTGACAGCAGTGCGCTATGACGCAGCCGCCGACAGACATGTAAGAATGTGGTCCGAAGGCGTTGGCGTCGTGGGTCTGTCCCAAGAAGAAGTTAACTCTGTTGTGACACCCAATGTGCCTATCATGGCGGATGCGGCATGGGCCATCGTGGTGGAAACCTGGGCTTCTTACACACCAGTGATGCGGCTTGGCTTGGGAGATACCGATATCTACAACCTTGTTGTCACGGCTCCGCGCTTCTCAGATCAGCTGGATTTTGCAGGTCGCGGTGACGGCGGCGGTAGCGTTCACGACGACGGAACAGGCGGCGAAGACGAGTCTTTGTAAGCCTAATCTAGCAAAACGAATCACGTTTAACCCGCGCTTGCTGAGCGCGGGTTTTGTTTATTTTACAGTGTCTTACAGGGTGTTTTGGTGGTGTTTGGCGGCAAAGCGCCGATTTGTAACATGGATGTTTCAGCCTGTTGCAATGATTGTGTTGAGTTGATGCGGCCACCCTCTTAGTTATCCCGTGCCGGACAGAGGCAGGTCTGAGCCAACATATGGGTAACCCATTGCAAACGACTTTGAAATCAGCAGTGACCTTCACGGGTACTGGTCTTCACACGGGCAAAGTTGTCCGTCTTACCGTCCTTCCGGCGTCGGCTGAGTATGGTATTTGGTTTGAGCGCACAGACGTGGTCGATCGCGATCCGCTCGTGCCTGCGCGGTGGGATGCGGTATCCAATACCGACCTTAACACGCGCATCTCAAACGCAGACGATGTCAGTGTTTCTACAATCGAACATTTGATGGCCGCGTTGGCCGGGTGTGGCATCCACAACGCCTTGATCAAGATCGATGGACCTGAAGTGCCACTTTTGGATGGCTCTTCTGCACCGTTCGTACATCAGATTTTGGCCCGAGGCGTGCGCCAGTTGAACGCACCAGTGCGCAGCATTCGCGTTCTTAAGCCAGTGAGCGTCACCAAAGGCGATGCCAAAGCGTCGCTTGTGCCGTCTGAGGAACTTGAAATTGACTTTGAGATTGAATTTGCGGATCGCGTGATCGGCCAGCAATCCAAACAGTTGAATATGGCGAACGGTGCCTTCGTGCGCGAGCTTTGTGACAGCCGCACCTTCTGCCGTAAGGCGGACATCGACCTGATGCGCGAACGTGGTTTGATCGCCGGTGGCTCTGTAACCTCTGCTGTTGTGGTTGAGGGCGATGAAGTTGTGACACCGGGTGGCATGCGCCACAATGACGAGCCTGTGCGCCATAAAATGTTGGACGCTTTGGGTGATCTGACCCTTGCCGGGGCACCGATCATGGGCCGTTATGTCGGCCACAGATCAGGGCATGCGATGACAAACCTTTTGTTGCGCGCGCTGTTCGCTGATCCCACCAATTACGAACTTGTTGAGTGCGATAAAGCTATGTCAGCCCGCTTGCCAGGTGCCGGTGTTAAGCGGATCGATGGCGCTCATTTCGCAGCCGCCTAAATCACAAGATCAAGATGCAGCATTTCTAATGCGTCAAAACCGTTTTGCCCGGCAATCTTCTGTGTTAACAACCATTTCGGCAATGGTTGCTAAGGTTAAGGTTTGATGATCAAGGGTGGGGCAAACGCGGTGCGCGCTTTCATAACCGGTATGGTGCTGGTTGTTTTGGTAGCCTGTGGCGGTGGCGAAGAGGACCGCCCGTTAGATAGCTTCTCGGCAGAAGAACTTTACACGCGCGCCGAATTTGAGCTTGAAGCTGGCAACCCAGACGAAGCAGCTCTGTTTTTTGGCGAAGTTGAACGGCTTTATCCCTACTCCGAATGGGCCAAACGCGCGTTGATCATGCAGGCGTTTTCCTATCACAGCGACCGCGATTATGAAGCGGCGCGCGGCGCAGCACAGCGGTTCCTGAACACTTATCCGGCAGATGAAGATGCCGCTTATGCGCAGTATTTGCTGGCGTTAAGCTACTATGACCAGATCGATGATGTTGGCCGCGATCAGGGTCTGACCTTTCAGGCGCTTCAGTCTTTGCGCGAAGTGATCGAGATTTATCCTGAAAGTGACTATGCGCGCTCGTCCATCCTCAAGTTTGATTTGGCTTTTGATCACTTGGCTGCCAAGGAAATGGAAATCGGGCGATATTACTTGAGCCGTGGACACTTTGTGGCGTCGATCAATCGGTTCCGCGTGGTTGTCGAAGATTTCCAAACCACAACACAAACACCTGAGGCATTGCACCGATTGGTTGAGGCCTATCTGTCGCTTGGTTTGCGCGAAGAGGCGCAGACGGCAGGTGCGATTCTGGGATTCAACTTCCGCTCGACGCAGTGGTACGAAGACAGCTTTGCGCTTTTGAGTGGTCAAGGGCTGAAGCCCGAGGCAAGCGGTGACAACTGGCTTGCGCGGGTTTATCGTCAGACCGTGCGCGGCGAATGGCTTTGATCGGCGCACCATGTTGGTAAGTCTCGACATCCGGGACATGTTGATCATCGACCGGCTGGAACTTGCGCTGGCGCCGGGCTTGAACGTGTTGACGGGCGAAACAGGCGCTGGCAAATCCATCCTTCTAGACTCGCTTGGATTTGTGCTTGGCTGGCGCGGACGCGCGGAACTTGTGCGCGAAGGGGCGGATCAAGGCGAAGTGATCGCCGAGTTTGAAATCCCAAGCCACCATCCTGCTACAGAGATTTTGGAAAAAGCGGGCATTCCGCTGGACGAAACCCTTATTTTGCGCCGCGTAAACGCGCGTGATGGCCGCAAGACGGCTTGGGTGAATGATCGCCGTGTTTCGGGCGAAGTGCTGCGAGCTTTGTCTGATACACTGGTTGAGTTGCATGGACAGCATGACGATAAAGGCCTGTTGAACACGCGCGGGCATCGCCGAATGCTGGATGAATACGGTGAGCTTGAAGACGATCTGGCCAAATGCCGCGCGGCTTGGCGGGATGTGCAAGGCGCACGCGGCGCTTTGGAAGAGGCGCGCGATCAAGTAGCTGTTTTGCAAGGGGAAGAAGACTTTTTGCGGCACGCGGTGGGTGAACTTGACGCTCTGGCCCCTGAGGTTGGCGAAGACGCGAGCTTGGATGCACGTCGACGCTTGATGCAATCGGCTGAGAAAATCCGCGAAGACATTGCAAAGGCACACGCGGCTCTTGGGGCTGGTGGCGCCGAAGGGATGATGCGCGATGCAACGCGCTGGTTAGAGGGTGCAGCGACGCAAGCTGAGGGTGCGCTTGATCCGGCGATGGCAGCTTTGGGTCGTGCGATGAGCGAACTTGGTGAGGCTGAAGAGGGCGTGGCGCGCGCGATTGCGGCTTTGGCGTTTGATGCCGGAGAGTTGGAGCGCGTTGAAGAGCGTCTTTTTGCCCTGCGTGGTTTGGCGCGCAAACATAATGTGCAACCCGATGGCTTGGAGGATTTGGCGGAGGTTTTGCGCAACAAGCTCGCGACATTGGATGCAGGTGCTGGCGATCTGGTCGCGCTTGAGGCTGAATTGGCAGAGGCGCAAAAACGCTATGATCGCGCAGCAAACGTGCTGGGTGCTGCGCGCGCTGAGGCGGCAGGGGGATTGGACGCTGCGATGAGCAAAGAGCTTGCGCCTTTGAAAATGGAACGTGCGGTTTTTGCCACCGAGATTTCCGAAGCCGAGCCGGGCCCGGATGGGTGCGATGCGGTTGCATTTACCGTGGCGACCAATCCCGGCGCGCCTGCAGGTCCGCTGAACAAGATCGCGTCAGGTGGGGAACTGTCGCGGTTTTTGTTGGCGTTAAAGGTCTGTTTGACGGCCCAAGCCGAAGGGCTGACGATGATCTTTGACGAGATTGATCGCGGTGTCGGTGGGGCGACAGCGGATGCCGTGGGGCGCCGTTTGGAAGAACTTGCAGCAGAGTCGCAAGTTTTGGTTGTGACCCACAGCCCGCAAGTCGCTGCGCGCGCCGCACACCACTGGCGCGTGGAGAAACATGTGAAAAATGATGCGACCTTGTCGCAGATTGTCGCCTTGTCTGAGGCAGCGCGCGTGGATGAGATGGCCCGGATGTTGGCAGGTGACATTGTCACGGACGAAGCGCGCGCTGCGGCGCAGGCTTTGCTGGACGGTTAGTTTTTCAATTGCGCCGCACTTCGTGCGCCGCGTTACCGGAGGGGTTCGACCCCTCCAGACCTCCCCGAGGTATTTATGGACAGAAGAAAACCGCTAGCCGCGACGACGTCGTCTGGTGCGTGTTGGGGCTGGTGTGTCGCCGGTTCCGTCAGACGCTGAGGAGAGCGCACCGAGCGCGTCAACGATTTGATCAAGCGATGGGCGCCCATTTGGCGCGCGGGTTTCCAAGGCTTCGCGCATCTTGACCAAGTGATCCGGTGTGGTGCCGCAGCAGCCGCCGATGATCGTGGCACCGCTGTCGCGTGCGAGCACCGCGTAATCCGCCATAAGCTCAGGTGTGCCATCGTAGTGGATGTGGCCTTCGTGGTATTTTGGAATGCCTGCGTTGCCTTTTGCAATCAATGGGATGGTTGGGGCCTCGGCGGAAAAGCCAAGAACGGTGCGCAGCAGATCTGAAGCACCAACACCGCAGTTCGCTCCAAAGGCGACAGGGGTTGATTTCAGCTTGGCAACCATCTCGACCATGCCCGCGCTGGTCAGCCCCATCATGGTGCGCCCGGCGCTATCAAAGCTCATCGTGCCACAAAACGGCAGGCCCGCCAGGTCGGCGGCTTCAGCGGCAGCTTGGAATTCTTCCGGCGCGCTGATGGTTTCAACCCAAAAGACGTCAGCACCGCCTTCTTTCAGCCCGTCAGCCTGTTCGTGGAACATCTCAACCGCGTTTGAATAGGTGAGCGTGCCAAGCGGGGCCATGATTTCGCCTGTGGGGCCGACAGAGCCTGCAACGATGATGTCGCGGCCTGATTTGTCAGCGAGTTCTCGCCCGATTTCAGCCCCGGCGCGATTGAGTTCACGTACGCGGTTTTGGCCATCGTGGAGTTTAAGCCGAGAGGCGTTGCCGCCAAAAGTGTTGGTGAGGAAAAGATCAGAGCCTGCATCGATCGCGCCTTTATAAAGGGCTGTAATTTTGCCAGTCTCATTTACGTTCCAAAACTCTGGCGCATCCCCGGCCGTCAGCCCCATATTGAAAAGGTTGGTGCCTGTCGCGCCATCGGCCAACAGCCAATCGCGTTTTTTCAAAAGTTCACTTAGCCGATCCGTCATGATCATACCCATCAGTTCGCGCGTGCCTTCGCGCTGTGACACGGCTTGCCTACAAGCGCAAATCTATTGTTTTCATGAAGAATATGAAAATTTGAGCAAAAAAATGGCCGGGCGAGGCCCGGCCAGTCTAACAGGGAGGTAGAAGCGACAGCACGCTGTCTTGCTTCTGGTGTGTCAGGTAAGGGCGGGTTCATGTTTGATCAAGTGGTCAAAACGTTAAAGCGGCGCAAACCCGCTATGCGCCTGATGCATAGCTTGGACGTCAGGCGTCTGCTTCATCACGCATGCGGCGGCGGTGCGCGATAATTTCTTCGGTAACGAAATCGCGAAACGCCGAGATACGCTTTGATTGACGAAGCTCTTCTGGAAAGGCCAGAAAGACCGGAATTTCATTGGACTCAACGTCCGGCAATACCCTTTGGATTGTTGGAAAATCCTGAATGACGTAATCCGGCAAAACGCCGATCCCAAGACCAGAGTTTACGGCCTGTAGGACGCCGAAATAGTTATTCACCGTCAACAGCGAGGGAATGTCATTGGTCAGTAGCTCTTGCACCAATTGTGCGCCCGCGCTGACTTGGGTTGACGTGACGCTTTGACAGATCAAGCGGTGTTCGGAGAGATCTTCCATCGTCTCGGGGCTGCCATTTTGCTCGAGATATTCAGGCGTTGCATAAAGGCGCATGTTCACTGTCATCAATTTGCGGCGAATTAGATCGGCCTGACTTGGTTCTTTCATGCGAATCGCAACATCTGCTTCCCGCATTGGGAGATCGAGCACGCGCTCTTCCAGCATCAGATCAATCTTGAGCGCGGGAAACTTAGCGTAAAGCTGTGGCAGGCGCGGTGCCAGCCACAATGAGCCGAAGGCGGTAGTTGTGGTCACACGCAATTCGCCAAAGACTTCTTCTTCGCTGTCGCGGATGCGCGCCTCGGCTGTATCTAGGCGGCGCGTCATGGAGGAGGAGGCGTCAAATAACAACTCGCCCTGTTCAGTGAGAATCAGTCCGCGCGCGTGGCGATGAAACAGCGTGGTGTTCAGGCTTTCTTCCAGCGCTCTGATCTGGCGCGAGACGGCGGATTGGCTAAGATGCAGCACATCGCCCGCGGCAGTAAGGCTACCCGCATCTGCGACGGCGTGAAATATTCTGAGCTTGTCCCAATCCATAGCAGCACTTTCGTGTCATGTTGGCGTTAACATCTTCATTAGGCTTACCCGGAGGGTTGCATGAGATGCAAACGTCCTTGTGACGCATTTTTGATTTTGTAGGTCAGCAAAGTTGACCTATAGTGGGCGCAACCAGTGATTGAGGACGGCATGGCCAAGAACGACGTATCACTTCACGACAAGTATGATCTGACCAAGGATCAAGTGCTGTTGAACGGCACGCAAGCTTTGGTGCGGCTGATGTTGGCACAGTCGGCGCGAGATCGGGCGGCTGGGCTCAACACCGCTGGATATGTCACGGGGTATCGCGGCTCTCCTTTAGGAGCTGTGGATCAGCAGATGACCCTTGCGCGTGCGGACTTGGCGCAAGCCGACATAACTTTTCAACCCGGTTTGAACGAAGATTTGGCGGCCACCGCTGTTTGGGGCACCCAGCAAGCCGAGTTGCGTGGCGAAGGTACGCATGATGGTGTGTTCTCGCTTTGGTATGGCAAGGGTCCGGGCGTGGATCGCTCGGGAGATGCATTTCGTCACGCGAACATGGCGGGTTCTTCGGCGCATGGTGGTGTGCTGATGGCAATGGGCGATGATCACACGGGTGAAAGCTCGACCACCTGTCATCAGTCGGATTGGGCGTTAATGGATGCCTATATTCCGATCCTCTCACCTGCTGGTGTGCAGGAGATTTTGGATTTTGGGCATTATGGCTATGCGCTCAGTCGGTTTGCGGGTGTTTGGGCTGGTTTAAAACTGATGAAAGACACGGTTGAGGTGACGTCGGTGGTTGATGGGCGCCCTGATCGTATGTCTTTTGTAACGCCGCAGAACTTTGAAATGCCCGATGGTGGGTTGAACATCCGGCTGAACGATCACTGGATTCCGCAAGAAGAGCGTCTGATCACGCACAAGCGCTATGCGGCAGAGGCTTTCGCGCGCGCGAATGGGATGGATCGCCGCGTTTGGGGCAAGCCGGGGGCCAAGATCGGCTTGGTCGCGGCTGGCAAGAACTGGCTTGATACGGCGCATGCGCTGCGTCTGCTTGGGATTGATGAAGATCAGGCTGAGCGTCTGGGGATCACGACCTATAAGATTGGGCAGACCTTTCCGATGGATATGCGCTCGTTCAACGAGTGGGCCGAAGGGCTTGATTTGATTGTTGTGGTTGAAGAAAAGCGCAAGCTGATCGAAGTGCAGATCAAAGAGGCGATCTTTGATGAGCGTGCGGGGCGGCGCGTTTATGGTTGGCACAAGGGCGGTGCTGGTCGGATGGCACATGACGAGCTTTTTCCGACGCACTTTGCGCTTGATCCGGTGATGGTGGCTGAAAAGCTGGGCGAAATCCTGATTGAAGAAGGGCGCGGTACGGACGAGTTGCGCGCACGGCTGGAACAGGTACGCGGCGCGCTGGTGTCAGAGAACGCAAGCGATGTGGCGACGCGGCTGCCCTACTTCTGCTCGGGTTGTCCGCATAATACCTCGACCAAAGTGCCTGAGGGCAGTCGTGCCTACGCCGGAATTGGCTGCCATATCATGGCTTTGTGGATGGATCGCGAGACAAGCGGATACACTCATATGGGTGGTGAAGGGGCGAATTGGATCGGTGAGGCACCATTTTCAAAGCGGGACCACGTGTTTCAGAACATGGGCGACGGGACGTATAATCACTCCGGCCTGATGGCAGTGCGCGCGGCTTTGGCGAGTGATGCGAACATCACTTACAAGATCCTCTATAACGATGCGGTAGCGATGACCGGCGGGCAAACCAACGATGGAGAGTTGCCACCTGAGCGGATTGCGCGCGAGTTGATTGCGGCGGGCGTCCAGGAACTTGCCGTCGTTTTTGACGATAAAGAAGAGCCGCGCCGGGGCGATTTTCCAAGCGAGGTTACTTGGCATTCACGCGATGAACTGCCGCAAGTACAGGCGCGGATGACGCAGGTGAAGGGCGTGAGCGCCATTCTGTTTATTCAGACCTGTGCGGCGGAAAAGCGGCGGCGGCGCAAGCGCGGAAGTTTCCCGAACCCGGACCAACGGGTGTTTATCAACACCGACATTTGCGAAGGTTGCGGTGATTGTGGTGTGCAATCAAACTGCGTTTCTATCGTGCCGGTCGAAACCGAGCTGGGGCGCAAGCGCGCGATTGATCAATCGTCTTGCAACAAGGATTTTTCCTGCCTCAAAGGGTTTTGTCCGTCGTTTGTCACCGTCGAAGGCGGCACGCTGCGCAAAGGTGAAGGGATGATGTCGCTAGACACTGGCGGATTGTCCGATCCGGATTTGCCGACGATCAACGGCACTCATAGCGTTGTGATCACCGGCGTTGGTGGCACGGGCGTTGTCACGATTGGCGCTGTGATGGCGATGGCCGCGCATCTGGACGGCAAGGGCGTTGGTATGATGGAGATGGCCGGGCTTGCGCAAAAGGGTGGGGCTGTGCACATCCATTGCCGGATTTCGAACGCGCCTGAAGACATCAGCGCGATCCGCGTGGCGTTAGGCGAGTGTGATACGTTGATTGGCGGCGATCTATTGGTCTCAGCCGGGCGCAAGACGGTTGGCTTGTTGAACAGCACGTCGCAAGCCGTTGTTAATACACATGAGATCATCACTGGCGACTTTACACGCGATACTGAATTCAGCATCCCGGGCGAGGACTTGCAGCTTTCGTTAGAGCGTCGATTGCAGGGGCGACTGGCGGTTTTTGATGCTTTCGCTCTGGCTGATACTGTGATGGGCGACGCGATCTATTCAAACATGATCTTGCTAGGGGCGTCGTGGCAATTGGGCCAGATACCGCTGAGCCATGCGACGTTGAGAGAGGCGATTTCCTTGAATGGTGCGAAAGTGGACGAGAACCAGCGTGCCTTTGAAGTGGGCCGTTGGGCGGCAGTGAATGGCGATGAAGTTGCCAAATTGACCGCTTCGAACGTGATTGATTTGCCCAAAACGATTGAGGAAAAGATCGCGTTTCGCGCCGATCATCTGACGGCGTATCAAGGGGCACGATTGGCAAAGAAGTACCGCAAGCTGGTGGATCGCGTGGAAGATGCGCGCTTGAAAGAGGCGGTGGCCAAGGGCTTTCATAAGGTTCTTGCGTATAAGGATGAGTACGAAGTCGCGCGGCTTTTGACGCAATCGCGTGCAAAGGCTGAAGAGACCTTTGAGGGAGATATCGCGCTCAAATTCCACTTGGCTCCGCCACTTTTGGCGAAGACCGGGGCAGATGGGCGCCCCATTAAGCGTGACTATGGCGCTGGAATGGCGCGCCTTTTTCCGCTGATGGCCAAGATGAAAGGCCTGCGCGGTACGCCGTTTGATCCCTTTGGGTATACAGCCGAGAGGCGGATGGAGCGGCGCTTAATCAAACAATACCGGCGCGACATGGCAGAGGTGCTGAAAACTCCGGAGCAAAATTTGGAAGCAGCCGTTGCCTTAGCAGAACTGCCGTTGCAAGTGCGCGGGTTTGGTCCGGTGAAAGAGGCGAATGCCGAGGCTGCCGAAAAGCGACGCGCAGAGTTGTTGGCGGCGTTCCGCGCGGGCGATATGAAAACACCGGAAGCGGCCTAACCAAGATGGACTTTTGCCCAGCCAAAGCCTATCCCGACGCTTAAGCAAAAAGGCGCAGGCGATGGCGGTTGGTATTTTCGATAGCGGTCTTGGCGGGTTAACCGTTCTGCAGGCAGTCAAAGAGACGCTGCCTGATGTGCCTGTCGTTTATCTGGGCGACAATGCGCACACGCCTTATGGCACGCGCGATGCCGATGACATTTACGATCTGACCACCAAAGGCGTGGAGCGGCTTTTCGAGGCTGGTTGCGACTTGGTGATTTTGGCGTGCAACACGGCCAGTGCGGCGGCGTTGCGGCGGATGCAAGAGTCTTGGGTGCCAACGGACAAGCGGGTTTTGGGTGTGTTTGTGCCGCTGATTGAAGCTTTGACAGAGCGCGAGTGGGGCGATAACTCGCCGCCGCGCGAAGTGGGCGTGAAGCATGTTGCGCTTTTTGCGACGCCGGCTACGGTGCGTAGTCGCGCGTTCCAGCGCGAACTCGCCTTCCGCGCAGTGGGCGTGGACATCGAAGCGCAGGCCTGCGCGGGAGTCGTTGATGCGATCGAGGAAGGCGACATGATTTTGGCCGAAGCTTTGGTCAAAAGCCATGTGGAGGCCTTGGTCCGCAAGATGCCGAACCCCGATGCGGCGGTGTTGGGATGCACGCACTACCCAATTGTCGAGGACATTTTTCGCGCAGCTTTGGGCGATCAGGTGAAAGTGTTCTCGCAGCCCGACTTGGTAGCGGCGAGCCTTGCAAACTATCTTGAGCGGCGCCCTGAAATGGCGGGCTCTGGGGCGGTGTCGATGTTCTTGACCACCGGTGATCCGGGGCGTGTGAGCGATCAAGCCACGCGGTTTTTGCGACGACGGGTCGATTTTCACGCTGCATAAAGTTGCAGCGGCTTCCCCAACGTCTTACATCTCAATGAAATCAAAGGAGTGGGCACAATGTCCCATAAAATCGCTATTCTCGGCGCAAGCGGCTACACAGGTGCCGAACTTGTCCGCCTGATCGCCACGCATCCGTCGTTTGAAATCGCGGCGCTTTCCGGGGATCGCAAGGCCGGCCAAGCGATGGTGTCGGTCTATCCGCATCTGCGTCATCTCGGGCTACCGGATTTGGCGCGCATCGAAGATATCGATTTCGCTGGCATTGACATGGTGTTTTGCGCGCTGCCGCACGCCACGTCGCAAGCGGTTATTCCGGGACTGCCTGAGCATGTGAAGATCGTTGATCTTTCGGCTGACTTTCGGCTGCGCGATGGAGATGCCTACGAGACGTGGTATGGCAAACCGCACAGCGCTTTGGAGATGCAGAAAGAGGTCGTCTACGGGCTGACCGAGTTTTATCGCGATGAGATCAAAGATGCGCGGTTTGTGGCGGGCACAGGATGCAATGCGGCGACAGGTCTTTACGCGCTCTTGCCTTTGGTTAAGGCGGGCGTTGTCGATTTGGACGACATTATTATGGATCTGAAGGCCGCAACGTCAGGGGCGGGACGGTCGTCCAAGGAATTTCTATTGATGTCAGAGCTTTATGATAGCGCGAAACCTTACTCGATGGGCGGCACCCACCGGCATCTAGGGGAGTTTGATCAGGAGCTTTCCAAGGCTGCGGGCCGCGATGTGCGCGTGATGCTCTCGCCGCATTTACTGCCTGCGACGCGGGGAATTGTGATGACGTCTTATGTAAAGGGTGACGCCGAGGCAGTGCACAATGCCTTGGCGAGGGCATATGCGGATGAGGTGTTTATCCACGTGCTTCCCATGGGCGAGGTGCCGCAGATGAAAGACACCCGTGCTTCGAACTATTGCCATATTGGCGTGGTTGGCGACAGGATTTCCGGGCGGGCGACCGTGGTGGCAACGCTCGATAACCTGACAAAAGGATCGTCAGGGCAGGCGTTGCAGAATGCCAATCTGATGCTAGGTCTTGATGAAACCACAGGGCTTTTGGCGGCCCCTGTTTTCCCATGAGGGTGCGATGAAGGGTCTGAAAAAACAACGACGCATTCAAATTCTAGCACTTGCGGGCGTTTGCATCGCGGGTGTTTTGGGCATTCTGGCTCTGTTGCCTGATGACGCGTTTCAGTTTTTCCGCTCTCCCAGCGAAGTGCTTGCCGCTCCCCCCGGAGAGCGGGAGTACTTCCAGCTTGGCGGACTTGTTTTGGAAGGCTCGATGAGTGAAACGCGCGGTGTTTCGTTTGATTTCGTGATTTCCGACGGCAATGCGCAGGTGCCGGTAACCTACGTTGGTGGCGATCCTGCTCCTGATCTTTTTGGCGAAGGGCAGGGAACAATCGTCAAGGGCTACTACGTCAACGGCATCTTTGAAGCCTCTGAATTACTTGCAAAACATGACGAAACCTACATGCCCGCCGAAGTGATCGATGCGCTGAAAGAACAAGGCGTTTATCAGGACCCGAACGGCTAGTTTCACTCCCGTTAACGCCTTTGCACAACCCTGATGGCTGCTAATAAAGGCGGCCTCCATGCAAAGCGTCACAACGATTGCCAGCGAAATTATCGCCCGTGAGGGTGGCTATGTGAACGATCCGGACGATCCGGGCGGCGCCACAAATTTCGGGGTGACCATTCACACAATGCGCCGCCTTGGGCTCGATCTGACCGGCGATGGTCGGGTGACAAGTGCCGATGTCCGTCAGCTTTCGCGCGAGCAGGCGCGGCGGATTTTCGTCGATCACTACTTTCATGCCCCCCACATTTCGGACCTTCCCGAAGTGCTTCATGCAACTGTGTTTGACATGCAGGTGAATGCGGGTGCGAACGCGGTGAAAATTCTACAGCGGTTGATCACACGGATGGGCTTTCCTGCGCGGGCTGATGGTCAAATTGGACCCAAGACAAGTCAGGCGACACGACAGGCGGCGTTGGCGGCGCCCAACCACATCGCAGATGCTTACGGCATCGCACGGCGCAACTACTACTACGCTTTGGCGGATCGCCGTGTGGCCAGCCGCAAATATGCCCGGCGTCGCGATGGTGGTAAGGGCGGGTGGATCACGCGGGCCGAAGCGTTCATTTCAAATCGTTTTCATCTGAGCGACGCAGCCCACGCACGGCGGGTGTCCTCATGGGGATAATCGGTGACATTTTGGGCGTGATCTTTGGCGGTGGGCGCAACACCATTGCCGAAACAGTCGAGGTCTTTCGCCCTAACGCTGAAGCGCAAGCAACGCGCGATGCATCGCGTGAGGCGGCGGCTTTGGCGCAGTTTGCAGCCGAGTTTGCTGTGCAGCGTCAGGGCTTTTTTGACCGCTTCATGGATGGGTTGAACCGGCTACCGCGTCCGATGCTGGCGCTTGGCACGCTAGGTTTGTTCGTGGCGGCGATGGCCGATCCGGTGTGGTTTGCCCAACGTATGCAAGGAATTGCGCTCGTGCCCGAGCCGCTTTGGTGGTTGATGGGCGCGATTGTGTCGTTCTATTTCGGTGCACGTCATCAAACCAAGACGCAGGATTTTCAAAAAGGTTTGAGCGCGACTTTGGCGCGTACGCCGCAGATTGCCAAAAACATCCGCGCGCTTGAAGCGTTGCAGAGTGGCGCGACACCAGACGCTGAAGCAGAAGTGATTGCTGCCCCCAATGCCCCCATCAACGAAGACATAGGCTACGACGAGCACGAAAACGCCGCACTTGATGAGTGGAGAGCAAAATCATGAGCGGCGATCTTCTGGTCAAGTTGGTCGCGGATCATGGCCCTTGGGTGATCTTGGTGTTTTTCCTGCTGTGGCGCGACGCTGAAAAGGACCGCGCCACTCGCGCCATTTTGGACAAGAACGCCACTGTGTTGACTGAAATCACAACAGTGATCCGCGAACGGATGCCAAGAAATTGAGATCGACGATGACGACAAGAATCTGGCTTTTGCTGTGGAATATTTTGCGGGGAAGACGGCTCTCGCGTTCCATCGAAATTAACAAATGTGCAGCTGACGATCTAGACGCTGCTCTGCGAGAGGTAACTCGAAAATGACTAAACCCGTCGCCCTTTTGGCTGTGACTATGCTGACGTTTTTGATGTCGTTCACAGTGTTGGGATATCGCACCACTTATGTGATCGGCTACGGCGCCTTCACTTTGATGGCCGTCACCATTTCACTCACATTTGTTTGGCTTTGGATTCGCCGCGCCACGCCGTTGGCGATGGGTATGGCGTTCAGTTGGGCCGGGGCCGCTAGCGTGATGGGCTGGTGGTGGCTTTACAACGTCTTTCATGCGCCAACTTGGATGCAAGACAGTCAGGTTTTGTTCCCATTCCTGTCGGTCTACTTCCTTGGGGCGGTGTTACATTTTGAGGTTATTGCGCACTCTTTTGGGGCGCGAAAGTGGAGCTATCTTGTTCCGATCGCATTGTGCGTATTCACGTCGGTTCTGATTTTTCGCATGACCTGATCACGCCCTTGCGACCAAGCGCCTCGTGGCCTTGGACTGTCGAAGCCGACGCGCTATCATTGGCACATGTTAGTAGAGCTTGGACATTTCACCCTTCTTTTGGCGCTTGTCATAGCGTGCCTGCAGACAGTTTTACCGCTGGTGGGCGCGCACAACGGCTGGCGCTCTTGGATGGCCGTGGGCTCGCCTGCAGCTTTGGCGCAAGCGGTGTTGTTGATGTTTTCGTTTTGCGCGCTGACCTATGCCTTTGTGACCTCTGATTTCTCGGTCCGGCTGGTCACGCTGAATTCTCACACCGACAAACCGATGCTTTATAAAGTGACGGGCGTGTGGGGCAACCACGAGGGGTCGATGTTGCTCTGGTGCCTGATTTTGGCAGTGTTTGGGGCTCTTGTGGCGATGTTTGGCACTGCACTCCCTGAGAAGCTGAAGGCGCGCGTTTTGGGGGTGCAAGCTTCAGTGGGCGTCGCCTTCCTGAGCTTTTTGATCTTCACCTCGAACCCTTTCCTGCGGTTGGCACAACCACCGCTGAACGGGCAGGATTTGAACCCATTGTTGCAAGACCCCGGTTTGGCATTTCATCCACCGTTTCTTTACATTGGCTACGTTGGGCTTTCGACATCCTTCTCCTTTGCTGTCGCGGCCCTAATCGAAGGGCGCGTGGATGCGGCATGGGGTAGGTGGGTGCGTCCGTGGACGTTGCTTTCTTGGCTGAACCTGACCATCGGTATCGCACTTGGCTCTTGGTGGGCCTATTACGAGCTGGGTTGGGGCGGTTTCTGGTTCTGGGATCCGGTTGAAAACGCCTCGTTCATGCCTTGGCTTTTGGCGGCAGCGTTGTTGCATTCTGCCATCGTTGTCGAAAAGCGCGAGGCCTTGAAAAGCTGGACGATCCTGCTGGCGATCCTTGCTTTCGGTTTTGCACTGATCGGAGCCTTCATCGTGCGTTCTGGCGTTTTGACTAGCGTGCATGCTTTTGCCAATGACCCGGAACGCGGCGTTTATCTGCTCGCAATCACAGGCATCTTTATGGGCGGTGCACTTACGCTTTACGCGGTGCGCGCAAGCCAGATGCAGGCGAAAGGTATCTTTAGCATGGCCAGCCGTGAAAGCGCGTTGGTGATGAACAATGTGCTGCTGGCGGTTGCGACCTTCGTGGTGTTCATTGGGACAATCTGGCCTTTGGTGGCTGAGATGGCGTTTGACCGCAAAGTCTCGGTTGGGCCGCCGTTTTTTGATGCGGCCTTCACGCCATTCATGATCCTTCTGGCGATCATCCTGCCGCTTGGCTCGATCCTTCCGTGGAAGCGCGCGAAACTGGGCAAAGCTATGCGCCCTTTGTGGTTTGTGATGGGCGCTGCCTTTGCTGTGGCCGCGCTGATCTGGGTGATCCAAAGCGAGCGTAGCTTGATGGCTCCCATCGGGGCATTGCTGGGATCGTGGCTGGTCATGGGGGCTTGTGTTGACCTTTATTCACGCACCGGGCGCGGATCTTTGGGCGAAAAGCTAGGCCGCGCTTGGCGCTTGCCGCGTGCGGATTGGGGGCGCGTCGTGGCGCACTCTGGTCTTGGGATAACCTTTATCGGGATCGCTGCGATGCTGGCCTGGGAGACCGAGGATATTCGTGTTGCGCAGGTCGGCGATACGTTTGAGGTGGCGGGATACGAGATGACGCTGGCGGATGTCAGAGACGTGGAGGGACCGAACTACCTTTCGACCATGGCCGAGATGCGCGTTGCCAAGAACGGAAAAGAAGTCGCCGTGCTATTCCCGGAAAAGCGGGTCTATCCGGTCGCGAACATGCCCACGACCGAGGCTGACATCGACAACGGCATCTTCCGCGATATTTACCTTGTGGTCGGTGACGAACAGCAGGGCGGCGGTTGGGCCGTGCGATCATACGTAAAACCATTCGCCAACTGGATTTGGGCAGGGGCGATCATCATGTCGCTTGGTGGCGCGCTTTCATTGTCTGATCGTCGTTTTCGCGTCGCCGCCGGAGCCAAGAAATCAGTCGCCCCACCGGTGCCAGCAGAATGATGCTGCGCGTGCTTTTTGTCTGGCTCGCATTGGCAACAACTGCGTTTGCTGTTGAGCCAAATGAGCGGCTTGACGATCCTGTTTTGGAAGAACGCGCACGCGATTTGTCCAAGGGCCTGCGCTGTTTGGTCTGTCGCAACGAAAGCATTGACGAATCCAACGCGGAATTGGCGCGCGATTTGCGGATATTACTGCGCGAACGGATTGCGGGCGGGGATACTGACGAAGAGGCGGTGACCTACCTTGTGGATCGCTTTGGCGAGTATGTTTTGCTGAACCCAAAGGCGACGGGTGCGAATCTCATCCTGTGGATTGCGGGTCCAGTTCTGTTGTTGTTTGCGCTTGGAATAGCCTTTGGATACCTGCGGAATCGAAGCCCTGAAGGCACGGGCGAAGACTTAAGCGCAGATGAAAAAGAGCGTCTGGCGCAACTCTTGGAAAAATAACGCTGCGTTTTGCCTTTTCTGAACCATCCAGTTCACTTATGTGGATAGGAACAAGGAGACGCGCGCCATGGACTATCAAACAATTCGACTGACTGAACATGATGGCTATGCGGTCATCTCGCTGAATCGGCCCGAGGTGAAAAATGCTCTGAACGCTCAGATGCGCGCTGAATTGTTGCATGCGGTGAAGGCGGCTGAAAAGACAGCACGTGCGATCGTGTTTCGCGGCAATGGCGATGCATTTTGTTCAGGCCAAGACCTGAGCAACAAATCAGTGAACAACGTCAATATGGAACGCGTGCTGCGCGATGAATACGTTCCACTTTTGCGCGCGATTTATGACTGCCCTGTGCCAACGATCTGTGCTGTAAACGGCGCAGCCGCCGGGGCAGGAGCCAACCTTGCGCTGGCCGCAGATGTGGTCATTGCCGCGGAAAGTGCTGTTTTCCTTCAAGCGTTTACCCGCATTGGCCTTATCCCGGACGCAGGCGGGACTTACTGGTTGCCGCGCCAGGTTGGCTTTGCGCGCGCAATGGGCGCCACTCTTTTTGCCGAGCCAATCAGCGCCAAACAAGCGGTGGAATGGGGCATGATCTGGGAAGCGGTGCCTGACGCCGATTTTGATGCGCACTGGCGCGAGCGGGCGGCGAAATTGGCCTCTGGGCCAACCATGGCGTACAGCTATACCAAACAGGCGCTTCGTGAGAGCTATGGCAATTCGCTGGACAAGCAATTGTTGTTAGAGGCACGCCTGCAGGGCAAATGCGGCAAGTCGCGCGATTTCCGCGAAGGCGTTTTGGCGTTTTTGGAAAAGCGGCCTGCGGATTACGAAGGGCGCTGATTTTTATTTCGTCTCGCTGTCGCGAGCCGACCAACTGGGGGCGCTGCCCCCAGACCCCCGGCATATTTTTGGACCGATGAAAGACTGGCGCGCATGAAAAAAAGGCCCGCATTGAGCGGACCTTTGGTGTCTTAGCGGTTTTCGACGTCCACGTAATCACGCATCGTTGCACCCACATAAAGCTGGCGCGGGCGGCCGATTTTCATTTGAGGATCGCCGATCATTTCTTTCCATTGGCTGATCCAGCCAACGGTGCGCGCCAGTGCAAAGATCGGCGTGAACATCGACGTTGGGAAGCCCATCGCATCAAGGATAATGCCGGAATAGAAATCGACGTTAGGATAAAGCTTCTTTTCCGAGAAGTATGGGTCTTCCAGTGCCATCCGCTCAAGCTCTTTGGCGACCTGAAGCGTTGGGTTGTTTTCGACACCCAGCAGATCAAGCACCTCGTCCGCCGATTGCTTCATGACTTTGGCGCGCGGATCAAAGTTTTTGTAAACGCGGTGACCAAAGCCCATCAGGCGGAACGGATCGTTCTTGTCCTTAGCGCGTGCGATGTATTCAGGGATGCGATCGGGCGTGCCAATTTCGCGCAGCATCTCAAGACAAGCTTGGTTCGCACCGCCATGTGCGGGGCCCCAAAGGCAGGCGATGCCAGCAGCGATACAAGCGAACGGGTTGGCACCGGACGAAGAAGCCAAGCGCACGGTTGAAGTTGACGCGTTCTGCTCGTGATCCGCGTGCAGTGTAAAGATGCGGTCCATCGCACGGCTGAGGATTGGGTTTACTTCGTATTCCTCGGCCGGAACGCTGAAACACATGCGCAGGAAGTTTGACGCGTAATCAAGATCATTGCGCGGATAGACAAAAGGCTGGCCGATCGAGAACTTATAGGCCCAGGCTGCGATGGTTGGCATCTTGGCAATCAGGCGGATCGTGGCGACCTCGCGCTGCCACGGGTCGCTCACGTCTGTTGAGTCATGATAAAACGCAGACATCGCGCCAACAACGCCGGTCATAATCGCCATCGGGTGCGCATCGCGGCGGAATCCACGATAAAAGTAGACCATTTGCTCGTGCAGCATTGTGTGATTGGTCACACGTGCCTCGAAGTCTTCAAGCTCTGTCGCCGAAGGCAATTCGCCGTAAAGCAACAGGTAGCTGACCTCTAGGAAATGCGATTTTTCGGCAAGCTGATCAATTGGGTACCCACGGTGCAAAAGCTCGCCTTTGTCGCCGTCGATAAAAGTGATTGTGCTGTCGCACGCAGCAGTAGATGTGAAGCCGGGATCATAGGTAAAAACGTCGCCCTGTGCGTATAGCTTGCGGATGTCGACAACGTCCGGGCCGGCGGTGGGTGAGTGAATTGGAAGCTCTAACTCTTTGTCACCAATCGTTAGTTTCGCGGTTTTTCCCGTCTCGGCCATATGTATTCCAATCATTTCGCCCGAAGGGTCGGGCCATTTCATCACGTCGCACAATTGTGCGGTTTAGCGGCTAACGTCTTGCAGCCTCAGAACCGTTTCGTCGCGCCCTAATACGAGCATCATGTCGAAGACACTTGGTGATACCGAGCGCCCGGAGAGTGCCGCGCGTAGCGGCCCTGCAAGCTTACCGAGCTTAGTGTCATGAGCCTCTGCCAGCGCCTGAACTGTACCCTCAAGCGCGTCGCGGTCCCAGCTAGCACTTTGCAGGTGCGGCGTCAATTCACTCAGTATACCACGGGATACTGAATCGAGCATTTTTCCGGTCTTTTCGTCCTGCACGATGGGGCGATTGGTGAGCGCGAAGAACGCTTTTTCAAGCAACTCAGGAAACGTCTTTGAGCGATCTTTTAGGCAATACATGGCTGTCTTAAGCTTTGATGTGTCCTCTTCTGAAAGCGGGTTTTGCCCAGAAAAGCTTAGAAAAGTCTGAAGCCCGCTGACAATTTCATCGTCGCTCATCGCAGCCATATGCTGGCCTGACAGATTGGCCAGTTTTTTGGTATCAAATCGCGCAGGCGCTTTTTTAATGCCACTCAGATCAAACCACGCAAGCGCTTGTTCTATGGTAAAAAATTCGTCATCGCCGTGGCCCCAGCCAAGACGCGCGAGATAATTGCGCATTGCTTGCGCTGGATACCCTTCTGCTGCCCATTCCTCGACACCCAAAGCGCCATGGCGTTTTGAAAGCTTCTTGCCGTCTTCGCCGTGGATCAGCGGAATATGCGCCCAAACCGGCACATCCCAGCCCATTGCCGCGTAGACAAGCATTTGGCGTGCCGCGTTGTTCAGATGATCGTCGCCGCGGATGACATGTGTGACGCCCATATCATGGTCATCTACGACAACCGCCAGCATATAGACGGGCGTGCCGTCCGAGCGCAGCACGATCATGTCATCCAGTTGATCATTGCGGATCGTTACATCGCCCTGAACTTCGTCCTTGATCACCGTTTGGCCGTCACGAGGTGCTTTGACGCGGATCACGAAAGGTGCATTGGGGTGCTCCGCCTCCGGCACGTCGCGCCAGGGCGAGTGAAAGAGGGTGGACGTACCTGCCGCACGCGCCGCCTCGCGAAACGCGTTGATTTCTTCGGGTGTAGAAAAGCACTTGTAAGCCTTGCCAGATGCCAACATTTCATGGGCCACCGCGGCGTGACGGTCTGCGCGTTCAAACTGGCTGAATGCTTCGTCATCGTGATCAAGGCCTAACCATTCCAATCCCTTATAGATCGCCTGCGTCGCCTCAGGCGTCGAGCGCGCACGGTCCGTATCTTCGATGCGAAGCAGGAATTTACCGCCATTTGCGCGCGCATAAAGCCAGTTGAACAGAGCCGTACGCGCCCCGCCAATGTGCAGATAACCAGTGGGCGATGGGGCAAATCGAGTGACGACGGACATCAGCGTAAACCTTTTGGAAACCATGTTTGGGATAGGTGTGGAGGCGGTGTAGTCAACGTGCCCGGAGGTGACAAGGGTGCGCATATTTTCAAAGGTCGAAGCGGTGCTGGACGCGCAAAGGGGCGATTTGTTCCCTTGGGCGCCGGTTTTCTTTGGACTTGGCATCGGGATTTACTTTGCGCTGCGTTTAGAGCCGGGACCGGCGGCGTGGAGCTTTGTTGCCGCTTTGGCGTTGTTTTGCTGCACTGTGGCGTGGCGATTTGTGGCCGCACGCCTCTGGATGGCTGCGATCCTGCTGATCCTTGGAGGTGTCTCAATTGCAGGGTGTCGCGCGTATTCTGTCGCCGAACCGGTGCTAGGCTTTCGCTATTATGGCCCGATTGAGGGGCGGATCGTGGCGATTGACCGCTCTGCCTCTGATGCTTTGCGCCTTACGCTCGACGGCGTTGTGATGCGTGACATGGACCCAAGCCGAACACCGACGCGCGTGCGGGTCTCGCTTCATGGGCAACAAGGCTACATCACGCCCGAGCCCGGATTGCGCGTGATCATGACCGGGCATCTCTCGCCTCCTGGTGGACCGGTTGAGCCGGGCGGCTTTGATTTCCAGCGCCACGCGTGGTTTCAAAGCATCGGCGCAGTTGGCTACACGCGCACGCCGGTTCTGACCATCGCGCCTTACACAAACGGCAGCTTTAGCGTTTGGATCACGCGGGTGCGTTTGCGCATTTCAGCGGCTGTTCAGGACACGATCAAAGGGCGTGCGGGTGGCTTTGCCGCCGCCATCACGACAGGTGATCGCGCTGGTATGGATCAGGCCACGCTAGAGGCGTTGCGTGCCTCGAACCTTGCACACTTGCTGGCGATTTCGGGGCTGCACATGGGGCTGCTCACCGGGTTTGTGTTTGCGGCCGCCCGCGTAGGCCTGTCGCTTTGCCCACGTGTTGTACTTGTGATGCCTGCCAAAAAGATCGCAGCCCTTCTGGCCCTTGTCGCAGGCGCAATTTACCTTGCCTTGTCAGGCGGAAACGTTGCAACAGAACGCGCGTTTATCATGGTCGCGGTGATGTTCCTCGCGCTGCTGGTGGATCGACGCGCCATTACTCTGCGTGCTGTTGCTGTGGCCGCTCTGATCGTGCTGACTTTGCGACCAGAGGCACTTTATGGCCCCGGTTTTCAGATGTCGTTTGCGGCTACCACGGCACTTGTTGCGGTCTTTGGCGGATTGCGTGCAATGCCGGGAGAAAAGCGTCGCTGGCCAAAATGGGCGAGCTTCATCTGGGGCGTTGCCCTCTCTTCGTTTGTCGCAGGCCTTGCCACAGCCCCCATTGCTGCCGCCCATTTTAACCAAGTGCCGCACTATGGGTTGATCGCCAACATCCTGTCGGTGCCACTCATGGGTGCGATCATCATCCCCGGCGCAGTTCTGGCCGCAATCCTTGCACCCATTGGAGGCGCGTGGATCGGGTTGTCACTCATGAAACCGGCGATCTTGTGGATCCTGAATGTGGCAGAAACGGTTGCGGGCTGGGACGGAGCGGTCAGCAAAGTCATCGCACCAAGCCCGGCTGTGTTGCCGCTTATGGCATTGGGCGCGTTGTTCATTGTGATCTGGCGCGGGCGCGCGCGGTGGATGGGGTTGCCTGTGATGGCCGCCGCTTTGGTTTTGTGGAGCCAAGCGACGCGCCCCGAGATGCTGATCGCGCAGTCCGGTGGTGTGATCGGTGTGATGACCGATCAAGGGCGCGCGCTGACCAAACCAAAGGGAGAGGCCTTTGCCTCGGGTATTTGGCTTGAAAACGACGGGGATCGTGCGGATCAGCCCACGGCCTTTGCGCGAGCGTCATTCCGGGAAGAGGGGCGCATGCGCTGGATACCGATTGGTAATGGCATTGTGCTCCATGCCACGGGCAAGGTCGCCTCTGCGGCAGCCGTAAAGGACTGTAAATCTGCGGATTTGGTGGTGGTGAATGTCGCGATAAAGCGCGCGGACGGTTGTGCGATCTATGATGCCAAGCGTTTGCTTAAAACCGGATCGCTTGCAGTTGCGGCCACCGAAAATGGTTTAAAAGTGACCACAGCCCGCGAGAAAAGCGGGCTGCGACTTTGGTCTCAATAGCTGCGGATCAAACCGACTAGACAGCCTTGCACCTTTACCTGATCATCGCGGTAAAGCCGTGTTTCATATGCTGGGTTCGCGGCTTCCAAAGCGACTGTGTTGCCCTGTTGGCGAAAACGTTTCAGCGTTGCTTCTTCATCTTCGACCAGGGCCACAACGATGTCACCATTGTCTGCTGTGCCAGTTTCACGGATGACGACGATATCGCCGTCGTTGATACCAGCGTCGATCATCGAATCACCTTTAACTTCAAGCGCATAGTGATGACCCTTGCCTGACAGCATCTGCCCCGGCACGGCCACGCGGTTGCTTTCGTGGCTGATTGCTTCGATCGGAACACCCGCTGCAATCTGGCCCATCACGGGCAGCTCCATTGCGTGCACTTCAACAGGCATCGCGCGTGCGGGTGGGGCGGATTTATCGCCTTCAATCACCTTGGGCACAAAGGTTTTCGATTTATCCAAAGCATCGGGTAGCTTCACGATCTCGATCGCGCGTGCCCGGTGGGCAAGACGGCGGATAAAGCCGCGCTCTTCCAAAGCGGTGATCAGCCGGTGAATGCCGGACTTTGAGCGCAGATCAAGCGCCTCTTTCATCTCGTCAAACGACGGGGGTACCCCATCGCGCTGAACGCGCTTGTGAATAAATTCAAGTAAATCCAGTTGCTTACGGGTCAGCATGTGTGCAAACCTCCTCTGCTCGCTCGCAGCCTCATTGGGCCAGTGTTTTATCTATGTTCACTGATGTTCTACGCGCGTTCTTGTTTTGTGTCAATAAATGTTAAAGTTCTATGAACGAAACAAGATCTCCGGTGTCGCGCGGTGGATCGTTGGGGGGACGTACGATCAAAGCGTTGGCCGTTGTCAGAACCGACATTAGCGCGCTGTCCTGTCGGTCTGCCGCGGTAATTTCGTCGTTCATTAATGAGGCACGCATATAATGTTCGCGCGGTCCATTTTTGCCTATAGGTGCAGCGAGAGGCACGTTTTTCTGCTCCAAAGCGGCAGCGGGCAAGCCCTGCAAGGCGCGCAAAGCGGGGCGCAAAAATACGTGTCCGCACACCATCGAAGATACCGGATTGCCCGGAAGGCCCACCATCGGCATGGCGTCTAACATTCCGGCCATCAACGGTTTTCCCGGACGCATGGCCACTTTGTAAAACGATCGCTCCATTCCTTTGCTCAACGCGACTTTACCGACCAGATCATGATCTCCGACCGACGCACCGCCAATGGTGACAAGCAAATCTGAACCTTTTGTTAACGATAAAGCCGCCAGCAATGAGTCTTCGCGGTCGCGGGCAATCGGCAACACCTGCGCGATGCCGCCCTCTGCTTCGATCATCGCGGCCAGCCCAAAGGTGTTTGATGCGATGATCTGATCGGGGGCGGGCGCCTCGCCGGGCATGACCAATTCGTCGCCCGTGGCCAAAAGCGCGACACGCGGACGACGAGCGACGCGCACTTCGGCGACGTTCATCGAGGCGATCAAGGCAACATCAGCGGAACTCAGGCGTCGTGGTGCATCCAGTGTGTCGCCTATTTTGAAATCAGCGCCAATGGCGCGCACGTAAGGCTTGGTATCTGCACCGTCATTCAGGCGGATCACATCCCCCTCGCGGGTGACATCCTCTTGAATAATAACGCGATCTGCTCCCTTAGGCACCGGCGCGCCGGTGAAAATGCGCAAAGCCTGGCCCGGTGCGATCTGCCCGTCAAAGCTATGGCCCGCTGCGGCTTCGCCGATCACGCTCAAAGGTCCGGGCAAATCAACATTGCGCACAGCATAGCCATCCATCACAGAGGCACGAAAGGGCGGCTGGTTGCGGGCAGCTTTAACGGGTTCGATCAACACGCGTCCGGCGGCTTGGCGCAGGGGCACGGCTTCGGCCTCAAGCGGCGTAATCAGATCAAAGACGTTGGAGAGGGCTTGGGCGACCGAAATCACTTGGTTGCCTCGAACCTACCTGATTTTCCGCCGTCTTTGAGCATGACACGGATGTCTTCGATCACCATCGTTTTCTCGACCGCTTTGACCATGTCGTAGACCGTCAAACAGGCAGTTGCGACGGCTGTCAGCGCTTCCATCTCTACCCCGGTTTGGCCAGATGTTTTGACGGTCGCTTCAATCCGCACACCGGGACGGTCAGGAACAGCAGTGAGTTCCAATGCGACTTTGGTGATCGGGAGAGGGTGGCACAAGGGTATGAGATCAGACGTTTTCTTCGCACCCATGATGCCTGCAAGGCGGGCGACAGAAAGCACGTCGCCCTTTTTCGCACGCCCTTCAGTGATCAGCGCGAGCGTCTCGGGCAGCATCTTCACGAAGCCTTCGGCGACGGCGATCCGGTCGGTGACCTGCTTGTCAGAAACATCGACCATATGCGCTTGACCTGCAGCGTCAAAATGCGTGAGCCCGGACATTATGCAGCCCCCTGAGCGGGCAAGGGATCAGCGAGGATAGCTGCCGTGGCAGCGCTCACATCGTCCTGGCGCATCAGGCTTTCGCCAATCAGGAAGGTGCGCGCACCAACATGGGCGAGGCGGGCAAGATCGGCGGGTGAAAAGAGGCCGCTTTCGGCGATGAGGTGTTTGTCTGTTGGGGCGAGGGCGGCGAGACGTTCAGTGGTGCCAAGATCGGTTTCGAACGTCTTGAGATTGCGGTTGTTGACGCCCAGCAGCGGGGACTTCAAAACGCGGGCGCGATCCAGCTCTTCTTCCTCGTGGACCTCGACCAGAACGTCCATATTCCAATGGTTTAGCGCACAGTCCTCAAGCTCTTGCGCTTGCGCGTCAGAGACGCTGGCCATGATGATCAGGATGCAATCGGCCCCCCACGCGCGGGCCTCGGCCAACTGGTAGGTGTCGTACATGAAATCTTTGCGCAGACAGGGCAGTGAGACGGCGTTGCGGGCGGCTGTGAGGAACTCGGGCGCGCCTTGGAAAGAGGGGGTATCCGTCAGCACGGACAGGCACGTGGCACCACCTGCTTCATAGGCTTTGGCCAAAGCGGGCGGATCAAAGTCATCGCGGATCAAGCCTTTGGAAGGGCTGGCTTTTTTGATCTCAGCGATCAGGCCGTAACCCGTTTGGGACGCTTTGATCACCGCGTTGGCAAAGCCGCGCGGCGGGGTTTGAGCAGCCGCCCGTTCCTCAAGATCTGACAGGGGAACGGTGGCCTTGGCGGCGGCGATTTCTTCAAGCTTATAGGCTTTGATGCGGTCAAGAACTGTTGTCATGGGTTCTCGTTTAGCGCGTCTGGAGGGGCGTGAAAAGCGGTTCGGTGCTGCATCGGTATCACGTCGGTACAACATCGGTATCACGTCGGTACAACGTCGGTATCACGTAGGTGTCTGCGTACGCGGTGGTGACGCTTTGTTAGGTCCAAGCGATCGGGGTGTCCCCGCGGCTGGTGAGCCAGTCGTTGATTTGGCTGAAAGGTTTTGAGCCAAAAAAACCACGGTAAGACGAGAGCGGCGAGGGGTGTGGAGATTCCAGGATCAAGTGGTGCGCGCTTTTTGGGCGGAAGGATTGTGCGTGTTTGCCCCAGAGCACCCAAGCGCGGGGCGCCTCGTCGAGTTTGGCGAGAACTTGGGTGATCAAAGGCTGCCAGCCGATTTTGGCGTGCCCGCCTGCGTCTCCTGCCGGAACTGAAAGGGCCGTGTTGAGCAAGAGCACGCCTTGATCAGCCCAGTGGGACAAATCGCCCGTTTGAGGCGCAGCGCCGATGTCATCGCTCAATTCGGTGAAAATGTTTTTCAGTGATTTCGGCAAGGCCACGTCTTTTGCGACAGAAAACGCCAGCCCATTCGCATGGCCCGGCGTCGGGTAGGGGTCTTGGCCGAGGATAACGACACGGGTGTTTTCGGGGTGCGTGCGTTTAAGGGCGGCAAAGCACTGATCGGCCGGCGGAAGGCAGTCGCGCGGATCGGCGGCGAGTTTTGCTTTGAGCGCTGGCCAGTCCTTTTGAAAAAACGGCAGATCGGCCCAGATACCGAGGCCTTCGGGGATCATGTTTTAGGGGGGCGGGGGCGCTGCCCCCCGTCATCTTTGATGCCGTCCCCCGGGATGTTTTTGCCAAGAAGAAGGACGATTTTATTCAATTTGTTAGGGAACATCATTTGGCGGAGGTGAGTTGTGCCAGTCCTTCGACTTTTGCCAGCGCTGCACCGCTGTCGATGGATGTGGCGGCGAGGGCCACGCCTTCTTTCAGATCGCTGGCTTTATCGGCGATCATCAGGGCCGCGGCAGAGTTTAAAAGGACGGCGTCGCGGTATGCGCCTTTTCCTCCGTTTAGGAGTGCGCGGAAGGCGTTAGCATTTTCTTCAGGAGTTCCGCCCAAGATGTCTTTAAAAGGATGAACAGGCAGGCCTGCGTCTTCGGGGTGCACCTCGGCGCTACGGATTTTGCCGTCTTTCAGGATGGCCGCCGAAGAGGTGCCACAGATGGAGAGTTCATCTGTGCCATCGCTGCCGTGCACCAACCAAGCGCTTTCAGAGCCGAGTTCTTTGAGGGTCTCGGCCATTGGATAGATAAGGTCGATTGCGAAAGCTCCCGTGAGCTGGCGTTTGACCCCTGCAGGGTTGGTGAGAGGCCCGAGGATGTTGAAGATGGTTTTGCAGCCCAATTCGGTGCGCACGGGCATGACGTGTTTCATCGCCGGGTGGTGCATGGGGGCCATCATAAAGCCGATGCCGACCTGATTGATCGCGCGTTCCACCACGTCCGCGCCGACCATAACATCGATGCCCATGGCGGTTTGAACGTCCGCCGCACCACTTTTGGAGGACAGGTTGCGATTGCCGTGTTTGGCGACGACCACGCCTGCACCCGCCACCACAAAGGCGGTTGCTGTTGAGATATTGAGTGTGCCCATGCCATCGCCGCCAGTGCCGACGATGTCCATCGCACCTTGTGGAGCAGAAACAGCGGCGCATTTGGCGCGCATGACTGAGGCGGCGGCGGCGTATTCAGAGACCGCTTCGCCGCGCGCGCGCATTGCCATAAGGAGGCCGCCCAACTGGGCTTCGGTTGCGGCACCTTCAAAGATGATCTCGAAGGCTTCTTCGGCTTGAGTGCGCGACAGCGGGCCTTCTGAGGCTGCGAAGATCAGGGATTTCATAGCGTCACTCATGCTGGAACCGGAACTTGATCGAGGAAATTTTTCAAGAGCGCGTGGCCGTGCTCTGAGCGGATTGATTCAGGGTGGAATTGCACGCCGTGGATTGGCTTTTCGCGGTGTTGCAGGCCCATGATCGTGCCGTCGTCCAGCCAAGCGGTGACCTCGAGGCTATCAGGCAGGCTCTCGCGTTCAACCACCAGCGAGTGATATCGCGTTGCCTGAAGGGGCGATGGTAAGTCTTTGAAAAGGCCTGTGTCGCTGTGATGCATCGCCCCCAGTTTACCGTGCACGATTTCGTTGTGGCGCACGACTTTGCCGCCCATGACTTGTCCGATGGTTTGATGGCCCAAGCAGACGCCAAGAAGCGGTGTGTTGGTCTCTAAGGCAGCTTCAGTCAGAGCAAGGCAAATGCCCGCTTTGTCCGGATCGCAGGGGCCGGGGGAGAGGATGATGCCGCTTGGGTTCATCCCCATCGCCTCTTGCACATTCAGTGCATCGTTGCGCTTGACCAAGCAGTCAGCACCCAATTCACCTATGTAGTGCACCAGATTGAAGGTGAAGCTGTCATAATTGTCGATCAAAAGCAGCATTTTGCCGAAATCCTGTGCAAGGCGTTAAATTGTGGGTGTCTAAGCGCGAAAGCGCAGATATACATGGTCAGAGGTGTCGATAAACGTCAAGGCATCCAAGAGCAATTGAGCAGATCGGAGGGCAACGTTGAAACGCGGCTTTCTCGCAGGCACTTTCATGGGCGCTATTGTCAGCGCTGTACTTTTATTCGTTTCAAGTCAGGTGCTTGAGCGGCAAACGCTGAGCTTTCCAAAGCCGACGGCGAGTGCTGTTGAAGTCCCGGCGGGCACAGAGTTTGATCAGGCGCGCCCTGAGAGCGACCCTGTTGTGCCCCAAACCGAGACACGGCCCGGTGGGGAAGTTGTCGTGGAAGCACCTCTTCCGGACGATGCTCCGGATGCGCCACCAGCCCTTGATACCACAGCTCTAGCGGTGCCAACACCGGAGGTGGATGCGCCGGATGCACTTGAAACCGTCACTGTAGATGACAGCGATGCGCCAGTTGCACCTGGTGGAGACAGTCAGGCAGCGGTTGGAGATGTTTCAGAATTAAATACGCCGGAGGCGCCCGCTGCGGCACCGGATGCGGAAACGGATACAGAGCAGGTGAGCGCGCCGGATGAAGACGCGGCCCCTAATGCTTTGAGCGGGGATGCCGCGCCTGAGGCTGAGACGGAAATTGCGGCTTTGCCGATGACGGACGCGGGCGATGACACCTCTGTGGGGTCTGAGTCAGCACCTGCGATTGCTTCGGACATAACAGCGCCAAGCGCGCCTGAGGCCCCTGAGATCAGCAGCGAGTCTTCGCTTCCGCAGCCAAGCGACACTGATCCATCGGTAACAGTGATTGAAATTATTGGGGATGAGGCGGCCACTCGGCCTGCGTCACCTGACAATGCGCCTTTGATTGAAATCATCGAGCCGAACCCAGAGCCGGACGTCGCGCAGGAAAATGCGGAGGAAGAGCTTCCGTCGTTTTTGCGCCCGGTTGAGATATTGGAAAACGCCGGCGAGGTGGAAACAGATCGTTTGCCGCAAGTGAGTGGGTTGAGCGAAGACGATGGTTCAAACGATGCGCCTTTGACGGAGCCTGAGGCAGGGGTGACGCCAGAGCCCGAAACCGCGGATGAAGACACGCGCGTGGCCGCATTGCCTACCATTCGACGCCCCGGTGCCGAGACGGAACCCGAGCAGACAAGCGAAGACGAGAGTGCAGACGCGACCGAAGAGTCGGTTGAGGGAGAGGAAATTGATCCGAACCTGCCTGCTTTGTTGAAATATGCATCGGCGTTTGAGAATCCTGAAGGCAATCCGCTTTTGTCAATTGTTTTGGTCAATAGCGGAAGCGCGCTTGATGCAGCGCAGTTGGAAGAGCTGCCGGAGTTCATAGCCTTTGGCATTGAAGCTGGTGCGGCTGGAGCGGCGCAGATGGCGCGGGCTTACCGGGATGCGGGGCGCGAGGTTGTGATGATCCCGTCGTTGCCAAAAGGGGCGACGCCGCAGGATGTGGAACAAGCGCTGCGGGTGAATTTTGAGACGATCACTGAAGCGGTTGCGGTGATGGATGTTTCGGGCGGAAGCTTTCAGGCGGATCGCGCAGCGGTGAGCCAAGTGGTCGATGTGATTGCAACCAGTGGTCATGGGCTGATCACTTTTCCACGCGGTTTGAATACCGCGCATCAGCGTGCGACGCGCGCAGGGGTATCGACCGGTTTGATTTTCCGCGAGTTGGATGGGGCAGGTGAGAACGGCGAAGAAATTCAGCGCACGCTGGATCGTGCTGCCTTTCGCGCGCGCCAAGACGAGGCTGTTATTCTGGTGGGCACCACTCAGGCCACCACATTGATTGCTTTGCTTGAGTGGGTCTTGGGCAACCGGGCCGACAGCGTCACGCTTGCGCCGATTTCCGCGGCCTTAGCGGGCGGTGGTTAAGGTCTTTATTGCGCCGCACGCTGTGCGGCGCGACGCTGGGGGAGTTTCACTCCCCCAGACCCCCTAGAAGGTTTTTTCAGACAGAAGAATGCAGGGCCTGGTCAGCCGAGGTGTTTGGCGGCTTCGCGTTGTGCGAAGGGTTTCATTTGCGCGCCGTGTTCTTCCAGAAACGCACGGGTGCGCTCGGGGTCGCGTTTGGACAGATCGCGCAGCCACCATGCGACAGCTTTTTGAATGAACCATTCTTGGTCTTCGACGTAGGTGGCAGCCCAACCAAGGATGCGTTCGCGCCCGGCAAGCTCTTCTGGTTTGGGGTTGCGGTTTTTTGTCCACGGCAGGGTCATCACCAAGGCCGCGCGTTTGGTCCAGAGGTGTTCGGACGTTGTCCAAGGCTCCAGATCGCCAAGACGTGAGGGGTCGGCGCTTAGGCGTTTTTGCCCGGCAATTGCAGCGTGATCAGCAATGGCCCAAGCGTCGAAATCCGGGGTCCATGATTTGAGTGTTGCCCAGACCTGATCGTCAGGGCGGATGCGGGCTTGGGTGAACAGCTTGGCGGCAGCAACGCGCGCTTCGTGGATATTTGTCCGCCAAAGGGCGTCGGCAAGTGCGATGCGTTCATCCAGCGTTAGCGTTTTGCGCCAGTCTTTGGTCAGGGCATCAATGCTTGGGTTGGCCACGCCAAGGTAGCGGCGCTCGACCTTGTGATAGCGCGCCATTTCCGTCGCTTTTTGCGTGTTGGCGGTTTTTTTGAGCGCCGCAAGCGCGGCCTCAGGCGTCATCGTCCAAGATTGCGCGCAACGATGTCCGTATCAACACCGTCCAGCGTCTTGGTGTTGCGTGTTGCCCAATAGTCCTGCACGCCCGCTTCGCCTTTGGTTTCTGCCCATTTCGTCAGCACGTCGCGGTCGCCTTTGTAGTCCATTTCAGGCACGGCATACCCGCAGCTTTTCTGGGTCATTTCGACGGTCAAATCAAAGATTTGGCGCGCAGAGATATTTGGCTCGAAATGGGCATTAAGCGCGTCCCAATCCGCATCAAGGCGATGGATGGCGCGTGCGGTGCCAAAGGCGCGGTAGATCATTGGCGGGCCTTCAAAAGAACACCACATGATCGTCATGCGCGGGCTTTCGGCGACGTGGGCGGCGGTTTCGTTGCCACTTCCGGTGAGGTTACGCCAGACGATCCGGTTGGGGCCGAGGATGCGAAGCGAGTCCATGCCTTTGGGCGAGACGTTGATCATGCCCGTGGTGGCCGCAGAGCCGACAAAGAAGATCGGCTGTTTGGCTATGAATTTTTGGTGCGCTGGCTCAAGCTCTTCGTATTGCGTGCCCATGGATCACTCCCCAGGTTTTATTCAACGGTGACGGATTTCGCGAGGTTGCGAGGTTGGTCTACATCGGTGCCTTTGGCAACGGCTGTGTGATAGGCGAGCAATTGGGCCGGGATCGCATAGAGGATCGGGGCCAACAGATCGGGCACATCGGGCATTTCGAGCACGGCTGTGGCACCATCTGAGGCGATCTTTGCGCCTGAGCGGTTGGTGATCAAAACGATCTGGCCGCCGCGCGCCATGACTTCCTGCATGTTCGAGACGGTCTTTTCAAAAAGCGCGTCTTCGGGGGCCATGACCACGACGGGCACGTTGCGGTCAACAAGCGCGATTGGCCCGTGTTTGAGTTCGCCTGAGGCATAGCCTTCGGCGTGAATATAGCTGATTTCTTTGAGTTTAAGCGCGCCTTCCAGGGCGAGCGGGTACATCTGGCCGCGCCCCAAAAACAGGATGTCTTGAGCTTCGGCGAGTTTGGCTGCGACTTTTTCGATAGCGTCTGACGTAGTTAACGCTTGCGCCATCAAACCGGGCAGGGCGCGCAGGTTTGTCAAGTTCTCGGCTAGTTCGCCATCGTTGAGTGTTTTGCGATCATGCGCGGCGCGCAGGGCGAGCATCAAAAGCACAAACAGCTGGCAGGTGAAGGCTTTGGTCGAGGCAACGCCGATTTCGGCGCCCGCGTGGATTGGCAAAGCGATGTCGCTTTCGCGCGCGATGCTGCTTTCGGTTGCGTTCACGATCGACAGGATTTGCGCGCGTTCCGCGACGTGGCGCAGGGCGGCAAGTGTGTCAGCGGTTTCGCCAGATTGGCTGACGAAGACAGCAAGAGTGTTCGCGCCGATAGGTGGTTTACGATAGCGGAATTCCGAGGCGACATCGACTTCGACGGGAATGCCTGCCAGCCCTTCGATCCAGTATTTTGCCGTCAGACACGCATAAAAGGCAGTGCCGCAGGCGACCATAACAATGCGCTCGACCTTCGAGAAATCCGGCACGGCATCGGGCAGGTTCAGGCCCGCGTCAGAAAGGTAGTGTGTAGCAGCTTCGGCCAGAACTGTGGGCTGTTCGGCGATCTCTTTGGCCATGAAATGTTTGTAGCCACCCTTTTCAACCTGAGCGGTGTTGATGCGTACGGTGCGCATTTCGCGATTGGCGAGCGTACCGTTTTCATCCCAGATTTCAACGCCTTCCCGAGTCAGAACGGCGTAATCGCCTTCCTCAAGGTAAGTGATTTTGTCGGTCATCAGCGAGAGTGCGATGGCATCTGAGCCAAGATACATCTCGCCGTCCCCGTGGCCGACGGCGAGAGGCGAGCCTTTGCGGGCGGCGAAAATCAGATCGTCATGGCCATCAAACAGGAACGCCAAAGCGAAGGCGCCTTCAAGGCGGGCAATGGTTTGTTCGGCAGCATCGCGTGGGGCGAGGCCTTGATCCAAGAAAGATTGCGCCAGTAGCGAGATGGTTTCGGTGTCAGTGTCGGTCTCGGTTTTGTAGCCCTTGGCGACAAGCTCTTCGCGCAAGGTTTTGAAATTTTCGATAATGCCATTGTGCACCACGGCGACCGGGCCAGAGCGGTGTGGGTGCGCATTTGTCTCGGTTGGTTTGCCGTGCGTGGCCCAGCGCGTGTGACCGATTCCAGACTTGCCCTCTAGCGGATTGGTGACCAGCAGATCCGACAGGTTGATCAGCTTGCCAACCGCGCGGCGACGGTCCAGCTTCCCGTCTGCGATGGTGGCAATGCCCGCGCTGTCATAGCCGCGGTACTCAAGCCGTTTGAGCGCCTCAACCAGAGTGGGGGCAGCCTGATGATCGCCTAAAATACCTACTATTCCACACATAAGTTAGCCTTTCGCTTTCACAGCACGAAGCTTTTCAAAGAATCTGAGTGCAAATCCCGGTTTGTTTTCCTGCCGCGCACGCCCCACGCCTAGATCGCCGGGTGGCACGTCTTTTGAGATCACCGAGCCTGTGCCAGTCATCGCCTCATCACCGATTGTGACGGGAGCGACCAGCAAGGTGTTTGATCCGATAAAGACGTTTTGCCCAATCTCGGTATGATGTTTGAACACGCCGTCATAGTTGCAGGTGATGGTGCCAGCGCCGATGTTTGTGGCATCACCCACGGATGCATCGCCGATGTAGCTGAGGTGATTGACCTTGGCGCCTTCGCCGATCTGGACGTTTTTGGTTTCAACGAAATTGCCAATTTTGGCATCGTTAGATAGCTCAGTTCCCGGGCGTAGCCGCGCGTAAGGGCCAACCACCGCTCCGGCACCCACATGCGCACCTTCCAAATGGCTGAACGCACGGATGCGCGCGCCGGTCTCGACCGTCACACCATTGGCAAAAACGACGTTTGGTTCGATCACCGCGTCACGTCCGATGACGGTGTCATGTGCAAAGATAACGGTGCCGGGAGCGTGCAAGGTAATGCCGTCTTCAACGGCCTTCACGCGCGCATTCGCTTGGAACACGGCCTCGGCAGCGGCAAGATCGGCGCGGGTATTGATGCCGAGCGTTTCGCCTTCCGCACAGGTGACGACAGTGGCACTTAGGCCTTCGGCACTGGCAAGAGCCGGTACATCGGTCAGGTAGTATTCCCCGGCGGCATTATCAGATTGAACGTCTTTCAGCAGGCGCATCAGCACATCGGTGGCGGCCATCATGACGCCAGAATTGCACAGAGTTATCGCTCGTTCGCTCTCATCTGCGTCTTTCCATTCGACGATTTTGGTAAGCCGTGCACCATCGGTAACAAGGCGTCCATAGCGGCCCGGATCGGCAGCCTCAAAACCAAGCACGACAACGTCAGCGCCATTGGCGCGCGCCTCTGCCATCGCAGTAAGTGTTTCGGGGCGGATAAACGGCGTATCGCCAAAAAGGACGACTGTGTCACCGCCGGCCCCTTCCAAAAGTGGCGCCGCCTGCAGGACGGCATGGCCCGTTCCAAGCTGCTCGGCCTGCTCGGCAAAAAGAATGTCCTCATCCAAAGCAGAGGCGGCTTTCATCACAGCTTTCGCTCCAAAGCCAACAACCATGACCCGCTTGCCGCCCTCAAGCGCAGAAGCCGAAGCCAAAGCATGCGCGAACAGCGGCGCACCGGCCACTTCATGAAGGACTTTGGGCTGATCCGACTGCATGCGGGAGCCTTCGCCCGCCGCAAGGAGGACTAGATGGGTGGACATGCCTGCTCTTTCCTTTCAATCCGCAACCTTTTAACCGCATAAGGCGCTGCGACAAGACTCTGTGGCTTCAACTCTTATTGCCACAGGTTACAGACTAAGAAGAACATTGCCGAGGACGTTGTATGAAAACGGTTATCTTTGATCTTGATGGAACACTTGCCGACACAAGTGGCGACCTGATTGCGGCCGCCAATGCGTGCTTTGTCGAGATGGGGCATGGGCCGCTTTTGGATGAAGTTGAGGACCAACTGACAGCGTTTCACGGCGGAGCCGCGATGCTGCGGCTGGGGTTTTCGAGGCTGGGGGATGTGGACGAGGCCCTGGTGGATGCGAACTATTCGGTCCTGACACGCCATTATGCTGAGAATATCAACGTAAAAACAAAGCTTTATCCAGGTGCGATTGAGGCCGTCGAAGCGTTACGCACAGCCGGGTACGCCGTTGGTATCTGCACCAACAAGCCCGCCGCATTGGCTGAAAGCCTGATGCAAAGCCTTGGCGTGCGAGATATGTTTGGAGCCTTGCTTGGAGCTGATACATTGCCGGTGCGCAAACCCGATCCTGTGCATTATTTTGAAACCGTCAAACGCCTTGGCGGTGATCCGAAACAATCATTGCTGATCGGCGATACTGAAACCGATGAGAAAACAGCGCGCAACGCTGGTGTGCCGATCGTACTGGTGGAATTTGGCCCCGAAGGACCGGGGATTGAGCGGCTGCAGCCTGATGCGATGTTGCCCGAGTATGCGTCTTTGGGCACAATCGTAACGAGGTTGATAGGGTAATCCATGACAGAGCATTTCAACGGCAGTTTCACCCAACAAGAGCCGCTTCCCGAGGCGTCGATCGCTGCCGCGACTGCTGTGATGCAGCACGGACGTTTGCATCGTTATAATCTCACCGAGGGCGAAATTGGCGAGACGGCCTTGTTAGAGCAGGAGTTTGCAGCGGCCACGGGCGCGCGTTACGCGCTGGCGGTGGCATCTGGTGGATACGCTTTGGCGACAGCGTTGCGCGCGCTTGGTGTGGGGCCCGGCGATCCGGTGTTGAGCAACGCGTTCACGTTGGCCCCGGTGCCGGGTGCGATAGCATCGGTGGGAGCGAAGCCGGTCTTTGTCGAGATCACCGAGAGCCTGACGGTGGATGAGGCGCATTTGGCAGCCGCGGCAGCAAAAAGTGGCGCCAAGGTTCTGATGCTCTCCCATATGCGCGGGCACCAGCCTGATATGACGGTGTTGATGGCGCTTTGCGACGATCTTGGACTCGCTGTGATTGAAGATTGCGCACATACGATGGGCGGCTCTGCGGGCGGTGTTATCTCGGGGCGTCACGGGCGGATCGCGTGTTATTCGATGCAAACCTACAAGCACATCAACTCGGGCGAGGGTGGGTTTCTGACCACCGATGACGAGGCTTTGGCGGCGCGCGCTGTTTTGCTGTCTGGCAGCTACATGCTTTATGAGCGTCATGGGGCAGCACCCAGTGCCGACGCCTTTGAAGCCATTCGCGATTTCACGCCAAACATCTCGGGGCGCATGGACAACCTGCGCGCGGCAATCCTGCGCCCGCAACTGGCAGACTTGCCTGCTCAAGTTTCGCGCTGGGCGGCGCTGCATGACGCGATGGAGGAGGGGCTGGGGAACCTGCCGAACCTGCGGTTGATCGACCGTGATCCGGGGCTTGTGCGCGTTGGCTCGTCGTTTCAGTTTCGTCTGCCGGCGCATTCTGAAGAGGCGTTGCAGGATTTCGTTGCGCGCTGCGGCGCGCGCGGTGTCGAGCTGAAATGGTTCGGCGCACGTCGTGCGGTCGGTTTCACATCGACCTATCGCAACTGGGCATACGCCGACACACCTGATCTGCCGCAAACCGACCGCATCGTGGCAGGTTTGCTCGACATGCGTTTGCCGCTGACGTTTACTGTAGAAGACTGCCGCCTGATCGCGCGGATCATCGCCAGCGAGGCGGCGCAGGGATAAACCGGGGAGGGCTGATCGATGCGCGATGACGTCTCAAACCTGTTGCCCAAAGGCGTAAGCTATGACGCGGTCTGCGCAGATTTTGCGTGGGACATTCCTGATGATCTGAACATGGCGCATGAGGTGTGTGACCGGTGGGCCGAGAATGATCCGAACCGCATCGCATTGATTGTCCGTACCGATGGGAACCGTTCCATCAGTTTCAGTGAGTTGCGCGCCATGGCTGATCGCCTCGCGGCACATCTTCAAAACCTTGGTGTGAAGCGCGGAGATCGCGTTGGCGTGCTGCGCCGTCAATCGCTTTGGACGGCCGCCGGGCATATCGCGATCTGGAAACTGGGCGCTGTGTCGCTGCCGTTGTCCCCTTTATTTGCGACGGGTGCATTGAGTAGCCGGTTAAGCGATGCGCAGGCCGAATGTGTGATCACCGACGTAGCAGGTGGCGCGCGTCTCAAAGCGCTTGATCTGAACATCACGCCTGTCTTTCCCGAAGACGCGCCCGAAGCGGGGCGTTTTGAAACCGCCAAGACCGGCCCAGAAACACCCGCCTGTCTGATCTATACCTCTGGCACGACCGGTGCGCCCAAAGGTGCACTGCATGGTCATCGCGTGCTTCACGGTCATCGCCCGGGTGTAGAGATGAGCCATGATGGTGGGTTTGAAGCGGGCGACATTCTGTGGACGCCAGCGGATTGGGCGTGGATTGGCGGGCTGTTCGATGTGCTGATGCCGGGACTGGCGGCGGGTATTCCCGTAGTGGCCGGGCCTGCGGGCAAGTTTGATGCGAGCGAGACAAAGCAGCTCTGCGAAACCCTTGGGGTCACTTGTGTGTTCTTTCCCCCCTCAGCATTGAAAATGCTGCGCGCCAGCGGCGTTTCCATCGAAGGCCTGCGCACGGTTGCCTCTGGTGGCGAGCCGTTGGGGTCCGAGATGTTGCATTGGGGAGAACGTGCGCTGGGCCTGAGGATCAACGAGTTTTACGGCCAGACCGAAGCGAATATGATCGTTTCAAGCTGTGCCAAGCTATTCGCGCCGCATCCCGGGGTCACCGGGCGCGCGGTGCCGGGGCATTGCGTGTGCGTTGTTGATGAGACGGGTACGCCGACGGATGGCGAAGGCGATATCGCCGTGCATCGAGACAGCCCGGTGGTGATGCTTGAATACCTAAACCGCGCAGAGGCGACGCGCGATAAGTTTCGCGGTGATTGGCTGATCACAGGGGATCGCGGTGTAATGACGGACGGGATGATCAAGTTCATTGCCCGCGACGACGATGTGATCACCTCGGCGGGCTATCGCATTGGGCCAAGCGAGATTGAGGATTGCTTGCTGAAACACGAAGCTGTGGCGGCCGTCGGTGTGGTCGGACGGGCCGATCCAGATCGTACAGAGATTGTCGTGGCCCACGTGGTTCTGATGGAGGGTGTGACAGGGGACGAGGCGTTGAAAAAGGCGCTGGCCGCGCATGTGCGCGAGACCTATTCGGCGCACGCTTACCCGCGAGACGTGGTGTTTTGCGACGCTTTGCCAATGACCGTAACGGGGAAAATATTGCGCCGGGAACTGCGCGAGGGGTGAAAAAGCGACAATTCGTACTTATTTGTAAGGCGATGAAGGTGAAAAAGCCCCTGTTTTCCACGCTAAGCGCCGCAATGCTTACGTTAGCTGCCCCTCTGCCTTTAAGCGCGGAAGGGCACGAGGTTGAAGCCTATTCTGCGCCATTGCTGGAGTGTTTCGAGGCAGCGAAATCCACAACCGCGCGTGCCGCGTGCAAAGGGGTTATGTCGACGGCCTGCATGGAACGCGAAGAGGCCGGGTATTCGACCTATGGCATGGTGCGTTGCACGGCAGCTGAGACCGAAATTTGGGATGCGTTTTTGAACACGGCGTATCAGGCTCAGATGCAGCACATGCGTGCGCAAGACACTTTGGAAGCCGAGACTTTTCCCGAATTTGCCAAGCGCTCTGAGGCGTTGCGCGATGCACAGCGCGCTTGGATCGCTTTTCGTGACGGCGAATGTGGGCTGGCTTATGCGATGTGGGGATCGGGTTCGATGCGCCAGATTGCGGGTGCAAGTTGTGTGATGGAGATGACGGCGGATCGCGCGCTGACGTTAGAGAGTTTGGGAGAGGAGATGCGATGAATGATGTTGTGCCAAGCTATGTTGAAGGTGTTCTGGAAGATCAGGACGCATTTCGCAAAGCCGGGCCTGCGCTTTTGCCCAAGGCGGTGCGCAGTGTCTCCAAACCCCTTTCAGTTCTGACCAATCGGTTCATCCCTGCCGAAGTGATTGAAGCGGCCATTCGTGGTGCGGATTGGGCGGCATCAAGCTCGATCCGCAAGGCTGCGATTGATCACGATTTCAATGATTTGGAAGCTTGTGATGAAGCTGTCGCCGAGATCAGGCGCTGGGCTTTGGGTTATGCAGTGACTGGTGGCGGTGCAGCGGGGGCTTTTGGCGCACTTGGTCTGGCGATTGATGTGCCCGCGACGGTTGCACTGGCTTTGCGCACGGTGCGTCTGACAGGACTTGCCTATGGGTTTGGCGCGGATACCGAGGGCGAGCGGATTTACATTCTAGACGTTTTGCAAGTTGCGGGTGCCAATTCGGTTGAAGATCGCGACGCCGCGATTGCCAAGCTGGAAGAAGGGCGCGAAGCGCTTGGCGCGGAAGACTGGCAGAAAATCGTGCGCCTGACCGGGCAAAGCCCCGGCTCTGTTGCAGCCGTACATAAAGTAGCAGCAACGCTGGGCATCAACCTGTCGACCCGCAAAGTCGCCCAAGTCTTGCCGTTCGTCGGCGCAGCCGTTGGGGCTGGCGTGAACGCTGCATTTCAAAACGATGTGGCCGCAGCGGCGCGCTTTGCTTACCGTTCACGCTGGCTTGAGATGAACGAGGGTATTTTGGATCGACCTTTGGGCAACACTGACGTGGGCTAGGGTGTGAGCGGGGCTTTACGGATGGGTTTGCTCACCCAAAGCTGCTGGCCATGAAAAGCCCTGTGGATATCAACAAACTGCGCGCCAAGCTGCCCGGCTTTGAGTGGCCAAGTTTGGGCAAAACGGTCGAAATCCCGGTTTATGTGATCCACAACAGCGTGGATGCGGAAGATTATTTCTTTATTTTTGATTTCGAAGAATTCGTCGAACGCTCGCGCGACGGGATTTTCGTGCGCCCCAAGCTGAAAGTTTGGGCCGGACGTTCGGATTTTTCACGTACGATGTTTGCGCGCCAGTTTCGCGAGGCATTTGGGCGCGAGTTTGATGCGGCGCGCAATGCTTTGGCGGCAGAAAAACAAAAGGGCCGGGGCTTTGGCTGGTTAGGCTGGGATCTGGGCTTTGACGTGGTCTCCTCGCTTGTGGCGTCCTTCATTGCCAACATCGTCTTGCTTTTAGCGACAACCACCGGACGCGCGGTGCTAAGCGTTTTGCCGATCCCGAACTGGGTGCGTGGCAAAAGCAAAGAAGGCAAATTGGAAGATCAGATTGAGGCGACGCAAACATCGGTGGACGCCGCTTTGGAAGCGCTTGAAGTGACCTTGCACCGCTCGCTTTATGAACATGCGTGGAAAGACGGCGGGGGCGGAAGCCAGGCGGGCATGGATTATGATGCATGGCCGTTGCCAGGGCATGTTGAGCGGCATTTGGAAGATGGGCGCTCGGGGTCTTGGTGGTAGCGTTTTGGCGATTTGTCGAAAGATCTTTCCTCAAATTGCGCTTCTTCTTGGCAAAAATATCCTGGGGAGTTTGAGGGGCAAAGCCCCTCATTAGAAAATGCGCATGCAATGCTTGCGCGCGGAAATGTCCGTTGACCCTTTTGAAAGCTCTGGGTAGGTAAAACGGGTAAGCATTCTGGAGTGACGACTTGGAAAATCTTTTGATGGAATATCTGCCGATCCTGATTTTCCTTGGGATTTGTTTAGGTTTGGCGCTTGTTTTGATGCTGTCTGCGGCGATTTTGGCACCGCGCGATGCGGATCCAGAAAAACTGAGCGCTTACGAATGTGGATTTAACGCTTTTGATGATGCGCGCATGAAGTTTGATGTGCGGTTCTATCTTGTGTCGATTCTATTCATTATTTTCGACCTTGAGATCGCTTTCCTCTTCCCTTGGGCCGTGGCCTTTGGGGATTTGTCGGATGTTGCTTTCTGGTCGATGATGACGTTTTTGGCGATCCTGACGCTTGGCTTCATGTACGAGTGGAAGAAAGGCGCGATGGAGTGGGAGTGATCCCACCTTTAGGCCTTCTGATTACATTGATTTTTCTGGACTGAGGCGGCTTGTCGCCTTGACCTTAGTGCGACCGCCACGTAACCCGATTTAAAGCTGATCAGACGCAATCAGGAGCCGCTTATATGGGTGTTGCAACAGGTTTAAACGATGCAGGGGCTGACCGCGAGGTCGCCACGTCCGCGCTCAATAGCGAGTTGCAGGACAAAGGGTTTTTGCTGACCTCGACCGACGACATCATTAACTGGGCGCGCACCGGGTCGTTGCACTGGATGACCTTTGGTCTGGCGTGCTGTGCGGTTGAAATGATGCACACCTCAATGCCGCGCTATGATGCCGAGCGATTTGGGATCGCACCGCGCGCCTCCCCACGCCAGTCTGATTTGATGATCGTGGCCGGTACGCTGACCAACAAAATGGCTCCGGCGCTGCGCAAGGTTTACGACCAAATGCCAGAGCCGCGCTATGTGCTCTCAATGGGGTCCTGCGCCAATGGCGGCGGGTATTACCACTATAGCTACAGCGTTGTGCGTGGTTGCGATCGGATTGTGCCGGTGGATATCTATGTGCCTGGCTGTCCTCCGACGGCTGAGGCGCTTTTGTATGGCATCCTTCAGTTGCAGCGGAAGATGCGCCGCACTGGCACGATCACGCGTTAAGGAGAGATCATGACCGAAGCGCTAACAGAGCTTGCCGAACATATCGAAACCAAACGCCCGGACGGCGTGCTGTCATGGGACATCGCGTTTGACGAGCTGACGATCACGGTTGCGGCGTCATCCCTCACATCTTTTGTTGAGTATCTGAAGACCGACAGCACCTGTCGCTTTTCAACGCTGGTCGACATCACGGCAATTGATTACCCGTCGCGCGAGGCGCGTTTTGACGTCGTGTATCATTTTCTGTCGATGTATCAGAACCAACGCATCCGACTGCGCCTTGAAGTGCGCGAAAAGGATGTTGTCCCATCGCTGACGGATGTTCACCCTTCTGCCAATTGGTTTGAGCGTGAAGTCTTTGACATGTTCGGCATTTTGTTCTCGGGTCATCCGGATTTGCGCCGGATCCTCACAGACTATGGTTTTCGCGGCTATCCGCTGCGCAAAGATTTCCCAACCACGGGCTACACCGAAGTGCGCTATGACGACGAGCAAAAGCGCGTTGTGTATGAGCCGGTGAAGCTGGTGCAGGAATACCGTCAGTTTGATTTCATGAGCCCTTGGGAAGGCGCGGAATACATCCTTCCCGGTGATGACAAGGCCGACGATAAGGCCGAGGCAAAGGGTTAAACATGGTGGGTGGTCCGTACATATGGGGCATCCTGATCGCCATGGCTTTGGCGATCCCGTTTTGGCGAATTTTGCCGCGCTTCGGCTTTTCAAAGTACCTTGCGTTTCTGGCGATCCTGCCAATTTTTGCCATCGCACTGTTGTGGGTCATGGCGTTTAAAGACGAGATCGACGGAGACGGTTCGTGAGCGTGCTGTTCTTTTGTGTGGGCGCAGCGAAAGCTGGAACAAGCTGGCTTTACAGTCAGCTGGCGGCGCACCCAGACTGTCATTTTCGCGCGATCAAAGAGCTGCATTACTTTGATGCGATCGATGGTGAGACGTTGGAGCGCGAGTTGGCCAAGCATCAGCGCCAGCAAGCGCGGATATTGAACAATGTTGCGGCCAAGGGGGCTGCACCGAGCGAGGATCAGTCGCGTCGTTTGACGGACCGGGCGGCTTGGATGGATGTGCTAGAGCGTGGGCGCGAGGATCGCGATGCTTATCTTTCCTATTTGGGTAAAGATGCGGGCGATGCGAAGGTCATTGGCGATATCACTCCAGCCTATGCGCTTTTGTCGGAAGGCCGCCTGCGCGAAATGTCGATGCTGACGTCGGACGTGCGGTTTTTGATGGTGCTGCGCGATCCGGTTGAACGTCTTTGGAGTCATGTGCGGATGATTGCGGCGCGCCGCGATGACAGTGGCACGGCAACGCCTGAGCGTTGCGCGCGGATTTTGAACCGCACGTTCAAAGGCAAAGAAGAGCAGATTTCGCGCCGCTCAAACTATGCCGCCGCTTTGGAGCGGTTGATGGCGGCGGTGCCTGGGTCGGCACTGTTGATCGAAGTGTTTGAAGAAATGGTGTCAGGCGAAGGGCTTGCGCGGATTTGCGCGTTCCTTGGCATTCGCGCGACGGACCCTGATCTGGTGCCCGTGCACGCAGGTCAAACCCTTAAAATGACCCCGGAACAAAGACGGGCCGCCGCGCACTGGCTGGCCCCACAGTACGAAGCGTCAGCCAAAGCTTTGGGCCGTATGCCCGAGGCGTGGATGCGAAAAGGATAGATGATGGACGGTAATTTCGACGACGCTCAGACGGGCGAACAGAAAATCCGCAACTTCAACATCAACTTTGGGCCGCAGCACCCTGCCGCTCATGGTGTTTTGCGCCTCGTGCTCGAGCTTGACGGCGAGATTGTTGAGCGCTGTGATCCGCACATTGGCTTGTTGCACCGTGGCACTGAAAAGCTGATGGAAAGCCGGACGTACCTGCAGAACCTGCCATATTTTGACCGGCTGGATTATGTCGCTCCGATGAACCAAGAACACGCTTGGTGTCTGGCGATTGAAAAGCTGACGGGTGTGGAAGTGCCGCGTCGCGCTTCGCTGATCCGGGTGCTTTATTCCGAAATTGGACGTATCCTGAACCACCTGTTGAACGTCACCACACAGGCTCTGGACGTGGGCGCGCTGACGCCGCCGCTTTGGGGCTTTGAAGAGCGTGAAAAGCTGATGGTGTTCTATGAACGTGCCTGTGGTGCGCGTCTGCACGCCGCGTACTTCCGCCCCGGTGGTGTGCATCAGGATTTGCCCGGCGATCTGATTGACGACATTGATAAATGGGCCGACGCGTTTCCCGCTGTTCTGGCCGATATCGACGGTCTGCTGACGGAGAACCGCATCTTTAAACAGCGCAACGTGGATATTTGTGTTGTGTCCGAGCAAGAGGCGCTGGACTGGGGTTTTTCGGGTGTGATGGTGCGCGGCTCTGGCATGGCATGGGATTTGCGGCGCGCGCAACCCTATGAATGTTATGACGAATTCGAGTTTGAGATTCCGGTCGGCACCAAGGGTGATTGTTATGACCGCTATCTGTGCCGGATGGCCGAGATGCGCGAAAGCATCAAGATCATCAAGCAAGCCTGTGAGAAGTTGCGCAACGAGCCGGGCGAGGTTCTGGCGCGGGGCAAGATCACACCGCCAACGCGCGGCGATATGAAAACCTCGATGGAAGCGCTGATCCACCACTTCAAACTTTACACCGAGGGCTTCCGCGTTCCCGAGGGCGAAGTTTACGCCGCCGTCGAGGCCCCCAAGGGCGAGTTCGGCGTCTACCTTGTGGCCGATGGCTCCAACCAACCCTACCGCGCCAAAATCCGCGCGCCGGGGTTCCTGCATCTGCAAGCGATTGATCACGTCGCCAAGGGGCACCAGCTGGCCGATGTGGCCGCGATCATCGGAACGATGGATGTAGTGTTCGGCGAGATTGATCGGTGATTGTAGCGATTTTGCCTGCGCTGACACTTTTACCGCTTGCGCTTAACTCTTCGGCTGCGGCGATTTTCTTTGCGGTGCCGATTGTCGGAACAGTGACGCTGTTTTGATCTGATGACTTTTGAGGACCTATGAAAAATCAAAGTACGGATTGGGTCGCATTTAGTTTTCAATGGGCTTTTATTGGTACGTGGCTGATTGGCTTTTTCGCTTCGACACTTGTTGCGCGCATTCCCGAGACCGTCGGCGCGGCACTTTTTCTAGCACCACTGGCCGGCATTTTGGCCTCACTTTTTGCTTATAGTGTCACAATTTTTGCCGGTCAGTACTGGGCGAGCCTCAACCTTGATTCCGAAGATCATCACAAAAAGTGACCACCATCGCCCTCATATGCGGCTGGCTGGCCACAGCGCTTCTTGCTTACATGGCGCTCCTTTTCTGGCGCGACCCTGAGAACGGCCTCAAACAAACCACCCATAAAATCGAAAACCTGCCGCTCGTTTTGGCGAACCGATACACGGCTTTCGCTATTCTTGGAGCGGTAATCCTGATCGATGGGAACCTTACACTTTTGGCGGTGTTTTTCGCCGTTTCCGCTCTTATGGGTTTGGCGGATGGGTGGAATTATGCGCGCAGCAACCTGCCGCATATCAAACATACGATGTCGGGTGTTTTGGCTTTGATCGCGCTGGTCATTACATTGATTGCGAGGGCATCATGAGCGATTACACCAAGGCGGAGTGCCGAACGCATGGGGCGCAGCGGGCCGCTTATGTGTGCCAACATTTGAACGTTTCAGCCGAAGAAGCAAAGGGCAGGGGCTTTATTGCTGTGCGCGATGAGGACGGGTGCATCAATGGATGGTGCGATACCTGCGAGGCTTACCTTGTCGCCAATGGCAATGAATGGAACGACAAGACGGAACGCTTCGCAAATATAAGACTTCTTTGCGAGTCCTGCGCACTGGAGCGAGCAAACGCGAACGGTATCACTGAGGTCACCTGACGCAGAGACGCGAAACGCACTTGAATCCGCCGCGCGCATGGGGGAAACCCGTGCCAACCCGCATCAAAGGAGCCGCCCATGCTGCGCCGTCTGCATCCTGAGCAACCTGACAGCTTTGAATTCACGCCTGCCAATGCGGCCTGGGCCGAAGCGCAGATCTCGAAATACCCGGAAGGGCGGCAAGCCTCTGCGATCATTCCGTTGCTTTGGCGTGCACAGGAACAAGAGGGATGGCTGACGCGCCCGGCGATTGAACGCGTCGCCGCGATGCTTGATCTGGCCTATATCCGCGCACTTGAAGTGGCGACGTTCTATTTCATGTACCAACTGCAGCCGACCGGTTCGATTGCCAACATTCAGATTTGCGGCACCACGTCCTGTATGATTTGCGGGGCCGAGGATTTGGTCGCGGTGTGCAAAGAGCGGATTTCGCCCAAAGCGCATACGCTGTCAGCCGATGGCAAGTTTACCTGGGAAGAGGTTGAGTGTCTGGGAGCCTGTGCGAATGCGCCGATGGCTCAGATTGGCAAAGATTACTATGAAGATCTGACGACCGCGCGTTTTTCCGAGATTTTGGACGAGCTTGCGGCAGGCAAAGTCCCTGTGCCGGGGCCACAAAACGGGCGGTTTGCAGCCGAGCCGAAATCGGGGCTGACCAGCCTTAAGGACTATGAGACGGGCAAGCCGGACTATAACGCCAGCGCGCAACTGGCGGTCGATATTGGCGACACGGTTAAGCGCATTGATGGCACCGAAGTGCCGCTGATCGCGCCTTGGCGTGATGGCAAAGGGGCCTCTCACGATACCATCGAAGCGGCGCCTGAACCGGCCAAAGTGGTTGAGATGCCTGTGGAAAAGGTGCGCGAAGAACAGATTGCACGCCCCGAGCCTACGCCTGCGGAACCCGTTGCTGAAAAGGCTGAAGCGCGCGAACCCTCTCCGGGGCGTAAGCCCGAGGGCTTGAGCGAAGCGCGTGGCGGTGTGCCTGATGATCTCAAGCGGATCAAAGGCGTTGGCCCCAAGCTTGAAAAGCTTTTGCATCGCCTTGGTTTCTTCCATTTCGATCAAGTCGCGGCATGGAGCGCGGACGAGATTGCATGGGTTGATGACAACCTTGAGGGCTTCAAAGGGCGCGTGACCCGCGACGAATGGGTGGCCCAAGCGCGCGAATTTGCGACGCAAGGCTGAAATCTTCCCTCTTGATCCGTGCCTTAGGTTGTGCAGAGTTATGATCTGAACATACCCCGGGGAGGCACTATTCCATGTCACAGAACTCAGAAGGCCCGTTTTTCACTGCTACTGTCATGGCGGGGGCCACCTTTTTGCTGGCCTTTGGGTGCCTTTGGACACTGGGAGACTTTGCGCTCTTTGCAGCCGCCTTTTTCGCGGCCATTATCGCTGCTATTGTCTGGCTCGTCCTTTTCATCGGGATAGGCAGCCCAAATCAAAAAGGGGCGCATGTGGCTAAAAAGCCTGCATCCGCACCGGCTTCGACTGCATCCACAGCACAATCAGAGTCTTCATCGGCCGCCGCTGCAGCGCCTGCCGCAGCTGCAGCTGCAACGACGGCACGTGAACCGTCTGCGGAAGCTGCCGAAGCAAAACGATTGGCAGACGAGCAAGCCGCTGAACGCGCCGCTGCAGATGAGGCGCGTCGCAAAGCAGAACAAGACGAACTGGCTGAAGCCAAACGCAAAGCAGAGGCTGATGCAGAGGCCAAACGGCAAGCTGACGAAGCAGCTGCCGCAGAGGCCAAGCGCAAAGCCGAGGCTGAGGCCGCTGACGCCAAACGAAAGGCCGATGAAGCCGCCGCCGCCGAAGCAAAACGCCGCGAAGACGAAGCCGCCGCTGCCCGAAAGGCCAGCGAAGAGGCTGCGACAAGCGAGGCAGCTCCCGCTCAGACGGATAACGCAGCGGCTGCCACCACGCCTGACTATGATGGCGACGGTGTGCGTGAAGGTACTGATGAAGGCACGCGCCCTGCGGGTCTTGATGCGCCACGCGATGGCAAAGCCGATGATCTTAAGCAAATCAAAGGGATCGGGGCCAAAATGGAAGCGCTGTGCAACCGTCTTGGGTTCTGGCACTTTGATCAGATCGCCGCGTGGAGCGCGGATGAAGTGGCTTGGGTGGACGCCAACCTAGAGGGCTTCAAGGGCCGAGTAACCCGCGACACTTGGGTCGAACAGGCCGGTGTTCTAGCCGGAGGAGGCGAAACCGAGTTCTCAAAACGTGTTGAAGACGGCGACGTTTACTAGACTTTTTTAACTTTTGCGTCATTTAACGCGGGGGAAGAGCGAAGTCTCTTTCCCCGTTTTTCATTGCGCGGGGTGGCTTTGGAAAGGTATAAACTGTGTCATCGGCGAAAGATTGGAATGCGGGAATGGCCGGACAAGCTGACGCAAAAGACCAGGCGCTTTCAAAGCAGGCCAGATTGGTCTCTATTGTCATTGCAGGCACAATGATCATTTGGATGGCGGCTCAGTGGTTGGGCGGCAAGCTGGAATTACCGCAGCATTATGTATTTCTTGTGGATCTTTTTGCACTTGCGGGTTTTCTCTGGGCGCTAATCGTGACATTTCAAATCTGGCGCAAACGCCGCGCACACGGGTAAAGCCGCCCGTTTCGGACAACCAAATCACGGGATCAGTTTGATGCTGGACGACAAAGATCGCATCTTTACCAACCTTTACGGCATGCACGACCGCACTTTGGCTGGCGCACGCACGCGCGGCCACTGGGATGGCACTGCTGACATCATCAAAAAGGGCCGCGACTGGATCGTGGATCAGATGAAAGCTTCTGGTCTGCGTGGGCGCGGTGGCGCTGGTTTCCCGACCGGGTTGAAGTGGAGCTTTATGCCTAAGGAAAGCGATGGGCGCCCTGCATATTTGGTGGTGAACGCTGACGAATCTGAGCCGGGCACCTGTAAAGACCGCGAAATCATGCGCCACGATCCGCACACGCTGGTTGAGGGCTGCTTGATCGCGTCGTTCGCGATGAATGCCAATGCCTGCTACATCTACATTCGCGGTGAATATATCCGCGAGAAAGAGGCGCTTCAGGCAGCGATTGACGAAGCCTATGACGCTGGATTGGTCGGCAAGAACGCCGCTGGCTCGGGCTGGGATTTCGACATTTACCTGCACCACGGGGCAGGGGCGTATATTTGCGGCGAAGAAACCGCTTTGCTGGAGAGCCTCGAGGGGCGCAAAGGCATGCCGCGGATGAAACCGCCGTTCCCTGCCGGGGCTGGCCTTTATGGCTGCCCGACTACGGTGAACAACGTGGAATCGATCGCAGTTGTCCCGACCATTCTGCGCCGAGGGCCGGAATGGTTTGCAGGCTTTGGCCGTGCGAACAACGCGGGCACCAAGCTTTTTGCGATCTCGGGCCATGTAAACAACCCTTGTGTGGTCGAAGAGGCGATGTCGATCTCGTTCGAGGAGCTGATTGATCGCCATTGCGGCGGTATTCGCGGTGGTTGGGACAATCTCAAGGCCGTGATCCCCGGTGGGTCTTCTGTGCCTTGTTTGCCCGGTAAGATCATGAAGGAAGAGTGCATCATGGATTTCGACTGGCTGCGCGAACAGCGCTCTGGTCTGGGCACGGCCGCCGTGATCGTGATGGACAATTCGACTGATATTATTAAGGCGATCTGGCGGTTGTCTGCGTTTTATAAGCACGAAAGTTGCGGGCAATGCACGCCGTGCCGCGAAGGCACAGGCTGGATGATGCGCGTGATGGATCGTTTGGTGAAAGGCGAGGCCGAGGTCGAAGAGATCGACATGCTGCTGGATGTGACCAAGCAGGTTGAGGGGCACACGATTTGCGCCCTTGGCGATGCGGCCGCCTGGCCAATCCAAGGGCTTATCCGTCATTTCCGTGATGAGATCGAGGATCGGATTAAGGCCAAGCGGACGGGCAAAGCAAGCTCGGTTGCGGCTGAATAAGTCGCTTTTCTAAAAAGGCGCGGACTCAAGGCGCAGCCGCCGCGCTAACGCATGGCTGTCCCGCGGCCAGGCGCTTGGGATGCCTCAGCGCTCAATTCACAGGGAAGATGTGCTTTGCACCATAAAGCGCACTGCTCAGACATTGGATTGCCAGTCCCCGGCCATGCACTGGCGCGGCTAGCCTTTCAAATGCCACCTAGCTTCATCGTGATTTGATCTTGAAACCTTCTGCGCTCTACTTTGAGAGGCGTAATGGAGGGCAATTCGTGAAAAATAGCGCTGTGCGGGTGTTTGTAGTGTCCGCTACCCTCAGTCTTTCATGGCTTATTAGCACGGCCACGCCTGCGTCTGCGCGTGATTGCAGCTTTGATCTTAACCGTTTGCAAATCGATGCCAGCGAAATTTACAAAAGCCTGCGCTGCCTTGTGACTGCGGTGAACCGGTTGGAGCGCGAAAATGCGCGCCTGAAGACCCGTGTGGCTGCCCTTGAAGATGTTGCGCGCCAAATCCCGGTGCCTTGGGCAAATATCGACGGTGTGATCAGCCAGACACCGGACCGCCCGATTGAAGCTGCGTCTTTTCTTTTGACGTCGCGCTCGACCGGGGGCGCGAATGCTTTGGAGATTGATCAGGACGTGCTCGAAGAGCTTTGTGACAAAATCGGCGGCTGCACGATGACCATTGCGCTTAAGGCGTTCAATCTGTTCGAGCGCAAACCCGAGAACCGCGTGATTTCAGGCCCTTGCCGACTGTCCTATACCGCAGATTCCATCGAAAAGAGCACATGGGCCGTCGGCGCTGGATGTGGCGTTGGGCCTCTTGCGGGGGTGGATGGAGACGGGGGGCTTGACGAAGGCGAGGGCAATAGCGCTGAGATTGCCTTGGCAGGCGGTGCGTGCATATTGGCTGACAGCGGGCTTGAAAATGCGGCCGGCAATAGCGCTCGTCTTGCCTCTGATCGCAACGAAGGACTATTTCTGCTGGCCATCCCCGCGTTGCAATCCGAGCGCACCCGGCGATTTCAATGCGAACTGTCGCTGGAGTGATCCCCTTTGCCCCACGCCTATCCCCGTGCTAAAGCGCTGTAATGGGACGAGAAGGGGCCTTTGGTGTGACGCGATTTTTTGTGATGTCTTGCATGGCTTTGGCCTTGAGTGGCTGTAGCTTTTTCAACTTCTCCGGCGACGGTGACGGAGTTGCCGATGTGACTTTGCCGTTTCGTGCCAGCCTGAGCAAAGGCGAGGATCCGCGCGATTTCACCATCTTTGTGCGCGCAGGCGGCAATGGGCTTGAGGCGGTGCGCGAAACCGTGCGCTTTACAGCGACGCGCTATTGCTTGCCGGTCTTTGGCGGCTCGGACGTGGATTGGGTGATTGATCCGGCCACGTTGGATTGGGCGTTTAGCCGAGAAGGCGATGATCTGGTGTTTGCTGGGCGGTGTTTGGCGCGGTAGCGCCGATGTTTTTTCCCCAACGCCCTCGCCTTAACCCCGGATTTTGTCCTAATTGCAATGCGTACAACGGCATCGGCACCGGCACCGGATCTCGTCGGTGCAAGGATTGTGGTGTCACGTTTGATGCAAAAGGACGTTTTGCGCATTTGCCCAAGATGAAGCTGCGCTGGAAGATCTGGTTTGGTTTCCTCATTCTTCTTTTTGTTGTATTGCCGATTTTGATGCGTGTTTTGGGGCGCTAGCCGTCAAAGCACGCTTACCAAAGGTGTGGATAAAGTGTGACGGTTTTTGAGACGTTATCGTTTCACCGATCTATGATTTGAAATCTGAGCAATCATGCTATTTGGTCGCCTCATGAGCGCTTTTACGTCAATCAAGAGGCCGTTTTGATACGCATTTGGGACGGATTTCTAAGTCTGCTGTCAGCTATTGCGACCGCGATTATCGTTGGTGTGCCGACTTGGGGCTGTTTTCTGGCGATTCAGGCCGAAATGCTTCCGATCTGGGCGTGGGGGCCTTTGGCGCTTCATTTTGTGATTGGTGGTCTGATGGTTGTGGCGTTCCTGCGCAAAGTGATCAACGGCCTGCATCCGATGCACGACGAGCCGCGCAGACGTCGCTCTAGCCGCGACTGAAAAACCTCTGATATTGGATGTCAAAACCGCTTTGATCGCGGGTTTGTAAGACTTCGAAACAGTTCTCACGAAGATTGTGTCGCATCTAATCCGCTGAAAAGGCGTGAAAATTCATCTGAGTGTGACTCAAATCCGGCGGCGATCCACCGTGATATGGCATATCGCGCACCGCACCTCCAAATTTGTCCCTCAAAGGCCTATATCAATCCATGAGGAACGACTGGCCTGTCGTTTAGAAATGAGTGAGTGATCAGATGCGAAAGAGTGTTTTAATCGCCGTTTTAAGTGCAGCCATTGCAAGCCCCGTTGTGGCGCTTGAGCCGATTCAAAAGAACCCGACTGTGATCAACGGATTCTATGCGATCGGACTGGCAGATGAGGTGCGCAAGAACTGTGACTCCATCGATCCGCGCATGTTTCGGGCGTATAATTATTTAAGATCATTGGCACGTTTCGCTCAAAAAGAGGGCTATACGGACGAAGAGATCGAGCAACTTACTGAAAACAGGGCGGAAAAAGAGCGTCTGCGCGCCATTATCCGTGCCGATTTGGCAAAACGGGGTGCGTCACCAAAGTCGCCCGAAGGGTATTGCACTGTGGGCCGCGAAGAAATAGCCAAGAACAGCGCCGCGGGGCGACTCCTGCGGACCAAATAACAGCCGCCCCGAGGTCATCTGAGACAAAAGGCGGCGCACCCTAGGGGACGCAGAGCCATATGTCGGATCTTCGCAAGCTGATCATTGATGACACCGAGGTTGAGGTTGATCCAGCCCTGACCCTTATCCAAGCCTGCGAACAGGCTGGAATTGAAATCCCAAGGTTCTGTTATCACGAGCGGTTGTCCATCGCGGGCAACTGCCGGATGTGCCTTGTCGAAGTTGTCGGTGGTCCGCCAAAGCCTGCCGCGTCATGTGCGATGCAGGTCAAAGATTTGCGGCCCGGTCCCGAAGGGCAGCCGCCTATTGTGAAAACCAATTCGCCGATGGTCAAAAAGGCCCGCGAAGGGGTTATGGAGTTCTTGCTGATCAACCACCCGCTGGATTGCCCGATTTGCGATCAGGGCGGCGAATGCGATCTTCAGGATCAGGCGATGGCATACGGCGTCGATTTTTCGCGTTACCGCGAACCAAAGCGTGCGAATGCGGCGATGGACCTTGGTCCACTGGTGGGCACCGCGATGACGCGCTGTATTTCCTGCACGCGCTGTGTACGCTTTATCACTGAAGTTGCGGGCATGCCCGAGCTTGGCCAGACCGGCCGTGGTGAGGATGCTGAGATTACCTCTTATCTGGGCCAAACTTTGGACAGCGAACTTCAGGGAAACATCGTTGATTTGTGCCCCGTTGGCGCGCTCACCTCAAAGCCTTACGCGTTTAGTGCACGCCCATGGGAGCTGACCAAGACCGAAAGCATTGATGTCATGGACGCGCTTGGCTCAAACATTCGCGTCGATACCAAGGGCCGCGAAGTGATGCGGATCCTGCCGCGCAACAATGACGGTGTGAACGAAGAGTGGCTGTCGGACAAATCGCGCTATGCGTGGGATGGTTTGCGCCGTCAGCGTTTGGACAAACCTTACATCCGCGAAAACGGCAAACTGCGCGCTGCTGATTGGGGCGAAGCGCTTGGCGCGGCGGCAGCGGCGATGAAAGGGGCGAAAGTCTCTGGAGTCGTTGGTGATCTGGCCCCTGTTGAGGCGATCTATGCGCTCAAAGAGCTCATTGAAGGCCAAGGCGGCGTTGTTGAGTGCCGCACGGATGGCGCGAAACTGCCTGCCGGCAATCGCTCGGCTTATGTTGGCACCGCAGCGATTGAGGAACTCGACTCTGCTGAGGCGATTATGCTGATCGGCACCAATCCCCGCGCCGAAGCACCTGTTTTGAACGCGCGCATCCGTAAGGCGTGGTCGAACGGCGCAAACGTCGGGCTGGTCGGTGAAGCTGTTGACCTGACCTATGAATATGCGCACCTGGGCACAGGGCGCGATGCGTTGCGCGGACTGATGGATATGTCGCCTGAAAAGGCACACGGCAAAAACACAGTCGTGATCATCGGGCAGGGCGCGTTGACGTCTGACGGTGGCAAGGGCGTTTTGGCCGATGCGATGGCTTATGCTGAAGCGACGAAATCGAAATTCTTGGTGCTGCACACAGCGGCAAGCCGCGTAGGCGCTTTGGATGTGGGCGCGGTGGCTTCTGAAAGTCTGGATGAGGTTCTGGGCACAGAGGTGGTCTACAACCTTGGTGCGGATGAAGTTGATATTCCGGACGGAGCGACGGTGATCTACCAAGGCAGCCATGGCGATCGCGGTGCACATCGCGCCGACATCATTTTGCCGTCGGCTGCATGGACCGAAGAAAACGGCTTGTTCGTCAACACCGAAGGGCGTCCGCAATTGGCGATGCGCGCTGGCTTCCCACCCGGTGAGGCGAAAGAAAACTGGGCGATCCTGCGGGCTTTGTCTGCCGAGTTGGATGCGACGTTGCCCTTTGACAGTATCGCGCAATTGCGTGCCAAACTTGTCGAAGCGGTTCCGCATCTGAAAGACATCGACCAAGTGCCTGAAAACGCTTGGGAGCCTGTCGAAGCGGCCGGTGACGGCTCGGGCGATTTTGCGCAAGCCGTGAGCGATCACTTCCTCACAAACCCAGTTTTGCGCGCCGCTCCTTTGATGGGCGAGTTGCAGGCAGGGGTGCGCGAGCGCAAGGCGGGCAAACTCGCGGCGGAATAAGCGAAAAAAGCGGGCTCTTATGACCCCTAGGGGCTGGAACTTGCAGCAAAGATACGGTTTAGAAAGGGCGGACGGGATAGACCGCCCAACAAAGCTTAAAAACGAGGGCACATGGCTGAGTTTCTGACAACACCTCTCGGCATCTTCGTGACGATTGCGGCGCAAGGATTGCTGATGGCGGTCTTCTTGCTGCTTTCTGCGTATTTCATTTTGTACGCCGACCGCAAAATCTGGGCCGCTGTTCAAATGCGACGCGGTCCGAACGTCGTGGGTGCATGGGGTTTGCTGCAATCGCTGGCCGATATGCTCAAACTTGTCCTCAAAGAGATCGTCATTCCCGCAGGCGCAGACCGGGCCGTGTTTCTGCTTGCGCCGCTTCTCAGCTTTACATTGGCGATGTTGGCCTGGGCTGTGATCCCGTTTAGCGACACAATGGTGCTGTCCAATATCAACGTTGCGATCCTCTTCGTCTTCGCGATCTCCTCGCTAGAGGTCTATGGCGTGATTATGGGTGGTTGGGCGTCGAACTCGAAATATCCGTTTCTTGGCTCGCTGCGCTCTGCCGCACAAATGATCTCTTACGAAGTCTCGATCGGTTTGATCATCATCGGCATCATTATCTCGACAGGCTCGATGAACTTTGGCGCTATCGTCGGGGCGCAAGACGGCGCATACGGCTTCTTTAGCTGGTACTGGCTGCCGCACTTCCCGATGGTGTTCCTGTTCTTCATCAGCGCTTTGGCTGAAACAAACCGCCCACCTTTCGATTTGCCAGAAGCGGAATCAGAGCTGGTCGCAGGCTATCAGGTTGAATACTCGTCCACACCGTTCCTGCTGTTTATGGCCGGGGAATATATCGCCATCTTCCTGATGTGTGCGCTTGTCACACTGCTGTTCTTTGGAGGCTGGCTAAGCCCGGTTCCGTTCCTGCCGGATAGCCCGCTTTGGATGGTCGCCAAAATGGCGTTCTTCTTCTTCATCTTCGCAATGGTGAAAGCCATCGTGCCGCGCTACCGCTATGACCAGTTGATGCGTTTGGGCTGGAAATGGTTCCTGCCATTCTCGCTGATCTGGGTTGTCTTTGTAGCCTTTGCGGCGAAATTTGAATTCTTCGGCGGGGCCTATGCTCGCTGGGCAATGGGAGGCTGATCATGTCAACCATCGACTGGAACCGCGCGGGCAAATACTTTCTGCTGCTCGACTTCCTTAAGGGCTTTAAGCTTGGGATGAAGTACTTTTTCGCCCCCAAGGCCACGTTGAACTATCCCCACGAAAAAGGCCCGCTTTCCCCTCGTTTTCGCGGCGAACACGCGCTGCGTCGTTATCCCAACGGGGAAGAGCGTTGCATTGCCTGTAAACTGTGCGAAGCGGTGTGTCCGGCCCAGGCGATCACGATTGATGCCGAGCCGCGAGAGGATGGGTCGCGCCGAACCACGCGGTATGACATCGATATGACCAAATGCATTTACTGCGGCTTCTGCCAAGAGGCTTGCCCGGTGGATGCGATTGTTGAAGGTCCGAACTTTGAATTCGCGACGGAAACCCGCGAAGAGCTGTTTTATGACAAAGACAAACTGCTCGACAACGGCGAACGCTGGGAAGCCGAAATTGCCCGCAACCTAGAAATTGATGCACCTTACCGATGAGCGAGCAAAATCCTTTTGAGGCCATGATGGCCATGGGTCAGGAATGGGCCAAGGCGGTGAACCCCGCCCTTGAGTCGTTCACACCCCAAGGGTTTGAAGCGCTTTGGCCGACCATGCCGAAAGACATGATGGAAACCGTCATGGGCAAGGGGATGAATCCCGAAGGGTTGGACGCCAAGACAAAACTCTTGCTGACGCTGGGGGCGCTGACGATGCTGGGCGCGCAGGCCGAAGCACAGATCAGAATGACCGTGCGCCATGCCATCGAGGCGGGTGCGACACATCAGGAAATCGCTGAAGCCATTGCAATGATGGGCGTTTTCGGCGGCATCCCTGCGATGAACAAAGCTATGGAACTGGCAAGCTCGGTGATGGACACCGGGTCAAAGGAGACGTCATGACACCCCTCGTTTTTGCCTTTTACCTCTTCGCGATATCCTGCATCGCAGGCGCGCTCTTTACGGTGATCAGCCGAAACCCGGTACACTCGGTGCTGTGGCTGATCCTGTCGTTCCTTTCAGCAGCGGGCCTGTTCGTTTTGCTCGGAGCCGAATTTGTCGCGATGCTTTTGATCATTGTGTACGTCGGCGCGGTCGCGGTTTTGTTCCTCTTTGTTGTGATGATGTTGGACGTGGATTTTGCCGAGCTCAAGGCAGAGATGGCGCGCTACATGCCGTTGGCCTTGTTGATCGGCGTGGTGATTTTGATGCAACTGGCGATGGCCTTTGGCGTGTGGACAACGGCTGAGGGCGTCTCAGTCGCTGCGGCCCCCGACGCGGTAGCAGGCGGCGGGGAGCACAACACCGATGCGCTTGGCCGCGTGCTGTACGACAAGTATTTCCTTTTGTTCCAACTCTCTGGCCTGATCCTTTTGGTCGCGATGGTCGGCGCAATTGTTTTGACACTGCGCCATCGCTCTCACGTCAAACGCCAGGACGTTTTGCAGCAAATGTACCGCGACCCGGGCGAGGCTTTGGTTATGCGCGACGTAAAACCGGGGCAGGGGCTGTAACGCAGATGAGCAAGGGGCACAGCATTTTCGGTTTCGTCTGCGGGGTTTTTGCCTTTGCAGCGCTGCCTGCGCAGGCAGTGACCTTGGCCGAGTGCGACCGGACGATTTACATCAGCCATGGCGGCGAAAGCGATCATCGCGATCTGGGTGCGGGCCGTGTGGAATACGTAGAATGGTGGAGCCAAGAGGGCGTTTTCAACGATATCGTCTTGGCCAACTGTGAAAGCGGGACATTCCTGCGCACGCGTGTCCGCGAAGCGCGCATTTCGGATCGTGCACCATTTGATGTTTCCAAGAAAACCCGAAAGCTGATCGATGTGGAACTTACCGCCAGTCCGGCGCTGTTTAGCTTTGAACGTCTGGCCGATGCGCTTAAGGGCACGGGCCGCGACATTGAAATCGCCCAGCTTGATGCCGAGCCTTGCGCTTGCGCCGCCCAATACCCCGCGCTTCGGGGCAGCAAAACACCTTTCGAGGACATCCAATGATCGGACTTGAACACTATCTCATCGTGGCCGCGACGCTGTTCGTGATTGGCATCTTCGGGATCTTTTTGAATCGCAAGAACGTGATCATCCTGCTGATGAGCATCGAGCTTATGCTGCTGGCGGTGAACATCAATCTGGTCGCCTTCTCGGCTTATCTGCACGACATCACAGGCCAGATTTTCACTCTGTTCGTTTTGACTGTTGCAGCCGCAGAGGCCGCGATTGGTCTTGCGATCCTTGTCTGTTTCTTCCGCAACCGTGGCACGATTGACGTTGAAGACGTCAACGTGATGAAGGGGTAGGGGTATGGATATCCTTTATTGGACGGGCGGTTTTGTCGTCGTGTGCATTGTGATCGCGATTGTTGTTTATCGTGGTGCCGTAAAAGATGTCTCCAAGACCAGAGACGAGGGTTAAGAAATGGAAACCATCATCCTCTTTGCCCCATTGGTTGGCGCGTTGATTTGCGGGTTTGGCTGGAAGTTTATCGGCGAGATGGCCGCGCAGTGGACCGCGACGGGCCTTTTGTTTCTCGCCGCATTCCTGAGCTGGGTCATCTTCCTGACGCTTGATCCGTTTGCGCATGAAAACGGCGTTTACACGGTGCAAGTTCTGACGTGGATCGAAAGTGGATCTCTGGCCACGGACTGGGCCATCCGGATGGACCGGCTGACGTCGATCATGCTGATCGTGATCACCACGGTTTCGGCCCTCGTGCATCTTTATAGCTTTGGCTACATGGCGCATGATGATAATTTTGACGACCAAAAAGAGAGCTATCGTCCTCGGTTCTTCGCCTATCTCAGCTTCTTTACCTTTGCGATGTTGATGCTGGTGACCGCCGACAACCTTGTGCAGATGTTCTTTGGTTGGGAGGGTGTTGGCCTCGCCTCGTACCTGCTGATCGGGTTCTATTTCCGCAAGCCATCTGCGAACGCGGCCGCGATCAAAGCCTTCGTCGTCAACCGCGTCGGTGACTTTGGTTTTGCGCTTGGTATCTTCGCGATCTTTATGATGACGGACAGTATCAATTTCTCGGACATCTTCGCTGCTGCCCCTGAATTGGCGGAAAAAGAGATTACCTTCTTGTGGACGACTTGGCCCGCGATCGAGCTGATCTGCTTCTTGTTGTTCATCGGTGCGATGGGCAAATCGGCGCAGTTCTTGCTGCACACCTGGTTGCCCGACGCGATGGAAGGCCCGACACCTGTGTCGGCGCTGATCCACGCCGCGACCATGGTGACGGCAGGTGTTTTCCTGGTCTGTCGCATGTCGCCGCTGATGGAATTTGCCGATTGGACGCAAAACTTTATCGTCTGGGTCGGGCTGATCACCGCGTTTTTCGCCGCCACCGTGGGCCTTGTGCAAAACGACATCAAACGCGTCATCGCCTATTCTACTTGTTCTCAGCTTGGTTACATGTTCGTCGCCGCTGGCGTTGGCGTCTATTCGGTCGCGATGTTCCACCTGCTGACACATGCGTTCTTCAAAGCGATGCTGTTCCTTGGGGCCGGATCGGTCATTCACGGGATGCATCACGAGCAAGACATGCGAAACTATGGTGGTTTGCGTCACAAGCTGCCCAAAACGTTTTGGGCGATGATGATCGGCACGCTGGCAATCACAGGTGTTGGCATTCCGCTGCTTTACCTTGGCTTCCCCGTTGGATTTGCCGGATTTGTCTCAAAAGACGCGATCATTGAGTCCGCCTTTGCAGCCGGCACCGATGCGTCGATGGTGGCCTTCTGGGGCCTTGTGCTCGCGGCTCTTTTCACCAGTTTTTACAGCTGGCGCCTTATGTTTCTGACATTTTATGGCGAGCCGCGCGGCGACAAACACACCCATGAGCACGCCCACGAAAGTCCGAACACAATGCTGATCCCGCTTGGTGTTTTGGCGATTGGTGCGGTGTTCTCTGGCATGGTGTTCTACAAGCCATTCTTTGGGAGCGACGCTTCGGTCGACAAGTTCTTTGGCAACATCAAAGCGGAAGAGCACGCAGTTTACGTTGATCCAGTGCAACCGTTGATGCTGGGCGCGGCACACGCTGCGGGCGATGAAGCCAAAGACGAAGACCATGCGCGCCACCAGACACCGGGGCATGGCGGCATCTTTATTGCTGATGACAACCACGTGTTGCATGACGCGCATTATGTGCCGACGTGGGTCAAAGTCTCGCCGTTTATTGCGATGCTGCTTGGATTTCTCACGGCGTTTCAGTTTTACATTCGTCGCCCGGATTTACCCGGCAAGTTGGCCGAGAACCAAGCCGTGCTTTACCGGTTCCTTCTGAATAAATGGTACGTCGATGAGATTTACGATTTCCTATTCGTCAAACCGGCGATGTGGCTGGGCAGGTTCCTTTGGAAAAAGGGCGATGGTTCGGTGATTGATGGCGGATTGAACGGGCTTGCGATGGGCGTTGTGCCGTTCTTTACGCGCCTCGCAGGGCGTGCGCAGTCCGGCTATATCTTTACTTACGCTTTCACCATGGTTCTGGGAATTCTCGCGCTTGTGACATGGGTGTCGATTGGGGGGGGCAATTAAATGGAAAACCTGATCTCCATCGTCACCTTCATTCCGCTGATCGGCGCGGCCATTCTTGGTCTGCTTTTGCGCGGCGATGATGAGGCGGCACAGCAAAACGCAAAGTATCTGGCACTCGCCGCGACAACGGCGTCGTTCTTGGCGTCTATCTTCCTGCTTACAGGGTTTGATGCGTCAAACACCGAGTTCCAGTTTGTCGAAGAGGCCGAGTGGATATTCGGATTTACCTACAAGATGGGCGTCGACGGCATTTCGATCCTGTTCGTGATGCTGACCACATTCCTGATGCCGATTGTGATCTTGTCGTGTTGGAACGTGACCCATCGCGTCAAAGAATACATGATGGCGTTCTTGGTGCTGGAAACGCTGATGTTGGGCGTGTTCTGCGCGCTTGATTTGGTACTGTTCTACCTGTTCTTCGAGGCCGGGTTGATCCCGATGTTCCTGATTATCGGTATCTGGGGTGGCAAAGAGCGCATTTACGCAAGCTTCAAATTCTTCCTCTACACCTTCTTCGGCTCGGTGCTGATGTTGGTTGCGATGGTGGCGATGTATGTCGACGCGCAGACCACCGATATAGTGGCGCTACTCGACCATAACTTCAGCTCAGCCATGCTAAACGTTTGGGGCTTCCACATTGTGGGCGGCTTGCAAACGTTGATGTGGATTGCGTTTTTCGCGTCCTTCGCGGTGAAAATGCCGATGTGGCCGGTGCACACGTGGTTGCCGGATGCGCACGTTCAGGCGCCGACGGCGGGTTCGGTCGTTCTAGCCGCGATCTTGTTGAAGATGGGCGGGTACGGCTTCTTGCGCTTTTCGCTGCCGATGTTCCCGGTCGCCTCCGAACTACTCGCGGACTTCGTTTTGTGGCTCTCGGCGATTGCGATTGTCTACACCTCGCTGGTGGCGCTGATGCAGGAAGACATGAAAAAACTGATCGCTTATTCTTCGGTCGCGCACATGGGCTTTGTGACCGCAGGCATCTTTGCGGCCAATCAACAGGGTCTTGATGGCGCGATTTTCCAGATGATCAGCCACGGCTTTATCTCGGGCGCGTTGTTCTTATGTGTCGGCGTGATTTACGACCGGATGCACACCCGCGAGATCGATGCATACGGTGGGTTGGTGAATCGAATGCCTGCCTATGCGGCGGTATTCATGCTGTTCACCATGGCCAATGTTGGTTTGCCGGGCACGTCTGGGTTCGTTGGCGAATTCCTGACACTCATGGGTATGTTCCAGGCGAACACTTGGGTCGCGGCAGTTGCTGCAACTGGCGTTATCCTGTCGGCGGCTTACGCGCTATGGCTATATCGCCGGGTGGTGATGGGCGATCTGATCAAGGAGAGCCTGAAGTCGATCACCGACATGACGGCGCGCGAGCGTTGGATTTTTGCGCCACTTATCATCATGACCATTCTTTTGGGCGTTTACCCCAGCTTGGTTACCGACATTATCAGCCCCTCGGTTGAGGCGCTGCTCAGCGATTATCAAGTCGCGGTTGATGCACACATGAGCGATGCGATGGTCGCCTCAAACGAAGGGGACCACTGATGCAACCCGGTGATCTTTCAATCATTCTGCCGGAAATTCTGCTTTCGGTTTTCGCGATGCTGGCCCTTGTCGGTGGCGCATACGGTGGGCAAGATCGCTTGGCCCCGGCAATTCTTTGGGTGACTTCGGCGTTCATGCTTGCGCTGGCGTTCTGGATCGGTTTGCAAGGGTCGGGTACCGCGCGCGCCTTTGGAGGCATGTTCGTTGACGATGCCTTTGCGCGCTATGCAAAAGTGACAATCCTTGCCTCGGCAGCCATCGTTTTGGTGATGTCCGAAGGCTATATGGCACGCCGTGGGCTTCTCCGTTTCGAATATCCCTTGCTGGTCGCACTTGCGTCCGTTGGCATGATGGTCATGGTCTCGGCAGGCGATTTGATGGCGCTTTATATGGGGCTCGAGCTTCAATCGCTTGCGCTTTACGTGGTCGCCTCGCTGCGCCGCGACAGTGTGAAATCAACCGAAGCGGGCCTGAAGTACTTCGTGCTTGGCGCTTTGTCGTCGGGCCTTTTGCTTTACGGCGCATCGCTTGTTTACGGCTTTACCGGCACCACGCAATTCGCCGGCATCATTGAAGCGGCACAGGGCGATACCTCTGTTGGCTTGTTGTTCGGGTTGTCGTTCGTGGCCGCTGGGCTTGCCTTTAAAGTCAGCGCCGCACCCTTCCACATGTGGACGCCTGACGTTTACGAAGGCTCGCCGACGCCGATAACAGCCTTCTTTGCCACGGCCCCGAAGATGGCCGCGATGGCGCTTTTTGCCCGTGTGATGCACGACGCGTTTGGCGCGATTGTCAGCGACTGGCAGCAGATTTTGGCGGTACTTTCGGTCGCCTCGATGTTCCTTGGCGCTGTGGCTGCGATTGGACAAACCAACATCAAACGACTGATGGCCTATTCCTCAATCGCACATATGGGCTTTGCTTTGATGGGCTTGGCGGCCGGTACGGTGCAGGGCGTTGAATCGATGCTGATCTACATGGCGATTTACGTCACGATGAACCTGGGCACCTTCGCGTTTATCCTGTCGATGGAGCGTGATGGCTCACCCGTGGTCGACATCAATTCGCTTGCTATGTACTCGCGCCGCGACCCCGCAAAGGCGCTGGCAATGCTGGTCTTGTTGTTCTCGCTGGCTGGCGTTCCGCCGCTTGTTGGCTTCTTCGGCAAATACGCCGTGCTGCTTGCAGCGGTCGAGGCGAACATGGCGTGGCTGGCGGTGGCAGGTGTGATCGCCTCGGTGATTGGTGCGTTTTATTACTTGCGCATCGTCTACCTGATGTACTTTGGCGCGGGCGAAAACGATCTGGATACAGGCGGCAGCCCGATTTTGTGGGCCGTGCTTGTGGGCAGCGCAGCGATCATGGTGCTTGGTGTGATCAACCTCTTTGGCATTGAGGGTGCAGCGGCAGCAGCGGCGGCGACGCTTGTCAACTAAACCAACTTGGCCTGTGGGTTACGGCCATTTTCCGTGCGGTGTCGTTGACTCAACCCTTGATGAGGCGCGCCGCGAGGCGGGCAAATTTCCCAATCCGACGTGGTTCACTGCGACCCGCCAAACCGCCCCGCGCGGACGTCGCGGGCGCGCTTGGGTGGAACCGGAAGGCAATTTTGCTGCAACGCTCGCGATACCTGTCGCCAACCCGAATGAAGCCGCGTTTCGTAGTTTTATTGCGGCGCTGGCATTGAATGACGCCTTGCGTGCGTTTCCTGGCGTGGGTGACGGGACCGCTTTGAAATGGCCGAACGACGTGCTTTTGAACGGGCGAAAGGTTGCGGGTATTCTGCTTGAAAGCCTAACCGTCCAGAATCGGATTTGGGGTGTGGCGATTGGCATTGGCGTCAATCTGGCCCAAGCGCCGCAGAATAATGCCTTGGAGGAGGGAGCAGTTGCGCCCATCTGCCTCGCCGATGTAACCAGCAATGCCGTTAGTCCTGAGGACTTCCTTGCGCATTTGGCCTGCGCCTTTGATCGTTGGGAAACTGCGTTCCAAACTGGCGGTTTCACTGTGATCCGCACCGCTTGGCTTGCGCGCGCTGCCAAACTGGGCGAAGTGATCACCGCGCGCACCGTGCGTGATACTTTTACCGGCACCTTTGACACCATTGACGATGCAGGTCAGCTTGTGTTGAAGACCGCTGAAGGGCGCATCACCGTGCCCGCTGCGGACGTTTATTTCTGAGGGAGGCGAGGCAATATGCTGCTTTGCATTGATACGGGCAACACGAACACGGTCTTTTCGATTTGGGACGGAGAGGCTTTTATCGGCACCTGGCGTACCTCGACCGAACATCAGCGCACAGCGGATCAGTATTTTGTTTGGCTCTCGACTTTGATGAAAGCGCAGGATTTACAAGGCGTTACGATCGACGAAGTGGTCGTGTCGTCTACTGTACCACGCGTTGTGTTCAACCTGCGTGTGCTGTGCGACCGCTACTTTGATTGTCGCCCGTTGGTGGTGGGCAAGCCGGAATGCCTGTTGCCGCAAACGCCTCGGGTAGAGGAGGGCGTGCGCCCCGGACCTGATCGTTTGGCAAACGCGGCAGGCGCGTTCGAGCGCCATGGAGGCAATGTTGTGGTCGTTGATTTTGGCACAGCGACTAACTTTGACGTGGTGGCCGCCGATGGCGCCTACGTCGGAGGCGTGATCGCACCGGGCGTGAACCTAAGTCTTGAGGCGCTGCACGCAGGCGCGGCTGCTTTGCCACATGTGGACATAACGCAACCCGAAAAAGTCATTGGCACCAATACGATAGAATGTATTCAATCCGGCGTCTTCTGGGGCTATACCGGGCTTATCGAAGGGCTGACCGCCCGGATCAAAAAGGAATATGGCGCGCCGATGAAGGTCATCGGGACAGGTGGGCTGGCCCCACTTTTCGCTCAGGGCGATGCGCTTTTCGACACCATTGAGGACGATCTGACCATGCACGGGCTGACCGTTATTCATCGTTTCAATAAGGAACACTCATGAGCAAAGATCGCCTGATTTTCGTCGCCCTTGGTGGGGCGGGCGAAATTGGTATGAACACCTACGTTTACGGCTGGGGCGCACCGGGCAAAGAACGCCTTATCGTTGTTGATCTGGGCGTGACATTTCCCGACATGGATACGACGCCGGGCGTTGATCTGATCTTTGCCGATATTTCGTGGCTGGAAGAACGCGTTAATCAGATTGAAGGCATCTTCATCACCCACGCGCACGAAGATCACGTTGGTGCCGTCGGCCTGCTTTGGCCTCGCCTGCGAGCGCCAGTTTATGCACGCAATTTCACTGCCCATCACGCCATGCGCAAAATGCAAGATCGCGGGCAAGACCCTGATCAGGTGAACGTCGCGCCGGTTTGGCCAGAAACGGTTAAGGCCGGGCCTTTGAGCGTCGGTTTTGCGCCGATCAGCCACTCGATCCCGGAAAGCTCGGCGATCATCATCGATACACCGGTGGGGCGCATTGTTCACACGGGCGATTTCAAAATGGACGAGACTCCTTTGGTGGGTGAGCCGTTTGATCCTGACATGTGGGGCGCCCTTGGCGATGACGGCGTCAAAGCGCTGGTTTGCGATTCCACGAATGTGTTTTCTCCATTGCCGGGGCGATCTGAGGCGAGCGTTGGACCAGAGATCGTTAAATTGGTGAACGATTCCAGCGGGATGTTCGTAGCCACGACCTTTGCGTCAAATGTCGCACGGGTGAAAACTCTGGCTGATGCGGGCGTTGCTGCGGGCCGCTCGGTTTGTCTTTTGGGGCGTGCGATGCGCCGCATGGTCGAGGCATCGGCGACAACCGGCGTGCTGACCGACTTTCCATCGACCGTTTCACCAGAAGATGCGGCAAGCATTCCGCGCGAAAACCTGATGTTGCTGGTTACCGGAAGCCAAGGCGAGCGGCGCGCGGCCTCTGCACAGCTTGCGCGCGGCAAGTACATGGGATTGGAGCTTGCCGAGGGAGATACGTTTTTGTTCAGCTCGAAAACTATTCCCGGAAACGAAAAAGGCGTCATTCGCATTATGAACGCGATGGCTGAAAAGGGCGTGAACGTGGTTGATGACAGCGCGGGGATTTACCACGTGTCGGGCCATGCGAACCGACCTGATATTGATCGGATGCACGCGTTGGTCAAACCGCAAATGGTGATCCCGATGCACGGCGAGTACCGACACTTGCGCGAAAATGCGCGGCTTGCTCAAAGCAACGGGTGTGCGTCGGTGATTGCGCCCAATGGCAGCGTCGTTGATTTGACCGGTGATCAGCCGAAAATCGTAGAACATGTCGAAACGGCGCGGACTTATCTGGATGGTGACATTCAGATTGGCCAGTTCGACGGGGTTGTGCGCGACCGCATTCGCATAGGGCTCAATGGCCATGCGCTGGTGACGTTGATCTTGGAAGGCAACGAACCCTTGGGTGATCCTTGGGTTGAAGTCTCGGGTTTGCCGGAAACGGGTCGATCAAAAGCGCCTTTGGTGGATGTCTTGGAAGAAGATCTGGGCCAGTTCATCGGACGCGCGAAACGCAAAACGCTTAGCGACGATGAAGCTCTTGAAAAAGAGCTGCGCAATATTGTGCGCAAATCAAGCGACGATGAAATCGGCAAAAAACCTGAAGTGACGGTGGTGATAAGCCGCTTGAACTAAGCGACTGAGGCGGTCGGCCTAGCTGGCCTTCCGCTCGTCAAAACTTTTGGCAATAAAGCTTGGCATGTGATCGCCCATGCCTACTGTCTTGTTTCGATTGTCATTTCTGTTCTCACGACCACCGCGCCCGCGTCCACCGCGAGACTTTTTCTCTTCCGGCTCAGTTTTGGGGGCGGGTGTTTCGGCTTCAACCGGGGCCGCTTTGGCTTCGACCTTTTCCGGTGCAGCTTTGTCTGCCTTTGGCTTGCGGGTGCGCTTCGGCTTCTCTTCGGTCGTTGGCGCGGCAGCATCGGCTTCGGTCGCGCCACCAAGCGGATTTTCGGTGCGCGGAATGGCCTTGTCGATCAGCTTTTCAATCGCCGCCATGTTTTTCTCGTCTGCAGCGGCGCAAATCATGATCGCTTTGCCATCGCGTCCAGCGCGACCCGTTCGGCCGATGCGATGCACGTAATCTTCCGAGTGGCTTGGCACATCGTAGTTAAAGACATGGCTTACCGAAGGAACATCCAGACCGCGCGCGGCAACGTCAGATGCCACAAGAACTTTCAAGCCGCCTTCGCGAAAACTGTCGAGCGTCTTTGTACGCTGAGACTGATCAAGGTCGCCGTGGATCGGCGCCGCGTCAATGCCGTGCTTTTTCAATGACTTGGCGACGATATCTACATCAATTTTGCGGTTGCAGAAAACGATAGCGTTTGTACAGGCCTCGCCCTCGCGATTGATCAGGGCGCGCAGGATGTCGCGCTTGGCTTTAGACACGCTATCGCGACGTCCGCCTTTGACCATCACAACCTCTTGCGCAATTGTCTCGGACGCGGTCGCTTGGCGCGCAACTTCGATTCGCTCAGGGTTCGACAGGAACGTATTGGTGATCCGCTCGATTTCGGGCGCCATCGTGGCCGAGAAGAAAAGCGTCTGACGGGTAAACGGTGTCAGACTGAAAATGCGTTCGATATCAGGGATAAAGCCCATATCGAGCATGCGGTCGGCTTCGTCGACAACCATGATCTGAACGCCAGTCAAAAGCAGCTTGCCGCGCTCAAAGTGATCGAGCAGTCGGCCGGGCGTTGCGATTAGAACGTCAACACCGCGGTCAATCAGAATGTCTTGCTCTTTGAAACTGACGCCACCAATCAACAACGCTTTGGTCAATTTCACGTTTGCGGCGTAGGTGTCAAAGTTTTCGGCAACTTGTGCCGCCAATTCGCGGGTCGGACAAAGCACGAGTGAGCGCGGCATACGTGCACGCGCACGACCGCGCGCTAACATGTGGATCATTGGCAGCGTGAACGAAGCTGTTTTGCCCGTTCCGGTTTGCGCAATCCCCAACACATCGCGACCTTGCAAAGCAGGCGGGATTGCACCTGCTTGGATCGGTGTGGGTGTTTCGTAACCAGCGGCTTCGACCGCTTTCATAATTTTTGGCGACAATGCCAGATCGGAGAACTTCGTCATATTGGTCCATATATATCGGACCAATTCTGCGGCCCGTCGGCTTATGCGGTATAGGTCCGGATGACCAAGTGCTTTATTACAAGCATCCGCGAGTGGCAGACAGGTAGTGCAGACAGGGGCGCTCGTCAACGGCATGCTACATTTGTTAACAATCTGTGCGGATAATGCCCGATTGTTTCGAAGAGCTGTTAACTATCTGTTAATAATGGTTTTATCCTAGCGGGGCGCGCCCCAAAGCTTCCTTAAAGGCCGTTCCAGGGATTGATATTGTGTAAGCGGTTGTTCCGCCAACCAAAACAACGTCGAATCCTGTCTGTGATAGTTTCTGAAAGATGCTTTTCGACATAGTGATATACCCAGACGATCCTGTCTCAGAAATGTAGGGCATCGGCGTATCAAACGCATAAGCGGTGGTTATGTTTTCGTCAGGGAGTGCGACGGAGACATGCAAGACGTAATCCATCGCATCGCCGCCGCCCATCGCAACAGCGCTTGCCATAACTAACGTATCGCCGTGACGCTCACTGACCAGTGATGACTTATGCATCACGGGTCCGCTTGGCAGCATTTTGCTCGGCGCGCAGGCCGTCAATGCCAGAAATAGAATTACAAATACCCTCATGCGTTGAGGGATAGGGTGCAGGGGTTAAGACATCCTCAAACAGACAGTTTTAAAGATTAAACTTAGACCATCATCTCTTTCGTCGCACTCAATGTCAGCTCGGGATAATCACGCTCGACCCGGTCGATGTCCCACTGCAGTCGCGTTAGGAACACCGGGTCACCGTCATTGTCATGCGCCATGTGGCCTTTGTTGACGTCGATAAACGCCTCAACTTTGTCTTTCGGGCCCGACAGCCAGCGCGCGGATTTGAATTGTGAAGGCTCAAAGCGTACGGGCAGGCCGTATTCAAGCTCGATGCGGCTGGCGAGAACTTCGAACTGAAGCTGGCCGACAACGCCGACAATGAAGCCTGAACCAAGCGCGGGTTTAAAGACTTTGGCCGCGCCTTCTTCAGCGAATTGCATCAACGCTTTATCAAGGTGTTTCGCCTTAAGAGGGTCACCAGCGCGACAGTTTTGCAGGAGTTCTGGCGCAAACGATGGGATGCCGGTCGCGCGGATCGCTTCGCCTTCGGTCAGCGTATCGCCGATGCGCAATTGGCCGTGGTTGGGGATGCCGATGATGTCGCCGGCCCAAGCCTCCTCGGCAAGCTCGCGGTCAGAAGCGAGGAAGAGAACTGGGTTTGAGATTGCCATTGGCTTTTTACTGCGCACATGGGTGAGCTTCATGCCGCGTTTGAAATGGCCTGAGGCGAGGCGCACGAACGCTACGCGGTCGCGGTGCTTTGGGTCCATGTTGGCCTGAACTTTGAAGACGAACCCAACGACGTTTTTCTCATCTGGGCTGACGTGGCGCGGCTCGCCTGCTTGGGGCTGAGGTTCGGGACCGAAATCGGCGATGCCGTCCATCAGATCTTTAACGCCGAACGAGTTTATCGCAGAGCCAAACCAGATCGGCGTTAGCGTGCCATCAAGGAAAGCTTGGCGATCAAAGGGCGGGAGCAATTCGCGCACCATTTCGACCTCTTCGCGCAGCTGCTCTAGCTGGGCAGCGGGGATGTGATCGGCCAACTTTGGATCGTCGAGACCATCGATTTTGATCGACTCAGCCACTTTGTTACGGTCGGCACGCTCCATCAACTCAAGGCGATCATTGAGCAAATCGTAGGAGCCAATGAAGTCGCGGCCCATGCCGATGGGCCACGAAGCGGGGGTGACGTCAATCGCAAGGTTTTCTTGAATTTCGTCAATAATCTCGAATGTTTCGCGGCTTTCGCGGTCCATTTTGTTGCAAAAGGTCAAGATCGGAAGGTCGCGTAGACGGCAAACTTCGAACAGTTTTTGCGTCTGGCTCTCAACTCCCTTGGCCCCGTCGATCACCATGATCGCTGCGTCCACGGCCGTGAGCGTGCGGTACGTATCTTCGGAAAAATCCGAGTGGCCGGGGGTATCAACGAGATTAAAACGGTACGTGCCAAAATCAAACGACATGGCCGACGCAGACACCGATATGCCGCGGTCTTTTTCCATTTGCATAAAGTCAGAGCGGGTGCGCCGTGCCTCGCCTTTGGCGCGCACTTGTCCTGCCATCTGGATCGCGCCACCATAAAGAAGGAACTTTTCCGTCAGCGTCGTTTTCCCGGCATCAGGGTGCGAGATGATCGCAAATGTGCGCCGACGCGCGATTTCCGGAGGCAGGGGGACTGCGTTTGAGGCTCTGTCTAACATCAGGCGCATATAGCTGTGGTTTGGAGCATGTTCAATTGCGCGCCGCACCGCACAGCGCTTGGTGCGATTTTAGATGATTGACGAATGGTTAACGACTTGGCAGAATGAGAACATAAGAAGAACAAATATTTTGAGGTTTGGGCGACATCCCAACGGAGGAATTGATATGAATACTCAGGAAATTGCACAGCAGCTTTGTGAGCACTGTAAGAACGGCACCGAAGCGCAGGGGCTGAAGGAGCTTTATGCACCGGATGCGACCTCGACTGAAGCTATGGGGCCTCCGGGTATGGATCTGACGACCAAAGGTGTCGAAGGCATTCAGGGCAAGCACGATTGGTGGAAGAATTCATTTGAAGTGCACGAGGTGAAGATGGAAGGGCCGTTTATCAATGGCGACCAGTTCAGCGTGATCTTTGAAATGGACACGACCGAGAAAGCCAGCGGCCAGAGGTGGCAGGGCAAGGAAGTAGCTCTCTATGAAGTCGAGAACGGCAAAATCGTGCGCGAGAGCTTTATGATGATGCCGATGGACGGCTGACCCGCTTTGCTTGCGCGTGTGCTGGGCCTCGCTTAGTCTGGGGAAAACCCGGAAACAACAGGGCAGACAGATGCGCGCAGGCACATTCACAGTAGATGATTTTAAGGTGTACGGACAGCTTGGGTCGCGTGCGATTGCCGTTCTGATCCGCGTGCAGGAACTGATCTCGGCGCGCGGACCTTACCAATATGTCGAGGTTGGCTCGTTTATGGGCCGCTCGCTGCAACCCCATATTCAGGACGCGGATTGCACGCGCGCGGTTTCGATCGATTTGCGACCTGATGTGACGCCGGACGAACGTGGTGCGCTGGACGACTACGAGGGTATTTCAGCTGAAGATATGATCAAAGGGTTGGCCGAACATTGCAGTGCAGATGATTTGGCAAAGCTTGAAACGATCACCGATACGTCTGATGCGTTGCGCCGCTTTGAACCAGAGCAATTTGACCTGGCATTCATTGATGGCGAGCACACGCATGTGGCCGCGTTTCGCGATTTTCTGAATGTTTTCCGCGTGATGCGCCCCAATGGGGTGATTTGTTTTGACGACACGACGCTGGTGCTAGCCGGTATTCGCAACGCGCTGACCTTGCTGGAAGAACGCGGTGTGCCGCATGCAATGGCCTTCGGTCGCGGTGAAATCACGGTCGTCGCATTAGGAGAACAGTCGCAAGCGCTGATCGACGCTTTGGGTGAAGATTTGACGCGCCCCGAAGCGCGCGTAGAGCGCAGTGCGCGCCGTCGCATGAGCGAAGTTGCCCTGCGTGATGCGCGTCCGCACATGCTGACCGAAGATAAAGTGGTACGCCGCAAGATTATCAATGCAATGCGCGAAGATGGCTGGACCGTCTCGCGCGTTGACAGTGATCAATTGGTTTAACAAGAACCACCCGAGAGACCTTGGGTGAACTGGAGAAATATCTATGGATTTGGGAATTCGCGGTAAGCGCGCCTTGGTATGTGCGTCGTCAAAAGGGCTGGGGCGTGGCTGTGCCGAGGCTTTGGCAGAAGCTGGGGTTGATCTTGTGATGAACGCGCGCGGCGAAGAGGCGCTTGTCTCGGCAGCCGAGCAGATTGGCGAGGCGCATGGCGTGTCGGTCACACCTGTTGCGGCGGACATCACTACAGAAGAGGGGCGCGCCAAGGTTTTGGCCGCCGCTGGCTCGATTGATATTTTGGTGAACAACGCAGGTGGGCCGCCTCCGGGTCTTTGGTCGGACTGGGAGCGCGATGATTTTATTGCCGCACTTGACGCCAATATGCTGACGCCGATTGCGTTGATCAAAGCTTTGGTACCGTCGATGATGGAACACGGCTGGGGCCGGGTGGTGAACATCACGTCGCAATCCGTGCGCGCACCGATCCCGGCTTTGGGGCTGTCTAATGCGGCGCGCACTGGATTGACGGGGTATGTGGCAGGCACCTCGCGGCAGGTTGCCGAAAAGGGCGTGACAATAAACAACCTGCTGCCGGGCATTCATGCAACCGACCGGGCTGATGCGCTTGATGGGGGTGTGTCAAAGGCGCAAGGCATTTCCATTGATCAGGCGCGCACCAATCGCGAGGCAACGATCCCCGTGCGCCGATATGGCACGGCGGCTGAGTTTGGAGCGACTTGTGCGTACCTGTGTTCGGCCCACGCTGGTTTTATCGTTGGGCAAAATCTGTTGCACGATGGTGGTGGGACGAACCTTACTGTGTGATTGCGCCGACTTTGTCGTCGCCTCAAGCGAGGGGTTTCACCCCTCGCGCTCCCCAGAGTATTTTTCAATAGATGAAGCATAGGCTAGGTGCATGGGTTGCGGCGGTGCTTTGGCGTTGTTATTTCAACGCTAATCCCGAGTTCTTCGCTCGGGATTATGGGCGAGGCATTTGGTGAGCGACACAACCACAGGTTTGAGCGTTGAAGGATTGACGCGCCGCTTTAACGGGCGGGCGGTTGTTGAGGACGTGTCTTTGCGGGTTTTGCCCGGTCAGGTGACCTGTTTGCTGGGGCCATCGGGATGCGGGAAGTCAACCGCTTTGCGCTTGATTGCCGGTGTTGATCGCCCCGACGAGGGGCGTGTTTCGGTGGATGGCACGGTGTTTTGTGATGGCGTTGTGAGTGTCCCGCCTGAGCAACGCGGGGTTGGGTTGATGTTCCAGGACTTTGCGTTGTTTCCGCATTTGAGCGTTGCTGACAATGTGGGTTTTGGGCTTTCTCTGAAGGGTGCCGAGAAAGAGGCGCGGGTGCAGGAGATGCTGGAGCGCGTGCATCTGGGCGATTTTGGGCGCGCCTATCCGCATGAATTGTCCGGCGGTGAACAACAGCGCGTTGCACTGGCGCGCGCGATTGCACCGGGGCCGCGCGTGATGTTGATGGATGAGCCGTTTTCCGGGCTTGATAACCGGCTGCGCGATGGCATTCGCGATGAAACGCTGGATATCCTCAAAGAGATGGGCTCGGCGGTGGTATTGGTCACGCATGAGCCGGAAGAAGCGATGCGCATGGCCGATGAAATTGCATTGATGCGGGCAGGACGTATCGTGCAGCAGGGCGCGCCTTACAACGTTTATAATACGCCGGTCGATTGCAAAGCTGCGGCGTTTTTCAGCGATATCAACGTGATCCGCGGCACGGTGCAGGGCGCTTTGACAGACACCCCGTTTGGCGCCTTTCTCACACCGGGCTATCCGGACGGAACGGACGTTGAGATTGTCACGCGCCCACAGCATTTGCGGATTGATTTTGACCGCTCGGGCCAAGGGCCAAATCCAACTCCCGAAGATGGTACGCCTGCGCGCGGCACGGTAATGCGTGCGCGGTTTATGGGGCAAGAAAGCCTGGTGGAATTCAAGATGGATCATGATGGATCAATCCTGAAGGCCAGTGTGCCGTCGGTGTTTTTGCCCAAGCCCGGGATGGTTTTGTGGCTGATGCTGCGGCGCGGGCGCTGCTTTGTGTTTAAAGCCAGTTAAGTTCTGGACAAAGCGGCCACGGCAGATACCTTTCCAGTAACAGCATTTGCGCAAAGGACGGCGTACCATGGACAAGTTCGGGAAATCTCAACCGGTGAAACGCTTTGAGGATCGTCGGTTTTTGACCGGCGGTGGGCGCTATGTGGATGACATTGCGCCAAATGGCGCTTTGACGGCGCTGTTTGTCCGCTCGGATGTGGCGCATGGGACGATCAATTCGGTCGATCTGGACGAGGCGCGCGCGATGCCCGGTGTGAAGCTTGCGATGGCGGCCGATGATCTGGCCGCGATGGGGGTCACATATGACATGACTGGCTCGTTGGTCGACAATCGCGATGGTACAAAAGGCGCGGATGTAAAGCGCCCGCTTTTGGCGCGTGGCAAAGTGCGTTTTGTGGGCGATCCGATTGCGGTGATTGTGGCGGAAAGTCGGGCTGAGGCGCGCGATGCGGCAGAGGCCGTGTTTGCCGATATCGATGATTTGCCAGCCAAGGTGGATATTGGTCCCGGCGGAGCGACGCTTCATGATGAGGCACCAGATAATCTGGCGTTTGATTGGGAAAAGGGCGACGGCGCGGCTGTGGAGGCGGCGTTGGAAACGGCGGCGCATGTGGTGAAAACCCATGTGGTCGACAATCGCATCATCGTAAATTCCATGGAGCCGCGCGGGTGCACGGCGGATTGGGATGGCACGCGATTGCATCTGGATTATGGCGGGCAGGGTGTTTGGGGGACCAAAGACGAGCTGGTCGAGTGCTTTGGTCTGGACCCGGAAAACATCCGTGTGACCAACCCTGATGTGGGGGGCGGTTTTGGGATGAAGGGGATGGATTACCCCGAGTATTTTGTGATTGCAGCGGCGGCCAAGGCGTTGGGTCAGCCCGTGCGCTGGATGTCTGAGCGCACCGAGGCGATGTTGACGGACAACGGTGGGCGCGATCTGGTCTCGGACACAACGCTTGGGTTTGATGCCGATATGAAGCTGATCGCCTACAAAGTTGATACGGTGTGCAATCTTGGCGCGTATAACTCAGGCTATGCGCAGCCGATCCAGTCGGATTTGTTCGCCAAGGTGGCGATGGGCGTTTACGACGTTCAAAATATCGCGTTGCGCTGCAAGGCGTATTACACGAGCACGGTTCAGATTGATGCGTACCGTGGTGCCGGCCGGCCGGAGGCGATTTTTGCGCTGGAACGATCGATGGATAATGCGGCCCGCGTTTTGGGTGTGGATGCCTATGACTTGCGACGCAAAAGCTTTATCAAGCCAGAGCAGTTTCCGTATCAGACAGCGATATCGGACACCTATGATGTGGGCGAGTTTGACGCACTTTTAACGGCTGCGGAGGAGAATGCAGATCGCGCTGGTTTTAGAGCACGCAAGGCGGCCTCCGCTGCGGCTGGAAAACTTCGCGGCGAGGGGCTTTGCTATTACATCGAGTCGATTTTAGGCGACAAGAAAGAGAATTCTCGCGTTGTGTTTGAAGACGGCGGTACCGTCAGCCTTTATGTCGGGACGCAGTCAAACGGACAGGGGCACGAGACGGTTTACGCCAGCTTTTTGGCCGATCACAGCGGCATTCCGGTTGAGTCCATTCGCATCATTCAGGGCGATAGCGACCTGATCGCAACGGGTGGCGGGACTGGTGGATCGCGCTCGGTCACCATGCAATCGGGGGCGACGTTGCAGACTGTTGGTACGATTGTTGAGAAGTTCAGCGCGTACTTGGGCGAAAAATTTGACGCGCGCGATGTAGAGTTCGATGACGAACGTTTCCGCGTGCCCGGATCGAACGAAACGCCGACAATGCTTGAGGTTGCGGAAATGGCGCGGGCTGATGCGCGGGCTGATCTGCTTGATATCCAAGAGACGTTTCGCCTGAGTGATCGCTCGTTCCCGAATGGCGCGCATATTGCCGAGGTTGAGATTGATCCTGACACAGGCCAAGTCACCGTGGATCGCTATTCGGTCACTGACGATTTTGGCAATATGATCAACCCGATGCTGGCCGAAGGTCAGGTGCATGGCGGCGTTGCCCAAGGGGTTGGTCAGGCGCTGAGCGAGCATGTGGTTTATGATGAGGATGGTCAGCTTTTGACCGCGACCTTCATGGACTACGGGATGCCGCGCGCGTCCGATTTGCCGATGATCGGTTTTGATACACGCCCTGTGCCTTCGACCTATAATCCAATGGGGATGAAGGGCTGCGGCGAAGCGGGCACAGTTGGGGCGCTGGCAGCGATTGCGAACGCCATGGCGGATGCTTTGGCAGAGCACGGCGTGGACGATATTCAAATGCCTTACACACCGGCGCGCGTTTGGGGCGCGCTCAATAAAGGCAAGATCGCGGCGGAATAGTGGACCAATTGCGGCGCAGTCTGCGTGATACAGGCGGATTGAACACGTTAATCTGACAATAACGCGAGAGTTCGTAGCATTCGTGGAATCGTAACGCGTCTGCCGCTACGTTTGATTCATGAGACGCTTTTGCTGCATATCCAGATGGGCCTAAAAGACCGCCTCCGCGGCCTTGTCGGCTTTTTTCGCCGGACCGAGCGTTCGGTGCAGCAACATACACGCGAGCCAGTCGATCACGTCATTCTGCTTGATGGAACGATGTCGACGCTGGATGAGGGCGATGAGACCAACATTGGTTTGATTTACAAGCTTCTGGCTGAATCCGCGAAAAACAACCGTATCGGCCTGTTGTACGAGGCCGGCACGCAATGGTCGGATTGGTCAAAGACTCTGGATGTGATCGAAGGGCGCGGTATCAATCGTCAGATTCAGCGCGCTTTTGGCTGGCTTGCCAGTCGGTATCGCCCCGGTGATCGTATCTTTTTGATTGGCTACTCGCGTGGTGCCTATGCTGTGCGGTCGCTGGCCGGTGTGATTGATAAGGTGGGTTTGCTGCGCGCAGATTTTGCCACTGAACGGATGGTGGGCGAAGCGTACAAACATTATCAACAGGACACGGACCCGTTGATTGCGAAAACTTTTTCAGACGCGTATTGCCATGCCGACGTGCCAATTGAGATGATTGGTGTGTTTGACACGGTCAAAGCGCTTGGGTTTCGCGCGCCCCTTGTGTGGCGGTGGGCGGAGGTAAAGCACGCTTTTCACTCACATAAACTGGGGCGCAACGTGCGCCATGGCTTTCAGGCGCTGGCGCTGGATGAAACGCGCGAGGCGTTCAAACCTGTCAAATGGGAAGTGCCAAATGGCCATCCCGGCGTTGTGGAACAGGTGTGGTTTCGCGGCAGCCATGGTGATGTTGGCGGGCAATTGACCGGGTACTATCCTGCGCGCCCGCTTGGAAATGTATCGCTGTGTTGGATGCTTGAGCGGATGGGGCGGTGCAACCTGCCGCTGCCATTTGATTGGCGCGCGCGGTTCCCAGTAGACGCAGATGCGCCCTCGGTCGGCACGTGGCGATGTTGGGGCAAGTATTTCTTGGCGCGCAAAAAGCGTGTGGTTGGTGGTGATGCCTCAGAAAGCATTCATCCAACAGCGATTGGTCGTTCTAAACGCGCAGGCGAAATTCCGGCGCAGGTTCAGGCGACTTTTTCCAACGCAGCAGGTGGGGCCAGCCCCAAAGCGTGAACCACATCGCGCGTCAGACGCGGATCGTTCAGCGTATAGAAATGCAGATGATCCACATCGTTTTCTAACAGATTTGAGCACAACTCTGTGCACACGGCCGTGGCCAAAAGCTCGGTGCGCCCGTCGCGCTCTGCCGTTTCAAAGGCTTGTGCCAGATCATCGGGGATCGGCGTGCCGCAACGCTCTGCAAAAGCGCGCGCACCTTTCCATGACTGGATTGGCAAAATGCCGGGCAGGATCGGGATATCAATGCCAGCTGCAACGCAGCGGTCGCGAAACCGCAAAAACGTCTCGGATTTGAAGAAAAACTGTGTGATTGCCTGCGTGGCGCCCGCGTCCACTTTGCGTTTGAGCCAATCGACATCGGCCGTGTCACTCGCCGCTTCGGGGTGTTTGTCCGGATAGGCGCCCACGGTGATGTCGAAATTGCCAGCCTTTGCCAGCGCTTCGATCAACTCGACCGAGCTTGTAAATCCATCGCTTTGTGCTGAAAACGTCTTGGCCCCGCCAGAGGGATCGCCGCGCAGCGCCACGATGTGGTTCACGCCCGCCTCTTTGTAACGGTTCGCGATTTCCAACGTTTCCGCCTTGCTGGCATCCACGCAGGTCAGGTGCGCCGCAACGTTCAAACCCGTATGTTTACCAATGGTTTCAACGGCTTCGTGAGTAAGTTTGCGCGTGGTGCCGCCGGCGCCGTAGGTCACCGAAACGAAATCAGGATCACACGGGCGCAACGCCTCGATCGTGTCCCAAAGCCGGAATGAGGCCGACAGAGACTTGGGCGGGAAGAATTCGAATGAGATCGAGGGGGACATAGGCGCTCCAACGCTGGTTTCACATCTTGTCTCATATCTGCAATTGTGAAACAAATTCATAATTCTCAACACTATCATGAGGCGCGCCACATATATGCATATCGAGTTTCGCCATCTGCGCACAATCCGTGCGATCCATGAGGCAGGTGGTTTGGCGCGTGCCGCTGATATTTTGAACATTACCCAATCCGCGCTGAGCCATCAGGTCAAAGGGCTTGAGGATCAGGCGGGGGTCGAGCTTTTTGCGCGCCGCTCCAAGCCGCTCAAACTTTCGGCTGCGGGGCACAAGTTGTTGCGCTTGGCGGAGAAAATTCTGCCAGAAATTGAGGCACTGGAAGTTGAATTTAGCGGACTTCGTTCGGGTAAATCGGGCCGTATGCATATCGCGATTGAATGCCACGCCTGTTTTGAATGGCTGTTCCCGGTGCTTGAGGAATTCCGCAAAGCCTGGCCTGACGTCGATGTGGATATCCGCCCGGGTCTTGCGTTTGATGCCTTGCCGGCGCTGCAAAAAGAAGAGGTTGATCTTGTCGTCTCTTCCGATCCCGAAGATCTCAAAGGCGTTGATTTTACAGCGCTTTTTGACTACGAGCCGGTGTTTGTCGCCGCGGCGTCGCATCCTTTGGCGCAAAAGACGTTTATTGAGGCAAAGGATTTTCGCGACGAGCTCCTGATCACATATCCGGTCGAGCGGTCGCGTTTGGATGTGTTCAGCCAGCTTCTGAGTCCAGCCAAAGTCGAGCCGAAAGGTATCCGGCAAGTCGAGCTGACAGCCGTTATTTTGCTTCTTGTGGCGTCAAATCGCGGCGTTGCGGTTTTGCCCGATTGGGTGGTGCGAGAGGTGCGCTACAATTCGGACTATGTGACCCGTTCGCTGACCAAATCGGGGTTAACACGTAGGCTTTACGCGGCCACCCGCAGCGATGAAACCACCAAACCCTATGTTGCGCATCTGTTGCGGTTGGCGCGCCAAATTCCGGTGCGGCTTCAACGCGGCGAGATGTAGTTCGGCGCATGGATTGGTGAATTTCGCGTGCGCCGTGCTTTCTGGGGTTGATGGTGTGGCCCAATGCCCCTAAACGCGCGGCATGCAAGGAAGCGCAAATCTCAACGTAATGATCATGGCCGCCCGCAAAGCGGGGCGCGCCTTGGTGAAGGATTTTCAAGAGGTTGAAAATCTGCAGGTCTCATCAAAAAGTGCCGGTGATTTTGTCAGCCGCGCCGATATCGAGTCTGAAAAGACCATTCATGAAATGTTGATGGACGCGCGCCCGAACTACGGCTGGCTGGGCGAGGAAAGTGCTCCGATTGAGGGCAATGATCCGACACGGCGCTGGATCGTCGATCCGCTTGATGGAACAACGAATTTCTTGCACGGGATGCCGCATTGGTCGATCTCAATTGCTTTGGAGCACAAAGGCGAGATTGTTTCGGCCGTGGTGTACGATCCGCCAAAGGACGAAATGTTCGTGGCTGAAAAAGGTCAGGGCGCTTGGATGAACGAAAGCCGTTTGCGGGTCAGTGATCGCAGCCGGATGATCGAAGCCGTATTTGCCACAGGTGTGCCGAACGGGGCGCGCAAGCATCTTCCCGAAACGCTTCAAGACCTTGCGCGGCTGATGCCGATGACAGCCGGTGTCCGCCGTTGGGGCTCTGCTGCGCTTGATCTGGCCTATGTATCGGCGGGACGTTTTGATGGCTATTGGGAACGTGGACTTAACCCATGGGATATCGCAGCGGGCGTTTTGCTAGTGCGCGAGGCCGGGGGGTTCGTTGAAGGCCTTGAAAAGGGGACGAACCCGCTGACAAGCGACGGTTTAGTTTCGGCGAATAGCGCAGTTTTTGAAACGTTTTGTAAAGAGATTCGCAGATAGTCGGCCACGTTTTGGTCACAAATGCTGGCTTTAAACTAACCTATGTCTGCAAGCTCATTCATCCTACTTATCGTCGCTGGCGCACTGTTTTATTCCGCCACTACTTTGGCCGTCAGTCCTCGCGATGAGGTGACCTCGCTAGAGGTGGGGTTGGGGCCAAAAGTCGTTGCTCGGCCCCTTTAAAGGTTAGTGCAGCGCCTTTGGGCGGCTCTCTGCAGATAGTTCCTTAGTGACCTGCGTTTTGAACTTGGGAAGTGCTTCCCAAAGACGATCAATATCAAGCTCTAAGGTGCTGAGATCGCGCACATAATCCGGCCCAGCTTTGTGACGCCGCATCAATCGCACACGACGTAACGTGGCGGACAACAAATTGCGCATCTCAGCGCTTGATGTTTCCGCGTAGCGGCGCACGTTCGCCTCTAGCGCGCGGCGAGTCTGGGCATCTTCGCTAAGCTGGGCCATCACGGCTTTTCGCTCAACAGCTGTCGCGATAGATTTTTGGAGTGAGTCTACGGTGAGCATGGACTTTGTCAGGTAATCCGCACAGCCCATCCGCATGGCTTCAACTGCGATTTCAATTTGGCCTTCACCGGCAATCATGATCGAGGCAGCCGCCGCCTGATTGCTGTGTTTCAACAATGCGTTCAATGCGTCGATCCCGGTGTGCGCACCCAACATATAGTCAATGAAAACCAGATCAAGCGATGTGGCATCAAGGGCTTGGGAAAACTCTTCTAGGTTTGCCGCCTCGCTTATCGAGCAGTTCAAACCGGCCTTGTCGCACAGACGTGTGATGGTTTGGCGGTCCACTTCGCTGTCGTCAAGAACCAGCACATTCATGGTTTTGGGGGGAGCGTTTTTCGCATCGGTTTGATGTTCTTGGGAATGGAGAGTCATGGGCATCCTCGTACTTAACTATGAGATCGTCCTAGGGGCTGCTTCCTGATTTTTGTTTAACGCAACGCATTTTATCTATTTCTGCGAGACGCACACTGTTTTGGCCCCAGACTTTACTGCTGATTAAGAGAATGCCGCTTAGAAGCAAAGTGTCGGCGGTGTTTTCGCTGGCGAGTCAGTTTAGCCAATTAAGGACCGTTCATGGGTTATGATTTGTCGTTTGATCCTTCGATTCCCATGGAAACGGCGGAAAGTGAAACCGACGAAATTGTGTATCGCATTTCGCATGATTTGCGAGGGTCTGTGCGTGCCATTCAGGAATTGCCGATCTGGATTATCGAAGATTTGGAAAAGGCGGCGATCAAATTGCCTGCAGAAAGTGGACGTCATCTTGAGTTGCTTGCCTCGCATGCCAGCCGGCTTGATCTGATGCTCACCGGGCTTTTGGCCTATTCCCGTGTCGGGCGCATGCAGGCGATTGGCGGGCTGTCGCCACGCGCTGTTTTGGACGAGGTGTTAGACGATCTGGCCCTTGCAGATGACGTTGAAATTAAGAACGAATTAGATCGCGGTAAATGTCAGATGGGTGTGACCGATCTGCAAAGCGTGTTCTCGATTCTGATCACCAATGCCGTTCGGTTTCATCCCGATAAGTGTCCGGTCATCACAATTTCGGGGGGGCCCATTTCGGAAAAGGAGTGGCAGATCACAGTTACCGATGATGGCGAGGGCATTCCCGAGAGCAAACGTGAATATGTATTGAAACCCATGACGAAACTGGTGTCGCGCGATGTTGATCCTGGTGCGGGTATGGGACTTGCCATTTTGCGCAAGATTGCCTGGTCTTATCGCGGCAATGTCGAGGTGACCGAGCCAAAATCCCATTCCGGAACCAGCGTGCAGGTAAAACTGACGGTGAATTGATGCGGCTTTGGGCACAAGCGGCAACCGGCGGGCTTGTGATTGAGGGGCATCTGATCAAAGCTCCTGATATGGTGTGGAATACAAAAACTACCTTTGGTTCGGTCTCCAAATTGCTGCACTGGTTTGGCGCGCTGCTGATCTTTGCGATGATTGCTTTGGGGATATGGGCGGTGCAATACCCGCTTGAAACACCTGAACAAATGGCCGCGAAATGGGAGCTTTTTGCGCTGCATAAAACGGTCGGTGTCTGCGCGTTTGGCTTGAGTGTTTTGCGGCTGATCTCGATGGTGTTTCAAACCAAACCATTGCCGCTGAAATACCATGGCGCCCGCGAGGTGTTTGGTGCGCGCACGGTCCATTGGCTGCTGACGTTTTTGATGATTCTTGTCCCGCTTGCGGGTTGGGTGCGTCACGCATCATTGCCCGGATTTGCCCCGCTTTATTTACCCTTCGGAGACAGCTTGCCGTTTATTCCCGCGGATCAAAACCTGTCTGAAATCGCCTCAATGACGCACTTTGGCTTCATCATTTTGCTTTTGAGCGCGGTGGCGTTGCATGTCGCGGGCGCGCTGAAGCACCATTTAATCGACCGTGATAATACGCTGAAGCGGATGCTGCCGGGGCAGGGAACTGCGCAGGTGCAAGCCGCGCCAACCGCGTTGCCCGCGCTTTTGGTTGCGATTGCGTTAATAATAGGCGTTGCCGCGATTGCGATATTGGCAACGCCTCAGGTGTAATCCGCGCGTATCTTAAAACTCGGGCACAAGTCCGTGGGGCATATTTTGATAGCACACGGGGCGCAAAAAGCGGCGGATTGCAAGAGTTCCAACGCTTGTCGCACCAAAGTTGGTCGAGGCAGGATAAGGCCCGGAATGCACCATTGCGTCGGCCACTTCGACGCCGGTTGGAAAGCCGTTGGCCAGAATTCGCCCGGCCTTTTGCTCCAAAATCGGGGTCAGTTGGCTGGCCAACTCGATGTCTCCGCCGTCCATTTGCAACGTGGCCGTCAACTGCCCATCGAGCGCACGCGCAACCGCGAGCATTTCGTCAGTGTTTTTGGCCGTCACAATCAAGCCAAACGGGCCAAACACCTCTTCGCTCAGATCTTTTGAAGCCAAAAATTCAGCCCCTGTCGTGCGATAAACATTGGGGCTGGCAGCCCGCGCACGGGCTTCAGTTTCGACGACGGGCGCCACACCAAGGGCCGCCTTGATCCGGTCGCGCCCACGGATGAAGACCTCGGCCATTGCGTTGGTGAGCATGGTCTGTTCGCCCACTTGCGAAAGCGCGTCGCTGGCAGCACTCACGAAGCTTTCGGTCGCATCGCCCTCAAGGGCCACGATCAAACCTGGGTTGGTACAGAACTGGCCTGCGCCCATGGTGAGCGATCCAGCCCATCCAGCGGCAATATCTGCGCCGCGCGCAGCGAGTGCTTCGGGCAGCAAGAACACCGGATTGATGGCGCCAAGTTCGCCAAAAAACGGGATCGGCTCGGGCCGGGCCGCAGCCAGATCAAACAGCGCGCGTCCGCCGCGCAGGGAGCCGGTAAAGCCGACGGCTTTTATCTCGGGGGCTTGCACCAGCGCTGCTCCGACCGCGTTGCCGCCGTCGTTGATGTAGGAAAAGACACCCGCCGGAAGGTCGGATTTTTGACGCGCGGCATCTATCGCCTGTGCGACGATTTCACCGGTGCCGGGATGGGCAGGATGGCCTTTGACCACCACTGGACACCCTGCTGCGAGAGCGGACGCGGTGTCGCCGCCTGCAGTCGAGAACGCCAGCGGAAAGTTTGAAGCGCCAAAAACAGCCACGGGACCAATCGCGCGCTGTACCACCTTAAGATCAGGGCGCGGCAGGGGCGCGCGGTCGGGCAGGGGATCATCGTGGCGACGATCAAGGTAGTCGCCCTTTAGGATATGATCAGCAAACATGCGCAACTGGCCCGTTGTGCGCCCGCGCTCGCCTTGCAGGCGCGCTTCGGGCAATCCGGTTTCGCTCGTACCAATGGCGGTGATCTCGTCGGCGCGCGCTTCGATCTCATCCGCGATAGCGTTCAAAAACGCCGCACGTTCGTCGCGCGTGGTCGCACTATAGGTGGCAAAGGCTTCGGCTGCTGCGGCTGCTGCTTCAGCGACCAACGCAGGCGTGCCTTTTGAAAAGCTGTTGGCCTCGCCACTGACCGGGTCAGAGGAAAAGCTGCCCTCGCCATCTTTCCATGTGCCGTTAATCAGGTTTTTCCCGGTGATCATCCAAAAGCCCTTTCGCTTGGTCAAACAGGGCCTGACTGAATGCTGATCGCCGACCGGGGTCAAGGGGATAACGCCCGGTCGGGATCATCACTGCTTTGAAACGTGCTACTCAGAATTTGATGTTGTCGCGCCCCAACAGTCTTGGGCGATGTGGCAGGCCAATATCGCGCGCCAAATGCGGATCGCTCAAAACGTCTTTCAAAGCATGGTGAGTTTTGCGTGCTTTGCGTTTTTCGGACAAAGCGTTGGCGAGTGCGTGAAGCGGATGCATGGGGTTTCTCCTTGATGCTTTCATGATGTAGGATCACCCTAGGACCTCAAGTTAACTTGAGGTAAAGCGTTTTTTTTTGACAGGGAGCAGCGGGATGGCCAAGCCAAATGATCTGAGCGTAGGCGATATGGCGGCACGCGCAGGTGTGCCTGTGTCGACACTTCACTATTATGAGGCCGAGGGGTTGATCGAAAGTTGGCGCACGGATGCCAATCACCGCCGCTATGACCGGCGAGAATTGCGCCGGGTGGCGATTATTCGCGTTGCGCAATCCGTCGGTGTGCCATTGTCAGAGATCAAAGAGGTGCTGGACCGGGTGCCGCGCACCAAAGCTGTGAGCAAAGAATCATGGGCCAAAGCGGCCGTTCCTTGGAAAGATTTGCTGGAAGAGCGAATAGCCACATTAGAGCGCCTGCGCGATCAGATGGGGTTTTGCATTGGGTGCGGATGCCTGTCTTTGGACAACTGCCCGCTTTATAATCCTGACGACGCACTGGGACAAAACGGGACGGGACCGCGCCGCTGGATAGGCTCGAACAAAGAACGTGCATAACGGGGCTTGAAGTGCGCAAATTTAGCGGCTAAATGAACGCTCGGCGGGTCGTTAGCTCAGTTGGTAGAGCGCTTCGTTTACACCGAAGATGTCGGGAGTTCGAGCCTCTCACGACCCACCATTTCCCCCCTTATCGTTTCGCATCCGCTTGGCTTGATGCGACCGACCGGGGGTTTCACCCCCGGACCCCCAACATATTTATGAACCAATGAAAGACCGGGTTTCGACAGAAACCGCACCGCTTGTGAAATTTGTGCGCAAAGGCGCGTCAAAGCGGCTTGACGGGGGGCGGGCGCTTGCATAAGACACCCCTCACGCGCGGTTGTAGCTCAGCTGGTTAGAGTGCCGGCCTGTCACGCCGGAGGTCGCGGGTTCGAGCCCCGTCAACCGCGCCACTTACTTATTCAAACTGATTTTGGAACCCTACGTGACAGTGTGGGGACTTATCTGTCCATTACCGCGAATAGAACAAAAGCAAAGACCACTACGGCAGCCAAAACAGCACCGCCGATCGCAAAGCCGATGATGGGTTGTCCGTAGACGGCCGCGTAAATACCGCCGCCTGCGCCTCCGAACAGAGCTGCTGCCAGACCGATTCCAAGAATTTTGCCAAAACCACCTATGATGGCTTTGAAAATGTCAGCGAAGAACCACCCAAGTGCGGCGAGCGTATCATTACTTTTTTTCGGCATTTAATCTCCTTCCCCCTGCCATAACAGGTGGGGAGCCTGCGGTGTGCAATCAAGTCTTTGACACAGTTCGCTTTTTCGTTGTGGGAAATCGGTCACGGGCGCTTTTAGACGTTTGTGTGCCAGATTACGCGACCATTCTCAAAGCGCCCTTGTGCCATTTCTTCGCGATCAGCCCAGATGGAAAAGCCGGATTCGTGCTCGGTCTGGGTGGCTAAAAAGGGGTCAGTGTCCAGCTTTAGCAAGCAATCAAGGCCACGCAGATCGACGTACCCTGTGACATACGGTTGCGCGAGGCCGAAAAGCCGATGACGTCGATTGCGCGTGATCCAGCGTGTAAAGATCGGATGGAAAACAGAGGGGACGTCTCTGAATTCGCCTTTCTCGCGGTCAAAGTAGTTCATAAGCGCGTTTGCGTCGCTGCGATCTGGTTTGATCAGTCTCTCCTTGAGAATTGTCTCAATCGGCAGGCTTTCCGCGAGTGTATTGCGCTGGTTGATAATTTCGCTAAGCGCTTCGGCGTCAATTGGCGTTTCAGCTCCTTCGATCCCCGCGCGCTCGATAAGGGCTTTCAAAGCGGCAAAAAGAGGCTTGTCGCCTTCGTGGAGGATGGCGTCTTGCTGGCGTAGGTTGCGCTCGTGCTCACTGAGGGGCACCGAATGATCCCGCTGCGCGTCAAGATCAGCGCGCAGTTTTCTCTGAGAGCGTTCATAGTCGATGGTCTTTTCTAACATATGCGCTTCAAACGCTGCATGGCCCCAAGTGCCGTGCCAATCAAAACTATCAGACGACGCACCACTCTCGTCTTGTTCGTGATGATTGGTATCTAAGAACGGCACCAGATCAATCGGCCAAAAGGGAAAGGTTGGCGATTTGATCCAAAAGCCCAAGTGATTGAGCGGGCGTAGGCTTTCGGGCACATGAACTGGTGCGGCGTGTTCCATGGCATCGCCTGGATAAATGAAAGCGTGTAGGATCGGCGTTGGCTTTCGTCGGCGTTTAGCCGTTCTGTGATGAAAACCATTACTGCGCCGTCTTCCGGCAACGCGGGGCGCTGGCCCGTTTCGGGTTCTGGTTTCAGGTCGCGCAAGTCGATTTGCGCCACAAAATGCAACACTTCATCGTTTCTGTCGCGCGGCCAGTTAAAGCCGGGCGGGGCGACGGGCACGCCACCAATCCACGATGTGACAGGACGTTTCGCCTCGAACGGGCTGCGCAGATGCAACGCCCATCCCGGCAGGGTATCGCCGCGCGCTTGCGTGTCCGGATACGTGTCCATCTCGGCGAAAAAGGCATCAAGATCGTGCGGATCAACATTGGCGTTCTTGGATTTAGGTGTCGAGGGAGAAGGGCCGGCGGGCAGATGTTCCAGCGTTTTATAAGCGAGCATCGCTGCAATCATGACGCAAACAACTGTGATCATCTCGGAGGTGTCGTAAACCTCGGCAAACTCTTTCAACCAAAACCCGCGCGCCGCAGCGCCCGCCGCAATAAGAATTAGAACGGCGCTGATAAGTCTCTTCATCATCCTTTTAGTCCCTTATCGGGTTACCGCATCCAAAACCCGAGCCCAAGATCGCGTCCCCTTATGAAAACTGCGCAAGTCATACTTTTCGTTCGGTGAATGAAGTCCATCGTCGTCTTGGCCAAAACCGATCAGCATCGAATCTAGGTTCAGAAGCTTTTTGAAATGCCCGGCAATCGGGATGGAACCGCCCCCGCCGACAAAAGCCGCTTCTTTTGGCCATTCATCTGACAGGGCGTTGCGCGCTTGCTCAAAGACTGGGTTGTCGGTGGACATGACAGATGCGGGACCGGCGCCGTGATCGCTGAACTCAACTGTGCAATCGGGGGGCAGGGCGGCTTCGACCATTGCGCGGAAACTTTTGCGGATGGCGAATGGGTCTTGTGTGCCGACAAGACGGAAACTGATCTTCGCGCTGGCCTTGGAGGGCAGCACGGTTTTAAATCCGTCGCCGGTATAGCCCGACCACATCCCGTTCACTTCGCAGGTTGGGCGTGCCCAGATTTGCTCTAGAGCTGTGCGGCCGTCTTCACCTGCGGGCGTGGTAAGGCCAACGGAAGCAAGGAAGCCTTCGGCGTCAAAACCAAGCGCATCCCATTGCGCGCGTAACGCGTCGGACAACTCAGGCACACCGTCATAAAAGTCGGGCACCGTGATGCGCCCCGTATCATCGTGCAGCGAGGCGATGATGCGTGATAAAACGCGAGCGGGGTTGATTGCAGGGCCGCCGAACATGCCGGAGTGCAGATCTTTGTCAGGTCCGGTGATGGTCAGCTCCTCACCCAAAAGCCCGCGCAGCATGGTGCAGATCGCGGGCGTGTCGCGGTCAAACATGCCAGTGTCACAGATCAGCGCGATGTCCGGCGCGCTTAGCTCATCGGCGTTGGCCTTCAGGAAGGGGATCAGCGAGGGCGAGCCGCTTTCTTCTTCGCCTTCAAAGAGGAAGGTGATTTTGCAGGGCCAGCTGCCATTCACCGCTTTCCATGCGCGGCAAGCCTCGACAAAGGTCATCAACTGGCCCTTGTCATCAGCGGGTCCACGGCCTCGGATCACTTTGCCGTTTGGCGCGTCTTCAAGAGCTGGATCAAACGGGTCGCGGTGCCAAAGCTCTATTGGATCAACCGGTTGCACGTCGTAGTGCCCGTAAAACAGCAGATGCGGTGCCCCTTCGCCCACATGCCCGACGACCATCGGGTGGCCCGTAGTCGGGCGCACTTCGGCGTCGATGCCCATGCTGGAGAGATCCTTGACCATCCATTCGGCCGCCGTTTGGCAATCGCCCGCAAACGCTGGGTCGGTGGAAATGGATTTGATCCGTACAAAATCCATCAAGCGCGCCAAAGACGCATCAAGATCATCGTCAATCCGGGTGAGAACGGCTTCTAGGGACATAAAAACTCCTTTGGTGTGAACGCAACGTGAGTGTTGCGCGAAGGGCGCTTGCGACGTCTGGTTGACGCCCGTATCTGCCGATATCAAAGAGCAAAGCGAAGGTAAGAACAATACGAATTGCAGGGCGCGCGAAAGCCTTGAAAAGCCGTAGCGCACCGATAGATTGCTATCGTGTGATCTGTACCCGGTCCCGCGTCATTTTGGGGACTCGGATTGGTGGATTAGAAAGATTAAGTGGTTTAGAAGACCTCTAAGGAGCGTAAATCGTGGACTATTCATCGGCCCTTGAAACAGCCCTACAGCGCCTTCATGACGAAGGGCGCTATCGCACGTTCATTGATATCGTGCGTACGAAAGGCCAGTTTCCGCATGCAACGTGGGCTCGCCCCGATGGCAGCGAGCAGCCCGTAACTGTTTGGTGTGGAAACGATTATTTGGGCATGGGACAACATCCTGAGGTGTTGGACGCGATGAAAGAGGCGTTGGACGCGACTGGCGCAGGCTCGGGCGGTACACGCAATATTTCCGGCACAACGGTTTATCACAAAGCACTGGAAGACGAGCTGGCGGACCTGCACGGCAAAGAATCAGCTTTGTTGTTCACCTCGGCCTATATCGCTAATGACGCCACGCTTTCGACGCTTCCAAAGCTGTTTCCGGGGCTGATCATCTATTCTGACGAATTGAACCACGCCTCGATGATCGAGGGCATTCGGCGCAATGGCGGGGCAAAACGTGTGTTCCGGCACAATGATGTCGCCCATCTGCGCGCACTCATGGCGGATGATGACCCTGCTGCACCCAAGCTGATTGCGTTTGAATCGATCTATTCGATGGACGGTGATTTCGCGCCAATCGCTGACATTTGCGATCTGGCCGAGGAATTCAACGCGCTGACCTATTTGGATGAGGTGCACGCAGTTGGTATGTACGGCCCGCGCGGCGGCGGTGTTGCCGAGCGTGACGGGCTGATGGATCGCATCGATATTATCAACGGAACGCTGGCCAAAGCCTACGGCGTGATGGGCGGCTACATCGCGGCAAGTGCAAAAATGTGTGATGCCATAAGGTCTTACGCGCCGGGTTTCATCTTTACGACATCGCTTCCACCGGCGATTGCGGCAGGGGCGACAGCGTCGGTTCGGGTATTGAAAACGGACCAAACGCGGCGTGAACAGCACCAGTTGCAGGCGAAAATCCTTAAAATGCGCCTCAAAGCGCTTGGCATGCCGCTGATCGATCATGGCAGCCACATTGTGCCCGTTATCGTCGGCGACCCGGTGCACACTAAAAAACTCAGCGATATGCTGCTGGAAGATCATGGGATTTACGTGCAGCCCATCAACTTTCCAACGGTTCCTCGAGGCACAGAGCGGCTACGTTTCACGCCGTCTCCAGTTCATGGACCCAAAGAATTGGACGCGCTTGTTAACGCAATGGACGTACTTTGGTCCCATTGTGCACTAAATCGCGCCGAGCTTTCTGCCTAAACTGCATCGTGACCATCCACTAAGCCTGTGTTAACACTTAAGTGATTACGCTCGGGGCGATTCTGCCGCTCTGACCTGGGAGCCGATATGAGTGACAAAGGGCAGGACCTATGAAGAGACGCAGTGACGCGTCCGATCATGATTCTGAAACGTCAGACCTCCGTGGTTTTGACGACTTTGACCTGTGTCTTGGCGACGTTATGCGCGGCGAACGTGCGACGCTCGGGAAATCACTTCTGGATGTGCAGCGCGAGCTGAAAATCAAAGCCACCTACATCTCGGCTATCGAGAACACCGACCCAAGCGCGTTTGACACGCCGGGGTTTGTGGCAGGCTATGTGCGGTCTTATGCGCGGTATTTAGGCTTAGACCCTGAATGGGCGTTTAAAACCTTCTGCGAAGAGGGGAATTTCACTGTCGCGCATGGCATGTCGGAAAGCTCTAGCATCCGCACGCCAAGCCAGACGGGGACCTCGACGTCGGGGTCGAAAAAGCCCGCGCACATGCGCGATATGTTTACCGAGCCATCGGTGAGCTATTTGCCAAAAGGCGAGGCGGCGCTGTCCAAGATCGAGCCGCGCGCTGTTGGCTCTATCCTCGTTCTGTTCGCTCTGCTCGGCGGCATTGGATACGGCGGATGGGCGGTTCTGCAAGAGGTGCAAAAAGTGCGCCTCACGCCGGTTGATCAAACACCTGACGTTATGGTCGAGCTTGATCCGTTAACCTCTGCCACCGCGCCAAACAGTGATATCGCAGGTTTAAACCCACCTGCAGCAGATCGCTTTGATCGCCTTTACCGCCCCGAAGCGCTGGACGTTCCGGTGCTGACCGCGCGCGATGGCCCCATTTCTGCCATTGATCCTAATTCGGTTGGCACGCTGGCTCCGCGCCGCGACGAACGCTTTGTCGCGTCCGGCTCTGCCTTGCCAGATGATCCTTTTTCACCGGTGTCGGGGTCGAGAGAATTGGCCGAAGCCGCCGGGTTAAACCCAGAGGCCTTGCTGCCACCACCGGTTCAAGTGGTTGAAGAAGCCGCACCGTCAGTGACTTTGCTGGCCGTGCGCCCGTCTTGGGTGCGCGTGCAGGCAGCAGATGGCACGGTGATCTTTGAAAAAATCCTCGATGCTGGCGAACAGTTCGACGTGCCTTTGACCGAAGAGCCGCCTGTCTTGCGCGCGGGCAACGCCGGTTCGCTTTATTTTGCTGTCAGCGGCGAAACATACGGCCCGGCAGGCGGCGGCCCGGCTGTGATCAAAGGCGTCTCTCTATCGCCTGATGCGCTGACTGAACGCTACGAGATTGCCAACGCCGAGGCCGATAATGACCTTGCTCGTTTTGTCGCAGTGGCCCAAGCTGGCACCGAGAACAATTAGCGGGCATATTTGCCCGTAACCGGCTTGGCTAAGGTTTTTTCGATGTCGCTCAATCACATTCGCCCGTGGCGCAATATTTACCGCCGCAAATCTCGTCAGATCATGGTTGGCTCGGTCCCTGTGGGCGGCGATGCTCCGATCACCGTTCAAACCATGACCAACACGCTGACCCCGGACGTGAAAGCCACGGTCGCACAAGTGCAGGCTGCCGCAGACGCAGGCGCTGATATCGTGCGCATTTCAGTGCCTGATCAAGACAGCTCGGCGGCCTTGAAAGACATCGTGCGCGAAAGCCCGGTGCCCATCGTGGCCGACATCCATTTCCACTACAAACGCGGCATCGAAGCGGCAGAAGCAGGCGCTGCTTGCCTGCGCATCAACCCCGGAAACATCGGCGATGAAACGCGCGTGAAAGAAGTGATCAAAGCCGCGCGCGACAACAATTGCTCGATCCGCATTGGCGTGAACGCAGGCTCGCTTGAAAAGCATCTGCTCGACAAATACGGCGAGCCTTGCCCGGATGCGATGGTGGAAAGCGGCTTGGATCACATCAAGATTCTGCAAGACAATGACTTCCACGAATTCAAAATCAGCTGCAAAGCCTCTGATGTTTTCATGGCCGCAGCCGCCTATCAGCAACTTGCCGACGCGACTGATGCACCAATCCATCTTGGCATCACCGAAGCCGGGGGGCTTACCTCAGGCACAATTAAATCTGCCATCGGCCTTGGTAATCTTTTGTGGATGGGCATCGGCGATACGATCCGGGTCTCGCTTTCCGCTGATCCGGTGGAAGAAGTCAAAGTCGGCTACGAAATCCTCAAATCCCTTGGATTGCGTCACCGCGGCGTGAATATCATCTCTTGCCCAAGCTGCGCGCGGCAAGGGTTTGATGTGATCAAAACTGTTGAGGCGCTGGAAACCCGCCTTGAACACATCAAGACGCCGATGAGCCTTTCGATCATCGGCTGCGTTGTGAATGGCCCCGGAGAGGCACTGATGACAGACGTCGGCTTCACCGGCGGCGGGGCAGGCTCGGGCATGGTCTATTTGGCCGGCAAGCAAAGCCACAAACTCTCCAACGATGAAATGATCGAACATATCGTCGAACAGGTTGAGGCCAAAGCAGCCGAAATCGACGCAGCAACGGCTGAAGCTGCGGAGTAAACGGCGCGCTTTCTTCTTGGTAAAAATATCTCGGGGAGCGCGAGGGGCAGAGCCCCTCGTATAGGGCGACGCGCAAAGCGCGGCGCAAACCCTTAGCCCTGATTGGCGCGAATGTCCTCGACAATGGCACGCATCTGTTCCAGCTCAACAAAGCCACGCACAAAATTATCGCCCATAATAAAGCTTGGTGTGCCCTGAATTTGCAGCGCGCCAGCCAAAGCGCGGTTTCGCTCAATAATCTCGCTGACCTGATCACTGTTCATCATGTCAAGAACAGCATCATGATCCACACCCGTGCCGCGCCCAACCCGGCCTAGCGTGGCCGGCGTGATCTGACCGCTCCACGTCATCAGATTATCGTGCACGGCCTTATAAACCTCGTCGCCGTTCACAATTTTAGCGGCAACCGCATAGCGCGAGGCCAGCGTCGATTGCTCTCCCAAAATTGGGAATTCTTTAACGACAAAGCGGATATTGCCATCGCTTGCGACCAGCTCTTCGACAGCAGGAAATGCGCGTTTGCAAAAGCCGCAGCGGTAATCCATCCACTCGACAATCGTCACATCCCCGTCTGGGTTGCCGCCGACATAGCTAAAGGGATCGTCGAAAATCGCCTCGCGATTGGCGTTCAACATATCAATGTCTGCTGTGGCGGCCTCGGCGGTGCGGCGCTCTTCCAACACGGCGATGGCTTCCATTAACACATCGGGGTTTTCCAAAAGGTAGTCGCGGATTTCCGAGCGGAAAATATCGCGCTCTGCGTCGCTCATCGCATCGATTTCAAACGCGTTAGACGGATTGGATACCAAAGCCGCAAAAGCAACAGCGCCAAGTGTGGTGCGCAACATTTTATTTCCCTCCAGAAAGTTGGAGAAAGATGGCGCTGAATCGCCCGCAAAGCAAGGGCTTCACCAAGAATTGTAGAGCCTTAAGGGCATTGACGCGACAGTCGCATGTTGGCAGGGAAGGCAAGCCAAATTGGAGCCTGAGCAGATGCGTCTCTCAAACAGATCAAATGTGGATGCGTTCATCGTCATGGACGTGTTGGACGCCGCGGCCCGCGCCGAGGCCGAGGGGCGCCACATTATCCACATGGAAGTAGGCCAACCAGGCACACCCGCCCCTTTAGGCGCGCGCAACGCACTGGGAGCCGCGCTGAAGGACGACGCTATGGGATATACCGTCACCCTTGGTATTCCCGCACTGCGTGAACGCATCGCCGCTCTTTATGAAGCCCGCCACGGGATCACACTTGATCCAAGCCGCGTTGTTGTCACCAGCGGCTCGTCCGGGGCATTCCTTTTGGCCTTCACAGCACTTTTTGATGCAGACGATCGCGTCGCTCTTGGTGCTCCGGGCTATCCGTCTTACCGTCAAATTCTTCGCGCCTTGAGTTTGCAGCCCGTTGATATTCAAACGCGGCCACAGGATCGCTATCAGCCGCGCGTCGACGATCTTCCGCAAGATATTCAAGGGCTTATCGTGGCATCTCCCTCTAATCCGACGGGGACAATGCTCGACAAACCAGCCTTATCCGCGCTGATCGAAGCGGCGCAGACGCGCGGTGCTGCTTTTGTTTCTGACGAGATTTACCACGGTTTGGAATACGACAAACCCGCTGTCAGCGCGCTTGAAATCAGCGACGATGTCATCGTGATCAACTCGTTTTCAAAGTACTTTTCAATGACTGGATGGCGCGTGGGCTGGATGGTTGTGCCCGAGACCCATGTGCGTGCGATAGAGCGTTTGGCACAAAACATGTTCATCTGTGCGCCCCACGCCAGTCAGGTGGCAGCGCTTGCGGCGATGGACTGTGATACGGAACTGCAGGAAAACATCGCTGTTTATCGCGAAAATCGCGCCCTGATGATGCGCGGTCTGACAGAAGCAGGGTTCACCAATTTCGCGCCTCCCGATGGGGCGTTTTATGTCTATGCCGATGTGTCAGAGTTTACTGACGATTCTGGCGCCTTTGCTACTGACATTCTGAACGAGGCCAATGTCGCTGTCACACCGGGGTTGGATTTTGACAAAACCCGCGGTCATCAAACGCTGCGCTTTTCGTACGCGCGCTCGACAGAAGACATTCGCGAGGGCGTGGCGCGTCTTAAAAAATTCATGAATTCCCGTGGCTTTTGTGGATAAATTCATTCCCCATCAAAGTAATTGTGGTTAAGTTGTAAAAGAAGTCGCAGGCGAATGAGCAGAATATTCCGAATATGTGCACCAGTTTTGGTGCTGTTGTGGGGCACGTGTTTTGCCACCGCCGATCCCAACGCGCTGGCGCAATTGGGCGCGGATGGTGCTGTGATCGAAGATCAAAGCGGCGCTGTGGAAATCCGCATTGATCTCTCCCAAGCCGTGCCGTGGCGGGTGCATCTTTTGAACGCGCCACCGCGTGTGGCTGTTGAGTTTGGCGATCTGCGTTGGTCTGAGACACCCGATGTGCGCTCGGCGTCTGTTGCGGGCGTGATCACAGAACGTCATGAGGCCGGGTGGTCGCGGATGGTTGCGGCGTTGCAAGAACCGCTTGATGTGGAAACTGCCGAGATGAGCGTGGGCGAGGACGGCACAGCCGAGCTTTTGGTCACACTTGTACCAGTCACAGCGGAAGATTTTCGCGATGCTGCTGAAGATGAAACGCCGCTCTTTGCCGCCAAAGGGGCAGGGCGCGGTCTTCCGGTGATCGTTATTGATCCGGGCCACGGAGGGCGCGATCCCGGTGCCGAGGCTGAAGGACTGAACGAAGCGGATCTGATGCTGGAAATTGCGCGGCGTCTAAAAGACGATCTGATCCGAACCGGGCGCTATGACGTGGTGCTGACGCGCGAGGAAAACGTCTTTGTGCCATTGGAAGAGCGCCTTAATCGGGCCCGTGACGTTGGCGCGCATCTTTTTCTTTCTCTCCATGCGGATGCCTTGCCGTTTGGTGCCGGTGATGCAACCGGCATGACGCTTTATACCCTGTCGCCAGACGCCGCTGAGGATGCCTCGCAACGTCTGACCGAACGCCATGATGGTGCAGATGTCTTGGATGGTGTTGATGTCACCGGAGTTGGTGATGATGTGACCGTTGCTTTGCTGGAACTGGCGCGCCAAGACAGCGCCCCTCGATCAGATGCATTGGGCAAAGCATTGGTGCAGGCGTTTCAATCCTCGGGATTGGCAATTAATTCGCGCCCTCAGCGGCAAGCCGATCTGTCGGTTCTCAAGTCAGCGGGCACACCGTCGGTCCTTGTCGAGCTTGGTTTTCTATCAAGCGAAGAAGATCGCGCGCGGCTGATGTCCGCGACGTGGCGCGCCAGTGCCAGTCTTGCGATGCGCGATGCGATTTTACTTTGGAGTGATGAAGACAGGCTTTTGGGGGCTGGCTTTCGCCAATGACAGACAAAGGTTGACGTGAGGTTGGGCCATTTTCTGCGCGCCTTCTGCTCAAGCGCTTTTGACCACAGCAGCCCACCCCCATATAAGAGAGACAAGACAAGTTTTAGAGGCGGCACTCGCGCGTGACACGGTTTATTTTTTCGTTCTTCGGCGGCATTTTCACCCTAGTCACTCTGGGGCTGATCATGGGCGCGCTGACGATTGGCGCGGTGTTTTACGTCTATGGACGTGATTTGCCGGATGCGGCAGCGCTTGCCAACTATCAGCCCGCGACGGTGACGCGGATTTATTCGCCCGAAGGCTCGTTGATCGACGAATACGCCAGCGAGCGACGGCTCTATGCCTCTGCCGATGAAATTCCGCAGATGGTGAAAAACGCGTTTATCTCGGCAGAAGACAAGAACTTCTACGAACACAGCGGCTTTGATCTGCGCGGTATCGCAGCGGCCGCCTATGAGGCGATCGCAAGCCGCGGCCAATCGCTTCGTGGTGCCTCGACCATCCCACAGCAGTTGGCCAAGAACCTGTTTTTCAGCAGCGACCCTGACGCCGAGCGCAAGATCAAAGAGATCATCATGTCGACCCGGATGGTCAAAGAGATCGGACGTGAAAAGGTTCTGGAAATTTATCTGAACGAGATATTCCTCGGCCAGCAATCCTTTGGCGTCGCTGCTGCTGCACAAACCTATTTCAACAAAACACTGGCAGAGTTGACGGTGCCAGAGGCCGCCTACCTTGCGATCCTGCCCAAAGCGCCGTCGCGGTATCACCCGGTGCGCCAGGAAGAACGTGCGCTGACGCGGCGCAACTTTGTGCTGCGCGAAATGTGGCAAAACGGGTATCTGGAAGACGAGGCATATCAGGAAGCGCGCGTCGCCCCGCTTTTGACAGTGCAATCGGGAGATCGCGAGGCATTTTCGGCCAACAAGCCTGCGCGCGATTATTTCACCGAACAGATTAGCCGCCAGTTGGATGGCGATTTCCCAGATGGCGCTTTCAAGACCGCTGGTCTGACCATTCGCGGTACAATCGACGGCGAAATGCAGGCGATTGCGGCGGCGGCATTGCGCGATGCATTAGAAGCGTACGATCGCAGTCAGGGCGAGTGGCGCGGAACTGCAGCCACGATTGAAGCCGACGATTTAGAAGCGCAGGTGGATGGAGACGTTGCCTGGCGTGGGCTATTGGCGAACACCGGCAAACTGGCGCGCGATGTTGAAGGCTGGCACCCGGCGGTCGTGTTGGAGCTACGCGGTGCTGCTGCGCGGATCGGGGTTGAGGATTGGGCCAACGGGACGGATGGGCACTGGATTACGCCCTCTGATCTGAACTGGATTCGTGGGGCCAATGCGGCGAGCGATATTCTGGCCGTTGGAGATGTTATTCATGTGCGCCACGAAGGTGGCTCGCCGCAAGACCCGGTGTTTTCGTTGCGCCAAGTGCCCGGCGTGCAGGGCGGCTTTATGGCGATGGACGTCAACACAGGCCGGGTTCTGGCCATGCAAGGCGGGTTTTCCTACCAAGTGTCAAACTTTAACCGCGCAACACAAGCGCGCCGTCAGCCCGGCTCATCGTTCAAACCGTTTGTTTATGCCGCCGCGTTGGATTCAGGGTTTACGCCTGCGACGATCATCATTGATGCTCCGATTGAGGTGGATATTGGCGGTGGTGAAATATGGCGCCCGCGCAACGCGTCGCGCACCTTTTACGGGCCAACGCCGCTGCGCACCGGCATTGAACGCTCGCGTAACCTGATGACGGTGCGGCTTGCCGAAGAAGTCGGCATGCCGGTGGTCGCAGGATATGCGAAGAATTTTGGCGTTTATGACCGGATGGAGCCGTTTCTGGCCAACGCGTTGGGATCGCAGGAAACCTCGCTGTTCCGCATGGTCTCGGCCTATGCGATGTTCGCCAATGGCGGCGAGCGGGTAGAGCCGACTTTGGTCGACCGCGTGCAGGATCGTTGGGGCACGACTGTCTATCGTCATGATCAGCGCGATTGCGAGGACTGTGGTGTCAAAGACCTGCCCGCGGGCGATTTGCCGGACATTCGATCTGACCGCAAACGGGTGATGAACCCGATCACGGCGTACCAGCTGACCTCGATGATGCGCGGTGTTGTCGAACGCGGGACTGCGTCAAAAACTGTAAAACTGCCGGTGCCCACGGCGGGCAAAACCGGGACAACCAACGATGCGCGTGACGTTTGGTTTGTTGGGTTCACTTCCACCATCGCTGCGGGCTGTTACATTGGCTATGACTCGCCAGAGCCTTTGGGCAAAGGCGCTTCGGGTGGGGCAATGTGCGGGCCGGTTTTCCAGAAGTTCATGACAGAAGCGATCAAGAAATACGGCGGCGGGCGTTTTGCCATTCCGCGCGGCGGAAACTTTATCAAAATCGACCGCTACTCTGGCGCGCGCTTGCCTGATTATGCCGAGGGCGACCATGTGGTGGCGGAGTATTTCCGCGAAGGTGAGCAACCTGTGTTTGGTGTGGCTTTTGATGGGGGCTTTGCGATGGGGGCGAACTTGCCGCTGTTCACCGATGCCGAGTTGGGTAACAACACGCGCGAAGTTGAAACCGCCACAGGCGAAACGGTTGTGATTCCGGGGCAAGCGACGGCCAACGAGATCTCGTCTGGCGGGCTTTATTGAGTTTGTTTGCGCCGCGCTGACGCGCGTCGCGTAATGCGAGGGGTTTCACCCCTCGCGCTCCCCAGAGTATTTTTGAATAGATGAAGGGTTAAAGAAGCGCGTCGCTTCAGTCGTCGCGTTTCTGGCCCGACTTTCCAAGCGCCAGAGTGGCGGCCATGAAGGCATCCAAATCACCATCGAGAACGCCGGATGTGTCTGAGCTTTCGTGTTTAGTGCGCAGGTCTTTGACCATCTGATACGGGTGCAAAACGTAGGAGCGGATTTGGTTGCCCCAGCCTGCGTCGCCTTTGTTTTCGTGCGCTTCCTGGATCGAGGCGGAGCGACGATCAAGCTCCATCTGATACAGCCGCGATTTCAGCGCCTTCATGGCGATATCGCGGTTTTGGTGTTGGGATTTCTCCGAGCTGGTCACCACGATACCTGTGGGCAAGTGAGTGATGCGCACTGCGGAATCGGTTTTGTTGACGTGCTGACCGCCTGCGCCGGACGCGCGGAACGTATCAAGCCGAATGTCGGAAGGGTTTACGTCAATTTCGATGTTGTCGTCGACAACCGGGTAGACCCAGACACTGGAAAACGAGGTGTGGCGTTTGGCAGCACTGTCAAAAGGCGAGATGCGCACAAGGCGGTGGACGCCGGATTCTGATTTGAGCCAGCCATAAGCGTTTGGGCCGGAAATCTTGTAAGCCGCTGATTTAATGCCCGCTTCTTCGCCCGCACTTTCAGATTGCAACTCGACAGTATAGCCGTGCTGTTCGGCCCAACGAACGTACATGCGTGCCAGCATCGAGGCCCAGTCGCAGCTTTCGGTTCCGCCTGCGCCCGAGTTGATTTCCAAGAATGTGTCGTTGGCGTCCGCCTCGCCGTCAAGCAGCGCCTCAAGCTCGGCTTTGGCGGCGCGAATCCCCAAGGCGGTGAGCGCGGCTTCAGCCTCGGCCACGACTTCGGTATCGTCTTCCATCTCGCCCAACTCGATCAGATCGATGTTGTCTTTCATTTCTTGGGACATGCCAGTGTAGCGATCCATCGCATCCACGTGCATTTGCCGCTCGCGCATTAGCTTTTGCGCGCGCTCCGGATCATCCCAGAGGTTGGGATCCTCGGCCATCGCGTTGAATTCTTCTAACCGGTGCTGGGCGGTTTCCAGATCCAACCTTTGGGCCAGAAGCGCTAACGATTTTTCAATCGCGGCGACCGTGTTTTCGGCCTCGGCTCGCATTGGTGTCTCTCCGGGAAAGCATTGTTTTAAGGGTGATAACAACGAGTGGGGCAGGCTGCAAGCGACGTGATCTGGATCAATGTGCGCATTGAGCGGCTTGGTTTAGGGTAAAGGCATGGAACCAAAAGCCGCTTCTCCAAAGCCCGAGATCGGGCATGTCACGCTTTACGAGGTTTGGGCATCGCTTAAGGCGGGTCTTTGGGATTTCCGCACGGCGCCCGCCTATGGGCTGGCGTTTAGCGCGGTGTATGTGTTTGGCGGCGTCATACTGTGGTGGATCGGGGCGGGGACGTTTTTGTGGACCTTGGCGATGGCTTGTGGGTTTCCGTTGATCGCGCCTTTTGCTGCTGTTGGATTGTATGAGGTAAGCAGGCGGATCGAGGCAGACGAACCGTTAAGCTGGGCAGGCGTGCTTGGTGTGATCTGGAACGAAAGGCGGCGGCAATTGCCTTGGGCCGGAGTTGTATTGGCTTTGATCTTCCTGTTCTGGAGTTTTTTCGCGCATATGACTTTGGCGCTGTTTTTGGGCGTGTCGCGTCTAGGCAGTGGTCTTGGCTTAGAGGCGTTCTTGCAAAGCGCGGACGGGATTTTGATGTTGGCCGTGCAAGGTCTTGTCGGGGCGGCGACGGCGTTTTTGACATTCGGGCTGACGGTCGTGGCGCTTCCGTTAATGGTCGACAAGGAAATTGATTTCGTCTCGGCGATGTTGATCAGCCTGCGCACGGTGACGGAGAACAAGGGCGCGATGATTGTTTGGGCAGCCGTGGTGGCTGTTGCGCTTTTGATTGCGATGGTGCCGGTTTTTCTTGGGCTATTGATCGTTTTACCGGTTTTGGGGCACGCGACGTGGCACTTGTATCGCCGCGCGCTTTATCACCCGTTGGCGAGCGAACGGGTGTCGGAGCAATAAAAAAAGGCGCCCTATTAGAGCGCCTTTTTCCAATTCTGTTAAGGCCAATCAGACCTTTGCGTCAGGTGCCTTTTGCGCTGGCGCGCCAAGATTCATTGGCTTGCCGCCGCTGTTGAGCGGATCTTCCTGACGTTGAACCGAGCCTTCAAAGTGGGCGCCGGATTCAATTGCGATTGTCTTGTGGATGATGTCACCCTCAACACGTGCGGTCGATGTCAGGCGGACCTTCAGGCCGCGCACTTTGCCGATCACACGGCCGTTTACGACCACATCGTCTGCGATGCACTCGCCCTTAACCGTGGCACCTTCGCCAACAGTCAGAAGGTGGGCGCGAATGTCGCCTTCGACATTGCCTTCGATATTGACGTCGCCTGTTGTTTTGATGTTGCCGGTGATCTGAAGATCAGCGGACAGTACACTTGCCGGCGGCTTTGCCTTTGGCGCCGAGGAGGTGGCCTCGGGTGCTTTGGTCTGGCTCATTTCTGGGGCCTTTTCCTTCGTGTCTGCATCTGGTCCCTTAGGACCGGGTTCGTTTATTTTGCTTTTAGAAAACATCTCTGGCTGCCTTGATGTATTTCAGTGGGTTGACGGCTTTACCACCCACGCGGATTTCATAGTGAAGATGCGTGCCCGTCGACCGTCCGGTATTTCCCATATCACCGATGCGTTCCCCGCGCGAGACCCTGTCTCCCACATTTACGCGGATCTTAGATAAGTGTGCGTATCTTGTCTCATATCCGAAGTCGTGACGTATTTTTATTAAGTTTCCGTATCCACCTTGACGGCCCGCATGCACCACAACGCCGTCGGCAGTGGCGTGAATCGGCGTACCAGTCGGTCCGGCGTAGTCGTGACCCTCGTGTTGGCGTCCCCACCGAGGACCAAAACCCGAGGTCGAACGATAAGTGCCGCGCACCGGAAAGCTGAACGGGATTTTCTCGGCTGCGATGCGATAGAGGTTCACCGCGTCAAGCTGAGCCAGAACATCGTTGGCCCGGGTTGTCAGCGGATCCACCTCGGCGTCACCACTGGTGGAAAACGTGAAGGGCGTCAGCGGCCCCCCTTGCCCGGAGTAACTGCGGCGCACTTGCTCGATGATGCTATCGGTGGGTAGGCCCACAGCGTCAAACATCTCGTCTATTGGGGTCAGCGAGGTTGTAACGGCGTCCTCGATCTGGGCGAAAATACGTTCGTTCCGCTCGGCCTCTAAGCGTTGGTCAAGGGCGACGCGGTCCAGATGAATTTCGGCTTCATCGACATATTCAGACATGTCATCACGCTCGGAGGCCAGATTACCTAAGGCGGCTGTCATAAACCCAAGCGTGGTTTCCAGATCGGCCATACGCGACACATCAGGCTGTTCTGCTTCGGTTTCGGCCAGTTGTGCGGTGAGCGTTTCGGCGCGTTTGCGGGCGTCGTCGCGTTCTTTCATCGTATCGCGCAGCGTGCCTGCGATCACGTCTACTCCGGTTTCCGCCTCGCGCAAGCGATCCTCGGACGACAACAGTCGTGACTGCATCGCTGAGACTTCGGCCAACGCAATGGCAAACCGTTCTTGCGCTTGTGCCGCTTCGCGCGCGCGCGCATCGCGTTCGCCAGCCAGTTCGTTCAACCGGGATTCATAAACCGCCTGATCGCGCAGCGCCTGTTCGCGCAGATCGCCCGCGCCAAGCGTGTGCATCAGCAAAATCGCAGATGAAATGATCGACCAGCCAAGCAGCAAAGCACAGCCCGTCAGTCCGGTAAATTGTGTGAGAGGGGAGAGACGAATAAAGCGTGTTTCTGTGTCAGACCGAAGGAACAGGCGTTGTTCAGGAAAGCTGCGTTCCACAGCGTGGTTTAGTTTTCGAAAAATACTCTGCGTCACTATAACGGTGTCCCATCCGGTGCGTATCTGCAAAGGCTGTCCCGGCCTTTACCCGGCAAGTGTTAATGAATGCGCAATTATCAGGCAACCACACAGCCATAGACGCGCGACTTCCCCCGCTTATGGACGGTAAATGGGCGGTTTTTTGCCGATCTCTTAGAGAGATTCGGTGAGCGGCCAATAGAAATCTGGCGGAATTCCGGCTTCGGCGCGTTTTTCTTCGTTAAATGGCGGCTTTAGCGTGCTGTGGAAATACTTGCGTACTAGCGCGTGAAACAGCGGTTTGGGGTCTGTTTCGTCGCGCCCGCACAAATAGTGGAACCACTTTGAACCGTAGGCGACATGCGCGACCTCTTCAGAGTAGATCACCTCAAGTGCCTCAACGGCTCCGTCCGCTTTGGCGCGTTTAAACACCTCAATCATCCCCGGTGTTACATCCAAGCCGCGTGCTTCAAGCACCATCGGGACCACGGCCAAGCGACCCATGTGATCGTGCGCGGTATCGCTTGCGGCGCGCCACATGCCAGCATGTGCGGGCAGGGCGCCGTAGTGGTTGCCCATATCTTCCAGACAGTCGCACACCAGATTGAAGTGTTTGGACTCCTCCGCCGCAGCCTGCACCCAATCATCGTAATAACCGGGCGGCATTTTGATGTGCGAAAAACGCGCAATCAGGTCCCAGTGAAGATCAACCGCGTTCAGTTCGATATGTGCGACCGCGTGGAGCAGCGCGATACGCCCTTCTGGCGTGCCCGGCTTGCGCTTTGGGACATCGCGCGGGTCGAGAAGTGCAGGCGCATCAGGTCGAGCGGGCATATCTGGAGGGGTGGCCGTTCCAATTTCAAGGTCGGACCCGGCTTTGCGATGCTCAAACCAAGTTGCTGCGTGCCGTTTGGACAGCGCTGTTTTTGCACGCCCGTCCGCAGTGCTTAAAACGTCAACCGCCATATCGCTGAGCGTCGCTATATTCATTCCCGAATTTCCCATAGGCTCACGCATCTCTTAAAGGCTCCACGTATGGGGTCAACGCGGGGTTTGAAACGCAAAAGGCTATTTTGTATACCAAGATAGACTTTGCATCACCGCTTTTGGCCCGCTAGCACATCCCAAAGCGATGAGAGGGACCATCATGAGCGCACTTTTAGATGATATTGATCCAGACGGTTTGCTGGAATTTTCGGTGGTGTTTACCGACCGTTCTTTGAACAGCATGAGCCTCGCTTTTCAAAAGGTTATGACCGATATCTCATCCATCCTTCGCGAGGTTTATAACGCAGACGGCGTCGCACTTGTGCCCGGTGGCGGCACTTATGCGATGGAAGCAGTTGCGCGCCAGTTGGCAGAAGGTGAAACCGTGATGGTGATCCGCAACGGATGGTTTTCCTATCGTTGGACGCAGATTTTTGAAGCCGCCAAGCTGCCAGCCGAAGAGATTGTGATGATGGCGCGCCGCACCGGCAACGACGCGCAGGCCGCTTTTGCGCCCGCGCCGATTGACGAGGTTGTCGCTAAAATTCACGAAGCAAGACCCTCGGTGGTGTTTGCGCCGCACGTGGAAACATCCGCAGGCATGATCCTGCCGGACGACTATATAAAGGCGATCACTGAAGCTGCGCACGAAGTGGGCGCGCTCTTTGTCCTAGATTGCATCGCGTCGGGGTGTGCGTGGGTTGATATGAAAGCGCTTGGCGTGGATGTGGTGATCTCGGCGCCGCAAAAAGGCTGGTCGGCCTCGCCTTCGGCAGGTCTTGTGATGATGTCAGAAGCTGCACTTGAGCGGGTGCGCGCGCGACAGTCCTCAAGTTTTGCAGTTGATCTAGGCAAGTGGCTGACGATCATGGAAGCCTATGAAAACGGCGGGCATGCCTATCACGCAACAATGCCAACGGATGCGCTGAAAGGGTTTCGAGACGTCATGCTTGAAACCAAAGCCTATGGGTTTTCGCGGATGAAAGAGGCGCAGTGGGAGCAGGGCCACCGCGTGCGCGCTTTGCTTGAAGATAAAGGCTTTCGCTCGGTCGCAGCCGACGGCTTTGGCGCACCGGGTGTTGTGGTCTGTTACACGGATCGCCCCGAGCTGAAAACAGGTAGCGCTTTTGCCGCAGAGGGTGTGCAGATTGCCGCAGGTGTCCCGCTGATGGTCGGTGAAGGGGATGGCTATTCCAGCTTCCGCATCGGATTGTTCGGTAAGGATAAACTTGAGGATGTCGACGGTTCAGTTGCACGATTGAAAGCTGTTCTGGATACGGTCGCCTAGCCCATCCCGGCTTTCATGACAGAGCGCCGGATCGGGCGCACATCATGCACAAGCTTGAGCCCTGCGCTGCGCAGCGTCTGAACCGGTGCGTCGCCAGAGCGGCATATACGATTATAGATATCGACCACGCGGGCGCGGGCTGCAATATCGCGGGTACGGGCTTTGGTGAAGGCCTTTAGAAACTCTTGCGCGCCAAGGTTTTCGGGCGTGGTTTTGGCCAGCTCTAGCAACGTGGCGGCATCTTTGAGCGAGGTGTTCAGTCCCTGCGCGCCGATGGGAGGCAAGACATGGGCGGCTTCAGCAATCACTGCGACACGGCGCGTCGAGAGGCGTTCTGCGGTTTGTGTGATGACAGGCCAGATACGGCGCGGCGAGGTCAAGGTCAGCGCGCCCAGCACATTGCACGCGCGTTCGGTGACGGCAGCAGAGAACGCGGTCTCGTCCAGTGCCATCAGTTCTTGGGCGCGCGCACCATCGTTCATCCAGACCACCGCCGAGGCGGGACAGCCATCGACATCGGGCAGTGGCACCAGAACGAACGCGCCACCATGGTGGTAGATTTCAGTTGAAATGCAGTCGTGCGGCGCCTTGTGCGTGACAGCAAAGGCCAGCGCCTTTTGCCCGTAGCGTGTGGTGGAAACACCGATGCCAGCGGCCGTGCGCAAAGGAGAGGCGCGTCCATCCGCAGCGATGGCGAGTTTAGCGCGCACGCGTGAGCGGTCGGTGAGTGTGATCATTGCTTCGTTGTCGCGTGCGAGCAGGGATTTGAATCCGGTGCCAAGGCGCAGATCAATTGTGGGTTCGTCCATCGCCGCTTGCGTCATGACTTTGCGGGTAAGCCAGTTGGGCAAGTTCCAGCCAAAAGCCGCTTCGTTCAGATCGCTGGATTGAAACGTACGTTCGGTTTGAATTTCAGGCGGCGTGCCTTTGGTGTCGATGACGCGCAACGCCTCGAGCGGAGTGGCATGGTCGGCCAATGCGCTCCAGATGCCTGCGGTTTCCAAAAGCGCGCGGGCAGGCTGAAGAAACGCGGTTGAACGCAAATCAGAGCCATCGCTGTCCATCGCTTTGGGAGGTGGGGCCGGGTCGGCTAGAACGACGGAAAAGCCTGCGTTTGCAAAGCCAAGTGCCGTGGACAGGCCCGCGATGCCGCCGCCGGAGATAAAGACGTCTGTGTTCATGTGGGGAAGGTAGGGCTGATTGTTGGGGCTGCAAAGGGATGTGTTGTCGCATTTTGCGTCGATTTTGGGGGCTTTGCCCCGCTCACTGCGTTCGCCCCCCAGGATATTTTAACCAAGAAGAATAACAATTTGAGTAAAATTAGATCAGCTTTTGCAGGAAAGCCGTGAGGTCGTCGGTGTGATGGTGCACGAAGGGTTTGGATTGTGCATCGGGGGCGACGTGAATTGTGCGCATGCCCAAGTGATAGGGGGCCTCGAGGTTGCGAATATCATCCTCGAACATGGCCGCGGAGGTGTACGCAAAGCCGTCGATTTGGGCGATGGTCTCAAAGGCTGCGCGCTCGGGTTTGGGGATAAAAGTGGCATGCTCGACGCCGTAGACGGCTTCAAAGCACTGCTCGATGCCGCGCGCAGCCAGAACGCGGCGCGCGTAAGGTTCACAGCCATTGGTGTAAACGATGGCGCGACCCGGCAATTTGGTGATGGCTTTTGCGAGGTCCGGGGCTGGCTCCAGGTGATCCAGCGAGATGTCGTGTACGTCATTGAGGTAAGGCGCTGGGTCTACGTTGTGCTCGCGCATCAGCCCTGCCAGCGTTGTGCCGTAGGTGTGCCAGTAGTGTTTGCGCAGTCGATCAGCCTCGGGTCGGTCCACCGATAGCGTGGTTGCGACCCAATCTGTCATCTTGACTTCGATCTGATCGAAAAGCCGCGCTTCGGGGGGATAAAGCGTGTTGTCGAGATCAAAAATCCAAGTCGTCACATGGGAAAAGTGCTTCTTAGGCATGGGATTGGACATAGCGTGGTGGGGTGGCTTGAGCAACGTGATGCTTGCATCCGGCTGCGTTGCTTCTATCGTTCTGCGCAAGGGAGAGCGGAAACGATGAACGATACGACACGAGCCGGCCAGACTGACGCCTATCAATTGATCCTGCACGCCATTGATATTGGCACTTATCGCCCCGGAGATCGCCTTGTGGAAAGCGAGCTTGCGGATCGTTTTGGTGTGTCGCGCACGCCGATCCGCGAAGCGCTTCAGCGCCTTGAAACGCAATCGCTTTTGTCGCGCGACGGGCGCTCGCTTGTGGTGGCAACGCTTGATCACAATCAGATGGCCGAGCTTTATGTGGTGCGCTCTGAGTTAGAGGCGCTGGCCGCACGGCTTGCCGCCCAGCACGCCAGTGAAGAAGAGGTGCGCTTGTTGCGTGAAATGGTTGAAGAAGACAAAGCGCTGGTGAGTGATCCGGTGGCTTTGGCGCGCACCAACAGACGGTTTCACCGTCAGGTGCATCTGGCCTCTCACAACCGGTATTTGGTGCAACAGCTTGATCTGGTCTATCGCTCGATGGCGCTGATGGCGACGACGTCATTGGCAGCCAAAGGACGCTCGACTGTGGCAATGGCGGAGCACGAGGCGATTGTTGATGCAATTGCGCGTCGGGACGGCGAGGCGGCGTATGATGGGTTGAAAGGTCACATCAGTCGGGCGTTTGAGGCGCGTCTGCGTCAGGACGCTGAAGAAAGCGCAAAGAACGACCAGCCCGGCGCAGAATAGAGCGTTTTGGCTTGGGCGCGCGCCCGTGGCTGGTTTTGTCCCAGTAAAACGGATTGGTGAACAGCTCTGCAAATCCTTTCCATGAGGCAATCGCGGCCAATGGAAAATAGAGGTGCATCACTGGAACCCATTTGATCAGCCAGCGGCGTTTGGGGCCAGCGACGGCAAAGGCTGCCATGCTCATCGTGGCAATCTCTGCGAGCAGGAACAGGGCGGCTATGAAGAGGATCACGCCGTAGGGTGCGATCTCTGTGACCGGGTGATAAAAGCCAAAAGGCACCAGCCAAAAGGACCAAAGAAGCGGGGCCATAACGAACTGGGTCAACGTGCCAAGGAACAGGATTTGCACACCGATAAATTTCCACGCACCAAGCTCTCCCAAAAGCCTCAACGGGTCGCGCATGTGCACCGCCCATGTCACCGCATATCCTTTGATCCAGCGCGAGCGTTGGCGCACCCAGGCTGGCACAGATGATGTGGCCTCTTCTTGTGTAACGCTATCGACAAAGGCCGCTGTATAGCCGCGGCGGGCCAAGCGCACGCCTAGATCCGCATCTTCGGTTACGTTGTGGGCATCCCAGCGACCCAGATCCTCAAGCGCACGGCGACGGAAAAAGACCGTGGTGCCCTCCAGTGGAATGACGATGCCAATGCGCACCATGCCGGGCAGGATCAGACGAAACCACATAGCGTAATCAATGGTGAAACACCGCGTCAGCCAGTTTTGAGGCGCGTTGTAGAAATCCAAGACCCCTTGCAGACACGCCACGTTTGGTTTGGCGCGGGCAAATCCAGCGGCAACTTTGCGCAACTGGTCTTTGGCAGGCATATCTTCGGCGTCATAGATGCCCACGATATCGCCGTTGGTAAAATCCAGCGCATAATTCATCGCGCGCGGTTTGGTGCGCAGCGTCCCATAAGGCACGCGCACGATGCGCATCCACTCTGGCAGATCAGCCCATGCCAGAACATCGGCCGTTTGCGTGTCGCGCTCCTCTAAGATCAGGCACACTTCAAGGCGACCTTTGGGGTAATCCAGTGCGTTCAGACGGGCAACCAAATCGGCTGCGATGTCTTGTTCTTTGAATAAGGGCACCAGAAGCGAGATGCTGGGCAAAGCGCCGACTTCGATGCGATGGGCGCGGCTGCTGGTCCAAAGCGCGCCCTTGCGACGAGAGTGGAGCAGCTCGACAAATGCGGCGGTGGCACGCAGGCCGGTGGTCGCACACAAAGAGAGCACCGTCCAAAATGTCAGTGCCAGCAAAGTCGCGGAAGGCCAAAGCGCTGCCGATCCGCCCAAAATCGACAAAAGACAAAGCGTTACAATCGCGACGCGCCGGCCAGACCAATCCCGGCAACTTTCCCGCCGGGGCGCACAGTTCTCTGCGCGCGTCACATGATGGGCCCCGCGCACGTGGCAGGCGGTTGCGCAGATGTTGTCTTTTGTTCTGTGGCAATAGGCGACGGGGCCGAGCTTTTCAGTCAATGTGTCGTACAATGCATCGAATGTATCCGGTGACGCACAGGCGACAGGGGTGAGCGCGCCTTGGGGAATCAAGGGCAGGACATCGTGTTGCAAGATGAAGCCCCAGCCAAGTGTATCAATGCCACGCGGGTCGGCGGCCAGCGAGATCAGCGGGGCCTTTGTGACGCGGCGTGCGCGGGGGCTGTGCCTGCGAAACTGCGGCGTTAATAACAAAGGAAATGGGGAAAGAGCACTCACGACCGCAAACCTGACTTAAAACAACAGGTCTTGGTGATCGCACGCGGGTCGTTAAACGTTTATTAAAAACCCTAGAGTTTTCCTGGGGCAAGCGAGCGCGTGGCCAGATAAACGCCGATTGCCACCAGCAAAACTGCGATCCAGTTTACGCCCAATGCGCTAGCTGCACCGATGCCGCTTAGCGCCATCATCACAAGGCCCGCACATGTCATCACGGCGCCGACCATCGCTTGGGCCGGGCCAGGAATGGCGTCACCTTTGGCGCTTGAAGCACTTTCGAATGCCATAAAGATCAGCACGAAGGGCACCAAAGCGGCTGCATAAACCAACAGCCAAATCGGGCGCGCCGACCACCAAGCGCCAATGCCGGGTTCGACCGAAAGCCCAATGCCACCCAAAAGAGTTACGACAAGGGCGACGACGACGATCATCGCTGTCATGTGCCACAGATAAATCGACATGATCATCTGGTTCATGACGATCACCCAGGACCACGGGCGCGTGTTTTGCAACCAGCGCTGGGCCGGACTTTCGACAAGCAGGACAACGCCGACCTGCATCATGCCAACGGCCAGCATCGCGACGGTCGGGGGCAGGGTGTTTGACACCTCTTCGCCCGGCACTGAAACCATCGAGATCGGATAGCCCAATTTCGCCAGCAGGATGTAAAGAGCGGTGACGCCAAGCGCGATAAAGCCAAGCGCGTAAGTCTTTGGCTTTTCTGCGCTTTGCCACCAATATCCAAGCTGATGGACGCAAAGCCACACAAAGCCGTAATTGCTCCAACGCAGCCAGTCCTGATCAAAGCTGAAGGCGATGAAGTCAACAGCGACAGCTGCAACGCCAAGCAGCACAACGGAAAGAAAGCCGATCTTGTCCCAAAGCTTGTAGCTAAGTGGTACAAACATTGTGATCATGATGTAGACGGCCAAAAACCAGATCGGCACAAGCGCGGCTTGGCTCGCGTTTGCGATCATTTCATGGGACACGCCCATTTGACTTGCGACAAATGCGATGGCGGCCCAGACCAGCACAAGCGGCAGTGTGGGTTTAAGCAGGCGCGATAAACGCCCCGACGCCCATATGCGGGCACGGATCGGGTCTCTACGGGCGGAATTCCACGACAGACCATTGGCAAAGCCGCCAACGAAAAAGAACACAGGCATCACCTGAAACAACCATGTCGCATATTGCGTCCAACGCTGTTCGGCCAGCAGGATTGTCAGATCAATCTCGCCACGAATGACGGGGGCGACCAACAGCCAGTGGCCAAGGATCACAAAACTGATTGCGATAGCGCGATACAAATCAACTGCGCGATTGCGCGACGCAGGCGTGTTTTCCGCCGCCCACCGCGCCCGCGCCAGCATCCCTTTGGGCATTTCTGTCGTTGTATCACTCATCGCGTTTGCCTTCTTGATTGGCCCTTTTAGTGTTTATGAACAATGTTCACATAAAAGCCAAGCCCAATTTTACCCGATGTACGCCGGGTAAATCGTCAACAGTAAGGCGGAGTAGGGGCTATTGTTCGCAGTTGGGGCGAGCGATAACCTTGTATGATTGGTTTTGTTGGATGTCTGCTTTGCGCCCATTTCTACCGAGATTCCACGCAGTTCCAATGTCTGCTGTTGAGCAACTGGCTCGATGATGTTTTCTATACAATTACCAAGGCTGTGAGATTTGAGCGCAAATAAATGCAGTGGATACTTCAGGATTTTGAGGACACTCGGAAGATGGCTGATGCACTTGATCGGCTGGAAATTCCGTATGCATGGCACAAAGTTGTTCCGTTTATCGGCGAACTGACACCGGCTCCGACTATCAGCGACCCAAACGCTGTGGTTATGTTCGGTTCATACGCCCTATGGCGATACGCAAAGGCCAACGACCTGAAGCCGGGCGTCTTCAAGATAAGGCCTTTTGTCCACGAAGCATCGTGGCACCCGTTTCTTCTTAATGGAGCGGATGCTCTTTTCTTAACACTGCGCGATGTTCCCGAACACCTTCCCGATGACGGGAAGGATTGGTTCTTACGTCCAGTAGATGACAGCAAAGAAGTGCCGGGAACCGTCAAGTCTACGAGTGAAATCATTGAATTGGCTAACAAGGTATTGGCACTGGAGGAGCACGAAATAACCAAAGGCTCACTGCGTCACGATACAGAAATGATGCTCGCAAAGCCCGTTCGCATTCTTAAGGAATGGCGGCTTTGGGTTGTCAAAGATGAGGTCGTTACTTTCTCTCTCTACAAAGAAGGCTCACGCGTCGTTTACCGCCATGAGATTGACAAGGATGCCTTAGAGTTTGCCAATAGGCTAGTTAATGCAAATCCTGACTACGCACCCGCTTATGTTATCGACATATGCCGCACGGTCGACGGACTAAAGATGCTGGAAACAAACTGCATCAATGCCGCCGGGTTTTATGAGGCCGACCTGATGAAGCTGGTCTCGTCAATCGAAAAATTATCGTTTGGCGGCGTTAAAAGCTAATATTCGTCCAAGTGCAGCGAAAGCCAACTTCGTCCCTCAAAGCGGATCGTTTCTGCTCTCTATGCGCCTCTTGCATCCATCGCCGCTGCAAACCGTTCGAACAGATAATAGCTGTCCATTGGACCCGGACTGGCTTCGGGGTGGTATTGCACCGAGAAGACCGGGCGATCTTCCAGACGAATGCCGCAGTTTGAGCCGTCAAACAGCGATACGTGGGTTTCTTTGACCCCGGCAGGCAGGGTTTGGCTGTCGACGGTAAAGCCGTGGTTCATCGAGGTGATCTCGACCTTGCCGGTTTCCATGTCCTTCACCGGATGGTTCGCACCGTGGTGTCCGTGGTTCATCTTGACTGTCTTGGCCCCAAGCGCGAGGGCCAGCATCTGGTGCCCTAGGCAAATGCCAAACACTGGGATGTCGGACGCCTCAAGCACCCCTTTGATCATCGGCACAGCATATGCACCAGTTGCCGCCGGGTCGCCGGGGCCGTTTGAGAGAAACACGCCATCGGGATTGAGCGCCATCACATCTTCAGTGGTGGCGGTGGCCGGCAGAACCGTCACATCGCAACCCGCACTGGCAAGGCAACGCAGGATGTTGCGCTTCGCACCATAGTCAATCGCGACGACTTTATGCTTGGGAGCCGTCTGGCGCACATACCCTTCGGGCCATGCCCACCGCATTTCATCCCAGCTGTAGGACTGCGCACAGGTCACGTCTTTGGCCAGATCAAGGCCTTCAAGCCCCGAAAAACCGCGCGCGGCTTTCACCAGCGCTTCAATATCAAAGTTGCCCTCTGGGTCGTGCGCCATTGCCACATGCGGCGCACCTTGCTGGCGGATTGCACGGGTCAGGCGGCGGGTATCAATGCCACCAACGCCAATGCGCCCACGCCGCGCAAGCCACGGTCCAAGCTCATCAGTTGAGCGCCAGTTGGACGGCCCGGTCGGATCCCATTTCACCACCAGCCCCTCGGCCACCGGATCAACGGTTTCATCGTCTTGCGGGTTCACACCCGTGTTGCCAATATGCGGGAAGGTAAAAGTCACGATCTGGCCCGCATAAGACGGGTCCGTCATGATCTCCTGATAGCCGGTCATCGCGGTGTTAAAGCAAAGCTCGGCCACTTTGTTGCCGGTCGCTCCAAACCCTTTGCCATAGAAAATCGTGCCATCTGCAAGGGCAAGGCAGGCGGTTGGTTTGGGTGTGGCATCCGACATCTGAGCGCTTCCGAGCAATGGAGGTAAACGGTCGTGGGTGTAGGATGCGGGGCAGGGGTGGTCAAGGTGGAAAAGGGGGTTAGCGCGTGTTGGTTTGCTCGATCTGGTAGGTCAGGTGCGCTGCTTGCAGGAGAGGCAGGTAGGCGCGAGTTTCAAGCGCGTATGTGGCCAAATCTGGCCGGACCGCCTCTGTCAGCGCCGTGTCCTCTAAACGGTGCGCAGCCATCAACAGGAACGTATAAAACCAGATGTGCGCATTGGCATCGCTCTGGGGCGGCTGGTCGAGAATATCCCAGGCTGCCTTTCGCGCAATCTCGTGTTCTGCCGCGCTGCGCTTGGCAAGCGACAGGCTCAAGGCGACCTTCCCTTTTAACACCGCCAAATCAGGACGGGTCAGGGTCTCATGGGCGATCTTATAAAGAGCATCGAAAACGCCCGGTGGTAGATCACTGCGCAGGGCCAATTGCCAGCTTCTGATAGCATCGTTAGAGGCTGCGATGGCTGTTGCCGCCGCCTCAACATCGCCGATTTGTGCATACCGTCGGCCAACACCTTGGCCCAAAAGCCCGTGGGGATCACTCGCAGAGCGGTCTGAAAGGCTATTTCTGATCGCGTCCAAATGGGCGCGGATCAATGGCGTCGGTGCTTGGATTGCAATGAGGCAGCGAACCAGCATCATCTTGTCATCAGCCGTGCTGGTATTGGCGTCTTGCATAACCGCTTCGAAATCCTTCGTGGCTCGCTTTGCAAACTCCATATGCTTCAATTCAGCCGCCAGGACTATGACGTCCATCATGTTCGGGCTCGCAGTCTTCCGGTGCTCCAGCTTTGCGATGTCAAAAGCGCTTCGCAAGAATATCTCTGCACGATCGCGGTCACTCTCAGCACGTGCCAAGCGTTTGAAGGTCCAAAAGTCCAGATCGCCACGACTTTGAAAAACCTCAAGCGCTGTTTGTGTTCCGATCAATTTGATCATTCCGTAAGGCACAAAAGGAGGATCGCCCGGTTCATCGATAATGCTGAGAAATAGGTGCTTTGCGGCCTCGGCCTCGCCCACGCGCTGTAGCATATTTGCGGCGGCAACCTTTTGCTGTTTGGTTAGATCCGAGCGATTTGCATAGTCCTCGATAAGAGCCAATCTGTGTGGATCTCGTGTTGTCTCGAAGGTGATTGAAGGGTGTTGAAATTGAAGGCGCGCGATCTGGCGATAGGCAGCTTGTATCGTCTCGCCTGACGCACCTTTGGTCGCGACCTCATAGCTTTGGCCTGCAAGAAGCGCCTGTTGCACGCGATAGGTCGCCATTTGGTGATCCGCCTCTAGACGTGCCGCCTCCTCTGACCAGCCGTTCACGCGATATATGTGAAACGTCAGCGCGTCGGCTTCCTCAAAGCGCCCCATCTGGGCCAACATCTCCGCGGCGCCCTTTTTTGTGGAGAGTTTTTCCTGCGCCATGGCAATCGCCAGCCCAATATCTGCCAAGCACTGCGACGTCGGCGCGGCCTTACACGCCTCCACATCGGCTTCCGCAACGTCAGCGAAAAGCGGCGCGGTACTTAGAAAAAGCAGCCCAAGGGCTTTGAAAATGGCTTTCATCGAAATTTCCACAGGTTACGGCGTGGTTGGTTTCAGTTTGCCCCTTAAAATACGGCCAAATTTGCCCAATTCTGCGGTTTATCTGCACCGTTAACCTGCTGTTGCGGGGGGGATGGGGCTTCTGTATGGTGCGGCTCTTGTTCAGGGATGAGGCGAGATGGGACTGCGAGAGAAACTCACCGAAGAGATGAAGACGGCGATGCGCGAGAAAGAAGCGCTGCGCCTGTCAACGTTGCGGCTGATCAATGCTGCGATCAAGGATCGGGACATCGCCAAGCGGGGCGAGGGCGGCGATGGCGCGGATAGCGGCGTTGGCGACGATGAAATCCTGCAAATCCTTGGAAAGATGGTCAAACAGCGCCAGGAATCAGCGCGCGCTTATGAAGAAGGCGGACGCCTAGAGTTGGCCGAACAGGAACTGGCCGAAATTAAGGTGATCGAAGATTACCTGCCGCGCCAGTTGGACGAGGCTGAAACCGAAGCGGCGATTGAAGCGGCGATAGATGCCTCAGGCGCCGACAGCATCCGCGATATGGGCAAAGTGATGGGCGAACTGAAATCGCGCTACACGGGGCAGATGGATTTCGGCAAGGTTGGCCCACGGGTCAAATCGCGTCTTGTGTCCTAAGCGATCACGCGGCGTTTAAGGCGCCGCGTAATTCGTCATAAAGGGCGGCCCGTTCTTCGGGCGTCAGGAATGACCCAATCTCAACCTCGCGCCCGTTACCTTGCAATGTCAGGTAGTTCTCAACCGGACCATCGCGGCGCAAATTGACCTGCACCCAAAACGGGTTGGCCTCCCAGTCTTTGGCCTCTCCTTTGTGGGGCACATGCTCCAACCGCACCATATCAGGCGTGACAGTCAGAGCTTCGTGCATGGTGCGCTGGTTCTGATTGGCGGTTACCGCACGCCACACGCCCCCGAGGGCGGCGGCAAAGAACACCATCAGCACCCACACCACAGGAGAGCCCAACACCGCCAGCAAAGGCAGTGTCAGCATCACAGCAGTGATCCCAATAAACCACGCAAATCCTGCTTGCGTCATCGACTGATGCGGCCACAGGCGGAGGGATTGGGTGGGGGGTGTTTCAGAGGTCCATTGATAGGGCATGTCGGAAATTTAGGAGGCCCACCCATACGCGGCAAGGAAGAGATTGTCGCAGGGGCTGATGCAAATGAAAAAAGGCCCCGAAACCGGGGCCTTTCTCGTGTCGGATTATAGCAACGCTATTCCGTCAGCTTTTTCTCTATCCGCTCAGCGCGGGGATGTTCGCCGTCTTGCCAATCCCACATGTCGCGCGTTGGCAACGTCTCAAACGTGTGCTCTGGCGGTGGGTTTGGAAGCGTCCATTCCAGCGTATCTGCATAGTCATTCCAGTAGCTTTCTTCGGTCACGCGCTTACCGGCAAAGATTGTGTAGAACACAATACCGATAAACAGCAGGAACGAAGCAAACGACAGGAACGCACCCCAAGAGGAGATTTCGTTCCAGTAAGCATACGCTTCTGGATAGTCGATATAGCGACGCGGCATGCCTTGGCGACCCAGGAAGTGCTGTGGGAAGAAGGTAAGGTTCGCACCGATAAAGAACGTCCAGAACTGAACCTTGCCAAGCGTCTCAGGGTACTGACGCCCCGACATCTTGCCGATCCAGTAATAGACCCCTGCAAAGATACAGAACACCGCTCCAAGGCTCATCACATAGTGGAAGTGCGCCACAACATAGTAGGTGTCGTGATAGGCGCGGTCGATTCCAGCCTGTGACAGAACGATGCCAGTGACACCACCAAGGGTGAAGAGGAACAAGAAACCGAACGCATAAAGCATCGGCGTTTTGAACTCGATCGAGCCACCCCACATCGTCGCAATCCACGAAAAGATCTTAACACCCGTCGGCACCGCAATCACCATGGTCGCCAGCATAAAGTAGGTCTGCTGCGTAAGGCTCATACCAACCGTGTACATGTGGTGCGCCCACACGACAAAGCCCAGTGCGCCAATCGCGATCAGCGCCCAAACCATTGGCATGTAGCCAAAGATCGGCTTGCGGCTAAAGGTCGAGATCACGTGACTGATGATACCAAAACCCGGCAGCACAACGATGTAAACTTCGGGGTGTCCAAAGAACCACAAAATGTGCTGATAGAGGACTGGATCACCGCCCCCGCTTGGATCAAAGAACGTCGTTCCAAAGTTACGATCTGTCAAAAGCATGGTGATCGCGCCTGCCAAAACAGGCAGTGCCAGAAGGATCAACCAAGCGGTGACAAAGATCGACCATGCAAACAGTGGCACTTTAAACAGGGTCATCCCCGGTGCGCGCATGTTCAAAAAGGTCGTGATCATATTGATCGCACCAAGGATCGAAGATGCGCCAGAGAGGTGCACCGCGAAGATCGCAAGGTCCATCGACCAGCCCTGTTCAGACGTCGATAGCGGTGGGTACAAGACCCAGCCCACGCCCGAGCCTAGCTGACCGTTCCCGCCAGGCGACACCACAGACGCAATCGCAAGCGACGTACCAGCCACATAAAGCCAATATGACAGGTTATTCATCCGCGGGAACGCCATGTCCGGCGCACCAATGTGCAACGGCATGAAATAGTTACCAAATCCGCCGAAAAGGGCGGGGATCACAACGAAGAACATCATCAGGATGCCGTGCGCTGTAACGATAACGTTCCACAAATGTCCATTTGGCGCACATGTGCCGTCGGCGATCATCCGAGCGCCTTCCATGCACATGTACTGAACACCGGGGTCTTTCAGCTCCATCCGCATGTAAACGGTGAAGGCTACGGCGACAAAGCCGGCAAAGCCCGAAGTGAACAGGTAGAGAATTCCGATATCTTTATGGTTTGTGGACATAAACCAGCGGGTAAAGAACCCGCGTTCGTCGTGTCCGTCATGCCCGTGAGCGGCGGCGTCGGCCATTCAAGTGCCTCCTGAAGTGTTCGCACATATTATTACAGCACACGAACAAGCGTCGCGCACCTTTGGGTTCTTTTAGGCAGATGCACCGCGCGGTTCAATGCTCGATACGGGGTTTGGGCGGGTAAAATTGTCTCAGGGGGCAGGCAATCTAAAGGTTCTATTAAACGTGGCGCCATTATTGCCTCGAAAATATCCGAGTCTCTCTCGCATTTTCGGAAATGCGCTTTCGCTCCCGCAAATGTGCTGATCGTATTAGAAGTCTGGAAGAGCCGCGCCCCTTCAGTTGATTGGTCCCGAAAGGGGCGCAAAACAAAGGATAAAAACTACCCGCCCGACAAATCGATCATGGTGTTAGGAAACTCTGGGTTACTCGCTCTAGTATCCTCAAGGAACGCGAGGTTCTCGGAAAACAACGCGTCCATCACCTGATCGTATCCAACAATTGCGACTGAATCTAAGGGATCAAGCTCGGATGACGATGTCTCCACGTTGGATCAAAAGCAGATCACCCTTAGCGCTGCAGGCCAGCTGCCTCGCGCGCCAGTTCTTCAATCCGTGCCCAATCCCCTGCATCAACGGCATCGCTCGGCGCAACCCAAGACCCACCAACACAAACCGTGTTCGACAAGCCCAGATAGCTAGGTGCATTTGCAAGGTTCACACCGCCCGTTGGGCAGAAGCGCACCTGCGGGATGGGCGCACCGATGGCCTTAAGCGCGGGAACGCCGCCATTGGCTTCGGCAGGGAAGAATTTCTGAATGGTGTAGCCGCGCTCTAACAGATTCATCGCTTCTGACGCTGTCGCGGCACCGGGCAGGACTGGCAGGTCAGCATCTTCGCAGGCGTCCAAAATCCGATCTGTCGCACCGGGCGAGACGCCAAATGTCGCACCGGCCTCTTTAGCGGCAAGCACGTCCGCAGGTGTCAGCAACGTACCCGCGCCAACAACACCGCCTGCAACAGACGCCATCTCGCGGATCACATCCAACGCGGCGGGCGTGCGCAAAGTCACTTCCAGCGCGGGCAAACCGCCCGCGACCAATGCCTGTGCCAGTCCTTTGGCCTGAGCGGCGTCTTTCACCGTCAATACAGGTACCACGGGGGCCAGCGCGCAAATTTCAGCGCTGCGTTTGGAAATCTCTTGCGGGGTCATAGCGGGGCTCCTTTTGAGCGGCGGTGTGGCTTGAACGAACGAAAAAGGCAATCAGACAATCGGGCTGGCCCCATCAGAGGACAGGCCGCAATTGTTGCGGAACACGTCGAACAACTCGCGCCCCATCCCTTCGGAGTTGGCCGACAAATCAACCGAAACAGGCGCGCGGGTCGCAAAATCAGCTTCCAACACTTCCAAAACACCGCTTTCAGCATCAACGCGCAGCATGTCGCCGTCGCGCAGTTTGGCGATATCGCCACCGTTGGCCGCTTCAGGCGCCAGATGGATCGCCGCAGGCACTTTGCCCGAAGCCCCTGACATGCGCCCGTCCGTGACAAGCGCAACTTTCTGACCTCGCCCTTGCATGATCGACAACGCAGGCGTCAGCCCGTGCAGTTCCGGCATGCCATTTGACCTGGGGCCTTGGAAGCGCACAACCACAACGCAGTCGTCGTTTAGTTCCCCGTTCTTAAACGCATCCTTCACGCCTTGCTGACTGTGAAAAATGCGGGCAGGGGCGGTGATCACGCGATGCTCAGGCGCAACCGCAGATATTTTCATCACTGCGCGCCCGATGTTGCCCTTAAGCTCGCGCAGGCCGCCGGTTGGTTGGAAAGGATCAGAAACTGGGCGTAAAATCTTGTCGTTCTCAGTTTTTGTGGGCCCCTCGCGATAGTGAAACCCGCCACGAAGCAATTCTGGTTCGAATGTATAAAGGTTCAACCCGTCTCCAGCGACTGTGCGCACATCGTGGTGCAAAAGACCTGCGTCCAAAAGCTCGCCAATCATATACTGAAGCCCGCCAGCCGCATGGAAGTGATTCACATCCGCCAGACCATTTGGGTAAACCTTTGCCATCAGTGGAGTGGCTGCAGAAAGCTCGTTAAAGTCCTCAATGTCCAAGATGACTCCCGCCGCTCGCGCCATTGCAGGCAGGTGCAGCACAAGGTTTGTTGACCCGCCTGTAGCCATCAGACCAACGATCCCATTTACAAAAGCCTTCTCCGACAAGACTTCAGCAACTGGAGTATACGTTGTTCCCAATGCAGTAATGCTTGCTGCTTGTTCGGTTGCCTGCTCGGTCAAAGCGTCGCGCAAAGGTGTGCCTGGGTTCACAAACGACGCCCCTGGCATGTGGAGTCCCATAAACTCCATCAGCATCTGGTTGGTGTTGGCCGTCCCATAAAACGTACACGTACCGGGCCCGTGGTAAGAGGCCATTTCGGCCTTCATCAGTTCCTCGCGCCCGATATTGCCCTTTGCAAACTCTTGCCGGACGGCCGATTTCTCGTCATTCGGCAATCCCGACACCATCGGCCCTGCAGGAACGAAGACGCCGGGAATATGCCCGAAAGTGGCAGCGGCAATGATCAGCCCCGGCACGATCTTGTCGCACACACCAAGGTAAATCGCGCTATCAAAGGTGTTATGGCTTAGTGCAACACCTGCCGCTAACGCAATGACATCACGCGAGAAAAGCGAAAGCTCCATCCCGGTCTGTCCCTGCGTGACCCCGTCACACATCGCAGGCACGCCGCCTGCAACCTGCGCGGTTGCCTCCACACGCCGCGCCGCTTCTTTGATCCGGTCTGGGTAATCCTTGAACGGCTGGTGCGCCGAAAGCATGTCGTTGTAAGCGGTGACGATCCCAATGTTTGGCGCACGCTCTGCCACCAGCGCATTTTTGTCATCGCCCATTGCCGCATAGGCGTGGGCCTGATTGCCACATGTCAGATGCGCACGTGCGACTCCTGCATCCTGAGCGCGCGCGATTTTATCCATATACGCGTCCCGTGCAGGTTTTGAGCGCTCGATCACACGCTCGGTCACGCGGGCGACGGTTTCATTCAAGGACATCGGGCTCTCCTGTTGCGGCTTGGCAAAGTTGTATCACCTTATCTCGTAGCACCTTAAGTTAGCGCTAACAATGCCACAACAAAACGCAATCACACTGACATGAGTTCTGTGCATAACGGCAATGCATTTTTTGGGGCTGCAAAGAATTTGGCAGGCTGACTACCTCTGGCTCAACACAAATTCAAAGGTGACTTATGCAGACCAACAAAAACCTCTATGTCGATGCGTTTAAACTTGAACGCGACGCCCGCCGCTTGCGCGCAGACTGGATCGCGTCCCTGTTCTCGCCCCGCAAACGCTAAGGCTGAGCAGGACTTACTAAAGACAGCCAGCGTCAGGTCCGGACAACGGACAGACGCTGGTTGCGCATTTCACGAATGGCGACATTGGCCCTTGAAGGCCTTTGTCAGCCGCTCCCCCTCTTTCGGCCCCTGCGCGAAGCGGTTAAGGGGAGCGCATGAACACAGATCGCCCCGTTATCCGCCTACTTCCCAAAACCGATCCGCGCCGTGTTAGGCGGGGGTTTCCTTGGGTTTACGCCAATGAGCTGGTCACCGACCGGCGCACAAAGGCGCTTGCTCCTGGCACCATTGCGCGCCTTGAAGATGGCGAACGCCGTGCTTTGGGCACGGTTGCGGTTAACCCAAACTCAAAAATTATCGCGCGCGTGCTGGATCATGACGCGGACGCCGAGATCAACGCCGATTGGTTGCGCACTCGGGTTAAAGCGGCTTTGGTATTGCGCGAACAGCTTTATGATGCGCCGTTTTACCGTCTAATCCACGCCGAAGCTGATGGCATGCCCGGCGTTGTGGTTGATCGTTTTGGCGACGCGCTTGTGATCCAGCCGAACGCGGCATGGGCCGACGTGCTGTTTGACGATATTGCCAACACTCTAACAGAGCTCACCGGCGCAACCGCTGTTGTCAAAAACGCCTCCGGGCGGGCGCGTTCTTTGGAAGGGTTGGACGAGGGCGTCGATGTGGTGCGCGGCACCCTAGATGCGCCCGTGCCCGTGCCAATGAATGGCGCGAGCTACATGGCCGATCTGACCGGTGGGCAGAAAACTGGCCTGTTCTTTGATCAACGCCCAAACCATGCATTCGTTGCAAGATTTTCCAAAGATGCCCGTGTCTTGGATGTGTTTTCTCATGTTGGTGGCTTTGCTCTGGCGAGCTTGGCAGCCGGGGCGAAAGAGGCGCTGGCGGTTGACGGATCGCAAGCCGCTCTCGATCTGGCCGAAGCAGGTGCTGCACAATCTGGCGTCGCCGCCAAATTCAAAACCCTAAAAAGCGACGCTTTCGCGGCTCTGACTCAACTGGCCGAGGAGGGGGCTTCTTTTGAAGTCGTCGTCTGCGACCCGCCTGCGTTTGCCCCAAACAAGGGCGCGCTGGACGCGGGACTGCGCGCCTATGAAAAAGTTGCACGCCTGTCCGCACCGCTTGTTGCAAAAGGCGGCACGCTCACGCTTTGTTCGTGTAGCCACGCCGCGGATCTGACCCAGTTTCGAAGCGCGTGTTTGCGCGGTATCGGGCGTGCGGGCCGCCAAGCACAGCTTTTGCGCACCGGATATGCAGGCCCCGATCATCCGATGCACGCCTCATTGGCCGAAAGCGGGTATCTCAAAGCGCTGACGTTCCGTCTGACATGAAAGTGCTGATCGACGCCTGCGTGCTCTTTCCAACGTTGCTGCGCGATCTGGTTCTTACGCACGCTGCCACGGGTGCGTTTGAGCCGCTCTGGTCTGCGCGGATTTTGGAAGAATGGCGTCGCGCCGCTGCGCGTAAAAGCCAAACCGATGGCGAAATCGCTTCTGTTGAAATCGCCGCGATCACAGCGCGCTTTCCAAACGCTTGCGTACCACCAAACGCACAAACCGAAAGCCGTCTGTCGCTGCCTGATCCTGATGATGTTCACGTGCTGGCTGCCGCCATTACCGCTGGAGCTGATGAGCTTTTGACTTTTAACATTAAAGACTTTCCAACACGTACGCTCAGCGGTGAAGGTATCCTGCGCCGTGATCCTGATGGATTTCTGCTTGAGGCCTATCACGCTAACCCAAGTGCGATGTCAGCCAATGTGGACGCAGTCCTGACGCGCGCAAAGGCGCATGGGATCGATGTGTCGAACACACGCGCCATCCTCAAGCGTGCCCGCGTGCCGCGCCTTGCCAAAGCACTTTCTCAGGTCTGAGCGACACCGCTCCACTTGGCCTCGAGCGTTTCAATCGCCGCAATCCGCTCGTGAGTCTTGGGATGGCTCAAAATCCACGCAGGAACCGCCGCCCCATGGGCCCCGGTCAACGTCTCAAGCTTTTTGAACAGCGATTTTTGCGGTCCCGTCCCAATGCCCGACTTCACCAACAACGCTGACGCATAAGCATCCGCCTCATACTCATCCGAGCGTGAAAGACGCGCCGCGAGCAAGGTCACAAGAAAGTTCGCAATCATCGGGCCAACAAACGGCACAAATCGCCCGATTATCATCATCAAAGCGGTACGCAGCGCGTTTTGCCCGGAAAAATCAATCATCCGACGACGCGAATGCCCAAGGGCCACGTGCCCCAACTCATGCGCGATGACCGAGGCCATTTCCTCGCCTGTCACCTCGCCTTGACGGTACTTTTGGTAAAACCCACGGGTCAGAAATATCCGCCCATCTGGAGCCGCCAACCCATTTACTGGCTCAATCTCATAAATATGCACGCGAATACGCGGCAACTCCAAAGCCGCCGCCATCTGATCGGTCAATCGCTTCAGATCCGCATCTGCAAGCTCGGACGATTTCGCATCCAACTCGCGTGCAGTGCGCCAGGCCGAAAACTTGTACATCGCCAGCGCATAGAGAATGGTCAAAAGGATGGGTGTAAACTTGATCATACCCTAAATATGGGGCGAAACGCCTGTAAACCAACCCTGTCAATTATTGGCTCACAAATATTCCGGGGGTCTGGGGGCAGCGCCCCCAGTGGAGCGACGGGCAACGCCCTTCGCAATCCCTCAGACCAATTCCCCATCCGGTGAAATCTGGCTCTTCCCGCCCAGCCAGGGTCCAAGACCTTGAGGCAGAACAACTCCGCCACTCGCCGTCTGACCGTTCTCAAGCACTGCAATCAGGGCCCGCCCAACTGCCAGACCAGATCCATTCAAAGTATGCACAAACTGCGGTTTGCCATTCTCATCGCGGAACCGCGCGTTCATCCGGCGCGCCTGAAAGTCCCCGCAAGTCGATACAGACGAAATCTCGCGATAGGCATCCTGTCCGGGCAACCAAACCTCGATATCAAAAGTGCGGCGCGCGCCAAATCCAAGATCGCCGGTGCACAAAGATACAACGCGATAGGGCAAATCAAGACGCTGCAATATCCCTTCCGCGCAGCCCAACATGCGCTTTTGTTCATCCTCAGACTTTTCCGGATGCACAACCGAGACCATCTCGACTTTCTCGAATTGGTGCTGGCGCAACATGCCGGATGTATCCCGCCCGGCACTCCCGGCCTCAGAGCGGAAACAAAGCGAATGCGCACAATAGCGTCGCGGCAGATAACCCGCGTCGATTATTTCGCCTGAAACAATGTTGGTGAGGCTGACTTCCGATGTGGGGATCAACCACATGCCTTCGCGGGTCTGATAGCTGTCTTCGGCGAACTTCGGCAGTTGGTTGGTGCCATACATCGCCTCATCCCGCACAAGCACGGGCGTGTTCACCTCGATCAGATCATTCTCGGTTGTGTGCACATCCAGCATCATTTGAGCCAGCGCACGATGAACACGTGCCACGGCCCCAGACATCAAAACAAAGCGGCTACCAGAAAGTTTCGCGGCCGTTTCAAAATCCATCCCCGGCGCGATGCCTTCAATTTCGAAATGCTCTTTGGGGGTAAACTCAAACGTCTTCGGCGTGCCCCAACGGTGGGTTTCAACGTTGTCTTCTTCATCTGCACCAACAACCACGTCGTCATAAGGAAGGTTGGGCAACCCCATTAACATATCCCGCAACCGCTCGTCCTCGACCTTTGAGGCGTCCTCAAGCTGCGCAATCTCTTCCTTTTTCGCCCCGACCAAAGCACGCAGACGCTCAAATTCAGCGTCATCGCCGCGCGCCTTCGCCGCGCCGACTTCTTTGGAAGCCGCATTGCGCTCGGCCAGCGCATCCTCGGCGGCTTTGATCTTGGCGCGGCGCGCCTCATCAATGGCAAGCACCTCTGACGACACGCCCGAAAGTCCGCGCTTTGCCATTGCGGCGTCAAAAGCTTCGGGGTTTTCGCGAATTGCGCGGATGTCGTGCATGGGTCTGGTCCTTTTTAATCAAGCACAGTCAAGTCCCGCTCATATGCCTTAGCTTGGCGCGAATGAGAAGCCTTGGAAATGGAAGGGCGCATCGCCGTGTGCTTAAAGGGGGTTATGCTTAGAAGCACAATTGCATGATTGCGCACCTCAAGGCGATCCACAGCCGCAAGCGAGAAGGCCTTGGTCGGGCGTGTGTCAAAGATCAAACCAACCAAAGCAGTCATCAGGCGCGCGATAATTTTGGGTGCGCGTGCAAACGGCCGGTTTTATTTTAGAAAATCAATCGTCTCAGCCGCCTGTACTTGTGCCACTTGCGGAACATCTCCGGGGGCCGCATCGGCGGTATGCGCAAGGTGTTTAGAAGCGAAATAGCGTGTGCGTGCGCCCAACGGTTGTCTTCCTTTGATACTGGCTTAAACGCGGTTTTTTAAACTTGCTTCTAGCCGGGAACGGGAACTTCTAATTTAGCCCGTAAAGACCGTTCAGGCTTGCTTGCCAAGCTAATCGCCCACAGATAGGTTGCGCGCAAATAATAAGACACCATGTCTATAATCCACCAACAAGGGTAAACCACCGATGTTCGTCACCCCTGCTTTTGCACAAGCCGCTGCGGGCCAGCCGCCCTCGCTCGTCTCGCAACTTCCGTTTTTCATCGCCATTTTCGCGATCTTTTACTTTTTGCTCATTCGTCCGCAGCAAAAGAAAGCCAAAGAACACGCCGCGATGATTGCTGCGATCCGCAAAGGCGACAGAATTGTCACCGCAGGCGGTTTGGTTGGCAAAGTGACCAAAGTGCGCGACGACAATGAGTTGGAAGTTGAAATTGCCACTGGCGTGACCGTGCGTGTAGTGCAGGCAACTGTTCAGATTGTGCGCTCTAAGACTGAACCAGCCAACTAAGGGCTTTCATTACATGCTTCAAATTCCACTCTGGAAGCGCATTGCTATTCTGGCGGTCTGCGCGATGGGAATCCTGTTCTCGTTTCCCAACGGGTTTTACGGCGCGGTCGAAACGCACAACGACGCTGCGGCCGAGATCGAGCAGTTTGGCGTAACGCCTGAACGCGAAACGGCATTGGCAGCGTGGCCCGGTTGGTTGCCCAGCAGTCTTGTAAACCTAGGACTTGATTTGCGCGGTGGGGCTGAATTGCTCGCCGAGGTTCATCTTGAAGACGTCTATGCCAGCCGCATGGATGGATACTGGGTAGGTGTGCGGGACGCTCTCGTCGAACTGCGCTCTCAAGTGGGCTTTGTCGAACGCCTTGATACGGCGCCTGACGGCACACTTCAGGTGCGCATTCAAAACGTTGAAGCGATGCCAGCCGCGTTGGCTGCTGTGGAAGAGCTTGCACAGCCCGTGGCAAGCCTGACGGGCGTTGGGGCGACGGACATTGATGTTACCAGCCAAGGCAATACGATCATTGTGCAGCTTTCGCCCGATGAAAAGCTCGCCACTGATAATCGCACGATCCAGCAATCGCTTGAGATCATCCGCCGCCGCGTCGATGCCGTGGGCACGCGCGAGCCGACCATCCAGCGCCAGGGCGAGGATCGCATTCTTATTCAGGTGCCCGGCTTTGGCTCTGCCAGCGAGTTGAAAGACCTGATCGGCACGACTGCGCGTCTCACGTTTCACCCGGTGATCAGCACTTCGGTCGCCGCCAACCACGTGCCCGGTCCCGGTGAAGAGGTCGTTCAGGATTTGGATATCGAAAGCCAATATTACCTGATCGACAGCCTTGCCGTGCTTTCAGGCGAAGACCTGACAGATGCCCAACCCAGCTTTGATCAAAACGGTCAGCCTTCGGTCAGCTTCCGATTCAATCCTGCAGGCGCGCGCATTTTTGGCCAATTTACTTCCGAAAATGTCGGCGCACTTTTTGCGACTGTTTTGGACGACAAAGTAGTCACCGCGCCGCAAATCCGCGAGCCGATCACAGGTGGCTCGGGGCAGATCACCGGGAATTTCAGCGTGGAAAGCTCGACCCAATTGTCGATCCTGCTGCGCGCGGGTGCATTGCCGGCCGAGCTGACGTTCCTTACAGAAAACACGATTAGCCCAACATTGGGCCAAGCGAGTATCGACGCGGGCTCTCTTGCCTGTCTCGTCGCCTTTGCCGCCGTGCTTTTGTTCATGGGGCTATCTTATGGACTGTTTGGGATCTTCGCCAATATCGCACTTCTGCTGAACGTTGGCTTGCTGTTTGGCGTGCTCTCGATCCTAGGAGCCACGCTGACCTTGCCGGGTATCGCGGGTATCGTGCTGACCATCGGTATGGCGGTGGACGCCAATGTACTGGTGTTTGAACGCATCCGCGAAGAACTCAAAACCGCCAAAGGCCCAAGCCGCGCGATCGAGCTTGGCTATGAACGCGCACTCTCGGCCATCATCGACGCCAACATTACTACAGGCATCGTCGCGACGATCCTGTTCACGCTTGGGTCTGGCCCGGTCAAAGGCTTTGCCGTGACCTTGGGTGTGGGCATCGCGACATCGGTGTTTACGGCGATTTTCGTCACACGGTTGTTCATCGTGATGTGGTTTGAACGCAAACGTCCCAAGACGATTGAGGTATAAGATCATGCGCTTAAGACTTGTTCCTCAGGACACGAACTGGGATTTCTTCAAATACCGCTTCATCACCAGCGGCATTTCGGCGGTGGCAGTCATCGCCTCGTTGATCCTTTGGTTCACGGTTGGTCTGAACTTCGGCATCGACTTCCGCGGTGGCACAACGATCCGCACGGAAGCCACGCAACCGATTGATGCCGAAGCCTACCGCGCCGCCGTTGAAGCGCTTGATGTAGGCGAAGTCTCGGTGATCGAAGTGTTTGATCCAAATTTTGACGCGGATCAGTTTGTCAGCACTGTGCGCATTCAGGCCCAAGAAGGCCAAGAGGCGGCCACCAGCGACACGATTGATCGCGCCGAAGCCGCCCTTCAAAACGTTGACCCAACAGTCGAGTTTACAGCCGTTGAATCCGTCGGCCCGAAAGTGTCTGGCGAATTGGTTCAAACAGCTCTTCTTGCCATTGCGGCAGCGCTCGCAGCGATCCTGATCTATATCTGGCTGCGCTTTGAATGGCAGTTCGCCGTCGGCGCCGTTGCGGCCCTGTTTCACGACGTGATCCTGACGATAGGTATCTTCAGCCTGCTTCAAATCCGCTTTGATCTGGCGACAATCGCGGCGATCCTGACCATCGTTGGATATTCGATCAACGACACCGTGGTGATCTTTGACCGCTTGCGTGAAAACCTGCGAAAGTTCAAGAAAACCCCGCTTGTCGAGGTGATGAACAAGTCGGTCAACGAAACCCTTAGCCGGACCTTGATGACATCGGGCACGACGCTGATTGCACTGATCGCGCTGCTGGTCTTTGGCGGCGATGTGATCCGCGGCTTTGTCTTTGCCATCACGTGGGGCGTGATCGTCGGTACCTATTCTTCGGTGTATGTCGCCAAAAACGTGGTACTTTGGCTGGGCGTCAAACGCGACTGGTCAAAATCTGACGGATCTGGCGGCGGCGGTGCGGGCACGCAATTCGCCAATGTAGATGCCTGAGGCACTGCTTGAAGCTCTGGCATGGCCAGAGCTTTGGTTTCTTGCTCTTGGTGCTTTGGCCGCAGGAATCGTGCGTGGCTTTGCAGGGTTTGGCACGGCGATGATCTATCTGCCGGTTGCCGCGCAAGTGCTTGGGCCGTTCGAGGCACTAACAACGCTGGTCATCAAAGATCTGATCGCGCCGCTCATGCATGTTCCGCGCGCGCTGAAAGAAGGTCATCCCAAAGATGTGATGCGCCTTGGGGCAGGGGCCTCGGTGACTGTGCCGCTTGGTGTGCTGGTGTTGTCGCTTGTTGAGCCGATTGTGTTCCGCTGGGCGGTGTCGCTTGTCGCCCTAACTCTGCTGCTTATGTTGGTCGCTGGCATCCGCTATCGCGGCACGCTGACACCGCCGCTGATCTATGGAACGGGAGGTTTGGGTGGTTTTCTAGCAGGTTCGGTTGGTCTTCCCGGTCCGCCGGTGATCATGCTTTATATGGCGTCGACCCTGCCTGTGAGTGCGGTGCGCGCCAACAACATGCTTTATCTGATCGTAGCCGATATCATTTTGCTGGGTGTGCTGGCATGGAACGGCTTTCTGGTCGCGTCCGCTTTGATGCTGGGCGTTCTGATAATCGTGCCATATAGTTTTGGCAATTGGTTTGGGGCACTGCTTTTCCGCCCCGGAAATGAGAAACTGTACCGGTCGGTGGCCTATACCGTCATTGCAGCATCCGCGCTGATGGGGCTGCCGGTTTGGGACTGAGGGCCACGCTTGCGAGAGGGCTGACATGCGATTGAACGAAGTGACATTCAATGATGCTGTGCCGATTGATGGCTATGGGAGCGGCTATTTCCGCATTGGCGGTGAGGCGCACACGGCCCCGCTTGCGATGACGCCAAAGGGCATATCTGAGTGGGCAGGGCTTGAGGACTCAGCCGGGCTTTTAGCGGCCTGCGACGGCGTGGATGTGATTCTGATCGGTACAGGCGCACAGATCGCGCATATCCCGGACGCCCTGCGCGATGCGCTGGAAGGCGCAGGCTTTGGCGTTGAAATCATGGCCTCGGCGCAGGCGTGTCGCACTTATAATGTTCTGCTGGGCGAGGGGCGTCGCATTGCCCTCGCACTCATGCCGCTCTAGGCGATGACAATGCTGACGCTCAACTCTGTGGCTTGCACGCGCGGCGGTGTAACCGTCTTGGATGGCGTGAGTTTCGAGTTGGCTGCAGGCGAGGCTCTGATCCTCAAAGGGCCAAACGGTTCGGGAAAAACCACACTGTTGCGCACCATCGCTGGGCTGCAACCCGCAAGCGCAGGCGTGATCACCGCCCGCCCCGAAAGCATCGCCTACGCTGCGCACGCCGACGGCATCAAAGTGCCACTTACCGTTGCTGAGAACCTCACATTCTGGGCTGGCCTCTTTGGCGCACCAAACATCGACGCGGCCCTAACGGCCTTTGATCTCCACGCCTTGCGCAACCGGCCCGCAGGCGCACTATCCGCCGGGCAAAAGCGTCGCGTCGGCCTTGCGCGCCTTGTAGTCACCGGACGCCCGATCTGGGCGCTGGACGAACCAACAGTGTCGCTGGATGCCGCTTCAGTTGCGCTTTTCGCACGCGCGGTTTCAGAGCATCTTGCCGCGGGCGGCGCTGCATTAATCGCTACCCATGTCGATCTTGGGCTTGAGGCGCGCAGCCTTGATGTCTCCGCCTTCCGCCCGACCAAATCCGCACAACAAAACGCATTTGACGAGGCCTTCGAATGATCGGCCTTCTGACGCGTGATTTGAAACTCGCCATTCGCGCAGGCGGCGGTTTTGGGCTGGCCCTCGCTTTCTTTCTGATCGTCATCGTGCTGGTGCCCTTCGGCGTCGGTCCGCAAACCGATATCCTGTCAAAGATCGCCCCCGGTATCCTTTGGGTCGGCGCACTGCTGGCTTGCCTGCTCTCACTCGACCGCTTGTTTGCCACTGATTTTGAGGATGGCTCGCTGGAACTGCTTGCAACGGCGCCTCTCCCACTCGAAGCCCTCGTGGCCACCAAAGCCCTTGCCCACTGGCTTACCACAGGCCTGCCGCTCACACTCGCCGCCGTCGCGTTCAGTGTGCTGCTCAATTTACCAACACCGGGTATTCCCGCGCTTATCACCAGCCTTGCCATTGGCACACCGGCACTTTCGATGATCGGCGCGTTTGGTGCCGCTCTGACTGTTGGCCTCAAACGTGGTGGCCTGTTGCTCTCTCTGCTTGTGCTTCCGCTTTACGTCCCAACGCTGATCTTTGGAGCCGAGGCCACACGGCGCGGGGCCGAAGCGATGCCGACCACCACTCCCATGTTGCTGCTGGCCGCCATCACACTTGGCGCAATCGCCTGCTTGCCCTTCGCCGCGGCTGCCGCTTTGCGGGTAAACCTGCGATGACACATCCCCGAATTCTTCTGTCCAAAAATACCTCGGGGAGTTTGAGGGGCAGCGCCCCTCAATTGCGGCGGTGTGCGCAGCACAGCGCCAGTCTCCCTGCGTCAATCAAACCACCGTTTCGTGACTTGAGCACGCCCCATTCGAAGGTTACCTAACGTCTATGTCACTTTGGGAATACGCCAATCCACGCAAATTTATGTCGACCACCGAAAAGGCGGTCGCACCGCTTTTTGCGTTGGCCGCCCTGTTTGTCCTAACCGGTTTGGTTTGGGGCTTTTTCTTCACGCCCGACGATTTCCGCCAAGGCTCGACCGTCAAAATCATCTACCTACACGTCCCCTCTGCGATGATGGCAATCAACGTCTGGGCGATGATGCTGATCACCTCGCTTGTTTGGCTTATCCGCCGCCATCACGTCTCGGCGCTTGCCGCCAAAGCGGCCGCACCGATTGGCATGACCATGACGCTGATGGCGCTTTTCACTGGCGCTGTCTGGGGGCAGCCGATGTGGGGCACGTGGTGGGAGTGGGACCCGCGCCTGACATCTTTCCTGATCCTGTTCCTGTTCTACCTTGGCTACATGGCGCTTTGGGCCGCTGTTGAGGACCCCGACACGGCCGCTGATCTCACGTCCGTTTTGTGCCTTGTCGGGTCGGTCTTTGCCATCCTGTCGCGATACGCTGTGAACTTCTGGAGCCAAGGTCTACACCAAGGGGCGTCGCTGTCGCTGGACAAGGAAGAGAACGTCTCTGACGTCTTTTGGATACCGCTTGTGGTGTGCATTATCGGCTTCATTTTGCTTTTCATCGCGCTTGTCTTGCTGCGCACCCGCACCGAGTTACGGCGTCGTCGCCTGCACGCCATTGAAACCCGCGAAAGGATGGGATGATGCCTGATCTGGGATCCTATGCGCTGGAAGTCAGCTTGGCCTATGCAGGTTCAATTACGCTTCTGGTGGTCTTGCTGGGCGTTAGTGTCGCCCAATCCAAACGGGCTAAGCGCGCTTTGGATGAGGCCGAAAGCAGAACCAAAGATGCGTAAAATCCCGATCCTTGCGATCCTGCCGCCGCTGATTTTCGTAGCTCTTGCCGGGCTGTTTCTGGGTGGGATGTTTCGCGAAAACCCTGACACGCTCCCCTCGGCCCAAGAAGGCTTTGCCGCCCCGGCGATTGAAACTATTCCTGTAAGCGGAATGCCAAGTTTTGGTATGGACGAGCTCAACGCGCCCGGGCCGAAGGTGGTGAACTTTTGGGCCAGCTGGTGTGCGCCGTGCCGCGTCGAGCATCCGTTCTTGATCGACATTGCCAAAGACGCGCCGGTTTACGGTGTAAACCGAGATCGCACGCCACAGCAGGCGCAAAGATTTCTGGATGAACTTGGCAATCCGTTCAAAGCGGTCATCGCTGATCCCAAAAACCGTCAAAGCATTGAATGGGGCGTCTACGCGCTTCCCGAAACATTTGTGTTGGATGGCGATGGCAACGTCATCTATCACCTGCGCGGCCCGATCAACGAAGCACTTTATCGCAATCGGATATTACCTGCGATCGAAGCGGCCTCAGCCGAATAACCAAACGATCATAAGAACCCCAATCGCGGCACCTTCAAGCGGTGGCAGCGAGAGCGGCATGGCGCGGGCAATCACCCGCAAGTTGTCACTGTTACGTTCCATAAAACCCCCGGAACCTGACTGTTTACACGCCTCAAACCTGCCTGATTCCCAGTCAATTTGAAAGAAAACACATCGTTTTGCGATGATTGTCTTTCAAATTGAAACAATCTTGAGATTGCAAAGCGACTATCCGCAGTTTGCGAAGCGATATTAACGATTATTACGAAGGATAACCGCCAGAAAGGCCCAAAACGAATTAAGTCGCGACGCGCAGGTCTGACATTCCTGAAGCGTGTCGCGCAATTGGCTTTGCCTGTTCCGGCTGGGGGCAGTACCTTAAATCAAGGCCGATTTTGAGCAGGAGACAAAAGTGTCAGACACCCTTGGACATCCGGGCGATTGGCGCCCTTCACAGCGCTATCCAGACCCGTCGGTGATCTCGCTTGATCCGCGTTTTGATAAGCTCAAGTTGCCGCTTGCCGGGGTCGAGCGTCTGGCCACCGGGTGTCGTTGGTCCGAAGGACCGGTTTGGTTTGGCGATGGGCGCTACCTTTTGTGGAGTGACATTCCCAATAACAGAATTATGCGCTGGGACGAGGTGACCGGGCAGGCGTCCGCCTTTCGTGAACCGTCAAATTTTTCCAACGGTCAGACGCGCGATCTTCAGGGGCGGTTGATCAGTTGCGAGCACGGTGGACGGCGCATCACGCGCACCGAATACGATGGCACGATCACGGTTTTGATCGACAGCTTTGACGGCAAGCCGCTCAATTCCCCTAACGATGTTGTGGTGAAATCGGACGGCTCGATTTGGTTTACCGACCCGCCTTTTGGTATCTCGGGCAACTATGAGGGCTATCGCAACGAGCCCGCGCTTGGGCAAAACGTCTATCGGCTGGACCCTGATGCCGGGCAGGCGACGCTTATCGCAGATGACATTCTTGGCCCCAACGGACTTGCGTTTTCGCCCGATGAATCGATCCTTTATATCGTCGAGTCGCGCGGTGAGCCGAACCGCAAGATATTGGCTTACGATGTTTCTGCCGATGGCGTTTCAATTTCCGGCAAGCGTATTTTGATCGATGCCGGGCCCGGCACGCCCGATGGGTTTCGCGTTGATGTGCAGGGCAACCTTTGGTGCGGCTGGGGCATGGGCGATGCTGAGCTTGATGGTGTGATGATCTTTGCTCCAGACGGTGCACCAATTGGGCGCATCGCACTGCCAGAGCGTTGTGCGAACCTGTGTTTTGGCGGGCGTGCAAACAGTCGGTTGTTCATGGCCTCAAGCCATTCGATCTATGCGCTTTATGTCAATGTGGCGGGATGCACGCCGGCACGTTAAGCAATTCTAAGAGCGCGGCGGGTGTCATAATTCCGTTGCAATTAATTGAGACACTTAGGGTGTGAATGAGACAATTGTCATCCAACCGTCGCGCCTACGTGTGGCCAGTTTGCCAATCTTCTGGCTGTGCATGGAGTTTGTATTTCCGGCACTTTACATCTTTTTCATCCACTCTGCCGATCATATTGGGCAGCCGTTCAAAGGTTTCTTTGCTTTAATTGCGATATTTAGCCTTGGTTGGGCCGTGCACACTGTTTTTCAAATCAGGCGCATATTTAAAACAGAGGGGATCTGGAAAGCGTCCATTGGGGACGGCAGACTGGTTTGGCAGTCAGCGCTGCCATGTTTTGGTCTGCCCCTTGATCTAGCGCTTAGCGACATCACGAGGGGCGAGCGCCTTACAACGATAACCACAGGCACCGACAACGATACCTTTTTTGCGGACACATACGATTTGCATCTGACGGGCGGACGGGTTTTATCGTTTGACCGTGAAACCGCTGGCATCAACCCACACCGCGTTTTCAAAGCGCTGGAACGCCACGGCGTCCCTTACGAAGAATGGACCCAAGATCGACGGCGCGACAGTAAAAATACTGCGAAGGTGCGCGAGCCTGCAACGTAAAATCGGCGAGCGTTTACCCAACGAAAAAGGCCCCAGGAAAACCCAAGGGCCTTTTCAATATCATATCGAGCCGCGTTTATGACGCCTTGGCCAGATCGCGCAGCACATAGTGCAGCACGCCGCCGTGTTCGATGTATTCTTTCTCAATCGCTGTATCGATGCGGCACTTCAAAGCGATCTCTTTAATCGTTCCGTCAGCGTAAGTGATCGAACAAGGCACCTCGGAGAGCGGTTTCAGATCGCCTTCCAAGCCACTGATGCTAAAGCTTTCATCACCCGTCAGGTTCAGCGATTTGCGGCTGTCGCCTCCGGTGAACTCAAATGGGATAACGCCCATGCCCACAAGGTTCGAGCGGTGAATGCGCTCGTAGCTTTCAGCGATCACAGCCTTCACACCAAGAAGGGCTGTGCCTTTCGCAGCCCAATCGCGCGACGAGCCTGCGCCGTACTGCTGACCAGCGACGATCACCAGTGGTGTGCCGTTTTCCTGATGCGCCATGGCGGCATCGTATATCGGCATTTGGCTGCCATCGGGGCCTTTGGTGTAGCCGCCTTCTACGCCGTCTAGCATCTCGTTCTTGATGCGGATGTTGGCGAAAGTGCCGCGCATCATCACCTGGTGGTTGCCGCGACGCGAACCGTAGGAGTTGAATTCGCGCACCGCAACTTGGCGATCTTTCAGGTATTCGCCCGCTGGTGTGCTTTCGGCGAAGGAACCCGCCGGAGAGATGTGGTCTGTCGTGACCATATCGCCCAAAAGCGCGAGAACACGCGCGTTCTCAACGTTGCTGATCGTGCCCGGCTCGGCTCCCATACCTTGGAAGTAAGGCGGGTTTTGCACGTAAGTCGAAGTGGACGGCCAGTCATAGGTTAGGCTGTCGGTGGTTTGCACACCTTGCCATTTCTCGTCGCCAGTAAAGACCTCGGCGTATTTTGATTGGAACGCTTCGCGCGTGACTGTGCGCTCGACCAGTTCGGCAATCTCGGCTTGCGACGGCCAGATGTCTTTCAGATAAACGTCGTTGCCGTCTTTGTCTTGGCCGATCACGTCGTTCGCGAGGTTGATATTCAGCGTGCCCGCGATCGCATAGGCCACAACCAGTGGAGGCGAGGCAAGGTAGTTGGCGCGCACATCCGGGCTGATCCGCCCTTCAAAGTTGCGGTTTCCTGACAGAACAGATGTCGCCACCAGATCGCCTTCGGCAATCGCGTCAGACAGCTCTTTTTGGATCGGGCCAGAGTTGCCGATACACGTCGTGCAGCCATAGCCAACAAGGTTAAAGCCAATCGCATCAAGGTCTTCCTGAAGGTCAGCCGCCTCCAAATAAGCGCTCACAACCTGCGAACCCGGGGCGAGCGATGTTTTTACCCAAGGCTTGCGATCCAATCCCAAAGCGCGCGCTTTGCGGGCCACTAGGCCTGCGCCGATCATCACGTATGGATTGGATGTGTTGGTGCACGACGTGATCGAGGCGATCACGACTTTGCCGGACTCAAGCGTGTAATCCTCACCAGCGACGGCAACTTCTTTGCCCATCGGGCGTTTGAAGGTTTCTTCCATCTCGCGGGCAAAAGCTGTGTCGGCCTGATCGAGGGCCACGAAATCCTGCGGGCGTTTGGGGCCGGAAATCGCAGGAACGATGGTGCCCATATCAAGGCTGAGGGTGTCAGTGTAGATCGGGGCGTAATCGTCGCCGCGCCAGAACCCGTTTTCTTTTGCATAAGCCTCAACAAGTGCAATGCGATCCTCATCACGACCCGACGTGCGCATGTAGCGCAGCGTTTCGTTATCCACCGGGAAGAAACCACAGGTCGCGCCATACTCGGGCGCCATGTTTGCGATTGTCGCGCGATCTGCCAACGGCAGGGTATCAAGGCCTGCGCCAAAGAACTCGACGAATTTGCCAACCACACCTTTGGCGCGCAGCATCTCGACGACCTTGAGAACAAGGTCCGTGCCTGTCGTTCCTTCAACCATCGAACCGGTCAGTTCAAAGCCAATCACCTCGGGGATCAGCATCGAAATCGGTTGACCCAGCATCGCGGCTTCGGCTTCAATCCCGCCAACACCCCAGCCCAGAACGGCCAGACCGTTGACCATGGTGGTATGGCTGTCGGTGCCAACAAGCGTGTCAGGGTAGGCGACCTGCGTGCCGTTTTGATCGGCGTCGGTCCAAACCGCTTGGCTCAGGTATTCTAGGTTCACTTGGTGGCAAATGCCGGTTCCAGGGGGCACAACGCGGAAATTGTTAAACGCGGACTGTCCCCATTTGAGGAAGGTGTAACGCTCCATGTTGCGCTCGTATTCGCGATCCACGTTCATTTGAAACGCGCGTGGATTGCCGAACTCATCAATCATCACCGAGTGGTCGATGACCAGATCAACGGGGTTGAGCGGATTAATTTTCTCGGCGTCACCGCCAAGGGCAACGATTCCGTCGCGCATCGCGGCCAGATCAACAACAGCCGGCACGCCGGTGAAATCCTGCATCAACACACGGGCAGGGCGGTAGGCGATTTCACGCGGGTTCTTGCCACCTTTGGCACCCCATTCTGCAAAAGCTTTGATGTCATCAACGCTAACGGTCTTGCCGTCTTCAAAGCGCAGCATGTTTTCAAGCACCACCTTCAACGCGGCAGGAAGCTTGGAAAATGATCCAAGACCAGCGGCTTCAGCGGCAGGAATTGAATAATAATCAACGCTTTGAGCGCCTACGGTCAGGGTCTTGCGGGTGTTCGAGCTGTCTTGGCCAACAGTGATGGGCATGGGGGATGGGCTCCATTATAATAACAAGTGTCGGAATTTGGGTTCGCAATATCGGGGTGCGGGCGTGGTTGCAAGGCTTTTGTATACCATGGTGCACAATCGTGAATGTGTTGCACAAAAAAGATGTAACGCAGTCTCTCAAAACCTTGATTGGCAGGTGAACAGCCTGTCAGTTAGGTATGAGCCAACGTAAGAGTTTGGATGGACGATCTTTATGAAGAAATTGACAATTTGTGCAGCGGCCCTGTGGGCTGCTTTTTCGGGACCAGCGGCGGCTGAGGGCCCGGTTGTTGTCGAGCTTTTCACATCGCAGGGATGTTCGTCTTGCCCGCCTGCTGACAAGGTATTTAGCCAGATTGTTGACCGTGATGACGTGATCGCTATCGCGCTGCACGTGGATTATTGGGATTATCTTGGTTGGAAAGACGAATTTGCCGACCCAAGCTTTACCGCACGCCAGCGCGCTTATGCCCGCGCGGCAAAAAGCCGAACCGTTTACACACCGCAAATGATTGTCGGAGGACGTGACCACATCGTCGGGACACGCCCGATGGAGCTTGCCGATCTTGTGCAAAAGCACAAGTCGTCACCCAATCCGGTAAAAGTCACGCTTAAGCGAGACGGCGATCGCGTACGTATCGCGGCATCCGGCAATGTGGGTGCTGGTGCGGTTGTGCATATTCTGACTTACACGCCCAAAGCGACGGTCAGCATTCGCCGTGGTGAGAACGCCGGGCGCAAGCTGGATTACCACAACACGGTCAATAAGATGATCGAAGTGGCCAAGTGGAATGGAAGCTCAGACTACCGCGCTTCGGTGAAAATGCCGAACGGTGCGCCGGTTGTTGTGTTGGTACAGCAAAAAGGGGCTGGACCTATTTTGGGGGCTGCGCGTCTGCGCTAAGGGTGTCTTTCTCCGCCTGCCCAAGCTTCCAACGGCGGTGTACCCAAAACCACTGATTGATGTGGGTGCGCACGATGCCTTCAACCGTGTCATTGTAGGCCTGCATCATGATTTCGGGCGTTGTGTGAGGGATTGGATCGCTCACATGTACGCGAAAGTTCAGCCCGTCTAGTTTGCGAATGCCGAAAACAGGAATTAACAAAGCGTCGTATTTAAGCGCCCATTCTGCGGCCGACAAAGGCGTATGCGCAGGCTTTCCGTAAAATTCCAAAAGCGGGGCGTTGGTTGCGCCCACGTCTGCGACAATGCCGATATTTCCGCCGTCTTTTAGGTGCCGCACCAGCGATGTGATGCCACGTTTGTCGGTGGGATAAACCGGGGCGGCCACCTTTGAGATGGCGTTAACATAGTGGGCGTTGAACCCTTCATTGTCCATCGGGCGATAAAGCGCTGCCATGGGAAAGCCATCGCGGCTGAGTTTGGCGCGCACGACGTCGTAATTCCCCAAATGCGCTGTGATCAACACGCAAGGGCGGCCGTCTTTGCGGGCTTGTTCCAAAGCGTCTTGGCCGGGGCCACCGATTTCTGAGTGTGTTGCGCGCTCGATGAATTCATCGCCTGAATAAATCTCGATCAAGGCGCGCCCAACGTTGTTGCAGACCTTATCTGCAACTGCGCGGGCTTCTTTGTCTGACATTTCGGGCGCGACATAGGCGAGGTTGTTCAGCACACGCCTGCGCCAACCCGCAAGAGGAGCGACACATTTGGACACAACCCATCCCACAAGGCGCACGCGTTTGGCGTAAGGCAAATACAGCGTCGCCCCAAGCAACCCGCGTGCCAGCGTGTCTTTTATACGGTGTTTTAGATGCTCGTCTTCGTCTGCCATAAACCGCCCGTTTGTTAACCAGCGTGATACAGGGCAGCGAAGGACGGTACAAGAACGCGTGCCGTGGTGACCTTTTGCGATTTATGCCTGATCCAAAAGCGCACGCATTTGCGTGCACGATGTCGCCTCGGTCCACGCGCTATGCGCGCAGACCTCAGGATTTGGCGTGCGTGTGCTTTTCGAGCGATGTTCGTTTTAGTCGTCGTTCAGAACGAAAAAGATTTCGCCTGCTTCTTCCAGTTCACGAATTTTGGAGACGATACGTAGCATTGCGGCCTCGTAGTCTTCTGTTTTGACGTTTTCGAACTCTTTTGCATCCTCGCGGATGTTCTCGGCCATGCGCTTTGATATGTTTTCAAGGATAAAGGTGATGGATTTTTCGTCGTCCCCTTTTGCCGTCGCCGTCACCATTGCCAGATCGTTTTGAGCAATGTCGCGTTGAATACGCGGGACATCGCGTGCAGAAATCCGCTCGGCGATATTGGCAAAGGTAAAGATAGACGCGCGTACCTGGTCGGCAAAGTCTTTGTCGTCCTGATCAAGACCTTCCAATAGCGTATCGCGCACGGTTGCACTTGTGTAATTCAGGATTGCGCCAACGCGGCTGACCGGTTCGCCGTCAAAAGCAAGAGTAGGGCGGACTTCTAGTTGTTCAGCCATCGAGCGTCCGATGCGGGCCACAACATCTGGCACAACGCCTCCGGTTTTTGATACAGCGAGCGTGACTTTGCGCGCGCGGTCGCCTGAAAGCTTGCTTAGGATTTCGGCCGCTTTGTTCACCCCGAGTTTTGAGAGGATTACCGCGGCGACTTCTACGGATTCGTTTTCAAGAAACGGCAGCAGGCGGTCGTTGTCGGCCTCGTTCACCACTTTCCAGTAGCTTTCGGTATCGCCATCCGGGGCCATTTTGCGCAATTCGCGCGCGGCGTTTTCGCTAAGCGTGCCATCGAGCAATCCAAGCGCACCAGACAGGCCCTTGGGAAACGACAGGCCGATGCGTTCGATTTCTGCTGCAAATTCTTCGGCGACAGAAATAACCGTGGCCTGATCCACCGACTGCATCCGGGCAAGCTGCACCGCAAGTTCGGTTTGTTTTTCTTCAGACAACGATGAAAGCGCTGGAACTGCTCCTTGCCCCAGAAGAAGCCGCACCACGATGGCTGCCTTTTCTTTATGGGATAGGGCGATGGTCGGTCCGCCAAGCGGCGGAAGCGTCATGGGAAAGTCATTCATTTGCGAATCAAGAGCCATGTTAGTCCTTTATGTTCGCTTTGTGTTCTACTCCGGTTCTGGTTAACGAATGGTCTTTGCAGGCGAAAAACTCGGCAAAGAAAAAGGCGACCTGTAAAGGCCGCCTCATTATCATCTTTCGAAAAGGGCGCTTAGCTTGTGGTAAGCGGCACACAGTTTTCGCTGTCAGCGTCATACATCTGGCCCTGCGGGCAAGACATCACAACTTGTTCGGAGTGGTCACCAAAACACTGCGCAAAGGCCAAGCCGGGCGCGATGGTGATAAGAAGTGCTGTGAGTGCGGTTTTCATCTGTGCTCTCCTACATTGGGGATAACCAAAAGCTAGCACGACATTCGCGTTTGGCAAAATCAATCTGCTCCAAAGACCCGCGCAAAGATCGTGTCGACGTGTTTGGTATGATAGCCAAGGTCGAACTTCTCTTCGATTTCCGCTTTGCTCAGGGCCGCAGTGACATCTGCATCGCCAAGCAGTTCTGTCATGAAATCAGCGCCTTCTTCCCAGACCTTCATCGCGTTGCGCTGCACAAGACGATAGCTGTCCTCGCGGCTGACGCCTGCTTGGGTGAGGGCGAGCAACACGCGCTGTGAATGCACAAGTCCGCGGAACTGATTGAGGTTTTTCATCATGTTGTCGGGGTAGATGACGAGGTTTTTGATCACACCAGTCAGACGCGCGAGGGCAAAATCAAGCGTCACGGTCGCATCCGGGCCGATCATGCGTTCCACAGAAGAGTGCGAGATATCGCGTTCGTGCCAAAGGGCAACGTTCTCCATCGCAGGCACCACGGCCATGCGCACAAGACGCGCAAGGCCAGTAAGGTTTTCGGTCAGAACCGGGTTGCGTTTGTGCGGCATCGCGGAGGAGCCTTTTTGACCCTTTGAGAAAAACTCCTCTGCTTCCAAAACTTCGGTGCGCTGCATATGGCGGATTTCGATCGCGATGTTTTCGATGGAACTTGCGATGACGCCAAGAGTGGCAAAGAACATGGCGTGGCGGTCGCGTGGGATAACCTGGGTGCTGATGGGCTCGGGTTCCAAGCCAAGCTTGGCGCAGACATGGGCTTCCACAACAGGATCGATGTTGGCGAATGTCCCGACAGCGCCGGAAATAGCGCCCGTGGCGATTTCAGCACGAGCGGCTCGCAAGCGTGCCAAGCCGCGATCCATTTCCGCGTAGAACCGCGCGAAGGTCAGGCCCATTGTCACAGGTTCGGCATGGATGCCGTGCGAACGACCAATGCGAACGTCCATTTTATGTTCGTGCGCACGGGTTTTCAGGGCGGCGAGCAGCTCTTCCATGTCAGCGATCAGAATGTCAGCGGCGCGCACCAGTTGGATGTTGGTTGTTGTGTCGAGCACATCAGAGCTGGTCATACCTTGATGGACAAAGCGCGCTTCGTCGTTGCCGATGATTTCCGCTAAGTGTGTCAGGAAGGCGATGACGTCGTGCTTGGTGACGGCTTCGATTTCGTCAATGCGCGCGACGTCGAACTCAACGTCCTTGGCTTTCCATACAGCGGCAGCGTTTTCTGTCGGGATCGTGCCCATTTCGGCCATAGCATCGCACGCGTGCGCCTCGATTTCATACCAGATGCGGAATTTGGTTTCGGGCGACCAGATGGCGACCATATCGGGGCGGGAATAACGTGGGATCATGGGGAAAGCGCCTTTCGTCTGCGGTTGGGGTGCGTTTAGACTGCGCGCGAGACGGGGACAAGATTTGGTTTCGTGGCATTTGGATGCCACGACCAACTGGAGGGGCGCTGCCCCTCCAGACCTCCCCGACATATTTTTGAACCGATGAAGGCAGAACGCAGCGTTATGAAAGGGTTGAGCTCTCTATGGGTGCTGGAAGGGGTGTGGCACTTGAAGCGTGACATTGTGCATGCTGCTGGGGACACGCACCACTTGACGGGAGAGGTGACATTTTACCGCGACGATGTGCGGCTTGTTCAGGATGAGCGCGGAACTTTGGACATTGGCGGACAGAGGTTGACGGCTATGCGGCGTTATATCTGGGTCGAAGGCGCGGGGGGCTTGGATGTGTTTTTCGATGACATGCGCGCCTTTCATTCAGTGGCATTGAATGTTGCAACCCATAGCGCCGTGCATCTGTGTGATCCGGATCGTTACGAGGTGGCTTATGATTTTACCGATTGGCTGAACTGGAGTGCGTGTTGGCGCGTTACGGGGCCGCGCAAAGACTATGTAATGACAAGTCACTACACTCCCAAATCAGACAGCCTTGCCCCTTGATCGCTGCAATGCAATAAAACGGGCAACAAACGACATCACGCAGAAGGATCATGCTCTCATGTCAACCATCGCATCCCGCCCCGTATTGACCGATCTGGTCTGGAACACCGAAGGCAACCAGCTTTGGATCAAGCGGTTTGTGCTGTTTGTGGCCGGTATTGTCGCGCTTTGGGTTTCGGCCAAAGTGCAGATTGCAACGGTTCCGGTGCCTGTCACGCTGCAAATGCTTGTGGTGATGGTGATTGGCGCGGCTTATGGCCCGCGCCTCGGTCTGGCGACTGTCGCTGGCTATCTCGCATTGGGCGCCCAAGGATTGCCAGTCTTTGCAGGCACACCGGAAAAAGGCATTGGCCTTGCGTACATGATGGGGCCAACTGGGGGCTATTTGATTGGCTTCGCGCTGGCAGCTTTCGTTGTGGGCGCGCTGGCGCGTGCAGGCTTTGATCGCAATCCACTGAGCATGGTTATCGCGATGGCGGCGGGTATCCTCGCAGTTTATATCCCCGGCGTTATCTGGCTGTCGGCGAATTGGGGAGCAGCTCTGGGTTGGGAAAACTGGTACGCTTACGGTGTGAAGACCTTTATCTGGGTTGATGCGCTGAAGCTTGTGGTCGCGGTTATCGCGTTCCCAGCGATCTGGAAGCTTGTGGGCGACGCACGCAGCTAAGCGCCAAAACATAGAATAACGTAAAGCGCGGCTCCAAGCGGGGCCGCGTTTTTCATGTGGGTCAGGTCTTGCCGGAGGCGCAGGCTCTGCTAGGTCTTGGCGCGTAGTCAAAAAGGATTCCGCCCATGCCCGTCCGCAATCGTTTCGCTGAACTGCACGATGAAATCGCCGGATGGCGGCAGGATTTTCACGAACATCCTGAGTTGCAGTTTGATGTGCATCGCACCGCCGGGATCGTCGCTGACAAGTTGCGCGAGTTTGGCTGTGACGAGGTTGTCACCGGCATCGGCAAAACCGGCGTAGTTGGCATCATCAAAGGTACTGGGGACGGGACGCGGTGCATTGGGCTTCGCGCGGATATGGATGCGCTTCCGATTGAGGAAGACACAGACGTGCCTTACGCCTCAAAGACACCGGGAAAAATGCACGCCTGCGGGCATGATGGGCACACAGCGATGTTGCTGGGGGCGGCGAAATATCTTGCCGAGACACGCAATTTCAACGGCTCTGTCGCGTTGATCTTTCAGCCTGCCGAAGAAGGAGGCGGCGGTGGCCGCGAGATGGTCAACGACGGGATGATGGACCGCTTTGGCATCGATGAGGTTTATGGCATGCACAACATCCCGGGCCGCCCGTTGGGCGAGTTTGCGATCCGTTCCGGGGCGTTTTATGCAGCCACGGGCCTGTTTGAAGTCGAAATTCATGGGCGCGGCGGACACGCGGCCTATCCTCATGACGCCGTTGACCCAATGATTGCGGCGTCCCAGCTGGTTTTGGGTCTGCAAACCATCGTTGCGCGCAATATTGATCCGATGGCGGCAGTTGTCGTCTCTGTCACCTCAATCGAAAGCGTGACCACGGCGCATAACGTTGTTCCCGAAAGCGTGCTGCTCAAAGGTACGACGCGCACGATGAGCGATGAAACCGCCGATATTACCGAAGATCGCTTTCGCCAGATCGTTGCTGGCACCGCTGAGGCTTATGGGTGTCGCCCGGTCATTCGCTACGAGCGGAACTATCCTGGCGTGGTGAATTCGGAGGCCGAAACCGGGTTTGCAAGCCAAGCAGCCAGTGCGGTTGCGGGCGGTTGCGAAACGGCGGAGATGACCATGTGGGGCGAGGATTTCTCGTTCCTGTTGAACGAACGACCCGGCGCCTATATTCATCTTGGTATTGGCGAGAATGCAGAGCTTCACCAACCGCAGTATAATTTCAACGACGAAGCGATTCCTTTTGGCTGTTCGTGGTTTGTCGAAATTGCGGAAAGCCGTTTGGCGTAACACCGAAGTAGGGCGCACGTTTCGGTTGTGATGTGCGAAAGACTCACACGTTTACCGATTTCTCTGCGCATCCTTTTTGGCCTCGCAGGCCCAAGCTTCTGACGCGTACGGTATGAAAAAAAGTACGTGTGAGCAGAGACATGCAGAAAACCTTGATGACGGCGTGTGTTGTGTTTGGCACAGCGGGCTGCGCTGTGCTTGGCCCAGACTACGTGACACCGTCGTTCAAGAATGCCCCTGCTTTTGTAGGAGGCACGCATTTGCCGTTAGAGAATGCGGCCGCGCAAAGGTGGTGGCTTCAGTTTAACGATCCAGCGCTCAATGCGTTAATCGACGACGGTTTAGCGCAAAACCTAAGCATCGAGGCGGCCTTGGCGCGCATTGAGGCTGCGCGCGCCAACGGAGAACGCTTTGGCTCGCAAGCCAAGTGAGCGGTGATGCGTCGGTCTCTGCGACGGTTTCTGAAACGGACGGTGTCAAAAACGAAAGTGCTGCTGCACGTGTTGGCGCGGCGTTTGTGTTTGATATCTTTGGCGAAACCGCGCGGCGACAAGAGGCAGCAGATGCGCAGCTTGAGGCCGCTGAATTGGATGTTGGCACTGCGCGTCTGGCGTATTTGTCCGAATTGATAAGCACCTATATCCGCCTTCGCTATTTTCAGGCAGCTCAAGGTGTGACCCGGCAGACCATTTCATCGCGCGAAACATCACTCAGGATCACCCGAGAGCGCCGCGCCGCTGGAAGTGCAACGCAACTTGATGTGGCGCGTGCGTCCTCATTGGCGGCGTCTTCGCGCTCTTCGCTTCCGCCGTTGCAGGCCGAAGAGCGTACTGCGGCGTTTCGAATTGCAACGCTGATCAATCAACCAAGCGATGCTGTGCTTGCGCGCATTGCGCATTTGAGCAAAATCCCAAGCCCTGCAGCACATGCGGACGTGGGGCTACCCGCCGATTTGTTGCGCAACCGCCCTGATATTCGTGCAGCCGAGCGTCGCCTTGCCGCGGCCACGGCTGCGATTGGTATTCGAGAGGCTGAACTTTATCCATCTCTGCGCCTGAATGGCTCGGTGTCTGTGGCTCAGAGCGATGCGTGGTCGTTTGGCCCATCCATCGTCCTGCCACTGGCAGACCGCCCCGGTTTACGCGCCAACAAAGTGGTTGCGGTGGCAGAAGCACGCGAAGCGGAAGTGAACTATCGTGCCGCTTATCTTGCGGCAATTGAAGAAATGCAGACCGCAATGATGCAGACCCAGATGCGCCAAAGACAGGTCACTGAGTTGGTCTCGGCCACCAGCAGCGCACAGGCGGCCACGTCCCTGGCCATTCAAAGTTTCGAGGCGGGTGCAGTGGCATTGGATGCCGTGTTGGACACAGAACAAACCCGGCTGAGCAGTAGTCTGGATTTGCTGTTTAGCCAGTCCGAGCTTGCACAGGCTTGGGTGCGTCAGCAATTGGCCGCTGGCAAGGGCTGGGCGGCTGCGCCCGCATCTTCAAGCGTTGCACCAAGCGATCAGAGCGCTGACGGTAGCTAACGTTTTATCGGTATCAGCGCCTCTGCAGCGGACTTTGCGTCGTCAATACTGCCTGCGATGCCATCAACCGACATCAGATCAATCATAGGTTTCAGCTCGTCAATTGACTGTCCGGCGACAAGGATGGGTGTCGCGGGTTTGCAGATGCGCGAAGCGATTACCAGCCGCGACAGCGCGCGCACAGAATGCTCACCGCTAAGCGACAGTCCAATCAGGCTGCAATCTGATTGCTTGATGTCGCTGACAAGGTCGTCGTGGCCTAACCCTGACTTAAGATCAATGTCCCAGCCATCCTTGCGAAAGAAATCGGCGGCCATGGTCACGCCCAGCGTATGGGTTTCACCGGGGACGGAGGCAAACAAGGCTGTTTTGCTGGGGGTGTAAGTTGGAGAAGCAAAATAGCTGCGCATCCCTCGTAGGATACCAAAAATGCGGCTTGTCCCAATGGTGACATCGGTGAACGAAACTTTGTCATGCTCCCACCACAGACCCAGCGTTTGAGCTGCCACGGCAAGGTACTCCAAAAGCACTGCTTCTGAAGAGGCGCCTTGGGTGCGCACGCCGTCAATAAACTTAGCGCCTGCCAATGGATCATCCGAGATCAGATCATGGCTTAGCCGCTCAATTGCTTCAGGTGATGGGCTATCTATGTCCGCGCCAGAGCTACGGTATCGGGCCACCTGCGTTAACACTTCTTTCGCAAGAACGGCCACAGAATCTTCTGGAAGCGTTGATTTAAGCGCGTGTATTTTCTTTGCGGACTCTTCGGCGAGGTCAAACTCAACATATCCGGTCACGCCATCATACGTCATTGATTCCCCCCATTTTTTGAGCCGATTCCGGCTTTGGCTTTTTGGTCGTTTCTTGATTTTATATGGCTTTGGCTGTCGCGACGTTAGCACAGTGAGCAAAATACGCCAGACAATTGGCAATTCATGCGCGTATAGCCGCACTCAAAGGGTATTTCCGGTGTTTGATGCACCTTTTCCAACGCTGATCACCGAAGGCGCATGAGGTGCGCTTTTGGCGGATGAAACGATCAGCAACCGCCAGTCGGGCGACCTTTATTGCCAAGCGCGATGATCGTGAAGTCTGCCGCTTTGACATCCATCTGCAGGGCGGCGCGGAAACGGCTTTCTTTGACGTTTGATCCAACGCTACAGCAGCTTGCACGCTAAGGAATTTCCAGCGAGACTTGAGTGTAAGTGAACGAACGGAACCAAGCCATGTCATCTCCTTGCATCATCTGCGTCGCGATCACCGGGTCCGTGCCGACCAAAGCAGACAACCCGGCAGTGCCAATTTCGGTGAGCGAACAAATCGAGTCCACGCATGCAGCGTTTGAGGCAGGGGCGAGCATCATGCACGCACATGTGCGTAACGAGGACGAAACACCCTCAAGCGACCCTGAAAAGTTCGCGGCTCTGAAAGAGGGCGTCGAAAAGCACTGCGCAGGTATGATCATTCAGCTTTCGACCGGTGGACGTTCTGGCGCGGGCCAAGAGCGCGGTGGCATGTTGCCCTTGCGCCCAGACATGGCTTCGCTGTCGGTTGGGTCGAACAATTTTCCGGCGCGTGTCTATGAAAATCCGCCTGACCTTGTGAACTGGCTGGCCTCTGAGATGCGCACGTATGAGATTAAGCCCGAGGTCGAAGCTTTTGATCTAAGTCACATTTTTCAAGCCAAAAAACTGGCAGACGAAGGTGTGTTGGCGGGCATCCCTTATGTGCAATTCGTGATGGGCGTCAAAAATGCAATGCCGGTCGATCGCGATGTGTTCGATTTCTACCTCAAAACTGTGCGCCGCCTTTTTGGTGAGGACGCGCCGTGGTGTGCGGCGGGCATCGGACGGCATCAGCTTGAACTGAACGAGTGGGCGATTTCATCTGGCGGGCATGCGCGCACGGGTTTGGAAGACAATGTTCGGCTGGATCATGACACGCTTGCCCCGTCAAACGCCGCGCTGGTTCAGCGCGCGGTTGAGATTTGCGAAACCTATGAACGGCCTGTTGCAACACCTGCTCAGGCGCGTGCGATACTTGGTTTGCGAGAGGCGACATGAACGGATCGTTTATGACAAGGCCGACATTTTCCGATGCTAAAGTCTCGGAGATATTCGGTGACGCAAGCTTTGCGCGCCGGTTGCTTGACGTGGAAGCCGCCTACGCACGCGCGCAGGCAAACCTTGGTGTGATCCCATCTGAGGCTGGCGTTGAAATTGATCGTGCCGCACGCGATTTGATCATTGAGCCGGACGAGCTTCAAACAGGCGTTGCCGCAGCGGGCGTTCCGGTGCCTGCGCTTGTTGTGGCCTTGCGCCGCGCGGTTGCCGAGCCGCACAAAGACTGGGTGCACTTCGGCGCGACCAGTCAGGACATAATAGATTGCGCGCTTTTGCTCGCCATCCGTGACGCGATGGGTGTGATCGAGGCGCGGCTAGGCGCAGTGATCGACGGTTTGGAAACGCTCAGCACCACGCATGCCGAAACGGTCATGGCCGGACGCACGCGCGGGCAAGTGGCAACGCCGATCACCTTTGGACTGCGCGCCGCCTATTGGGCGCAACCTTGCATTGCGCTTGAGGACGAGGTTGATGAACTTGCACGCAAAGCCTTCCGCGTTCAATCAGGGGGTGCGTCAGGGGCGCAAACTGCGATCGCACCGCACGGGCCTGCGATTGCCGTCGCATTGGCCAAAGAATTGAATCTGACGTCTAGCGCGCCTTGGCACACGGATCGTGCCCCGCTGCGACATATCGCTTTCTGGGCCAGCCGCTTAATCACAGCGCTCGCTAAGATCGCCAGCGACACGATCATTTCATCGCGCTCTGAGATTGGCGAAGTTACTGCGGGCGCAACCGGTGGTTCCTCGACCATGCCGCAAAAGGCCAACCCGGTCACCGCCGAGGCGATCCTGTCGATTGCTGCCGTCGCACGCAGCGTCGACGCAGGACTTGCTGGCGCCGCAGTCTATTCGGAAGAACGTGACGGCTCTATGTGGGCGGTCGAGTGGCATTTGCTGCCGCAGCTTATGGAACTTACCGCCGCAGCCCTGGCGCATTCCGACATGCTGGTTTCGACGATGCAACCTAACGCGCAGGCGATGTCAGAGCGGGTGCGCAGCAATCCGGAAATCATGGCCGAAGCGGCGGTTTTCGCACTGGCTCCCAAGATCGGGCGCGTCAAAGCTGTGGAGCTTGTTAAAGAGGCACTGGCCAAAGGGGAGCCGCTCTCCAGTGTCATGGAGAGCAGCCTAGCACCTGACCCATTGGACGCAATCGCGCCGTCAAAAGCGATCAGCGCCGAGATTTTTGCGACGCGTGGCGGCTCAAGCGTTCAGTAAGACAGCGAAAGCTTCAAAAGGCCTTAGGCGTATCGTGCCGCTTAGATGGTCACACGCTGCCTCCCCGTTTGTGATCAAACACGTGCCTTGCCCTGCAAGCGTTTTGGGCACCTCAAAATCGACTTCTTGCCCCGTGAAGTTTGCGACCACCGCCAGCTTTTGATCCCCAAGCTCGCGCAGATACGCAAATACTGATGCGTCCTCCTCCGCCACCGGTACATAGCGACCGTGCACAACAATCGGATGGCTGTGTCGCAAGGCGATTAAAGTGCGGTAGTGCGCCAAAACGCCATCCGGATCAGTGCTATCGCGAGCAACGTTGATCTCAGCGTAATTCGGGTTCACGTCGATCCAAGGCGTGCCGTCGCTGAACCCCGCTTGCGGTGCATCTGACCACTGCATCGGTGTGCGGGCGTTGTCGCGACCGTTCGCATTTGCCCCTGCAATGAAGTCTTCTGCTGTCACTACGTTCGAAAGAACATCTTTGAAGTTGCCCAGCGTTTCGATGTCGCGAAATTGCTCGATCCGCTCGAACACCACGTTGGTCATGCCGATCTCTTCGCCCTGATAGACGAATGGCGTGCCTTTCATCAGGTGGATGACTGTGGCGAGCATCTTGGCCGATGCCACGCGATAGTGGGTTGCATCCCCATACTTCGAAACCTGACGTGGAAGATCGTGGTTGGACAGGAAAAGAGAGTTCCATCCGTCCTCGGCGAGCGCCTCCTGCCACTCACTCATCACACGCTTGAAATTGACCAGATCAAACGGCAGAGGTTTCCACTTGCCATAGGTCGGGTCCCACCCGGCCATCACGTGGTTGAACTGAAACACCATGTCGAGTTCGCTGCGCGCTTGCCCACAGTAAAGCGGCGCTGTCTGAGGGCTTACCGACCAGCTTTCACCGATAGTCATCACATCGCGCCCGGCCAATGTCTTACGGTGCATTTCTTGCAAAAAGCGATGCAGATCAGGGCCTTCTTCGAAAACGCCCGCATCCACATCCTTGCCAATCAGGCTGATCACATCCATGCGAAAACCGCCGATTCCGCGATCCAGCCACCAGTTCATCATCTCGTAAATATCAGCGCGCAGGGTCGGGTTCTGCCAGTTTAAGTCTGGCTGGCTTGGGCTGAAGAAGCCGAAATAATACTTGCCGACCTGAGGCACATAGGTCCAGGCCGAGCCGCCAAAACACGCTATCGTGGCATCCGGTGGCCCGCCGTCCGCAGCCGCGTCACGCCAGATAAACAGATCATGCTCAGGCGCATCAGCGGATGCGCAGGCGGCTTTGAACCACGCGTGCTGGTTTGAGCAATGGTTCACCACCAGATCCATCACGATGCGGATGTTGCGCGCTGATGCTTCGGCGACCAAGCGATCAAAATCTTCCAATGTGCCAAACTCGGGCGCGATGGCGCGATAATCCGAGATGTCATAGCCATTGTCATCCATGGGCGAGGCATAGACGGGGGACAGCCAGATAAAGCCGATCCCCAACGCTTGCAGATGGTCAAGCTTTGAGATGATGCCGGGAATGTCGCCGATGCCATCGCCGTTTGAGTCACAAAAACTGCGCGGGTAAATCTGATAGCCCGTCGCTTCTTTCCACCACGCGGGCGTGGCGGCTGAGATGTTTGCCGTGTTCGTCATAATTTTGCTTTCTGGAAGCGCGCGTCTGTGAAAGCGCGGGCAGGGGATGTTTAAGCGGGCGCAGGGCCGGTGGATTTTCCAATGCGCAGATCGGCTTTTAACAGTTCTTCGCGCAGCGGCTCGCTGGGGTTGTTGATGTGATGGATCAGGTTCTCGGCCAGCAAACGTCCGGCCTCACGCACCGACGATAGGGTCGACGTGAAAATCGGGCTTTCGCCGCTGTTGCCCAGATAAGAAAGTTCGTCGTCATGGGTGACCACGGAAATGTCCTGCCCCAACACCAGCCCTGATTCTTCGATGCCGCGTTTCGCACCAAAGGCCGACACCATCGAACTGAGTAAAAAGGCGGTGGGCGGGGTCGGCAAGGCCAGCATCTCGACGACGGCTTTGTAGCCTTCTTCTTCGGTCATCAGGCCTGAATGCATGATCGCCGGATCAACCGCAACGTCGCGTGCGGCCAAGGCGTCTTCGTATCCCTGACGCCGCCGAAAGGCGAAGTCCTTCGTCTCGATCCCGTTGATCAGACCAATGCGGCGATGACCAAGATCAAGCAGCAATTCAGTCGCGCGCCGGAACGCCGAGCGGTTGTTCACATCGACCCAGCAGTAAGGTGCGGTGTGGTCTGACACGCGCCCGTGTACGGCAAACGGCAGCTTGAGATTGGTCAGAAATTCAATGCGGTTGTCGGACATTTCAGGCGAGTGCAAAACAACGCCTGCCACAGACTGACGTGCTTTGAGTTTGCGATAAACCTCTTCTTCTTCTGCATTGTCGACAATGGATAAAACCAGCTCGTACCCATGTTCGGCATAGACGCTTGAGGCGCCCGCGATCAGGTCCGAAAAGATCGGATTCATAATCTCGTATTGTGTCGAGACCGGGATGACATGACCAATCGCCATCGCGTGACCCATCGCAAGATTGCGCGCCGCGATATTAGGGCTGTAGCCATGCTTTTGCGCGCCTGCTTTGACCCGTGCGCGCGTCGCCTCGCTGACTTCGGGATAGTCGTTCAAAGCGCGGCTCACCGTCGTTTGGCTCAGGTCCAGTTTTTTGGCGAGTTGTTTCAGGTTCATTGGTGTGTCGTTTCAAAGCGGCTACAAATTTTGAACCTTATTCGTACACATATCCCGAGTGTCGTCAAACACGGGTTGAGCAATTTTTCATGCTGCATCTGCAAAAACATGCTATTTTTTGCTCAATTCAATGACAATTGTTGACACGCGGGTGCAGTTCTGAGACGTTCCCCAAAGTACCAAAGCGCTTTCAAATTGTAAGCACGCTTTGTTTGTACCAATTTTTTCTACGCGAAGGATTCGCGTTTTTGGGAGGACTATCAATGAAAAAGACACTTATTGCAGGTGTGGCATTGACGGCGATGACGGCCTCATTGGCTCATGCCGATGGACATTTGCCGTTTGCACCGGGCGAGGGTGACTTCAGCTGGGACAGCTTCACTGACTATGCGGCCAACGCACCTGATCTAAGCGGTCAGTCTGTTACCGTATTTGGCCCATGGCTAAGCCCTGAGGCAGAAGTTTTCTCCAGCATGCTGGCCTATTTTACCGAAGCCACTGGCGCGGAAGCGACTTACACAGGTTCGGACGGTTTTGAGCAACAGATCGTGATTGACGCTGAAGCCGGTTCGGCTCCAAACATCGCGGTTTTCCCTCAGCCCGGCCTTGCTTCCAACATGGCGTCGCAGGGTCTTTTGACTCCACTGGGTGCTGATGCGGCCTCTTGGGTTGGTGACAACTATGCTGCTGGTCAGTCTTGGGTTGATCTTGGAACATATGCTGACGCATCGGGTGCCGATCAGTTCTATGGCTTCTTCTTCAACGTGAATGTCAAATCGCTTGTCTGGTATGTGCCAGAGAACTTTGAAGACGCTGGCTACGACGTGCCTGAAACGATGGAAGACCTGATCGCACTTTCCGAGCAGATCATCGCAGACGGTGAAACGCCTTGGTGTATTGGTCTGGGTTCAGGGCCAGCAACGGGTTGGCCTGCGACTGACTGGGTTGAAGACATCATGCTGCGCACTCAAACACCCGAGACGTATGACATGTGGGTCTCAAACGAGATTCCATTCAACGATCCAAAGGTTCTTGAAGCCATCGACACATTTGGCATGTTCGCCAAAAATGATGCCATGGTTGCAGGCGGTGCGGGCGCAGTCGGCACAACCGACTTCCGCGACAGCCCTGCTGGTTTGTTCAGCTCGCCATCGCAGTGCTACATGCACCGTCAGGCGTCTTTTGCACCAGCATTCTTTCCTGAAGGCACCGAGCTGGGCGTAGATGCAGACTTCTTCTACTTCCCGTCTTTCGCTGGCAAAGATCTTGGTAATCCGGTTCTTGGCGGCGGTACGCTTCTTGCGATCACCGACGTGAATGATGCGGCTGTTGAGCTGATGAACTTCCTGCAGACACCAATCGCGCATGAAGTCATGATGGCGCAGACAGGCTTCCTGACACCACACAAGGGCGTCAATCTTGCGACATACCAAGACGACACGCTGCGTGGTCAGGGCGAAATCCTGCAAAACGCAACAACCTTCCGCTTTGACGCATCAGACCTGATGCCGGGTGCGGTTGGTGCAGGCACGTTCTGGACCGGTATGGTCGACTTTGTTGGCGGCGCATCCGCTGCAGACGTCGCTGGCCAAATCCAGGAAAGCTGGGACGCTTTGAAGTAAGCGACCATTAGGCGGCCCTCTGAGGAGAGGGGGCCGCCTTTTCGGCACAACAAGACTTACGTGACCAATTCAGGGAGGGGCTCACGATGCATCCGTCATTACTCGGTCTCATTACGATTATTATTGGTGTATCCGGTTGTGTCGGATATTTTTACGGCGCCAACCTTTTCCTTGATAAAGTTCTTTATCCGGCCAAAGGGCCAAACGCGGGGCGCAATATAAACCGCGCGAACATGATCCGCCCTTGGATTTTTCTGTTTCCCGCAATTGCAGCGCTTGGGCTTTATCTTGCCTATCCTGTGGTTGCCACGCTTCGGTTGAGCTTTCTTGAAAGGCTCCCGGGCAATGAATACGCCTTTGTTGGTTTTGAGAATTACACAAAGATGTTTGCTGAACCCAAGTTCTGGGAGGCGATGCGCAACAATGCACTTTGGCTTTTGGTTGTGCCTGCTGCCTCAACCGGATTTGGTTTGTTGGCCGCGCAATTAACTGACCGTTTGCGGTGGGGGAATATTGCGAAGTCTATCATCTTTATGCCGATGGCGATTTCTCTTGTCGGTGCCGCGGTGATTTTTAAGCTGGTCTATGAAGCCCGCCCCGAAGACGTTGCGCAGATCGGTATCCTCAATCACCTCTACTTGTTGTGGGGTGGAAGCGAACCGCAGCAATGGCTGACGATCCCGTTCTGGAACAGCTTGTTCCTGATGATCGTGCTGATCTGGATCCAAACTGGTTTTGCGATGGTGATCTTGTCTGCAGCTTTGCGCGGCATTCCCGAAGAGACGGTTGAGGCGGCGATCATTGATGGCGCAAACCCCGGCCAGATATTCTTCAAGATCAAAATACCGCAGATAATGGGGACGATCGTGGTGGTCTGGACGACCATTACGATTGCCACGCTGAAGGTCTTTGACATCGTGTTCGCGATGACAAACGGACAGTGGGAAACCCAAGTTCTGGCGAACTACATGTACGACAAACTGTTCCGCGCGAATGACTGGGGCATGGGGTCGGCGTCTGCCATGATCATCATGTTGCTGGTCACACCGATCCTTATTTGGAACGTTCAAAACGCCCGCAAGGAGATGCGCTAATGGATAGCATGGCAGGACAAAAGCCCGCAGTTGTCTGGGCGCTGAACATCTCTGTGGTGCTTTTGGTAGCACTTTGGATTTTCCCAACGCTTGGATTGTTCGTCTCTTCATTTCGTACAAGCGAGCAGATCACAGCCTCTGGCTGGTGGTCGGCAATGTTCTCATCCGAGCAGACGGTGCAAATTCGTGCCGCTGATCCGGACGACAATCGGATCGAAACTTCAACAGGCGTATTCGTGGTCGACGGAACGGTTTTCGGTGGCGAGCTTGGCGAGGTTCCAATCGACAGCTGGGGCACATCTTCGCGCGCACTTGATGCATATCAGGCAGGCGATACTGCTGATCTGGGCGATGGTGAAACCCTTACGCTGAACGAAGACGGAACCTACATTTGGCAAGGCAACGATGATCAGATCAGCGGGCGCGGACAACGCTTGTTTGTCAATGCAACGGTGCCGCCCGACTTTACGTTAGACAATTATCGCCAAGTTCTGTTTGACGAAGACAACGTCGAAGGGATGACGAAAGCGTTCTTCAACACGCTGACGGTCGTTATCCCGGCCACGATCATTCCGATCTTGATTGCCGCTTTTGCAGCCTATGCTCTCGCGTGGATGGATTTCCCGGGGCGCGCACTTTTAATCGCAGCTGTCGTCGGACTGCTCGTTGTCCCGCTTCAATTGGCGCTTATCCCGCTCCTGTCATTTCATAATGCAATTGGCATCGGAAAGGGCTATTTAGGAACCTGGATGGCGCATACCGGCTTTGGCCTCCCGCTCGCGATATATCTATTGCGAAATTATATGGTGGGATTGCCGCGCGACATTATTGAAAACGCGCGCGTTGATGGGGCGACTGAATTCCAGATCTTTACCAAGATCATTCTGCCGCTCAGCTTTCCGGCATTGGCCTCTTTCGCGATCTTCCAATTCCTGTGGACGTGGAATGATCTATTGGTTGCCCTTGTGTTCCTAATCGACAGCACCGGGGAAACCACGGTGATGACCAAGCAGATCGTTGAACTGCTCGGCACGCGCGGCGGCGATTGGGAAATTCTGGCGACTTCGGCCTTTGTCTCTATCGCGGTGCCACTCTTGGTGTTCTTCACAATGCAACGTTACCTCGTGCGCGGTCTGTTGGCCGGATCGGTGAAATAAAAATGGACGATATGCAAACTATGCAAGACGCGATGCCTTCAAGCACGCTGGTGAAAGACGCCGATTGGTGGCGCGGTGCGGTGATTTACCAAATCTATCCGCGCAGCTTTCAGGACAGCAACGGCGACGGCATCGGCGATCTGCGCGGAATCGTACAGCGCTTGCCCTACATCGCCTCGCTTGGGGTGAATGCGATTTGGATTTCGCCGTTTTTCACCTCGCCAATGAAAGATTTTGGCTATGACGTGAGCGATTATTGCGACGTTGATCCGATGTTCGGGTCTTTGGCCGATTTTGACGCTGTCGTTGAAACCGCGCACCAGCACGGCATCAAGGTGATGATCGATCTCGTGCTTAGCCACACCAGCGATCAGCACCTGTGGTTTAAGGAAAGCCGCGCCAGCCGCGAAAACGACAAAGCTGATTGGTACGTCTGGGCCGAACCAAAGCCCGACGGCACACCTCCCAACAATTGGCTTTCGATTTTTGGCGGGTCGGCGTGGCAGTGGGATGCGCAGCGCGAGCAGTATTTCCTGCACAACTTCCTTGCCAGTCAGCCTGACCTGAACTTCCACACACCCGCCGTGCAAGACGCGCTGTTGGACGTCGCCGAATTTTGGCTTCATCGCGGTGTCGATGGCTTCCGTCTTGATACGATTAATTTCTACGTTCACGACGCTGAGCTGCGCGACAACCCGGCCTTGGCACCGGAAAAGCGCAACGATTCAATCGCGCCACGCGTAAACCCCTACAACCACCAAGAACACCTCTATTCAAAGAACCGCCCCGAGAACCTCGCTTTCCTGCGCAAACTGCGCGCCGTAATGAACGGCTTTAACGCCGCCGCTGTGGGCGAGGTGGGAGATAGCCTGCGCGGGCTGGAGATCATCGGCGAGTACACTGCCGGCGATGATCTGATGCAGATGTGTTACGCGTTCGAGTTCCTCTCTGGGCCGCAACCGGATGCTGCGCAGATCGCGACAGTGATGACAGCCTTTGACGACGCCGCAGCCGATGGCTGGGCTTGTTGGGCGTTTTCCAATCACGACGTTCAGCGCCACCCGACGCGGTGGAACCTGTCCCCGGCCGCACAGCGTCTTTTCACCACAATGATGATGTGTCTGCGCGGTTCGGTCTGTATTTACCAAGGCGAAGAGCTGGGCCTGCCCGAAGCAGACGTGGCCTTTGACGATCTGCAAGACCCCTATGGCATCGAGTTCTGGCCCGAGTTCAAAGGCCGCGATGGTTGCCGTACACCAATGGTCTGGGAAAGCAGTAACTCGCACGGTGGATTTTCCTCAGCGCCTCGAACGTGGCTTCCGGTCAGCCATGATCATGTGCACATGTCAGTGGGCGAGCAAGAAGATGATCCAAGTGCCTTGGTGCACCACTACCGCCGAGCCATTGCTTTTCGCGCCGCTCATCCCGCGATCATCAAAGGCGATCATGACAAAGTGCGCTCTGACGGCGACGTTGTGTATTTCACCCGAAGCCATGGCGGCGAAGAAATTTTCTGCGCTTTCAATCTAAGCGACACACCATCCGAATTCACTCTGCCAGCGGGCAATTGGCTGCCCATCGGGGAAGAGCTGGGTGCAGCCCACGTCTCAGGAGACGGCAAACTGCATCTTGGTCCATGGCAGCCCTGTCTTGCGCGACGCGCGGCAGGATAAAGAGACAAACAAGGGAGAGGGCCTATGGCTGACTTGAAACTTACGAACGTCGCCAAGACATACGGTGGCACTGTGGATGTTCTGAAGAACATCAACCTTGATATCAAAAAGGGTGAGTTGATTGTGTTTGTTGGCCCGTCGGGCTGTGGAAAATCCACCTTGTTGCGGATGATCGCCGGTTTGGAAAAGATCACCGGGGGCGAATTGCAGATTGACGGACAGGTCGTCAATGATGTGCCGCCTGCACAGCGCGGCATCGCGATGGTGTTCCAATCCTACGCTCTTTATCCGCACATGACCGTGCGCGATAACATGAGCTTTGCGATGAAGCTTGCCAAGAAACCCAAGGAAGAGATCGACGCCGCAATTGAGAATGCCGCGCGGATTTTGCAACTTGATGAATATCTTGATCGTCTGCCCAAAGCGCTTTCCGGTGGTCAGCGTCAGCGCGTCGCTATTGGCCGCTCGATTGTGCGTGATCCCAAAGTCTATCTCTTTGACGAGCCGCTTTCGAACCTTGATGCCGCCTTGCGCGTCGCCACCCGGATTGAGATTGCGCAGCTCAAAGAATCCATGCCCGATTCAACGATGATCTATGTCACCCACGACCAGGTTGAGGCGATGACCCTTGCCTCGCGTATTGTGGTCTTGGCCAACAAAGGCATCGCGCAAGTCGGCACGCCACTTGATCTCTATGAACGTCCCGAAAATGAGTTTGTCGCACAATTCATTGGCTCGCCTGCCATGAACCTGCTGTCCGGCGAAATTGTCGGCACCGGCGCTCAAACCACCGTGAAGCTTGATGCAGGCGGAAATGTACGATCAACCGTGCCCACGCAAGACAGCGATATGGGCCTGAAGGTGAACATCGGCATTCGCCCGGAAGACATGGTTGCAACCGATAGCGAGGATTACGCGTTTGAAGGCAAGGTGAACATCACCGAAGCTTTGGGAGAGGTCACGTTGCTTTATTTTGACAAGGTCGGAGACAACGAGGCGGTGATCGGCAAATTGCCGGGTATCCACAAAGAGTTGCGCGGCAACGCGGTACGGATGAGTGCGAGCCCCGAAAAGGTGCAGATTTTCCACGATGGTCAATCGCTCCTCTATCGGTAAGGGCGCGATTTGAGGTGGGCTGCGGCGTTTCGGGACTTGTGACGCCTGTCGGCTATGGTTAATTGACGGTCCATGTCTGATACGTCCGATATCGCCCTGCAAAAACGTGAAAAATCGCGCAATGTGCGCGCTTTGTCAGCGCTTTGGCCGTTTGTGCGCCCTTACCGTGCAATGCTGGTGGCCGCTGCGATGGCGCTTACGGCGACAGCAATGATTTCCCTGGTTTTGCCAATGGCCGTGCGCCGCGTGGTTGACGGGTTTGAAACCTCGGCCTCGGAGTTGCTCGACAGCTATTTCACCGCCGCTTTGGGTATCGCGCTGTTGCTCGCAATTGGCACCGGGCTGCGCTATTACCTTGTGACGCGACTGGGCGAACGGGTGGTCGCTGACATCCGCAAAGCCACCTTTGATCGCATGATCGGGATGAGCCCGGCGTTTTACGAAAAGATCATGACTGGCGAAGTGCTTAGCCGGATTACAACGGATACGACGCTAATCCTGTCGGTGATCAGCTCGTCCGTCTCCATCGCCCTGCGCAATGCGCTGATCCTAATCGGCGGGCTCGTCTTGCTGTTCGTAACTTCGCCAAAGCTGGCAGGCATGGTGCTTTTGATCGTTCCGGCAATCATCATTCCCATCGTTGTTCTGGGGCGTCGCTTGCGCGTGCTGGGGCGAGAGAACCAAGACCTTATCGCGAAGTCTTCGGGCAACGCTTCAGAAGCGCTGTTGTCCGTACAAGCAGTTCAAGCTTACACGCATGAGGCGCCAAGCCGTGCCGCCTTTGGGACGATGACCGAGAACGCTTTCTTGAGCGCGCGCAAACGCATCGGAACCCGCGCAGTGATGACTGTGATCGTGATCAGCCTTGTCTTTGCAGGCGTCGTCGGCGTGCTTTGGATCGGCGCGCGCGATGTGCGGGCAGGGGGTATGTCTGTCGGTGAGCTGGTGCAGTTCGTGATCTATGCTGTGATGGTTGCGGGCGGTGTTGGCGCGCTGACCGAGATTTGGGGCGAAATTCAGCGTGCTGCCGGCGCGACGGAACGGTTGGTCGAATTGTTGACTGCTGAAGACACGGTGAACGACACCGAAGCGCCCGCGTCGATGACTTTGCCCGTGCAGGGTGATGTGGCGTTTAACAACGTCCTGTTCCGCTATCCCGCAAGGCCGAAACAAGTGGCGTTGGACGGAGTTTCTTTCGATGTGAAACAGGGCGAGACGGTTGCTTTGGTTGGTCCCTCTGGGGCAGGAAAATCGACGATCATTCAGCTTCTTTTGCGGTTCTATGATCCGAATGAGGGCGCAATCACAATCGACGGCCACGACCTGCGTGATCTGACCCGTGACGATTTCCGCCAGCACATCGCCTTGGTCCCGCAAGACCCGGTGATCTTTGCTGACACTGCGCGCGAGAACATCCGCTTTGGTCGCCCCGGTGCAAGTGACGCCGAGGTTGAAGAGGCCGCGCGCGCGGCGGCTGCCCACGATTTTCTCGCCGCATTGCCTGATGGCTATGACTCTTATGTAGGAGAGCGCGGCGTGATGCTCTCGGGTGGTCAGAAACAGCGTATCGCGATTGCACGCGCTATTTTGCGCGACGCCCCGATCCTGCTGCTTGATGAAGCGACAAGTGCGCTTGATGCCGAAAGCGAACAGGCTGTGCAGGCAGCTGTTGAGCGCCTTGCTGAGGGACGCACAACGATTGTCGTCGCGCATCGTCTGGCGACCGTGAAGAAGGCCGACCGCATTCTGGTAATGGAAGGCGGTCGCATCGCTGCCTCTGGCACCCACGATAGTCTGGTGGCCGAAGGTGGTCTTTACGCGCGTCTGGCGCGCCTGCAGTTCACTGATGGGTTGGCCGCAGAATAAAGCGACCTTGCGTTTTTCTTGCCCCGCTTACGTTTTCGCGGCACACTTCCTTACCAACAAAATAACCCCGGAAAACCGGGTAAGGGGAGAACACGATGGGAAGCTACGCGTCGATAGAAGAACGCAACGCGATTGAGGCCGAAACGCTCTGGGAAGACCGTGATCAACCCAAGACGGTTTGGAGTATGATCTCGCGGACCGCCGATGCGCATGGCGCTAACAAAGCGATTTCCTATCAGCTGACCTCCGGGCCAACCGATCCGGTTGAAACCCTGACTTGGGACGAGCTACGCCGCAAAACCGCGCAGACTGCGAACCTGTTCCGCTCACTTGGTGTGGGGCCGACGGATAAAGTTGCGTATCTTCTCCCTAACGCCAATGAAACCGTGCTGACCTATTTTGGTGGTATGGTCGCGGGCGTCGTGAACCCGGTGAACCCGCTGCTTGACGTTGATCAGATCGCGTCAATCCTGCGCGAGACAGATGCAAAGGTGCTGGTCACCCTCAAAGCCTTCCCGAAAACGGACGTACCGCAAAAGGCCGCTGCCGCGGTGGCGCTTGCTCCAAATGTCAAACACGTGGTCGAGATTGACCTGCACCGCTATCTGACCGGCCTCAAGAAATTCATCGTTCCGCTGATCCGTCCGAAAAACCCGGTCGCGCACAACGCGAAAGTGCACGATTTTACCAGCGCCATCGCCGCTCAGCCCGAAACGCTTCAGTTTGAAGACACGCAAGAAGATCGCGTCGTCACAAACTTCCACACGGGTGGCACAACCGGCATGCCCAAGGTGGCACAGCACACCGCCTCTGGCATCATCTACAATGCTTGGGTCGTGCACCGCGTCCTGCTTGACGAGACGTCCGTTGCGATGTGTCCGCTGCCGATGTTCCACGTTTTTGCCGCTGTGATCATCATGGGGGGCGCGATGTCATCGGGTGCGCATATCGTATTCCCAACACCTGCGGGTTATCGCGGCGATGGTGTGTTTGATAATTTCTGGAAGCTGTGCGAGCGCCACAAGATTACCTTCCTGATTGGTGTGCCCACGGCCTTTGCCGCTTTGATGCAGCGCAAAGTGGATGCTGATCTTTCGGCGCTCAAAATGGCGTTCAGCGGTTCCGCCCCTTTACCGGTTGAGCTGTTTAAAAAGTTTGAAGCCGCCTGTGGCATCACAATCTGCGAAGCCTATGGGCTCACCGAAGCCACGTGTGCCGTGGCCGCCAACCCGCCTGACGGCAAAAAGAAGGTTGGCTCGGTTGGCTTTGCTTTGCCCTATACAGACGTCAAAATGATGATGGAGACGTCAGAGGGGCTGCGCGAGTGTGGCCCGGATGAAGTGGGCGAGATTTGCGTTTCGAACCCCGGCGTGAACGTGGGCAGCACGTATACAGAGGCTGACAAAAACGTTGATCTTTATCACCGCTATGGCAATCGCGACTACCTGCGCACGGGCGATCTGGGGCGCATTGATGACGAGGGTTATATCTGGATCACAGGGCGCGCCAAAGATCTGATTATTCGCGGTGGCCACAATATTGACCCTGCCGAGATCGAAGAGGCGCTGTCAGGGCATGAAGCTGTGGCGATGGTCGGGGCTATTGGCCAACCTGACGCGCACTCAGGCGAATTGCCCTGTGCCTTTGTGGAATTGGTGGCAGGCGCAAATACTACGCCGGAAGACCTGCGCGCTTATGCCGAAGAACATATCGCTGAACGCGCTGCCCTGCCAAAGTACATTGAAATCATGGACGAGCTTCCCAAAACGGCTGTCGGCAAGGTGTTCAAACCAGACCTACGTCGCAGCGCGATCACCCGTGTTTATGACGAAGCATTGGCGAAAGCTGGCTCACCTGCGCGGGTATCCGCCGTGATTGAGGACAAGAAACGCGGATTGGTGGCGCAACTCAGTGGCCGTTCTGATGCGGACGAAGCGAGCGTTTCCAGTGTGTTAGGAGACTTTGTTCGACCTTGGGAATGGGCGGACTGAGCGAGTTTGATTAAAAACTGCCATAGTTTTCGGCACTCTATTAACTCTCCACTGCCTAAATCATGACAGATTTCACTGGCACCGTGAATCCATGGTGCTTTGTGGAGGACAGGCACCTAATTCGGTGTTTTGTGGAGGAATGCATGGTTTACTATCTCGCGGTCAGCATTATGTCGGCTTTCGCAATTGCCTTTTCGGTTTACGTGGAAACATCGTCATTCTGGATCGCATTCGCAGCTTATTCACTGACTGGCACGCTTGTACTGAGTACGGTTCTGTTCGCGGCTTTCGTGAACATGCGCAGTGAAGATGATGCGCCCAGTGACGCGAAGCCTGCCACCTGAACGCTTAGTTTAGGATGACAGTGTATCGGACAACGCGGTTGTTATCGCTGTCTGAAAAGTAATAGTGCGGCCCTTCCACCGCGACCCCTTCAGGATCATCAAACTTGTTTGGACCCAATCCCGGCAAGCCATCTCCGATCATTCCCAAAAGCGCACCTCCCTCAATTCTCGGATCAATCAGTAGAATGCGATGCGCGTCCTGATCTGCGACAACCAGCAAGCCCGCCCGCGTCACATCCAAATAGCGCGGACCGATAAAGCCGAATTTCGGATCGTCCAGAGTTTGCAAAAGCTCTAGTTCTGGCGAGTAGCGCACCAGTTTGCGCGCATTGTTATCAGCGACCCACACACTGCTGTCGGGTGCTTCGGCCACGTCATGCGCGCCGAAATGCCCATTGACCAAGCCAATCACTTCTGAGCCGCGCACACGCATCAAGACGCCAGTGCCGCTGGCCATTGCATAAAGATCGCCATTTGAATGCAAAAGTGCGCCTTCCGAACGCGGCGCCGAAACGCCTGTTTTGGGAGGTTGGTTCAGCGCTGCGATATCCGGATAAAGCGCCACCGCACTTGCTCCCGTGACTGCAACAGCGACTTTGCCATCGGTTCCAAACGAAATGTCATGTACGCCGGGCAGAAGCCCTTCACCCAGCATCTCAATAACTTCCAGCGTTTCGGCGTCCAATACCGCGATCCGTGCGCCAAACTTATCGGCAACATAAAGACGGCCGTCCGGCCCAATCGTCAGGTCATGCGGATCGGCCAGAACCGCTTCGCTTGCTTTGTCAAAGGCAGCGAAGGGGCCGGGCTCTTGGGCAAATGCGGGGTGCGCGCAGATCAAAAGGAAAGCAAAGCCCTTTATCGGAAATGATCGCCACATGAATCCTATCCCTTTTATTCGCACCTGAAACGATATCTCAAATCACGCCCTATTTCCCGGCATGCTTGTCACACAGAATAGAGCGAAATGGTGATATGTGTAGTTATCGAAATGACCCGCACGAGGCAGCAAGAGAATTGTCACTGGTTATTGTGCAATATGCCTCGTTCGCAGCGGTGGTCGGCTTGGCCGTTTCATTAATCGCCAGCGCTGTTTTGTTGCAAAATCGGCGTGCCGCCTACGCGAAGCTCTCGCTCTTTTTCGCTTTACTGGGGGTAACCTTTAACAGCCTTGGCGGCGGCCTGATGTGGATGGCGCTGATTTTATACCTAACGCTTGTGTCCATCGTAGAATGGCCCACTAAACTAAAATGGGTCAATTGGCCGTTGCTGTCAGGCGCGGGAGTTTTCGCGTTAGCGGCAGTTTACGCGGGTCTGATGCAGCAAACACACCCTTGCCGCTATTAAGGCCGCCAGTTCAACCAATTCGCAATCAGCCGCAAACCTGCTGCCTGGCTTTTCTCGGGATGAAACTGTGTGCCAACAAGCGTGTCACGGCCAACGATCGCTGTGACTGCTCCACCGTAGTCGCAATGGGCCAAGAGCTGTGACGTGTCACGCATCTCCATCTGATAGGAGTGGACGAAATACGCGTGATCACCGGTTTTCAACCCGTCAAGCACCGGGTGGGGCTGATCAATCACCAGATCGTTCCACCCCATGTGCGGAATTTTCAGGGAAGGATCGGCGGGCGCGATGCTATGCACTTCGCCGTCGATCCACCCGAGACCTGCGACCTCGCGGTACTCAAATCCAGCGCGCGCCATAAGCTGCATGCCAACGCAAATGCCCAGAAACGGACGCGCCTTGAGCTCGACAGCTTCTTTCAAAGCATCGAAGATACCGGATTGCCCCGTCAGGTCTTCCATGCACGCCGGGAACGCACCATCGCCGGGCAATACGATGCGATCCGCGCGCGCAACGTCTTCAGCACGATCAGAAACCAGCACTTCGCCTGCATCCGTCTCACGCGCCATGCGCTGAAACGCCTTCTCAGCCGAGTGCAGGTTACCCGCACCGTAATCGATTAATACGGTCAGCATCGGCGGCCTACAACGCGCCTTTAGTTGACGGGATCGCGTCGGATTTGCGCGGATCGGTCTCAACGGCGACCCGCAGCGCGCGCGCCACGGCTTTAAAGGCAGCCTCCGCGATGTGGTGGCTGTTGATGCCGTGCAACTGATCTATGTGCAGCGTGATGCCGCCGTGCGTGGCGAAAGCCTGAAAAAACTCGCGTACCAATTCTGTATCGAAGGTGCCGATCTTGGCAGTGGGCATATCGACGTTCCACACAAGATAAGCGCGCGCAGATAAATCCAGTGCTGCGCGCACCTGCGCATCATCCATCGGCAAGTGACATTCGCCGTAACGGCGAATACCGCGCTTGTCGCCCAAAGCTTCGGTTAAAGCCTGACCCAACGCAATTCCGGTGTCTTCCACGGTGTGGTGATCATCAATGTGCAGATCGCCCGAGGCGCGCACGGTCATGTCGATCAACGCATGGCGCGCCAATTGGTCCAGCATGTGGTCAAAGAACCCGACACCGGTCTGATTGTCGTACACACCGGTGCCATCAAGGTTGATCTCAACCGAAATGTCCGTTTCCGCTGTTTTGCGGGTGATTTTAGCGCTGCGCATGCGTCTGCTCCTTGATCTCAAAGGGCTTATAGAGACGCTTCCTACGCGGCGGAAGAGGCGAATTTGCGGCATTTCCCCCCTGTTGTGGGACTGCACGGGTGGCGATACGCGCCGCGCACCCTTATGTGTGAGGCCGAGAGGCGAGAGGGCAGAGTTTGATACTTGGTGATATTGCAGACGTCGCGGTGCGTGGGGTCGAGCGTTCGATCAGCACTGTGGGTGGGGTTTTCTTCGAGCCTACGGTGCGCTTGGGTGTCACTGGTCTTAGCCGCGCAGGTAAGACGGTGTTTATCACTTCGCTTGTGGCCAATCTGCTCGATCGCGGGCGGATGCCTGCGCTGCGTGCCAATGCCGAAGGACGTATTGCCTCGGTGTTTTTACAGCCTCAGCCCGATGATACGTTGCCGCGTTTTGATTATGAAACGCATCTGGCACGGGTGACGGGGAAGACGCCGAGCTGGCCGGAAAGTACGACTAATATCAGTGAGTTGCGGCTGTCATTTCGTGTGAAACCCGCTGGGCTACTTGGCGGTCTGCAAGGGCCGCGCACAGTGCACTTGGATATCGTTGACTATCCGGGCGAGTGGCTGTTGGACCTTGGGCTTCTGGACAAGTCGTTTGGGAGCTGGTCGGCAGAGGTTTTGGCGCGGATGGAAACGCGTGAGGGTGCGAATGCCTTTTTGCAGGCACTGGGGGCGGCGGATCCGTCCCAAGCGCTTGACGAGCCTGTTGCCAAGTCGCTAGCTGAAGAATTCACAACTTACCTGACGGCATCGCGCGCAATGGGGTTTTCAGACTGCACACCGGGGCGTTTTTTGCTTCCCGGCGATTTGAAAGGATCGCCCGTTCTGACGTTCGCACCATTGCCGAAAGGTGACGCACCACGCGGCAGCCTTGCACGCGAATTCGAGCGGCGTTTCGATGCGTATAAGCGCGAAGTGGTGAAGCCGTTTTTCCGTGATCATTTTGCCCGCATCGACCGCCAGATTGTGCTGGTCGATATGTTGGGCGCGATCCACAACGGGCCGCGTGCAGTGGAAGATTTACGCCAAGGGTTGGCGGATATTCTGGGGGCTTTTCGACCGGGGCGGAACTCGTTCTTGTCGAGCATTTTCCTCGGCAAAAGGGTTGAGAAAATCTTGTTCGCCGCGACCAAGGCAGATCATCTGCACAACGCGCAGCACGCGCAACTGACAGCCATTGCTGAGGCGCTTTTGAAAGATGCGCGCGGGAGGGCGGATTTTGCGGGCGCAGAGACAGAGGCGATGTCGATTGCGTCGTTGCGTGCGACCACCGAGGACCGTGTCGAGAACGGCGGACGCACGTTGGATGTGGTGCGAGGTCAATTGCTCGACAGCACCAAATCAGTAGCGCTTTATCCTGGCCGCTTACCCGAAGACCCGTCGCATTTGCTTTCGCCTGCGCTGGAAGGGGCAGAAACTTGGCTTGATGCCGAGTTCAACCTGATGAGTTTTGCACCACAACCCCTGACGCTGAAACCCGGCGATGGGCCACCGCACATTCGGTTGGACCGCGCGACCGAGTTTTTGATCGGAGACAAGCTGTCATGAGCGAGAAGAATACCCCCGTTCTGATTGAGTTGGACGAAAGCGCTCCAAGCCCGGCAGACGCGCCTCCCATCGAGGATTTGCACGCACCAACAGGGCAAGCGATGCAAACGATGGCGACATTGGCAACGCGCCGACCCTCAACATTAGGGCGGTGGTTCTGGCGGCTTCTGTTGTCGATGATCGCGTTTTTCGTTTCGATCTCGATATGGAATTTCGTCACGGCACTGGTGGCGCAGAACCCAATTCTGGGTTGGATCGCCATCGCCTTTGTTGTCGTCTTTTCAATTGTTTGCCTGATGATCATCCTTAAGGAATGGGCCGCACTCGCAAGACTCTCGCGTATCGATACGCTTCACCGCGAGGCCGAGACGGTGATCGCGGACAATGATCTGACCGGCGCGCGCGCTTTCGTCAAAAAGCTCGATGGCCTTTACGCAGGGCGAGAGGACACGCGTTGGGGGCGTCAAAAATTGGCTGAATCCGCGGCTGAGGCGTTTGACGCCGATACGCTTTTGGCCACCGCTGAAGACACTCTGATGTCGCCGCTAGATGCGCAAGCCACCCGCGAAATCGAATCCGCGGCCCGACAAGTCGCCACGGCGACTGCTCTTGTGCCGCTGGCCTTTGCCGATGTGTTGGTTGCGCTGACCACGAATCTGCGGATGATCCGCCGGATTTGCGAGATTTATGGTGGACGCTCTGGTGCGCTTGGCGGCTGGCGACTGACCCGCGCAGTGATAACGCATCTGGTGGCCACGGGCGCGGTTGCGGTTGGCGATGACCTGATTGGCTCGGTTGGAGGCGGGCATTTGCTCAGCAAAATCTCTCGTCGCTTTGGCGAGGGATTGGTGAACGGCGCACTCACGGCCCGCGTTGGGATCGCCGCGATCGAAGTGTGCCGCCCGCTGCCGTTCTCGGAAGGAAAGAAACCGCGTGTGACTGGCGTGATCCGCCGCGCGTTGACCGGGCTGTTTGATCGCGCCGAGGACGAGGGCGCGCGTAGTTCTTAACCATGAGTTACCGATATCTGGACCATATTAACGACTTGCCGGATGGAAAGGTGTAGTGCTTGCTTGAGTGAGCGCACCAACCAAAGCTGGGTCCTGCAATGAAAGACGAAATCGCTGAGCGGTCATATCGCGAGGACGCAGCAGTGGACAGCATCTTAAGCTGCATGCCGCATCTAAGTGAGATCGAGCGAAGCGCGGTGCGATCCTTACCTTTTGTGCACCGATTTCTGGGCCGTCAAAGCGTCATTATGCGCGAGGGCGAACAGCTCAATAAGCTGTTGGTTGTGTGCAATGGATGGGCGATGCGTCAGGTCACTTTGGCCGATGGTCGCCGTCAAATCCTTGATTTCGCGCTTCCCGGTGACGTGATCGGCCTGCACGTTGATAGTAATCAGATCGCCACATGTGATGTCATAGCGATGACAGGTGTCGAGATGGCCGAGATTGATTTCGCTGAGATTGCGCGGCGCACGCAATCAATTCCGGCGATTGGCGTGGGCATGAACATCTTCTTTCTGCGCGAAATGACGATGCTATCCGATCAGGTGCTTCGCCTTGGTCGCATGACGGCTTATGAGCGCGTCTGCCATTTGCTGCTTGAGATTTATTACCGCCAGTCTGAAGCGGGGCGCGTGGGGCATAAAGGCGCGGTTGATTTCCCTATTACTCAGATGATCATGGCGGACTCGCTTGGCCTCAGTGTGGTGCACGTGAACCGACAAATCATGCAACTGCGCCGCAAAGGGTTGGTTACCCTGAACCGGCGTTCGCTGGTGGTGCACGATCAAGCGGCGTTACAGGAGATCTCGGAATACCGTCCGCGCAGGCTTAACGCGGTGCCCGGATATCTAGGGATGCATGCGGCGGAATAAGATCGCCGCACACCAGTTTTGTGAGGATCTTCGGGATCGGCGGGATGGTTGAGACTGGATAAAGCACACGGTCGCGTAAAATCGGTAAAATTGTGCTATCTGATTGATATTGCGGCGTGAACGCCCAACTCATCGCCTGGTAAATCCGCACATGCCACCGCCGCGCGCGCTCAAAGTGGCGCAAGGCTTCGGGCAAGGTAAAGCGCTTTATCGCAAGGGCTAGGGCCCACGCATCCAGCATCGCCATGTTCGCGCCTTGCCCCAATTGCGGACTGGCGCGGTGGGCGGCATCGCCGATCACGGCAAATCCGGGCGCAGTGGTGCTCAGAAGAGTGCCGTGGCTATAGCTGGCCGTCGTCATCTGAGACAAATCACTGATCTGAGAGAAGAACGGCAGTGCATCGGGCCAGGTGTTTGCGACGTCTTCAAGCCACGCATCACGCCCGCGCTTCCGCCAGTCGTCAAAACCCGAAACCGGCAAAGACCAGAAGATCGTCGCTGTTTCGCCGTCCTCGCCGGGTCGCGTGCCAGACGGCATCACGCCCACCATTTGCGATGCACGCCGATAGCGTTGCGCCAAAAGACCCTTGGGCAAGGGCGCATCATCTGGCCAAGGCACAGTGCCCCAGGCGGCACCAAAGGGCAGGGCGCGCGATTTGAGCGTCGTAAGTGCGGAGTTGGTGCCAGAGGCGTCGATGATCAGATCAAACGGGCCTTTGGATGTGCCGTCTTCAAAGATCAGGTGTCTACCGTCGCGGCTTTGCACCGGATGCGATGTTTCCAAGCGTGCCCCTGCCTTCATCGCGGCATCAAACACTGCATCAAACAGCGCAGGTCGCTGGATCGCCAAACCAAAGCGCGGCCCATCCTCAACCCCATAGCGCACGCTGAGCACCGTGCGCCCACTGTCAGCTTCAAGCCCTTGCATATGGTATATCGCGCTTCCGTGTCCGCGCGCAGCCTCGCCTGCGCCAATCTCATCCAACACGTGCTGGCCCACAGGCTGGATCACAAGGCCAGAACCAATTGGGCGCGGGGCCTCAAAGCGATCAAAAATCACCACACGGTGGTTTTGCGCACCCAATGCAGCGGCGGCCGTCAGACCACCAATACCAGCGCCGGCAATCGCAATATCTAGCACACCGCTCATGCTTGCGCGGCGATGACCTCTGCGGCCACGGCCGCTCCGCCGGGCGCGTGCTCCATACCGGTGGCTTTCATGCCTGCCTCGAGGGTCGCCAAAACCCCTAGGATCATATGCGCATTCACGTGCCCCATATGCCCAAGACGGAAATACTGATCGGGGCGGTCCATACCCAATCCAATTCCAAGCGTCAGCCCGGCCTTTGTTTTGCACCAGTCCTGCAATGCCAGCGAGCCGCTATCGCCGGTTTTGATTGTGGTGACAGCGTGACTGCGGTGCAGCGTTTTCGGCACGTTCAACTCTAACGGCCCATCGCTGCCCCAGTGATCCACGGCTGCCCAGATCGCTTGGGCCAGCACCGCGTGCCGCCGCCAAACCATATCAAGACCTTCTTCCGAGATCATCGCAAGCGCCTCACGCAGCCCATATAGATGATGTGTCGGGGCGGTGCCGTCGAAGAATTTGTAAAACATCTCTGGATCGGTGCGCGGACGCCAATCCCAATAGTGCGTTACGCAATTGGCTGTATCGCGCGCGCGATCTGCCTTGTCGTTGTAAAAGACAAACCCCACGCCAGGCGGCGTCATCAAACCTTTTTGGCACGCTGTAATCATCAGATCGACACCCCAAGGCGTCATCTCAAAGCGGTCACAGCCAAAGGACGCGATACAATCGGCCATCAAAAGAGCAGGGTGGCGGGCGGCATCAATCGCAGCACGCACCATCTCCACATCGCTTTTGACGCTGGTGGAGGTATCAACATGCACGCACAGCACCGCTTTGATGCGATGTTCGGGATCTTGGGCCAATCGTGCAGCGAGGGTTTCGGGATCCGAAGGTGACGTGCGGCCAAATTCAATGACTTCAACGTCTATCCCTAAAGCCTCGGCGATGTGCTTCCAGCCATGGGCGAAATGTCCTGTGGCCAGCACCAATACCAAATCACCGCGCGACAAAGTATTCGCCAAAGCGGCCTCCCACACCCCGTGCCCGTTCGAAATATAAGGCACACAATGCCCCTCGTTGTGGGCCATCACGTTCAGATCCGCGATGATATCTGGCACCATCTCGGTCAGCTCACCGACATAGATGTTGGGAGAGGCGCGATGCATCGCCTGCAAAACTCGTTCGGGCATGACCGAAGGGCCGGGAATCGCAAGGTAGTTTAGGCCGTTTTGGAGAGACATGAAGGGTCACCTAGGCTTGATCCAGTGTCCGACTTGGCTCATGTCGCGCTAACAGTCAATCTCGCGCAGCCCTTGTGCGACGCCTGCGCGCGGGCTAGTCACACATAAACCCCAATGCGGGACACGAGCAGGACGTGACAGACACAGCATCCCCCCAGAAAGAAGAGGTGCACACCTCGGACGCGCCTTTGGTGCGCTGGATGTGGCGGTTTTACCTAAAACCCCAAAGAGCGCGCATTTTTGCTGCGCTGGCGCTGATGGCGCTGGAAGGCTCGATGCTTGGTGCGCTGAGCTATATCATTCAGCCGATGTTTGATCGCGTGTTCATCGCAGGTGAGCAAAGCGCGGTCTATTGGGTTGCAGGCGGCATCGCTTTGATTTTTACCGTGCGCGCGTTGGCCGCCTTTGGGCATCGCACGATCATGGCGGGCGCTGGACTTCGGATTGTCACGTCGATGCAAAAGGACATGGTCCGCCACTTGATGGTGCTTGATAGCGCCTATTTTCAATCCAACCCGCCCGGCACTCTGATTGAACGGGTGCGAGGCGATACGGCGGCAGCAAACACTATCTGGGCAACTGTGCTGGCTGCAGCAGGGCGCGATACCGTTAGCCTGATTGCGCTTTTAGCGGTTGCTGTGTCGGTTGATCTAGTCTGGACTTTGGTCGCGCTTGCCGGTGTGCCGCTGTTGCTTGGCCCGGTGCTTGTGCTGCAAAGGTATGTGCGCAAATCGGCAACGGGCGCGCGGGTTCAGGCGGCAAAGCTTTCGACGCGGCTTGATGAGATTTTCCACGGTGTGAATACGATCAAGCTTAACACGTCTGAAGCGCGCGAGAATGACCGGCTTGGCAGCACCGTCCAAGACTATCTGAAGCAAGAGATGAAAGCCCGCACAGGCCAGGCAGGCATCCCGGCGGCAACCGATCTGGTTGCGGGTCTTGGGTTCGCGCTGGTGATTATCTACGGCGGCAGCCAGATTATCGAAGGCGACAAGACCGTGGGCGAGTTTATGTCGTTCTTCACCGCGATGGGTCTGTTGTTCGAACCGCTGCGCCGCGTGGCCAACGTCTCGGGTGCCTGGCAGGCTGCGCGCGCCAGTCTTGAGCGCATCCAAGAGGTGTTCCACGTTGCCCCAACGATCTTCTCGCCCGAAACACCCGTACCTGCGCTAAGCTCGCCAGAAGCGGCTGATGTGGTTTTTGACGATGTCGCTTTGTCCTATGGCGATGAACCGGCACTTGCAGGCACCAGCTTTACCGCCAAAGCGGGTGAAACCACCGCGCTTGTCGGGGCCTCGGGCGCTGGAAAATCAACATTGTTTAATGCGCTGTCCCGGCTTGTGGATGCGGACACGGGCGACATCACCGTGGGCGGAGTGTCTACCCGTGATCTAAGTTTGCCTGATCTGCGCGCGCTGTTTTCGGTGGTGACACAAGATGCGCCGATGTTCGATGAAAGCCTACGCGACAACATCGTGTTGAACACAGCGGATGTGACAAACGACCGCCTGGCCGCCGCGATAGAGGCGGCTCACCTGACCGAGTTTGTGGCCCGACTGCCAAATGGTTTGGAAACCCCGGCTGGTCCGCGCGGCTCGCAACTCTCCGGCGGTCAGCGCCAGCGCGTCGCCATTGCGCGCGCTGTTTTGCGCGATGCTCCCATTCTGCTGTTGGACGAGGCCACCTCGGCGCTGGATGCCGAGAGTGAAAAGCGCGTTCAGGCCGCCTTGGAACAACTGTCGCAAGGACGCACGACGCTGGTGATTGCGCACCGTCTGTCGACCATTCGTGCCGCTGACAAAATCGTTGTGATGGAGCGCGGCCGCGTTTTGGATGAAGGTCGCCACGAAGAGTTGCTGGAGCGCGGCGGCGTTTACGCCCGCCTTTATGAGCTGCAGTTCAGCGAGTAACTCACCGCTCGTATCGCCGTTTTAACGCCTCTGGCGACGCCCCCAAGAAATAGCGCGTCAACGTTCCGAGATTGCTCATCGACCGCCGCGCCCAACCCTCGCGCTCGTAGCGCGCTGCTGACGTCAGTGCGCGACAGTCCAACCCGCGCAGTCGCCCCTTTAACGCTCGCGCCAAAACAACGTCTTCCATCAACGGCACCCGAGGCACGCCGCCGACCTGTTCCAAAACAACGCGCGACACGAGCAATCCCTGATCCCCATAGGGCAACCCCAAAAATCGCGAGCGCAAATTGGCCCCTTCCGCCACAAAGCGGGGCCCAAAGCCTGTGCTGCGAAACTGCAACCGAAACCATCCAGCTTTGTCAGCGTGGTTCGCGATGTGCTCAAACGCGGCCATGTCCCAGCCTTCGTCAAGCTGTGTGTCTGCATGGAGCAATAAGACCCAGTCGCCCGACGCGGCCGCCACACCGCGCGCCAGTTGCTCACCACGCCCCGCATCGCCTTCAACAATCACAGCTCCCAAAGCGCGCGCCACTTGCAAAGTCTCGTCAACAGAGCCGCCGTCCGAGACCACCAATTCGCGCACCAGCCCCGATGTCGTCCCCGCCAAAAGTGCGCTGGCCGTGCCGGGTAATTCGCCCGCGGCGTTCAACGTTGGGATCACAATGGAAAGCGGTGCGCGCATCAGGGGGTGTCTCGGCCTTTGTTGCCGCCTATATAGAATGCAAGGCCTAGGAGAGACCAGCAATGAGCACCCGCACCGTATTTCGCATCACTGGCACCGATCACGAGACGTTTTTGCAAAACCTCGTCACCAACGATGTTGGAAAGGCGCAAGACGGCTTGGTCTGGACCGCGCTTTTGACTCCGCAAGGCAAGTATCTCGCTGATTTCTTCTTGCTCGCGGACGGCGATGGCCTGCTTTTGGACGTGGATTCGAGCCTTGCCGCTGGCCTTGCGCAACGCCTCACCATGTATCGTCTGCGTGCGGATGTGAGCATTGAGCAAACCGACATCAACGTCGCGCGCGGCACGGGCGACACGCCGGACGGCGCATTTAGCGATCCCCGTGATCCCAGCTTAGGGTGGCGCGCCTATGATGGCCGAACAAGCGAGGATGCGGATTGGGACGCATTGCGCATTGCCGCTGGTATCCCCGAAAGCGGCGTCGAGTTGATCCCAAACGAAAGCTACCCGCTGGAACAACGCTTCGAGGCGCTGAGCGGCGTTGATTTCAAGAAAGGCTGCTATGTCGGTCAAGAAGTCACTGCGCGCATGAAACACAAAACCGAACTGCGCAAAGGTCTTGCGCGCGTCGCCGTAAGCGGCACAGCAGAGCCTGGCACAACGATCCTCAATGAAGCCGGAAAAGAAGCCGGCACGCTTTATTCTCAGGCAGGAGGGGCAGGGCTCGCCTACCTGCGCTTTGATCGCGCGCTGGGCGAGATGACGGCGGGAGACGCCATAGTCACCTATACCAAGGACGCGACATGAACGACGAGATCGTCATCCTAGGCGCGGCCCGCACACCTCTTGGTGCCTTCCAAGGCTTGTTCTCCAGACTCCCTGCCACCGAGCTTGGCGCAGTCGCAATCACAGCCGTCCTTAAGCGGGCAAACCTTGCGCCAGACGAAATAGACGAAGTGCTGATGGGCAACGTCCTCTCGGCTGGTTTGGGCCAAGCTCCGGCGCGCCAAGCCGCCCTTGGCGCAGGATTGCCGACCGCAACCCCTTGCACAACCATCTCGAAAGTCTGCGGTTCGGGAATGAAAGCCGTGATCGCCGCCCACGACGCAATCCGTGCAGGTTCGATCCAAACGGCCATCGCAGGCGGCATGGAAAGCATGACCAACGCGCCATACCTTTTGCCACAGGGGCGCGCTGGTGCGCGCATCGGCCATAGTGAAATGCTCGACCACATGATGCTCGACGGCTTGGAAGACGCCTACGACATTGCGCCGGACGGCAAACGCCGCTCTATGGGCACCTTCGGCGAAGACTGCGCGGCCAAGTATGGTTTCAGCCGCGCAGACCAAGACGCCTTCGCAATTGAAAGCGTCACCCGCGCCAAGGCCGCCGCCGCCTCTGGAGCATTTGACTGGGAAATCGCCGCAGTCACGGTGAAATCCCGCAAAGGCGAAGTGACTATCACCGCCGACGAAGGCCCCGAACGGATCGATCCCAAGCGCATCCCAACCTTGCGCACTGCCTTCAAAGCCGATGGCACCATCACCGCCGCCTCGTCGTCGTCCATCAATGACGGTGCCGCCGCGCTCGTTCTGGCAAGCGAAACCCACGCCAAAGCGCTGGGTCAAACTCCACTGGCGCGTATCATCGCCCACAGCGCTTATGCTGGCGAGCCGGGCTGGTTCACCACAGCGCCCGTCCATGCCAAGCATCGCCTGTTGGAAAAAACCGGCTGGGCGATCCAAGACGTGGATCTCTTTGAGATAAACGAGGCTTTTGCCTGCGTCCCCATGGCCGCGATGGCCGATCTGAACATCCCGCGCGACAAGCTCAACGTCCATGGCGGCGCGGTTGCCCTTGGTCACCCCATCGGTGCCTCAGGTGCGCGTATCCTCGTCACATTGCTTGGTGCGATGAAAGCCAAGCAAGCAAAACGCGGCATTGCCTCGATTTGCATCGGCGGCGGCGAAGCAACGGCGATCGCAATAGAAATGCTCTAGGGTTTCTTCTGTCTGAAAATACCTTGGGGGTCCGGGGGTAAAACCCCCGGGCGGATCGGCTTGGCAAAGCAAAGTCGATCTAAAAAATACTCACCAACACGAGCCACCCGGCACACTCAGTCAGCTTTTGCGTCGCCCCAAGGACATCGCCGCTCTGCCCGCCGATCTGTCGCCGCGCAAGAACAACTACCGCAAAGGCCACGACGCCCATCACCCAAAGCGCAACAAGCGCCTTCAAAAGGATGAAAATGCTCAAGCCAAAGGCGATGCCAAGAGCGATCAGAAGCGAGAAAGGTTCGGCCAATACTGCCTGAGCGCCCAGTCCGTCATTACGCGCAGGCGGCAGGGCGGTCATTGGGACAAGCATCATCGCGCGGCTCATCGCGCCAATGGCTACAAAACAGAAAAAGGCTTCTGAACTGGGCGAGAACTCGGCAATTGCACTTGCCAACATCCCGATCACTAGAACCACTGCGACGACACCGTAGGTCCCGACGCGGCTATCGCGCATTATCTCCAGCTTGTGCGCAGCATCGCGCCCGCCGCCAAAGCCGTCGGCCACATCCGCCAGCCCGTCTTCATGCATCGCCCCGGTGATCAAAGCAGCACTCCCAAGCGCCAAAAAAGCCGCGGCAAAAGAAGGCACCCCAAGCGCCGCCATGGCACAAAAGACAAGGCCCGAAAGCGCACCGACAAGCGCGCCAACGACGGGATACGCCCATGCGGCTTGCGCAAAACTCGGCGCAGGCTCGCCCAAACGTCCCGCAGGCAACCGGGTCAAAAGCATCACCGCCAAGCGCAGCTCTTCGCTATGGCGGGCTGTGCTCACGCTCCTGAAATTCCGGCTTCAGCAAAAGTCGCCATACCATTGTGACAGGCCAATGCGCTGCGCAAAACACCAAGTGCGAGCGCCGCACCTGAGCCTTCGCCAAGCCGCATACCCAAATTCAAAATCGGCTCTTTACCCAAATCGGTGAGCAATTTCTGATGCCCGGGTTCGGCACTCATATGAGCAACCAAACAATGATCGAGCAACGCTGCATTGGCTGCAAACAACGGCGCAACCGCAGCCGTGCAGATGAACCCGTCCAAAATCACCGGAATGGAATGCGCGCGTGCCTCGAGCACCGCGCCACAAAGGGCTGCTTGCTCGCGGCCTCCCAGGGCCGCCAAAAGCCCCATCGGGCTGGCCGCCCCGTGGAGTGTCACACCCTCAGCGACCACCCGTGCTTTGAGTGCAACGCCGTCGCTGTCTGATCCTGTACCCGGCCCGACCCATTCGCTGGCGGAACCGCCAAAAACAGCCGCGCAAAGCGCCGCTGACACTGTCGAATTGCCGATCCCCATTTCGCCAAGCACCACCACGTCGGCGCGTTGATCCACTGCGTCGGCCCCGGCTTGCATCGCGGCAATGCATTCAGCCTCAGACATCGCAGGGCCTTGGGTGAAATCGCCCGTCGGTCTGTCGAGGTCCAGCGGAATCACCGAAAGCGTCGCCCCATTGGCGCGACACATCTGATTGATTGCAGCGCCACCGTGCTGAAAATTTGCCACCATCTGCGCTGTTACTTCTTGGGGAAACGGGTTCACCCCTTGCGCGCACACCCCGTGGTTGCCTGCAAAAACAAGCGCTTGGGCTTCTTTGATCTCGGGCTTGTCGCGCATCTGCCACCCCGCCATAAAGATCGCCAAATCTTCAAGCCGCCCAAGTGAGCCGGGGGGTTTGGTCAACTGCATTTGGCGGTCGCGCGCGTTTTGAACACTGACGGCATCGGCTAACGGCAGACCGTCGCTTAGGGCAGGGATCGCATCAAGCGAGGTAAAGTTAAGAGCGGTCAATCGGTTTAATCCTAAGAGGGCAGCCAGCAACGACAAGAGTAACCTCGTCCACCGCAGCGGCCAGTTTCTGGTTCATTTCTCCGGCGCAATCTCGAAAGTGGCGCGCCAAAGCGTTTTCGGGAACGATACCTGCGCCAACCTCATTGGTCACAAAAGTCACAGGCGAAGTTTGATCAGTAATGAGCGCGACCAACGCATCGGTTTCCTTCGTGATATCGCGCTCGGCATGCATTAGATTGGAAAGCCAGAGAGTAAGGCAATCGACAAGCCGCGGTCCCTGACCATCGCTCCCGCTGAGTGCCCCACACAGATCAAGCGGAGCATTTAGCGTCGTCCACTCTGGCCCACGGCGCGCGCGATGCGCGGCAATCCGCGCCTCCATCTCACCATCAAAAGCCTGCGCTGTGGCTATATAAATAGGGGCATCGCTTTGCGCCAACACAAGGTCCTCGGCAAGTTTGCTTTTGCCGGAGCGCGCGCCGCCCGTTATCAGTATCGACTTTCCCATTGCGCCATGAGAAAGCAGAAAAACTCTGCAATGAAAAGACGAGTAGGTGCGGTGTTTTCACCCAATGACCTTATCCTGATCCGCCACGGTGTGACGCAAAGCACGGGCCGTCTGTGTGGGCGCACGGATGTGGGGCTGAGCGCGTCGCAACCCGATGTGCTAGATGGTTTGGTATCCGCACTGGCCGGTGTCTCAACCGTGATCACCAGCCCGGCGCAGCGCTGTGTTCAAACTGCCGATCTGATCTGGGGGCAGGGCGCGCGGCCCGTGGACCCGCGCCTGTGGGAGCAGGACTTTGGCGCGTGGGAGAACATGCTTTTCGAGGACATTCCTGACATTGGCGTGCTGGAGCAACGTGCTTTGGCCCGGCATCGTCCGCCGCAGGGAGAGAGTTTTCTAGATCTGTGCGACCGCGTTAAACCCGCTTTTGAAGACGCTGCGCAATTAGCCACGGAAGGCCCTGTGGCCATTGTGGCGCACGCAGGCGTCATTCGCGCAGCTGTCGGCTTTACTCTCGGCAAACCCGCTTCAGGGTTGGGAGTAGACGTTTCACACCTTTCGGTGACCAGATTACGCTGTCTGGCCGACGACGGATTTTCAATGATCGAATCCAATTGGCACCCGTCATGAGTGCCGCAATGCTTCTTGGCCTGCTGATCGAAGCTGGCGCTGGCTGGCCTGCCAAGCTGCACGCGCGCATCGGCCATCCGGTCGTGTGGATCGGCGCGCTGATTTCCCTATGCGAGCGCACTTTGAACGATGGCACAGCACCTGCGCGGCGCTTTATGGGGCTGGCAACTTTGATCGTTGTGCTTTTCATCAGCGGCGGCGTGGCAGCTTTGATCGCCGCTGTGCTTCCCGGTGGTTGGATCGGCGTGCTTCTCACCGGTGTCTTGGCGTGGCCGTTCATCGCTGCCCGCTCGTTGAATGACCACGTTGCAGCCGTTGCCGTGCCGCAAATGCAAGGCGATCTGAGTGCGGCCCGCCAAGCTGTTTCGATGATCGTCGGGCGCAATCTTGACACTCTCGACAACGAAGCGATCAACCGCGCCGCCCTTGAAAGCCTTGCCGAAAACGCCTCTGACGGCGTGATTGCACCACTGTTTTGGGGCGTAATATTCGGGCTGCCCGGTCTTGTGGCGTACAAGGCGCTCAACACGGCAGATTCGATGATCGGCCATCGCAACGAACGCTATGAATATTTTGGCTGGGCCGCTGCAAAGCTGGACGATCTTGCCAACCTGATCCCTGCGCGCCTCACAGCGCTAATGATCGCGCTGGCAACAGGCCGCTTCGCACAGGTTCTGTCGATCACCGTCCGCGATGCCCGTCAGCACCGCTCGCCAAACGCAGGCTGGCCGGAAACCGCGATGGCCACAGGTCTTGGAGTGCGCCTCTCGGGGCCGCGCATGTACGACGGACAACCCAGCGACGACCCGTACTTAAATGCCAACGCGCCCGATCCGCTGCCCGCAGATATCAATGAAGGCCTGCGCCTTTACCGCCGCGCCATGCTTTTGGGCGCGGTCCTCTTGCTGGTTTTGTTCATTATCGGCTTGTAAGTATCCCGGAGCTCTGGCCTCTCGCGGGTCGCTCCAAGCGTAGCTTAGGGCGAAATCAATCCGCCAAAGAGAAAAGCCCATCCAAGTCCAGATGCGCTTCCAAATGTGCCGCCAGATCATCCAAAGCCTGATCAACAACCACGTCATAAGCCAACGTCGAGCGCTCCAGCCCGAAGTCGTTCAGATAGGCCGCGCGGAAGGCATCATCGCTGAACATCCCGTGCAAATAGCTGCCCTGAACCAAGCCATCTGCGCTGATTGCCCCGTCCATGCGATCCGCAACATGCGCAAAAGGCCGCGCACAATCGGTCCCCGACGAGCGGCCAATGTGGATTTCGTACCCTGTAAAATCACACCCGGTGAGTGCGTGGCGTGCTGAAATGCGGGTGAGCGTTTTGTCTGGTACCATTTCGGTGACCACATCTAATAGTCCAAGGCCTTCAACCTCGCCCGGCGCGCCTTCAAGGCCTTCAGGATCGCTAATCGATGTTCCAAGCATCTGATACCCGCCGCAAATCCCCAAAATACGACCGCCTCGGCGATGATGCGCGACCAAGTCAACATCCCAGCCTTGCGCGCGCAAAAAAGCCAGATCACCGCGCGTCGACTTGCTGCCCGGCAGGATCACCAGATCAACGTCACCGGGAATAGCTTCGCCAGCGCGCACCATGGTCACGCGCACACCCGGCTCAAGACCAAGTGGATCAAGATCATCAAAGTTTGCAATCCGAGAAAACGCCAGGCAGGCAATGTGGAGAGGGCCATCGCCGCGTGCCTCTCCCAAATCAAGCGCATCCTCCGCCGGAAGCTTTGCTGCATCGCCAAACCACGGCAAAACGCCAAATCCGCGCCAGCCCGTGCGCGCCTCAATAAGCGCATAGCCATCGTCAAATAGTGCAGGGTCGCCGCGGAACTTATTGATCATAAATCCTTTTACGCGCTCCAGATCGGTGTCCCCTAACACCGCTTGCGTGCCAACAATCTGCGCAATCACCCCGCCACGATCAATGTCGCCCACCAGAACAACAGGCGTTTTGGAGGCAACAGCAAACCCCATGTTCGCAATGTCGCCACTGCGTAAATTCACCTCTGCCGGACTGCCAGCCCCCTCAACAAGCACAAGATCACACCCTGCTTTGAGTCGCTTAAAACTCTCAAGCACAGGCGCCATCAACGTCGGTTTCAAAGCGCTGTATTCGCGCGCTGCCACCGTCGCGACGCGCTTGCCCTGCACAATAACCTGAGACCCTGTCTCTGACTCTGGTTTCAGTAGAACCGGGTTCATATCCACCACGGGGTCAAGCCCACAGGCCCGCGCTTGAAGCGCTTGTGCGCGTCCAATCTCGCCCCCATCCATCGTCACAGCCGCATTGTTTGACATGTTCTGTGGCTTGAACGGCGCCACACGAAGGCCTCGGTGCATAGCCGCCCGGCACAGACCCGCCACCAGAACCGACTTGCCCACATTCGAGCCTGTGCCTTGGATCATCAGTGCGCGGCTCATGCTAAACTCACCATAACGATTTCAGGAGGGCGCCCGATTCGGATCGGAAGTTTTGAATATCCCAATCCGCCTGAAACAATCAGTTGCTTTGATCCTTCTTTGAAGTGCCCATAGGCATAGCGCGTTCCATACCGCGACGGGACAAAAAGCGCCTTTCCGAATGGCGCGATCTGTCCTCCATGCGTATGGCCAGACAAAGTGAGATCAACCCAATCGGGCAGGTCTGGGAAAATGTCCGGCTCATGGGCCATTAGAATGGTGAAGACGTCTGGGTTCAAAGCCTCTGACAGCCCAGGCCAATCGTCCAGACCGTCAACTTTGCTTTCTCGGCCCTTGTGGAGCGCGCGTTGGGATTCAAGTCCGGCAAGGGCGATGGGGGCGGCGGTCTCAAACAGTCCCCCAGTGTTAGAGTAGGTTTTTATCCCGGCGTCCTCAAAAGCTGTGTGCCATTTTGTCAGCCTACCTTCTTTTTTGGCACCTGAATCAGAGTACCAATCGTGGTTCCCGAACACAGCATGTGTGCCCATAGGCGCTTGAAGCTTGGAAAATTGCTCTGCCACAGAAGAAGGGGCCAATTCTCCGCTCATCGCCACATGACCTGCATAATCTCCAAGCAACAGGATCAGATCGGGAAAAAGCGCGTTGGTTTGATTAACTAAAGCGCTTAGGTGAGCAAGTGTCATGAACCTTGTATTGCAGTGAAAATCCGCCAGCATCGCGATTTTCAAAGGAGGCGTAAGGCGGCGCGGTTCTGGATTTATCTGATAGGACGTCACACGCGCTGGCTTCAGGCTTGCGATCAAAACTCGATGCCTTTCTGTGCCTTGATCCCATCGCGAAACGGATGCTTCACCAAATCCATATCCGTGACCATGTCAGCGGCGGCAATCAGCTCTTCTTTGGCATTGCGCCCGGTTAAAACCACATGGGTCATCTCCGGTTTTTCCGTCAAAAGAAACTCAACAACGTCGTCTATGTCCAGGTAATCATTGCGCAAAGCGATGTTGATCTCATCAAGCAGGACAAAGCGAATGTTCGGGTCACGGATCAGATCTTTCGCTTTTTCCCAACCCGCCGAGGCCGCGGCGATGTCGCGTTCGCGGTCTTGCGTCTCCCATGTGAACCCCTCACCAGAGGTCACCCATGTCACTTGATCGGCAAACCGTTCGGTAAAGAAATCCCGCTCGCCCGTGCCCCAAGCACCTTTGATGAACTGCACCACAGCTGCAGGCATGTCATGCGCAATGCAGCGCACCAGCATCCCAAAACCGGACGAGCTTTTACCCTTGCCGGTGCCAGTATTGACGATGATCAGACCTTTCTCACCGGTCTTGCCTTCCATCATCTTGTCGCGTGCCGCCTTGATCTTTTGCATCTTGGCGGTGTGGCGAGCGTTTTCTTCGGGCGTTTTGTCACTCATCGTGGGCCTCTTACGGATTGACAAGGCAGGGCGCGTGACCGAATGTCATCGCCGCAGTTGGTGCCTGATCATAAATCAGGTGAAAAGGGAATGTGAAAGGGGGCAACCCCGTTAAGCAGCCGCCCCCGCGACCGTGACCGGAGAGGTGTTCCGCACGCCACTGACCCCAAAATTTGGGTTGGGAAGGCAGGAACACCGTTTGATCCGCAAGCCGGGAGACCTGCCAGTTGCCAATGTACGTAACCAGACGGGGGGTTCTGGTGGTGGGTTTGGCTTGAGAGATGGCCCGCTCGTTCCCCCCTTTTTGGTCTGATTGAATGGATGCGAAGGGAACGAAGACTGTGACTACCAATGCGCCTGTAGAACTTCTTGTCTGCACCACCTGTCGCAACGGGCTCGCGCTTAGCGACGAGGGGACGCGCCCCGGCGCCCTGTTGCACGCTGCGCTGGAAGGGGCCGATCTGCCTGAAGGCGTGACCCTGCGCGGTGTAGAATGCCTCTCAAATTGCAACTCCGGGTGTTCGGTGATCCTGCGCGGCGGAGATGCTCGCTGGTCCTACGTCTACGGGAACCTGTCGCCTGAGAAACTTGATATCGTTGTTGACGGGGCCACGCGGTATCACGCCACAACCGATGGGCTGGTGCCTTGGCGCGAACGCCCAGAACATTTCCGCAAAAACTGTATTGCCCGCATTCCCCCATTGGAGCCTGCTGAGACATGAGCACTGATCTGACCAAAACCCCCGTCACTGTCGTTACTGGCTTTCTTGGCTCGGGCAAAACCACGCTGATCCGCCATTTGATCGAAAACACCACAGGCAAACGTCTCGCGGTGGTGGTCAATGAGTTTGGCGATGTCGGCGTTGACGGTGAAATCCTCAAAAGCTGCGCGATCCCAGACTGCCCGGCTGAAAACATCGTTGAACTCGCCAACGGCTGCATATGCTGCACGGTTGCTGACGATTTTATCCCCACGATCGAGGCTCTTATGGCTCTTGATCCGCGCCCCGATCACATCGTCATTGAAACGTCCGGCCTTGCGCTGCCCAAACCGCTCCTGAAGGCGTTCGACTGGCCCGCGATCCGAAGTCGCGTCACTGTTGATGGTGTTATCGCGCTGGCAGACGCCGAAGCGGTTGCGGCCGGGCGTTTTGCAACAGATGTGGCGCGTGTCGATGCCCAACGTCTGGCCGATGAAAGTATCGATCACGAAACGCCGTTGTCAGAAGTGTTTGAAGATCAAATCTCCTGCGCTGACATGATCCTTCTCACCAAACCCGACCTCGCTGGCCCCGACGGCGTCGCCAAAGCGCGCGAGGTCATCGCCGCCGAAGCGCCGCGTCCTCTTCCGGTTGTCGAAGTCGCCGAAGGCGTGGTTGATCCGATGGTGATCCTTGGTCTTGAAGCGGCGGCAGAAGACGACATGGACGCGCGCCCCAGCCACCACGACACAGCCCATGATCACGACCATGAAGACTTTGAGAGCATTGTCGTCGACATCCCCGAAGGGGAAAGTGGTGACATCCTCGCCGCCCGCATCGAACGTCTGGCAAGCGAGCAAAACATTCTGCGCGTCAAAGGCTATGCGGCTGTGTCAGGCAAACCCATGCGTCTCCTTGTGCAAGCGGTCGGTGCGCGCGTGCGCCATCAGTTCGACCAGCCTTGGGGCGCAAGCCCGCGCCAAGGTCGCCTTGTGGTCATTGCCGAGCACGACGACATCAACCGCGCAGCCATAGAAGCTATTCTGTCGCCACTCTCTGAACCAGCAGAGTAATCGGAGCATGTCTTTTTCTGTCCAGAATTACTTTGGGGGTGTGGGGGCGAAACCCCCGCTCGGCATCGCCGAAACCCCCCGAGGGCAGAACTGATGCACGTCATCTTCCGCGAAAGCCATGGCCTTGAGGAAACAGAGACGCCAACCGATCTGGCTCAAAGTCCAGCTGATCTGGTGGTTTTGTCGTTTTCTGACAGCGATCTGACGGCCTTTTCGGCAGGCTGGTATGGCGCAAAAAACCAAGGGCGCGCGCTCCCGAGCCTGCGCTTGGCGAATCTTGGCGCGCTTCAACATCCGCTTTCGGTCGACACATACATCGAGCAAACGCTAAGCGGGGCGAGGGCGATCTTGATCCGCTTGATTGGTGGAGCCAGCTACTGGAGTTACGGGCTCGCCCAAGTGCGCGCTCTGGCCGAGAAAAATGGGATCGCGCTTGCCGTGTTGCCCGCAGACGGGCGAGATGATCCGCAACTTGATGCGCTTTCTACGGTGCCTGCCTCAACGCGCATGCAATTAAACGCGCTTTGCAATGCGGGCGGTGCGCGCGCGGCTCAAGCCGCTTTGGCGCAACTGGCCTTTGCGGCTGGTCACTATGTTGGGCCGGTCTTGGGCGACAAAACCCTGCCTGACTTTGGCTGTTGGGATCCCTCAAGCGGCCCTAAGTCCTGCCAAGGGGCTTGCGCCTTCGCGCGCGAGCTTTTGCAAGAAAGTGGATCAGAAAAGGAAACGCCTTTTCTGCCACCCCTCGTTGCAATTGTGTTTTATCGCTCTTACCTCGCGGCCGCCGACACCGCTCCGATCAAAGCGCTGTTTGATGCCTTGCGCGCCAAGGGCCTGCGCGCCCGCGCGTTCTTTGTTCCTTCGCTCAAAGCCCCTGAAGCTGCAGCTTGGCTATCCGAGAAACTAGAAAGCCTCGCACCTGCCGCCATCATCAACGCCACGGCGTTTTCCGGCAAAACCGGCGATGGAGCCTCTCCGCTTGATGCCTCTGGTGCGCCTGTTTTCCAAATCGCTCTGGCAACGTCTACGCAACAGGCTTGGGCCGAGGCCGAGCGCGGTCTTTCCCCAACCGATTTGGCCATGCACGTGGTTCTACCCGAAGTCGACGGACGTCTCTTTGCCGGAGTCGCCTCGTTCAAAGAGCCGCAAGCCCGCGATCCTGAACTGCAATTCGCGCCTTACGTTCATACACCTGCGCCGAGCCGTATCGAGGCCATCACCACCCGCGTCACCGCCCAGATTGCCCTTGCCACCAAAGCGCCATCGCGCCGCAAAACTGCGCTAGTGCTTTCTACGTACCCGGGCAAAGACTGGCAGATGGGGCATGCCGTTGGGCTTGATGCATTTGCCTCAACGAACGCGATCCTGTCGGACATGGCGTTGGCCGGGTATCTCACTGGACAGATCTCTCCGCAGGCGCTTGCGCACGCAACAATAGAGTGGTCTCTCAGCGACTACGCGAAAGCGCTCGCCAGCTTGCCCAAATCTCTGCGCGAGGATCTGACAGCCGCGTGGGGCCAGCCCGAGGCTGACCAACTGGTGAAAAACGGGGCTTTCTCGTTTAAAGCGCTGGTCTGCGAAAACACCCTTGTCGCCCTGCAACCGGAACGCGCCACGCTTCTTGACCGGGTCGAGACTTATCACGACCTCGCGCGCACACCCTGCCACAGCTACGTCGCCTTTTACCTCTGGCTACGCCAACATCACAGCATCGACGCGCTGATCCATATTGGTGCACATGGCACGCTGGAATGGCTTCCCGGAAAATCCGTCGCCCTGTCCGATGCCTGCTGGCCCGAAGCCCTGATCGGCGCAACACCGGTCATTTACCCGTTTATTGTCAACGACCCGGGCGAAGCCGCACAGGCCAAGCGCCGCATTGCCGCCGTGACCCTTGGGCATATCCCTCCGCCTTTGAAAGACAGTGCGGCGCCTGCGCGCTTTGCCTCGCTTGAGACATTGCTTGATGAATTCTCCAATGCCGACGGGCTTGACCCCAAACGCCGCGACCGCTTGCAAAGCGACATTCGCACCGAGGCTGCCGCGTTGGGCGTTGAGGCAGATTTGGGACTGGACGAGGTCTCTTGCAGTGCAGAGGCCATCACCCGCATTGACCGCTTTGTCTGTGACATAAAGGAAAGCCAATTTGGCGACGGGCTGCATATTTGGGGCAGGGCGCCTGCGCACCAAGACAAGTTCAAAACGCAGCCGTCCGCAATCGGCGAACGACAAGCGCTGCTGGATGCGCTCGCCGGAAGACGCATCGAGGCGGGTCCGTCTGGCTCTCCTTATCGTGGGCGCAGCGATGTTTTACCCACTGGGCGCAACCTCTTCACCACCGATCCGCGCGCCGTTCCGTCGCGTGCTGCTTACGCCCAAGGAGTGACGCTGGCCGAAGAGCTGGTACGCCGCCATTTGCAGGATGAGGGCGATTATCCCAAAGGTCTGATCGTTGATCTGTGGGGCTCGGCCACGATGCGCACTGCAGGCGAAGAGTTTGCCATGGCACTGCATTTGCTGGGTGCAAAACCTGTGTGGGACGATGGTTCTGAGCGGGTCTCGGGCATCGAAATCCTGCCTCTCGCGGAATTGGACCGCCCGCGCATCGACGTGACTTTGCGCGTCTCTGGGCTGTTCCGCGATGTGTTCCCGACGCTTGCCACGCTTTTTGCGCAAGCGGTTGAGACGCTATCTGCGCGTGATGAAGCGCTTGATTTCAACCCTTTCGCCGGGAGTGAACCAAGCCCACGCGTCTATGGTCCGGCCCCTGCCAGCTACGGGCTTGGCATGGGGGATTTACCCGAGAACTATTCAAGCGAAGGGCGAAAGGCAGCCGGCGAAGCGTGGTTGACCGCCAGCGGATGGGCCACCGACGGGCGTCAAAGCCTTTCCGATCCCGAAGGCATAAGAAAGCGTGTCGCCCAAGCCGACACCTTTGTACACCTGCAGGACTTGCCGGAAACCGACCTGCTTTTGGCGGCGGATTATGCCACCCACGAAGCGGGCTTTGCCGCAGCCAAGGCCGTCACCGGGGGGACGGCAACGCTTTATCATCTGGACAACACCGATCCCGAAAAACCGCGCGCGCGCCTGCTCAAAGAAGAGATCGCGCGCGTCGTGCGCGCCCGTGCCGCCAACCCTGATTGGATCGCAGGTATGCAGCGCCACGGCTTTCGCGGGGGGGCTGAGATTGCCGCAACGCTTGACCATATGGCCGCTTTTGCGAACCTCGCAAACGCAGTCGGTCCGCATTTGTTTGATGCCTTTTACGACGTGACTTTGGGCGATGAAGATGTCTCAGCGTTTTTGGCCGCGCACAATCCCCAGGCATTGGAGGCAATGCGCGCGCGCTTTGCACAATTGCTCGAGGCGGGGCTTTGGGACACCCGTCGTAATGCCATCCGCGCCGATCTTGGTGAACCCGCATGAGCGGTGAGGTCAAAGGCTGGTGCCCAAGCGCGCACCGCCCGATGATGTCTGGCGACGGGCTTTTGGTGCGCGTGAAGCCACGAATGGCCCGTCTGACTGTCCAACAAGCGATCAAGCTATGTGATCTGGCCGAGGGCTTTGGCAACGGGATGATCGACGTCACATCCCGCGCAAACCTCCAGATCAGAGGCGTCAGCGAGGCGCATTTCTCTGCCCTTCTAACCAATTTGATCGCCGAAGGTCTGGTCGAGTCAGACGCGCAACGCGAGGCGAGCCGCACTTTGACCGTCACGCCATTCTGGCAACAAGGCGATCTAAGCGCGCGGTTGGCGATCACTTTGGAACACGTCCATCTGCCGGAGCTGCCTGACAAAATGGGCATCGTCCTAGACACTGGGCCTGCGCCACTTTTGCAAAACACGTCTGGTGATTTTCGCTTTGAGGCGGGCGAAGAGGGCGCGCTGATCTTGCGCGCAGAGGGGGCGGATCAGGGGCGTGTGATTGCCGAGCAAGACGCCCCAGAAGCGCTTGCCGAGATGGTGGCATGGTTCATTGAAACTGGCGGAGCAGAGAGCAAACGCATGGCGCGGCACCTGAAACGCGTCACGCTTCCTAAAGAGTGGCAAACAACGCTGCCTGCGCGCTCTGCCGAAAGGCCGGTGCCGGGGGGCGCCATTGGCGGACGCCTCTTTGGTGTGCCGTTTGGGCAAGCCGATGCTGGCGCGCTGCGAGACTTGATCCAAAAAAGCAACGCCACCAATATGCGCGTCACCCCGTGGCGCATGCTCTTTTTAGAAGACGCAAAATCCGCCGACGTCCCCGGTTTTCTTAATCAACCCGATCCGCTGCTGGATGTTGCCGCGTGTCCCGGCGCACCGGCTTGCGCGCAATCAAGCGTTGTCACGCGCGATATTGCGCGTCGCCTTGCCCCACGTGCGGTTGGGACACTCCATGTCTCGGGGTGTGCGAAGGGCTGCGCGCGCCGCTCACCTGCCGATCTTACGCTTGTCGGTCGTGATGGGCGTTTTGACCTTGTGAAAGCAGGCCTGCCCGGTGATACGCCGCATCAAAGCGGCCTGAGCGCCGCAGAAGTTATGCAAATGGTGGCGCGCTGATGCCGTATGAATACGAAAAAAACGGGGCAGCGATCTATACGCAGTCCTTTGCCACGATCCGCGCTGAGGCAGATTTGGCGCGCTTTTCTGCTGAGGAAGAGCCAATCGCCGTGCGGATGATCCACGCCGCTGGCATGGTCGGGCTGGAACAGCATGCGTGCTTTTCTGATGGCTTCGCAGTCGCGGCGCGCACGGCGTTGGAAAATGGTGCGCCGATTTTTTGCGATGCTTACATGGTCAGCGAAGGCGTGACCCGCAAACGTTTGCCCGCGGACAACGAGGTGATCTGCACCCTGCGCGATCCCGCTGTCCCTGACTTGGCCGCCGAAATGCAAAATACCCGCTCTGCCGCCGCCCTAGAGCTGTGGCGCCCCAAATTGGCGGGCGCGCTTGTCGCAATAGGCAATGCGCCCACAGCGCTCTTTCATTTGCTCAACATGTTAGAGGAGCCAGACTGTCCGCGCCCCGCAGCGATCATTGGCTGCCCGGTCGGCTTTGTTGGCGCGCGCGAAAGCAAAGACGCGCTTTGGGCCGCAAACCCGGTGCCAAACATGATTGTCAAAGGCCGCTTGGGCGGCAGTGCAATCACCGTGGCCGCTATCAATGCCATCGCGAGCCGCGCAGAATGAGCGGGCGCATCTACGGCATAGGACTTGGTCCGGGCGATCCCGAGTTGATGAGCGTCAAGGCGCATCGGCTGTTGAGAGAGGCACGCCACGTGGCGTACTTTCGAAAAGAAGGACGAGCAGGGCGCGCGCGCAAACTGGCAGACGGGCTGTTCCCTGAAGCGGCGCAAGAATTCGCAATGGAATACCCGGTGACAACGGAAATTCCCTTAAGCGATCCGCGCTACAACGAAATACTCTCTGCCTTTTATAGCGACTGTACCGCACACCTCGCTGCTCTTGCAGCTCAGGGCGAAGACGTCGTCGTTCTTTGCGAGGGGGACCCGTTTTTCTATGGCTCTTTCATGCACCTTTACACGCGCCTCAAAGACAACGCGGATGTTGAGGTTGTTCCCGGCATAACTGGGATGTCCGCCGCCTGGACCGCAACCGAAGCCCCGATCACATGGGGCGACGATGTTCTCAGCGTGCTCATGGGCACGCTGCCAAGCGATGACCTCGTCCGTCACATGGGCGCAGCGGACGCGCTCGTGATCATGAAGATCGGTCGTAATTTCAGCAAGATATGCGAGGCTTTGAAAGTTGCGGGCAAGTTTGACGCCGCTGTCATGGTCGAGTTCGCTGCGATGGAAGGCCAAACCGTGCAGCCCTTGCGCGACGTGTTTCCGGATCACAAAGCGCCATATTTTTCGATAATTATCGTGCACGGCCACGGACGACGTCCATGACAGGTCGGCTGATCATAGCGGGATTGGGGCCGGGCGATGACGCGATGATCACACCGCAGGTGCAGGCTGCACTGGACGCTGCAACCGACATCATTGGTTATATCCCTTACGTCGCCCGCGTTCCCGATCGCGCAGGCCTTACCAAACACGCCAGCGACAACCGTGTCGAAATCGACCGCTCGAACCACGCCCTTCAATTGGCTGCGACGGGCAAACGCGTCGTCGTCGTTTCCTCGGGCGATCCCGGTGTCTTTGCCATGGCCTCAGCCGCGTTTGAAGCGCTTGAGGCCGGGCCAACCGTGTGGCGCGACGTGGATATCCAAGTCCTGCCGGGGATAACTGCGATGTTGGCGGGCGCTGCTGCGTTAGGCGCTCCCTTGGGACATGATTTCTGCGCCATCAACCTGTCTGACAACCTCAAGCCTTGGGCGTTGATCGAAAAGCGGCTGCGCCTTGCGATTGAGGCGGACTTTGCCATCGCGCTTTATAACCCACGTTCAAAATCGCGCCCCGAAGGCTTTGAACGCACACTCGATCTGTTGCGCGAGACCTGCGAACCAAACCGCCTGATCTCTTTCGCGCGCGCTGTGTCGACGCCGGATCAAACGCTCAAAACCGTGACCCTTAAAGACGCAACGCCCGAAATGGCCGACATGCGCACTGTCGTGATTATCGGATCATCCAGCACCCGGCTGATCACACGCACATCAGGCGCGGCCCACGTCTACACCCCCCGTTCGGTTTCGCCATGAAGCCAGCGCATCACCTCATCGACGTCATGCGTTTCGCGCCGCTCGGGCATCTTGGGACGCGCGATCATGATCACAGGAATCCCCAGTGCGCGCGCCGCCTCAAGCTTGGCATGCGCGGCCGTTCCGCCAGAGTTTTTCGACACCACAACGTCGATGCGCTTGTCGGCCAGCAACGTTCTGTCGCTCTCAAAGCTGAACGGACCACGCGCGATGACAACGCTTGTATCGGGCAGGGGCAAAGGCGTGGTTGGTGCATCTACCAACCGCAACAGATAGTGATGCTGGGGCTGTTGAGCGAAGGACGAAAGGTTCTGACGACCAATTGCCAAAAACACGTGCAAGGCGGGGCCCTCCAAAGCCCTAACCGCCGTGTCGATATCGGGAACAGCGCGCCACGCGTCGCCAGTCTGAGCGCGCCACGGGGCACGGCTGAACGCTATCAGCGGCACATCGGAGTGCGCGCAAGCCTCTGTCGCATTCCGGCTCATTTGCTGGGCAAAAGGGTGGGTTGCATCAACCACATGCGTGATGGCGTTATCGCGCAGATAGGCGCGCAATCCATCAACACCACCAAAGCCCCCAACACGCACTTCAACGGGCTGTTCGGCCAAAGCCGCCACGCGCCCGGCGTAGGAATAGATTGCGTCGATACCAGCCTGTGCAACGGTGCGCGCGAGCGTATGCGCCTCAGAAGTGCCGCCCAAAATCAACAGCTTAGAAAGGGGGCTTGCGATGTCTAATGCTCCTTGGTTGACGATTGTGGGCCTTACCGAAGATGGACCAGAGGGGCTGACCGCCGCAAGCCTGAATGCACTAAAACATGCGAAAGCCATTGTTGGCCCCAAGCGTCATCTGGCGCTTTTGAGCGCGCTTTCCAACGGTCTGAGTGCAGACCTCATTGACTGGCCGGTACCCTTCGCCGACGGTCTTGCGCTTTTGGAAAAACGCCGCGGCACACCGACTGTCGCGCTGGTCTCTGGCGATCCGTTTTGGTTTGGCGCAGGCACGGTGATCGCCAAACACTTTGCCCCTGATGAGTGGCGCGCTTTGGCCAATACTTCGGTCTTTTCATGCGCTGCCGCGCACTTGGGCTGGCCGCTTGAAACAACGCCGTGCCTTGGTCTGCACGCAGTCCCGTTCGCCCGCTTGCGACCGCATCTTGCACCGGGTCAGCGCATGATCATGACGCTGCGCGATGGCCCGGCCGTCGCAGGTTTGGCGCAGTGGCTAGAGACAGTCGGCTTTGGCGACACAACGATGCACATCCTTGAGGCCATTGGCGGTCCAAACGAACGCGTGCGTTCGGCCAAGTCCGCTGCCTTCGCGTTTGACGACATCGTGCATCCGGTCGCCGTCGCCATCGAGGTTGCAGGGGCGGGCGAAACTATTCCGCTGACTTCGGGCAAAGCCGACGCGCTTTTTGCCAACGACGGTCAGATTACCAAACGTCCGATCCGCGCGCTTACGCTGTCGGCGCTTGCGCCGCGCAAAGGTGAGCGGCTTTGGGACCTTGGCGCAGGTTCGGGGTCGATCGCGCTTGAATGGCTGATGAGCGATCCAAGTACAAACGCCGTGGCTGTTGAAGCGCGCCAAGATCGGGCGGAAATCATTCGTCAGAACGCCGATACCTTGGGACAAGAACGCCTGCAGATCGTCACCGGATCAGCGCTTGATCACCTCTCAGACCTGCCGTGCCCAGACGTCGTGTTTGTCGGTGGCGGCCTGTCGTCTGATCTGCTGGATGCTCTGCAACAGCTCTGCTCAAAGGGCACACGCCTTGTCGCCAACGCGGTCACGATGGAAACCGAAGCACTGCTGATCTCAGCACAAGCACGATTGGGCGGCGATCTGATGCGAATCGAGCTTTCCCAGCCAACGGACATTGGGCGTTTTCATGCCTGGAAATCCGCCTATCCGCTGGTGCAATGGAGTGTCGTTCTATGAGGGTTGCGGGCTTTGGATTTCGTGCAGGCGCTGAACTTGCAAGCCTCATCGACGCGCTGGCTGCAACCAAGGCAGCAAGCAACGTGACCTTGATTGCAACAGTCACCGATAAGGCCGAAACAGCGGTATTTCAGGCATTGAGCGAGGCAACTGGCTTGGCCGTGCGCGCCATTTCGCAAGAGCAGATCGAAGCGATGCCGGTCACAACTCACTCCGCCAAAAGCCAAGCTCTGCGCGGCACCGGGAGCCTGTCAGAAGCTGCCGCACTTGCAGCCGCAGGAAAGGACGCAACGCTGATCACACCACGGGCAATTTCGAGCGATAAAATGGCCACCTGCGCCATTGCCGAAGGAGGCTGCCCATGACTGTTCACTTCATTGGTGCAGGCCCCGGTGCGGCTGACCTATTGACCCTGCGTGGCCGCGATATCCTCGCGCAGTGTCCGGTGTGTCTTTATGCCGGATCACTGGTGCCCAAAGACATCCTTGCTCATTGTACAAGCGATGCGATCCTGATCAATACAGCGCCGCTCGACCTTGACGCCATTATCGCCGAGATCGAGGTCCACCACGCTAAAGGCTTTGACATCGCGCGCCTTCATTCAGGCGATCTGTCGGTTTGGTCGGCCATGGGCGAGCAACTGGCGCGGCTCGCGGCACTGGATATTCCAACTTCGATCACCCCCGGCGTGCCCGCTTTTGCCGCCGCCGCCGCCACCCTTGGAACGGAACTTACACGTCCCGGTGTCGCACAATCGCTGGTTCTGACCCGCACATCCGGGCGCGCCTCTGCCATGCCGACGGGAGAGACGCTTGCGAACTTTGCCAAAACTGGCGCAACGCTCGCCATTCACCTCTCAATCCATCGTGCCGAACACATCGCGTCCGAATTGATCCCGCACTACGGCCCCGATTGTCCGGTTGCCATCGTCTACCGCGCAAGCTGGCCAGATGAACAAGTGATCCGCACCACGCTCAAAGGTCTCGAAACAGCAATTCCCGAAGGGATCACCCGTACCGCGCTCGTCCTCGTCGGTCCCGCTCTGACAGGCACGCCCGAGATCAAAAGCGCGCTTTATTCAAAAGACTACGATCGCCGTTATCGCCCGCAAACCGCCGATAGCCCGTGGTCGGCGCAGGATATCAAAGATGACTGACATTGCTTTCATTGGACCAAGAACACGAAGGGCGGCAAAGCCCCGCTGCGGGGTCGCTAAGTCAGGCGGGCAAACCCATTATTACAAAGGCATATACCAATGACACCCGGTTTGATGATCTCTGCGCCTGCCTCAGGCACTGGCAAAACAACGGTGATGCTTGGTCTCTTGCGCGCCCTCAAAGAAGACGGGCTGAGTGTCCAGCCCTTCAAATCCGGCCCGGATTACATCGATCCTGCGTTTCACCGCGCGGCTGCCGGGCGCGCCTCGTTCAATGTTGATACATGGGCGATGAACGACGGGCTTTTGAACGCCATCACTGCGCAGGCAGCCGGCGCGGACATAACTATCGCCGAAGGCTCGATGGGCCTTTACGACGGTGTTGCAGGCAAGGGCGCGACGGGATTTGGCTCAAGTGCCGAGACGGCTGCGCGCGCAGGCTGGCCGGTAATTTTGGTGATTGATGTGGGAGGGCAAGCGCAATCGGCCGCCGCCACAGCGCTTGGATTTAAAACTTATGCTCCAGATTTGCCTTTTGCTGGCGTGATCCTGAACCGCGTGGCAAGCCCGCGTCACGAGCGCCTGACCCGGCTGGGGATGGAGCGCGCAGGCCTGCCAGTTTTGGGTGTGCTTCCAAGGCGCGGAGACCTCGCGCTGCCCGAGCGCCACCTTGGACTGATCCAAGCTGTCGAACACCCCGACCTTGAAGAGGCGATCGCTGGTTACGCTGCCTTCTTGCGCGAAAACGTTGATTTGGAGGCGATCAAAGCTGCAGCCGCCGCACTCCCGCAAGGTGCAAGCGGCGTCCTGCCAAAACCGCCCGCTCAGCGTATCGCGTTTGCGCAAGACGCGGCGTTCTCCTTCACCTATCCGCATTTGCTCAAAGGTTGGCGCGATGCAGGCGCGGAATTGCTTTCGTTCTCGCCGCTTGCTGATGAGGCCCCGGACCCTAGCGCTGATCTGGTTTGGCTGCCCGGTGGTTATCCTGAATTGCACGCAGGCAAGCTCGCTGCCGCCAACACGTTTCTCACCGGATTGCGCAATCATGCCAAAACCAAACCCGTGCATGGAGAGTGCGGCGGTTATATGGCCTTGGGCCAAGCGCTGATTGACAAGGAAGGCACTTGCCACCAAATGGCCGGGCTACTTGGCCTTGTGACCTCATATGAAAAACGCAAATTCCACCTTGGCTATCGTCGTGCAGCCCTTGAAGCACCGATGCCGGGCTTTGATGCCGGGCAATCCTTGCGCGGTCACGAGTTTCATTACTCGACCATTCTGGAAGAACCCGATGCCCCTCTCGCCCATGTCACAGACGCCGACGGCAATCCGGTGCCGGAAACCGGGTCGAGGCGCGAGCACACAACCGGCACCTTCTTTCACCTCATCGCTGAGGCCACAAAATGAGCGGGTTCGTCAGTTTTGTGGGCTCGGGGCCGGGCGATCCCGAGCTGCTGACGCTTAAGGCGGCTGACCGTCTTGGCAAGGCTGACGCCATTCTATTTGATGACCTTTCTTCGGGACCAATCCTTGCCCACGCACGTGAGGGGGCCGATCTTGTCGGCGTAGGCAAACGGGCAGGGCGCGCCTCTCCCAAGCAAGACCACGTGAGCCGATTGCTGGTTGATTACGCCAAGACCGGCGCACGCGTTGTGCGCCTTAAATCTGGCGACGGTGGCGTGTTTGGCCGCCTTGAAGAAGAAACGACAGCGTTGCAAGCCGCAGATATCCCTTTTGAGATTATCCCCGGCGTGCCTGCGGCCTGCGCTGCTGCGGCCGCCGCTGGTATCCCGCTGACCCGGCGTCTGACCGCGCGGCGATTGCAGTTTGTCACAGGCCACGACATCGCAGGCCAACTGCCCGAAGATCTGAACCTTGCCGCTTTGGCTGACCCACTTGCCACCACTGTCGTCTACATGGGACGGCGGACATTCGCGAAAATGGCCGCGCTCCTGATCGGCGCAGGTTTGCCGTCTGAGACACCTGCGCTTTTGGCCGAAGGGGTGTCGACACCTGATCAAAACCTAATGCGCTCGACCGTTTCGGGCCTTGTGGCAGAGTTCGAACAAAGTGCGCCGTCAAAAGCACCCGCGTTGATCCTTTACGGACCGTTGGCCGATGGATGAGTTGATCCTGATCGGTATCGGAGCCGGCAATCCTGATCACCTTACCCGACAGGGCGAGGCGGCTTTGCGTGCCGCCGACGCTGTGCTGATCCCGCAAAAGGGTGCGGGCAAGGCCGATCTTGCTGAACTGCGCTTTGAGACGTGCCGCCGCATTCTGGGCAATGAAGACAAGATCGTTCCCGTTAATATGCCCGTGCGTGACGTGGAGGGGGATTACCATCAAGGTGTGAACGATTGGCACGACGCAATCGCGCAGGCCTGGCAAACCGCATTGGCTGGGGCGGGACATCCGACGAAAGTCGCAATGCTGATCTGGGGCGATCCTTCGCTTTACGATAGCTCTTTGCGCATTGCCGCGCGCCTGTCGCCTCAGCCGAAAACAACCGTCATTCCCGGCATCACCGCGCTACAAGCGCTGACAGCAGCACACACGATCCCGCTCAATGATGTGAACGCGCCAGTACTGATCACCACAGGGCGACAGTTGCGCGACTTTGGCTGGCCTAAAGGAGCCGACACAGTTGCGGTGATGTTGGACGGGGAATGCAGTTTTCGCCACCTTGATCCCGAGGGCATCCAGATTTGGTGGGGCGCTTATGTAGGGATGGACAATGAAATTCTTGCGACAGGCGCGCTGGCAGAGGTTTCTGAACAGATCGTGGCATTGCGCGCCGACGCCCGCGCAGCACATGGCTGGATCATGGATATCTATTTGTTGCGCCGTATCCAAAGCACAAGTCCCACGTAGATTTCCGCTCATGTAGCAACTTCTATGATTGCGCTTACTGTCTGATGAGGTTTACATGGGCTTAGTTTGGTTCCGCCGGAGCACCGGTGGGCAAAAGGGAATGCGGTGAGACACGTAAAACGTCAAAGCCGCAGCCGCCCCCGCGACTGTTAGCGGTGAGCGCGTGTTCAAAGACCACTCCTGAAGATCGGGGGGAAGGCGAACGCAAGCTTAGACCCGCAAAGCCAGGAGACCTGCCAAACTGTGAAGGAAACCAAAGCCGTCGGGATGGACGGCAACGAGGAAAAAGCATGACCACTCAAGCTGTTGCAGTTAAAAGCTCATCAAAAGTCTTTTCGATCCTTGGAGCCGCTCTTTTGGGCCTGACAATGATCGTTTTGGCTGGCCACGTTCAGGCTTCTGCCGTGCATGACGCCGCGCACGATGTGCGTCACGCCACCGGCTTTCCCTGCCACTAGGCCATGTTTACACGCATATTGACCAGCGCATTGATCGCTGGTGCAAGCGCCGGATTTCTGGCAGCTCTTTTGCAATTGGCATTTGTGCAGCCTGTCTTATTGCAAGCGGAGCTGTTTGAATCTGGCGCTTTGGCCTTCACACCCGGCATGGCGACCCCGCAAGTGCCCTTTACATTTGATCTGCAACGTGACGGGTTGAGCGTGTTGTTCACCATGCTGATTTATTCGGGCTATGGGTTGATCCTTGTCGCGCTTATGTCGCTGTCCGAAGATTATTATGCACCGGTTTCTGCGCGTGCCGGTCTTCTTTGGGGGATTGCTGGATTTGTTACTGTACATCTCGCACCCGGCATTTCGCTTGCGCCAGAAGTCCCCGGTGTCTCGGCCCCGGATGTAAGCGAGCGGCAAGTTTGGTGGTTTGCGACCGTGTTTGCGGCCGGTATCGCGCTTTGGCTGATCGCGTTTGGCAAAAGCTGGGTTACTTGGGGCGCTGCTGTGGTCCTTTTATTGGCGCCGCACCTTGTTGGCGCACCCCAACCCGAGACGCTGGCCGGACCTGTCCCACCTGAAATCGCAGCGTTGTTTGCAGCGCGCGCACTGGGTGTCGGACTGGCCGCGTGGGTATTGTTGGGGCTTTTCGCAGGAGCACTTTGGGCAGCTGATGCGACTGAAAGCGCCAGAGCATGAACCGCGCCGTCGCCATGTTACTGATCGGGCTGATTTTTGGTGGCGGCATTGGGTTTACGATTGCTGCCGGGGCTGGTGTCACGCTTGACGGGCATGACCACAGCGCTCACTTGGCAGATGAAGAGGGCGGCGCGGTCGATCACGCGGCGATGGGCCATGACATGAGCGACATGGAGACTCATGACCATGACACGGTGATCACGTTGGCTGAAGGCCCTGACGCGCCGACACTTGATATCGAGGTGAGCAAAGACGGCGCGGGCTGGAATTTGCGCGTGGTCACCACGAACTTCACCCTGAGGCCCGAGCGGATTGGGGCTGCGCATGTCGCAGGCGAAGGTCACGGCCACGTTTATCTAAACGGCATTAAACAGGCACGGATTTATGGCGAGTGGTATCACATCCCTTCTGTCCCAGCAGGTGAGGTCGAGTTGCGCGTGACACTAAACAGTAATGATCACAGTGCTTTGGCGGTTGGCGAAACACCGTTGGAAGCGACAATGACACTACCGGCCAATTAACCCGGCATCCGCGCTACAAGCAAAAGGCGCAACCGCCCACACGGGCGCGCATCTTCGATCCAGCCGTGATCGCTACTCAAAACAAGAGCGCAGGTCGCGGCAATGTCTGCGCTATCCTCGCCGGTGATCCCGGCAAACACGTAGCCCGCTTTCTCCGGCGTCTGAAGCGCCAAAGCCAAGGGTCTATCGCAGGGGCCAAGACAGGCGCTTTTGGTGATCTCAACCCCATCAGGCAAACCGGCGCTCTTTAGCTTGTCCATTAGGTCACTCGCCGCCTCAGCCCCGCATTCAGCACACAGTGAAAGCTTAAGACGCGTCATTGCGCCGGGATCGCGAGGGCCGCGGTGATCCATGCAGGTCCACCCACAAGCACCCCGGAAAAATGCGCACCATTTGGATAGGGACCGAGGTCTTCTGTCAGGGTGGCGGTGAACCCTTGCCCCTCCAGATCAGGGGTAGCAATCGCGGCGTCAAACCCAAAAAAGCGTTCGACACGCGGATAAAGCGCTTTGAACAGGCATTCTTTAATTGCGAAAGCCGCGCGGGCCTCGATCTCGGTAAGCGTGGTTTCAGCGGGGGCGCGCAGGATGCTGTTTCGGGTCTGACCGGGCAGGGGGGCGGCTTGTGTCAAATCGATGCCAAGGGCGGCGACGTGGCGGGTTTCCGCAAGGATGGCAAGCGCGAGACCTTGATCATGGGTGATGCTGCCGGTGATGCCATCGGGCCAGATCGGCGCGCGCGAGGCAGCCGTAAGGATCGTGGCTTGTTCCCTGCCAAGAGCGGCAAGGGCTGTGCGCGCCGCGCGGCGCCCAGCGGCAAATTCGGCGCGCCGTTTGGAAATGGCGTTCTGCACCGCGACCTCTTCGCCGGGCGCAAGCCCGTGCACATCATCAATCGTCTCAGCCGCAAGACACACTTTGTCACCCAGTCGTTGCGACAGGGTCGCCACAAGAGCTTGCGGCGTCAATGCGTCGTCCTGCTTTGCCGCATTGCGCGGCGTTTGTTGATCACGGCTTCGGCGTTTTCACCCGAAGGTGCAGGTGCCCCTTTCGCGACAGTTCCCTCGGGATTGGCCAGTACGCCAGCGCGTGCGCTAAGCCCGCTAAGGGTTGGTGCGCGGAAGATATCAGCAATGGAAAGCTTTGAGAGGCCAAGGGTTTTCTTGATCTCGCGGTGCGCTTCCACAGCAAGCAAAGAATGCCCACCAAGATCGAAAAAGTTGTCGCTTGCGCCGATCTTTTCGACACCCAAGATGCGCGACCACACGGCGGCGATTGTTCCTTCGATGTCAGAAACGTCGCCCTGGACGAGTGGTGCATCGTTTGTGGCAGAAGGTTTCGGCGCAGCAGCCACTGGTTTCGGTTTGGCGGCTTGCGGCGGTTTGAGTGCGTTCCGGTCGATTTTCTTGTTTGGCGTCAGGGGCATGTGCTCGATCACATGCACATGCGTCGGCACCATAAATGGTGGCAGGCGTTTTGCCAGATTGGCGCGCACTTCGGTCACGTTGGCAGTGCCGGTGATATAGGCCGTCAATTGGCCCACACCGCTGGCGTCGGTTGGCACAACAACCGCTGCTTGACGCACATCGTCTTCGGCCTCAAGCGCGGCTTCGATCTCACAAAGCTCCATTCGATAGCCGCGAATTTTTACCTGTCGGTCATTGCGCCCTAGGAAATCAAGCTTGCCATCCGCGCGCCATTTCGCCAGATCACCGGTTTTGAACATCTTGTTGTCTGTGCGGAACGGATCATCAAGGAAACGCTCATTTGTCAGATCTTCGCGGTTCCAATACCCGAGTGTCACGCCTTGGCCCGCGATATAAAGCTCGCCCGCAACGCCAACAGGACAGGGCTCCATCGCGTCGTTCAGAACATAGGTCTGCGTGTTGGCGATGGGACGACCGATGCACACTGTGCCCGCCGAGGGCGTCGCGCGTTCGGTGGTCGACCAAATGGTCGTTTCGGTCGGCCCGTACATGTTCTCGATGCTGGCCTTGGTTATGGTATTCAGATCGGCCACCAGTGTACCCGACAAAGCTTCGCCTCCGATCATCAGGTGCTTCAGCTGTGCCAGCGCATCGCTTGACGCTTCGTTCGACGCAAGCATGCGGGCCATGTAGGGAGTGCACTGCAAGTGCGTCGCCCCGTGGCGCGCAACTTGGGCAGCAATTGACCAGTCATCACCGGGCGCACGCACAGCTGCGCGGCGCACCACATTGGCGAGCGGGCGCAATCCATCAAGCACGACTTGGCGCTCGATACCGTAGTCGATCAAACAGGCGATTTCGGTCACACCAATGGCGCTGACCTCTTCGACGCGCGCAAGCGCCTCCTCAACAGTGCCAAACAAGCCGCTGTCCTCAAAGTAGCGCTCAAAGGCAAACTCAAGGATCGTCTCAAGTTCGTCTTCCTCAAGACTTCCAAGATCAAGCTGGTGCGCTGTGTCCACGCCTTTGGGACGCTTAAACGCCGGGAAGGCCCAAGCGTATTGTTTGATCAGACCCGCTGCGGCGCGCAAATAGTCCTTCATCGGCTCGCGCGCGATCTCTTTGGCCGTTTCACGATCTTCGGCAATGAAGGTGTGCAGCATCAGCGTGACGGTGAAATCGTCCGGGTCATGCCCAGCACTGCGCAATGCGGCGTGGTAAATCTCGATCTTTGCGCCAACTTCTTCAACGCTTTGGCCCAACAGGTGCGTCAGCACATTAGCACCCATCTCACCGGCCTGACGCCAAGTGTCAGGGTTGCCCGCTGTGGTCACCCAGACCTGCAGTTTTTTGGACACTGGGCGCGGCTGTGTCATCACCTCGTGCATCGAACCATCTGCCTTTGGAAAGGCGACTTTTTGTCCGGCCCAAAGCGTGCGCAGATCGTTGATCGCGCGTTCCATCGCTGGCTTGTTCTCGGGTGGTGTATTTTCCGGACGCAGCACAAAGTCATCGGGCTGCCAGCCCGAGGCGATGGCGATGCCGGTTTTGCCGTCGGTCAGATTGTCGATCACGGCCCATTCTTCGGCGATACGTGCGGTGTGGTGAAGGGGGGCGACACAACTGCCTGCGCGGATCGCAAGATTGCGGGTAACCGCTGCGACAGCGGCACCTGTGACAGAGGGGTTCGGGTAGAGCCCGCCAAAGGAGTGGAAATGCCGCTCTGGTGTCCAGATCGCGGTGAAACCGTTTTGGTCGGCAAACTGCGCGCCTTCGAGCAATAGCGCGTATTTATCGCGGCCTACACCATCGTCGTTGCCCCAATAAAACAGGCTAAAGTCCATCGCGCTGCCAGAACTGGTGCCGCTATCGGCAATCAGCTTTTCCTCGCCCGAGATCACAACCTTGAAGCCGCGTGCAAGTGTCCAGAACAGCTCTAGGACCGAAATATCAAACGACAGCGAGGTCACGGCCATCAGCACGCCTGGCGGGTCATGCTTGATACGTGCATCCATGCCGGTGAAAAAGTTTGACACGGATTTATGCGGCACCATCACGCCTTTGGGCGTTCCCGTCGATCCAGACGTGTAGATCAAATAGGCCATGTCATCGGCGCTGCCCTTAGTGTCGCAAGGCGTGTTTGGAGCGGCGTCAACCGCTGCATCACTGATCAACAGGGGCGTAATGTGACTTTCGGTGAACTGACCGAGCAGAGCGGGTTCCGTCACGATCACTTTTGTTCCGCTGTCTTTGACAAACAAGGCCAGTCGATCGGCCGGGTAATTCGGATCAAGTGGCAGATAGGCACCGCCTGCTTTTAAGATACCCAAAGCCGCAATCACCAGATCAAGCGAGCGACGCATATGCAGACCGACCGGTTTGCCGGGGCCAACGCCCATGTCGCGCAACACATGCGCGACCTGATTGGCGCGCGCATCCAATGCGCCATAGCTGAGGCTTTCGCCTTCAAAGACCAATGCCGTTTTGTCGGGCGATTGTGCGGCGCGTGTTTCAAAGTGGCTGTGGATTTGCGCTGTATTGTCGATTTCAACGCTGGTTTCGTTCCAAGCGTTGATCACCAGTTCTCGCTCGCTTGGCGGAAGCATTGGCAGGCTTTGGATACTGGCATCCGAAGGCACCTCAGTCAGGCTTTCCAACAAGTGACGCAGACGATCCGCGATAAGATCAGCCTCTTCCAGCGAAATACGCGACAAATCAACGTGAAGCGTGGCAGCCGTGCCATTCACAGCAAAGGTCAACGCGGCCTCGGCAACAGGACCGTCCTTTGAGACGGCCGCATTGGGCAAAGTTGCCCGTTCAACACCGGGGCCTCTGGCCAGCAAATCAGCAGCAGCAGGTCCAACGGTTGCGGCCTTATCAAGGGCGTTGCCAAGGGTTGTCACAGCGTCATTCCAAACGCTTGCAGCATCAAAACGCAGGGGCACCCAGTGGGCGACGACACCTTGCAGATTGCCGGGTTGATCAAGAGCTAGGTCGACAGGCTCGAAATCACACAAGGCCGAGACAATTGCGCCAAAGCCTGCAAATGCAGTCGGTACATCGACGCCCACGGGCAGCGTAAATTCGCGAGCCCACTCACGGGATTCCTGCGCACTGGACTGTGGCAACCAAACTGCGGGGCGATAATCTTCGAATTGTTTCGCCCAATACATTTCTCCGCGCAGCGTTTTGGCCTGCGCTTCAGCTATGTGATCAGACTGAGGTTTGTCACCGACCCGCGCGCTTGCAATGGAATTGGCGTGAAAAGTGGCACCGCTCAGGTCCGTCAAACCGCTAAGGCGTACGGCTCCGTCCGATGTCGCAACGGTCAGGCTTTGCGTGTCTTTGCTGAGAATGGCGCCGGGCGCGCCTTCGCCGTGCACTTTGCTGGCTTTGCGAACCAGAACAACGCGGTCTCCAAGAATAAGTTTGGGCACCGCCAGTGGATTGCGATAATCGCCGTGATCGAGCGCGCGGATCAAACGCAGGACATCGCCGCTGCTTTGAGTGAAATCAATAAAAGCCGCCTGCGCAGGCCGGTCCTTCAATCCGAAATACGTCCGTTGGCTCAGGTCTTGTTTTTCGCGTGCTGGCGCATCGGACGCCAGTGTTTCGATCACATCATCAAAGCTCTCGACGGCTGCAGCAAAGCACTTTGCATTCAGCGTCAACGCAGTGTCTTTGTCATCGACGCTGACCATACGTTGGACAACGATATCGCCTTCATCCACACCGCCTTCGATCATATGCCAAGTGATGCCGTGGGTCGTTTCGTCGTTCAAAATTGCCCAGACCGGAGCGTTCAAACCGGCATAGCGCGGCAAGGGGCCATCGTGGAAATTGATGGCACCCCGATGCGGCAGGTTTAGTAGTTCGGACGCGATGATGTCGGTGTTTGCAATCGACAAGAGCCAATCAAACTGAAGGCTGCGCGCAGGCTCTATACTGGCTTCACCAGGCGGGATTTGCGGAATGCCCTTTTCGTTTGCCCAGTTGATGATGTCAGCGCGCTTTGTGATAACGGCAGAAATGCTGTGTCCTGCGTTCATCAGCATCGTTGCGCATTGAATTGTCAGATTGTCATTGCCGATCAACAGACAAGAAAAAGCAGGCATAAAACAACTCTCCAAACGTATTAATTGAGCTTGCCCCTGCATCTTGTTGTCGGCCAACGGGATGCAAATGTCACCCAAGATGCTAAAATCAAGGGTGCTTTGAACTCAACGCGGGTATTCAGGTGACACTATTCCGCGGCTTTGAGGCCACTTGATGGCTCGTATCTTTCGGCTTCGCGCAAAACATCGCGTATTCTCGCCGCAAGCACGCGCACGTTAGGCTCAAGAACCATCGAGTCGTGGTCGCCGGGTACTTCGGTGACGATCACTTCGTCTACGTGTTTGTCCCAGTCATTCGAATGGTGCAAGAACTCGCGCTCTGCGCTGACCCATGTGTTCTCGTCGATCTGCCACTTCTTGGCGAGCGGTGGGCGGAACAATTGTAACGGACCGTCCCAGTGCTGAACCTCGTACTTTTCGATCGCCTGATAAAAGGCAGCTTCGATCCGTGCGTTGTGGAATTCGGTTGTTTGGGTTTCGAACTCTTTCGCGCGGCGTTTTTCGATTTCCCAAGCAATACGACGGGTAATCGTGTTCCAGATGCGTATCGGGCCTTCTTCGCGAATGCGCTGCATTTGAATTTTCAACCGATCGCTTTTGGTCAGCTTGCGGCGCCGTGGAAGCGGCGTGTCAAGCATGATCACCGCGCCAACGTCGTCGCCGTCTTCGCGCAATTGACGCGCAATATCATAAGCCGTGATCCCGCCGCCCGAGAAACCACCAATCATATAGGGGCCTTCGGGCTGAAGCTTTTTAATCTCTGCTATATAATCGCGTGCGGCCTCAACCAAATCGGTGTGCGGTTCATCGCCGCCGTAAAGGCCACGTGCTTGCAGTCCGTAGAAGGGGCGATCCGAGCCAACAAGGTGCGCAAGATGGCGCAGGTTCAGCACGTTGCCAAACATGCCTGCGACCATGAAGAACGGCGTTTTGTCGCCACCTTCGCCCTGATGCATTGGCACCAAATGGGTAAAGCGCTTTTCTTCCTCGACCACTGTCAGATTGGAAACAGAAGCGCTGCTTTCCGATTTGCCACCGCGCGCTTCGATCAGTGCCGCACAACTGCGCACCGTCGGAGCCTCAAAGAGGATTGAGATAGGGAAGTCGACGGCAAAGGCCGATTTGACCATCGCAAACAGGCGCACTGCAATCAGGCTGTGTCCGCCAAGGTCAAAGAAATTGTCGTCGGCCCCGATTTTGTCGACGCCAAGCAGATCGCTCCAGAAACCAGCAAGCTTGATCTCAATATCACCCTCAGGCGCGACATATTCACTTTCAAGATCCGGGCGCTCAAAGGTTTGCCCCGCCGCACGTTTTGGGTCGGCATCCTGTTCAACCTGAGCAATCAGCCCATCAAGATCAAGCGATGAGACCAAAACCTGTGGTTGTCCGGATTGCAATGCGCGGAAAAACAGATCGGCGCCATCTTCGGGCTGAATGCCCTGAGAAATGTTGTGGTGCAACCGTTCTTCCGCCGGGCTAAGCGGGCGCGGTCCCGCAGCTGTGGCCGTTTGTGCAGGTGCTGCAGCAAAGCGGGTTTCTTCGGACAGAAGTCGGATCGTAAAGCCTTCGATATCGACGCAAACGACGCCGTCAGGCGCACAGAGCGTGATGTCAAAACGCGCGGTCTGGTTGGAGTCGTCTGATGTGATCCGCACCCAGCTTGAAAGCTCACTCGGAAGCGGGCCAAAAATGCGCACCGAGCCATATGACATTGGCACCCAGAACTGCGACGGCTGATAGCTGTCGATCAATTCAACTGCCCAACCTGTGGCGATGTCCATCAGGCCGGGATGCAGGTGGTAATCAGGATCGCCCGATGGGCGAGTGAGCCTTGCAAGACCTTCGCCATCGCCAAAGCGCATAGACTTCAGAACATCCCAACGAGGCCCGAAGAGCAAATGTGCATCTTGCGGTGATTTTAGCGTCTGACCATCGTCGCCGTGCACAAGGCGGCTGCAGCGCGCGGCAATAGCAGACAAATCTAGAGGCGCAGGCGGCACCATCGACAACAGCCGCAACTCGGCCTCGGCATTGGTTTCAAAACTGCTGCCATCCTTAGCAGTCGTGGTCTCTACAACCATCCGATAACCAGAAGGTTCGCGCGGCAAGGTGACCTGCACGGATGTAGCGTTAAAGTCTTCGACGCGCAGAGGGCGCAAGAAGTTTAGATCGCGGATTTCGAAACAGGCATCTTCGCCTTGAGCTTCCAAAGCCTGCGCGGCGAGTTCCAGATATCCGGTGCCGGGCAGAAGCGCGTCGCCTGCGCGCGTGCGGTGTTCATGCAAAACCCACTGTTCTTTCGTGCGCCACTTGGCGGTGAAGCGACGGTCGCCGTCCTCATTGAAAGTGGCGGCATCCAACAACGGCTGGCTCACGGGCTTTGGCTCGGCCAAAACAACTCCGGTGCGCGACTGCATCGCCTCGGCTGCCATGCCAATTTCCGACCAGATGCCCCAGCCGATCGTAATGATGTTGGTTTTGCCCTGTGCGCGCGATGCGGCAAAGGCGTTCAGATACTCGTTTGCGGCGACATAATCGACCTGACCAGCAGGCGCTGTGACTGTTGAAGACGACGAGAACAACGCCATCCACTCCAGAGTGCCATCGGGGAAAAATGTGTCCAGCACCTGTGTGCCATACACTTTCGGGGTCAGAACATCGCTGACGCTGCCGGGTGATTTTGACAGGATAGGTGCATCGTCAATTACCCCTGCGGCATGGATGACACCGGTAATGTTGCCCCACTTTTGATGTACACTCTCAATGGCTTGGCGCATGTCTTCCACGTTGGAAATGTCCGCTGCCAAAGTCATCAACTCGCCATTGAGTGACGTTAGTTTCTTAAGCGCTTTCAGGCGGCGTGCCATTGGATCATTGGGCGCGAGGTTGTCTAGCAACCGGTCCCATTCGGCAGGCGCAGGAATCTCGCGACGCGACAGCAGCGCAACGCGTGCGCCTTTTGCCAGCAATTTCTCGGCCAACATCGCACCAATGCCACCAAGGCCACCGGTCAACAAAACAACGTCGTCTTGTGTGATCGACACTGTGTCATCGCTTTGTGCCAGCGGACGCTGGACCCAATTTTTCTGATAGCGACGCTCACCGCGCAGTGCAGCGATTGTATTGCTCGGTGTGGCCAAAATCTCTTCCAGAACGGGCGCCAGCAACGCCTTGTCTTTTAAACCACCTTCTACGTCCAGCACCGAGCATGTGATGCCAGGAAATTCGCGTGGGATTACACGGACCGGGCCCATGACTGTGGTTTTGTCTGGATAACGCAGCGCTTCGCCACGCACGCGCGCGGCCTCAGACGTAAAGACTGACATGTGCAGATCGTCGCCGTCCACGCCGGCCCAAGCCTGCGCAAAATAGAACAGCGACCAAAAGCCTTGTTCCTGAAGGCGATGATAGAATGATGAGCCAGGACGCGCCTTTTCATTCTTTGTCACCAACCAAAGGTGGGCAACGCGTGTTGGCATCAGATCCCGCGCTGCTAAATCCTGCAAAAGTGCATCGTATGAGTCGCGCCCCATTTCGGGTGAAACGATATAGCGGTCATCTAGGCGCGCGAAAGTATCACCCGGCTCGGCTGTGACTACGGTGTGGCCTGCTGCACGCAGCTTGGCGACAACAGATTTACCAAGGCCAGTATCATCTTGGAAAACAAGCCAATTTTGCGGTTCGGCTTCGCTCAGATCGCCGGTGACATCCACCGCGCAATCGGCATAAACCGGTTTCCACTGCGGCTGATACGTCCAGCTGTTGCGATCATCGCGGCGCATCAACCACTCGTCCGCACCAGCATCGGCAACTTCGCCCGGTTCGATGAAATAGCGGCTTTTCTGGAACGGATAGGTCGGCAGCAATACGCGTTTGCGTCGCGCGCCTTCCCAGATTTGCGTCCAGTCAAAATCAACACCCGTGGCCCAAGCACGGCCCAACATCGCGATAAAGTATTTGTCGTCACCCACTTTTGTGGCCGGATCGCGCAGCGAGCCGATGACGCGATTGCGTCCAACACGAGGATGCTGACCGGCCAGCGACGCCATCGCGCGTCCCGGTCCAACTTCGATGTAAATCCGCTCGGACGTCTCAGACAACGTGGCGATACCATCTGCAAATCGCACGGTGCCACGCAAATGGCCAACCCAGTAATCAGGGTCTGTGGCCTGCTCTTCGGTGATCCATTCGCCGGTTGTGTTTGAGACGAACGGGATCGTCGGTGCATTGAGCTCGATCGAGGCGAGATAGGCGCGGAAATCGTCCAAAATCGGCTCAAGCGCGCGGCTGTGCGCGGCGATGTTGATCGCGATGCGCTGGCAGTCAATCTCGTCTTCTTCCAATGCGGCTTGAAGCTTTTCAAGCTCAGCCACTGTGCCGCTGGCGACGGTAAGATCGCTGGAATTGATAGAAGCGATGTCCAGCTCAGCACTCATCCGGGCGCGCAAAGCTTCCTCGGACAAGTTCACCGAAAGCATGCCGCCACCGGGCACTGTGTCAAACAGCTGACCGCGCAGGTGCACGAGGCCAATGCAATCTTCAAAGGACATTACACCTGCCAAACAAGCCGCTGTATTCTCGCCCATGGAATGGCCGATCAAAGCAGAAGGTTTGATGCCCCAGCTCATCCAAAGCTGCGAAAGTGCATATTCGACGATCATGATCAGCGGAAGCTGGATCGAAGGTGTTTTCAGCGTTTCGTCGGCTGCAGCCAAGTCGCCACACTCAGGCAACCAAAGCGCGCGGATGTCATAGTCAAGCTTTGGCGCCAGGTGGTTCAGGCCACGATCCATCCACTCGGCAAAGACTGGCTCTGTCTCGTAAAGGTCGCGCGCCATACCAGCATATTGGGCCCCGCCACCGGGGAACATGAAGACCACATCGGGATCGTCACCAACTTTGGTATGGCTGAACACGCGGCGTGGATCATTCTCGCGCAATAGCTTGGCGGCTTCATCATGGGTGTCGGCCACAACCACGCGGCGGTAATCAAACCCGCGACGTCCCTGTTTCAACGTATAGGCAATGTCAGCCAAGCGCTGTGTTTCGGCTGTGGCGTCCAGATGATCAGCGAGATTGGCGCTTGCGTCCTCAAGCGCGTTCTTTGATCGCGCTGACAAGGTCAAAAGTTGGAACGGCCACGCACTTTCCTCGGATTCCTGAACCTTGGGGCTTTCTTCCAGCACCACATGCGCGTTCGTGCCACCAACACCAAGCGAGTTTACACCAGCGCGGCGCGGATGGTCGCAGCGTTTCCAAGGCGTCAGCGCGTCGTTGACGACAAAAGGCGAATTTTCAAAATCAATTGCAGGGTTCGGCGCTTCAAAGCCAAGCGTTGCCGGCATCTCTTTGTGATGCAACGCCAACGAGGCTTTCACCAGAGAGGCAACGCCCGCGGCAGTATCAAGGTGGCCGATGTTGGTTTTCACCGAGCCGATGCGGCAGCTTTCGCGGGGCAGGGTTGTGCCGTCAAAAGCATCGTTCAGGGCAGCCACTTCGATAGGGTCACCCAAATAGGTGCCGGTGCCGTGGCATTCGATATAATCAATGGTGCTTGCGTCTACGCCTGCAGACTTGTGCGACGCAGCAATGGCTTCGGCCTGTCCTTCGACAGAGGGCGCAAGATAGCCCGCCTTGGAGGCACCATCATTGTTGACCGCAGAGCCTTTGATCACCGAGTAGATCGGGTCGCCGTCGCGCAGCGCATCTTCAAGGCGACGCAACACAACAATGCCTGCACCTGAACCAAACACAGTACCTTCAGCGCGATGATCGAACGCGCGGCAATGGCCATCAGGCGAAAGCACTTCGTTTTCTTTGAACAGATACCCCTGACCCTGTGGCAGTTCGATCGTCACGCCACCCGCAAGCGCCATGTCGCAGTCGCCACTTAGCAAAGACTGTGCAGCATAGTGGATCGCCACAAGCGAGGTGGAGCAGGCGGTTTGCAGGTTGATTGACGGGCCGCGCAGATCAAGCGTGTGGCTGACCCGGGTAGACATAAAGTCTTTGTCGTTGCCTGTGTGGCGCAGCAGGAACATGCCCGTTGCATCCACCAGATCGGGGTTGGAACAGACGTTGTTGTAGAAATAACTGCCCATGCCAGAGCCGGCATAAACGCCGATCTTGCCGTCAAAGGTATCAGGCGTATGTCCGGCGCGCTCTAGCGCTTCCCAAGACAGTTCCAGAAACTGACGATGTTGAGGGTCCATGACAGCAGCTTCCTTGGGCGACAGCCCAAAGAATTCAGCGTCGAACAGGTCATACTGATCGAGCGTGGCGCCATACGGGACGAAGTTCGGCTGGTTGAGCACGCGACTTGGTACGTTTGAGGACTCAAGCTCTGTTCGAGAAAACTTGCGGATGGAACATGTTCCACTGCGCAGGTTACGCCAAAAAGCTTCAGTATCTCCAGCACCAGGCAGGCGTACCGCCATACCAACGACAGCGACCCTTAAATCGTCGGTTCCCCTCATTTACACACTCACTACTATAACAACTTAAAATTAGGCAGATTCTTCTCTCCTGCCCATATTGGCAAAGATTCGCCGAAAATCAAACCTTGCTTTGCTATCGTGAAATTAACTATTGCATTGCGTGGTTTAAGACATCGAGTAAATCAAAATTGTGGCAGATTGGTTCCGGTCAAGAAACATCCGTCGAATCAAACAAAGCATTACTTAACCTTTTGGCACCAATCAAAAGTGGCTCTAATCGTTTGATGGCTCCGTCGGGTGTAATCCTTTGGCGCGGACCGTGAAACGCCAGTGCAGCGCCAAAACGACCTTCGGCATCAGTGACTGGAACGGAAATGGCCACCATGCCGTCGATGAACTCTTCATTGTCCAAGGCAAAACCTTGGTCCGAGATTCGTTTCAACTCTTCAAGCAATGCGTCAGGCTTTGTGTGTGTTTTAGAGGTAAGCGGGGTCAACTCTAAACCGCTCACCATGTTTTTGCGCACTCTTGGTGGCATCGAAGCAAGGTAGGTTTTGCCACTGGCGGTGCAGTGGAAGGGAACGTTTGAGCCTACAGGGAATTGCACGCGAAACGCCCAGTCGGTTTCAACGCGGTCAAGATATCGCATGCCGGATTCTTCGGGCACCACAAAATTGACGGTCTCTTTGACCTCTTTGGCGACGTCGACAAGGATTTGATGCGCCACGATTCGTGAATTTGACGCGTAAAGTAGGCCGCTCGCCATTTCGCGCGACCGCTGTGTCGGCAAATAGCGTTTGGACGGGGCAAGTCGGACGAGAAAGCCTTCTGTTTCCAATGTCACGCACAAGCGGTGCACCGTCTGCTTGGCCAAGCCAACTTTGCGTCCCAACTCGCTGGCTGACATTGCATCGCCGGACTTGCTCAATTCTTCAAGAATAAGCAGCGTTCGAAGGTTGGTTGGTATCCGTTCAGACATTCATCACCATGCACGTATTCTGGTCTTATCAAAAACAGTCTTTGGCAATTGAAACGAATCGCCATACCATTGTTTTATAAAAATCGAGACAAAAAGTCTCAATAATTGCTCGGGAGGGAATTTGGGCAATCTGTTACAAACATCCGCCAGCGCGGTTCCGCTAGGCGTTGATCGCGCGAACATCCGCTTCCAAGTGATTGATCTGACATGATTGATACGGTAGCCGATTTCGGCAAAATTATTATCGCGGACCTTATTTTGTCCGGCGACAATGCACTGATCATCGGCATGGCCGCGGCAGGCCTTTCGCCCGAACTGCGTAAGAAAGCTATTCTGTACGGGATGATCATCGCGGCTGTTTTGCGCATTATCTTCGCGCTCGTTGCCACAAGTTTGCTGGGCATTCCGGGGCTGTTGTTCGTTGGTGCGCTGCTTTTGTTCTTTGTCTGTTGGAAACTTTACAAAGAGATCCGTGAAAGCATGGATCACAAAGCTGCCGAGGCGATGGAGACCGCCGAAGACCTTGAAGAAGGGTATACCGGAGCGCCGAGGCGCACGATGAAATCGGCGCTGATTTCAATCACGATCGCCGATGTATCGATGTCGCTAGATAACGTGTTGGCCGTGGCGGCGATTGCTGATGGCGACAAAACGATGCTGATCTTCGGGCTTGGCCTTGCCATCGTGTTGATGGCGTTTGCTGCGACGATCATCATGAACTTGCTCGCAAAATACCCTTGGATTTCATGGCTTGGACTCATCGTGCTGGTCTATGTGGCCGGAGAAATGTTCTTCCGTGGAGCATTTGATGCAAATCTTGGAGTTCTGCCGATGCTAGGTCTTGTCGAGGGCATGGATCTCAGCAAGGGTCACTAAAAAAGATACGCCGGGGGGCTTAGGCCTTCGTTCCCACGGCGAAAGATAAGAGGGCAAATTGAACTTAGGGAGGTTAGTAAACCATGTTCAATCTTAAAACTTTGGCGACGGGTGCTGCTGCACTGGCGCTTATGGCATCAACCGCAATGGCAGAAAAAGTTCTGCGCATTCAGTCGGTGCTTCCAAATACTGCTGACGAAGTGTTCATGCTGAATGAATTCGGCAAGGACGTAGCGGCGCTTACAAATGGCTCGCTGACAATCGAAGTTCTGCCTGCGGGTGCCGTTGTTGGCCCACGCGACATCATGGACGCGGTTGACGCGGGCCTTGTTGAAGGTGGCTTTGCTTGGACACACTATTGGGGTGGTAAGCACGTTGCAGCCAACCTCTTTGGTGCACCTGTTGCGGGTGCCGGTGTTGGCATGGACAACATCGCGTTCCTGTCATGGTTCCAGTACGGCGGCGGCAAAGAGCTGTATGACCGTCTTTGGGGCGAAATGGGCGTAAACGTCAAAGGCTTCATGCTTCAGCCAGTTGGTCCAGAAGCTCTGGGTTGGTTCCCAAAGCCGATCGAATCAATGGATGACTTCCGTCAGATGCGTTTCCGTGCCCCTCCAGGCATGGTTGGCGCTGCTTATGCTGACATCGGTGTTCCTGCTGTTGCTATGGGCGGTGGTGACATTCTTCCAGCTCTGGAAAAAGGCACAATCGACGCCGCAGAATGGTGCTGCCCGAAGCCTGACTCAGTGTTTGGTTTCCAGAAAGTGCTTAAGCACTACTACCTGCAGGGTCTGCACCAGGTTGTCGTGAACGCCGACATGTATGTGAACCTCGACTTCTACAACGACCTTTCTGATCTTGAGAAGAAAGCTCTGGAAGTTGCAGCAAACGCATCTTTGTCAAAGTCCATGTCTTACCGCATCTACGAAAACGGCAAGGCGCTTAAGGATCTGACCGACAACCACGGCGTTATCCTTGAGGACACACCTGCTGAGTACTTCACCGAGTACATGGCAGCTGCACAGAACGCTCTTCAGGCAGCCGCCGACGAGAACGAGTTCTTCGCAGAAGTTTGGCAGTCGCAAAAAGACTTCGCTGACATCGCAGTTCCATTCTGGGCCGGTGCGCAGGCGTCTAACGCAAGCTTGGGCAAAGCCCACGCAGACACACTGAAGTAATTCAGACTTAGAGCGGGCTCCCAGCCGGGGGCCCGTTCGTTCTTTTTTTCAAAGCATCAGTTTTTTAAATCGTAGACAGGTGTTTCGAAAAAAAGAATGCGGGTTAAATCCGCGCCCCAGGGGAGGGATCACCAATGGCAGACGAACCGAATCCAGAAGACCTGGAAATCGCCGACGAACTGATTGCCGAACGACGATCCGAAGCCCCCGGTGAAACCCCCGAAGATATGACAGCGTGGCAACGTCCGATCACAGCCGTTATCGACGTGATCAACTATCGCGCCGGACAGATCATCGCGTTGATGATGGTGCCGCTAATTATTGTCGTGGTCTACGAAGTATTCTCGCGAAACTCTTTCGCTATCCTGCAAAACGCTGGCTACGACGAGCTTGCCCGTTCGCTTGGTCTTGGCCCGACGCTTTGGGTCTATGACACCAGCCGGATGATTGCGGGCGTGCTGTTCATGGCCGCTGCCGGGTATGGTTTGATGCGCGGCGTGCATATTCGCGCCGACTTCCTTTACCGCTTTTGGTCCGACAAGACACAGGCAACTGTGGATGCCACGCTGTACCTGCTGTTCTTTATGCCATCGATGATCTTCTTTACGATCGTTGCATCAGAGTTTTGGTGGCTTGCCTACTCGCGCAGCGAAACCATGCAGATCGACAGCGCTTGGGGCCCCTTGTTGTGGCCCGCACGTCTTGCCATGCCTGTGGGTGGTTTCCTGTTGATGCTGCAAGGCATTCCCGAGATTTTCCGTGCTTTCCATAAGATGGGCAAAGCGCGCGAGAAGATTTTCGTGCGGCTTTTGCCGATTTACATTATCGCGCTGATCTGGCTGATCCTCGCGATCTTCGCGCCAAACATTGTGCCCGGAGGCGAATGGTTCACAGGCATTATGTCGGCACGTCCAAACCTTGATAAACCGACTATCGGTTTGATTATGCTGGCAGCGATGTTGTTCGTGATCTTCATCGGTTTCCCGATTGCGTTCACGCTGATCTTCCTTGCCTTTGTCTTTGGTATCTGGGGGTCGAACTTTAAGCTCACCACGTTGCTCATGACGCTGAACACCAACTCGACTATGTTGAACGATCAGCTGATGGCGGTGCCACTCTTCGTGCTGATGGGCATTGTGATGGAAGCGGCGGGGCTGATGGAGCGCTTGTTCGCCTCAATCCAGATGATCATGGCGCGTGTGCGCGGGGCGTTGTTTATTGCCGTTCTGATCGTTGCCACCATCTTTGCGGCCGCGACGGGGATTGTGGGCGCGTCGGTGACGCTGCTTGGCATTATGGCTGGGGCCACTATGAGCCGGTCTGGCTATAACGTGCAATTGGCTGCTGGTACGATCACCGCGGGTGGTACGCTCGGTATCCTTATCCCGCCGTCGATCATGCTGATCGTGATGGGACCGGTGCTCGAGGTGTCCACACTTGACTTGTTCCGCGCAGCGTTCGTCCCTGGCGCTCTGCTGGCCACACTTTATCTGGTCTACACGCTGGGCCGTTGTTGGCTGAACCCAAGTTTGGGGCCGATCCTGTCAGAAGAAGACCAGCCGGATACATCTCGTTACTATGGTGCAGAAGTTGCGCTGATCTGCCTTGGCGTTTTGACGATCTGCCGCGTTTTCGGGCTTGGTATCGGTGGCGCCTTTGGCGGATTGATGCCCTTTGGCGGGCTGGTCGTTTTGGCGATCACGACGGCCATTGCTTTTGCGGCCTATCGCAGCTTGAGCATCCTGAAAATCGCTGTGCCAATCGCCGTTCTCTTCCACCTCTATATGATCGTTGCGAACATGGGCGAGGGTGGTTTGCCGATCTGGTCAATGGTCTTTGGCGCATTTATCGTTCTTCTGGCCTATCTTGGCCGCCCCATCTACGGAAGTGATGCGGCAACCGAGTTCTACTTCTCTGACCTTTGGGACGAGTTCTTTGCAGGCCTCATGCCGCCAACGATCCTGATTTCCTTTGCATTGGGGTCGATCCTGCTTGGCTTTGCAACACCTGCCGAAGCGGCAGCTATGGGCGCATTCGGTGCGATCCTGCTTTCAATCGGCTATGGTAAGTTCACCATCCCAAGCTTCTTTGACAGCCTTGTAAAAGCGCTTGAGATCACCGTTTTGATCATGTTCCTCGTGGCGGCGTCCAACTTTTTTGGCGCCGAATTCTCAGCCCTTGGAACGCCTAAGATGATGACCGAACTGCTCCTTGGCCTTGAGATGTCGGACTACATGGTCCTGCTCTTGGTGATGGCGCTGATCTTCTTGTTGGGCTGGCCGTTGGAGTGGGTGCCGATTGTGTTGATCGTTGTCCCAATCCTTTTGCCAACGGTCGAGTCGCTCTCGATCCATGGACTTGAGCGGTATGACCTGATGGTTTGGTTCGGCATCCTTGTGGCGGTGAACCTGCAAACGGCATGGCTTAGCCCGCCGGTGGCACTATCGGCCTACTTCCTCAAAGGGGTGGTGCCGAACTGGGATCTTAAAGACATCTATCTCGGGATGATGCAGTTCATGCTGGTACAGCTTGTGGGCCTGACGTTGCTCTTTATCTTCCCGCAGCTGGTGCTTTGGCTACCAAAGGTCATGGGTGGCTGACGACGCTCACCAGCGACAACCAAATTGACAGGGGCCTTCGGGCCCCTGACGCCTTTCAGATCTGCGTCATTCTGAGCAATGCGCCCAGAGACGAAGCCCGTTCTTAGCTCTTAAAGTCCGAGTTTTGTCTCAACCCGTTGGCGGGCCAAAGCGCTGTCGCGGTCGTTGATGCCAATCATCGGAGCGACAAGACGCATCAGAGCGTCTTCTTCATGTCCGCGCCCATCGCTAAGGGCAACCTGCCACAGAGCTTCGAGCACCTGAGAGCGTTCCTCATAAGGCACCGCATCTTTGATAGCGCGGGTAAAGCGGACGGTGTCGGGCGCTTCGCTTTCAAGCACTTCGGCTTCACCGCGCAATGCAGTGGCCTCGGCTGCGCTAAGGTCATAGCGCGTGATCAACACGTGCTCGATATGGGCAATTTCGTAGTCGTTGTAGATGCCGTCGGCGCGCGCAAGGCGCACCATCAGCGCACCAAGGGCGAGGCGACAATCGGCTTGCCCAAGTGGTTCGGGTTCCGGGGCGATCAGACGGGACAGGAGTGTATCAAACATAAAAGGTCATATAGGGCGTCTTTCGTGCGGCGAAAACCCTAACAAAGGTCACATCCTTTTTAGATCAAGGTTTTGACAGAGCATCCGCGCCCATGATCCACACGGTAAGAGGGACAGGTAAGACCGCCACCGCGATGACAACAAAGGTGAGCATTGGTCCGTAAAGGCGCGAAAATCCTCCAATAAAAGCAATGCCGCCACCGCCACCAATCACCGCATTTCCCGGAATGTTCAACAGCGCGGCCAACAACAAATATCTTCCACCGCCGATGATCGGGCGTGTCCAGTTTGGCAAGCGCTCTTGCAGCACTGCAAGACGTTCTTCGCGCGGCATATGGGCAAGACGCTCAAACAGGGCCGACGCTTTTGAAAGCCGTAGATCAGCGAGCGTTGACTTGATCCATCCATAAGGCAGCAGGCGCCCCATGCCGAACGCCAGCATCAGACCAAGCACGGTTGCACAATAAACCATTGGCGCAATGGGCGCGCCTTTCAGCATCAACAGGCTGATGCCAATCTCGATGCCCGGCACAAAAGGCACAGCGATCAGAGCGGCGTAGAGTAACAGGATGATCACCAGCGTGCCGATCATCAGCGATTGGCTTCCGGTGCTTTCGGCAAAGGCTGTTGCCCAGTCCGTGGCTTGGTAGATGAGCGCGACAGCGGCGATGATGACGCTAATGCGTAAGGCAAGCCTAAAGAGACCGACCTTGAGCGGTGGAAGTGTCGTGTCGTCTGTCATGCCGACCCCTTAAGCGTTTCACGAGGTTAGCACTGGTTATCCCTTTGGGATAGGTCAGAAAATTGTCGGTATGGGCATGTGCTTTAGGAGCGCGCCACATAGCGGTCGCGACGATGATTGACGGTGATGATGACGTTGATGATCACAGCACCAAGGAAAGACCAGCCAATCAGTGCGAGCGGGAAGAACAACAGCGCAAGGGCGAAGACAAACACATCAAAGAGCATCTGCGTTTTGCCTGCTTTGATGCCGCGTGTGTCTTGCAGCCAAAGGGCGACAATGCCGACGCCGCCCAGGGTGGCCCCGTGGCGAAACAGCGTCAAAAGCCCCATGCCTGCAAGCAATCCCGAAAAGAGCGCGGCCACAGCGGGTTGCGTTGTGTTGATCGTCAAAACCAGCGGCAGCGCTTCGGCGATGATCGACATCAGCGTGACGGCGATGAAGTTCTTCAGTGTGAAAACCCAGCCCAGTTGGCGGTAGCCAAGAATGTAGAAGGGCAGGTTGAGGGTGAAGAACAGAAGGCCGAATGTAAGGCCTGTGGGAACCGAGAGGATCAGCGACAGACCTGCGATCTGCCCGGTGAAAAGACCAGCGGCTTGCAGGAACTGAATGCCAAGGGCGACGAGTGTGGTTCCGGTAAGGATGCCAAGGACGTCTTCCCAAAGGCTGTGCTGATCGGGCGGTGTTTCGAGAAGGAGCATGCGTCAGGGTGTGCGGGGTTTTTCGGGGAGGGGCAAGTGTTGGGATGCGCGTTACTGCTTAATACTTGAAATGACTGCTTTGCGGACATTCCGGACTTTAACGACTTCTTTAGTAACGGCTGCTTCCAAAATTTTGCGACCCACGCGTTTGTGACTTACGCATTGAGCAGTGGCGCTTTGCGATCGAAGAAAATCAAATCGAACTTACCGTCTTCGCCAAGCGAAGCAGGCATTCATACAGACTGCAGCATTGGTCAATATGGGCTCCAAGCCAACCTTAGTATCCTCTCCTTACCCAGATCGAAAACGAGCCGAAGGCTCCGGCTTAGCGCATGCCCATCCGGCGGGCTGGCGATTTAATGTCGGGGGCGCCGCGGGGGGTGAGGGAAGAAGTGCTTTGAGAAAAAAAGTGAATGTTCAGACGTTGCAGCGCTAGCGCACGGGCAGGTGCTGGACTGGCTGGTGCTGTTAAACCAACCGAGACACCTCTAAAGCCGCCTTCACAAACCCATCAAACAACGGATGCGGCGCGAACGGTTTGCTCTTCAATTCCGGGTGAAACTGCACCCCGATAAACCAAGGGTGGTCTTTCACCTCGACGATCTCGGGCAAACGCCCATCCGGCGACATCCCAGAAAACTGCAACCCTTGTTCTTCCAACTGTTCGCGGTAGGCGATGTCTACCTCATAGCGGTGGCGGTGGCGCTCTTCGATTGTGGTTTCGCCGTAGACCTCGGCCACTTTTGAGCCTGTTTTAAGGTTCGCGGTGTAGGCCCCAAGGCGCATGGTGCCGCCTTTGTCGTCGTCGACTTTGCGCTTGGTGACGTGGTTGCCCTGCACCCATTCTTTGAGGTGGTAGACCACTGGCTCGAAGCGTTTTTTGCCTGCTTCGTGGTCGAACTCTTCCGAGCCTGCGTCTTTCATGCCCGCCAGATTGCGCGCCGCCTCGATGACGGCCATTTGCATGCCGAGGCAAATGCCGAGGTAGGGGATTTTCTTTTCGCGCGCGTATTGCGCCGCTTTGATCTTGCCTTCGGTGCCGCGCTCGCCAAATCCGCCGGGCACAAGGATCGCGTGGTAGCCTTCCAGCGTGGCGGCGGCATCTTTGCCTTCGAACACTTCGGCGTCGATCCACTCAGCGCGCACGCGGGTGCGGTTGGCCATGCCACCGTGGGTCAGCGCTTCTGCGATAGATTTGTAGGCATCCCCAAGCTGGGTGTATTTGCCGACAATGGCGACTTTGACTTCGCCTTCTGCTGTATCAAGCCGATCTTTGACATCGAGCCAACGGGACAGGTTCGGCTTGGGGGCCGGGGCAATTTGGAAAGCGTCAAGTACGGCTTGGTCAAGGCCAACGGCGTGGTAGGCAAGGGGCGCTTCATAGATAGATTTGAGGTCGTAAGCGGGGATCACAGCTTCGGGGCGCACGTTACAGAAAAGCGCGATTTTGGCGCGTTCTTTTTCCGGGATTTCGTGTTCTGAGCGGCAGACAAGGACGTCTGGCTGCAGACCGATGGAGCGGAGTTCTTTGACGCTGTGCTGGGTTGGTTTGGTTTTAAGTTCGTGGGAGGCGGCTAGGTAAGGAAGCAGGGTGAGGTGCATGAAGATGCACTGGCCACGCGGTTTATCTTGGGAGAACTGGCGGATCGCCTCAAAAAACGGCAAACCTTCAATGTCACCGACGGTGCCGCCGATTTCGCAGAGCATGAAATCGACTTCGTCCTCGCCAATCGCGATGAAGTCTTTGATTTCATTTGTCACATGCGGGATTACTTGGATGGTTTTGCCTAAATAGTCGCCGCGACGTTCTTTTTCGAGCACGTTGGAGTAGATACGCCCTGACGAGACAGAGTCTGTTCCGCGTGCGTGCACGCCGGTGAAACGTTCATAATGCCCAAGGTCGAGATCGGTTTCTGCGCCATCGTCGGTGACAAAGACTTCGCCATGTTCAAACGGGCTCATCGTGCCGGGATCGACGTTGAGGTAGGGGTCAAGTTTACGCAGGCGCACCGAGTAGCCGCGGGCCTGCAAAAGCGCTCCAAGGGCCGCTGAAGCCAAGCCTTTTCCAAGCGAAGACACCACACCGCCGGTGATGAATACAAACCTTGCCATTGTCGGATATCCCCCGTGAACCGCTCTTTTTTGGCTGTGATTGAGACCTTTTTAGAGGGTCAAATTTCACAGCATCACGGGATTTAAGCCTTAAGGGATTCTCGCGCACTTCGCAACCACGTGGCGCAAGATGTTGCGGTTTTTTCTGCAAGTGCCGCTAAGTCTTTGTTTGTGACGTCTTTGTTTGCGCCACGCTTGGCGTGTCGCGGAAACGAGGGGTTCCACCCCTCGCGCTCCCCTGAGTATTTTCAAATAGATGAAGCCGGTAACGTTTTTGGGCTGGGTGTGCAGGTGACCCAATCCGCGTAGTGGGTTTCAAAAAAGGTTGCCATGCGCGCAGTGACCCAAATTAGCCCATAGCTCCGGAAGATGTCTGTTTCAGGCGCTTTGGCAGGGTCAAATCGCGCTGTGCCCTCAATCTGCAAGCCCGGGTTTGCAGGCACATGCAGTGCCCACACCGCTGGCATTTGGGTCAGAAGCTCAGGTGCGTGTTTGCCGCGTTCAATATAATTCGCTGGTTCACCGCCAGCAGGCAGTTTTGCGGGCATATCAGCGGATGTTTCCCAGTCGGTCCAGTTGATCAGGACGGTTTTGTCGTAGGTCACAGGCAAAAATGCGAACCCGGTGAACCCGGATGCTTCAAGGTGGGCGCGCACATCGGATGTGACGATAATTTCGTTCCACGGAAAGCTAATGGGCGGAACAAAGGGGCCAGAGCGTGCCAAGGACAAAGGGAGGCCAATAGCATCGCCTCAGCGGTGGGGCCAATAAACGTCAAATTGTGGTCAGCACAAATTTCGGCAAACTGAGCGTTTTCCGCCAAAAAGCCATAGCCCGGATGAATCGCCGTGGCATCCCGCGTCAGCGCAGCAGCAATAATATTTGGAATGTTGAGATAGCTTTTGGAGCTGGAGGCTTCGCCAATACACACGGCTTCATCCGCCAGCTGTACATGCAGGGCACTGCGGTCAACGGTGGAGTGGACGGCTACCGTAGCAATCCCCATCTCCTATGCGCAGTGCGATTTCGCCCCGATTGGCAATCAAAATTTTGGAAAACCTCATCTGGCAGCCAGCGACTTTGCACTGAGTAATTAAGAAGATGATCGTATCACGCAGGGCCTGCCTGATATTAAGAAGAACTTTTCTTTGTTTTTTGCTCTTGTCAATAGTTTATAGAGGGCCCACAAATAACCTGCGCGGCGGGGGAAACACCACCAACAAAGAAAGGCGTGGCAAAGTGCACGTTATGCCGTTTTGCTATAAATCGATGTGCGAAGCAAAAAAACAGCTAGCTTGCCCTCAACTGCTAGCCTGCAACCTGGGTATTTGTGTAAAAGCAAATGCTTTCAAAAGGTGAATTCCTTTGGGTTAATCGCACACCGCTATCGCGGATGTGGTGGAATTGGTAGACACGCACGCTTGAGGGGCGTGTGGCTCACGCCTTCGAGTTCGAGTCTCGCCATCCGCATAAGCCTCGTTAGAGGCGCAACTCTAATAAGCGAGAGCTGTTTAACGACGGTTCGCGCTTGTGTTTTAAACGCGTTTTATAAAGGTGAGATTCAGCGTAATCGGCTACGAGATCGCCTTCTTCGTTATGATGATAGAACGATACGTAAACTTTTGTGAACGCTTTGGCTTCAGCTCCTTCTATCCTTCCAATTTCCCAGCAGACCCATTGGCATTCTTTAACCCCGCTTTGGCAAGGTGATAAAGCAGTGGTTCAGCGCGGGTTACCCCACGACCAGCTATCGCCTGCCTGGCAAATTCTGATGCTAGGAGACGGATCGCCAACGCGCCATCTACAGCTGCTAACGCGCGAGCCAACAGAAGTCGATGTTATTGACATGTCTTTGGTTGGCCCGGAGGGGGATACAGCCCCGCATCAAATTGCAGAGGTCCCAGGGCCACATTTGCGGCGGCAGGTCTGGCTCAGGACGGCTTCGGGGCAGCGGTTGGCATATGCGACCTCTTGGTGGGAGGCCAGCCACGTTGATGAGTATTTAGAGAATAGAGATTTGCCGATTTGGACTAGCTTGGCCAAGCTGCGTACAGAGCTGTATCGAGATATCCAGGGCATTGAATTCGGCCATTCGGCAGCCCTAGAAAAGGCTTTTGGGCAAAAGGGGCCTTTTTGGGGGCGGCATTATCTGTTTTGGCATCATGGCAAGCCGCTGACGCTGATTTATGAGGTGTTTTCCCCGTATTTAATACGTTACTTGGGTCCGATGGGCTCGGTATAGGCCATCGCTTGCCAGCCTTATGCGAGTGATTAACTTAAGCTGCCGACATTAAGATGGACGGGTGGAATCTAGCCAAATTTGGGCGCGGACCGGGCCGTAATGTTCACGTAGCGATCGCTCGACTTTTTTCCGGGCCGAGGCTGATTTGAGATTTAAACGCTATTGGTTTTAGTCGAGGCCCGGAACGGATGCGGCCCCACCACTTGCGCCACCGGGGATCGGCGGTAACAGGCTGTCGCCTGACGGGATTTGACCCGGTGTTGTGCCTTCTGGAGCTTCGATGCCAAGGCGGTCCAGAACCGAGCCATTGGCGGTTTTTTGAGCGGCCACGATCGTCAGGGCCAGTGACGTACAGATAAAGGCGATCGCCAAAATCCATGTGATTTTACCAAGCGCTGTTGCTGCGCCGCGTGAGCTGACGACACCGCCGCCGCCACCGCCGCCACCAAGGCCCATGCCGCCGCCTTCAGAGCGCTGCAAAAGCACGCATCCGATCAAGGACAAGGCCAGGATCAGGTGGACGATAAGAATGACGTTTTCCATATGCGCGCTCTTTGGAACTGTGTGTGACGTGTCACTTAAGTCAGAGTGGGGTTTGGTGCAAGGGGTGTGTGGGGGAAGGATGTGCGTGGTTTGTTGATATTGATCTGTTGGTTTTGCCAGTCACTGTCAGCTTTGAGCCCATTTTACCTGTTTTCTGTATCGCGGCGGATGTCCGGTCTGGGGAAGGCAATGATCGCCACGCAAATGAGGGTTGGTCATGTCTGCCTCAGATATCAAAAAAGACGGTTTCATTTGGCCCTTGCAGGTGAATGTCGAAACGGTAAGTGCCGTCTGCTTGTTTCTTGGCAAGCAAGGTCGGGATGCGGTTTTGATGCTCCAACCGCGTCAGGATTGGGTCCGCCGCGTTGGCCTCGCTTTCGTCGTCAAAGTAAATCCGGGTATGCAATCCAATGTTGATCCCTCTTGCGACCACCCATGCGGTTATGTGCGGCGCTTGCATTCGGCCATCGGGGAAGGGCACAGCGCCAGGCTTGACTGTTTCAAATGTAAATTCGCCTGTATCCATGTTTCCGGGGGAGCGGCCCCAGCCGGTAAAGTTCGGGTCAGCCGTGCCGCGCGTCTCATTGGCCGATGGAAACAAACCAGCCGCGTCCGGTTGCCAAATTTCAATCATCGCGTCGCGTAGGGGCGTGCCCATCCCATCAAAAACTGCGCCTCTGATTTTGATCTCAGTGCCCTGCACAGGACCGGTCTTCATCGCGCTGCCAAGATCACCGCCATAGATGTCGATGCCCGCAAAGTTCGGGGTGCAACCGATATGAACATAGGGGCCAGCAGTTTGGCTGGGGCTTTCGCGCAGAAAGGTGTCAAGTTGCTGAGTCATAGTCACATCCCGTCCTTGCGGTTCTCGAAATAGGTTTGGCGTCTTCCGCGCAGCACCATGTCGAATTTGTAAGCCAAGCTATCCATCGGAACGGTACGGTTCATGTCCAAGGGCGCTGTCAACGCATCGACGGCCTCTTTTGATTTGAGAACGCCGACAATCGGGCAAAGCGGGATAAGCGGATCCCCCTGAAAGTACATCTGAGTGATGAGCCGCTGCGCAAACCCGTGGCCGAACAGCGAAAAGTGTATATGGGCTGGACGCCAGTCGTTCATTCCGTTGGGCCAAGGGTAGGGGCCCGGCATGATGGTGCGGAACTCGTATGACCCGTCTTCGCCTGTGATAGTGCGCCCGCACCCTCCGAAATTCGGGTCCAGCGCGGCCAAATAGCTTTCTTTTTTGTGGCGATATCGTCCTCCCGCATTGGCTTGCCATGCTTCGATCAGGGCACTCGGAACGCCACGCCCGTTTTCATCCATCACACGCCCATGCACAATGATGCGCGGGCCAATCGCGCTCTCGCCTGCCGTGGCGAAGTTGTGAATCAGGTCGTTGTCGAGATCGCCCAAAAGGGTGTGGCCAAACACGGGCGAGGTCTCTTCGGAAAGCGTTGTTGGAAACGACAGCAACGCAGCCTGCGGGCTGCGTTTGACGCTCGTTTTGTAAAGAGGGGTCAATGCGTCAGGCTGCCAGGCGCGATCGCGCGGGATGTAGTCACCTTGTTTTGGTGCTTGTTCAGCGCTCATAAGTCCACTCCCATTTCGGCATACGTTTGTTTTGCCAATTTGATGGCATGATTAGCTTTTGGGACACCAGCATAGACTGCAACGTGCATAAAGGCTTGCAGGACGTCTTGCGGAGTAGCGCCCGTGTTGGCCGTGGCACGGATGTGCATCGGGATTTCTTCGAAACTACCAGTGGCCGCCAACAACGATAGGGTCAGCATTGAACGCTCGCGATTGCTTATGCTGTCGTCGGACCACAATGTGCCCCATGCACCTTCGGTAATCATGCTTTGAAATGGCGCATCGAAATCCGTCTTGTTTGCTTCGGTGTGGTCCACATGAGCGTCGCCCAAGACCGAACGACGCGTCGACATTCCTTGTTCAAAACGGTCATGCATTAAGAGTGCTCCTTCAAAAACGGGGTCAGGATTGCAGCAAAGGCTGCAGAGTTTTCGACGTATGGCACCGTTGCGTCACTCAAATCAGCGCCCGTAATTGCCGCACAGCATGCGGTATATCCGGTTGTCGGAGTGCGTGAGAGTTTTGCACCCCATAGCAACAGTCCCGATGGATCGCGCCCTATGATTGTGACCTGCGTCTTCATGTCGTTTATCCCGTTATACCCTCTGATCTTCCTATAATTGAAATGGCATTCAAAATGAGATATTGGGCAATTTACTTATCCAAAAGGGAATGAATATGGATCGTCGCATCAAGTTCCGCCATTTGGATGCCTTTAGCGCGATCGCACGGACGCGCAGTTTTAAGATTGCAGCTGAGCAGTTAAACCTCACTCAACCTGCAATCTCTAAAACACTCAAAGAGTTAGAAGACATTCTTGGTGTCGTTGTGATGGAGCGAAGCCGTTCCGGCGTTGCGCTCACCCCGCAAGGTGAAATCTTTCTGCAATTCGCCGAACAAAGCACCGCGGCCTTGCGCCACGGACTCCGCAGCATTCAGGCCACCGACAGCGTGGGCGGGCGGCTGAGACTGGGCGCTTTACCGAGTGTAGCGTCCTCACTTTTGCCGGATGCCGTGCTACAGTTCACCGCACACAGCCCAGACACAGTGGTTGAAATCCACGAAGGTCCGCACCTTGATTTGACTGCGCGGTTGCGCAGCGGAAGTCTCGATCTTGTGGTCGGGCGATTGGGGCGGCCTGACACAATGGTGGGGCTTAACTTTCAACAGCTCTACGCAGAAAATGTGGTAATCGTCGCCAATCCGCACAGTCCTGCGCGCAGTGTCACCGACCCCGCGCAGCTGACAGATTTCCGGGTGCTCTATCCGCCGAAGGATTCCGCGATCCGCCCGCTTGTCGCGCGGCTGTTGATTGCACGTGGTGTGCCGCTCTTTAACAACCGGATTGAAACTGCTTCTCCCACCTTTGGCCGTACTGTGACCTTGGCTGATCCCGGTACCGTCTGGGTGATCAGTCAAGGTGTTGTCGCAGATGATATCGCCACAGGGCGGCTATGTGCGCTGGATATTGATATGACCGCGACCCAGGGTGCCGTGGGCATCATGAGCCGCGCAGAAGAGATTCCATCCGTCGCGACACGCACGTTTGTGAAACTCCTCAGCAACCTGGAGGCGGTTAACGACGACTAAAAGTTTAGTCTTCAAGCCCCGCGAGGTCCTGCGCCGGTAGCTGGGTCAAAAGCCGTGCGACATGGTCACGGCAGGCTGGTCCGGCCCAATGATCGGGGAACACAAAATCTGGCAGGGCAGGAGTGCGCAGAACGATCCGCCGCCACCCATGCACGATTAAAATACGCAGGGCTGCGATCTCAAGGTTGGACAAGTGGTCGGCCCGATGATTCATCGCGTCTAGCTAGCGCAACAATGCCGTCGTTTGGTCTTGCGTCGCGCGTCTAATGGTCTTTTCCCGCATCCAATGCGGCAGATCATCTGGACGTAATCGCGCGCAAAATGCATCGGCATAGGCGGAAGGGTCGGTGGTGATCACGATGTTTGAGGTGATCCAAGCCTCGGACTGCCGAGCGGTCATATCCGCTGTTGGCGTGTTACAAATCGCCAAAACCGCGGGCGTCTGCACATCCGTCAAGCCATAAATCCGCGGCGTGGCTTGCGCACTTTGCGCTCGTCCCCATTGCGTCAGTTGGTGCGAGCTTTTGCGCCCATCGCGTTCGCTTTCGATCCAGCCGTCTTTGCGCAAACGGTGTAAGGCGACGCGCATCGCCTCTGGCTTGATCCCCATTAAGGCGGTCAGGCGTCCCAACAGCGTCCCGCTGATCTTGGCGCCTTCGTCTTGTGCCAATTCACCAAAAACCGTCACCAGCAACGACCAGACGCGGGGGGCTGATCTGCGGTCAAGCGGCCTGCAAGCTGTTGGAACGTCGTGGATTTCATAGACCATTCATAGTCTGCGCGGCACGACTTTCCAAGCGCGGTCAAGCCACGTAGGCGTTCATCGTCAACAGGTCGTATTCCGCAACAAGTTCATCGTCTTGATTGGTCAGTGTGACGTGCCAGCGGACCTCGCCATATTCATCGTTGCGGGGGGTTTTATGCTTGACGGTCAACCGTACCTTGATGCTGTCACCTGCGACAACCGGCTTCATAAAACGCAGATTATCAAGGCCGGTGTTGGCCAGAACTGGCCCTTCGGCTGGGTCTACGAACATGCCAGCAGCGAAGCTAAGCAAGAGATAGCCATGGGCGACACGATCCGGGAAGAACGGGTTTCGCTTGGCCGCGTCCGCATCCATGTGAGCATAAAATGTATCGCCACTGAATTCCGCGAAGTGTTCGATATCGGCCATCGTGATTTCGTGCAATAGCAGCAAGGCGAGGACGACACTCACGTGTCTTACAAAACCTCGACCCAAGTTTTCATGCCGGACGCTTGATGCCCCAACATGTGGCAATGCAATAGCCACTTGCCGGGGTTGTCAAAGACAACTGCAATTTTTCGAGAAGCCCCTCGTTCAATCAGTGACGTGTCTCGTAAATCACCCAGTGAACCATCTCTGTTTAGCTCATAGAAATGGTGTCCATGCAGATGGATGCCGTGCGCAAAGCTGGTGTCATTGATTAATTCAAATTCAACAGTTTCACCGCGTTTGATGCTGGCAAGAGGTGCTTCTTTCATTCCCGACACGCCATTAAAAGCCCAGATGTCATCACCTTGGTGGCGACCGCCCATAGCACCGCCTTCCATTCTCAAGCTCAAGGACTGGTCGGGCTTGGCTTTTGGTTTCAGCACGTCCGGTGCTGCCAAGGCGGCAATAGGCTCAGCTGTCGGTACTTTATCTTCGCCTTCAATTCTCAATTTTCCCATTTCGTAAATGTCATCACGCAAAACAAAAAGGAAATCGACCGCGCTTGTCACATCACCAATCAAATCGATACGCTGTGCAGGCGCAATTTGGAAATCTTCCAGCGGGCGTGGCGCTGTCAAAGGCATACCGTCAAGTGCCACAACTTTCGCATCCAAACCCTCTATCCGAATGGGAAAAACACGCGCTGTGGCTGTGTTGATCAAGCGTAATCTTATGCGCTCGCCCAATCGCACGGTTTCTCGCGACGGTAGGATTTTTGCATAATTTCCCATTCGTCCAGCATGCGCAAAATCGTGCATGTTGCCAAAGCCGCCATCTAAGGCACCGGTCTCTTCAATGCGCCAATCATCGAGCATTACTGTGATGTCATGATCAACTTTGGGCGGGTTGGTTTCCTCGATGATCAATGGGCCATAAAGCCCTTTGGCGACCTGCTCCCAAGACCGATTGTGAGAGTGATACCAGAACGTTCCGGCGTCTTTCGCAGTAAATCGGTAGTCGAAGCTTTCACCCGGAGCGATCAAAGGTTGGGTCATGCCAGGTACGCCATCCATGGCGTTTTCCAAGCGTATGCCATGCCAATGAACAGACGACCCTTGATCGGTTTGATTTTCGAACCTGAGCGACAACACTTCTCCTTGGCGCACACGCAGTTCGGGCCCCGGTGTGGTGCCGTTAAAGCCAAGCATGTCTGTCGCGCCATCCCCTTCAGGCAATATTTGCGCTTTGACGTGTTCGGCGCGCAGCACTTTGGGGCTGGCAAAGGCGCTGCTTGGCAGAGATAGCGCGGCGGCGGTTCCAAGAAGGAATGTGCGACGATGTAACTTCATGGCCTTAGTCTATTCCCGATACGCTTTAAGGCAAGCTGACACCTGGTCCCAGGTGTCATCGAAGTTCGTCCAAATCTCAGCCTTTGCTTCAGATTTAGCGGCATCTTCCTTTATGCGGACACTGTGGGTGCAGACCTAGGCCTTCACCCCAACTTATAGTCTCGCATCGCCTCTGGGTCTTCTGTGGAATAGCTTAGCTCGGCCAGCTCTGCCCAAGCCGCTTCAGGCACATCCGTGGTTGCCCATTCCAGCGTTTGGGCAACGCGCTCGGGGCGCGAGACACCGCAGATGGTCGAGGTGATACGCGGGTCGCGCATGGAAAATTGCAGCGCAAGTGCGCCGGTGCCGACGTTGTATTTGGCTGCAATTTCTTCGATCCGCCGCACAGGTTCCAGTGCTGCGTCATCTACTTCGGTGTAAGAAATGGATTTGACCTGATCGCTGCCTTTGGCCAGCACGCCGCCGGCGTAAGGGGCTGCGTTCATGATCGCGATGCCGCGGCCATGGGCATAATCGAACATCTCTTGCGCGTTACGATTGAGCAGGGTCATGCGATTGTGGCTGATCATCGTGTCAAACGGCCAGTCTTTGAGCAGCTCGAATTGCAGCACGGTTTTGCCCATTGCCAAGCCAACAGCGTCGCACAGACCTTCTTCTTTCAGCTTGAATACGGTGTCCATACCACCGCCTTCGCGGGTGACCTCGGTCAGATCAGCGGCATATTCCGGGTCGTGCAGGTAAAGGATGCCGACGCGGTCGACGCCCATGCGGGTTAGGCTTTCTTCAAAGGAGCGGCGCACTTGGTCGGCGTCAAACTTGTCGGTGCCTTGGGCGCGGTCGACCTTGGTGGAAATGACCGTGTCGCCCAAATCACCGCCACGCGCGGCAAACGCTGTGCCCATGCGTTCTTCGGAGCGTCCAAAGCCATAGTTGTTCGAGGTGTCGATCACATTGGCGGGGCCGTCCAAAATCGCATTCAGCGTGGCGCGCGCACGGTCTTCATCAACGCCGTATCCGTAGGTGTCAGGCATCGAACCAATCGCCGATGTGCCAAAGGTGATCGGTGTGACCTGCACGCCTGTGGTGCCGATTTCGCGCTTTTGCATCTGTGTGCTCCCTTAAGTGTTGGCTCTATCTGTGCTGTGGGAGGACGGGAGGTCAACGATCCCCTGCAAGTTTTGTCTCATTCCTCTCACGTAGGGCGCTACAATTGCATCTTGCGATGCGATGTTCTGGCGCGCAAAAAGGCGTGTAGAAGGACACGGGAGGACCAAATGCTATGGCTTTGAAGACATCAGCGTCTGAAATGGTGGCGCAGGCGCGTGACCGTATCAAAGAGGTGGAAACGCCTGATCTTATTGCGTTGGTGGATGATCCAGACGTGGTAATTGTGGATATTCGTGATCCGCGAGAGCGCGAGCGCACGGGGTTTATTCCCGGAGCGGTGCATGCGCCGCGCGGAATGGTCGAGTTTTGGGTTGATCCGGATAGTCCGTATTACAAGGATGTCTTTGGGCAAGAAGGCAAGTCTTACGTGTTTCATTGCGCCTCTGGCTGGCGCTCAGCTTTGACCGTGGCGACTCTACAGGACATGGGGTTTGAGGCGAGCCATTTGCGCGAAGGGTTTTCGACCTGGGAAGCGCAAGGTGGCCCAGTGGAGCGTAAGGACGCTTAAAGCCCGAGAGTATCGCGGGCATAGGCGACGGATTGGGCGAGCCAGATGTGTTCGACGCGCCGCGCCTGTTCGATGTCGTCGCCTTTGGGCAGCCAGTGCTCGATAATCACGTTGATCTCGCGGTCCTTTGGCAAAGCGTCCAAGACAGCGGGGCAATCGGTGCGCCCTTGGCCTAAAGGCGTGCCGTAAATCGCGAAGCCGACGCCATATGGGTCGGGCACGATGTCGTAGTCTTTGAGGTGCAGGTTGATCGCAAATGGGGCCAATGTGGCGACGGTTTCCGTCGGCCACTCGCCCGCGCAGATTGAATTGGCCACATCCAGACAAACGCCGACGTCTGGCTCATCAATCTCTCGCATAAGCTGGGCAAGGCGCGGGGCAGGGTAGTTGAAGTGGTTTTCTACCGCGATGCGCAGGCCAACGTCGCGCGCTTGGGGCAGCAGGTCGCGGAAAGCCTTTGCCAGTTCAGGCACGGGAATTTTGGCATCAGGACCGTCGAGCGCGACGCGCAGGATCTTGGCATCCATGATGCGCGCATAGTCGATGTAGCGCAGCATTTCTTCGGATTTGAAGTTCTGTGTACCGAGTTCGATGACTAAACCCAGACCGCGGGCCTTGGCGGCGAGGTCTTGCACGCCCTCCGCGTTCAAAAGCTCCATTGGGATATTGTCGGCGAACTGCACAAGGCCCAAGCCGTGCTCTGTGGCAACGTCGAGCATTTGCGCGTGTGTCATTGGCACCTTTGGCACCAGTCCTTTGTGACCAACTGACCAACGAAAACTATAAGACCCAAGCCCCAGCATCTAAAGCAGCGCCTTTACCAGATCGCGCATGTCCTGCTCGGGGCGTCCATTGGCAATGATGGCTTCCAGCTTTTCTACACCAATCTTGTCGAGCAACTTGTCGAGGTCTTCCATCATCTCGAAGGTAGCCGCAATCGCTTCGACATTGTCGCCAACGCGGTTGAACACATCGTAGGCGACCCAGCCATCATAGCCGATACGGCGCATGTAATGCAGCGTTTCCAGCGTTTGCCACAGGTGCACAGAGGCAGGCAACATGTCCCAATCTGCTTGGCGGTCGTTGTCGTTAAAGTGGACGTAGAACAACCGCCCGGCATCGTGGGCCATCGCCATTTCAGCAGCAGGGCATTCACCAGCCATCAACGCGTGCCCGACGTCCATTGTCACGCCAACGTTGGCAGCACCTACCCGGTCGCAGAAATGTAGTGTCTTGCCCATCGAGGGCAGGATCACATGGTTGCGGGTTTCAAATGCTTTGTATTCGATGCTGAGGTTGATGTCGGGGTTGTGCGCGGCGGCCTCGGCAATGCACTCAATCGCCCAAGCCCACTGCTTTTGGTGGTCCACCTGAAATGCATAGTCCCAGCCGTCGATCAGCGGGCAGACACTGACCATCTTGGCGTTGAATGTCACCGCGTGATCCATCGCCGCTTTGATGTAAGCAACGGTTTGAGCGCGTACGCCAGCGTCGCGGTTGGTAAATGAACCATGCTTGAACATCGCTTCGCTTTTGATGTTCACGTTGACAGCAGAAACGGCGAGGCCGCTTTCCTGCACGGTTTTGATCTTTTCCCCATCGTGTCCAAGGTCTTGCGGATAGACCGGTTCGATCCCGTCAGTGCGCGGAATGGTTTTGGCGGCCTCAAGGCGTTCTTCAAAGCTGCGCGCGGGCATGAACTGATGAAAGCGGTCGTGGTAGCCGCCGATTGTGCCCATCAGAATTGAGTTTTTGTACACCATGCTGCCCTCCTAAACGCATTGTATGCGTCAGAGTATGCGCAAGGGCGCGGCTGTCCATAGGGAAGTTATGGCTTAAGCGGCGATGGCACTCGCCTGCAGGGCGGCGGCCTCTTGCAAGAGCTCTGGGCCAGCGCCGGGCTTGTGCGCGCCTTCCGAAAGTGTACGCCGCCAGATGCGCGCGCCAGGGCGACCATTGAACAGCCCGAGCATGTGGCGCGTGATGGCGTTTAGGCGTGTGCCGTCGCTGGTTTGGGTTTGTACATATGGCAGCATGGCCTCGACCACTTGGGCAGGATGCTCAAAGGGGTCTTTGGCGTCAAAGATACGGCTGTCTGCGCTCCCCAGAATGTCCCATGGAGTTTGATAGGCCGCGCGCCCGATCATCACGCTATCCAACCCATTGTCTAGATGAGTAAGGGCCGCACCAAGCGAGGGGATGCCACCGTTGATTGCAATGCTCATGTCTGGGAACGCAGATTTCATCTGCTGCACTAGGGCGTAGTCAAGCGGGGGAACATCGCGGTTTTCTTTGGGGGACAGTCCGCTGAGCCAAGCTTTGCGCGCGTGGATAGCGACGTGGCGCACGCCTGCGTTTGCCATGTGAGTGAGAAAGTCGGGCAGCACCTTAGCGGGGTCTTGATCATCTACTCCAATGCGACATTTGACGGTGACTGGCACGGAGACGCGGGCCTGCATGGCCGCCACACAGTCGGCCACAAGCGCAGGCCGCTTCATCAGAATCGCACCAAAAGTGCCTGACTGCACGCGGTCGGACGGACAACCGACGTTGAGATTGATCTCGTCGTACCCTTCTGCGGCACCCATGTGAGCGGCTTCAGCGAGTTCTTTTGGATCCGAGCCGCCAAGCTGTAGCGCAACAGGATGTTCGGCTTGATCAAAACGCAACAAATGCATCGCGCGCCCGCGAACCAAGGCAGGCGAAGTCACCATCTCGGTATAAAGTAACGTGTGGCGCGACATCAGACGATGGAAATATCGGCAATGACGATCCGTCCAATCCATCATCGGGGCGACGGACAGGCGGGCAAAATTGGGTTTAGCAGTGCTTTCAACCATGCGCGTTCCTCTAGCGCAGAAATTGCGCGCTGTCACATTGTTCAAAGCGTCAGGCGCGGCGGGGACCAAACGCTGAGTAGCAATACATTGTCTTAACCCTTTCGCTCTAGGGTCGTCGCAGCTTTAGGTTGTGGAGCAGTACGTGAATGTAGCACATCAGACCTCTGATCGCTCGCATGGGCGGATCACTTTATTCCACGCACTTGTGGTCGTAGCGTCGCTTATGGTGACGCTAACGGCATGGCAATACTCGAAAATTCAGGTCGATCGGAAAACTCAACTTGCCTATGAAGCGGCGCGAGATCAGGCGTTGGGATTGATCGTGGATCGCATGGCAAAATACGAAGATGCCTTGTGGGCAGGGGTGGCGGCAGTCGAATCTCATGGTCGCGACATTGCGTATCGTGACTGGAAAGCCTTCGCACAAACACTGCGCATCGAGGAACGATACCCAGGAATCAATGGGATCGGCATTATTCATTTTCTGCCAACCAATGCGCTTTCCAGTTACCTTGCCAAGCACCGCTTTGATCGCAGAGACTTTCGCGTTTTTCCTCCCCATGACCAGCCAATGAATATGCCGATCACGTTTGTTGAACCGGAAGCGGGGAATGCAGCAGCCGTTGGGTTGGATATTGCGCATGAAACAAACCGCCGTACTGCGGCGCTGGCTAGTCGCGATACCGGGCTGGCAAGGATCACCGCGCCGATCACGCTTGTGCAAGACGCTGATCAAACGGCCGGGTTTCTATTTTACGCGCCGTTTTACAGAGCGGGCATAGCGGACAGTGTCGACGGGCGTCAGGCGGGATTTCTAGGGACGGTTTATGCGCCTTTTGTCGTGCACAGGCTAATGGAAGGGCTGTTGGACCAGGGGCTCAGGGATATCCATTTCAGTATCACTGACGCAGAAGAGCTGATTTACGATGAGCACGACGCGCAAGATGCGTCGTTCGATCCCAATCCGTTGTTCTCGGAACAGGTGTCTTTGGAGCTATATGGACGAACGTGGACATTGGATATGCGAACTGATTTGGGGTTTCGCGAAAACAACACGGTCGCCAAGCCGATTTTCATCCTGATTGCGGGGCTGTTTATTGAGGCGCTGATCATCACTTTGTTGGTGCAGATGTCGCGCGCTAACCATCGTGCGGTTTCTTACGCAGACGAAGTGACGGTTGCTTTACGCGCGCAGAGCAACACGCTGGCCAAGACCAATGTGGAGCTATCCGCAAAAAATCAGGAACTTGAGCAGTTTGCCTATATTGCCTCGCATGACCTGAAAACGCCGATGCGCGGAATTGCTGGATTGACCGAGATGGTTGAAGAGGACTTGGAAGAGTATTTCGCCTCTGCTGAAGCCAATCCAGATGTGGCTAAAAATCTTCAGCGTATTCACGACCGATTGCAGCGGATGGATACGCTGACGCGTAGTATCATGGAGTATGCACAGATCGGTGCAAAAACCGACGAAAATGGTCCGCTTGCGCTTGATGAATTCGTCGTGGTCTTAGCTTTGGATTTTGGTCTGGACGAAGACCAGATACAGCTAAGTGGTGATGTTAAGCTTGTTGAAACGGACACGTTTCACTTGCGCCGTATTCTTGAAAACCTCGTTGGCAATGCCGTCAAATATCATGATGGGAACAACAGGCTGCGTATCCGGGTAAAGGTACACTCAACAGGAGACACATGTCGCGTTTCGGTGAGCGACAATGGCCCTGGTATTGCCCCTGAATTTCACACGCGGATATTCGACGTCTTTCAAACGCTTCAATCGACCGAGGGCAGTGACAGTACCGGAATCGGACTGTCCATTGTCAAGAAAGCCGTCGAACGTCATGGGCATGATGTTACTCTGACATCTGCTGTTGGTCATGGGTCTACGTTCACGTTTGATTGGCCAAACGAACCCGCACGAAGCCCCTCTGAAATTATAGACAGGGCTGCATGACATGAAAGACAGGGTCAATATTCTGTTGGTCGAGGACAACGATCTGGACGTTGAGATTCTTCAGCGTGGGCTGAAAAAGCTTGGTACACCAAATTCTCTGGTGCGGGCGAGAGATGGGCTGGAAGCCTTGCAGATTTTGACCGATGATCTGGAAAAGAACGAACTTCCAACGCCCTATGTTATCCTTCTGGATATCAACATGCCTCGCATGAATGGTCATGAGTTTCTGGAAAAACTGCGCACGACAGACAGTATAAAGGACGCGCGCGTCTTCGTTTTCACGACCTCTGATAGCAAAAAGGACGTAGGGCTTGCGTATCAAAACAATGCCAACGGCTACATTGTGAAGCCTGACAGTTCTTCGGAACTCAAAGATGTGCTTCAGGTTTTGCAACGGTTCTGGGCGATCTGCGAACATCCCGCATAGGGCGGCTTTAAGAAATCGTTTTGGGCGCGGCGCACGGTGATCCATCCAGACGGGGACAGGTGTGAATTGCGCGGCTTTTGCGGGAGAAAGGCCTCAGGTAAACTGTGGCGCGTTGTGCGCTGCTCGACGTTTCGTAAATGACACGGCAGATCTAGCTATCCGTTTGCATTTCCGTCCAAAGCCGCGCGACGTACTCTTGCGCTGCTTTTACACGGGTCGGCAGCGTCGTTGCGTCCGCGCTGGGTAACTTGATTGTCACCTGCAAATTGCGCGCAATCTCGTAACGCGCGCGGCACATTTGCGTGTCTGCGTGGCATTCAACCGTACCAGAGGGCAATTGAACGTCTGCGGAGTGCCATCCTCGAGCGTCGTCGTCGGGCGGAACGCGGTTCTCATCGTAGGAAAACGTTACTTCTTCATTCGGCGCGTTGCGGCACCACTCGGTAAAGGTAACATCGCTGCGTGATTGGCACCACTGTGCCAGTTGGCGAAACGTCACACAGGGAGCCGCACACTCGGCGGATTTGCGGGCAACCGTGATTTGATGAAAGATCGCCACTTCGCCCGGCAAACGATCAAGGTCTGAGGCGGTGGCGAAATCCGTTTGGCAGGGCCCGATCGTCCCGTTTTCCAGTAAACAGACGTAATGGGTGTCGATTTGTGGGGATGTTGGAAACGAAATCGGCGTGCGCCCCAAGCGCCCTTTTACGGAAAGACGCTGAGGCTCAAGTTGGGTGTCTTGCATGCTATTTGAATTTTGCGCGACGGGCGCATCTGCCTCAAGCCCCAAGGCCAGGAGGGCCAAAAGCGGAAGGCCCAATGCCAAGGCCATCAGCCCAGTCTGAATAAACTTCTCAGGGCGCCACGTAGCAACGCCCAGCCCCACCAAATTCCCCAAGCCCAATAGAAACACAGGGAACAAGGCCAAAGCCGCCACCAGAACAAGCGGCACTGTGCCACCGGGCGAGAGTAGCGATGAGAGATAGATCAGGATCGTGCCGACCGCTCCAATGATCATGGCGGCCATGGAATTACGCGCCTTTGGCGCTGTGCCGGCGCGCGCGCGCAAGACCGCAAGAACCACAGCGATTGTGTAAAAGCTAAAGTATATAAAAGAGAGCGATAAAAGCGACATGTGCTACATCATTAATGCGCCAAGGGATTTTTCCGTAAAGACGCGAATATAATCTCCGGGCGAAGACCCGGCCCAAAACACCCATAACCGGTGCGGGTCTTCTTCGTCTATCCAAACTCTGTCGCCAGCCTCAAGTCCGCGCAATTCGGTGCCAATATAGACCACTTTGGTGTTGGCCAGAAAATCGGTGGCGGCCATTGTATCCTCTAACGCGGCGACACCAAGGATCGGGGCGTCGAAGTAAACAAAGCCCATTTGTGTGCTGGCGACGCTGTCAAAGAACACATAGTGGCTGGCCACGGTGGTGCCTGCGGGGATTAGACCGTTTTGCCCGCCGATGTCGACGCGGATGGGTTCGGGCAGGATAATGTTTTGATCTTCGTCAAAAGCATAAAGGTTGTCATCGTCGAAATTGTCATAGCCAACTTCAAACGACGGGTCGGTCTCAAGCTTGACGAACTGACCCGCGCCGTTCTGGCGCAGGACATCACCGTCCAGAACAATCGCATTTGCCGGAAACGCGCATAAGGTAGTAACGGCCAAAAGCAGTGCAAATTTCATCGGCAACCCTCTCTTGCTCGCATACCTAACCGACAAAGCACTGATATCAGGCCAGGAAACGAAGCAGGTCACAGAGATGTGTACTGTACGCGGCTTACCTGTTGTTCCTGGCCCGCCAGGCTGCAAATTCTTCCAGGTTCTCGTCGCGCGTCGCGGGATAAAGCCCGATGATCGACGCCCCGCCTTTAACCTTTTCCACGACAAAGTCTTCATAGGCGGTCATCTCGACTGCCTCATCGCCGATCTCATCGGCAATATGAGCCGGGATCACGATCACCGAGTCATTGTCGCCAACGATGATATCCCCGGGAAAGACCGGCGCATCGCCACAGCCGATGGGGACGTTGATGTCGATGGCCTCGTTGATTGTGAGGTTGGTTGGGCTGGAGGGCCGCGAGTGATAGGCGCGCATGTTGAGGTCTTTGATCGTGTCGGCATCTCGAAAGCCGCCATCGGTTACAATGCCTTCGCCGCCCCGCATCATCAGGCGTGTGATCAGAATATCACCCGCAGACGCGGCGCGTGCGTCTTTGCGACTGTCCATAACCATCACATGGCCCTTTGGGCATTGCTCGATCGCGGCGCGCTGGGGGTGGTCAGGATTGCGGAACTCGGCCAGTGTGTTGCGATCTTCGCGCGCAGGCATGTAGCGCAGGGTAAAGGCGGGGCCGACCATGTTGCGGGTCTTGGGCCCAAGTGGGCGGACGTCTTGGATCACCTGATTGCGTAATCCGCGTTTATAAAGCGCGGTGGCGAGGGTGGCGACAGACACGTCGCGCAGTTTTTCAATTGTTGAAGTCATTAGTTAATCTCTGGTTCCGGGACAGGTGCGCCAAAATCGGTTTTCAGGAAGTCAAAGTCGCAGCCTTTGTCGGCCTGCTCAATATGCTTGCTGAACATGTAGCCATAGCCACGCTCGTAGCGCGGGGCAGGGGGTGTCCATTTGGCGCGGCGCGCTTCCATTTCTTCGTCGGTGAGGTTTACAGACAAAACCCGCCCCGGAACATCAAGCGTGATGATGTCGCCTGTTTCGATCAACGCGAGTGGGCCGCCGATAAACGCTTCAGGCGCGACATGCAGAATGCAGGCGCCGTAAGAAGTGCCTGACATACGCGCATCCGACAGGCGCACCATATCGCGGTGCCCGTCTTTGAGCAGGGCCTTTGGCATCGGGATCATGCCCCATTCTGGCATGCCCGGCCCACCTTGAGGCCCGGCGTTGCGCAGCACCAATACGTGGTCAGATGTCATCGGGTAATTCTCGTCGTTGATGATCTTTTTCAGATCGTCATAGCTGTCCGCGACAATGGCCGGACCGGAGTGGTTGTGAAACTTGGGATTGCACGCAGCGGGTTTGATCACTGCGCCATCAGGGGCAAGGTTGCCGCGAAGCACCGCAAGCGAACCTTCGTGATAGACCGGATTGGAAAGCGGGCGGATAACGTCGTCATTGTAGTTTACTGCACCTTCGATCCCGTCGCCCAAAGGCTTGCCAGTGACGGTTGTGACAGTCAGATCAAGCTGATCGCCAAGTTCATTCATCAAGGCAGGTAAGCCCCCAGCATAAAAGAAGTCTTCCATCAGGTAGGTATCGCCTGAAGGGCGCAGGTTGGCGAGCACGGGCACTTCGCGGCCCACAGCATCCAGATCATCAAGGCCCCAGTCGATACCAGCACGGCGTGCCATCGCGATCAGGTGAATAATGGCGTTGGTGGAACAGCCGGTGGCCATAGCGACTGCTGTTGCGTTGCGGGTGGCTTCTTTGGTGATGATCTTATCCGGGGTCAGGTCTTCCCAGACCATATCCACGATGCGCCGTCCGCAGGCGGCTGCCATGCGCTTGTGACCTGCATCGGGCGCTGGGATCGACGAGGCACCGGGCAAGGTCAGACCGAAGCCTTCGGCAATCGACATCATCGTAGAAGCCGTGCCCATCGTCATGCAGGTGCCGTAAGAGCGCGCGATGCCGCTTTCAACGCCGTCCCACTCGGTTTTGCCGATGGTACCAGCGCGCCGCTCGTCCCAGTATTTCCAAACGTCTGTGCCTGAACCAAGCTTTTGGCCCGCGTAGTTGCCGCGCAACATCGCGCCCGCGGGCATGAAAATGAACGGAATCCCCATCGAAATAGCACCCATGATCAGCGCCGGAGTCGACTTATCACAGCCGCCTAGCAGCACCACACCGTCCACGGGATGCGAACGAAGCGTCTCTTCAACCTCCATTGCGCCCATATTGCGATACAACATCGACGTGGGTTTCAAAAATTGTTCGGAAAAATCATGCACCGGCAGTTCGGCCGGCATGCCGCCCGCCTGCAAGATTCCGCGCCGAACGAACTCGGCGCGATCGCGCAGATGATGGTGACACGGAGACAGGTCAGACCATGTGTTGATGATCGCAATGACAGGCTTGCCTGCCCAGTCTTCATCTCCCAAACCCATTTGCCGCGCGCGGCTGCGGTGGCCCATCGAGCGCAGATCATCCGGTGCAAACCAGCGCGCAGAACGCAGATCGTCGTATGCTTTTTTCTTCATCTCGCCATCACCCCATCCCGTTTCACAACAGAGTGCGCGGGCGCGCGAGCTTGAACAAGCCCCAAATTGTGTTCGACGTTTAGTGACGGAGAAATCTAGCAACCACGACATCTTGTGGTTGTGTTGGCGTGAACCACATTTAACTGGTAAAAAGCCGCCTAAATTCCCGTAACGTCACGTTAAAACTGGATCTACGGTCACGTTTTCGCCACTTTTATTGACGAACTTGCACACGTGGCCATCTGCCCGGCCTAATCTGTCTGTGGGGACAAAGACATGACACTACTGCCTGCCATTCTGGTATTGATGTTGGTTACTTTTGTCGTTTGGTTTTTCTGGCCCAATGTGGTCGATCCATTAACGCGTAGTTCGGCTGCGCGCTCTAAACGGACCGAGGCTGACACCGTCGCCGAGGATCTGTTTGAGGTGTGGGCAAAGCACGGGCGTGCCAAAGGGCTTTTGATGCCCGATGCGCGTAATTCATAAACATTTCTCTGCCTGCATTGTTTTCAGGCCGTCGCTGACCTAGGTGCTCTTGCAGGCCCCGGGTCACGATAATAAGACTCTGGAAACATCCTCGGCGTAAAAGCGCATTAGAGTTAAGGCAGGCATTGCATATGAACGATCCCGTAGAGACGTATATGAACCTTGTTCCCATGGTGGTTGAGCAGACCAGCCGGGGCGAGCGTGCGTATGATATTTTTTCAAGACTACTCAAAGAACGCATCGTGTTCATCAATGGCCCCGTACATGACGGGATGAGTCAGTTGGTGGTGGCGCAGCTTTTGCACCTTGAGGCGGAAAATCCGACCAAAGAAATATCGATGTATATCAACAGCCCTGGCGGTGTTGTGACCGCTGGTTTGTCGATTTACGACACGATGCAGTACATCCAGCCGAAGATTGCAACGCTGGTTGTGGGGCAGGCGGCCTCGATGGGCTCGCTTTTGCTGGCTGCTGGTGACAAGGGCATGCGGCTGTCGCTGCCCAATTCGTCGATCATGGTGCACCAACCATCGGGCGGTTTTCAGGGACAGGCGACGGATATCATGATCCACGCGCGCCATACCGAGCGTTTGAAAACGCAATTGAACGAGATTTACGTCAAGCACACAGGCCAGACTTTGAAAAAGGTCGAGGATGCGCTTGAGCGGGATAACTTTATGACACCTGAAGAGGCGAAGGATTGGGGACTTATTGACGAGATTGTGGATTCTCGCGCCAAAGTTGGTGGTGATGACAAGTGATCACGTTTTAATTGGCTTTAATCTTTAATAAAATTTTGCGTTGTACCCCTGTTGGCACTGCCCTAGGATCGACAAAAAGCTACAGTAAAACTGTGGTGACAGGCCCCGAAAAGGTTGAGTGATGGCGAATAATTCTGGCGACAGCAAGAACACCCTTTACTGCTCGTTTTGCGGCAAAAGCCAGCATGAGGTGCGCAAATTAATCGCCGGGCCAACGGTGTTCATCTGCGATGAATGCGTTGAACTTTGCATGGATATCATCCGTGAAGAGACGAAAACCGCTGGGTTGAAGTCATCTGATGGTGTGCCAACGCCAACCGAAATTTGCGAAGTGTTGGACGACTACGTGATTGGTCAGGCGCATGCGAAACGGGTTTTGTCGGTCGCTGTGCACAACCATTACAAACGTCTGAACCACGCAGGCAAGTCAGATATTGAGTTGGCGAAATCCAACATCATGCTGATCGGGCCAACGGGTTGCGGTAAAACACTTCTGGCGCAAACGCTGGCGCGGATTTTGGACGTGCCGTTTACGATGGCGGATGCGACCACACTGACCGAAGCCGGATATGTGGGCGAAGATGTTGAGAATATCATTCTGAAGCTTTTGCAGGCCTCTGAATACAACGTGGAACGTGCACAACGCGGCATCGTCTACATCGACGAAGTCGATAAGATCACGCGCAAGTCTGACAATCCGTCGATCACCCGCGATGTATCGGGCGAGGGCGTGCAGCAAGCGTTGCTGAAGATTATGGAAGGCACGGTTGCTTCTGTGCCGCCACAAGGCGGGCGCAAACATCCGCAGCAGGAATTCCTGCAAGTTGATACAACGAACATTCTGTTCATTTGCGGTGGTGCTTTTGCAGGGCTTGAAAAGATTATCTCGCAACGCGGCAAAGGCTCTGCAATTGGATTTGGCGCAGATGTCAAAGACAGCGAAGCGCGCGGCGTTGGCGAAGTGTTCCAAGAGTTGGAACCAGAAGATCTTTTGAAGTTCGGTTTGATCCCTGAATTTGTAGGTCGTTTGCCGGTGATTGCGACGCTGACCGATCTGGACGAGGACGCTCTTGTGACGATCCTGACCGAGCCGAAGAACGCTTTGGTCAAGCAATACCAGCGCCTATTCGATCTCGAAGACACGCAGCTGACCTTCACCGACGATGCGCTTAAGGCGATTGCCAAACTGGCGATCCAGCGCAAAACCGGTGCACGCGGTTTGCGCTCGATCATGGAGAACATCCTGCTGGATACGATGTTTGATCTGCCGGGGCTGGACAGCGTAACGGAGGTTGTCGTGAACGACGAGTCTGTGACAGCTGACGCAAAACCTCTGATGATCCACGCTGATGCCAAGCAGGAACCAGCAGCCAGCTAACGCGTTTTGACAACGCTCCTGAAAATGGTTGTGGCTGTTGGTCTAATTGTTTTGTGGCTGCGCCGATCGCCTATGCAAGCTCGTTTCTTTACAGCAATCGAGTCTTTGCATCGAAACTCTTCGAGTCGATCCCCCATGACAGTGTTCTTGCCTCGCGCAGATGGCACCTAGAGCCATTTGGCTGCACTTTTGGTGTGGTCTCGCTTAAGGAAACCGCGCCGACAGAACCGCCCGAAAAATTGTCAGGCCGACGGTTTCCCTACAATATGGCAACCGATTGGCAGATAACCCCTGAACTTGAGTTGGCCCAGATAAACATGGGCTGGTTCGTTCCGTGTAAAGACTGGCTTGGTACCTCCACATTTGAAACGATGTCTCAAGCGCTGACAACTCCCGGCGGATGGTGGGCGACAAGCTCTGAGTATGTCTTCCTCTATTCAAAGCCAGCCAAGATCGCCTTTCGCCTGCGACATGGTGACTGACTCCTGCAGTCCAACAGCCGAAAAGCGCCAAATTGCCCGGGTCTACTGGATCTTTGGGCCAGCTTGCGCCATACAAAATTGAAATCATACGAGGGTCCGACATGGGCATTCTGAACTCTCTTTTGCGCGCCGCCACTTGGTGGAATGGCTCAACGCTGAACACGCAGTTTTATACGTGGCGCAAGGGCAAAAAGGTCGGCGAAGACGCCGAAGGTAACACCTATTACGAAAGCAACGCTGGCAAACGTTGGGTTATCTTCAACGGATTGAGCGAGGCAAGCCGGGTCAGCCCGGAGTGGCACGGCTGGCTGCATCACACATGGGACGAGCCGCCCACTGAAAGGCCGATTGCGAAAAAGGCGTGGGAAAAGCCCCATGTTGAGAATTTGACCGGGACCGCGGCGGCCTATGCGCCGTCTGGTTCGATCCGTAACGCTAAACCTGTTGCGCGTTCGGACTACGAGGCATGGACACCGGAGTAACGGGCATGGCGGAACAGAACTTTACCGAAGTGTTGACGGGCGCGGGCGTTTTGATCGTGGCGGCCGGGTTCTTGACCTACATGGCGCAAGTCGGCGGCGTAGGTGTCGGAACCTCGGGCGAGGCGACTTATTCTGCGTCCTTCCGCTCTGCCGAAGGCATTGGCATCGGCACCGATGTGCGCCTTGCTGGTGTGAAGGTCGGCAGCATTCTGGACATGGAACTTGATCCGCAAACCTTCCGCGCCGAGACAACGTTTTCGGTGCAAGACAACGTCGCACTGCCAGAGGACTCTGCGTTGGTGGTGTCCTCCGAAGGGCTTTTGGGCGGCAGCTTTCTCGAGATCTTGCCCGGCGGATCGGACTTTACCCTGGATGCAGGCGCCGAGATTGAAGACACGCAAAGCTCGGTTTCGATTGTACAATTGCTGTTGAAGTTCGTCTCTGGTGGCGACGAATGAGGCTGGCTGCTGCGCTTATTTGCGCTGCTTTGCCCGTTTTTGCGCAAGGCACAATCATCACAACGCCGAATGAGAATGCGCCATTGCCGGATGTTGCCGAAGACGATGTGCGCGCCGCAACCGGCACCGGCGCGGAATTGCGTGGGCTTGATAAGACGTCGGGCATCTCGACGCCAGTCAGTGTGAGCGCGGGCGAAACTGTGCCGTTTGGGCGCTTGGAGGTGACGCTTGGCGAGTGTCGATATCCCGAAGATAACATCACGGGCGAGGGCTATGCTTGGCTGACGATCCGCGACCCGAACCGCGACGTGACCTTGTTTGACGGCTGGATGATTGCCTCGAGCCCCGCGCTGAATGCGCTGGATCATCCGCGCTATGATGTTTGGGTGATCCGCTGCACCACGGCCTGAGGGTCTGTTTCCAACGTGATACTGTGAATGTCGGCGGGCTGTTGCAGCGCCTTTGCAAGACGTGTGTGATACTCGGCACGGGTGATTTCGACAGCACCCAAGGAGGCCAGATGCGGCGTCAGGAATTGCGTATCAAACAGCGAAAACCCGCAGCGTTTCAGGTGATCGACGGCGAAGGCGAGGGTCATTTTTGACCCGTCGGTCGCGGCAGAAAACATGCTTTCGCCAAAGAACGCACTGCCGACTGTCAGGCCATACATGCCGCCAATGAGCGTTTCTCCGCGCCAAATTCCAAAGGCGTGGGCGTAGTTTGCGTCAAATAGTTCATCCATCAGGTCGCGGATCGTATCGTTGATCCAAGTCTCATCGCGCGCAGCACACCCATCAATGATCTTGTTAAACGCAACGTCCAGCGTTGCCGTTAGGTCGCCACTTCGCATCGCACGCCCAAGACTGCGCGAAATGTGAAACCCGTCCAAAGGCAGGATGCCGCGATGTTGAGGATCGACCCAATAGATCTCCGGGTCATCGCGCGTTTCGGCCATCGGAAAAATGCCCGAAGCATAGGCACCAAGCAACAATTCCGGGGTCAGGCGACGATCACTCATGGACGCAGGTTAGCGCGCGCGGCTTAATTATTCGAGGTTTTCCTCAAGCCAGCCTTCCAGCCAGTGAATGTTGTAGTTGCCGCTCAACACCGCTTCTTCCTGCAAAAGGGCGTGAAACAGAGGCACAGTGGTGTCGATTCCGTCCATGATCAGTTCGCCCAAAGCGCGCGACAGGCGTGCCAAAGCTTCGGGGCGGTCGCGCCCGTGCACAATCAATTTGCCGATGAGCGAGTCATAATAGGGCGGGATCGAATAGCCATCATAGATCGCGCTATCCATGCGCACGCCCAAACCACCGGGCGCGTGGTACTGCGTGATGCGGCCAGGTGAGGGAGAAAAGTTCGGAAGCTTCTCGGCATTTAGCCTGATTTCAATGGCATGGCCGTTGATCTTGAGGTCGTCTTGCGTGAACGACATTGGCAAGCCAGCGGCAACATTGATTTGCTCGCGCACCAGATCAACACCGAAAATACCTTCGGTCACAGGATGTTCGACCTGAAGGCGGGTGTTCATTTCGATGAAATAGAATTCGCCGTCTTCATAGAGAAATTCGATTGTGCCCGCGCCAATATAGTTAATGGCCGCGACAGCGTCCGCGCATGTCTTGCCGATTTTCGCGCGAGTGGCCGCATCAATCGCAGGACCAGGGGCTTCTTCGAACACCTTTTGGTGGCGACGCTGGAGTGAGCAATCGCGCTCGCCCAAATGCACCGCGTTCCCTTTGCCATCGCCGAACACCTGAATTTCAATGTGGCGTGGTGTTGTAAGGTACTTCTCGATGTAACACTCGCCGTTGCCAAAGGCGGACTTTGCCTCGGCACCCGCAGTTTGAAAGGCTTCGGCCATATCGTCGGCCGTTTTGGCCAGTTTCATACCGCGCCCGCCGCCGCCAGCTGTGGCTTTGACGATGACCGGGTAGCCAATTTCAGCGCCGATTTTCTGCGCTTCTTCGACGTTTGCCACACCGCCATCAGAGCCAGGCACGCAAGGGACGCCAAGCTTTTTCATCGTGTCTTTAGCGGTGATCTTATCGCCCATGACGCGGATATGTTCGGCTGTGGGGCCGATAAACGTCAGCTCGTGATCCTCAACAATTTGGACGAAATTAGCATTCTCTGACAGGAACCCATAGCCGGGGTGGATCGCTTGCGCCCCGGTGATTTCACACGCCGAGATGATCGCAGGAAACGACAGATAGCTTTGTGTACTGGATGGCGGGCCAATGCACACGCTCTCGTCTGCCATGCGCACATGCATCGCATCGACGTCGGCGGTGGAATGCACGGCCACGCTTTTTATGCCCATCTCGCGACAGGCCCGGATTACGCGCAGGGCGATTTCGCCGCGGTTGGCGATCAGGATTTTGTCGAACATCCGAGCCTCACTCGATGATCATCATGGGCGCGCCGAACTCTACCGGAGCGCCGTCTTCGACAAGCACGCGCTTGAGTGTCCCGCTTTTAGGGGCGGGAATCTGGTTCATGGTTTTCATCGCCTCGACGATCAAAAGCGTCTGACCTTCCTGCACTGTGTCGCCAACTTTGACGAACACATCAGCTTCGGGTTCGGGCGAGAGGTAGACCGTGCCAACCATCGGCGAGGTCACTGCACCGGGGTGCGAGGCTGGGTCGCCGCCCTCGTTTGCTGCTTTGGCGGTCGTTTCCGCGACGAGCGCTGCAGGACCCGTTGAGGCCGGCGCGGCGGGCGCTGCAATCGGAGCAGCCGGGGCGGCAATTGTGGTTGTGGTGACATTGCTTTGCTTGGAGACGCGCACGTTCAGCGTGCCATCGTCGGGATAGTCGCGTTTGACCTGCAGCTCTGAAAGCTCGTTTTCGCTTAGGAGTTCTGCGAGTGCTTTGATAAATTCGACGTCGTCTTCATGCGATCGTTTCGACATGTTTGCCCCTTGGTTCTGCTCGGCTTTGCGCCATCGTTACCGATTTTGTCGCTTATACGGAAGTTTTTACGGCAGGAAAAGCATCGACGTGATTTCGGTGGGCTTTGGGGCTTTGCTTAGGCGAATGCTTCAATTGCAAACGGGCAGAGCAGCACACATCCATGCCGGCCTGACTGCGGGGGCTGCGCGTTTGAAACCTCGGTGTCTTAGGGGGGATCTGGGGATGCGTTGGGGCGGATACTCCAGCCCGGACGCGTTTCGTCTCGCGATCGTGCGGACTAGCGGGCGACGTCGATTGTCGCAGGTTCGGGTTCTGAAGCTAGGGTGCGCGTTTCGGCAAAGCTTGCCTCAGCACGCTCAGCAGGAGTTGGCGGCGGATCCTCAAAGGTGGGGGGCTCGGCAGCGGTGATCACCGGCTCTTCCGTGTCTTTGACGTCTTGCGGTTCCACGTCTGTTTTAGGCGGCGCTGTGATCTCTGGCGGATCAAGCGCAGTGCGCGCTTGGCGTTCCAGCGGGCTTTCTTTGAAAGTGGGGACTGGGCCGACAAGATCGTCAAACACAGACTCGGGGCGTTCCTTGGTTTCTTGTTCGCGCAAACGTGGCGCTGTGCTGGATTGTTCGGGCGCGTCGATGGCGCGGGCAGTTTCCGCGCGCAACGTCGTATTTGCGGCTTCGCCTGCGCTGCTGCGGGCTGCGTCGAGTTGTGGCTGTGCGGATTTTTGGGCGCTTTGCGGCACCGATGACTGTGGTATCGCGCCAGGGGCGGTTACTGTAGGAATCATGACCAGCGTCCTCTCAAACGCCCCCAACCGTCTCCCACAGTGGCGTGAAATCATTTAAAAGGGATTAATACCTTTGATAATGACGTGGAATGACCCTCATTTTGGTTAAGGAATGATAGAGACATGAGGATCAGACGTGCGACGACACAGGATGCTGAGGTCTGCGCGCGCATTGTGTGCGACTGGATCGCCAGAACGGCTTGGATGCCGCAAACGTTTTTGCGCGATGACATCGCTCGGATGATCGCAGAGGCATTGCCTTTGCGCGAAGTTTATCTGATCGGGGAACCGGTTGAGGGATATCTGTCGCTTAATCCCGAGACCGGAATGATTGGCGCGCTATATGTGGATCGATCCGGGTATGGCTTTGGGCGGGCTTTGCTGGAGCGCGCAAAAAAAAGGCGCGACAGCCTGCAGCTTTGGACGCATGAGCCGAATTTGGAAGCGCATCGGTTTTATGAACGCGAGGGTTTTCAACGAGTTGAGCGCAATCCAAAGGGCGATGATGGGGTGGCAGAGTTGCGGATGGAATGGCATCGCTAGCGCGGCCTAAATCAAACTTTAGCAATTCGATGTCACAGGAGCGGGCAATTCTTTGCCGAGTCGCCAATGCGTGTTTGGGGTTTTGAGCATTGCTGGTTTATGGTGGCGACAGAGCGCGGAGAAACTGCGCCAAGGCAGGTTTGAGAGCAACAGATATGACAGAGATAGTCCGTCTCGCCCTTTTGGGTGGGGAGCATCGCCGTAAGGCGTGGACGCTTTGGCGCAAGTGGTGGCGTCGGGCGATTTGATTTTTTGATTTGCGCCGCGGCCTTCGCCGCGTCGCTTTAGGCGAGGGGCTTTGCCCCTCGCGCTGCCCAGAGTATTTTTAAAATAGATGAAGGGGTTTTAGCCCCTGTTCATCCGATTTTCGATCAGATCGTCGACCACTTCGGGTTCGGCCAATGTTGAGGTGTCGCCGAGCGCGCCGTAGTCGTTTTCAGCGATTTTGCGCAAGATGCGGCGCATGATTTTGCCGGAGCGGGTTTTTGGCAGGCCTGGTGCGAATTGCAGCAGGTCTGGTTTGGCGATGGGGCCAATCTCCGAGCGGACCCATGTTTCCAGTTCTTTGCGCAAATCTTCCGAACTTTCTTCGCCGCCCATCAGCGACACATACGCGTAGATGCCTTGACCCTTGATGTCGTGCGGGTATCCGACGACGGCGGCTTCGGCGACTTTGGGGTGCGCGACAAGGGCGCTTTCGACTTCTGCGGTGCCCATCCGATGACCCGAGACATTGATCACATCGTCGACGCGGCCTGTGATCCAGTAGTAGCCGTCGGCGTCGCGGCGTGCGCCATCGCCCGTGAAGTAGTAGTTTTTGTAATCCGCGAAGTAGGTTTTTTCAAAACGTTCGTGATCGCCCCAGACGGTACGCATTTGGGCAGGCCAGCTGTCGGCGATGCAAAGCACGCCTTCGGCTTCTGTGGTGGTGAGTTCCTCGCCGGTTTTGGGTTCCAGCATGACGGGTTTGACGCCGAAGAACGGCATCGTGCAGGAGCCGGGTTTGGTCGCCGTTGCACCGGGTAACGGTGTCAGAAGGTGACCGCCGGTTTCGGTTTGCCACCATGTATCGACGATGGGCACGTTCCCTTTGCCGACGACGGTGTGGTACCAGTTCCAAGCCTCGGGGTTGATTGGTTCGCCGACCGTGCCAAGGACTTTGAGATCGCTCAGGTCGTATGCCTCAACAAACTCTGGGCCTTTGCTCATCAACGCGCGGATCGCCGTTGGCGCGGTGTAGAACTGGTTGACCTTGTGCTTTTGACAGGTCGCCCAGAAGCGGCCCGCGTCGGGGTAGGTGGGCACGCCTTCGAACATGAGCGTGGTCGCACCGTTCGCCAGTGGTCCGTAGACGATATAGCTGTGCCCGGTGACCCAGCCAACATCCGCAGTGCACCAAAACACGTCGCCGTCGTGATAATCAAAAGTGTATTGGTGCGTCATCGAGGCGTAGACGATATAACCGCCCGTAGAGTGCACGACGCCCTTGGGCATACCGGTTGAGCCGGAGGTGTAGAGGATAAACAGCGGGTCTTCGGCGGCCATTTCTTCCGGCGGGCAGTCGGGCGAGACGTTGGCTTCCATCTCATGCAGCCAGTAATCGCGCCCCTCTGCCATTGCGATATCGCCGCCGGTGCGTTTGACGACCAGCATTTTGGCATCGCCTTCGACCTTGTCGAAGGCTTTGTCAGCGTTGACCTTGAGCGGAGTGTTGCGCCCGCCGCGCGGGGCCTCGTCAGCGGTGACGACGACTTTGGCTTGGCTTGAATTCACGCGGGCGGCAAGCGCATCCGGAGAGAAACCGCCAAAGACGATCGAATGGATCGCACCGATGCGCGCTGTGGCCAGCATGGCGTAGGCGGCTTCGGGGATCATTGGCATGTAAAGGACGACGCGGTCGCCTTTTTCGACGCCCATTTCCTTTAGGACGTTGGCGAACTTTGAAACGTGACCGTGCAATTCATTGTAGGTGATGTGCAGGGCTTCGGCGTCCGGGTTGTCTGGTTCCCAGATGATCGCCGTTTGATCGCCGCGCGTTGCGAGGTGGCGGTCAACACAGTTGGCCGAGACGTTCAGCGTGCCGTCTTCAAACCAGTTGATGTTGACATTGCCGGGCGCGAAAGAGGTGTTTTTGACTTTGGTGTAAGGTTTGATCCAGTCAATCCGCTTGCCGTGCTCGCCCCAGAACGCGTCTGGGTCGCTGATTGAGGCTTCATACATCGCCTCATAGGTGGCTTTGTCAGCATGCGCATTGCCCGCGAATTCTTCGGTAGGCCAATACATTCCATCACGCTCTTGCGGCATGTCCCTCTCCTTCGTCGTTTTGTCATTTGTCTCGATCTAAAGACTGTGCTTTAGATCGCCAGATATTTCGCGCGCAGGGCTTCGTCTTCCAGAACCTTTTGTGCGCTGTCATCATAAACGACTTTGCCGATGTCCAAAATTACAGCACGGTCTGCGAGTTTCAGCGCGGCAACTGCGTTTTGCTCGACGATCACCGTGGTGATGCCTTGGTCGCGGATGATGTTCAGCGTCTTGGCGATTTCCTGCACGATCACAGGGGCCAGACCCTCGTAGGGTTCGTCCAGCAGCAGCACCTTGATATCGCGGGCTAGCGCGCGTGCGATGGCTAGCATTTGCTGTTCACCGCCCGACAGGGTTGAGCCGTCCTGGCTTTTGCGTTCGCCCAATCGTGGGAACAGCTCGTAGATACGCTCCAGCGACCAGCCGATTGGCGGTGCGATCTGAGCAAGTTTCAGGTTTTCTTCAACTGTCAGTCCCTGGATGATGCGCCGATCTTCAGGCACCAAGGCGATGCCAGCTTGCGACGCTTCATAGCTTTTCATCAGGTGGAGCGGTTTGTGATCCAGCCAGATTTCGCCGTGTTTCAGTTCGGGATTGTCCATGCGCGCGATAGTGCGCAAAGTCGAGGTTTTGCCAGCGCCGTTGCGGCCCAGCAGTGCAAGAATTTCACCTTCGCGGATGTTAAAGCTCACATCCTGAACAATATAGCTTTCGCCGTAATAGCTTTCGATATTCCAGACGCTTAAGAAGGCCGGTGTGGTTGCCGCGTTGTTTTTGCGCTTGTCGAATGTCTCGTCCAACATCTTTCAAATCTCCTTGAGGGCAGGGGCAGCGCTTAGGCTGCGTCCTCGTTTTGGCTTTCACCAAGATACGCTTCTTGTACCTTCGGGTTGCCCTTAATGTTGTCAGGTGTGTCTTCGACCAGCGGTGTGCCTTGGGCCAGGACGGTGATCCGCTCTGCCAAGCTGAACACAACGTGCATGTCGTGTTCGATAATCGCCATGGTGATGTCGCGCTTTTCATTGATCTCTTTGAGAAGATCGATGGTGTTGTTGGTATCGGCGCGCGCCATGCCCGCGGTCGGTTCATCCAACAAAAGCAGGCGCGGTTCTTGCACCAGACACATCGCCATTTCCAGGCGGCGTTTGTCACCACGAGACATTGAAGCGGCGTGCATGTCGCGTTTGTCCGCCATGTTCACGTCTTCCAGAATGTGCATCGCGGTTGCCATCAGCGCCTTTTCGTCAGCGAAGCTTTCAAACGCATGCATCCGGAACGCACCATCGCGTTTGGCAAAACACGGGATCATGATGTTTTCCAATACAGACAGATCGCCGAAAATCTCAGGCGTTTGGAACACCCGGGAAATGCCCATTTGGTTGATCTCGTGCGGAGCGCGCCCCAGCACCGATTTTCCATCAAACATCACCGAGCCGCTGTCGGGGATCAGTTTACCCACAAGGCAGTTCAGTAGCGTTGATTTACCAGCCCCGTTGGGACCAATAATTGCGTGTACGGTGTTTTCCTCAATCGAGAGGTTCACATCACCAAGAGCCTGCAAACCTCCGAAGCGTTTGTTGACACCTTTGACTTCAAGAATTCCCATAGGTTTTCTCCTTATTCCGCTGGTGTCTTGGCAGCGGCTTCTGCTGCGCTATCAGGTTTCTTGCGACGGAACAGGCGTCCGATACGCTGACCGCCCTCCACAAGCCCGCCAGGCAGGAAGATCACGACTAACATGAATACGATACCCAGTGTCAGGTGCCAGCCTTTGCCGATGAACGGATAGATCATCGCGACCACGAAGTCCTCTAGCCCGTCGGGCATGAACGCAAACCACTGGTGCAGGATGCCTTCGTTGATCTTGGAGATGATGTTCTCCATGTACTTGATCATACCGGCTCCTAGCACTGGTCCGATCAGCGTGCCAACACCGCCAAGGATGGTCATCAAAACAACCTCGCCCGAAGCCGTCCAGAACATCCGCTCGGGGCCCACTTGGGTGTCCATGGCGACGAGCAGTCCACCAGCAAGGCCCGCGTAGGCCCCCGAGATTACGAATGCCGCGATCATGTAAGGGCGTGTATTTAATCCGGTATAGCTCATCCGCTGTTGGTTCGATTTCACGGCCCGCAGCATCATGCCGAAAGGCGAGCGGAAAATGCGGATCGAGAAGTAGAAGGCGATCAGCATCACCACAGCTGCGATATAGTAGCCACTGTTAAACGTCCAAAGCCAATCACCTGCCGCAATCTCAAAACTTTGGCGCATGTCCATCCCAAACAGATTGGCGCGTCCAATTTCATTGGGTGCAAGGTTGCTGAGAAGAGGTGTGTCGGTCGATTTCAACTGCAAGCCAGTTTCGCCGCCAGTGATCGGTGTCAAAACTGAATAGGCCAGCGCGTAAGACATTTGCGCAAAAGCGAGCGTCAGGATCGAAAAGTAGATGCCAGAGCGGCGCAACGAAATCCATCCCACGATCAGCGCGAAGAGACCGCCAAACACAATTGCCATCAAAATGGCCGGAATGACGTTGAGCGTGACCAGCTTCATTGACCAGATTGCGGCGTAAGAGCCGACACCCAAGAACGCGGCATGACCAAAGGAAAGGTATCCGGTAAGCCCGAAGAGGATGTTGAACCCAATCGCAAAGATGCCAAAGATAACGAAACGCTGCATCAAGTCAGGATAGCCTGCGTTGAACTGGGCCATGTCTGACCCTTCAGGGAAGGGGTTCAGGATGAAGGGGGCCAGTAAGGTGATGGCAATAACAACCACAAACAGCCCGGTGTCTTTTGAATTTAGTCCCAGCATTGTCTTATTCCTCCATCACGCCTTTGCGGCCCATAAGACCACGCGGACGTGTAAGCAGAATGATAATGGCGACCAGATAAATGATGATCTGGTTGATGCCTGGAAGGATGTCGATCACAGCGGCCATCGAGGCAAAGCTTTCGAGGATGCCAAGCAGGAAGCCTGCTAGCACCGCGCCCGGAAGCGAGCCCATACCGCCGACAACGACCACCACGAAGCTTAGGACAAGGAAGTCCATGCCCATATGATAATTCGGCGAGTTGATGGGGGTGTACATGACACCTGCCAATCCCGCGACACAGGCCGCGATTGCAAACATGATGGTAAAGCGCTTGTCGATGTTGATGCCCAAAAGGCCAACGGTTTCGCGATCAACCATACCGGCCCGCACAACCATTCCGAAGGTGGTGAACTGCAGGAAAGCAAAGACAGCCGCGATAATGACCATCGCAAAGGCAAAGTAGATCAGACGCCAGTAGGGGTAGATAATCGTGTTCGGATCAAATCCGATCAACTGCCCAAAATCAAACGAGCCTGCAAAGGCCGGAGGAGCAGGGGTTGGGATCGGGTTTGCGCCGTAGTAAAATTTGATGATTTCCTGAAGCACAATGGCAAGGCCAAAGGTCACGAGGATCTGGTCTGCGTGGGGGCGTTTGTAAAAGTGCTTGATAAGACCGCGTTCCATCGCGATACCAATCGCCATCATCACCGGGATCGAGAACAGGATCGCAATCGGCACGGACCAGTTGATGATCCCTTGCCCAACTTCAGGGCCGAACCACTCATGCAGGTAAAAGATGTCGATCTTTGCCGGATTGCCCAGAAAGTCGACTTTGGTGTCGTCGACGACTTCATGGCTCAGGCTCAGGATGCGTTGCAACGAAACAGCACAGAATGCGCCGATCATAAACAGTGCGCCGTGTGCAAAGTTGACCACGCCAAGTGTGCCAAAAATCAGTGTCAGCCCCAATGCGATCAACGCATAGGCCGAGCCTTTATCAAGTCCATTTAGTACCTGAAGGATAATAGCGTCCATGTCCCCACCTCAATGATGTCGGGTTTCAGACGGGCCCCACGCCGGTCTGGGATGCAGGGCGGAAAGAATCCGCCCTGCTAAGCTGTAAGTATTTAGGCTTATGCGCCTGGGTTACATTCGCCCAGAGTCGCAGCCGCACCGCCCATTTGTGGGTGATCTGGCTCGTAGATAACCTGGTCAACAGGTGTGACTTCGACAACTTCAAGAAGGTCAAACTCTGATTCAGGGTTCTCTTTACCCTTCACAACCAGAACGTCCTTAAAGCACTGGTGATCCGCGCCACGGTACAGTGTTTTACCGTTGCCAAGACCGTCGAACTCAAAGTCAGCAAGTGCTTCGCCAACCGCACATGGGTTGAACGATCCAGCGCGGTTCACAGCATCAGCATAAAGCAGTGTCTGCACGTAGCATGTGTGCGCTGCCTGTGATGGCGGGAAGCCGTACTTGGTACCGAAGGACTTAACAAAGGCTTTTGAGCCTTCGTCCTGCAGCGACCAGTGCCAGTTAGTTGAGCCGAAGATGCCCTTAACGTTTGCACCAGCACCACGTGCCATCAGGCGCGAGTAGAGCGGAACAACAATTTCGAAGTTCTTGTTGTTGATCTGCTTGTCGCGCAGGCCAAACTGAACAGCGTTGGTCAGCGAGTTGACCATGTTACCGCCGTAGTGGTTCAGAACCAGAACGTCAGCACCAGAGTTCAGAACAGGCGCGATGTAAGACGAGAAGTCTGTTGAAGCGAGTGGTGTTTTCACTGCGTTCACAGTTTCCCAACCCATAGCTTCGGTTGCCTGTGTTACGGCTTCTTCTGTGGTGTAACCCCAGTTGTAGTCCGCAGTCAGGTGATAGGCTTTACGATCTGTACCGTAGTTCGCAGCAAGCACAGGCGCGAGAGCAGCACCAGACATGTACGAGTTAAAGAAGTGACGGAAACCGTTGGCCTTGCGGTCTTTACCGGTTGTGTCATTCGAGTGGGTCAGACCCGCCATGAAGATGATGCCTGCTTCTTGGCAAAGCGCCTGAACAGCCACAGCAACACCCGAAGATGAGCCGCCTGTGATCATCACAGCGCCGTCTTTTTCGATCATCGACTTAGCAGATGCACGGGCGGCGTCAGATTTGGTCTGTGTGTCGCCTGTGACGTACTCGACTTTTTTGCCGTTGATACCTGTGCCGTCCAAAGTCTTGGACGAGAACGTTGGGATCATACCGCCATCGCCGCCACCGTTGAGGTGCTCAACAGCTAGCTCGTATGCGCGCAGTTCGTCCGCGCCTTCGTCAGCGTAAGGACCAGACTGTGGAACGTTGAAGCCCAGTGTTACCGTGTCGCCCTGTGGCGCGTTGGTAAAGCCTGTGTGGCCATCGGCCCAAACAGCGCCCGTAAAGAGTGTTGGCGTGGCAAGCGCTGCACCCGCAGCTGCGCCACCTTTCATCACACCGCGGCGTGAAACGTTAGATTTAGACATGTAGTCCTCCCAATTGGATACCGGATCTTGGCCAATCCTTGGCCCCCTCCACGGGCGTCCGGTCTTTACAAGGTAATAATGTTATCGCGCGGTTTGTGAAAACTAATCAACAAGTCACTGTAGTGTCTGCATTTTCTTGTAAATATTTACACAATACACTAGCATACCTTGTAAATAAATTTTCGCGCGTCTGCAGAAACGCGTTGAAATGACAAGGAAATCATATGGCAATGCAAACCCGAATTGGGGCGCGAATACGTGCAAAACGTGGCGATTTGGGCTTGCGCCAAGCTGATTTGGCGCGCTCTTGCGGCATTTCGCCGAGCTATTTGAACCTGATTGAACACGAGCGGCGCAGAATCGGTGGCGCGCTTTTGGTTCGCATCGCAGGCGTCCTTCAGATCGAGCCAGAACTTCTAAGCGAAGGGGCGGAGACCGCCCTGACAACCGCGTTGCGTGCCTCTGCTGATGTGCACAATGAGGCCAATCCCGAAGTTGAGCGGCTGGATGAATTTGCAGCGCGTTATCCCGGTTGGGCGCAAATCATCGAAGCACAACACGGCGAAGTCGAGCGGTTGCAGCGACTTGTGTCAGAGCTGAGCGACCGATTGACCTATGACCCATTTTTGTCCGCATCAATGCACGAAGTGCTTTCGTCGGTCACCGCTGTGCGCTCGGCCAGTGCGATTTTGGCAGATGGCGGAGAGATATCGCCCGAATGGCAGGCGCGCTTTCATCGCAACATTTATGAAGACAGCCAGCGTCTTGCGACATCGACCGAAGCTTTGGTCGGGTATTTGGATGCTGGGGGCAATGCGGCGGGGGCGGCCACGTTGCCGCAAGACGAGGTTGAAGCATGGCTGGCCGAACTGGGTTGGTCAGTGCCTGTGATGGAGCGCAACCCGGACTGCGCGCGTGACGAGGTGCCGGGTTTAGACGAAATGAGCACCTCTGCGGCGGCACTGGCTGATATTTTTCTTGCCCAGTATCGCCGTGACGTTTCCGCATTGCCTTATGATGCGTTCAAACTCGCTTTGAGCACGCTAGGCGCGGACCCCGTGGTGTTGGCGGCGCATTTTGCCGTTGGCTTGCCCGTCGTTTTTCGGCGTTTGGCAAGTTTGGCAAGCGAAGACTTACCAGATGGTCAGCCCCGTGGCCTTGTGGCGTGCGACGCCTCTGGCACGTTGACCTTTCGCAAGCCGGTGCCGGGGTTTGATGTGCCACATCATGGGTCTGCCTGTGCTCTGTGGCCCTTGTTTCACGCTGCCTCTCGCCCCGCTTCGCCGATCCGCCAGGATGTGCGCGCAGTGGCCCGCGATGAGCAGGGCTTTGAAACCTTTGCGTTTGCAGAAGTGGCGTACCCCTCTGGTTACAACGGTCCACCTGTTGTTTCCTCGTGGATGCTGATCTCGCCGCAAACCCAAACCAGCGAATTGGCGCAACCTGTGGGCATGTCTTGCCGGATATGCGCCGTCGAGGGCTGTCCGGCGCGACGCGAACCATCGATTGTAAGCACCGCGCGTGATACGCCCCAAGAAATGGATGCAAGGCTTTGACACGCATGGCTTCTTTGCGCGATAGTTCGTGACATGTGCGTCATCCGGGGAGGGATGTCCAATGAACCAGCACGTTTTATTGATCGAAGATGAACCCAATATCATCGAAGCGATCCGCTTTATCCTGTCGCGTGAAGGCTGGAGTGTAGATGTGCATTCTGACGGGCGCACCGCGATGGAGGCGATCCGCGCACGTGCGCCTGATGTGGTGATTTTAGATGTGATGCTTCCCAACAAATCGGGCTATGACATCTTGAGTGAGTTGCGCAGCGATAGCACGCACGGCGAGCTGCCGGTGTTGATGCTTACGGCGCGCGGGCAAAAGAAGGATCGCGAGTTGGCTGCGCGTCTTGGCGCAAGCCGGTTTATGACCAAGCCGTTTTCCAATGGCGAAATTCTATCGGCTGTTAGCGAATTGGCGGGCTGATGCGCCCCACACAGCCCATATTTCTGGAGCGCGAAAGCTATCGCCGTCGCCGACTTGCGGATGCCGCAAAGCTGTCGCCTGTTCTTGGCGCTGTTTTGTTTTTGATGCCCGTGCTTTGGGCGGGAGCTGGCTCAACCGCTGGCGGGCTTGTCTATCTGTTTGGCGCATGGGCGCTGATGATCTTGGTGATGAAGCTGCTGTCTCGTCACTTAAGTGATGCGGAACCCAAGACGGACGAAAGCGTGCCTGAGGGCGACGATGCCGTATAACCTTCTTCTCGCGATTTCAGCGGCTTACGTTGTGTTTCTCTTTGCTGTTGCCTTTTGGGCGGACAAGCGCGCCGCCGCTGGCAAGCTGGGGTGGCTACGCTCGCCGCTGATCTACACGCTATCGCTGTCTATCTATTGCACGGCTTGGACGTTTTATGGCGCGGTCGGTTATGCAGCCCGCTCTGGGCTGGAGTTTGTAACGATCTACCTGGGGCCAACGCTTGTCATGATTGGTTGGTGGGTGTTTTTGCGCCGCCTCGTGCGGATCGGTCGCGCCCAACGTGTGACCTCGATCGCCGATTTCATCTCGTCGCGCTATGGCAAGTCAAACGCGCTTGGGATTCTCGTCACTTTGCTGGCAGTGGTCGGCACCACGCCCTACATCGCACTTCAGCTTCAGTCGGTAACCCTCAGTTTTGATGTGTTTTCCCACAGTGGCGCTTCTGGCGGTGGTGAAAACCTGTCGCAAACGGCCTTCTTTGTCGCCGCAGGGCTCGCTCTATTTACGATCATCTTTGGCACCCGCAATCTGGACGTAAACGAACGCCATCACGGGGTTGTCACCGCCATCGCGGTGGAGGCTGTCGTTAAGTTGTTGGCCCTCTTGGCTGTTGGTGTTTTTGTTGTTTTTTGGGTGGGCGGCGGAGCCGGAGCAACGTTTGAAGCGATTGAGGCGTCGCCGATTTCCGAGTGGGAAATGCGTGCTGAACGTTGGGGAACATTAATCTTCCTGTCCGCGGCGGCGTTTATTTGTCTGCCGCGCATGTTTCAGGTGTTGGTCGTGGAAAACGATGACGAACGGCATTTGACGACGGCAAGCTGGGCGTTCCCGCTTTATCTTTTCTTGATGAGCCTGTTCGTTGTGCCCATCGCGGTGGTTGGTCTGTCGGTACTGCCGGAAGGGTCAAACCCGGATTTGTTCGTGCTGACCATACCGCTGGCGTTTGATCAGGGCACGTTAGCGATGTTTGCCTTTCTTGGCGGGTTCTCATCTGCCACATCCATGGTGATCGTAGCGGCGATCGCAGTCTCGACGATGGTGTCCAACCACATTGTCATGCCGATCTGGCTGAACGCGCGCCAAGGCGGCGCGACCGTGTCTGGCGATGTGCGCAACATCGTTTTGTTGTCGCGGCGCGTTTCGATCGCCGCGATCCTTGGGCTGGGTTATCTTTATTATCAACTCTCTGGCGGCGGCGCTGCACTGGCGGCCATCGGCTTAATCTCGTTCACCGGTATGGCGCAGGTGCTGCCTGCCTTGGTCGGTGGCATATTTTGGCGCGGGGCGACGCGCATTGGCGCGGCAGCGGGCTTGAGCATCGGGTTTGCTTTGTGGCTATGGACCTCGTTCTTGCCAAGCTTCGGTCCCGGAGTTTTATCTGAAAACACCCTTGCTTCCGGGCCCTTCGGCATCTGGCTGTTGCGTCCGCAAGCGTTGTTTGGGATCGAGGGGATCGATCCGCTTGTGCACGCCGTATTTTGGTCGCTTTTACTGAACACGGCCGCGTTTATTCTCTTTTCGCTGCTCAGCTTTCCGCGCCCAATGGAGCGCTTACAAGGTGCCACATTCGTCAACGTTTTTCGGTATTCACAAGCCACGCGCGGATGGTCGGGAGGGGCAGCGGAGGCAGAAGATTTGCTGATGATGTCGCAACGAATTATCGGGCCAAACGAGGCGCAAGGCTTGTTCGAGGCTGAGGCAGCAAAGCAAGGTAAAGTCGGGTATTTGCCTGATGTAACGCCGGAGTTCCTGGAAAAGCTTGAAAGAGAGTTAACGGGATCGGTGGGCGCTGCCACGGCGCATGCGATGTTGGCGCAGATTGCGGGTGGTGCGTCGGTGTCTGTCGAAGACCTGATGCGCGTGGCGGATGAAACCCAGCAAATTTTGGAATATTCGACCCAGCTTGAAGAGAAATCCCAAGAGCTTGAACGCACGGCGGGCAAGCTGCAGGAGGCAAACGCCAAGCTGGTCGCATTGTCTGTGCAAAAAGATAGTTTCCTCAGTCAGATCAGTCACGAGTTGCGCACGCCAATGACCTCGATCCGCTCGTTTTCCGAGATCTTGATGGCCGACAAGGAGATGAGCGTCGCGGACCGCACGCGCTATTGTCAGATTATCCACGACGAAGCGATCCGACTGTCGCGCCTGTTGGATGACCTGCTTGATCTAAGCGTGTTGGAAAGCGGGCAGGTGACACTAAATCTTAATCATCAAACGCTTACCGACGTTCTGGACCGCTCAGTTGCCGCGACCGAACTGCCCCGAGATGCGCGTCTTTTTGTGGTTGAGCGCGATCCGAGCAAGGAGAATATCGCGCTCTATACCGATGGCGACCGTCTGACACAGGTGTTTATCAACTTGATTGCCAATGCACAGAAGTACTGTGAAGCCGAAGCGCCGGTGTTGCGTATTTCGGTGGGGCAAGAGGGCACGCGAACGTATGTGGATTTTGCGGACAATGGCACAGGTATTCCTGCCGAGACCCAGGCGCTGTTGTTCGAAAAGTTCTCGCGCGGGACTGATGCGCGGGCGGCTGGTGGGGCTGGGCTTGGTCTGGCGATATGTCGCGAGATTATGAACCGGCTAGGCGGGAGCGTGGTTTATGTTCCCGGCGAAAGTGGTGCGCTTTTCCGGGTGTTTCTGCCAGAGCACGCGTCGATGGCAGCGCAATAGAGACTGCTGAAAACTAGCGTGAAAATCTCAATGAAATCGTAACCTTGGCAGTGGATTTTAAGGATCGTGGAAAAGGATCCTGAATTTTCTGATGTCTGACGCTTCGGTTTTAAAAAAAAAGCTGGCCCCGCCGCTGGCCAAAGCTTTGGCTGAATGCGCCGTCGAGACGCTATTGCGCAAAACCATGCCGCGGGATGCGGATCGGTTGTTGTCGCTGGATCTTGTTGTGGATGCGGTAGAGTTTTCTGACACCGATAAACCTGAGCTGATCAAGGCGCTCAGTGAGCCTGAACTTGTGTACCGTCTCAGCAACGACGCCGGAGCAGGCGGATTATGTATCGTGTCGCCCGAATTGTTGGCGGGATTGATCGAAATTCAGCTTTACGGCTACGTCACCACGGCAGACGCCGGCGAACGTAAACCGACGCGCACGGACGGCATTGTTGCTGCGTCCTTGGTGGATGCGTGGATGACAACGGCGCAAGAAGTGGCCACAGCCGAGAACATGGAGCCGCTGCCGTTTGCCGGTTTCAGCCGTGGCAACGAGGTGTTGGATCAGCGTAACGCCGGTCTTTTGATCGAGCCGGGGCGGTATGCGAAGATGACGGTGAAGCTCTCATTGGGAGACAACGCAAAGACGGGCACGTTGACGTTGGCCTGGCCTGCCAGTGCCAAAAGTGACGCGAGCGCGCAAACGCTCGCAACACAGATGACACGGCATCTTGTGGATATCGAAGCACCGCTCAAGGTGGTTTTGACCCGCATGCCGCTGTCGATTGAGCGGGTTCGCAACTTGGCGGTGGATGATGTCATCGAAGTGCCCGCGCGTGCGCTGGTGTCAGTTGAACTTGAGGGGATCGACGGCACCTCTGTTGGCACTGGCCGGTTGGGGCAGGTTGAGGGTATGCGCGCGGTTCGGCTTAACGCGCAAGGGAGCGCGGCCAAACATCCCGCATTGGTGGCACCCATTGAGGCTACACCCCAAGGGGCCTCCCCGGATATGGCAGGGCTGGCAAGCCATCCGGCTATGACAACAGAGGTGCCTGATATGCCGGACTTGCCGGGGGCGGGCGATGCAGGGCTGCCTGATTTACCAGATGGCGGTGGTTTGCCAGACTTACCTGATCTTCCCGATGTCGGTGATCTGCCAGACCTTCCGGATTTGCCTGATTTGCCAGGCGGTGATCTGCCGGACTTACCAGATCTTCCAGATTTGCCGGACCTACCTGAACTGCCGTAACGCCCTTAGGATGGGGCTGGCATGCGTGATTTGCCAAAATTCGGAGCGGCAAACATGCCCACGCCCATGGCAACAAGAAACACCGCGCCTCCCGTTCCCGTCCATGTGATCGACGCCATGGCCGGACCCGGGCAAAGGCCAGACAGCCCCCAGCCCATTCCGAACAAAACCGAGCCGATGGCAAGGCGCCGTTCAAGCCGCGGATCTGAAGGTGCAGGAAACGTGCCGCCCAAAACAGGCGTAGTACTTTTGCGCGCCATCGCCCAAGCGATGCTCATCACACCAACCGCGCCGCCCAAAACAAAGGCCAACGTCGGATCCCAATTGCCAAAGATATCAAGCCATCCGATCACTTTGCGCGGATCGGTCATGCCCGAGATCAACAAGCCGATGCCAAATAGGCTGCCTGCCAGAAACGCCCAAAGCCCGCGCATCACACGACCCCCCACACATGGCGCGCGAGCAAGACCGTCACGCCGCCTGCCATCAGATAAAACAGCGTCGCCACAATGCCGCGCAGACTGAGCCGCGAGATGCCGCACACACCGTGCCCGGACGTGCAGCCATTGGCGAGCCGTGTGCCGACGCCGACCAACAGGCCCGCCACGATCAGAACGCCGAGGTTCGACGTCAGATGCGAGGTTGCGGTCCCACTTGCATAAGCTGCAACGCCGGGCACAAAAACCAGCCCGGCCAGAAACAACAAGCGTTCGCGCGCGTTGCCCCGCCCGGTGCCATCAATCAGCCCGCCAACAATACCAGAAGCGCCCATGATGCGCCCGTTGATCAGCAAGTACATCGCTGCAGCACAGCCGATAAGCGCACCGCCAATAAGTCCAAAAATCCAGTCTTGTGGCATTTTGAGGCTTCCTTATTTGCCAAGCTTGTTCACGGGCACCTTGAGGTAAACGTCCCCTGCTTCATCGGCTTCGGGCATATTGCCTGCGCGCATATTTACTTGCAGTGACGGGATGATCAGCTTGGGCATGCCAAGGGTTGCGTCGCGGGTCTCGCGCATTTTGACAAACGCATCGCGCGCGGCACCGCCCCCAATGTGCACGTTCTTTGCCTTTTGCTCACCCACGGTGGATTCCCAAGCAAACTCTTCACGCCCCGGCGCACAGTAGTCGTGTCCCACGAAAATGCGCGTTTCATCCGGTAGCGTCAAAATGCGCTGTACACTGTCATAAAGCGACTCTGCAGAGCCTCCGGGAAAGTCACAGCGCGCCGTGCCGAAATCAGGCATGAACAACGTGTCGCCCACAAAGGCCGCATCGCCAATCACATACGTCATGCAAGCAGGCGTGTGACCGGGCGTGTGCATAACGTCGCCACGCATCTGGCCGATGTGAAACGCGTCGCCTTCTTTGAACAACGCATCAAACTGGCTGCCGTCGCGGGCAAACTCGGTGCCTTCGTTGAAGACTTTGCCAAAGGTGTCCTGAATGACGGTGATCTGGTCGCCGATGCCAATTTTGCCGCCCAAACGCTCTTGCAAGTATGGTGCGGCACTTAGGTGATCGGCATGCACATGGGTTTCCAATATCCACTCGACGCTCAGTCCGTGGTCTTGGACAAAAGCGATCACCGCATCAGCAGAGGCCGTGTCGGTTTGTCCGGATGCGTAGTCAAAATCCAAAACGCTATCCACGATCGCTGCCGCGGAACCGTTCGGGTCGCGGATGACATAGGATATCGTGTTCGTGGCTTTGTCGAAAAAAGCTGTGACGTCAGGGGTGGCAATGTCGAGTGGCATTCGATGGGCTCCCTTACAAATTACTCTTTTTGAATGTGTTACTTTTCGCGGGGAATGCAAGCGAATAGACTGCGAGGCGCTAAAGTTTTAGGCAATTCTTGGCTGAGTTACCGGGCACATTAAGACATCGCTAACGTTTCGTCATCAGCTTGTGATAAACCAAGGGTATTCCAAAAACTGCCCATTTCACATGGCTCTGGGGAGGACCACATGAGCAAACATTCAAAGCTTTCGATCGTTGAATCTGAAGGGATTGATGCCATCGTCGATTCAGTGGCCGCAGATCCAACATTTGCCAGCCAGGCAAAATCTATGCTACACGATAAGGTCAAAGCGCAGCGCTCGGTTGCACGGTTCCCGCCCACCACGATCGCTGCCAATGACGACGAAGATTTGTGGGACAATATGCCCGTTTAGTCACTGATTGTTGCGGAGAATGCTTGTTTTTCCCTGTCGGTGGCGTATGAAAAGTTATGGGCATGGAAGACAAAGTGACACCTGTTGAAAAGGTGCAAAGCGAGCGGCGCGACACAGTTGCCGTCATAACGATAAACAACGCACCTACCGGGGCTTTATCGTCTTTGGTGCGCTCGCAGATTGCTGAACATATCGCGTTGGCCCTTGTTGATGACGCAGTACAGGCAGTTGTCATCACTGGAACGGATGCGATTTTTGCAACGGGTGCGGGCGTGCAGGAACATGCAAGCGATGCGCCGTCGCTGGCCGATCTGTGCCAAACAATTGAAGACATGAGCAAACCTGTCGCCGTTGCGATTAATGGTGCCGCTTTGGGCGGCGGGCTGGAGCTTGCTTTGGCCGCACACCTTCGCGTTGCTGTGCCAAGCGCACGGCTTGGGTGTCCGGAAATCACCTTAGGCTTGGTACCGAACGCGGGTGGCACACAACGTTTGCCTAAAGTCATTGGCGGTGTGATTGCACTAAAGCTGCTTTTGAGCGGACGGTCTGTGCGCGGCGATGCAGCCCATAAGATTGGTCTGGTCGATGCCGTAGGCGAGGGCGATGTGGTGGCCATGGCTGTAGCCCACGTCAAAAGCCTGTCTGAAAGCGGCGGTGCTTTGCGGCGCAGTTCGCAGCGCCGAGATCGTCTTGGCGAGGGCACCGATTTTCTCGAAGCGGTCGCCGTTCATCGTAAAGCGGCCATCGCTTCGGCCCTGAGCGCGCCTATGCGGATGATTGAATGCATCGAAGCCGCGCTACTGCTGCCCTATGACATCGGGCGAGGGATGGAGCAGGCGGCTTATGACGACCTGGCGAACTCCGAACACTCCCGGGCATTGCGTCACCTTTTCACCGTTGAACGTCAACTTCAGGCGGCGACCAAATGGAAAGGCAATGTCAAATCGCGCCCTTTGAACGGCATTGCTGTGGTCGGCGCGCGCGGACTTGGCGCTGAAGTGTCGGTCGTCTGTTTGGACGCTGGATTTGATGTGATCGTGGCCGAAGAAAGTGACGAAGCGTTGGAAGAAGGCGTAGCCCGTATCATCGAGCATTACGACGCCCGTGTCGCAACTGGAAGAATGTCAGAAGACGACGTGGAACAGGTGTTGGACCGGATGCAAGCGGTGGCGGGCTATCAGTTTGTGTCTGAAGCCGACGTTGTGATTGATCCTACACCTTTGTTGACGAAAAAACGTGTGGCTGATCTGGATGCGGTGATGAAAGCTGGCGCTGTGTTGCTGGTGGGCGGCGAGAAAGTCTCACTCGCGCAAGTGGCGGCAATGACAGGACGGTCAACCGATGTTGTGGGCATGCGGTTTTTTCCCAACGTGGGCAGAAATCGCCTTGTGGAATTTGCCTCGCTTGACACCACCGGTCCAAAAGCGATTGCGACAGCCCGTCAGCTTGCGCGCAAACTTGATCGTTTGATCCTTGATTCTGGTGCAGGCAAAGAGGCCATCGGCACCCGGTTAAGCGAAGCCTTGCACGCGGCGGCTGATTTGTGTCTGGAAGACGGGGCGCGCATTGGCCAGATTGATGCAGCTTTGCGCGACTGGGGAATGCCGCATGGTTCATTTTCATGGCGCGATTTGCAAGGCGTGAACCGCTTTACCGGACCGCAATCAAGCGAGGGCGAGCGCGGTGGCGGGCTTGATAATGTGCTGACCTCAGTGGGCCGCATAGGTGTGTCCGTCGGGCGAGGCTATTATCTTTATCGGCATCGCGGCAAACCGGGGATCGAAGATCACGAGGTTGCTCAAATGGTCGATGCGGATCGCGGCGCAAAACGTATCACCGTCCGCACCCTTAGCGACGGCGAAATCCGCAAGAGATGCTTGGCTGCGATGGCTGGCGTGGGGGCACAAATGCTTGCAGAAGGCGTTGCAAAACGCCCGGCCGATATTGATCTGGTGGCCATTCATGGACTTGGATTTGCGCGACGCACAGGCGGTGTGATGTTTGCCGCAGATCAGCTTGGTTTGGAAACTGTTCGCAAACTGTTGCTGGAACAATCTGAAGTGAGTGCGCGCATCACAGCACCACCGCCAATGATACAGGATTTGGTGCGCTCCAAGTCAGACTTTGCCGCGCTGAACGCTTAAAGCCGCGTTTACTTCAACAAAATGCCCACAACGACCATCATCAAACCGATGGCGGATAAAAACAACGCTGCCATGTTTACCGCGACAACTTTTTGCAGCCGCGCCTTCATTGCCGCATCATCCAAACCCAGCTTGCGCCCGCGCGCCACGCTGGCAATGCACCAGATCAGGCCTGCAAGGCCAACCACAGTCACCGCTGCGCCGATCCAAATCAGATTTTCCATGCGCCACCACATCCATTGTTCTGCCCGCACCGCCTAAACTGCGCATGCGCGCTCTTCAAGCCCTTGCAGCGAACCACCGCCAGCGCTAATCAAGCGCTTCGCAACTCCTCCAGCCCAATGAGAGCCAAAAATGGAAGTCACCGAGCAAAGCTACCGCGTCACTGCCGACGAACTGCGCCAGTTTATCGAGCGTTTTGAACGTTTAGAGGCCGAGAAAAAAGATATCGCCGAGCAACAAAAAGAGGTGATGGCCGAAGCCAAAGGCCGGGGCTATGACACCAAGGTTATGCGCAAGGTGATTGCGCTGCGTAAACGTGACAGCGCAGATATCGCCGAAGAGGAAGCCGTGCTGGACATGTATAAAGAAGCGCTTGGTATGTAAGCGCGCGCTTAGAGGTCTGGAGGGGAAGAACCCCTCCAGTTGATCGTCGCATCAAAGATGCGGCGACATCACCCGTCTGGATTGATCTTGTCTTCCGTGCGTAATTCAAAATCTGAGGCCGCGTGCCGCTCGCGCAGCTGCTCTGATTTATCATCTCCAAACGCTCGGTTCACCATCCGCCCACGCTTGACCGCGGGGCGCTCGGCAATCTCGTTCGCCCACCGCACAACGTTAGTGTAGCTCTCGGCGTCCAAAAACTCAGCCGCATTGTAGAGCATGCCGCGCACAAGGCTTCCGTACCATGGCCATGTGACGATATCGGCAATGCTGTATTCATCGCCTGCGAGATACCGGTTCTCGCCCAGATGCTTGTCGAGCAGATCAAGCTGGCGTTTGGTTTCCATCGTAAAGCGGTTGATCGGATACTCGTAGCGTACTGGCGCATAGGAGTAGAAATGCCCAAAGCCGCCGCCAAGATAAGGGGCCGAACCTTGTAACCAAAACAACCAGTTCATCGCTTCAGTGCGCGCCTTAACGTCTTTTGGCAAAAGCTGCCCGAACTTTTCGGCCAGATACAAAACGATGTTGCCAGATTCAAAAACCCGCGTGCCTGCCGCGCGATCAAACATCGCTGGAATTTTCGAATTTGGGTTCAGCTCGACAAAGCCCGATGAAAATTGATCGCCTTCGCCAATGTTGATCAAATACGCGTCATACTCAGCGCCCGTTTCGCCAAGCTCCAGCAACTCTTCGAGCATGATCGCCACTTTTTGGCCGTTTGGCGTGGCCAGCGAGTGAAGTTGAAAGTTGTGCTCGCCTTGCGGCAGGTCGCGCTCAAAAGTGGCACCCGCGGTGGGGCGGTTTTGCTTAGCCCATTCGCCGCCGTTTTCCGCATCAAACGTCCATACCTTTGGGGGTGTGTATTCGTCAGCCATATTTTTCTGCCTTTTTGAAATCTAACTTACGCTGTGAGGTATGGTTTTTCGCGCCCGCGTCAATGCGAAGGGGGCTGTGCGTTTTTACAGGCGCGTGCTTTCAGGGCTCAATGAAGGTCACGTTCGGGATGCGCTTAATCGAGGAGACGTCTTCTTCGTAAAGCTCCGTAAGCCCCGCCACAGTGGCATCCGTCCAACCGGGCAGGTCGATCTCTTCTTCAATCGCATCGCTGATTGCGTGTGCTTCTAAAAAGGCTGAAACCGCACGGCGCCGTTTGGATTGCGTCATCCCGTCGTGCGAGGCGATAAACTCTGACAGCCGTGTCATGCCATCGGGCGACATGATCGTTTCAAGCATATCAAATTCGCCCTCAAGCTTGGTCATCGGATCAAGCCCGGTAATCTCGCGCACGACTTCCGACCAAATAAACGGCGTGTCTTCATGCGACCAAACCAATATCCGTGCGGACGGGTTTGAGGCGTGAATTTCTTGCAAAACCTCTGACCACAGCATGTCTCCAAGCGACAATTCGTCAAAGGCGTCCTGTGCGCCGGTTGTCTTTGCGATGTCAGGCAGAAAGGTTGCAGGGTTGCGGATGGCGATAGCAAATTCAACGTCATGATTTGGAAGGCAATTGCGCAGCCACGCGGATTTTGCCGCTTTGGGATATAGCCGGTCTTGATCAAGTGCGACGGGCGCGCGGCATAAGAAATTCTCGTTTGAAAGCACAATCCGATCGGCTGTGTCATCGTCGCAGATCGCCTCAATCACCATCGCTTCGGTGTCATCGTCGGCAATCTCACCGCGCAAGGTCGTCGAGATATCCCCAAGCAATTCGCGGTAGCGGCTGGGGCCGGGCACCAACACGCCCTCTTGGGATAGGGCCGCGCGATTGCGCAAAATAGAACGGATCAAAAGCCCGCCATCGGTGCAATGTGCACCAAGATGGAAAATGATCTGCATGTCTGCCCTAGGCCTTTGTTTATCTTGCCTCTTGGTAAACAATAGACCACGTAGCCAGAACAGGGAAACCGTTTTCGCACAATTGCGTTTGTGCCCAGTCTGTTAAGGCGTTTGCGCGGTGATCTGGCCCCACTTTTTGTAGGATTGCAGGCACGTGCGCATGCTTGTGCACGAAAGGCTTGCGGGATGCGATTTTGCTTGGTAATGGACGCGGGCAGTGCCCCTATAGCTCAGCTGGTAGAGCATCTGATTTGTAATCAGAGGGTCGGGAGTTCGAGTCTCTCTGGGGGCACCACGTCATTCTTTCTTCGCAACAATGATCGACGATTGTGTTGGGAATTCCAATGCGCCGACATCCCCCTTCAGCCGTTACCCCCGACAAAGTGCTTGCTCGGATCCCGAGGTGGGCCTTCAGAGTTGGCTTATTTCTGTGCCATTTAGGTGAAATGATAGTGCACCAAAGTCGTGAACGGTCGGACACATTTCCTCAAACTCATGTGGCCGCGCTGCGCTTATCGCAACGACATCGCATCCGGCATTGATGCCCGCTTCAATTCCTGCCGGAGCATCTTCAAAAACAATGCACTGATCCGGCGCCGTTCCAAGCCTTGCCGCTGCCAATTCGTAGCCTTCGGGATTGGGTTTTCCAAGTTGCACGTCTTCGGCAGTTATAAGAGCCTGCGGTATAGGCAAACCGGCGGCCGTTAGTCTCTTTGACGCCAACACGCGGTCCGCAGAGGTCACAACCGCCCAATCATTTGGGTTTAGTCGCCCTAGAAGCTGCGCGGCGCCGGGCACAGCAACTATCCCCTCAAGGTCTGTGATTTCTTCGTTCGCGAGCCATGCAGCTTCAATTCGGATATCCATCGTCTTAGTCGAGAACTCTCTCACGGTGTCAATGGCGCGGCGACCATGAGACACTTCGAGTATCGCAGCCAAGTCAAGATCGTTGCGCATCGCCCACTTTTTCCAAACTCTTTCGACGGCTGCGCGGGAGTCAACCAAGGTCCCATCCATGTCAAATAGCGCCTTGCGATATGACTTGCTCAATACGAGAATGTTGGCACCTCAAATGCTGGAATTGGCAGGTTTGCTGACGTTGCAAAAATAGTGTTCTGGTCGCTTAATACGTGGTCCGCAGGTTGTAAATATGCGGCTTGTTCGAACAGCAACTTCGTCTCGCAAAGCCGATGACCGTCCGTCTCATGCGCCGTCGCCTGTGACGCAAGTGCCAAGCTGTGTGCAGTCACCCCAGATGTCGCCCGCATCCTTCAGTTTCAGCACCCAAGCAAGCGGGATGCCCTTTGGAGTGGAAAGCCCATGCGCTGCTCCCATGATTGCGCCGACCATGATCGAACGCCCCGCGCTGTCGCCGCCCGCTAGAATGTTGGCGTTGATCGCCTCGGCATAGGTCTTGCTGTGCTTGAGGATGTGAAACACCACGGGGCCGGCGGTGGGCAAATGGCATGCGCGGCCAACTTCACCCGCAAAGACGGTAGAGTTGCTTTCAGAGGTAGAGAGTGCGTGCGCGGTCTCCGATTTGATCAGGGCAGGGGCGTTTTGGACGCCCTGTTGCAAAGCGTCCAGAATTGGCTTTCCCTCCATGACGTCGGAGAGAACATCGGCAAACATCCTGTTGTACGCCAAACCCACGTCATTGACGTTCGTCACCTGCATCGCCTCTGCGATCTTTGCGTCGCGTTGCGCATCATGCTGATATCGCGCGATAATTGCTGGGAGCCGCGCGACAGCTGGGTTTTGATCGTCGTCGATGCCAGGTGGCGAGACTTCGTTTGCAATGTTGTCCAGCGCACCTCTGGTCGGGCGATCAATGTAACCGTTGTACGCGCCGCCTGGGCCGAAAAACGCGGCGAAAGCGTCTTGATAAGTGGCCGTGTCGAAATTGCCGTTGTTGGCGGCCATTCTTGCGATTGCCAGCCGCAGCACTTCGCCATATTGCGTAAGACTTCCGGGCGCGCGCGCACCGTGGGCGAAGTATCCTTTTGTCCCCTCAAAATTCGCGGCATCTACCGGCGTAAAGGCGCAGTCCCCGTCTTGGCATGCTGTTATCTCAGCAATCCGTTCAGCGTCATAAAGCCAGTGCAGACCAAGGCAAGCGGCGTCCGAAACCAAAGCGCCAAGCAACATTTCCGAGGTTCTTGAATGGGTCATGATTATTCCTGCGCTTTGAGTTTGCGCGAGTGTTGCCTGTGGGCTCGAGAAGGTAAAGCCACGTCTAAGTTACTGGACCACGACTGGGCTGCGCCCCAATTGCACCGTGTGAGGCCAGTTTATGTGGCTTAAGATTCACGGGATTTAGGTGGCGCCAAAGACTGAACGCCGCCGCCTAGCTGCCGCGATAGGTTGAATAGCCAAAGGGCGAGAGCAGTAATGGCACGTGGTAATGCGACGCCTCAGACATGCCAAAGCGGATCGGAATGTCGTCTAAGAAACGCGGGTCTTCTGCGGGCGTGCCAGATACATCCAGATAAGCCCCCGCATGAAAAATCAACTCGTAGCTGCCAATGGCGAACTCTGCCTCGGGCAAGATCTGTGCATCGGTGCGCCCATCCGCATTGGTGACAACGGATTTCAAATGCGTCCGTTGATCACCTTCAAGCCGATAGAGATCAATCTTTAGGCCAGAGGCAGGCGTGCCACGGGCCGTGTCCAGCACATGCGTCGTCAAATAACCGGGCATCTTGGTCTCCACTTCTTGGTTGCGTATACATGAGCAAAGACGCCGCGAAGGGCAAACAGCTTTCGCGCAAGAACAGGGGCCAATTGTGAACAGATATCCACGTGACATGACCGGTTATGGGGCCAATCCGCCGGATGCCAAATGGCCCAATGGTGCGAAGATCGCCGTGCAAGTTGTTGTGAACTATGAAGAAGGTGGTGAGAACAATGTCCTGCACGGGGATGCAGCATCTGAAGCGTTCTTGTCCGAGATCGTGGGTGCGGCGGCGTGGGAAGGCCAGCGCCATTGGAACATGGAATCGATTTACGAGTATGGCGCGCGCGCCGGGTTCTGGCGTTTGCATCGGTTGCTTGGGCATTTACCGGTGACGGTTTATGGCGTGGCGACGGCTTTGGCGCGCGCACCCGAACAGGTGGCGGCGATGAAAGCGGCCGGATGGGAGGTTGCCAGCCACGGATTGAAGTGGGTCGAATACAATGACGCGCCCGAAAATGTAGAAGCCGCCCACATGCGTGAAGCCATTGCGTTGCACACAGCTGTTGTCGGCACACGTCCGCGCGGCTGGTACACCGGGCGCTGTTCCATGAACACGGTGCGACTGGCAGCGGAAGAGGGTGGCTTTGCCTATGTCGCGGACAGTTATGCCGACGATCTGCCTTACTGGTTGCGCTTTGGGCTGAACGATCAGCTGATTGTGCCCTATACGCTTGATTGCAACGACATGCGCTTTGCCACGCCGCAGGGATTCAACTCGGGCGATCAGTTTGAGACCTATCTGAAGGACAGCTTTGATACGCTTTATGCCGAAGGACTGACGGGGGCGCCAAAGATGCTCTCGATTGGCCTGCACTGTCGGCTCGTCGGACGTCCCGGTCGGGCGGCAGCGTTGAAGCGGGCGATCGCGTATATGGAATCCCATGACGACGTTTGGTTCGCCACGCGCGAAGAGATTGCGGCCCATTGGAATGAGACGCACCCGGCACCGAGTGAGCGACGTGCCTCTGAGATGAGCGAGGCAGAGTTTGTCGCGGCCTTTGGTGGGATATTCGAGCACTCCGATTGGATTGCTCAAGGTGCACATGCGCTTGAGCTTGGGCCGACCCATGATACGGCGACGGGTGTTCATTCCGCTCTGTGTCGTGTGTTTCGCACTGCCAGTGAAGAGCAGCGGTTGGATGTTTTGAACGCACACCCGGATCTGGCGGGCAAGCTGGCCGAGGCGAAACGTCTGACGGCGGAGTCGACTGCAGAGCAGGCGTCTGTTGGTTTGGATGCTCTCACCGATGACGAACGTACAAAGCTGAGCGCGTTGAACACGGCCTACACCGAAACCTTCGGCTTTCCGTTCATCATTGCTGTGCGCGATCACACCAAATCGTCGATCATCGAGGCGTTTGAGCGGCGTGCCAAAAACACCCGCGACGCAGAGTTTGCCGAAGCCTGCCGTCAGGTGGAACGCATCGCTGAACTACGCTTGTCCGAAAAGTTTGCGCCATGAACCGCGTTATTCATATCCACCCACTCACAGCAGAAAGCTTTGCCCCGTTTGGTGATGTTTTGGACACCGCAGGGACGCCAGACAAGCTGATCAATCAAGGGCTTTGCGAACGGTATCACGACCGCGCCGCGTTGGATGTTGAGGCCGGACACGCGGGTATCAGCATCTTTAACGCCGAGCCGCGCACCTTGCCTTTGAAACTAGAGATGATGGAGCGTCACCCGATTGGCAGTCAGGCGTTTATCCCGATGAGCGCGCATGGTTTTCTGGTTGTTGTTGCGGCAAACGATGGTGACAAGCCAGGAAGGCCGCTTGCGTTTGAAACGACGCCCGGGCAGGCGATCAACTTTCACAAAGGCACTTGGCACGGGGTGCTGACGCCTCTGGCTGCGCCAGGGCTCTTTGCGGTGGTAGACTATGTGGGCGAGGCTCCGAATTTGGAGGAGCATTGGTTTGAAGACGGCTACCTGATTGAACGATAACGAAGGGGATATCCGATGATTGAACGCTTGGACTATATAGCCACCAATGGTGCTGCGATCGCCAGCATGCTTGCGGTCAAAAAGGATATCACCACCATTGATAAGCGCTTTCAGGCGGTGCTGGAAACGCGGGTATCACAGATCAACGGCTGCGCGTATTGTGTCGATCTTCACATCCGTCAGGCGCGACAGGCTGGCGAAACAGAGCAGCGTTTGGACTGTCTGGTTGTGTGGCGTGAAACTGCGTTTTTTACGCCAGCTGAAAGGGCTGCTTTGGCGTGGGCCGAGGCGCTTACGCATGTGGCTGATGAGGGCGCGCCTCAAGAGCTTTTTGATGCGCTGTCAGAGCACTTTTCCGACGCTGAGATCGTCGATCTGACTTTGATTATCGCTCAAATAAACGCGTGGAACCGGATCGCTATCGGCTTTGCGCATCGCCCCGACGCACGCGGCTGAATTGCACGGAATTAAAGCGAAGCCGCCGTGGAGGGAATGGCCCTCCCGCGGTAAGGCGCTTGACGGCTTACAAATCAACGCTTTGCAAACAGCTTCATATGCCGGTTCACGTCCTTATAGAGCAGATACCGAAACGGCCCCGGACCCCCTGCGTAACAGGCCTGCGGGCAAAAGGCGCGCAGCCACATGAAATCGCCTGCCTCAACCTCGACCCAGTCCTCATTGAGCCGATAAACTGCTTTGCCCTCGAGCACATAAAGCCCGTGTTCCATAACGTGTGTTTCCAAAAACGGGATCACCGCACCGGGCTGAAGCGTGACGATAGTAACATGCATGTCGTGGCGCAGATCAGTTGGCTCGACAAAGCGCGTCGTGGCCCAAGCGCCGTCGGTGTCAGGCATAACGGTGGGCGCAACATCTGCCTCGTTTGTAATGATCACCTCGGGGAGGTCGATCCCCTCAACGGGGTCATAGGCCTTGCGGATCCAGTGAAAGCGCAGCATCGCATCGCTTTCGTTGTGCAACGTCCAACCTGTACCGGGTGGCAAATACGCATACCCGCCGGGAGCAAGTGTATGCGCCTCGCCTGCGACAGTGAGCGTGGCCGTCCCGTCGACCACAAACAAAACGCCCTGCGCATTCGGGTCGTCTTCGGGGCGCTCCGAACCCCCACCGGGCGCGACCTCCATGATATATTGTGAAAACGTCTCGGCAAATCCACTTAAAGGGCGCGCGAGAATCCAAAGTCGCGTGTCATTCCAAAACGGTAGAAAGCTGGTGACGATATCTCGCATCGTGCCTTTTGGCAGAACGGCATAGGCATCTTTAAAGACGGCGCGTCCGCTTAAAAGCTGGGTTTGATCTGGGTGGCCGCCGGTTGGGGCAAAGTACTTGGGCATAATGTTTTTTTCCGGGATATGGAGGCATTGAGTATCAGGTGCGTCACCGACGCGCGCCACTCCTGAAGTAGAAGTAGGACTTATAAGGAAAAATTGACAATCAGCTTGATTTTCTGCTTTCGCCAGAAGGCTCTCACCAAAAAAAGGGTGGCAACGTGCTTCGACATACCCGACCTGGCAAAGGCCGCATTCCAAGCCTTATCCATTTTGATCGGTTCGGAGCGGACTTGATCGAAGCCCACACCACATAACCGCTTGACCCCGCCCAAGCAGAACCCTAATCAACCCAGAACTTCGGCGAGTTGGCGGAGTGGTTACGCAGCGGATTGCAAATCCGTGTACACCGGTTCGATTCCGGTACTCGCCTCCATTTAAAATCAACTACTTAGGTCAAACACGCCGCTACGCGGATGGTCCATTTTACATGTCATTTTACAATTGATGTTCTTTTTGCGTTCACTTCGCTGCCGCTAACGCGGCCAGAACATCGTCGGTTTCTTCCGGTGAAACCTTTGCATAACGCTCAATCATCAGAGCGGCTGTACGGATCGGACGAAACACACATCGTCTCTCCCAATAATGGGGCGAAAACTGTGCCTTAAGCCCCTTCCTTGTTTTGAAAGGCTTCCCATTTCTGCTGTAGTCTATCGATCTCAGGTTGCGAAATTTTCGTTGACGATAAATCGACGATAACACTCTCGAACGTCGGCTTGTGTTGCGCAGCGATCGCTAGGTTCGCCCGAGTAATGAGGACGGGAGCATTCAAACTCAAATCGTTGGGCGGTTTAACACTCGAAACCTCCTCAAAAAATGCGTTTTTGGCATCCTGATCGTCTGTGCTCAAAATAAGACTAGTATACGCATCCATCATGATCCCAAACAAACTGTCGTCTTTTGAGACCCTATCTCTAAGAAAGTATGCCGCTGATTTTGGGTTGCCGTCAGCAATAGTTATTTCGGCCTCTGCCGTCGAGATCACCCATTCCATTGCCGAAATAGCGAATCTCTTTGCCCGTTTCAGCATCTGTTTGGCACCATGCAGGTCACCCTGCCGCAATTTAATTCTGATCAGACCCAACGCGGCACGGCTGTTGTTGGGATCGGAGGCGAATAGCCTAGACAATATCTCCAACGCTTCGTCATCCTCCCGCGCCCTCTCCAGATCCGTGCCCAAAGATGTCTCAATGACATGGTTTTCCGGGTACGCCAGCATTCCAGCTCTAAGAACCCTAATGGCTTCCGGCAAATCCCCGAACTGTTGATTTGCGCGTGCTAGGTATACATAGACATGAGGATCGGCCGCCCCACCGGAAATGATTGCTTCAAATATTGGAATGCAAAGATCATAACGATGCAACCCTAGATGAACACGGCCCCATTGTGTCGACACCCAATTGCTTGTTCCGGACTCCAGTCCATACTTCTCAAGAGTAGATTTCGCGTTTGTCCAATCGTTCAAATGTAGCAATGCGTCTACGTGGGAGGATTTGATTCCTGTATTAGTTGGATAATTCTCTACCAGCGCGCGGTATTCATCTTCTCCGCGCCGGGATGCGCCAGTACGAAGCAGACAAGAAGCGCGCCACATTAGCGCCTGTTCGTCCAGTTTCGTTAAAGTCCTAGCCGCTTCAAAAAGCTCCAGTGCGACTTTATAGTTTTTCTGCTTTCGGTAACAGTAGATCGCGGAGGATACGAGTTCGGGTACATAGTATTTTCCAGCGAATCCGGCTAACTCATCAACTTTTAGCTTTCCTGATAGCATTCGGTGAAAATGGGATTCACGAATCCATTTGGGATCGTCATCCAATTTGTAAATTCCGAAATAGGCATCAGCAGCAGCACTGTGAAAAGCTGTATCAGCTATACTCTCATTCTTTAACGAAGTTGGTGTGAGGTCAGAAACCGACCTAGCCCGAAACAAACCCAATGTTGTCAGTAACTCGGTCCAAACACGATCTGGCGTTGGGTACAAGACTTCACTGACGCGAGCGTAGTGAATAGAGTCTCTGGTGGTGAACTGCTCTAACAATGAAACAGGCACAGGAACTCGCAGCTTAGAGGAAATTTCGATTGCATCTCTTGATTGATCATCAACCAATCGTTCGGTGAGTTCTGATCGAAGCTTCCGTCGCACCTCCGAAATAAATTCTTCATTGAGTAAGATAGCCTTACCCTCTCGACCAAGTATTTGAGCGGTGAGGGTCGCAATAAGCGGGTGCCGATCAATCGCTTCAATCAACTGTACTGGATATTCTTGGACTCCTGACTTGGCTCGGTCAAAATGATCGTCAAGAACATTTTCCACTGTCTGGTCGTTCCAAAAACGACCCATATGCACGACGACTGGCAGATCAGGGGCGCACGAAGCCTTAAAGGCTTGGGGTAGAAAGTCTGTCTTCGCCGTAAGTATCAGTTTTATTTGACTTTTCGATAGAATGAGTTCGAGCAATTTCTGAACTCGGGTATCAATTACATAGCCGTTTGAGTCGACAAGTTGATCAAAATCATCCACAATAATAATGATTTGAGATGCGAATTTGTTCAAGAATTGGCTAATTGCCGGTTGTACATTGTCATATTCCAATTCTTCAAATGCGTTCAAAAGATCGGAAGTTATGTGTAATCCAGCTTGGGCAAATAATTGCTCAATAAACGGCCAAAAAGATCGACTTGTCTTTCCATCAATCCAAAGGAAAGACTTGTCGTAAAGCCGCCCATCTAGCAGGTGATTTACGAATGCCGTTTTTCCTGTACCTACCCCTCCATGAACAAGAGCCAGTCTTATCTGAGATCGAAGGAAAGCCTCCATTTCATCCAATTGCTTGCCACGTTCCCGAAAATGTCCGTGTTGGGGTGGAACTTTTTTATCCAGTTTTTCGGCTTTTACGAATTTATCAACTCGCCCAGAAAATTCCCGGTGTCGCATTCTCCGTGCAAGAGTACCTTCAATTTTCACGTCGATAACACCAGCGCTGTGTAGCATACGCGTCAACGAAGTAAGCTGCAGGTCTAAGTCTAGAGCTTCAATTAGTTCTGATCTTTCCGGAAGCTCATCCTCGCGCATTTTGTCAAGCGCAGACCAAAGTTGCCATTGCTCTTGACGAGCTTCTACTACTAGAGCCAAAGACTCTTCTTCCGACAATGGCGAACTTTCCGCTCCACCCGCAACCAAGTTAAACCATGCGTTCCCGGTCTTGGACCCTTGCGGCAACAAAGTCGTGGACACAAAGCCGTGCCCAACAATGCAAGATTCTAGCTTATCGGGAAGCCAACAGACATGATGGCGCTCACTTTCTGGGAAGCGCATCAAATCCTGAATGATTAAGAAATCGTCTGCCTTCAAGTGTTTTGCCGCATGCCTCAATAGCTGAGAGGTTTGCGGCATGGAGAGTTCGTGTAAGACATTTCTACAGAACAGGATTTGCGGTGAGGTTATGGTCGGCCACTCCGCATAGAAATTCATCAACGAGACGGGTTCAACTCGGCGACTAACACGCATTTCGCGGCTCAATCGAGCAACCTCGTCAAGCTTGTCCTCGTCGTCAACAGCAACGTAGACCCAACCTGACTGGTCTCTAAATGCTGGCAAACCAGCGATACGTTTCAAGAGCGTACCGTGACCGCAGCCGAGATCTATTAGTACGCCCTCTTTCTTGCTTGAAATTATCTCCGCAATCTTCAGTGCCACAGTCGCCAACTGCGGATCTGATCCTGCACCGTCAGGTGACTGGATAAGTTCACGTTGGGTGTAGCTAGCTATATACCGGTCTAGTTGCAGCTTGGTACGATTGCTTGAACTATTATCCACTCACCTTCCCAACATCGCTTTTTTCGCTTTTGTAAGCTTTGCACATACTTCTTCCTATCACGAGCATTTTACTCGGAACAGATAACTTACTGACATCCCATGGACGTAATGAGATTCATTTTACAAAATTAGTCAATGAAATCAGTGCGGGACCTAGGATTGCAAATCCGTGTACACCGGTTCGATTCCGGTACTCGCCTCCATTTAAAATCAATGACTTAGAGGATTTTTGTGAATCGCCGGAAGGCGCGTCTAAACATTTGTCTAAACATTCTGTTTTTGTTCTGTTCCACTTTGAACTCAAACTGAAGTGCTTTGGCTACCCAAATTTTAGTGCAATTCTTGAATGCCTTGAGGTGCGGTCTTTGTCGATGAGCCGTCATTCAATGGTTTCACGATATCAACTTATGTCCGTTTGCCGGACATCGTAGCCGTCGCGTGTGCGCATGATTGGATGGCTGACTTTAGAATATGGATTGCAAAATTTGAATCTAAACGCCACGCTCAAGCTTGATCAGCATCTTCAAAGAAGAGAATAGACACAGATGTTCGAAGTTCTAGCAGACGAAGTAAACACGAGAGTGATAGCTAACGTTTCAGCTATTGTTGCAGTCGTCGGTATCGTGATTCCGTTTCTTCTGGCCGTTGTCCAATATCGAGCTGATCGCAAACTGGCTGCCAGAGACGCCGTTCTTACCACACTTGAAACATGGGGCACCCGTGACAATGCAAATGAACGGTTTGAGGCGACAGAAATTCTCAAAAAATACAATAGTGATGATCTGACCTTAGGTGAAATTCTAGATGATCCAGTCATGTCAAGTAAAGTGATCTCGTTCCTTGATACTAACGAGTACTTGGCTTTGTACACCTTGGTAGATGGTGACATTGGAATGAGGGTGGACATCTCCAAGAGAATGCAAAGGGGCGCCATTTTGCGCTATTGGAATAGCTCTAATTCATTTGTACGCGAATTGAGAAAACATACAGAAAACCCGAAGCTCTATCGTGAGTTCGAACGTTTAGCCAAAGTCTTTTCAGAGTAGCCTCTCGGAATCTGATTAGTAGCAAAGCTGCTATTAATAATCAGCGTAGCATCATGTACTTTGGGGGCAAAACTGACACTCGCCGTCAACGGTATCTAGCGAGGTCCTTTGTTATCCAAGCGCCTTTGCTGCGCCTCAAGCGCTCTGACTTTCTGACGTACCTTTTTGGTGTAGTGCAGCACCATCGCCGGACTCTGGCCCGTGATAGCTGCGACAAGGTCATCGCTGCAGCCTGCTTCGACAAGTTCACAGGCGGCGTTGTAGCGCCAGCTATGAATATCGTAGTCGAGAGCGCCAATGCGGTCCCTAACGCGCCTTACGGACGCTGAGGCACCGCGATAGGACCAACGGTTGGTGCCGAGTTCGTTTGTAAGGATGTAGACTGAGTGCCGACTGGCGGCGTCCAGAGCGGTTTGGAGTTCGGGTAGGATTGGAACCCAGAGTTCCTTGCCGGTTTTGTTCTGACGAACAATGAACCCGCCTTCCTGAATGTCAGACCAGCGCATTTCTAGAATATCACCGATCCTCTGTCCGGTGCCGACGCAAAGCTCCATGACGAGACGTTCTCTAGTTTTTAGTTCGCAGGTAGCCCGATATGCGTCGAGGAGTTCGCGCGGCCAAGGCTCGCGCTCGCGCTTGATGGTTTTGATTTCAGAGACGCCACGTGCTGGATTAGATTCTCTCCATCCGAGGTCAACGCAGTGCTCCATTAGGATGCGTAGAACGCGCAGCGAGTAGTTGGCAAAGTACGCCTTCGCGGCGTTTGCATCGCGAAGACGGATGACATCCTTGCGCTGCATCTTTGCCGGATTGGCCTCGCCCATGATTTCGCGAAACCAATCGAGGTGTTTGTCGTAGTCGAGGCCGGTTCTGGGTTTAAGGTTCGGTAACGCGGTGATTTTCGGTAGCTGTCAATCAAAGCACCGAAGTTGCGCGCGATGACTTTGCGCGGTTTGTCTTTCGTGGAAAGGATACCGGCATATTCGCTCCAGAACTCCGGTGTGCCGAACTCACTTTCGAACTTTTGGGAAGGCCATCCACGTCGCTGGAAGTAGATACCGTTTCGCTGTCGGTAGACGTGTTTTGGAAGCTCACGTTTTGCCATGGCGCATATCTATCCCATCGAACTCATCAACATCTTGCTCTTTGGATAGCACGATTTCGATTCTGCGTCCTTCGATAGTTACGCGACTGACGGTTTCTCCGGCATTCTCAAAGGTTTTGAGTAGGCGCAGGGCGCGTTGTTCAACTCTGTTTCCCGCCATTTTGATGCCTCCGATCCTAAATCCGTTGTGCGCAATTTTCGGGTATGGCCATCCATTGCAGTGGACTGCTTGCACACTGCTCTGAGTCCGAGGGTAAGGCGGCAAGTAGCGATCTTGCAAACTGGCGATCACAAATTATCTCAGTATCAAGAATAGGGGCTTTGTAACAATTGTAATATATCGTTACAAGGAATGTGAGCTGTCAACGGTCGGGGCCAATTTTTTCCTCTGGGGAAATTATCTCAGTAGATAGAACATGCCATCAAGAGTAGTGTTCGCCCAAAAACCTTCAGGAGCGGTTTTTGGGCTTTGTGAATGCGTCGATACAGGATCGTTCCACCTGCGGTGCGAAGGCATTTTATTTGCTTTTTTGGGGATTCCCCGTTTCCCCTTCGTTCAACGGGAGGCAATGCACATAGCATGCAGGGCAGCGCGCACGGGGTGACGAAGCAAGTTCGGCTGACTGACCTGCGGCATTGCCAATTTCCCGTTCCTCGGGGAAACGGTTTATCCGCTCAAACGCCGCTCGGGCTTTCAGTTGCATCTCGGGCCGATGGGCCATGATCCCCCCAACCCCCTTGGACAAGGGGGAGAGTTTTCCGCCCCAAGATTTGGATTTCAGTTGAGAACCGTAGAGGCGGGTTTCTTGTTTACGAGAAAAGCCGGGTCGTCGCTGCGCGCGCCCGGTCAAGGATTTTTCTCGTGACTGCTCGATAGGTTTCTGCCGATATGAACCTGTTCAATAACCGGTCTTCGAGTACGCGTTTCGCATTAATTCACGAGGCATCCACCAATAAGGCCAAAGCCCTTTGGGACCATTTCGGCGGACCTTCGCTGCAAGTGCGAATTTTGATCGACGGAGTGTCAAAGGAGACCTGCGCAAGACTGCAAATCCTTATCGAATTTCGATGGTGAACACTTCTAGCCAACTCTCATAAGCTTGACGACAGGTTGCAAAGTCGTGACGTTGCAAGCCAAGCGGCATCCTCGGCAGGAATGGACAAAAAATGAGAAGCGAAGACCTAGACTATAAATCGCTGCTACCTATGATTTCGAAGTACGCAAGCAAAGGACGCTCAGAGTCCGCAAACTACCTGAACTGGTTTCTTGAGAATATCTATCGGTTGGATGAAACAACAGCCGACGATTGTATTTGCGACCAACGAAACGACAAGGGCATCGACGGTATTTACGTTGACGATAACTCTTCGGAAATAGTCTTTTTCCAGTCCAAAATTTCACAAAGTCCCGGAAGAACTCTTGGCGATAGAGTGTTAAAAGAATTTTCGGGCTCCCTTCAGCAATTTGCAACCAAAGCTCAAATTGAAGCAGTCCTGAACGGTCAAGCAAACGATGAGTTGAAACGCATTCTGAGTCGAAACCGGATAGCTGATCTCGTATCGCAGGGGTACACTATCAAAGGTGTTTTCGTCTGTAACAGTGAAAGAGACGACAACACCATTGAGATCGAAAAACACCTACCAGATATCTCTATTTTTTGTTCTTCGGATGTCACAAAGAGCTATATCGACTTTGATGCAGAAGAAGGCGTCAAGGGCGAGTTTAGTTTCGATGTAAGTTATGCTGGTCATGTGCATGTACAGATAGATGCAGAAACCGAGGTGTTTTTGCTACCTGTGGCTGCAATGGAACTCGTGAAACTCGACGGAATACATGATGGTGTACTTTTTAGCCAAAATGTCCGCTATTCCCTTGGCAACACAGCGGTAAACCGATCAATTGCCAAATCGGTTGGAGATCAGGATGAACATAAGAACTTTGCGCTATACCACAACGGCATAACTCTAATCTGTCAAAGCGCCGAACTCGCTGGAAGCGAAACATTGACGGTAAAAGATTACGTTGTAGTCAATGGCGCTCAAAGTATTTCGACCTTCTACAAGAATAGGGCGAGTTTGACACCTGAACTGAGAGTTTTCGTTAAGATAGTCGCACTTAAATCAAACGATTTATCGCGCAAGATTACTATTAACAGTAACAATCAGAACTCAATCAAACCCCGTGACCTGAGATCAAATCACGACTTGATGCTAAGGTTGAGATCAGAATTTGAAGCCGCCCAAGATAAGTACGAATTCGAAATCAAACGAGGGCAGGAAACTGATGATGACAAAGTAGCAATCTCAAATGAGTTAGCGGGTCGCGAACTCTTGGCTTTTGATTTGAATGAAAGCAACCTTTGTCACCAGATTGGCAAGGTTTTCGATGACAAGTATTCAGATATTTTTGGCCGACCTGAAGTCACTTTTGGGCGAGTGATTTTTGTCCATGAAGTCCAAAAGTTAGTAGCCGAAGCGCTTGAAAAACTTGAGAATAAGCCAATGGCCGGTTATTCGCTGACGCGATACTTTCTTCTAAGTGTTGTCGGTCAAATAATCCGAAAATTCTCCGAAGGAAGGGCGTTCCTTTCGGACGCGGCAAAGATGAATATTGAAGCGGAACGCAACGTGATCCTCAATGAAATTCCTGAACTCTTGGTTGGACTCGTCGTAGATTTGAACTATGAAATTAAGGCAAAAGATCAAAATTTTGACTATAAGAAAGACTTAAAGAGTCCTACTGCGATCAAGCTGTTGGCAAGTGAACTTTTCCAGTCTTATGAAAAAGACTTTCTCAAAGGCCGTGCGAAGGGATTTGGCGAAAACTTCGGTTGAAGATTGTTGAATTGTCGCGAACGTCGGCTTTGGGCCGTTACTAACTGAAATTCTCTGGAATTGTGCCAGTTGGTGTCAGTCCGCGCTTCGCGACCCTTTGCATTTGGGAAATTTCGAGCAGCCCCAAAAAGTGGCCCCGGTCTTCCGATTGGTCCGCCGAACCATTTCCGCTCCGCAAATTTGGCAGGTGCATTCGGGTGCCGCCTGTTCCAGAACCTCTGTCTTGGCCTCACTTTGAGAGGCACCGCCAGGCGCCGTTTGGCGTCCCTTTTCCAAATCAAACCGATACCATAGATACATTCGCCCCTTTTGGCGCGCATCTGCCAACCAGAGTTTCTTTCTCGCGTCCGGCGTTTCAAATTGCTGATAGACTCCACCAGAGAACTTCGGCCAGTCGATAGCCAATCCCAATTTGACCATTTCCGCTGAAAGATCGCGGCCATCGTCCAGCCTGCAAATAGCGACTGTCCGACCATGATCGTCCTTCTCTAAGATTTCAGCGTTGACCGTCTGACCTGCACACATTTGTCGGAGTGCCTTTTTTGCGATTTGGCCATACGGGTGATTCAACTCTGGTGCATCAATTCCAAAGAGTCGGACTTGGATGCGCCGGAGTGTGATTGTGTCACCGTCCACAATATAGGCAGGCCCGGAAACGGTTTGCTTTTGCGCCTGAGGCTTCGCCGTTGCCGGATCAAACGGGCGGGGCTTCGCTTGTGATACGCGCTTGTTGCTTACCTTCGATAGCTTCCGCCTTTCGACGGGGATTAACTTTGGCGGTAGTCGCCGACGGCTTGGCTTCGAGTAGGACTGACGCGGAGGCTTCAGCAGCGCGCGCAATATGCTTGCAAACATTCGCCGACCTCCTTTCACCGAGCGTTGCCAAATTTCGCGCTATACCAGCAGATAATTTTGACCAAAGTATGCCTCGACGATGCACAGCAGGGTCTTCAGTCCCAGTCAGTCAGATTGGTGTCTAAACATTCATGCTATGTTCCGCCGGTTTTGGCCCTTCGTCTAAACAAGTTATTGTTTGTATTCAGAAATATGCGAAGTCTTGCAAATCCGTGTACACCGGTTCGATTCCGGTACTCGCCTCCACAAAATTCCATCTAATGTATTGTTTTTTAAAGAGATAAACTATGTGTTTTTCGGCAAATATCCAACTTACCCGCCCAAGCATTGTTCCCTAAGCAAGCAACAGCTCAGTTTTGGAGACATGGACGGCCCATTGCGGACATTGACGCATGCTCGGCCATGCTGCGGCCCGTCATTGCGGACTTTCGCCGCAACCGCAAAATCAGTTGATGGACGAATTCACAATTCGCGGACAAAGTTGGCTTTCGCCGCGGCTGCACCAAAGTCCGCTGTGCGGCAACACGACTGGCTGTCACCCGTGCTACCGCTTACCGCTATTTCGTGATCTGCTCTGAGGATGTAGGAAACATAACAACCGACCACGCGCCCACCTACTTCAAGCCGCTGCGCTCTCTTGGCCGCCCACCCTGAACTTCAGAACAACAAGGCCGAACAGCACCATCGACAGAACGCTAAAAACT
>JBDVBY010000008.1:0-148129 GCA_039942715.1 Paracoccaceae bacterium
CCGTCCATGACAATCAATCTGGGTGTTCAGATTTGGTTTCACACCCACATTTCTGCACAGGTGTCTGTGCATCACCCCAAAAAGCGCAATCATTTCAGCGACTTCACGCCGATGAGAGCAATGAACCCCGTTTGCGTGATCGCAAGCGGGGTTTTGTTACAGATCAAGAAGGGAAAGCGGGAAAAAACCTGCGCCTCAGCAAGGCGCAGGCCAAAAATTCTTTTTATTCTGCGTGCAAATCTGCGCGCATGCGGCCCATGTGGTCGTCCCAACCTTTGTCGAGCGCGAGTAAAAGGCCAAAGGCCTCTTGTCCTTGTGGCAGCCCTTCGTGTGTTAACGAAAGCCGGGTGCCGCCTGTCACTTCTTCCAAAACCCATTTCACCGTGCTGATCGCGTCGCCCATCGGCGTAATGGTAAAGGTGTACTCAAGCCGTGTGAAAGGTTCGGCGACTTGCACATCGCCCCACATCAATTTGTCGCCGCTTTCGGCGCCGTACATTGCGTAAGACCCTTCGACCAAAGTCTCGTCCGGTTTGTGAAACCAGATCGCCAGCTTTTCGGGTTCTGTGAGGTAAGCCCAAACCTCTGCAGGCGTGGCTTTCAGATAAATGGATTTGTGAATGCTTGAGTCGCTCATTGGGTGTCCTTTTCAATTGCGTATTTAAGAGATGTCAGGCGGTCGTCCCAGAAGGCATCAAAGAAGCCGAACCAGTCGAACACGCGTTTGATGCCATCGGGGTTCAAGGCGTTGATGCGCGCACGACCTTCTACGCGGACTTCTATCAAACCGCCGTCGCTTAGAATGGTCAGGTGTTTTTTGATGGCGGCGCGTGTCATGTCGAAATTGTCAGCCACCTCTGCGATCGTGAGCTCTGAGTTGGCCAAAAGTTTCAGAATGTCGCGCCGCGTCGTGTCGGCCAAAGCGCGAAATCCAAGTTGTTCGCTGCTCGTCATTTGATGACCGGAACAAAATCAAAGGCGTTGTCCTGATACAGGTAGACCACACACGGGTCCGTCGAGATGCATGCGGATACATGAGCCATCCCCGCGGGAATGCGATAAAAGGCGCCGGGGCCAATGGGTGTTGCACTGTCCGGGTCGGCGCCGTCAGCATAGTGTATCATTTCGCCCGCAATCATAACGCCAGACATATTGGCTGATTTCACGTGCGGTGGGCTGATGGTGCCTGCGGGAAGGCGCACCATTGCTTGATAGGGTTCGGTGAACCGATCGCCCTCTAATGCGGCAAAGGCAACGCCTTCGGGCGTGGTTTCCCACTTAAGATCAGCTTTTTCGACAAGACGAATGTCATTGGCCATCGCCGAAGCGGCGGGCATCAAGGCCAGTAGAATGGTTAGGTGTTTGCATGAAAGCATTTGTACATTCTCTTTTATAATACCATAAGGTATCCCTTAATTAGATACCATAAGGTATTATGTCAAGACTACTATCGAATTGTACGCCAAAGTCACTGCCCGCGACGCTGTTGCACGTGACATCCCCACGCTTTTTGCTAAGACAGGCAAAACGACACCGAAAAGGGAACGCCCCATGCCCGACGTGAACCGCGGCAATCGCCCGCTTTCACCGCACATGAGTATTTATCGCCCACAGTTGACGTCGATCACGTCAATCCTGACGCGGATCACTGGCACAGCCTTGCTGGCCGGAGCGTTGCTGACAGTGTGGTGGTTTTTGTCTGCTGCTACGTCGCCTGAGTACTTTGCATTTGCCGATGGGCTGATCACCTCGTTCTTGGGTGATCTGATCATGGCGCTCTCGGTTTGGGCGCTTTGGTATCACGCGCTTGCCGGTTTGCGGCACCTTGTGTGGGACAGCGGACGCGGACTTGAAATTGAAACGGCCGAGAAGATGGGCTGGGTGATTATCGCGCTGTCTATTGGGTTCACGCTGATCACGCTTTTGGTCGTAGGGGGATAAGCTATGTCATATATGACCGATCTGAAACGTGCTGTCGGAAATGGCTCTGCCCGTGAAGGCACAGCGCGTCATTGGGCGATGACGAAATCTTCTGTCGCCTTGTTGATCCTGACGCCTTTCTTCTTGTTCACTTTCGGGCCGATGCTGGGTCAACCGCATGACGCGGTGATGGCCTATTTTGCGCGCCCGTTCCCGGCCATCATCTCGGGTTTGATGATTGTTGTCGGCTTCATGCACTTTAAAACAGGCGTTCAGGCAGTGTGGGAGGATTACACCCACGGCACGACCCGCGAGATTGGGATCGTGCTGACCACCTGTCTGTCTTATGGCGCTGCCGCTGTCGGTCTGTTCGCCCTTGCCAAAATCGCGCTCTAAGGAAATCCAATGGCCGCTTACGAATACGAAACACATGAATACGATTGTATTGTCATCGGCGCCGGTGGTGCTGGGCTGCGCGCAACATTGGGGATGGCCGAAGAGGGGCTTCGCACCGCTTGCATCACCAAGGTTTTCCCGACGCGCAGTCACACGGTGGCAGCACAAGGCGGCATTGCCGCGTCTCTTGGCAATATGGGCCCGGATCACTGGCAGTGGCATATGTATGACACGGTGAAAGGCTCTGACTGGCTGGGTGACACCGATGCGATGGAATATCTCGCACGGGAAGCGCCCAAGGCGGTTTACGAGCTAGAGCATTATGGCGTGCCGTTTTCGCGCACAGAAGAGGGCAAGATTTATCAACGCCCCTTTGGTGGTCACACAACCGAGTTTGGTGAAGGCCCCCCGGTGCAGCGCACCTGTGCGGCGGCTGACCGGACGGGCCATGCGATTTTGCACACGCTTTATGGGCAATCGCTGAAGAATAACGCCGAGTTTTACATCGAATACTTCGCGCTTGATCTGATCATGGGCGAAGATGGCAGCTGTCAGGGTGTTGTCGCCTGGTGTTTGGAAGACGGCTCTTTGCATGTGTTCAACGCCAAGATGACGGTGCTTGCGACAGGTGGGTATGGCCGTGCTTACTTCAGTGCCACCTCGGCGCACACGTGTACTGGCGATGGTGGCGGTATGGCTGCACGCGCTGGTCTGCCGCTTCAAGACATGGAGTTTGTCCAATTTCACCCAACCGGCATTTACGGCGCAGGGTGTTTGATCACCGAGGGCGCACGTGGTGAGGGAGGGTACCTGACGAACAGCGAAGGCGAACGCTTTATGGAGCGCTATGCGCCGACCTATAAAGACCTCGCTTCTCGCGATGTTGTCAGCCGCTGTATGACGATGGAAATCCGCGAAGGGCGCGGTGTTGGCAAGGATGGCGATCATATCCATTTGAACCTAAGCCACCTGCCGCCTGAGACTTTGGCGCTACGTTTGCCGGGTATTTCAGAAAGTGCGCGTATCTTTTCGGGCGTTGATCTGACCAAAGAGCCGATCCCGGTCCTGCCAACTGTGCACTATAACATGGGCGGTGTGCCGACAAATTATTGGGGAGAGGTTCTAAACCCGACCGCAAATGAACCTGATCGCATTCAACCCGGCTTGATGGCTGTGGGCGAGGCGGGCTGTGCATCGGTGCATGGTGCGAACCGTCTTGGCTCGAACAGTCTGATCGACCTTGTCGTCTTTGGTCGTGCCGCTGGTTTGCGTGCAGCTGAAGTTGTTGATCCGAAATCGGCCAATCCAACGCTGAACCAAGCGAGTGTAGATGCAGCGATTGATCGCTTTGATCGCTTGCGCCACGCGGATGGGGGCACGCCAACGGCTGAGCTGCGCCTTGAGATGCAAAAGGCGATGCAAGAAGACGCCGCCGTGTTCCGCACCGACAAGACGCTTGCCGAAGGTGTCGACAAGATGAACGGCATTGCGGGCAAGCTTGGCGATATCAAAGTCACCGATCGTTCGATGATCTGGAACAGCGATCTGATGGAAACGCTGGAGCTTGAGAACTTGATGCCCAACGCTCTGGCCACAATCGTCAGTGCGGAGGCGCGCAAAGAAAGCCGTGGTGCGCATGCTCACGAGGATCACTCGGACCGCGATGATGTGAACTGGCGCAAGCACACATTGGCGTGGGGCACTGACAAAATTGACCTGACGTATCGGCCTGTCCATTTAGATCCCCTGACGGACAACGATGAAGGTGGTATAGATCTTGGCAAGATTACACCGAAGGCGAGGGTTTATTGACATGAGGGGCGTTTTTTTGGTGGCCATTTTGGGGGTGGCCGCCTGTACAGAGACTGAGGATGAACCGCCTCAGGTCTTTGAATTGTCCGCGGCGGCGGTTGTTCGCGCAATGTATCCGGGCATCGATGCCCCCCCTGTAGCGAACTGTATCGTGGACAATGCGACAGCGACAGAGATCGACACAATCGCAACCACCAATAGCGAAGGCGACGGCGTGCGCTTTGATATGGTGCGCGATGTTCTTGCACGGCCAGAAACGCAAACCTGCATCGAAAATAACAACGTCACTTTCCCGGAGCGGGCATGAAAAAGCATGTAATTCTGGGGTGTCTGATGCTTGGGGCTTGTGGCCCAATGTCACCTGATCGCGCGGCGGATGTCTGTGAAGATCGTGCCCGTGCAGCGCAAGGCCCAACCGGCGAAATTGGTGTCGGGGTCGGGTCTGGCGGTACCAGCGGTAGCTTCGAGATTGGCGTGACATCTGACTATCTGCAGGGGCGTGATCCGTATCAAGTGTATGAGAACTGTGTGCGTCAAAAGACGGGACAAGGTCCGATCAGACCATTGGAGTTGTGATGAAACGATCTCTTGCTTTGACACTGGCAGGGCTCCTGCTTGCTGCCTGTACGCCGGCGCAACAAGATGAGCTGGCGCGCGATGCCGCAAAGCAATCGGTGCGCCCGGTCTTGGCAGAACGCTTGCCGGGTGTAGCGGTAGAACCGGCGGTTGACTGCGTCATAGATAACGCTTCGGCCAAAGAGCTATTGGCACTGGCCGCTGACTCGGTCACGGGCCCGACGGCAAGCACAGTTGAGATTGTTGGCAACATCATTACACGCCCGGATACGGTCACTTGTCTTGCCAGCGACGGACTGCCCACACTCTTGGGGATTTGAGCCGCCTTGGCCCCTCTCAAGCTTTATTGGTGGAACAACAGGCGCAATTTTGGCGACCGTATTTCTGCGGACATCGTCGCGCATGTTTCGGGGCGCACTGTTGAGTGGGCCCCGGCGGAAGAGGCGGATTTGTTTGCCATTGGCAGTATTTTCTCTTTTGCCTCAAAAGCCAGTTCACAGTTTGGGGATCGCAAACCATGGGTGTGGGGAACCGGCCTTATAGGGCCGATGGACACCGGTTTTTTGCAACGTCTTAACATTGCGTCCGTGCGCGGACCGCTGAGCGAAGAGATTTTGGGGATCAAGCCGGGTGGATATGGTGACCCGGGCCTATTGATGGCCGAAGTCCTTGGCGAAGACATCAAGCGCGAAGATAAAGTTGCGATCGTGCCTCACTTTAGGTTGTTAGACCGCAGGCGTCCCGAAGAATTGGCAGCGTCTCTTCCTAACGCTGAGGTTCTTGATCCACGCGACAATGATTATCTGGGGATCGTGCGGCGTATCGCTGCTTGCAAACTGGTGGTTTCCTCATCGTTGCATGGACTGATTATTGCGGATGCATTTGGCGTGCCATCGCTTTGGCTCGACCCACATGGAAATCACCCGTATGCCCGGCTTAAGTTCTATGATTATGCTGCGTCCGTTGGGCGTGCACTTAACACACCCATGCGCTTGACTGACGCAGCAGAACTTCTTGAACGTGATGCCCTGCCTGAGATATCTTATGGGCAAGGAATTAAGGTGGCAGTAAAAAATTTGAAAGATCGTTTCCCAAGCGCACTGCGCGCATGATCTTTCCTGACACCGGAATGTAGGATCCAAATGGTACAACTGACGCTTCCCAAGAACTCGACTATCCGCACAGGCAAATCATGGCCAAAGCCGGAGGGCGCCACCAATACGCGCAAAGTTCAGGTCTATCGCTGGAACCCGGATGACGGTGAGAACCCGCGCGTTGATACCTATCATGTCGATATGGACACCTGTGGCCCAATGGTTCTGGACGTGTTGGTCAAGATCAAGAACGAGATTGATCCGACGCTGACATTCCGCCGTTCGTGCCGCGAAGGGATTTGCGGGTCGTGCGCGATGAACATCGACGGGATCAACACGCTGGCCTGCATCTATGGTGTCGACGAGGTGAAGGGCGATGACATCAAGATTTACCCGCTGCCGCACATGCCGGTGGTCAAAGACCTGATTCCGGACCTAACGCATTTTTACGCTCAGCATGCCTCTATCATGCCGTGGCTTGAGACAAAGACGAACCGTCCGCAAAAGGAATGGCGTCAATCGATTGATGACCGCAAAAAGCTGGATGGTCTTTATGAATGCGTGATGTGCGCGTCCTGCTCAACATCCTGCCCGTCTTACTGGTGGAACGGTGACCGCTACCTTGGGCCAGCCGCCTTGCTGCACGCCTATCGCTGGATCATTGACAGCCGGGACGAAGCCACAGGCGAGCGGTTGGACGAGTTGGAAGATCCGTTCAAGCTCTATCGCTGTCATACCATCATGAACTGTACCAAGACCTGCCCAAAGGGGTTGAACCCGGCCAAGGCGATTGCAGAAATCAAAAAGATGATGGTCGAACGGGTCGTTTAAGGCTGTAAAAACGCGGCTTGCGTCAGGCAACCACTGGTAAAAGTGGGCCTGAAAGCGCTGCCACACCTGAACAACTTCCGTAAGCAGGCGAGACGTCCGCGACAGCGATCAGTCCGACAAGCAGTATCCCAAAAAGCCCCAACTGCATGAAAATGCGTTGATTTTGGGCGTTTGTGTCTGTTGCGGCGATAACGTGTGACATGGGCACTCTCTCTTTCCTACAACCTAAATATATGCAGGTTTTGAGCAAAAACAAAGGCTTCTGCTTAAAATCTACCAACAACTGTGTCTTGTGCTGAATTTCTGATCATCGCTGCACAAACCCTTTCCAGTTGCTGCCCACACCGCTCACAGCGTTTGCGGGATGCAGAGATCACGTCTGTTCAAAACAACAGACCAGATCCTTGAAAGGACATATCATGTTTCGATCCGCAGGCATGCGTTTCATTATCGTTGGCGCGTTGGCGTTGATGATGTTTATCCCTCTCAACCTAGTCAGCGAGATCGTGCAAGAGCGTTCACGCTATTCAGATCAAACTATCGCAGACATCAGCCGCGAGTGGGGCGGCGCGCAACTGATCAGCGGCCCGCTTTTGGTGATCCCGGTGACGGAGGAGGTGACGTATAAACGCAAACGCGAGGCGATTGACGCAGTGACAGGTCGTTCGCTGCGCGATGACAAAAACAATCTAATCTACGAGCATTATGAGGAGACGGTGACGGAGGATCGCGCGCCCGTCTATCTTTATCCAGAGCGCTTTGAGATGGACGTTGCCACGCAAACCCAAACCCGCGCGCGGGGGGTGTTTGAGGTGCCGGTTTTCACCGCTGACGTCGGCCTTGATTTCAATTTTGATACAGAGATTGCCAGTGACGTCTTAAGCGAGAAACAAACGTTGATCTGGAGCGAGGCAGAGCTGCGAGTTTTGCTAAACTCTAACCGGGCACTGCGCGGCGAGGCGATTTTAGAAACTGGCACTCAAGGCTTTGATTTGGAACCGATCCCAGCCTCGAAAGGTGCCGGAACAGGTGTGTTTTCTCGCACAAGCGATCCGCGGAAATTGGGCGATTTTTCCTTGCGTTTGTCGATGAACGGCGCACAGCACTTTGGCGTGGCCGCCGTGGGTCGCACAACCAAGGTGACAATGAACAGCGACTGGCCCGATCCTAGCTTTTTCGGTGATTTCTTGCCCGATGCACGCGACGTTGCCGCCGATGGGTTTTCTGCCACATGGACCGTGCCGCACCTTGCGCGCTCCTTGCCGCAAGTGACACGCGAAAACCCCGATGGCACTGCACGCAGTCAAGCCACGATGATGGTGCGCTACCTGACGCCAAATGACTTCTATCAAAAGGCATGGCGTTCGGCGCGCTATGGCATTCTGTTCATCTCACTGACGTTCCTGACAATTCTGCTTCTGGATCGTGGTGCCAAGAAACCCGCGCACCCCGTGCAGTATCTGATGGTGGGCCTTGCTCAGTCGGTTTTTGTTTTGCTGATGCTGGCCTATGCCGAGCAGATCGGCTTTGGCGCGGCTTATTTGGTTGCTGCTGGTGCGACGATTGGATTGCTGACCGTGTTCGGGGCCACAGCTTTGAAACTAGGCAAGAAAACCGGGCTTTTGGCTGGTGTCTTGGTGACTGTTTACGCGGTGCTGTACCTGATCTTGCGGAGCGCGGATTTTGCTTTGTTGGCTGGTGCGACCTTGGCCTTTGTTGCCCTTGCGCTGACCATGTGGCTGACCCGCAACGAGGAATGGCAAGGACCTGAAAGAACAGGCGGTGGGCGTTGGTTCAAACGCACGTCTCCCGCCGCGCCAAGTGTTCCTGCCGAATAACATCCCCCAGGCCCGGAGCCGTTCATCCCACGCCCTCCGGGTCCAACTGCGCCCGCCCTTTCCCTTGGGGCGGGCGTTTCTTATGCTGAGACGGGAATGAAGGAGACGATCATGAACGCCCCCAAAGATGCAGAGGCACGTCGCGCGATTAAGCCAGTAATTGTTTACCCGCCGGATACTTTGCCGCCGGTTGATACCGGCGCATACCGCGATGCGGTGTCCGGGTATGAGCTGACATCCCAAGTTCTCGTACCCCCGCGTGAGGCGGGATCTTTCAGAGTACCAGCAGGCGGTGCGTTTCGGATAACAAGCGTCGACGGTCCACAGGTCGGTGACCTTAACCTTTTCAACGCAAACGATTTAACAGAGCGGTTCTTTTCCGGAAAAACCCGTGCGATCCACGGCACACACGTTAATGAGGGCGATCATCTGTGGTCCGTGCTGCCTTACCTGCGTCCGATGGCGACAATTATTGAAGACACCTTGGGCTGGTACGGCTTTGATGAGTTCGGCGGTGGCATTCATGATGTGATCGGAACGCGGTGCGATCCGTACACGGGCAACCTATTGTCCGGTAAGGACTATCACCACTGTTGTCATTCAAACCTGACACGCGCTTTGGTGGACGAAACCGGGTTGTCTTTGGCCGAGGCGGAGATGCATGTGCATGATGTTTTGAACGTGTTCATGTGTACCGGGTTTACTCGCGATAAGGGACAGTACTTTATGAAAGCATCGCCCGTTCGGCCTGGAGATCAGATCACATTCTTTTCCAATATCAATCTGTTAGGCGTGTTGTCTGCTTGCCCCGGTGGGGATTGTGGCGGCGAACATTCTTCCGATGTTGCCGCCTGTTATCCGCTTTTGGTCGAGGTGTTCGAAGGGGCACCTCCGGATGGGTGGCGCGCGCCTGACGTGAATGGTTACGACCGTTCTCACGGGCGTTAGGCGAAAGCCGCGTCCAGTGCGATTTCTACCATGTCACCAAAGCTGCGTTCGCGTTCTTCCGACGGCAGGGCTTCCCCTGTGAGCAGGTGGTCGGACACGGTCAATACGGCTAGGGATCGACAGCCATAGCGCGAGGCGAGAGTATAAAGCTCAGCTGCTTCCATCTCGACGCCAAGGATGCCGTGGCGCACCATTTGTTCATTCAAATCAGGGCGTTCGTCGTAAAAGACGTCCGAAGAGTAAATGCCGCCGACATGGGTTGTTGTTCCTTTAGCGGCGGCAGCCTGATGAGCGGCCTGCAATAGCGACCAGTCTGCACAGGGCGCGAAATTTACTTCTTTGAAAACCCCGCGCGAGGGGGTGGAGAGGGTGGTGGAGGTCATGGCGAGGATGACGTCGCGAATGCCAACTTTTTCCTGCATGCCGCCGCAAGACCCTATGCGGATCAATGTCTTAGCGCCATAGTCCTTGATCAGTTCGTTGACGTAAATAGACAGGCTGGGCATGCCCATGCCGGAGCCGTGGATGGTGACCGGATTGCCTTTGTAGGTGCCGGTAAAGCCAAGCATCCCTCTTACTTCGTTGACCAGTTTTGCATCGTCAAGAAATGTCTCAGCCGCCCATTTGGCACGATAAGGATCACCAGGAAGCAGAACGGTTTCGGCAATATCACCGGGTTTTGCGCCAATGTGTACGGTCATGATTTCGTTCCTGTTGAGTGCTGTTCAGTGCATCTTAGCGGGGATTAAAACGAGCAAAAAGCAGTTTCGGTATCACATTGCCGCGTCTGTTCGGAGTGCTCAGTTCTTGTTAGACCTTCGCGCTCTGGACGATCGCTTGGCCCAAGAATGGCGTGCGCCAAACCAAGCCGCTCGAGAAACTTGATAAACCAGTATCCGGGATCTAGCTGGCCGTCTTCAACGCCAAGCTTCGCGGAGTGCGGAAAGGCATGATGGTTGCTGTGCCAATTTTCGCCAAAGGTGATCAGGCCAAGACCGGGAAGGTTGTAGCCCTGTACTGGCAGACCGGCAATGTGCCAACCTTGATGCCCGATTCTGTGCGCGAAGTGGCCGACCATCCAATGGCCGATTAACGAAATAGCGACACGCAGGCACACACCCCAAAGCACCCAGCCGATGCCGCCTACAAGGAAAAGTGGGATCGCAACAAACAGCTGCTGTGCCATCCAGTGACGCTCGACCCAGCGATAAAACCGGTCATTTGCGATCTGCGGTTCGATTTCAAAACGAGGCGGGTGGTCAAGGTCATACCGGCAGTGCATTTGCCACCACGCATCGCGCCAAAAGCCAGCGCCGTGACTTGGGTGCGGTGGGCATTCGGTCTGACGCTGGTGCCAGTCGCGCATGTCGTGCGCGCGGATCATTCCAAAAGGGCCCGCCATCCCGACAAGTGTGCCAAGCCAAACAAGGATGTGTTCAATCCAGATGGGGGTTTTGAAACTTCGGTGGATCAGCAAGCGGTGCATACCGACAGAATGCCCAGCGCATATGGTAATGCCTGTGGTGACAAGGAAGACGGTGAAGCCTCCCCAGCTGGGCGTAAGGCTAAGGGCTGCGATAGCGCCTGCGATCATGGTAAAAAGCCAAAGCGACTTTGCAGTATCCCATCTGATCTGGCCTTGGGTGGCCGAAGTTTTGTCGCTTGGAAATACGCGTTCTGTCGCATGCAGCATCTTGAAACTCCTTTGATCACTCATTAATCTATTAGATAATAAGATATATAACTAATAAGTTATAAGGTGAATTTATGTCAAGCCCTGACAAAGTCTTTGAAGCTTTGGCTTCGACAACGCGGCGTAGGATATTGGCCTATCTTTCAGAAGGGCCTTTGACGGCCGGCGTTGTGGCTGAGCGATTTGAAATGTCGCAACCTGCTGTTTCCAAACACCTTTCCATTCTGGAGTCTGCTGATCTGATTTGGAAAAAGCGTGAGGGTCAGTTTGTGAAATACGGCATGAAGGCCGACAATCTTGGCGGTACGCTTGCCAAGTTTATGCAAGAGGTTTGCCCGCCAAGTAGGGCGCTTAAGGCGGAACGGCGCTCGGAAAGCTCTGAGTGAGTCGCTGAACTACTTTGCCATTTTGGCCGCCACTGTTTCGATCTGGCTTCCTATGGCGGGCAAGAAGAAAAAGCGCGATGTAGAGCGCGACGCAAGTAAATTCGATGATCCCATCCATCGTGTTAACCCTCTGCGGCTGATTTTCCGCGCGGTTTTGTTTTGTCTAATTCGGGCGTGATAGGGATGTGTTCTTTGTCGTCACCGGCTGGAAGTTTGAATGGGCCGTTCTCCCAATCGGCGGCTTTCCACGCCTCTTTGGCCTCTTCTATGCGATCCTTTGAAGAGGACACGAAGTTCCACCAGATGTAGCGGCCTTCGTTCATTGTTTCGCCGCCAAGCGCCATAAGACGCGCGCCTTGTTCGCTTGCGCGCACGCTGACGCGGTCGCCGGGGCGAAACACCATCATGCGTCCGGCTTCAAAGACATCGCCTGCGATTTCAACTGAGCCTTGGATGATATAAAGCCCGCGATCTTCGTGATCGTCAGGCAGGGGAAATTCGGCACCGGGATCAAGAACGACGTCGAGATAGAAGGTTTCTGATTGCATGGTGACCGGGCTATTTTCGCCATAGGCAGTGCCAAGGATCAGCTTTGCGTTGACGCCTTTTTCGTCGATGTGCGGAAGCGCGTCTTTCTTGTGATGCTCGAAATCGGGGGCCATGTCTTCGTGCTTTTCGGGCAGGGCGATCCAGGTTTGGATGCCGAAGAGTTTGTGGCGCGTCGCGCGTGTTTCAGTACTTGTGCGCTCGGAGTGCGTGACGCCACGCCCGGCGACCATCCAGTTCACCTCGCCGGGATAAATCATCTGATGAGTGCCGACGCTGTCGCGATGTTCAAACTCGCCCTGATAGAGATAGGTGACCGTTCCGAGGCCGATATGAGGGTGCGGGCGCACATCAATTCCGCCATCGGTGATGAATTCGGCCGGGCCTATTTAATCAAAGAAGATGAAAGGGCCAACCATCTGGCGCTTTGGGCTTGGCAGGGCGCGGCGCACCTCAAAACCACCAAGATCGCGGGCGCGGGGAATGATAAGCGTTTCCAGCGCGTCGAGATTTGCGTTTGGGCACTCGGGATTTTGCGTTGGGTTCCAGCTCATTGTTGTTTTCCTTCTTAAATTCCGGAAACAGCAGCTGGCGCATAATGTGCTATTCAGCGGCTACCGGTTCGGGATCGGCCAAAGCGACGATGTCGAACATTATGCGGTTTAGCTCGAAATCCTTGGGCGTGTAAACGCGAGCCACGCCCATGTCGCGCAGGCGGGTTGCGTCGTCTTCGGGGATGATGCCGCCGACGACGAGTGGGATGTGACCCAGATCGGCGTTGCGCATTTCCTCCAGCGTTTCTTCGATGAGGGGCAGGTGACTGCCCGAGAGGATCGACAGGCCGATAACGTGGGCTTTTTGTTCTTGTGCGGCGGCGACGATTTCCGAGGGGGTAAGGCGGATGCCCTCATAGGTGATGTCCATGCCCGCGTCGCGGGCGCGTGCCGCGATCTGTTCAGCGCCGTTTGAGTGGCCATCAAGACCGGGCTTGCCGACGAGGAATTTAAGCTGTGTGCCGAGCTTGGTCGAAACAGCGCTGACGGCGTCGCGGATCTCTTCAAGGCCTTCGGTGCGGTTTGATGGGCTGGTCGAGACGCCTGTTGGCGCGCGATATTGGCCAAAGGCAGCGCGCACAACGTTGCCCCATTCGCCGGTTGTCGCACCCGCTTTGGCAGCAGCGATGGACGCGGGCATAACGTTGCGCCCCTCGACGCAGGCCGCTTTCAGATCGGCAAGGGCGGCGTTTACCAAACCGTTGTCTCGATCTGCGCGCCATTGCTCTAGCCGATCGATTTGATCTGCTTCGGCTTTTGGATCAGCGACCATGATCGCCTCTGGCCCGGAGGTGAGGGGCGAGGGTTCGCCCGCTTCGTATTTGTTCACGCCGACGACGGTGGTTTCGCCGACCTCGATACGCCCGATGCGATCGGAGTTTGCGTCGACCAACCGGGATTTCATGTATTCGATCGCCTCGACAGCGCCGCCCATGGCGTCGATGTGCGCCAGCTCTGTTCGTGCGCCGTCTTTCAGGGCGTCGACTTTGGCGGCGATGACGGGGTTGCCGTCAAACAAATCGCCGTACTCCAAAAGGTCGGTTTCAAAGGCGAGGATTTGTTGCATCCGAAGCGACCATTGCTGATCCCAAGGGCGCGGCAGTCCAAGCGCTTCGTTCCATGCGGGCAGCTGCACAGCGCGCGCGCGGGCGTTTTTGGACAGTGTGACGGCGAGCATCTCCAGCAGAATGCGATAGACGTTGTTTTCAGGCTGTTGTTCGGTGAGGCCAAGCGAGTTGACCTGAACGCCATAGCGAAAGCGGCGGAACTTCTCTTCTTCCACCCCATAGCGCTCGCGGCAGATCTCGTCCCACAGCTCAGTAAAGGCGCGCATTTTGCACAGCTCAGTTACAAAGCGGATACCGGCGTTAACGAAGAAACTGATGCGTCCGACCATGGCCGGGAAATGCTCTGGCGGAACTTTGTCTTTGAGATCGTCGAGCACGGCTTGGGCCGTGGCCAACGCATAGGCGAGCTCTTGTTCGGGCGTCGCGCCGGCTTCTTGCAGATGGTAGGAACAGACGTTCATCGGGTTCCATTTGGGCAGATGCTCACGGGTGTAGGCGGCCACATCGGTGATCATGCGCAAAGAGGGGCGGGGTGGGCAGACGTAGGTGCCACGGCTGAGGTATTCTTTGATGATGTCGTTCTGTACTGTGCCTTGCAGTTGGCTAATATCCGCGCCTTGTTCTTCGGCGGCGGCGATATAGAGCGCAAGCAGCCAAGGCGCTGTCGCATTGATTGTCATCGATGTGTTCATCTGCTCAAGCGGGATATTGTCGAACAGGGCGCGCATATCGCCAAGGTGCGTGACGGGCACGCCGACCTTGCCCACTTCGCCACGCGCAAGGCGATGATCGCTGTCGTATCCGGTTTGCGTTGGCAGGTCGAAGGCGACGGAAAGGCCGGTTTGGCCCTTAGCAAGGTTGCCGCGATAAAGCTCGTTGGACGCTTTGGCGGTCGAGTGGCCCGCGTAGGTGCGGAAGAGCCAAGGGCGGGATTTCTCGGAATGTGTCATCGAACGGCCACTCATCAGGTAATATTATTTCACAGGAGAAGTATTTATCGAAAGGATATATCACTGTCAATTCGCTGCAGTGCGGCAAATCCATATCTGGCGACGCGTGTCTTTGTTGTCGCAAAGGACACCTTAAAAAGCTGGTTTTCCTGTATTATCGCTTTGTATTTACCCGCTCTTCACTTCCTGCAAGGGTGTGCTCATGACGTCTACTGTGACCCTGCCTGTTTGGCTTCTTATCCTTATCCTGTTGTTTGCGGCAGTGACGGCTTCGACGCATCTGTTGTTCCCGTCTGTGCGCTGGTTCTTTCGCCGCCGCGCCGAACGTCTTGTTGCCAAGTTGAACGCGCGGCTTGATCGGCCGATCCAACCTTTCAAGCTTTTGCGCCGCAACGACATGATCCAACGGGTGATTTATGACGCGGATGTTGTGCGCGAGGTGAACGCCTATGCCGACAGTCAAGGCGTGCGCGAGGATGTGGCATTTGAGAAAGCCAGCGATTACGCGCGCGAGATTGTGCCATCGTTCAGTGCAACCGCCTATTTCGGGATTGCGACGCGCGTTTCAAGGATGGTGGCGCGGTGGCTCTTTGATGTGCGGGTGAATTACCTTGATGAAGAGGCGCTTTCGAAGATCAGCAAAGACGCGACGGTTGTCTATGTGATCAATCACCGTTCGAACTTTGACTATGTACTGGTGACCTACCTTGCGGCAAAGCAATCCGCGCTGTCTTATGCTGTTGGCGAGTGGGCGCGTGTTTGGCCGGTTAGCTGGTTCATCCGCGCAACCGGAGCTTACTTTATCCGTCGTCGCACACCCACACCGCTATATCGCAAGGTTCTGTCAAGCTACGTGCAGCGCGCGACCGAGGCGGGGGTCTCTCAGGCCGTGTTTCCCGAAGGCGGCTTGTCCCGTAATGGTGTGGTTGGACCGCCAAAGCTTGGCATCCTCAGCTATGTTGTTGATGGCTGGCGGGATGGCAAAGGGCGCGACACGGTGTTTGTGCCTGTATCGCTGAATTACGACCGCATCGTTGAAGACAAGGTTTTGATCGCAGCAGGGCGCACAGGCAAACAACGGTTTCGACGCTCTATCAGTGAGGGCCTGCAATTTGGGGCGCGTTATGCGTGGCGGCGACTGCGCGGCAAAGTTGGGCGTTTTGGGGTTGCTGCAGTCACATTTGGGCGGCCGATGTCGATCTCTGAGCTTGCCGAGGGCAATCCGCCCGATCTTGTGCAAACGCTCGGGGCGCATCTTTTGGAGGACATCCGTGCGTTCACTCCTGTGACAACGACGCCACTGGCGATGGCTGCGATGTTTCAGGTGGCGGCGCCGGTCAGCAAAGAGGTGCTTTTGAGTGAAATGGCGCGCTTAAAGGCTGATTTCCCGCAGCAAGCCGTGGACGCAACCGACAGAGACGACGCGTTTGATCGCGCTTTGTCAGAAATGGTGATGCGCGATTTGCTGGTTGAGGAGAACGGCACATACGCCCTCAAAGACGAAGAATTGGCCGCTTTTTATGCCAACACTCTGCGCCCCCATTTGGGAGAATTGCCGGTTGGGGCGATCCCGAAGCCTGTTGTGTCTGAGTTGGTAAAGACATAAAATTACAAAACTTACTCTTTTTCGTTTGCAAAATTGCGTGACGGATTTTATCCCTTTTACAGATTAGCGTGTGATTCTGCGCTGCAGCAGTGCTAAAGGGGAAAGAGTGATGGCTTTGGATATGAAGGCTCCGACAATGACGTATGATGCGCCGAAAAAAGACCTCTACGATGTGGGCGAGATGCCGCCTTTGGGACATTTGCCAGAAAAGATGCACGCATGGGCGATCCGTCGAGAGCGCCATGGCGAGCCAAACGAGGCGTTTCAGCTGGAAGTAGTCGATGTGGTCAAGCCCGACAGCAACGAGGTTGTCGTTTTGGTGATGGCCGCTGGCGTCAACTATAATGGGGTTTGGGCCGGGTTGGGCGTGCCGATCAGCCCGTTTGACGTGCACAAGGCTGACTATCACATCGCAGGTTCTGACGCCTCGGGCATTATCTGGGCTGTGGGAGATAAGGTCACGCGCTGGAAAGTCGGCGACGAGGTTGTCATTCACTGTAACCAAGACAATGGCGATGATGAGGAATGCAACGGCGGCGATCCGATGTTCTCGGATAGCCAACGGATTTGGGGCTATGAAACGCCCGATGGGTCGTTTGCGCAGTTCACCACCGTGCAGTCGCAGCAACTCATGCCACGCCCCAAGCATCTGACATGGGAAGAGGCGGCGTGTTACACACTGACGCTCGCAACCGCGTACCGTATGCTGTTTGGTCATCACCCACACGAACTTAAGCCGGGTCAGAACGTTTTGGTCTGGGGGGCTTCTGGTGGGCTTGGCTCTTACGCGATCCAATTGATCAACACCGCTGGTGCCAACGCGATCGGTGTGATCAGCGACGAAGATAAACGCGACTTTGTTATGGGGCTTGGCGCCAAAGGCGTCATCAACCGAAAGGATTTCAACTGTTGGGGCCAGCTGCCCACCGTAAACACGGATGAGTATAAGGAATGGTTCACGGAAGCGCGTAAGTTTGGCAAGGCGATCTGGGAGATCACTGGCAAGGGCGTGAACGTGGATATGGTGTTTGAGCACCCGGGCGAAGCGACGATGCCGATTTCAACATTCGTTGTGAAAAAGGGGGGCATGGTGGTGATCTGTGCTGGCACATCCGGGTTTAACCTGACGATGGACGCGCGGTATCTGTGGATGCATCAAAAGCGTATTCAAGGCAGCCACTTTGCCCACCTGAAACAAGCCTCTGCGGCGAACCAACTTATGGTAGAGCGTCGGCTAGACCCTTGCATGTCAGAGGTTTTCCCTTGGGCTGAAGTACCTGCGGCCCACGTTAAGATGCGCCGCAACGAGCACAAGCCGGGCAACATGGCAGTGCTGGTGCAAGCGCCACGCACCGGGCTCAAGACTTTTGAAGACACAATTGAAGCAAGCGTGTCCAATTAAGAAACCAACAGCTTCGGAAATTTTTCCGGCCCGCCTGTTTGTAAGCTTTTCCTTACAGGGTGGGCCGTTCTTTTTGGAGCCACATCTAGTAATTTCAATGATTTGGAAAGGTCTCTCCCCCTATTTATGGGGAGTTGATTCTGGTGAATTTCATGAGAAACACACACATGCTAAGGTTGTATTAAGGTTTCGTTAACTATTCTGAAAGAGGACTGAATGACGGAAGATTGGATACTCGATGTTTTGGCGGATCTTAGAACCTTTGCTGGGAAGAATGGTCTAAGTGCAAGTGAGAGGCAAATCGACCAGGCAATGGTCGCTGTCGCGAATGAGCTGACATCGTGTCGGATAGCGCAAAGAAATGCGCAACGGGACATGAGTTATGTTGGAACCTTTTTTGGATCATCTAACGAGAGCCAAAACTCTCAGTGAGTTAGATAACGTCATCCTGTCGCTAAGCGACGAACTCAATGTTGAGCATGTGGTGTACCATTCGGTAAGCTCAACAGGCAAGGAATATGCCGTAACAACCTACGAACCCCTTTGGGTCGATCAATACCTGGGCAATAACTATGCTCGGATTGACCCTGTGGTGCAGGCCTGTGTGCGTCGCTTTACGCCAGTCGATTGGAAGAACCTTGACTGGACGGGCAAAGGGACCAGAAATTTTTTAGGCGAAGCAATTGATTCAGGTGTTGGCAATCAGGGATTTTCAGTGCCCATTCGCGGTCCATCCGGGCAATTTGCACTTTTTTCTGTCAGCAGTTCGGACAAAGATGAGTCTTGGGCACGATACACCAATGATTATTCAAGGTCTTTGATCTTGGCATCGCACTACATCAATCAAAAAGCGTTAGAGATCGAGCTTGGCAGTGATCAGGCAAACATTGTCAGTTTAAGTCCGCGCGAAACGGATGCACTGACGTTGCTTGCGATTGGGAATAATCGCGCCCAAGCCGCCAACAGCCTGTCAATTTCTGAGCACACGCTGCGGGTCTATATCGAAAGCGCGCGGTTCAAATTGGCAGCCAGCAACACAACCCACGCTGTCGCAAAGGCTTTGAACCAAGGCTTGTTAAGAGTTTAGTAAGGCACGCGTTCGCTTGCCTTAAGGATGTCTAGCGCCGTCGTGCGCGCAGATCCGAGGCGTTTAAGACTGTGAAAATACGACTCTCTCCAGTTCACACAGACTGGAGGGAGCACCATGCTTCGCTATCTTACCGCCGATCAACTGGCCAATTTCCCACGCCTTTGCGAAACGATGTTCAAAGACCGCGCCGTACAATTTCATGACCGGCTTGGCTGGGAGGTTGAGGTGGATGAAACGGGCTCTGAGCGCGACAGCTATGACACCCAGAATCCGCTTTATATCATTTGGGAGAGGCCCGACGGTACACACGGCGGCTCGCTGCGGCTTTTGCCGACAACGGGCGATCATATGCTGGCGGATCACTTTTTGAATCTGACCGACGGGGTGCGGATCGAAAGCCCTTTGATTTGGGAATGCACGCGGTTTTGCCTTGCGCCAGAGGCTGAGGCGACCACGTCGAGTGCGTTGATGCTGGGGGTGCTGGAAATAGGCCTGCAGGAAGGCCTGAGCCATGTTGCAGGCGTCTTTGATGCGCGGATGATCCGGGTTTATCGCCGTGTTGGGTGGGGGCCGACGATTTTGGGCAGCGATGGTGTTGGGCGCGATGCGATCAGTGCGGGGCTTTGGCCTTGTGAAAATGAGTATCGGGCGCGTCTGTTGGGCCGTGCAGGAGTGTCTGATGAGCTGTCGCGGTATTGGTTGATGCGCTCGTTTGATGCCTACCGCGTGGCTGCCTAAAGAATTTGCGCCGCATTTTCATGCGCCGCGTAAGGCGAGGGGCATTGCCCCTCGCGCTCCCGGAGGTTTTACATAGAAGAAAGCACAGGTGTCTGGTGGCGCTTTGGTGAACCCGGTAGGGTCTGAGCTATGAATGTGCCCGTCACTGTTTTCTCCGAAGATCAAGCTGAAGCTTTTGACCGTGTGGCCGAGCTTTTGGCCAGCGCGGGTGTGGATATCGAAGAAAGCATGACCTTGCCGCGCACCGAAGGTGGGCAACGCGCTTTGGCGGTTATCGGCAAAGCAGGCTCGGGCAAGACGATGTTGTTGGCGCGGCTTGCTGAGGCCCTGTCAGAGGCCGGTGTTGAGACGATTTCTGGCGACTACGAAGGCAAGCGGCGCAAGGACACACGCACACTTGCCATTCTGGCGCCAACCAACAAGGCGGCGAGTGTTTTGCGCAATCGCGGAGTTGCGGCGACGACGATTCATCGGATTTTGTACACGCCACTATACGATCCTGAGTATGAGAAAATTGCCGAGTGGTTGCTGGGCAATGGCGAAAAGCCAACGGTCGAAGGGCTCAGTGGTGAGGCGCTGGACCGGGCCTTTGCGTTTTTTCAGACGAACAAGTCAGTGCCCGGAGCGTTGGCCGCGGCGGGGCTTAAGGGGTCGGACTTTATTTTGGGCTGGAAGCGGCGCGAAGACCCTTTGGACATTGGGTTTGTTGATGAAGCCTCGATGCTGGACAAACGTCAGTTCGATGATCTGCGCGAGATTTTTCCGACATTGCTGTTGTTTGGTGATCCGGCGCAATTGGCCCCGGTCAATCAATCTGGTGAAATGGTTTTCGAGACATTGCCGGAACCGCGCAAGCTGGTTTTGAGCCGGGTACATCGGCAGGATTTGGGCAATCCGATTTTGGATCTTGCGCACGCTTTGGCCGACGACAGTCTGACGTTTGAGGGCTTTGAGCGGATGATTGAGGATGCAGCCGCCAGTGATGATCGGGTGCAGGTGGCTGGGCGCGTTGAGGCAGGGATGATGGCGCGCTCGCCTGTTTTGGTGTGGCGCAATGCAACGCGGATCCGCCTTATCCACGCGTTTCGGGCTGCATTTGAGGCACCAAGCGATGCTCTTTTGCCCGGTGAGCCGTTGATTTGTGATGGGATTGAACTGCCGCTGAAGCATCGCAAAAAGCGACTTGATCTTGAGGCACGCGGGCTGATTAAGGGCGCGCAGGTGATTTATCTGGGGCCCGGTCGGCGCGCCGGCTTTTCGCGAATACATGTGATAGGGGCGGCGGAACCGCAGGTTTCGGCGGCATCGATAATCAAGATTGAATTGCCTGACGAGGATGAGCCGTTTATTCCCTTTGCCGCCAATATGGGGGCAGCGTTTTTGCATGGGGCTGCGGTGACGATCCATAAGGCGCAAGGCTCACAGTGGCCTGAGGTTCAGGTGTTTGCGCCTGACCTTTATGCCGCGTCGCGGGCAGGAAGGATGGAGGCGGGATTGCCGCTTTGGAAACGCTTGGCTTATGTGGCGATCACCCGAGCTGAAAAGCGCCTTCATTGGGTGACGCGGTATCGTCTTGGGCGACCCGATGAGCCGCTTTCGACGCGGGATTTGGATGCGCCAGCGGCACCGTTCTCGCTGACCGCAGAAGAGCCGGACTAGACGCGCAACACGCGAAAAGCGGCCGAGGCGGCCCAGCCTGCGAAGATCGCGATGGCAAGTGACATCAGGCCATAGAGCAGTGGATTTTCACGGCTGAGGCGGAAAAGAAAGCGCTCAAGGCCGACTTTTTGGACATCAATGTCTGTGGTGTGTGTGTCGATGACTTCTCCGCCACGGGTGAGGAAAAAACGAGCGCGATAATCGCCTTCGTGCAGGTTCGCGGGCAGACGTATCGAGGTTGAAAAGAGAGTGCCTTCTTCCAAAGTCACAGCGCCAATATTTGTTTGGTAAAGGCCTGCGGTTTCGCGGATGCGGATCAGCGCCTTTTCAAAGGCTTCGTCGCCGGGAAAACGGTCACGGCTTAGTTTGATGGCGCGCGCAATGGATACGCTGTGCTCAAGGTCCTGATTTTCATTGAGTGTTTGATCCATTGGAGCGGTAGTGGCCACGGCGTAAAAGCTGGGCGCGCCGATCACATCGACCTGACTAGTATTGACCCAGATACCAAAGCGTTTGTCTTTTTTGCGCACCGTAAGGGGCTCGGATGGGCCTTCAACAGTGACGATGACCTGCAAAGGTTCTGTTTCGGCCGGTGTGTCGCGCTTTACCGCCCCGAAGATCAGGATTTCAGAGCCATCAAAATCAGTCGCGATTGAAATGCGTGACTGGCTGAGACCTGCGATGACTTCTTCGGCTTTTACCGGTAAGGCGAGCGCCAGGAACATGAGGAGGTATCGCAGCATCAGTGTCCTCCTTCAAATCCGATGGAGTAAAGCTCGGAAGGTTGCAAAAGCAGGTCGAGGGCAAGTTTGCCGCAGACGAGCAGGACCATCAGGGCGAGCAGGATACGGAGCTGTTCTGCGGGCATTTTCGCGCCAATCCGGGTGCCGACCTGAGCACCGATGACACCGCCGACAAGCAAGAGAACAGCGAGGACTACATCAACGGTGAAGTTGGTTGTGGCGTGCAGGAGCGTTGTGAAGGCGGTAACGAAGATGATCTGAAAGAGCGAAGTGCCGACGACGACTTTGGTGGGCATGCCGAGCAGGTAGATCATCGCGGGCACCATGATGAACCCGCCACCGACACCCATGATAGCGGCAAGGATGCCAACGCACAGACCAATGATCAGAGGTGGGATGACCGAAATGTAAAGGCCCGAGGTTCGAAAGCGCATTTTGAACGGGAGTTTGTGCACCAAGCCGCGTTTTTTGCTGCGCTTAGGCGCTGTGCCCGCGCGGGTTTTGCGGATGGCGTTCAGGCTCTCGATGAACATCAGTCCACCGATGACGCCAAGGAAAACGACGTAGCAGAGGCGCACGAGCAGATCGACTTGGCCCATGGCTTTGAGGGCGTTGAAAAGCTGGACACCTAGGGCGGCGCCGACAAGGCCGCCGATCAGCAGGACTATGCCCATCCTGAAGTCGACGGTTTTGCGTTTTACGTGGGCAAGGACACCGGAAAAAGAAGAGGCAACAATCTGATTGGCTTCGGTTGCCACGGCCACAGCAGGGGGGATGCCGATGAAGAACAACAGCGGTGTCATCAGGAAGCCGCCGCCGACACCGAACATGCCAGAGAGGATGCCGACAAGACCGCCGAGGCCAAGCAACAAGAAGGCGTTGACCGATACTTCGGCTATGGGCAGGTAGATAAGCATGCGCCGACCCTTACGCCTGTCATGGGGCAGGGTACAACGGCCAAATGCTGCGCCTGCATGGGTCCAGATGCGACAAATTGGAACATGGTGTTAGCGCTGCCTGCGGCATCGCCTGAACGAGGGGGGCCACCCCTCCCGCTCCCCGAAGTACTTTTAACAAGAAGAAAGAGGTTTAACGCTCTTTGACGTAAGGTTCGCCGCCTGCGCGGGGCGGGATGGCTTTGCCGACGAAGCCCGCGAGGATGACGACGGTGAGGATGTAGGGCAAGGCATCAAGAAGTTGCCCCGGCACGTCGAGCTGAACAACGACTTCGACGACATCGGGTCTGAGGGCGAGCGCTTGCAGGAAGCCAAAGAGCAGGCAGGCGGATAGAGCGTACCAAGGGCGCCATTTGGCGAAGATGAGGGCTGCCAGTGCAATGAAGCCTCGGCCTGAGGACATGTCTTTGACGAAGCCTGCTTGTAGACCGGTTGCGAGGTAAGCGCCGGCGAGACCGCAAAGTACGCCACAGATGAGCACAGCAGCATAGCGTAGGCCGATGACCGAGATGCCCGCCGTATCAACCGCTGCCGGGTTTTCGCCAACGGCGCGCAGGCGCAGGCCAAAACGGGTGCGGAACAAGATGTACCATGTGGCGGGGACCGAGAGGGCGGCGACATAGACCAGGATGGAGTGACCAGAGATCAGCTCGCCATAGATCTGGCCCAACATGCCGGTCGCATTTGGATCGGCGAAGGGCAAGGTGATGTCATTAAAACGGCCACCGCCAGTGAGCGATGGTGTGCGCCCGCCTTGCTGGAACCAGTCTTGGGCGATCAGCACAGTGAGGCCTGCGGCGAGGAAATTGATCGCTACGCCTGAGATTAACTGGTTGCCGCGAAAGGTGATCGAGGCAAGGCCATGGATCACGCTGAATGCGACGGAAGCGCCGATGCCTGCAAGCAGCCCGATCCAGACCGAGCCATAAAGCGATGCGAAGGCGGCAGAGAAGAAGGCAGCGGCAAGCATTTTGCCTTCAAGGCCGATGTCGAAGATACCTGCGCGTTCGGAGAAGAGACCGGCGAGGCAAGCGAACAGAAGCGGGGTGGCGAGGCGCACCGTTGTGTCGAGAACTTGCAGGAGGGTTGTGAAATCCATGGGCTAGGTCTCGGATGTGGCGAGTTTGAAAGCGACGAAAGCGAAAAAGCCGCCAAGTACAGCATCGACCCAGCGGCGGGCGCGGGCATAAAGCGATAGGAACGGGCGCGACGAAAATGCGATAGCCCAAGCGCCATGGCCGAAGAACGAGTTGGACATTGAGCCAATCAGGAACAGGCCGATAATGGGCCATGGGGCCGCGCTTAACCCGGCAACGGCGACAACGGCCAACCAATAGACGATGGCTTTGGGATTTGTGATTTGCATCAGATAGCCCTCTAGCACCGAGCGGCGTCCGGCTTTGGCTTCACCCAGTACGGGCTCATCGTCCGGATTAAGCGCTTTGCGAAAAGACTTGAGCGCCAGCCATGCAAGGTAGGCCGCGCCGATGTATTTGATCGCCGTTAGTCCCCATGCGACTTGAGAGAGCAGCAGGCCAAGGCCAAGGATGGTTGCCACGGCCAGCGTGCCAGAACCTGCCGAGATGCCTGCGCAAGTTAGGATCGAAGCCGCACGTCCGCGTGTTGTTGCAACGGCAAGCACGAGTGCCACGCCGGGACCGGGCGAAAGCACACCGATCAATTGCACGCCCCAACCGGCGAGCAGATGCGGGAGCCATTCGGCGATCATGATTGCGGCCCTTTGCGGCGGAACATCAGGAACAGCTTTTCCAGCGGCATGCGCACCATGTTGTCCAGCGCGCCAGTGAAAAGGATCACGAGGGCTTGGATCACCACGATGAGTTCGCGGGGGATGTCTGTCCAGAAATCAATCTCTGCCCCGCCTTGGACGAGGAAGCCAAACATCAGCGCGGCGAGAACCACACCGAAGGGGTGTGAGCGGCCCATGAGCGCGACAGCGATGCCGATAAAGCCTGCGCCTTCGACCGAATTCAGAACGAGGCGTTCGGTGGCCATAACCGAATTGATCGCCATGCAACCTGCCAGTGCGCCAGAGATCAGCATCGCGATGATGATGATTTTCGTGGGCGAGATGCCTGCATATTCTGCGGCACTTTCGGATTGGCCATAGGCACGGATTTCATAACCCAGCCTTGTGCGCCAGATCAGAACCCAGAAGAGGAAACAGGCAAGGAGAGCTAGAAAGAAGGTGATGTTCACGGGTGGTGCGGAGGAGAATTCGATGCCGATGACGCCAAGCATATCGGACATACGCGGTAGGTTGGTGCCTTCGGCAAAGCGCGCGGTGGCCGGGTCCATAGAGCCTTCGGGTTTGAGGACTTCGACCAGCAGATACACAAGGAGGGCAGAAGCGATGAAGTTGAACATGATCGTGGTAATCACGATGTGGCTGCCGCGTTTGGCTTGCAAATAGGCCGGGATCAGCGCCCAGAGCGCTCCGAAAAGAGCGCCGCCAATGATGGCGAAGGGCAGCGCAAGTGCCCAGTGTGGCCATGGCACCGATAGACAAACAAGGGCCACGCCAAGGCCACCCAGCGTGGCTTGGCCTTCGCCGCCGATGTTGAAGAGACGGGCATGAAAGGCGATGGCAACGGCAAGACCGGTGAAGATGAAATTGGTTGCGTAAAAGAGCATGAAGCCGAAGCCTTCGGAACGCCCGAAAGTACCGTCGATCATCAGTTTAAACGCTTGGATCGGGTCTTCGCCAATAGCCAGGATGACCAGGGCCGAGATGAAAAAGCTCAATAAGATCGATAGAAGTGGGATCAGAAGGGCATCGGCCCACTTTGGGATCACGTCCATGTTTCTGGTGCTCCCTGACGCATCGGTGGCAGGGATGGTGCGGCAGGTTCAGTGATCCCTGCCATCAGCATGCCCAGTTCTTTTTCGTCCGTCTGACCTGATTGCCGCTCGCCCATGATCTGCCCGTCAAACATCACGACGATACGATCGGCCAGCCCCATGATCTCGTCCAGCTCGACCGAAACAAGCAGGATCGCTTTTCCGCGATCGCGCAGGGCTACAATTTGCTGGTGGATGAATTCAATTGCGCCGATATCAACGCCGCGTGTCGGTTGGCCAACCAAGAGCAGTTCTGGATCGCGCTCCATTTCGCGGGCCAAAACGATTTTTTGCTGGTTGCCGCCCGAGAAATTCTTGGCTGTGAGGCTTGGGATCGGTGGGCGCACGTCAAAGCGCTCCATCTTAGCGGCGGTTTCGGCCTTTATGGCTTTGTTGTCCATGAGCCATTTGGATTTTTGGTACTCATCGGCATTGTGATAGCCAAAGATCACGTTTTCCCACGCAAAGAAATCAAGCACGAGGCCTTCGCGATGCCGGTCTTCGGGCACGTGAGCGATGCCTTTTTCGCGACGTGTGCGCCCGTCAGAATTGCGCCCGGTCAGATCAATTTCTTCGCCGTTAATCCGCACGGTGCCTGTGGCTTTCTGATAGCCGCCCAGCACCTCAAGCAGTTCAGATTGCCCGTTGCCCGCAACGCCAGCAATGCCAACAATCTCGCCGCCGCGCACATCAAGGTTAATGCCCTTGAGCCGCTCAACGCCGTCTTCGTCTTTCACAGACAGGTTTTCGATCTCAAGCACTTTGGCGTAAGGTGTGGCAGGTGTTTTTTCGACACGCAGAAGAACTTTGCGACCCACCATCATCTCGGCCAACTCTGCCGGGTTCGTCTGGGCGGTTTTGACTGTGTTCGTCATTTCGCCACGCCGCATGACGCTCACGGTGTCAGTGACGTCCATAATCTCGCGCAGTTTGTGGGTAATCAGAACAATGGTTTTGCCTTCGTCGCGCAAGCCTTTGAGAATGCGGAAAAGGTGATCTGCTTCGGAAGGTGTCAAAACGCCCGTCGGCTCGTCCAGAATAAGGATATCAGCCTTGCGATAAAGCGCTTTGAGGATCTCGACACGCTGTTGCATGCCCACGCCGAGGTCTTCGATTTTGGCGTCTGGATCGACTTTCAGATCGTACTCTGCGGCCAGCTCTGTCAGCAGTTTGCGCGCCTGTGCCAGCGATGGCATCAACCGCGCGCCTGTTTCCGCGCCAAGCACCACGTTTTCCAAAACGGTAAAATTCTCAACCAGTTTAAAGTGCTGGAACACCATGCCGATGCCTGCTGCGATTGCGGCTTGGCTATCGGGGATTTCAGTCTTTTTGCCAGCGATAAAAACCTCGCCCGCATCAGCTTTGTAAAAGCCGTAAAGGATAGACATTAATGTCGATTTGCCCGCGCCGTTCTCGCCAATAATCCCGTGGATTGTGCCGGGCATGACGCGGATGGAAATGTCTTTGTTTGCCTGAACCGGTCCAAAGGCCTTTGAAATGCCTTTCAGTTCGATGGCAGCCGGGGCAGACATTTCTGCCTGCCCCGCTTTACCTAAGTTTAGCGCCATTAGAAGTCGAGAGCCGGGCAGCTATCAGTTTCATAGTAGCTGGCCACTGACAGATTGCCGGCAATGATTTCGGCTTTGGCCGCGTCAACCGCCGCCATCATGTCGTCCGAGATCAAAGCTTTGTTGTTGTCGTCAACCGCATAGCCGACGCCATCGTTGTCCAGTCCCATCACGGTCACGCCAGCTTCAAAGCCGTCAGTGCCACCATTGAACACGTCATACACAGCGTTATCAACGCGCTTGAGCATCGATGTCAGAACTTTGCCCGGGTGCAGGTGGTTCTGGTTGCTGTCAACACCGATGGAAAGGACATCAGCGTCTGCTGCGGCTTGAAGCACACCAACGCCGGTGCCACCAGCGGCTGCAAAGACAACATCAGCGCCTTGGCTGATCTGAGCTTTGGTCAGCTCGCCGCCCTTTACCGGGTCATTCCAAGCAGCAGGCGTTGTGCCTGTCATGTTGGCAACCACATTGATTTCAGGATTCACAGCTTTCGCGCCTTGGGCGTACCCACAGGCAAAGTGCCGGATCAGAGGGACATCCATGCCGCCAATAAAGCCAACGGTGTTTGATTCCGTTGCCATCGCCGCCAGCATGCCGACTAGATAGCTGCCTTCGTGCTCTTGAAAACCGATCTGACGCACGTTTGGCATCGCATCGAGCCATGTGACATCGACGATTGCGAACTTGGTATCAGGATACTTTGGCGCAACCTCTTCGATGGTCGCAGCATTCTGGAAGCCCAGAACAACAATCGGGTTAAACCCGGCTTCCGCCAGACGCGTAGCGAACTGAACGCGTTGTGCTTCGGCTGTCACTTCGATTTCGCGATAGCTGTTGCCGGTTTCTTCCGCCCAACGTTTTGCGCCGTTATAAGCCGCTTCGTTGAACGATTTGTCGAATTTGCCGCCAAGGTCATACATCAGCGCAGGCTCAGCCCATACCGACGTTGCCGACATCGCCAATGCCGCCGCGCCGCCAAGCAGTTTGTGCATAAAGGTCATTAAAGTCTCCCAGTTACTTAAAATTCGAGCGTCTCGTGGGAGGGTCCCCCCCGGGCGCCCTTTTGATGTACGATTAAGGCCGCAGAGGCGAGGAGGGGTCAAGGGCGGATGCACACATTGAGGTAAAAAACGGACATCAACTGGGTGACTTAGGCGTTTGGAATGGCTTTGCTCATCATGGCGGCGTCAATTGGCTGTGGTTTGGCCCGGTAATAGCCTTTGCGTAGCCCATCCACGCGCCAACTTGCCGCAGCGTAAAGCGATTTGGCAGCCAAATTCGTCGTTGCAACCTCTAAAAACGCCCGCGTTGCGCCCTGATTCTGCGCTTTTGCCTCGAAACCAGCCAACAAACGGCAGCCAACGCCACGGCGCTGATGGTCAGGGTCCACGGCAAGCGTCAAAAGTTCGGCTTCGTCCAGGATGACACGCCCTAAGGCGAACCCTGCCGCCTCTGCCACCAGAAAAACACCGGGTGTTTCAAGGAAACGCGCAAAGTCGTCTGCGCTCCAAGGGCCGGGGAATTGCATCGCACGGGCGTGCAGCGCCGCGAGGTTTTCAGGCGTCATTGGGCAAAATAATGGGCGGCGTGTCCGAAGATGGCAAGGCATCCGCTGCGCGCACATACAAAGGTGCGGGGCGCGATTGGGGGCGCTCAGACGTTAGGTGTTGTTCGGCGATGAGACATAGACGCCGTGGCAAGTCTTCGACGTCTGCTTCGATCACTGAACATTCAAAGTGCTGCCCGATCTCTTTCGCACGATGGCCAATCACCTGCATGCCAAACGACATCTGCAAATCCTTTGGCGGCTCGTTTGGATCAATCTGTTGCGGCGCGCCATTGGGCTGGCCACGCCGAAAGGTTTGCACATAGGCTTGATCGCGTGGCGCGGGCAGGCAAATCAAACAGCTTTCGCCCATGTGCTGAAAGGCCATTGCCTCAAATGCGGACACTCCGATCGCTGGGATGCCCAAAGCAAGTGCGAGACCACGCGCTGCACTCACACCAATGCGAATGCCGGTGAAATTACCGGGGCCAACACCCACAGCGAGCGCATCAAGATCGCCCCAGGCCAAACCGCGCGCGGCCAACGTCTCTTCCAACAAAGGCATTAACGCCTCCGCTTGCCCGCGCTTCATCTCTAAAATTGTCTCGCCAAAGATCGCATCATTTTCAAGCAAAGCCGCCGCACAATGGGGTCCCGACGTATCAAACGCTAAGATCTTGGGATCAACGGGCTGTTTCATCGGTTCAAAAAATATGCCGGGGAGTTTGAGGGGCAGAGCCCCTCATTTCCGCGATGCCGCAGGCAGCGCAAAAGGATCAAGCCGCGACTGGACGCACCTCGACGACCTCAGGAATGTAGTGCCGCAACAGGTTCTCGATCCCCATTTTCAACGTCACGGTTGATGACGGGCATCCGGCGCATGCACCTTGCATGTGCAAATAGACAATCCCGCGTTCAAAGCCGTGGAACACGATGTCACCGCCGTCTTGGGCAACAGCAGGGCGCACGCGGGTATCAAGCAATTCCTTGATCTGATTTACAATTTCGCCATCTTCGCCAGTATGCTCGGCATGTGCGGAGCCGGGCTCGTCGCTGCCTTCCATAGCTGGCTGACCGGATTGATAATGCTCCATGATCGCACCCAAGATCGGTGCTTTAACCACGTCCCAGTCGATTGCGTCCTCTTTGGTGACGGTGACAAAATCCGATCCCAGAAATACGCCCGTCACACCTTCCACCGCAAAAACACGCATCGCCAGAGGCGATTTGGCTGCTGTGTCTGCCGCAGGGAAATCCGCTGTGCCGGCGTCCAAAACGGATTGTCCGGGTAGGAATTTCAGCGTGGCTGGGTTTGGCGTGGCTTCGGTCTGGATAAACATGGCTTAGCTCCAAAAGGGTCACTGCATAACATATGCGCTGACCGCTTGCTGTCAATGGTTTGGAACGGTTCTAAACTAGCTAATGGCTTCCAGACGTTCCTTGGAAATTTCGTCCGGCACAATCGTCAAAGGCACGGCCAAAGCGGAGTAGTTGCGCGTGATTGCTGAGACAAGTGGACCGGGGCCGCCTTTGTCGGTTGAAGCCCCAAGGACCAGAACGCCAACTTCATTGTCTTCTTCTATCTGTTTGAGAACCTCGGACACCGGGTCGCCCTCGCGGATAACCAATTCGGGATCGATGTTTTCTTTGTCGCGCATCCATTTGGCAAACACTTCAAAATGCGCGTGAATCCGATCGCGTGCCTCTTCGCGCATGATGGTGCCCACGCCGATCCAATGGTTGAACTCTTCTGGGGGAATGACGGCCAATATCTCAACACCGCAATCGCTGCGTGCAGCACGGATTGCGGCATAACGCATCGCGTTGAGACATTCGCGGCTGTCATCCAGCACCACAAGAAACTTTCGCATAAGCGCTCTCTCCTAAAGCCCGTTGAACATTACAAGCGGATCAGTGGAAGTCTATGGCGCTATTTTCTGCCCGCCACCACCGGCTTCGGCGCGGCCAAGCACCAAAGCGGCTGCGGCATAATCTCCAAGGGCGATACCGCGAAACGCAAAGGCCGCAGGTTTTACGTCTTCGTGCTGAGCTAGCGCACCTGTGACAAGCTCGGTGAGATCGCCTGTAATTGCGTTGGCAGGTAGCATTGGCTTATCGGTAGCGCGCTCTTGTTCGAGGTCATCCACGACCACATTGCCAAAGGCGTCAATCGAAGCCGCATCCCAGGGAATGAACAAATCAGTGATGGCGGCAAATGCGTTTTGCTTAAGCCAGCGCGCATTCAGAAATGGTTTAATTGTGTAATCAAGCGTGATTGAGGTTACCACGATATCAGCGCGCCGGAGCGCCTCTTCTGGTTCTGCCGCGCAGGCATCCAAGCCCAGATCACGCGCATGTGCACAGAAGCGTTCGCGGTTCTTTTCCCCGCGCCCGACGGCCAAAACCTGTTTGAGTGGGAACATATTGCGGAACGCCAGCAGATGACTGTCTGCCTGCACGCCACAACCAACAAATGCTATCGTTTCAGAAGCCGGGTCGGCCAACCGACGTGCGGCGACGGCCGACAGGGCTGCTGTGCGATGTGCGGTGATCCAGTTTGCGCCCAAAACCGCACGCAGCAGCCCAGTTTCGGCATCTAGGACCATGATCGCGCCATTGATCGCAGGCAGGTCGCGGGTTGGATTTTTGGGTGACACGGTTACCTGTTTGACCACGATCAGACCGTCATCGCCCACCGCCAACGTCGACATCATATAACGTCCTTGGCCGGGCATGATCGTCGCTTTGGGCGTGGTAAAAAGCCGCCCTTCCGATTTGGCGATCAGCGCAGTTTCGATAGCATCGGCAATTTCGGCAGGTGCTATGCCCAGTTTATCAAGCGCTTCATCGGGCAAGTACAGGTGATCGGCGGTCAGGTGCATCACGCGCCCTCGCTTTGTGCCCAATCCCAATACATGTCTCGTGCGCGTTTGGTCACCGGGCCGATCTGATAATGCGTGCCGTCAAATTCAGTCACTGGTGTTACTTTGTTCATGTTGCCGGACATGAAAAGTTCGTCCATGTCGCGCATATCCTCAAAACTTAGGACGTTTTCGTGCACTTTAATGCCGTCGGCTGTCAGATTGGTGATGTGACGCGCACGCGTTATCCCGGCCAGAAAGGTGCCGTTTGGGGTTGGCGTAAAAACCTCGCCGTCCTTGATACCAAAAATATTTGCCGTAGCGGTTTCGGCGACATTGCCCATCGCATCGGCGACAAGCGCGTTTGCGTAGCCGTTGGCGCGGACTTCGGTCAGCATGCGCGCGTTATTTGGGTAAAGACAGCCGGCCTTTGCATTGACGACTGCGGTTTCCAAAACCGGGCGACGAAATCGCGTGCGCCCTAGCGTTGTTGTAGCATCCGGGGCGGCCAGTGGGATTTGCTCAAGGCAGATCGCAAAACCTGTTTTGTCGCCTTGGGGCACAATTGCCGTAACATCGCCATCAATCCCCCAGTACATCGGGCGGATGTAAACGGCCGCATCCCATGCAAACTGTTTCAACCCCTCCCAAATGATGTGCACCATATCTTCGGGGCTCACCGTGGGCGTGACCATCAGAGCCTGCGCACTGGCATTCACCCGTGCGCAATGGGCGAGCAGATCAGGCGCCACCCCGTCGAAATAGCGCGCACCATCAAAAACGCCCGAGCCCAACCATGCGCCGTGATCCGCCGCCGACATGATCGGCACATCACCGTCGTTCCACGTGCCGTTGAAATATGTGCGGATGTGCGTCCCGGTCGCCATGTCATCTCTCTCCCTTGAGATGCGCAGACTAGGGCCGCGCGTGCGCCTCGTCCAGCCAAGACACATCTCTGTTAAGGGCATTGCCCTTCTTGGCCGTTGGCCAACTCATCCCAAAGTAGTTTGGGACCGAAGAAGCCGCATTCCATAAAGGGGATCGGGGTTCTCAGTAGTGTGGCGGGCGTTCATCGCCGAATACAACACCACCGGGGTTCTCGGCCTCGCGCGCGGCTTCGCGCTCTAGCAGAAATGTAGCGCGGGTTTTCAGCGTTGTAATTTCGCGCGCTTGATCGGCGATGATATCGCTTAGTTCTTCTGTCAGGCGCTCAAGATGGGCGATGCGTTCTTCTAGATCGGTGCTCATAGCGCTTTCTTAAACTGGCGTGAGGGTGACGGGAAGGGCGATTGGGCCGCGCACAGAGATGCCGGTTTTATAGTGCACCTCGTCTGATCTTAGTGCGATGGCCTTGGTGCGGACCAAAAGCGTGTTGAACAAAATTTCCATATCGAGCCGCGACAGATTATTGCCCAGACAAAGGTGCGCGCCCATGCCAAATGCCAAATGGTGGTTTGGCGCCCGGGCAATTTCAAACGTATCCGGGGATTTATATACCGAGGGATCGCGGTTGGCGGCCGCGTAAAGCAGGCCAACCTTCGTGCCCTGCGGGATGTGATAGCCGGCCACCTTGCAATCGTGGGCGGCGTAGCGGTGAAAAAACGGCAAGGGTGTATCAAAGCGAAACATTTCTTGCACTGCGTTTGGCATCAACTCAGCATTATCGCGCAAGCTTCGCATCTGATCGGGGTGGCGCAACAGCGCGTGGCAGCCGCTTCCCATCACATCAATGGTCGAGCCGTGCCCAGCCATCAGGATGAGCATGGCGGTGGCGATCAATTCTGTTTCACTCAAATCCCCGGCGTCTTGTGCCGCGATCAGGATCGACAACAGATCGTTCTTTGGCGTGCGGCGACGGGCTTTGATGAGCTCGATTAGGTAGAGGTGAAACTCGGATGTGGCACGTTCTGCGCGTTTTTTGTCGTCTTCTGTGCGCTCAAGGCCAAAAAACTGTACCACGTCGTCTGACCAGATGCGCAACTGGGGGCAATCCTGCGCTGGTACGCCCAAAATCGTGCCTATGATGTGGCCGGGCATATGGAGTGCGATATCGGCGACGAAATCGATCTCTCCTTTTTCAAGCGCTGCCTCAACCATTTGATCGGCATAGGCTTGCACCATTTCGCGGTGGCGCTCGACGTATTGGCGGGTAAATGCTTTGAACACAGTGGCGCGCAAACGGCGATGATCTGCGCCGTCGCTTTCCAGCAAGTTGGTCTGCACAAAACGTTCATGCGCGGGCATGTCGTGCCAGCCTTTTGTGCGCTGTTCGCTAGCAAGGTCTTCCTCGCTCATAAACGCTTGTGCGCCGCGCACCATATCCGGGCAAAGCGCCAAGGCGCGAACATCGTCAAAGCGGGAAAACACGTAGCCATCGAAGTCGGCAAGGAGATACGGCGTCTCAAGCGCGCGCAATTGGGCGTAAACGCTGTGCGGATCGCGCGCGAAGGCTTTGGTGTTTGGTTGCAAAATCGCCTCGCTAGGTGGCGCAACCTGTGTGATGTCTTTCATTTACAAAACCTAGCGCGTGCTCGCCTGGCTGTCATGCCCGCCTTGCCCGTGCGCGCGACCCGCGCTAAAGCGTGCGGATTAGTGAAAAGGAAAGGCCCAATGGCCAAAGGCAAGAAGACCCCACGCCCTAAGGCTATTCCGCCAAAAGGGTTTCGCGACTACTTTGGCGCTGAAGTCGCCGAACGTAAATCCATGCTTGATAAGATCGCGGCGGTTTACCATCGCTATGGGTTTGATGCGCTTGAGAGTTCGGCTGTGGAAACGGTTGAGGCGCTGGGGAAGTTTTTGCCCGATGTGGATCGGCCGAACGAGGGTGTTTTTGCGTGGCAGGAAGACGAGGATTGGCTTGCCTTGCGCTATGATATGACGGCCCCGTTGGCGCGCGTTTATGCGCAGCACCAGAATGATCTGCCAAAACCATACCGTCGTTTTGCGATGGGGCCTGTGTGGCGCAATGAAAAGCCGGGGCCGGGGCGGTTTCGTCAGTTTTATCAATGCGATGCGGATACGGTTGGAACGGGTTCGGTCGCGGCTGACGCAGAGATTTGCATGATGCTTGCCGATGCGCTTGAGGCCGTTGGGATCGAGCGCGGGGATTATATGATCCGGGTGAATAACCGGAAAGTGCTAAATGGTGTGCTTGAGGTTGCAGGGCTGCCCGAAGAGGCAGCGCGCGAACGCGGTATCGTGCTGCGCGCGATTGACAAGCTGGATCGGCTTGGGCCCGACGGTGTCCGCGCTTTGCTGGGTGCGGGGCGCAAGGACGAAAGCGGCGATTTTACCGATGGGGCTGAGCTGAGCGAAGCACAGGCCGAGACGATCATGTCTTTCATGGATGCTCTGCGCGATGACACGGCGGCAACTGTGGCGCGTTTGGGCGAAATCGTGGGGGACAACGCTACAGGCGCTGAAGGTGTGGCGGAGCTTTCGCAGATCGCTGACTTGATGGGCGCACAGGGCTATGGCCCGGACCGAGTGGTTATCGACCCCTCTGTTGTTCGCGGTCTTGGTTACTACACTGGCCCCGTCTTTGAGGCCGAACTGACCTTTGAAACCGTCGACGAAAAAGGCCGTCCGCGTCAGTTTGGCTCTGTTGCAGGGGGCGGGCGCTATGATGATCTGGTGAAACGCTTTACCGGGCAGGCCGTACCTGCGACAGGTATCTCGATTGGTGTGGATCGTCTTCTTGCGGCTCTGCGTGCCAAGGGGCGGCTTGAGGGCGAGAGCGAAGGTCCAGTTGTGGTCACTGTAATGGACCGCGACCGGATGGGCGAGTATCAGGCGATGGCGTCTGAATTGCGCGCCTCTGGTATCCGCGCTGAGGTGTATCTGGGCAACCCCAAGAACTTCGGCAATCAAATGAAGTACGCTGACAAGCGCGGGTCAAAAGTGGCGATTATTCAGGGATCAGACGAAGCGGAGCGCGGTGTTGTTCAGCTTAAGGACCTCGTTTTGGGTGCCAAAATCGCCGAAACGGCAACGCACGAAGAGTGGAAAGATCAGCCAGCGCAATTTGAAGTGCCCCGTGCTGATCTGGTTGCCCAAGTGCGCATGATCCTAGAGCGGTGACTTCCAAATCCGACATCAAGGCCGAGGCCGAACGGTTGCGCTTTGCTTTGGAGGCGCGTGGCGCAGTGGCATTTGATGCCGATGTGCTGCAACCCGCTGGCGCGTTGCTTGATCTTTATGGCGAGGACATTCGCGCGCGGGCTTTCGTTACTTCAGATCCGCTGCGGGGTGAGATGATGTTGCGGCCTGACTTTACGGTGCCGCTTGTGCAGTCTCATGTGGCGATGGACGCTGGTGCGACGCGCTATGCCTACGCAGGCGAGGTCTTTCGTCGGCAAGAAGATGATGCAAGCCGTCCGGCTGAGTATTTTCAGGTTGGGTTCGAGGTTTTCGGCCGCGCTGCTGCTGAGGCGGACGCGGAAGTTTTCGCAACATTTGCTGACTTGCTAAGCGAACTAGAACTGCGTCCGGCGGTGGGCGACATCGGCCTTTTGCGCGCCGCGATTGAAGGTTTGCCGATTGGCGATGCGCGCAAAGCGTTTCTGATGCACCATTTGTGGCGGCCTAAACGGTTTCGCGCGCTCTTAGGGCAGATGACGCAAGAACCAGTGCGCCCGTTGCCCAAAGCCCCTGTTGAGGGCGCTGTTGAAGTTGGTCTGCGCACGCGCAGCGATGTCGTTGCGCGGATCGAGGCGATGACGGCGGACCGCAGTGAACCTTTGCTCTCCAAAGACGCAGTTGATCTGATCGACGCGCTGTTGACTGTGCGTCAGGCCGCTCCTAACGCATTGGCACAATTGGAAGATATCGCGGTGGATATGCCTTCGATTAAATCCGCTGTCGATCGTCTCTCGGGTCGATTCGAAGCGATTGCTGCGCGTGGTATTGATGTTTCAACGCTTGGATTCGAGGCAAGCTACGGGCGCACATCACTTGAGTACTACGATGGGTTTGTCTTTGGCTTTTACGCCGATAAACGCCCTGATTTGCCACCTGTTGCGACGGGCGGGCGTTATGATGCGCTGACCCGTGTTCTGGGCGGCGTGCAAGCAATGCCTGCCGTGGGCGGGGTGATCCGTCCCGGTCTGATCTTGGAGCTTGCGTCATGATCAAACTTGGCATCCCTTCTAAGGGGCGTTTGATGGACAAGACTTTCGCGTGGTTTGGTGCGCGAGGTGTGACGCTTAGCCTGACGGGCGGTGCGCGCGAATACGCGGGCAGCGTTGAGGGTGTTGACGGTATTGAGCTGGTGTTGCTGTCGGCCGGGGAAATTCCGCGCGAGCTTGCCGCCGGGCACATCCATGCGGGCGTCACCGGGCTTGATATGGTGCGCGAAAAGCTTCCAGCGTGGGAAAACCGTGTTGGGGAAGTGGCGCGTCTTGGGTTTGGCCGCGCTGATCTGATTATTGCGGTGCCGGATTTCTGGACCGATGTGACCACGCTTGATGATTTGGATGCCGCCGCGAGCGCGTTTCGCCGCACGCACGGCCATCGCATGCGGATCGCCACAAAGTATCACCGCCTGGTGCGGGAGTTTTTGCGCGATGCTCAAGTGTCTGACTATCAGCTTGTCGACAGCCAAGGTGCAACCGAAGGTACCGTCAAAAACCTGACCGCAGAGGCAATTGCCGACATCACATCAACCGGAGAAACGTTGCGCGCCAATCACTTGCGCGTGCTTGAGGATGCAATGGTGCTGCGCTCGGAAGCGGCGCTGTTCAAGACGCGCGCCGAGATTTGGAACAGTGACAGTCGTGCTGTTTGGGCGGCATTGTCAGGGAAACTAAACCTCGCCTAACGCACGCCGATTTCGGCCAGCGCTGCCATCAGCTTGGGAGGCAAATCAACGTTTGCGCTGCCTTTGGAAAGATCGCGCGGTGCGACGTTCCCCTCGAGATATCGCCAGCCCTGAAACGCGCGTTTTGGCGCAGCTTCGGTACGGTGCACGTTAGGGTCAAGCACAAGGCCGCAGCGACGGATGCCATCTTCGCGCACGACTTCATCAAAGCGGATGAGCCTTTGGCGAGCCAGAACAACACCTTTGAATACCCAGTAAAGCGAGCCGCCGTCCAAAAGCTCGGCTTCGCGTTTGGGCCACATGCGCGTGACGTGACGCGGCATCCCGTCAGGGCCGCGTGCGCGTGCTGTCTTTTGCCAATCGATCAGATCTTGGACCTTTTCAGCACCGACACAGAGTTTGATTAAGTTGAGAGAGTTATCCACAGATTCTTCCACAAGCTACACCTGATATGGTAGTACATTGGCGGGTGACTTCAATCAGTTGTGTTTTGAGACGTTTTTCGCTAAGTTAGGAAGCCTAATTTCCGAGGAATCACTATGACGCGCTTTGCTGCTCCAATCGCCGAGCAAATCTGGGATATGAAGTACCGCTTTAAAAAGGCGGACGGCACACCGATTGACGGCTCCGTCGAGGATACGTGGCGGCGGATTGCGCGCGCGCTGGCCGAGGTCGAGGAGGATACTGCCCATTGGGAAGATGTGTTCTTCGAGGCCTTGAGCGATTTCAAATACCTGCCTGCCGGTCGGATCACCGCGGGCGCTGGTACGGCACGTTCGGTCACGTTGTTTAATTGCTTTGTCATGGGCACAATTCCAGACAGCATGGGCGGCATTTTTGAGGGGCTGAAAGAGGCCGCGCTGACGATGCAGCAGGGCGGTGGCATTGGGTATGACTTTAGCACCATCCGACCCAAGGGCGCGGATGTGAAGGGGGTTGCGGCTGATGCGTCTGGGCCGCTGTCGTTCATGGATGTGTGGGATGCGATGTGCCGTACAATTATGTCGGCAGGCTCGCGCCGCGGTGCGATGATGGCGACCCTGCGCTGTGATCATCCGGATGTTGAAGATTTCATCTCGGCCAAATCGGACCCAGCGCGGTTGCGGAATTTCAACGTCTCTGTGCTGGTAACAGATGCGTTTATGGCCGCGGTCAAAGCGGACGGGCCGTGGGATTTGGTGTTTGCCGGTAAGGTGTATCAGACCGTGCAGGCGCGCGACTTGTGGAACAAGATCATGCGCGCAACCTTTGAATATGCCGAACCCGGTGTGATTTTCATCGACCGGATCAATGCAACGAACAACTTGGCTTATTGTGAAACGATTGCGGCAACGAACCCGTGCGGTGAGCAACCTTTGCCGCCGTATGGTGCGTGTTTGTTGGGCTCAATCAACCTTGCACGGTTGGTGTCCGGCGCATTTGAAAAAGGTGCGTCGTTAGACGAAGTGGCGTTGGACGCGCTTGTCGCCACAGCCGTTCGGATGATGGACAATGTGGTGGATGCGTCGCGCTTTCCATTGGAAGAGCAGGCGGCAGAGGCGCGAAACAAGCGGCGTATTGGGCTTGGTGTGACCGGGCTCGCAGATGCGCTTTTGATGATGGGTCTGCGCTATGGATCAGACGAGGCGGCGCGTCAGACCTCGCGTTGGTTGCACCGAATTGCGCGCGCCGCGTATCTGGCGTCGGTGCAATTGGCCAAAGAAAAGGGGCCGTTTCCGCTTTTCGATTCTGATGCGTTTTTGGCAAGTGGAGCACTTGCGCACATGGACGAGGACGTGCGCGAGGCGATCCGAGAACATGGTATTCGCAACGCGCTTTTGACATCAATCGCGCCGACCGGAACGATCAGCCTATACGCGGGTAACGTCAGTTCGGGGATCGAACCTGTGTTTGCCTACGCGTACACGCGCAAGGTTTTGCAGAAAGATGGCAGCCGCACCGAGGAAGAGGTTGTCGATTACGCCGTGCAAGCGTGGCGGGATAAGATGGGCGATGCGGAGTTGCCCGACTATTTCGTCAACGCCCAAACGCTGGCCCCGCTGGATCACGTCAAGATGCAGGCGGCGGCGCAGGAGTGGATCGACAGTTCGATTTCCAAGACGATAAATTGCCCCGAAGACATCAGCTTTAAGGATTTCAAAGAGGTCTATATGGAGGCCTACGAGACCGGTTGTAAGGGCTGCACGACGTATCGGCCCAATGCGGTGACGGGGTCTGTACTAACGGTGAGTGATGCTGAGGAAAAAGCACCTGCCGAAATTGCTGGCGCGCTTAGTACGGACGGTGACGTCGTTTACATCGCCGAACCTCTCGACCGACCTCAGGCGCTTGAAGGCAACACTTACAAGCTGAAGTGGCCCGATAGCGAGCATGCGATTTATATCACCGTGAACGACATTTTTGTCGGTGGGCGGCGTCAGCCGTTCGAGGTGTTCATAAACTCGAAGAACATGGAGCATTTTGCCTGGACTGTCGCACTGACGCGGATGATTTCGGCGGTGTTCCGGCGCGGAGGGGACGTGTCTTTCGTGGTAGAAGAGCTGAAAGCGGTGTTTGACCCGCGCGGTGGCGCTTGGATGCAGGGCAAGTATGTGCCCTCTATTCTGGCCGCAATCGGCGGGGTGATTGAGCGGCACATGGTGACCATTGGCTTCATCGAAGGCGAAGGCATGGGGCTGAAGGAAGACCCGCAGGCGCAGGTGGTGAACCTCGGTGAGAACCGTGGCCCTGCTTGTCCGAATTGTGGGCAATTTGGGATGCATATGGTTGAGGGTTGCATGACTTGTCCGAACTGTGGGCACTCCAAGTGTGGCTGAAAGCGATTTAACCGACCATTTGATTACGCTGGCGCATTTACCAGCCGCTGATCTGCCAGCCTCCGCCTTGCGGTTGGCGCGTCTTTCTTTGTTGGATTGGATGGCTTGTGGTTTGGCGGGTGTGGCCGAGCCTTTGGCGGTTAAGCTGCGCACTTTGGCCGAGGCCGAGGGTGGGGCGCAGGATGCCTCAATCTTTGGAGCAGGGCACGCTCCGGCGCGTATGGCGGCTTTGGTGAACGGGGCCACGTCGCATGCGCTTGATTATGACGACACGCATTTTGCGCATGTGGGGCATTTGTCGGTTGCGATTTACCCAAGCGCACTGGCTATCGGCGAGGAGATTGATGCAAGCGCGGACGACGTGATCGCCGCCTTCCTTGTTGGAGCAGAAGGCGCAATCCGTGTGGGCTTAGTGCTGGGTCAGGCGCACTATGATCTGGGGTTTCATCAGACGGCCACTGCCGGTGCGTTTGGTGCGACGTTGGCCTCCGCGCGTTTGCTTGGGTTGGACGCGTGCCAAACTCGCCATGCGTTGGGTCTGTGCGCGACGCGTGCCTCTGGTGTGAAAGCGCAATTTGGCACAATGGGCAAACCTTACAATGCCGGGGTTGCGGCAGCGAACGGGGTTGAATGCGCGAAACTTGCGTCGTTGGGCATGACGTCTGCAGATGATGGTCTGTTGGGGCCACAGGGATTTGTCGCGACCCATGCGCCGCGCGTGGACGCACTTGAAACGGGCGCACGGTTCCTTTTTGAGGACAACAAATTCAAGCTGCACGCCTGTTGTCATGGCACTCATGCGATGATCGAGGCGCTTTTGTCTGCCGATGCTTCAGGGCTGGACGATGTTGCAACGCTTGAGGTGCGCACCAATCCACGCTGGCTTAATGTGTGTGATCTGAAAGCGCCGCGCACCGGGCTTGAGTCTAAGTTTAGTTATGCTTGGCTGGCGGGCATGGCGCTTCGCGGCGATGCGACAGAGGACGAGGCGCTTTATAGTGATGCGTTGGCAAGCGACGCGGCTTTGATCGCTTTTGCACAGAAGGTGACGGTGTGCGGGGATGCGACACTGTCGGATATGCAGGTTGTTTGCACTTTGACGTTAGCGAATGGTCGCGCGGTTGAGGTCACTTACGATTTAGCGGCGCCGATCCCTTATGAACGTTTGGCAGAGAAACTTAGAGTCAAAGCAGATGAATTGATTGCAGACAAAGCCAGGGCAGTGTGGGCGTTCAACGATCCTTCACGCAAAACAGCGCGCCAGATTGGCGATGTGATCCGCGCAGATTAAGAGTCTTTGTCTTTCAACATCTTTTCGATGGTTTCCAACCGCTCCATCACCTTGTCGCGATAAGCGTCTGTCGCTTCGGTCGCCTCTTCTGAATGGGCGTCTTGCATTGAGTTCACGATCAAACCGACCAGCAAGTTCACCACCGCAAAAGTTGTGACCAAAATGAACGGCAGGAAAAATGCCCAAGCGTAAGGGTAGACCTCCATTACCGGGCGCACGATCCCCATCGACCAGCTTTCGAGCGTCATGATCTGGAACAGCGTATATCCCGATTGCGGCAACGAGCCGAACCACTGGGGGAAGGAGTCGGCAAACAACTTCGTCGACATGACTGCGCCGATGTAAAACAGCAGGGCCATGAGCAGGAAAACCGAGGCCATGCCGGGCAAGGCAGTGACCAGCCCTTCGACCACGCGGCGCAGCGATGGGGCCACGGAAAGCACGCGTAGCAAGCGTAGGATACGCAGCGCGCGCAAGACAGAAAGCGAGCCTGATCCGGGGATCAGCGAGACGCCGACAATGATGAAATCAAAGAGGTTCCAGCCGCTTTTGAAGAAATTCAGCCGTTGCGCAAAGAGTTTTGCGCCAAGCTCTGCGACGAAAATTCCAAGGCACAGCGTATCAAGTGCCAAAATCAGCGGCCCGGCCACGTCCATCACCGGCTTAACCGTCTCAAACCCCAGCAAGATGGCATTGAACAGGATGACGCCAAGGATAAAGTTCCGCGTCGAAGGGCGATTAAGAAGGGCGGTTACGCGCGCGCGCGCTGGCGACATTGTTTCAGTGTTCATGGCGTTTCATATGGAGTGACGCCGAAGCTGCGGCAAGTAATTGTTGGAAAACCATGCGACGGTTTTTTAAGTATCAACCGACGCTGCAAGTGCAATCTGGTCTAAATCGCCGCGCCCGGTGTCACCAACGATAACAAAGTTTGCGCCGTCCCCGCCCCAACTGACCATGTCAAAAGCGTTGATCGTTTGTTCACCAAAACCAGTCCGTGGGGTCTCGGTTCCGATCTGGCAAAGGGCAACAACGCGTCCTTGAGCATCCAGATACATCAATTGCGAAACTGGTTTTCCGGCGGCCACCAGCAGACGCGCCCCTTGGAACGTCAGCCCAAAGGAGGAGAGATCGGGGATGCGCACTTCAGCCCCGATACTTGCGGAAAGCCACGTTTGAATGTGATCCGCCTCGTCCGCGCCGACTTCGACCAAATGGCGTTTCTGGCCGGAATACACGCGGTGATAATCGGCAATGTCTGCCAGCCAACTGGGACCGGCGGCGACTTGCGTGCCTTGCGATGCACCAGTGAAATAGCCGCCCGCGCCACCGATCAAAAGCGCTGCACAAGCCGCAATGGCCGTCAGCCAGCCGGTGCTCTTCGGTGCAGTTGGTGTGTTTGCTGCAACCGCGGTCGGTGCGTTTTGAATCGCTGCCGCCAACTCAAACGGAACCGGTTCGCTAAGCTCGGCATCGAAGGCGATCTTCGCGCTTTCATCAACTGCGACCAGCGCTTCAAGCTCGGCCAAAAGTGCTGGATCACGCTCAAGTGCTTGTTCAATTTCGCGCGCCTCTGCCTCTGGTAATTCGCCATCAAGGAAGGCGCTGAGTTTCTCGCCATACTGGGTCACGTGTTTGCTCCTGCAGGCTCATTGATCTGTGCGGCCAGCGTTTTGCGCGCGCGGTGAATGCGGCTCATCACAGTTCCAATGGGAATGTCAAACAAAGCGGCGGCCTCGGCATAGCTATAGCCTTCGACAGAGACCGTCAGAAGGACCGCGGACAGCTCCTCAGGTAAGGCTGCGATCTGGCTTTGCAACTGTCCGGCCATTACCGCGGCCTCGCCACTGTCGTTTGACACCAGTTCGTGGGTTTCGTCGGCGGGCACTTGGCCTTGGCCAACGCGCACAGTGCGTTTGCGTATTTCGCTAATCCAAAGGTTGCGGGTGATGCGAAACATCCAGCGATCAAGCGGCTGCGCTGGATCCCATTGATCCGCACGACTGAGCGCGCGCAAGCACGCCTCTTGCACCAGATCGTCGGCTTCCACCACTGATCGGGTCAATGAGCGCGCAAACCGCCGCAACCGCGGCAGCAGGGCAATCAGATCGCTTTTCATATCGCCAGCCACGGCCACCCCATTAATATTCGCGACAATAAGACGAACCTCTGACGCATTTAGTGCAACGTTGGCCGCGCAAATGCAACGCGGCGCTTGGATCGATTGGCTTAAAACTGCTTGGGCCATCACACACTCCGAACCTTTGTTTCATAAGGGTTACGCGTCAGGGGGCAAAAAAATTCAAAAAAACTTTGGTCCGGCGGGAATAAACCCCGGGAGGTCTGCGTAGTTGTCAGCAGGAGAGACAGAAAAACTCCAAAACATTCACAACGCTTGAAAGGATTTCCCCAATGACACGTTTAACTCTCATCACCGCTGTTGCTCTTTCCCTGATCGGCACCATTGCCTCGGCCAAAACACTGGCCACTGTGAACTCTGACATCGGCCCTGTCATTGCTTCGTCCAAAAATGGGCTGACGCTTTACACTTTCCGCAACGACAAAAAGAACACGTCAAATTGCTATGACAACTGCGCCGCTGCATGGCCGCCGTTCACAGCGTCTGCATCAGCCAAACCAAACGGAGCACTGGGCGTCATCAAACGCAAAGACGGCACGCGTCAATGGGCGCTGAATGGCAAGCCGCTCTACTTCTGGGCAGGCGATAGCGCGCGCGGCGATGCAACCGGCGACGGCGTTGGCGGTGTCTGGGATGCGGTACGTAAGTAATTTAATCAAATAGGGAATTTTTAAAATGACACGTTCAATTGTACTTTTCATCGCTGTTCTGGCTGTCGCTGCATGTGAAAGCGGAGACCTCTACGGCAACTCTTCAGACAGCAGCTATGGATCGTCAAACTACTGACGACCCTGCACCCTTGTAACGGTAACGAGTACCAAAGCGACCGCAGTCCCCGTGGTCGCTTTTTTACGTTTTTGCCGACACAAAAGTTACTCTGCAGCGTCGAGATATTCTTCCAGCGGCGGACAGGTGCAGACCAGATTACGATCCCCAAAGGCATTGTCGACTCGATTGACGGGCGGCCAGTACTTATCCACCCGGAACGCGCCCGCCGGATAACACCCTTCTTCACGCGAATAGGGGCGATCCCAGTCACCAACCAAGTCTTCGACCGTGTGGGGAGCATTTTTCAGCGGGTTGTTTGCAGTGTCAATTGCGCCGTCTTCAATCGCCTTTACCTCGGCTCGGATCGCCAGCATCGCATCGCAAAAACGGTCCAGCTCGGCTTTGGTTTCAGATTCTGTTGGCTCAACCATCAATGTGCCCGCCACGGGCCACGACATGGTGGGCGCGTGAAAGCCGTTGTCGATCAGGCGCTTGGCGATGTCGTCGACTGTGACGCCGGCACTTTCCTCAAAGGGTCGGGTGTCCAAAATGCACTCATGCGCGACACGACCCTTAAAGCCGGTGAACAGAACGCCGTACGCGCCCTCAAGCCGCTTGGCGATGTAATTCGCATTCAGGATCGCGACTTTCGTCGCTTGCGTCAGACCAGCTCCGCCCATCAGCAAAATATAGGCTTCCGAAATCATCAGAATGCCAGCTGATCCAAATGGTGCTGCTGAGACAGGTCCTTCGCGCCCGCCGCTTTCAGGATGTCCGGGGAGGAAGGGGGCAAGATGTGCTTTTACGCCAATCGGCCCCATACCGGGACCACCACCGCCGTGCGGGATGCAGAACGTCTTATGCAAATTCAGGTGGCTGACGTCCGATCCGATTTCGCCGGGCTTTGATATCCCGACCATCGCATTTAAGTTCGCGCCATCAAGATAGACCTGCCCCCCATGTTCATGGGTGATGTCGCAGACCTCGCGCACGGTTTCTTCAAATACGCCGTGTGTCGAGGGGTATGTGATCATCGCAGCGGCCAGATTGTCGCCCGCGTCGGCTGCCTTGGTGCGAAAATCGTCCAGATCAATGTCGCCCCTTTCGGTGCATTTCACCACCACAACCTTCATGCCGCACATCTGCGCGCTGGCCGGGTTTGTGCCATGAGCGTTCACTGGGATCAGACAAATGCGCCGGTCCATATCACCGCGCGAACGATGATAGGCCATGATCGTCAACAGCCCGGCGTACTCGCCCTGCGCGCCTGAATTGGGCTGCATCGACATCGCATCATAGCCGGTAATCTGACAGAGCTTGTCGGCCAGTTCGTTGATCATCTGTGTGTAACCTTCGACCTGTTCTGCAGGGGCAAAGGGGTGGATGTTGGCAAACTCATTCCATGTTACCGGCATCATTTCCACAGCGGCATTCAGCTTCATTGTGCACGACCCAAGCGGGATCATCGCGCGGTCAAGTGCCAGATCACGGTCGGCCAGGCGACGCATATAGCGCATCATCTCTGTTTCGGCGCGGTTCATGTGGAACACCGGGTGCGTCATGAATTCTGACGTGCGGTGATATTGCTGCGGCAGGCGGGTGTAGCCCGCTTCAAAGTCTGGCGCTTTGAAGTCCAGTCCAAAAGCACGCCAGACGCCTTCCAACACTGCCGGACGCACGGTCTCATCAACGGCGATCCCGATCTTGGTGTCGCCCACAGCGCGAAAGTTGATCCTCTCACGCCGCCCAGCTTCCATGATCACGCCTTGCAGCGCGCCAACTTCGACCGTCACGGTGTCAAAAAACAGCTTCGGTTCAACCGTGAAACCGCCCGCTTCAAGCCCCATCACAAGTCGCTCGGTCTTGCGATGCACGCGCTGAGCGATTGCTTTTAGGCCCTCAGGTCCATGGAATACTCCGTAGAACGACGCCATCACAGCTAGAAGCGCCTGCGCGGTACAAACGTTCGACGTCGCTTTCTCGCGACGAATATGCTGTTCTCGTGTTTGCAACGACAAGCGGTAGGCCTTGTTGCCGCGCGCATCAATAGACACACCCACAAGGCGACCGGGCATCGCGCGTTTGAATGCATCGCGGCAGGCCATATAGGCGGCGTGCGGTCCGCCCATGCCCAAAGGCACACCAAAACGCTGCGTACAGCCGACAGCGATATCGGCGCCCATTTCGCCGGGCTCTTTCAGCAACGTCAGCGCAAGGGGATCAGCGATTACAATGCCAAGCGCCTTCGCGTCGTGAAGTGCTGTAATCTGATCGGTAAAATCGCGCACATGGCCAAAGGTGCCGGGATACTGGAAGACGGCAGCAAAGACAGCGTCGGCATTCAGATCATCAGGGCAGCCAACGATCACTTCTATGTCCAAAGGAGCTGCGCGCGTCTTGATCACCGCGATGTTTTGAGGATGACAATTCTCATCGACAAAGACGCTTTTGGCTTTTGATTTGGCTACGCGCTGTGCCATCGTCACAGCTTCTGCCGCCGCAGTTGCTTCATCCAATAATGAGGCGTTCGCGACCTCAAGCCCGGTCAAGTCAGAGATCATCGTCTGAAAATTCAAAAGCGCTTCAAGTCGCCCCTGAGAAATCTCGGGCTGATAGGGCGTATAGGCGGTGTACCACGCTGGGTTTTCCAGAATATTTCGCTGGATCGCAGGAGGCGTTACCGTACCGTAGTAGCCTTGCCCGATCATCGTGGTGAACACGTCGTTCTTTTTGGCAACTTGCTTCATGTGCCAGATCAACTCACGCTCGGACTTGGGCTTGCCCATCTCGAGTGGTTCTTTTTGGCGGATCGATTCTGGCACCGTCTGCTCGATCAGTTCATCCAACGAGCCAACCCCAAGCGTTGTCAGCATCTCGGCCATTTCAGCCGGCGAAGGGCCAATGTGGCGGCGATTAGCAAAGTCGTACGGCAGATAGTCAGTTGGTGTGAAGGTCATCGCAACGATCCCTTGTGCTCACTCATGAATTAAAACGTTTATTAGATGCCCATCTGGGTCTTTGACGTAAAACCGTCTTGCGCCCCATGGCTCGGACACAGGGCCATAGGTCGGCACGTGGCCGGCTTTTTCAAGCCGTTCCAAGATTGGCTCAAGGGCGTCGACCTCAATCGATAAAACCGGCAATTCGGTTCCCGAACCACCTTCAGATGCCAGCGACAATTGCGTCTGCTGTTCATCGTTTGAAAGGGTCACGATAAAGCCTGCATCCATCGCAATATCGATCCCAAAGATGTCGACGTAGAACGCCGCCAAAGCTTGCGGATCAGAGCTGTGCAAATTGGGAACGATGCGCAATACGGTCATTATTCAGTCAATAAATTCCTTGTAGGCATCTTCGTCCATATAGGCGTTGATCTGGCTCAGATCCTCGACCTTCATCTTAAAGAACCAAGCCGCGCTAAGCGGGTCTTCGTTGACCAGACCGGGGTTGTCGACTAGATCGTCATTCACCGCGATAATCTCGCCATCCAAAGGCGCTGTGATATCCGAGGCTGCCTTGACGCTTTCGATCACGACAATGTCGTCGCCTTTGGCCACTTTGGTTTCGGCTTCCGGCAATTCGACAAACACCACATCGCCCAATTGCTCGGATGCGTGTTCGGTGATGCCCACAACCACAACGTCGTCTTCAACGCGCAGCCATTCGTGCTCTTCAGTGTACTTCATTTCAAAACTCCCCAGTTTCTTATCGTTTGTAAGTTGCAGCGCGAAACGGCAGATCAGAGACTGTCACCGGCATTCGCTTGCCGCGAACTTCTGCTTCCAGTTGCGTGCCAGTTTTCGACAGCTTCGTCAAAACATAGCCCATCGAAATAGGCCGCTCCAGCGAGGGGGCAAATCCGCCAGAGGTGATTTCACCGACCTGTTCGTCCCCATCAAAAAGCTTTGTTCCTGCGCGCATCGGCGCGCGCCCGTCTGGCAAAAGTCCGACACGTTTACGTGCTGGCCCGTCGTTCATTTCCCGCAAAATGCGATCCGCGCCGGGAAAACCGCCAGCGCGTGCGCCACCTGCACGTCGCGCCTTTTGGATCGCCCAGTTTAGCGACGCCTCAATCGGCGAGGTGCCCGTGTCGATGTCTGAACCATAAAGGCAAAGCCCGGCCTCAAGGCGCAGCGAGTCTCGTGCGCCAAGGCCAATCGGCACAACGCTCGCTTGTGAAAGCAGATCTTTGGCAAATTGCTCTGCGGCGCCTTCGGGCACAGAAATCTCATACCCATCTTCGCCGGTGTATCCAGAGCGCGAGACCCATACTTCGACGCCATTCCAATCAAGCGTCGCCACATCCATGAACCGCATCAAAGCCGCACCCGGCGCTAACGCGTTAAGAGCGGCTTCCGCCTTTGGCCCCTGCAATGCAATCAACGCACGGTCTGTAATTGGCTCAACAGTACAACTATGTGAAAGGTGCCGCTCCAGATGGGCGATGTCTTCTGCTTTGCACGCCGCATTCACCACAAGAAACAGATGGTTTCCGCGATTGGCAACCATCAGGTCATCCAGAATTCCACCGTCCTCGTTGGTAAACATCGCATAGCGCTGTCGCCCTTCGGCCAGCCCTGCAATATCAACCGGCACAAGGCTTTCAAGCGCACCAGCCGCATTCGTGCCTGTGATCCGAACCTGCCCCATGTGGCTCACATCAAAAAGCCCAGCGCCTTCGCGGCAGGCCAAATGCTCTTTCATCACGCCATCCGGATACTGCACCGGCATCTCGTAACCGGCAAAGGGCACCATCTTGGCCCCAAGCGAAACGTGCAGGTCATAAAGCGGTGTACGGTGCAACTCAGACATCGGGCTCTCCTCACCGACGTTCACGCGCCGGGCACTATTCGGGCAATTGCTTTGCCCGCCAGCACCCCCTCTGTCCATTGGCCTGAGATCGCTATCCCTTCGGCGGCCCGTCAGGCGGGCACTCTCCAGAGTTTTATCGCACGGCGGTCCCTGTTGCCTGAGAGTTTACCGGGGCGGTTGCTCCTTCGGCACCGGGGCTAACCCCGACTTCTCCCGTCGCGCGTCCTTTGGATACGATGGTTTACAGCGGGCTTGCAAGGTCTTGAATTTTCGCGGCGGGCGGGCCAAGTCGTTTCCCATGACATCCCCCTTTTTCTTTGGCTACGGCTCGCTCGTGAATCGCGCCACACATCTCTACTCACAGGCGTATCCCGCACAGATCAAAGGGTGGCGGCGCGCGTGGCGTCATGTGGAGGGGCGAGAGGTTGCGTTTCTGACGGCCGTTCCCGATCAAAACAGCACAATCGATGGGTTGATCGCGGGGGTTCCAGATGGGGACTGGAGCGCGCTGGATGCGCGCGAGGTCTGGTACCAACGCGACATTGCCAAAGATGTAAGCCACACACTGACATCAACGCCCCACATTGAAATCTACCATGCCCCGGAAGCGTTGCACCGACATGCTACTGCCCCGCACCCCGTGCTGCTGAGTTATATTGATGTGGTGGTTCAGGGCTATCTGAGCGAGTTTGGCGAAAACGGCGTTGCGCGTTTTTTCGAGACAACAGATGGCTGGGACGCACCGATTAAGAACGACCGCAATACGCCAATCTACCCACGGCATCAAAAGCTGTCACGTTATCAAAAAAAGCTTGTCGATCTCCATCTCAACCGCGTTTGTGCAAAACGCATTTGATCTTCATCTATTGAAAAATACTCCGGGGAGGTCTGGAGGGGCAGCGCCCCTCCAGTTGATCGACGCATCAAAGGTGCGGCGAAATCAACGTCTGTGATGGAACAGCGTGTGTAGTCTTGCGTGACGTGCGAACGGAGCGTTTTCGCCGCCAGCACCATCCGCACTTGCCAGAACTTTGCGCGTCAACACCCAAGCGATCGCGGCAAAGATCACGCCACCGATGGCTTGCCCGATCAAAACACCCGGCGCGCCAAACCATGCAGCGCCTACGATCACCAAAGGAATTGTTCCAAGCGTATGACGTCCCCAGTTGATCCATGTCGAATAAAACGGATGGCCCAGATTGTTGAACGCCGCATTGCTAGCAAAGATCACCCCGTTGAAGAAAAAAGCGAGCGCCAGTGGTCCGCAGAACAGGAAAATCAACTCAAGTGTGATCCCGTCGGCCTCAAACAGCGCGGCAATCGGCTCACGGATTGCAAAGAGAATGCCTGTCACCAAGACCACGACCAGCCCCATGAACAATACTGCATCTCGCATCGCCTCGCGCACCCGGTCGGGCCGTCCACCGCCTGCATTCTGTCCAATGATCGGTCCCAATGCGCCAGAGAGTGCAAATATTACGCCAAAGGCAATCGGTGTCATGCGCCCGATGATCGCCATGCCCGCAACAGCCGCTTCGCCGAACTCGGCCATGGAACGGGTCACATAGGCTTGCCCAATCGGCGTGGCGAGTTGGGTCAAGATCGCCGGCGCTGCGATAGCTGCCACAGGTACCAGATCATGGGCTACGTCCTTGGGGGCTGCGAGCGCTTTGTGATGCCGGATCAGGGGCATGATCCCAAACCAAGCAATCGCAAACCGGGCTGCAACCGAGGCCAAGGCTGCACCTGTCAGCTCAAGGTCGAGTCCAAAAATTAGGATCGGATCCAAAACCGCATTCACTACGCCGCCCCAGACAGTGGCCATCATTGCACGCCGCGCATCGCCGTAAGCGCGCAAAATTGCACTGCCCACCATGCCAAATATCAAGAGAGGCAAAGACGGGATGATGATTGCCAAATATGAAACTGATAGATCAAGCGTTTCGCCAGAGGCACCCATCAAAGCGGATAGATACTCCAAATTCGACCAGACCACGGCCGCAAAGATTACGCCAAAAAGAATACCGTAAATCAATGTGTTGGTTGCGCGTCTGCGCGCCAATTCGCCGTCACCTGCGCCCAAAGCCCGCGACACCAAAGCGCCCGCTGCAATCGCCATTCCGATGCCAAAAGAGGAGGTAAAAAACAGGATCGCGCCTGCGTATCCGATGGCGGCGGCAAGCTCAGCCTTGCCCAACATCGAGATAAAAATCATGTCGACGAAATCGACAACAAACACCGCCATCAGTCCAACTGAGGCGGTCAGTGACATCACCGATATATGACGAAAGAGGCTTCCCTCTAAGAACTTGGCCTGACCGTCCATGCAAAACGTCTCCCCGGTTTCACCCTGACAGGCAAAACCGGGGCTGCCAAGATTTTTACAGCATCAGCTGGTAGGTCGCTGGCACATAATGAAAGGCGCCGGGACCTTCGGTTGTGACATAGCCGACACCGGGGAAGGGCATGTGATAGCCCACCAGCGGAAACTTGTCGGCAGCGGCCATGCCAAGCACTTTCTTACGCGATGCGGCAGCGCCTGCTTTGTCCATGTCAAAGCGCACTTCCCAATCAGGGTAGGCCAGCGACCAGACATAGTGGTTGGCCAAATCCGCCATCAGGAACAACTGCTCGCCGTTTGATTCAAGCATATAGCCCATGTGGCCTGGCGTGTGACCAAAGGCAGCAACACCGGTGATGCCTGACACAACAGAGCCACCATCGCCAATAAAGCTCATCTTTTCCGCCAGCGGTTTGACCATGCCATCAAAACGTTCGTTCCCAGCGGCCGCCCAGTGATCGTATTCGACCTGACCCGTCACATAGCGTGCATTCGGGAAGGTGGCTGTGCCTTCGTTCATCAGCCCACCAATGTGATCGCCGTGCATGTGGGTGATTACGACGATTGTGATGTCTTCGGGCGTCAGGCCCGCTTGATCAAGTGCCGCGGTGATGCCGCCTGCGTTCAGTCCGGTGTCAAACAGAACAACCTCTGATCCGGTGCGTACGACAGTCGGTGTAAAGAAGAACTGCGATTTGTCCGATGGGATAAAATTGGCGTCGCTCACCGCTTTGAATTCGTCAGCGCCGACGTTCATACCAAAAATGCCCTGCGGATCATCCTCGACTGTGCGCGTGCCCGCCAAGAGAGTGGATACCTCAAAGTCGCCAATCGCAAATGAGTGTTGCATCGAATTTTTCGGACCAGCGTGGCCGGCGGCGATGGCGGGGGCGCCAACGGCGGCTCCAAGGGGAAGCGCGGCTGCACCAGCGAGCAATGTGCGGCGGGACAGGTTAAGATCGGTCATGGAACGTTCCTTTTGAGTGCAGATTCAAAATATCGATATTTTTCAAAATAGCGCAATTGAGCATTAGTCAAACTCAATTCTGCGTGTTGCTGTGCAAAGCTCTGCCGAAACGCTAGCGGTTCTCATCCAAATGCTGCCGCATCTTGCCAAGATCGCCATGCGTTCGCCGCATGATATCCAATTGCTCTGGCCCAATGATTTTTCCAAACATCGCGCTGACTTCCTGGATTGCGCCCTCGCGAAACTGCTGCCCTTTGCTCGTGAGATACACAAGTTTTGCGCGCCCATCCTTTGGATCAGGCTTCACATCGATGTATCCGCGCTCCTCTAACACTTTAAGCGAATGGGTCATCGTGTTCTTGGTGACCTGCATGGCCGATGCGATTTTGACCGGAGCCTTGCCATCACCGCGTAGGGTCAGATGATTGAGAATGGCAAAATGCGACGGATGCACCCCATCGGGCAAGGCTTGTGCCAACAACGCCGTGCTCAGCTGATTGATGATGCCAATTTCGGTAAAAAACCCAAAGATCTCTTTTGATGTATCGTCTGTGTCGGTCACACCGCTCCGATCTTGCTTTCAATGGGCCAGCGCGGGCTGGGGGCTATGTCGGGACCGTACCCGATCCGTGCCAGCATTTGAACCGTGCCACCGTTTGGTGCAAGGCGCGCATGGGTTTGTCGATATATTTCGTCCATTTCCGGGTATTCCTGAAGCGCCTGACTGAGCGGTTGAAATCCAAGACCCTCAGCCGTGCAGGCAAGATTAACCCGCAACCAATCCGCGCCTGTCGCAATTTGTTCATCGCGCGTGTTACCGGGTGTTACCAACCAAAGATGGCCCATCGCGGTTTCGGTGTTTGCCAGAACGGCCTTTAGACCTTCGCGATAGGTTGTCGAGCTGCGGTCCAGCGATGCGTCGCGCGTCATGATGCCTGCTGTGGCCATTGCCTCAAACAGAGGGCCGCTAAAATCGATGCCGTCCGGGTTGGCGTTGACTTCCGCCTTGCCGATCCTGAACAGATCAACGCTTTCTTTATAGGTGCGCGGCGTTTCAATCTCTAAGCGCAAAGCCTCGGTTGTGAGCGCGCGCCAGGACGCAATGTCATCGGCACGGATCGATCCGCCAAGCGTTGCAATTCGTGCTGATGACAGAATGCGCTCCAAAGCGGCCGGATTAAGTGTTTTGGACGTATCAAACGGCTCTTTGTTCGAGCGGCGCTGCATCACATGTGCCCAAAGCGGGTCTGCTTTTGTGTCGGCTTTGGTAAAGAACGCTGTTGCAACGGGTCGAGTGTCGAGCTGCTCAGTGTCAGAGCCTTCGGGGAAAAGCTTTGTGCGCACCTGATAGCCTCTGGCTTCGGCAGCCATGCGCATCAGTTCGAGAAAACAACCAAGACCAATCGTCAGTTGCCGATCAAACGGGTCGGTGTGCGGAAGCTGCTTGTCGGTGTCAAAATAAAGCGTCAGCTCGTCTTCGCCCTCAAGCGAAACGATCCAAGGCTGGCGGTTGTGCGGATTTGGCGCAAGGATTGCGTAGGAAAGCGCGTGCATGCGGGGATCAGAATAACTGCCCGCATTTTCCCAAGGGGCCAATGCTTTGCGTGGTGTCGCCGTTGCACTGAAAACGGCAGCTCCACCTGCGGCAAACACAACGCCGCCCCCGGCCAGCTTCAAAAAATTTCGTCGGTTCATGGTATCGTTCCATTAAGTTCGATGTCGAACTATATATGGTGCGATATCGAACTAGTCAAGCGGGAAATGGATGGACAAAACGAGGCGCTTGTGAAAGAGCGGGCGCTTCAGGAGAAAGTGCTATGACCACCACCCGTTTTGCCCCATCGCCCACCGGCTACATTCATATCGGCAATCTGCGCACGGCCTTGTTTAACTGGCTGATTGCGCGAAAAAGCGGCGGTCAATTTATCCTGCGTATTGATGATACCGACGCCGAGCGGTCGCGCGAAGAGTATGTTGACGCGATCAAAGAAGACATGGAATGGCTTGGCTTGACGTGGGATCGCGTTGAGCGCCAATCGACGCGGCTCGACCGCTACGCTGATGCGGCTGACAAACTGCGCGACCTTGGGCGTTTCTATGAGGCTTGGGAAACACCTGTTGAACTCGACCTGAAGCGCAAAAAGCAGCTGAACATGGGTAAGCCGCCTGTTTATGACCGTGCCGCGCTTGATCTGAGTGAGGACGCAAAAGCAGCGCTTCGCTCCGAGCGCGGTCAAGGCGTTTGGCGCTTCAAGCTTGATCACCAGCGGATCAATTGGCGTGACGGTATTCTAGGCGACATCTCCATCGATGCAGCCTCGGTCAGTGATCCCGTGCTGATCCGCGGGGACGGGCAGGTGCTTTATACAATTGCGTCGGTCGTCGATGACACTGAAATGGGTGTGACACACGTTGTGCGCGGCTCTGATCATGTGACGAACACAGCAACGCAAATCCAGATCATAGAGGCACTGGGCGGCAGCGTGCCGGATTTTGCGCACCATTCGCTGTTGACTGGACCGCAAGGCGAAGCGCTTTCAAAACGTCTTGGAACCTTGTCGTTGCGTGATTTTCGCGAGGCGGGGATCGAACCGATGGCGCTGCTCAGCCAAATGGCACGTCTTGGGTCGTCTGAGCCGATTGAGTTGTGTGAAAATCATGATGCGCTGATTTCCGGTTTTGATCTGTCAAAATTTGGCGCGGCCCCGACGAAGTTTGACGCCGAGGATTTAAAGCCGATGACCGCTCGCGTGATCCAGTCGCTTGAGGCAAGCGATGTGGATAGCGAACTGTCCCAAGCAGGCGTTCCCGATGAATTACGCGCAGCCTATTGGACTGCTGTGCGCGGCAACACGGACGTGCGCCGCGACGCAGGTAAGTGGTGGTCGGTGTTTGAAGCTGGTGCGAGTGCAGACATTGCTGAAGAAGATCGTGATTTTGTTGTCGAGGCTTTGGCAGCGTTAGGCGAGCCGCCCTACACCTCTGAGACGTGGCGCACTTGGACTAGCGCTGTGAAAGAAAGCTCTGGTCGCAAAGGCAAAGCGCTGTTTTTTCCGCTGCGCTTGGTGGTGACAGGACAACCGCGCGGGCCGGAAATGGCTGAAGTGATGCCTTTGTTACAGAAAAAACCGCAATTTCGTTTGTGACTGCGGCGCACGCGAAGCGCCGATAGCCGCACTAAGAGAAGGGAAACCCTCTTTGAAAGCGTCCTTAACCCGGGTCGCTTTCTTCCATTTCTTCTTGTTGAAAACACTCTTGTCATGGTTGCGCTAACAGGCCACTCTTGTGCTTATGAAATCGCATATCTTGACCATCACATTGAATCCCACTGTGGATTTTTGCACCACGTCCCCTGCCATCGAGGCAGGACCGAAACTGCGGTGCAGTGAGCCGCAAATTGATCCCGGCGGTGGTGGAATCAATGTCGCGCGCGCAATCAAATTGCTTGGTGGACAGGCGACGGCGCTTGTGGCGATTGGGGGTGCAACGGGCGCGCATTTGCTTCAGCTTTTGGCGCTTGAGGGTGTGCCGACCGTTGCTTTTCAAGGCCCCGGAGAGACGCGCCAGTCGATGTCGGTGATTGATCAAACCAACGGAGAGCAGTTCCGCTTTGTGATGCCCGGCCCTGCCTGGCAGGACCATGATGTGCCGCGTGCGCTTACCTCGGTCGATCAATCTACGAACGAAGACACACTCGTTGTGTTGTCCGGCAGCCAACCGCCCGGGGTGGCCAAGGACTTTCCGTCAATTTTGGCCGAACACGTGGCCGGGCGCGGCGCACGGTTGATCGTGGATACTTCTGGACCTGCGCTTTTCCATTTGGCAGAGCGGCCGCACGATGCGCTTTACGTGCTGCGAATGGACGGACCTGAAGGGGAAGAATTGGCAGGGCGGCCTTTGCCGACACGCGAAGACACAGCGGAGTTTGCGGCCTCGCTGATCGACAAGGGTGTTGCGAAAATCATAATCGTGGCGCGTGGTCCAGATGGGTCGGTTTTGGCAAGCGAGAAGGGCGCGTGGCACGCTTTAAACCCTCCGGTGAAAGTGATTTCAAAGGTCGGGGCAGGCGACAGTTTTGTTGGCGCATTTACTTACGCCTTGGCGGGCAATGAGGCTCCCGAGGAATGCTTGCGCCACGGGGTTGCGGCGGCAAGTGCTGCTGTGATGACCGAGGCGACACGTCTGTGCGACCCGCAGATTACCCAAGGGTTGCTGGATCAAACGACAATCACTCGGCTTTAGCTTTTCAACCTATATCCGGTGCGGAAAATCCACCAGATCACGGCCATTGCGGCCAGTGTGAAGACGCAGATCGCGATCAGGCTGATTTCGACTGGCACATCCGACATCCCGTAAAACGACCAGCGAAAGCCGGACACCAGATAAAGCACGGGGTTGAACAGAGAGACCTTTTGCCAAAACTCTGGCAGCATGGAGATCGAGTAAAACGACCCGCCCAAGAACACCAAGGGTGTGACCACCAAAAGTGGCACTAGGTTCAGTTGTTCAAAGGTGTTTGCCCAGATGCCGAGGATGAAGCCGAGCAGGGCAAAACTAACTGCGGTCAGGATCAGAAATCCGAGCATCCAAAACGGGTGCAAAATAGTTATATCGACGAAGAAAAACGACGTTGCCAAGATGATCAATCCGATGATTAACGATTTAAACGCGGCAGCCCCGACATAGCCCAAGACGACCTCAAACGCGCTCAGCGGGGCTGAAAGAACTTCGTAAATGGTGCCAATAAACTTGGGAAAATAGATGCCGAAGCCCGCGTTTTGGATCGATTGCTGGAGTACTGTGAGCATGATCAGCCCGGGCACAATAAACGCGCCATAACTAATTCCGTCGATCTCTTGGATGCGGCTGCCGATGGCGGCGCCAAACACCACAAAATAGAGCGAAGTCGACAGTACAGGTGAGACCATCGATTGCACGATAGAGCGGAAAAACCGCGTCATTTCAGCGATCCAAATGGCTTTGACGCCTGCCCAGTTCATGGCGTGTCCTTTACGATATCCACAAATATGTCTTCGAGAGTGCTTTGGCTGGTTTGAATGTCATTGAGTGCCACTCCAGCGTTTTGCAACTCGCCCAGCAATCGCGTGATCCCAGTACGCTCGCCGTGCGTGTCATAGGTGTAAGTTAGAACGCGTCCGTCTTCGGCGATGGCCAGATCAAATCCGTCCAGACAATCGGGCAGGGTGGTGACAGCATCGCGTAACTCGATGCGTAAAACCTTCTTGCCCATACGTTGCATCAACGCGGTCTTGTCTTCGACCAGCAACAAAGCCCCATTATTGATCACGCCAACTCGGTCGGCGATGGCTTCGGCCTCTTCGATATAGTGCGTGGTCAAAATGATCGTCACTCCGCCTGCGCGCAGTTTTTCAACCAGCTCCCACATATCGCGACGCAATTCGACGTCGACACCGGCGGTTGGTTCATCAAGAAACAACACGCGTGGCTCGTGGGCGAGCGCCTTAGCGATCAGCACGCGACGTTTCATGCCGCCAGAAAGCGCGTGAATGCGCGAGTCGCGTTTTTCCCACAACGAAAGGTCGCGCAAAATTTTCTCGACCAGCGCATCATCGCGCTTTTTGCCAAACAGTCCGCGGGTAAAAGCGACTGTGTCTGCCACTTTGCTAAACGGCTCGATATTGATCTCTTGGGGCACCAGTCCGACCAGTCGGCGCGCTTGGCGATACTCGGTCACCACATCATGCCCGCCGACCCGGATTGTACCGGATGAAGGCGAAGATATCCCGCAGATCGTTGAAATCAGGGTGGTTTTCCCCGCACCATTAGGGCCGAGCAGCGCCAGTATCTCGCCCTCAACAATATCAAGGGTGACGCCCTTCAGCGCTTCAAAGTCGCCGTCGTAGACCTTTTTCAGATCATGGATTTCAACGATAGGTGACATTGGTCTTACTCCTTGCGCGGTCTCTACCGCGCTGGCGGGCAAAGGGAAACTCTCCAAATCCGTAACTGTGCTCTGCAGAAATGCATAACAATCCGCTTGTCATACTGCGGTCCGTCACTGAAAAGAAAAATCAAAGGGGTCCAGACATGAACAATCGGTGGTCGATTCTTGCGTTGTTGTTTCTGGTGCGCCTGATGATGGCCTTTCAGTTTCAGGCTGTTGCAGCCCTTTCCCCTTTCTTAGTCGAAAGTTTCGCTCTGGGTCTGGCTGACATTGGATTGTTGATTGGTGTTTTTCTTGCGCCGGGGGTGATTGTTGCAATTCCGGGCGGTGCGATCGCCGCCCGTCTTGGGGATAAGCGAGTGGTATGTGCGGCGCTTTTGATGATGTTGGCAGGCGGCGTGATCACGGCCCTGTCCTCTGATTGGTATCTGCTGGTGTTAAGCCGTGTGCTTGCAGGTGTGGGGGGTGTGCTTTTGAATGTTGTCTCGACCAAAATGCTGGTGGATTGGTTTGCTGGGCGGGAGATCGCCACAGCGATGGCGATTTTCGTCAATTCATGGCCCATTGGCATTGCTCTTGCTTTGTTGGTTTTGCCCCCAGCTGCCGAAATGGGCGGCATCACTTTTGCATGGTGGATCGTGGTTGCAATGATCGCGGCTAGCCTTGTTTTCTATGCCGCGCTCTATCGCGCTCCTGCGGGTCTGCAAGAAGTCAGCGCGAGTCTCAAAGTAACAAAACTTCCAACCTATCCACTGACACTCGCAGGCCTGATTTGGGCGTTCTATAATACCGGCCTTGCGATGGTGTTCAGCTTTGGACCGGCGCTCTTCGTGCAAAAAGGATGGGACGCGGCGGATGCTGCCGGGATTATCAGCGCGTTTATGATTTTCTTCTCACTTGCTTTGCCGATTGGCGGCTTGATCGCTGATCGTATCGGAGCGCGTGATGCGGTGATATTCACAAGTATGTTAAGTTTCGTGGTTCTGATCCCGGTTGTTTTGTTCGGGCCCGCCGCACTGACAATTCCTTCCTTTCTGGTGGTCGCGGTTCTGTTCTCATTTGCAGCAGGGCCTGTGATGACGCTGCCATCGGCGGTTCTGTCACCTGAAATGCGCGCCTTCGGAATGGGCGTCTTTTTCTCGATCTATTATGGCGTGATGATGATCGCCCCGCGCATCGCTGGATCACTGGCGGATGCATCAGGAGATGTAAGCACAGCCCTGCTTTGCGGAGTTGCTGCAGCATTGGCCTGCATAGCTGCACTTTGGCTTTTCAGACGCAATACCGTCTGACAAAGCAAAAACCCCGCCAGGTTTCACCGGCGGGGCTCAATCTTAAACGCTGCAAAATAGCTTAGTTCTGCGCGTAATATTCGATGACGAGGTTTGGCTCCATCAGCACTGGATAAGGCACATCGCCCAGACCAGGTGTGCGCACAAACGTCGCTGTCATTTTCGAGTGATCTGCTTCGATGTAATCAGGTACATCACGCTCGGGCAGGCCAACAGCTTCAAGCACAAGAGCCAACTGCTTTGACTTGTCACGCACCTCGATCACATCGCCTTCTTTGACGCGATAGGATGGGATGTTAACTTTTTGGCCGTTCACCCGCACGTGGCCGTGGTTCACGAACTGACGTGCGGCAAAGACGGTTGGCACGAACTTTGAGCGATAAACAACCGCATCAAGACGGCGCTCAAGCAGACCAATCAGGTTCTCGCCTGTGTCACCGCGCACACGCTCGGCTTCGGCAAAAATGCGGCGGAACTGTTTTTCAGTCAGATCACCATAGTAGCCTTTAAGCTTTTGCTTGGCACGCAGCTGCAAGCCAAAGTCAGACAGCTTGCCTTTGCGGCGCTGACCGTGCTGGCCGGGGCCATATTCACGACGGTTGACTGGGGATTTTGGGCGACCCCAGATGTTTTCACCCATCCGGCGATCAAGTTTGTATTTGGCAGACGTGCGTTTGGTCACGGCTGATCTCCTTCTTAAGGCCCGCGTTTGGGCGTGAAGGGCGTTGTCCTCCTCCTCGGATTTTGCCGAGGCGACAGGTTTCCCCTTGCAGGGTCCACCAACACCAATGAAGAGCGCCGTATAGAACCGACCAACAGGCCTGTCAACGCTGCATTTATTCAGTCTACAAATACTTTGGGGTCGTCTGGAGGGGCAGCACTCCTTCCGTTGGTCGGCGCATCACAGGTGCGGCGAAATCAGGCCACGGCAGGCAAGAGCGCTGCTTCTGCGCGTGTCAGAACACGTCGTGACGGTGCACCGTAGCAATTGGTGTCAAATTCCAGCTCAGGCATCACATCGTAAAGCCGCAACCGCTGTTCTTCAGCGATAGCATCAAGGCGCGCAGCGGCGGGATGAAAGCTTTCGGTTTCCACGCCGTTTGCGACCAGAACATGATGATCCGGTAGCATCAGGTGAATATACGTTACCGATTTAGCTGCCATGTCACGCGTCACACCGCTGCCGTCGATCAAGTCGCGCGCAGCCACCAGCACTTCGGCTTCGCCCCAAAGCGCGCGGGCCGCATCGCCCTCGACGAGCATTTTGTGATCTGGCGAGACGATTAAATCCCCACCCGGACGCCCCGCACCAAGCGCATTTTCGCGAATGCGCACAGGGCGCAGATCAGGCATGGCATAAAGCCGCGCGCCAGAAACATTGCGGTTGCCCACCCAAAGCACCTCTTCGGTGCCGTTGTCCTTGGTGATCACCTTGTCGCCAGCCACCAGTTCTTCCACTAAGCGCGGCCCGTTCGGCGTTTCCAAGAATGTCCCCGGCGTAAAACAGACCACGCCTTCAACGGGTTCGCTCACCCGTGTTGGCATTGCTGGCGCCGTTACGCCTTCGGTGACACACAATGGGACGTTGCGCGGTGGCATTGCGCCTGCAAACATTAAAAGTGGGTGCGCGATTTCGGGCATGTCGATGAGTGTGGCGACCCAATTGCGGCGACCATCCGAAAGCGTGAACGAGCGATCAAAGGCCATGATTTCTTCGGCAAATGGCGCGCGCGCACCTTCTTGTGCCAAAGCGCGCGCAACAATGCGCCGCGCGCTGGCGGCAGCGCGCCGTCTGTGCATTTCGCGCGACTCATTTGGATAAGCGCCGCTAACACCGCCAGTGGCCCCATCGATACGCACCGGCTCACCGCGCCATATCCACATCGCTCCGGCATCCAATGCCGAGGCTGGTGCTCCCGCTAGTCCGTCGATCTCGGTCTGTGACCAAGAGATGACGTACGTGCCCTCTGGACCCGTCATCATGCTCATCTTGTCTGCCTCACCGTTTCTTTTTTTATTATGGTAAGTGTTAACAGCGCGCTGGCGGGGCTGAAAAATCAATACCACCTAAAAAAGACCGTAAGTTTTGATGTGAGTCCGCAAAGCAACGGTTTTGCCGCTCCTGTGCATTGAAACGGCTCAAGGAACCCGCGTAAGTTACCACTGTGGCCCGTAAACTGATCATTCCGCTTTATCTTTTGGCCTCGCTTATCTTGGGCGGGGGCGTTTGGTATTACGCATCTGGTCAGCTTCTGAGCGAGCTTCAGCAGCGTGGGCACTCTGATCTTGCGCTGGCCACTGACCGCGTTGTGGGCGAATTTCATGGCCACCGCATGCTGGCGGTCAGCACATCGCAAGACCCCCGCCTTGCCGACACGGCCACAAGCACCGAAGACCTCAAGTCTATTCTAGTCAGGATCGCGGACCTATCAGGCGCGCTGGATTACGTGTTGCTGGATGCGCGCGGTGAGGTTGTGGTGAATGCGCTGGGCGCCCCTCCGTCGCGTTGGTTGGGGCAACCGTTTGTTCAGCGTGGTTTGCAGGGCAGTATTGGCAGCCATCACGCGGTCAGCGATAGGTTCTCTCGCCGCGCCTTTTATTATGCTGTTCCGATTTTCAGCGATGAAGGCCCGGTTACCCGCGCGCTCATTGTGGTGATTGATGTCGAGCGTATCGAAGCCGACTTTCGCGGCACGCGTCCCGCGATTTACATGACGGATGAGGCGGGTGTCGTGTTTTTCTCTAACCGCTCCGAGTTGTTGTTTCGCCGCCGCGATGTCCTGTCCCCGCCGCCTGAAGGGTTTTTGGATACTCCAATGCGCCCTTTTGTGACCCACGAAGAACGGCTGTTCAGAGGGGCCGAGATTTGGGACATTGAGGCTGGACGATACCTGCCTGCGCGTGCGCTTCACGTTGAGCGCGACATTCCATTGATCAGCATGCAAGGCGAGGCGTTGATTGACATCTCTCAAGCCGAGTCTGCGGCGTTGTTGCAAGCCATCGTAGCGGGAATTGCGTGGCTGTTTTTTGGGGCGGTGATCCTGTTCGTCTCGGCCCAACGTCGCACGCTTGCCACCGCAAATGACGCACTTGAGATGCGGGTTGCCGAACGGACCAGTGCGTTGTCTGACACCAACGTTGCTTTACGTGTTGAAATTAAAGAGCGCAAAGAAGCCGAAGCCGCGCTTACCCGTGCTCAAGATGATCTGATCCAGGCGGAAAAACTTAGCGCGCTTGGCAAAATGTCTGCTGGTATCAGCCACGAGTTGAACCAACCGCTGATGGCGCTGCAAAGCTATGCTGAAAACGCAGCTACCCTTCTAGAGCGAGGCAAAACGGACGTAGCCAGCGAAAACTTAGGACGGATCGCCGATGTAGCGCGCCGCATGGGACGCATTATTCGCAATTTCCGCACCTTTGCGCGCCAAGAGATCGAGCCTGTGGCCAAGGTTGATTTGGGTCAGGTTGTACAAGCCTCGGTAGACATAAGCGAACAGCGGATCGAAAAAGAAGGTGTGACGTTGACGATCGACATGCCTGATCGGCAAATTTGGGTGCAGGGCGGCGAAGTGCGCCTGCAACAGGTGTTGATCAACCTAATGTCAAACGCGCTTGATGCGATGTCAGGAACCCAAGATCGCCGTCTCACTCTATCCGTCACGGTTGGTGAAAGTGTGCTGTTGAAAGTGTGCGATACTGGCCCGGGCATCAACGATCCTGACAAAATCTTTGAACCGTTTTACTCAACCAAATCAATTGGCGAGGCAGAGGGCGTCGGGCTTGGTCTTTCGATATCTTACGGGCTTGTGCAAAGCTTTGGGGGCAATATTCGCGGTGCCAATGCGCCCGGCGGAGGCGCGATTTTTGTGGTCGAATTGAAGCCGTGGGAAGAAGCTGCTGCGGCCTAGCTCGGCGAATCGCGCGCTCTACTACTGACCCGTTCGTGCGATTTTTCGCACACGCGCTCCACAGAACTGCGCAATGTGTGCGCTAACATTCTATAAATGCACAATTTTTCCGCACCTAAATAGTTACGCTTTTTACTTTCCGTCCGCCGCGTCGTGTATAAGGGTAAGAGGCGGGCAATCGTTTTGCCCCGAAATGGGAGGAGTATATTTATGAAGATGATCAAGGCACTCGCACTTGGTGCGACCATCGCACTGGGCGGCACAGCTCAGGCGCAAGACGCCGCGGACTACGTTCTAAACACAGCCTCAACGGGGGGCACATATCACCCGGTAGGCACAGCGATCTCGACATTGTCGAAGATCAAGTTGTTGCCAAAAGAGAAATTCTCGCTGACAGCCGTCAACTCGGCAGGCTCGGGCGCAAACGTCCAGGCGCTTGGCGCTGGAACCGCTGACTTCGCGATTTTGCAAGGTTTGTTTGGCTCTTACGCCGCAACCGGCACTGGCCCGATCACTGAGCCGCAAACCAACCTGCGCTCGGTTTCTATGCTGTGGCAGAACGTCGAGCAGTTTGTCATGCCAGTTGAAAAGGCAGCCACAGGTACGGTCGAAGATTTGATGGCCGTCAAAGGTATGGCTGCCGGTATGGGCCGCCAGAATTCGGGTACAATCGGTTCAAACACCGTTCTTCTGTCGGGTCTTGGCCTTGACGTGAACAGCGATTTTGACCTTGTCGACGCAGGCTATGGCCCAACGGCTGATGCTTTGGCCAATGGTCAGGCTGTTGCGGCTGGCATGCCTGCTGGTCCGCCTACTGGTGCGATCACGCGCCTTATGGCCTCGAATGAAGGTAAGTTCACCATTTTGGACGTGACCGAAGATCAGCTGATGAAAATGGACGGCGGCCGCAATCTTTGGGTGCCTTACACAATCGCGGCTGGCACGTATCCCGGTCAGGACAAAGACATCAACACCATTGCGCAGCCAAACTTCCTCGCGGTGAATGCAGATGTTGACGAAAACCACGTCTATATGCTGACCAAGACCATGTATGAAAACCTGCCGTTCCTGCAGGCGATCCACCCGGCAACCAAAGCGATGGCGATTGAAAAAGCCCTTGCTGGTCTGCCAGTGCCTCTGCACGCTGGTGCGCAGCGCTACTACGAAGAGGTCGGTCTGGAAATTCCAGAAATGCTGATGGCGAAGTAAGCGACGCTTGCTTGAACCATAAAAGGGCGCGATGAAATTCGCGCCCTTTTTGCTATCCGGGGAGGGGTACGGCAATGAGTGAACCAATTGAAAATCCGCGCGAGGCGCTGATGCGTTTTGACAGTGGCAACAGTGCCTTTGGCTGGGGTGTCGCAATCTTCGCCATCGCTTTTGGCATCTGGCATGTGGTGACGAACGTCTACCTGATCGAGCCGGGAAAGTGGCAAAACGCCATCCACTTTGCAGGCTTCGCTTTCCTCGCCTCTATCCTCTACAGCCCGTTTGGCGCGCGCTCTGAGACGACTTTCGCGCGGGCCTTTGACATAATCTACGGTCTCGCTGTCGCCGCTGCTGCGCTTTGGGTCGCATCGGCCGAAAACTCAATTTACGAGCGCACGTTGGCGATCACTGGCCAAGGGTGGCAATTCACACCGATGGACTGGATCGCAGGGTTTCTGCTAATTTTCGCCGCGATTGATCTGTCGCGCCGCGTCTCGGGCTGGGTCATCCCGATCCTGATTATCCTATCGCTGTCCTACATCCTTTTCCTTGGCAGCCAACTGCCCGGCGTATTCCGCGCGGCAAGCTTGCCAGTGGACGATGTGATGTTCCGCTCGATGTACAATGACGAAGGTATGTTTGGTATTTTGGCCGACATCTCTTCCACTAACATCACGCTGTTTATGATTTTTGGCGGCTTTTTGGTCGTCTCGGGCGCGTCAAACTTTGTGATCGAAATTTCAAAAGTTGTGGCGGGCCGGATCAAAGGCGGGGCTGCTTTCGTGGCCGTCATCTCATCAGCTCTCACCGGTACTATTTCTGGTTCAGCTGTTGCCAACACTGCGTCTACCGGGGTGATCACAATCCCATTGATGAAAGCCAACGGGTTCCGACCAGCCTTTGCAGGAGGTGTCGAAGCAGCTGCATCGACGGGCGGGGGCATCATGCCGCCGATCATGGGGGCAGGGGCTTTTGTGATGGCGAGCTACACGGGCATTTCTTACGGTACCATCGTCGCCGTTTCGGTCGTACCAGCCATCATCTATTTCCTATCGGTTGCTTTCATCGTGCGTATCGAAGCGATGAAATTCGACGCTGGATCTGAAATCGACATGACCGTGGATCGCGCCAAAATGATCTCCGGCGGTTTGGTCTTTGTGATCCCGCTGACGGTTATGGTGTGGATGTTGCTGTCGGGTGTGACGCCGTCTTATGCGGCCTGTTTTGCGATTGCTGCCTTGATCATAACATCGTGGGCTACGAGCGTTCTGGCATTGATTCTACCCAAGGGCAGCTTCAAACCCGTCACAATGGGGCCTATCAAAATCGCTGAGGCGCTGATCAGCGGTGTACGTTCATCGATCATGGTGGCGATCCTGTTGGTCTCAATCGGCATTATGAACAACGCCATCGTCACGAGCGGCGTTGGCAACGGATTTAGCCTGATGATCGCACAATGGAGCCAAGGCTCGCTGGTGTTGGCCATCGCTTTGATCGCGTTTGCCTCGCTGGTTCTTGGCATGGGTCTGCCAGTAACGGCAGCCTACATCATCCTCGCAATCCTAACCGCACCGGCATTGGCGGGTCTGATGGCCGATGGTCTTGTGGTTGACGCGCTGGTTGCTGGCATCTCGGATCCGACGCAAGCGGCCCTGTTTTTCTTAGTGGATCATCCGTTAGCCACACAAGTGGGGGGGGGCATGAGCGAGGAAGACGCATGGTCCCTTGTCGCAGCAATTCCGTTTGAGTTGGCGGTGACAATCCGACCCGTGCTTGTCGACCCAACGGCGCAAATGACGTTCCTACTGACAGCACACATGATCATTTTCTGGTTAAGCCAGGACAGCAACGTAACACCGCCGGTTTGCTTGGCAGCCTTTGCCGCTGCGGGCATCGCGGGCGCGCGCCCGATGGCGACAGGCTTTGAAAGTTGGAAGATCGCGAAGGGTCTTTATATTGTCCCGCTGCTGTTTGCGTACACGCCGCTTATCTCAGGAGAGTGGTACGAAGTTCTGCAAATCGGCGGTTTTGCCTTGTTTGGTGTTTATGCCTCTAACGCATTGATCCAGTGGTATTCTGAAGGTCCGATTGGCCCGATTACGGCTCTGATGTTGGTGGCAGGCGCGGTCGGCGCATACTGGCCGTTGAATTGGGCTGCAAATATTGGCGGTGCGATTATCGTTGTGTCGGTGATCATAATGACAAGCCGGGCCGCGCGCGCCCAAAAGGCTGCTGCTACATGATCTGGGTTTTGATTGTTTTCCTAGCACTCCTTCCGCGTGTTTTGGCGCAATTGGCGATCTTAAAATGGCCGTCAAAGCATGGTGCGATCCTGATTGGCTGGGCGGCTCTTTCATTGGGGATAGTGCCTTACGTTATATTCCCGGCGGTGCGCGATTTGATCCCGTTTCCCCAGCCAGCGAATGTCGTTTACTTTGGTTTGTTCATTGCACTGGCGATGCATTTCGAGGTGAAATTCGGGCCAAAGATAAAATCCAAAGACGACGAGTCTAGCTGAGATTTGTCTCATCCGCTGCACCATTCGCATTGACGTATCGTCGGTATGTCGCCGTAATGCGCCGGTGAAACATGCGCGACAAAGGGTGAGACATGACGAAAATCAGATACGCTGTTGTGGGGGCTGGATGGATCAGTCAGATCGCCTTTATGCCGTCGGTTGGGCAGACCGAAAACTCGGAGATGACTGCGATTGTCACCGGTAACGTGGATAAGGCCAAGCAATTGGCTGACTTCTACGGCATTAAAAATATTTTTTCATATGAGCAGTACGACGAGATGCTGGCCGCTGATGTGATCGACGCTGTCTACATCGCATTACCCAATTCGATGCATGCCGATTACGCGATCCGCGCGCTAAGCGCTGGCAAGCACGCTTTGGTCGAAAAGCCACTGGCAGTGAGCATTGCCGAAAGCGAAGCGATGATCAAAGCGGCCAATGATAACAATGCATTGTTGATGACGGCCTATCGGCTGCATTGTGAACCGGGAACTGTTGAGCTGATTGAAAGGCTGCACGAAGGGGCGATTGGCGAGGTCAAACACTTCGCCTCTACTTTCTCTTTCCAATCCGATTTGGGCAATCATCGCCTGCAGGCCGAACATTGGGGCGGGCCGTTTCAGGACATCGGTGTGTATTGTCTGAACGCCGCACGGCATGTTTTTCGTGATGAACCAACGCATGTGATGGCGATGAAAACCCACGGAAATGGCGATCCGCGATTTACAGAAGTTGAGGGCTCAATGGCGGTGACACTAATGTTCCCGCGCGAACGCATGGCGCAATTTATGATCAGTTTTGAAGCTGGTGGGACGGATATGTTTCGTGTGATGGGCACCGAAGGGCAGATCACAATGGAGGCTGCCTATGAGTTTCAGACCAGCCCGCGCATGTCGATAGTGCGCGATGATGGGAAGGACGAAGAGTTAACCTTTGATGATTGCGATCATTTTGGCGGGCAGACCGCATACTTTTCCGACTGTATTTTAAATGGCGTGCAGCCTGAACCCGATGGTGAAGAAGGGCTTGCGGATATGCATGCGCTTTTGGCGATGGAGCAAGCGGCAAAAACGGGCGTGACACAGAAGATAAACGCAAAACCGCGTCCAGGTCATCCCACGCGCGATATGGTTCGGATCGTGCCGCGCACAGAAAAGCGGCTAGTCTTTTGATCTTGCAGTAATTTATGACCAATCTTTTCTTGGAGCTTCACACAATGTAGAATTCAAAGCCAGCGAGCTGCTATTTCTGAAAGGGGCAGCACTAACAAAGGTCTATTTTTCATCGATAGAATTTCTTTGATCCTTTTTGTCTTCGCAATTGTCGTTGCAATTCTGCTCCATTTGGTGCCCGGCAGCACTTACGCAACTGCCGAAGCCATGAATGTTTACTTTGGCACTGAAAATAAGCCCGGTTCATGGACATGGGAACACTTAGATCAAGGGTCTTGGGCCAAAGAATGGGAGCCCTTCAAGTACCGCATTGTGTTCCGTGGTGCGGTTGATCTTGTCGCGCATTTCTTTCTACTGACCGGCGCGCCTAAGGATATCCACACATATTGGCTTGCTTTCATGGGAATTTCTGTCCTGTCGCATGCCTTTGCAATCTGGGCCTGTGATCAGTTTTTGCAAGCAGCAGGTGCGAAATCCCGGGCGCGTTTGGCCGGCGTAGGCGTCTGGCTTTTGCTTCCTCCTGTTCTGTTTGCCTATATTATTCCTGTCCAAACCAAAGAGGATTTCCTCGCTTACGGGCTAATCTTTTTGGCGCTGCGTGCAATGCTGAAAGGCGACTGGATAAGTGTCGTGGTCATTTGTGTACTGGGTGCATTTGTGCGAGAGACCCTTCTCATAATTTCTGGATTGTTCCTTCTTGGAACTAATGCGCCACGCAAAATGAAGTTTGCCGTTCTTATACTTCCAATTTGCATACACATTGGATTGCGTCTTGGATTTGGCGTGAATGGGTATCAGGTTTTTCGCGAGACCAATCTGCTAAGTATTTTGCTGCCGCTTTTGGCGCTTGCATTAACATTTGGATTTGGCTGGGTGCCCCTTGTGCGTTACCTCGCAATGGCGCAGCCAATCGCAGCGTTTCGTCGTGGGCTTTCTGTGTTTGGATTAGCCAAAGTTCCACTGCTAACCTCGCATCAAGAAAGGCTCGATGCACTTCGCGGTGCTTTCCCTTATGCGCTGGTATTGCTTTTTGTTGCGCATTTTTTCATGGGGCGCATTCAGGAAATCCGCATTACATTTCTTTTGTCGCCCTTTGTTCTTCTTGCATTGGCGGAATATTTTCGGGCCAGAACCGTAACCCTGCGGGCACTTATTGCCGGAAGCATCGCGGGCATCTGTGCCGCCGGGATAATTGTTGTTCTTGAGGCAATGGGAGCGATGACCGCGTTGCGATTGCAGATGAACCCTTTGATCGACGAGTTCGCCCAGCAAAAATGGTGGGCCGTTGCGTATCTTCAGATGATCCTTGCCACCGCGCTATTCACAACGGCTCGGTACGCCTCCGTCGGTTCTGATCCTGCCGCTGATCACCCGAAATAAAAGCGTTTGCTGAAGCCGGAAAAAACTTTGCAAGCAACCTAAGTGCTCAGATTGCGCAAAACGGAACGCGTGATCTCCATCACAGGGTCATGCGTGCCTTTTAGTATCTCGACACGATCAAATCGATTGGGATCGCTGTTTATGGCAGCGCGCAGGGCTGCGCCAAAAGCCATGCGCAACTCAGTGCCGATGTTGTACTTGCAGATGTTTGTTTGCTGCGCGAGGCGGCGGCGCTGATCTGCGGGCACGCCTGATCCCCCGTGGATAACAAGCGGGACGTCGGTAACGGCTTGGATTGATGCGATCCGTGCTTCGTCTAGGCCGCCTGATTGGTCTTGTTGCAAGTGGACATTCCCGCAAGAGATGGCCATCGCATCAACGCCTGTTTCGGCTGCGAACTTGGATGCTTCGTCTGGATCAGTACCGAGAGACTCCTCGCCGTTGTCATAGCCAACAAATCCAATTTCGCCTTCACAAGAGATGCCTGCTTTGTGCGCCATTTCGGCAATAGCGGCGGTTTCGTCGATGTTTTGCTGTAGCGGCTTACGTGATCCGTCGAACATCAGCGATGTGAAGCCTGACTCCAGCGCCTCTTTGCAATCTTCAAAAGTGTAGCCGTGATCAAGATGTGCGACGACGGGCACGCTTGCCTCCTCGGCCAAGTGGCGGAACATTTTGCCCAAGATCGGCAGCGGTGTGTGCGCGCGACATCCGGGGCCTGCTTGCAGGATTACCGGACAATCTTCGGCCTCGGCTGCGCGGACAAAGGCGCGCATGTCTTCCCAGCCCAAAGTGACCAGTCCGCCGACCGCATAGCCGCCTTTTAGGGCTGGTTGCAGGACATCTGCGAGTGTTGCGAGGCTCACTTGAACTTCGCAATCATGTCTTTGATGCCGGGGATCGTTTCGATCTGATAGGCGTGGCTTGGCTGGAAGAATTGCACAAGGCTGCGCTGTGAAAGGCCACCGAGGATGGTGAAGTAATACATCTGATAACCCGGCAAAACGGCGCAGGGGTGATAGCCATTGTCGAGACAAATCGTTGAGCCGTCGACAAGGTGATAGGCATCGCCTGGTTTGCCATCTTCGCGTTGAAGCATCTGCACACCCGAGCCGTGATTGGGCTTGAAGCGGAAGTTGTAGGTTTCGTCGTGGCGCGTCTCGATTGGCATGCGGTCAGTGTCGTGTTTGTGGCTTGGAAAGCCCGACCAGCCACCTTCGCCGACAGTGAACAGTTCTGATACCAACAGACGGCCCACCTTGTCGTGGTATTTGGTGCCGAGGATGTGTTTGATTTTGCGATGTGTCTTGGTGTCGTCTGACCCGTATTGCACAAGGTCCAGTTCGTCGCTGCGCACAGCGAATGCGTCGAGCACCTTGTCATATTTTGCGCCTGCGACAAAAACTTCGGCTTCGTCAGACGTGCACACCATTGTGGCTTTGGCGGCAGTTGGGACGTAGACACCTTCGGGTTCGCCGCCCCAAACATCTTCTACGCGACCGCCGATCGAGTCCGCTTTGAAGCCCTCGACATCGACATCAACAGTGCCAGTGGCCGGGACGATGCAGGTCTCATAGCCCGGAACCGCGTATTCAAACGCGTCGCCTTTTTTCAGCTTTACGATGTTGAAATAATTCAGCGGGACGGTGGCATCATCAATATCGACGATCGGTTTGTTGGCGTTGTCATAAGGCGCGATGTGCATTGGGCTATCCTTCGGTCGGGCCGGGGTGAGCGGCGAGAAAGTCGGTGAGTTCTTGTTTGTTTGGCAAGGCAGGGGCGCATCCGGGACGCGAGACGGTGATCGACGCACAGGCTGATCCGCGCAAGATGGCCTCTTTTAGATCGTAGCCGTCGGCGATTGCGGTGAGTAAGCCTGCCATGAAGCTGTCGCCTGCGCCAACGGGTTTGAGCGCATCGACCGGGTAGATGCCTGTGATGATCTCTTCGCCATTGGCAAAGGTGAGCGCGCCGCCAGGGCCTTTTTTGAAGATCACGACAGACGCGGTGGTCTCGGCCAGATGTTTCGCTTTGGCGGGGCCTTGGCCGTAGTCGCCAGCCATGAAGCCGAACTCGTCGTCATTACCGACGATCATGTCAGAGGCTTCGGCGGCGCGACTGAGCACCTCGGAGGCGACTTGTGGCGAGGGCCATGAATAGGGGCGATAATCAACGTCGAAAATGATCGGTAGGCTGGCGTCTTTTGCGAGTTCTATGGCGCGAAATGAGGCGGCACGTGAGGGTTCTGCGGCGAAGACCGTGCCCGCGGTGACAAAAGCGCTGAAACGCGAGAAATCGACAGCCTCAACGTCTTCCATGTCCATCTGAAAATCCGCAGCGCCGTTGCGATAAATCACGTTGCGGTGGGTTTCCAGCACGCTTTCATAGACGGCGAGTGAGTTGCGGAACTCGCCGCCCACCGTTTTGACGTGATACGTATCGACGCCGTAGTGCTGCAAGCGTTTGGTGCAGTAGCTGCCAACGGAATCATCAGAAACGCGTGTGACCAAAGCCGCCTTGCCACCAAGCTTGCAAATGCCCGCGCCGATGTTTGCGGCCGATCCGCCCAAATCGACGCTCATCCGTTCGGCGTCTTCTACTTTCACGCCCGCGTCGGTGAAGAAGTCGATGCCAGCGCGGCCCACGATCACAAAGTTATTGGCTTTGATGCCTGTCATTAAATCTGTCATTGGCCTCCCCGTCGCAGTACCGGTGTTTCAAGTCTATCTGATCTAAAAGGCGTGGCAACAAAACGTGTTTCTCTCAATTTGTCTCAAGCTTTGAGGCAATCGTCGCATTCAGGGATTGAGCATGGGCGCAACTGTGGCTAGCAACCCCCAACTTAAGTTTGAAATGTGGAGAGCGGTGCGATGAAAGCGAAACTGGGCATGTCGCCAATTGCGTGGTGGAACGACGATCTGCCACAACTGAGTGATGATGTGAGCCTTGAAGAATGCTTGCGCCAATCACGCAGCGCAGGCTTTGTTGGCATGGAGCTAGGCCAGCGGTTTCCCTCTGATCCCGATGAGATGTTGCCGATCTTGCGCGCGGCTGATGTAACGCTTTGTGGCGGTTGGTTTCATGGCTCGCTTTGCACCGATAGCCTTGAGGCGAACAAGGATCGCATTCAGCCGATGATCGAATTGTTCAAGGCCGTTGATGCGCCTTGTATTGTGTACGGTGAAGGTGCGCGGTCCATTCAGGGGGAGCAAGGGATCCCATTGGCCAAGAAGCCGGTTTTGTCGGACGATGAAATGGCAGCTTATGGGCGCAAACTGACCGCTTTTGGCGAATGGGCCGCTGAGCAGGGAATGCCGCTTTCTTATCATCATCACATGGGCGCTGTTGTGCAGTTCGAACATGAGATTGATGCATTTGCCGCCAATTCAGGCGAGGGTATCCCGCTCTTGTTTGACGCAGGACATCTGGCCTTTGCTGGTGGAGATCCGTTGGCGATGATCGACAAGCATCATTCGCGGATTTCCCATGTGCATACCAAGGACATTCGCCAGCCCGTTGTGGATGCGCTTGATTTTGAGCGTGAGAGTTTTTTGGATGCGGTGATCAAAGGCGCGTTCACCGTGCCGGGTGACGGGTCTTTGGACTTTGATGCAATTGTCGCACGGCTTGGATCGCACGGCTACGAGGGCTGGTTTGTGATCGAGGCGGAGCAGGACCCGAAAACAGCACCTCCTTTGGAGATGGCGCACACTGGGTACGCGGCTTTGATGAAAGCTTTGGGCGCTGCGGGTTACGACGTGGTTGGATGATTTCGCCGCGCTGACGCGCGTCGAGCAGCTGGGGCGTTCTGCCCCCAGAGTCCTCTGAAGGTAAGATTAACAAGAAGAAGTCAGAATTGCCTCTGACCTGTGCGCGCGGTACATCCCTCGTGAACGGGTAATGAAAGAGGCGTCATGGATACGTTGAAGCGACTTCTGGCGGATCATGCGGATGAAGCACCGGCCATTGGAGCGCCGGGGCGCGACTGGTTGAGTTACGGTGGGTTGCGCGCGTTGAGCGCCTCTGTTGAGGCCAGTTTGCGCGCTTGCGGAATTAGCGCACGCGACCGAGTTGCCATCGTGTTGCCCAATGGTCCGGAAATGGCCACAGCGTTTGTGACCATCGCGCAGGCGGCAGTAACGGCACCTTTGAACCCCGGGTATCGCGAGGATGAGTTTGCGTTTTATTTAGAAGACCTGAAAGCCAAGGCGGTCGTTTTGGCTGATGGCTATGATGGGCCCGCTTTTGCGGCGGCTGACCGGTTAGGGTTGAACATCTTGCGCCTGAGCTGGGATGACGCGCAGCCTGCGGGTTCATTTACGTTGGCTGGGACGGCAGGGAAAAGCGCGGCGGATGCACCCGGCGCGGATGACATCGCGTTGATCCTGCATACGTCGGGCACGACGTCGCGGCCAAAGATCGTTCCACTTTTGCAATCCAACATTGCAGCCTCTGCACAGCATATCGCGCACTCGCTTGAGCTTAGTCCAAGGGATCGTTGCATGAACGTCATGCCGCTATTTCACATCCATGGACTTATTGCGGCTGTGTCGGCATCGCTTGCAGCAGGGGCATCGGTTTGGTGTGCGCCGGGCTTTGATGCTCTAAAGTTTTTTGGCCAGATGAAAGAAGCCTGCCCAACGTGGTACACGGCTGTGCCAACGATGCATCAAGCTATTTTGTCGCGCGCGCCGCGCAATGCCGAAGTAATTGCCGACAACCCACTGCGCTTTTTACGCTCCTCTTCAGCCAGTCTTCCGCCGCAGGTGTTCAAAGCCTTGGCCGAGACATTCAATGCGCCTGTGATCGAAGGCTATGGCATGACTGAAGCCGCGCATCAGATGGCGTCAAACCCTTTGCCGCCGCACCCGCAAAAACCGGGGTCTGTGGGGCGCGAGGCCGGGCCGCTTGTGCGGATCGCGCATGAGGTTGAGAACCGTTTGATGGACGGCACGGGCGAGATCGTAATCTCCGGGCCAAACGTGACACCGGGGTATGAGAGTAACGACGAGGCGAATGCGAAGAATTTTTTCGAAGCCGATGGCAAGCGTTGGTTCCGCACGGGGGACCAGGGCGCATTTGATGATGAGGGCTATTTGCGCCTGACGGGTCGACTGAAAGAGATCATCAATCGCGGCGGCGAGAAAATAAGTCCGCTTGAGGTGGACGAAGTATTGATGGACCATTCGGACGTGCGCCAATGTGTGGCCTTTGCCATTCCGCACGCCAAACTGGGCGAAGAGGTTGGAGCGGCAATTGTTCTGTCTGAGGGATCAGAGGCGAGCGAACAAGACATTCGCGCCTTTGCCGCTGAGCGGATGGCCGATTTCAAGGTGCCCCGTCGGGTCATTATCATGGACGAGATTCCGAAAGGCGCGACAGGCAAGATGCAACGCATTGGTATGGCCGAAAAGTTGGGGTTGGTGTCGTGAAGTTATGCGTCTTTGGGGCAGGGGCGATTGGCGGTTATATGGGGGCCAAGCTAGCCGCTGTCGGGGCTGACGTCAGCCTGGTTGCACGCGGTCCGCATTTAGCGGCGATGCAGGCCAATGGTTTGCGTTTGATCGAAGACGATGGCGAGAGCACGCACAAGGTGGCAGCTTCTTCTGATGCCTCTGATCTTGGTGTGCAAGACTATGTAATCGTTACGCTTAAGGCGCATTCGGTACCTGGTGTTGTCGGCGCAATGCAGCCTCTTATTGGGCCGAATACAACGATAGTAAGCGGCGTTAACGGTGTGCCGTGGTGGTACTTTCACAAGCTTGAGGGACCATTTGAGGGAACACGATTGCAAAGCGTTGATCCCGGCAATGTCCAATGGGACGGCTTTGGTCCGGATCGTGTTTTGGGTTGTGCTGTTTATCCGGCCGCCGAAGTGGCCGAGCCTGGCATTGTGCGCCACATCGAAGGTAACAGATTTTCCCTTGGCGAGCCCTCGGGCGAGAAATCGGAGCGTGCTCTTGCGCTTTCAAAGGCTCTGAGCGCGGCTGGGTTGAAAGCGCCGGTGCGTCCAAGGTTGCGCGATGAAATTTGGGTGAAGCTGTGGGGAAATCTGTCGTTTAACCCCATCTCGGCCCTGACGCACGCCACGTTGGATGTGATTTGCACCGAGCCGGGCACGCGCAGTGTCGCACGCGCGATGATGCTGGAAGCGCAAGAGGTTGCTGAAAAACTGGGTGTTAAATTCCCGATTGATGTTGAGCGTCGGATAGACGGTGGTGCTGCTGTCGGAGCGCACCGCACATCTATGCTACAAGATCTTGAAGCCGGCAGACCAATGGAAATCGACGCGCTTGTCGGATCAGTTGCAGAGCTTGCGCGTCTCACTGATACGCCTTCACCGACGATCGATATGGTCTTGGCTTTGGTGCGTCAGCGCGCGCGCGTTGCCGGATTGTTGTAGGCGCGCAATAGACCAGAGATAGCCACGTTTAGCGCCGTGATGCCTGCCATCACGGTCAATCCAAGTACAATGTAAAGGCTAAACGCCTCTACCGCCCCTAAGCCAAGGGTCATTGTGTAGTAAACTGCACCGATAAGTGCAGCTGGTAGTGAAAATAGGACTGCTCCCAAGACACTCTCCTCCGGGTTGTCCCCCCGCATGTGCGAATGCTCCGCACGAGACATAAAAGAAGGGTCCGGCAAAGGTGTCAAGAATCTGTTATTAAATCGTTAACCGACTGTGTCCGAAATTGGCGAAAAACTGCTGAGTGGTTGGTCGCGAACGGTGGAAAGAAGCTCAATAAAGCGGCTAACTTGGAATTTGCAGGCAGTTTGTCCCTTTTCCGCTGTTCCAAGGTGCGCTTCTCCAACTGTACCTGCGGGATTCAAATCAGAAGACACCCACCCATAAGAGACTGCTCCAATGGGCGATATCGCGGTGTCTTCGGCGGTTGATCTAAAATCGGCCGCCTGCGTCATGTCCACAGTTTCAGGGCGAAAGTGCAGCATCAATGACGTTTCGCGATCGCCACCATGAATTCCGAATGATACCTCGCGTTCTGAAAACAGACCTTCTGGCGCACCAAAGCCGCCCCACTGACATTTGACGGCATACATCCCAGCACGCACCCGCAGCTCACGCGACAGAATAGAGATCAGATCAAGATTGCCGCCGTGACTATTCACGATCACCAGTTTGCGCACGCCGGCACGCGCCACAGAAAGCCCGATTTCAACCCAAGCCTTAAGCGCGGTTTCTGCTGTCAGAGTTAGGGTGCCTTTGGCATGCAAATGCTCGTTAGATTTGCCAACGGCCTGAATGGGCAGGATACGAATATCAAGATCATCAGGGCATTGATGGCGCAACTCGTCCAACATGCCTTGGGCAATCATCGTGTCGGTGCCAGTCGGCAGGTGCGGGCCGTGTTGTTCAATGGCAGCGGTCGGCAAGATCGCGATGACTTTTTCAGGGTCTAACCCTTCAAATTCTGTCGTGCGGTAATCGGCCCAGTCAAATCGGCGCATTAGGTCACTTTCTCGGTGTAAGTCGCATCAAGGCGCATTTTCAGATATTCAGCGCCGGTCACGGGTGGGTATTTTGCCTCTCCTGTTCCGGGAAGGGCTTGAATTACCGCGTCCGGATTTGGATCAAGGAAGAAGGCGAGCGAACGGCGAGGGTTCTTAGGCACAAGTACGCGGTGCGGGGTTGAGACGTAGATGTCGTTGGTCCATCGCATAAGGCAATCGGCGATGTTGACAATAAACGCGCCGGGCACACGAGGAACATCTATCCAGTCTTTACCACGCGGCTGAAGTTGTAAGCCCGGCTCGCCATCACCCATCAAAAGTGTAATCGAGCCATAATCGGTGTGTGCCCCGGCTCCAATCTCGCCGCTACTCTCATTGCTCGCGGGATAACGCAGCATGCGCAACGTAGCGAGGGGTTGATCAAGAAACCCGTCAAAATAGGTTTCCTCAAGGCCAAGATCGAGTGCGATGGCGCGATGCAAATCGACGCCTAACTGATGAACAGCATTGAAATAACTCAGCGTAGTGTCGCGAAAGCCCGGCAGGTCAGGCCAGGCATTGGGACCGCGAAAGGACTGACCCATGCGCGGATCATCATTCGCCAATTCCAGGCCGATGTTATACGCCTCTTTGCGGTCGATCTGACCCGGTTTGCTGTCGTCAAGGTTTTCGGTGCCATGCGCCGTCCAGCCGCGATTGTTCGGGCTTTTGCGGATATCGAGCGGCTCTTTGGAACTGGTGGGCAGATTGAAAAACTGATCGGCAGCGGCAAATGTCTGATCAATCATATCTTGCGAAATGCCGTGTCCGGTGACCAAAAAGAAACCGGTCTCGCGGCACGCATGGCCCAAATCCGCAACGAAGCCATCGCGATCATTGCCGCTGGTAAACCGCGACCAATCAAGTACGGGGATCATGGCGTCTCTCCTTGTTCATGCAAGGAAACGATCCATCTTTGCCGCAACGCGGTCAAGGTGGCGCGCACGACTTTCGGGAGTCGAAGTGTCCATCAGATAATGTGCCGCGAAGGTCTTTTTGAACGGCTTGCCGCAAAGCAATCCAACGCCACGCATCAGTGTGCGCTTGCCCGGCGCGCCAATCAAGGTGGTCAACCACCAGCTTGCGCCGCACGTCGTGAAAACGCCAAGACGGTTGATATGTTGCAAGCCGGGGTGGATTCCTTTGCGCTCGGGGGACGGCATAAGGAAGGCGACGTCGGGCAGAAAGACGCGATCAAGCCAGCCTTTCAGAATAGCGGGCAGGCCGTACCACCACGTGGGGTACACAAAAATCAGCGTGTCGCACCAACGCACATTCTCAACGTCTTTGCTGACGCGGGCGCAGTTGTCGGGGCAGATTTCATAACCTTCGTGATCTTCGGCGGACAAAATCGGATCAAAGCCCTCGGCATAAAGATCGCTGACACGGATTTCGGCGCCGCTTGCCTCGAGCTTTTCGACGACCAAATCACAGACCGCTTTGGTAAAGCTGCCCGAACGCGGGTGGCAATATACGACCAAAGCACGCATCAGAGTGATTTCATTTCGCGGCGCACTGTGGTCAAGAATGACGCGCGTTTCGCGTCTGTTGCGCGGTTCATATCGTAAAGCGCAAGGTAGCGTGTTTTGCCTGGGCGGGTGACATGCCACAAGTGGCGTTTGACGATCATCCGCGGTGGATCGCCTGCCAAGGTGGCGCGCACACGGGTGCCGCCATAGGTGGTCACCGCAGCCAACTTTTTGATGTGCGTGAGGTTTGGAACGACCTTACCGTTGATCAGTTTGAAGGACACACCGGGCAGGAATACGCGGTCAAAAAATCCTTTAAGGATGGCGGGATAGCCAAAATTCCAGACAGGAAACGAGAGCACCAACGCGTCTGCGGCCATGATCCGATCGACATAGCTTTGCACCGGGGCAAGATTGGGGCCTTCTTCATGATACCCGCGTCGTTCCTCTTCGCTAAGCACAGGTTGAAACCCTTCGGCGTTCAGATCGCAATCATCCACGTCCCATCCGCGCGCCTCAAGAGTGGTGACGATCTCGCTATGCAAGGCCGCGCCATAACTCTCTGGGCAAGGGTGGGCAAAAAGGACAAGCGCTTTGGTCATTCCGCCGCCTGAAGCTTTGAATACGCGTACATGTCTTTGAAGTCGAAATCGGGTTCATCCCACGCGATCATTTTGCCGGGGTTGAGCAGGCCCTTTGGATCGGCTTCTTGTTTAAATTTCAACTGGCGATCATCGACCGTTTGCCGTCCACCTTCTTCCAATGTGTAGCGGTGCGGATTAAAGATCATCGCGCCCGCGTCTTCATGAGCTTTGACGATTTCGTTAAGACGCTCTTCTGTGCTGAATTTTACCAGAGTAAGGCCAGCAAACATCACCTTGCCGTTCTCGCGCAACACTTCGAGATGCTGAAGGATCTCGGGCGAAAAGTCAGCGCGCATTTTTGCGATCAGTTCCTTGTGCTGCGGATAGCCATAGCGAACCTGCAGGTACGTGATAGACGGATCAACTTTGAGAGCGCGCAACGTCGTGTGGTTCCAGCCGTATTCAAACACCGGGCCGGGCGTGCGCTCCCAATCGAAGTCATCGTTGCGATAGATGAGGCGCGCTTGCGGTCTTCGTTCAAGGAATGTCAGAAACCCGTCCATCGAATGCGGTGCGACCATTAGGCCAATCAAATTGGTATCGTTTTCCACATAGGGCGCGACACGCTGAAAGTAGTCTTTGGCGATGGGCGCTTCAAACACGGTGCCAAGCTTAATCAAAATACCGTCTTCATTGGCCAGTTCTTCGGTGAAGGTAACAGCATCGGTAAAGTCATCGGTGGCCACAAACATCTCGACCCAGTCATAGGCGGGTGCGAGCGGCATTTCGATTTCGGTGATGATCCCGTTGGTGCCGTAAGCGTGGCTAACGCGCGCGAGTTCTTCACCACGAAATTCCAGAACGCGCGGCTCTTCTTCCATCGTCACCACGCGCAGGCGGATGATGTTGCCCAAATCGCGCAACGACCCCCACGTACAAGACCCAACGCCCCCCGAACCACCAGCGATAAAGCCACCAATGGTCGCGGTTGCCCAGGTGCTTGAGAACATGCGTATTTCTTGGCCAGAGTGTTCTTTGCAAGCAGCATCCAAGTCTTTCAATAGAACACCGGGTTGCGTGACAACACGACCGGGCGCAATCACCTTAACCTTGTCCAAATGGCGCAGGTGCATCACACACCCTCCCGCCAATGGCATTGCCTGCCCATAGTTGCCAGTGCCCGCACCGCGCGTTGTGACCGGAACATCATGCGCATAACAGGTGCGCAAGACTTCGATCACTTCGGCTTCGTCTTTGGGAGAGACCACAAAGTCAGCAACCACGTGATCCAAGCGATCTTTGAGGACAGGGGAGTACCAGAAAAAATCACGGCTTTTGGCGCGAATGGCAGCGTCTGAGGTGTCGATGTCCATATGGGACAAGGCTGCTTTTGCGGCGGCAACATTCTCTTTCATTCAGGGCTCCATCAGGTGGTCAAGTTCGGAATAATCGGGGAGGGTCGCGTCAATCGGCTGACCATTGCGCAATACAATGCGGTCACTTTGCGGGCGCGAGAAAAACTCGGACCAATCGCGCGATTTAAAGATGATAAGATCAGCGGGCGCACCCGGTTCTAGGGAAGGCGCATCAAACCCACAGGCCTTCGCGGGGTTTTTTAGAAACGCATTGGGCCACTGCGCATGGCTGTGATCCAAATGACCAATGCGCGTGGCTTGCTGCATCACCTCGACCATGTCTAGATCGCCATAGGCGTAAAACGGATCGCGGGTGTTGTCCGAAGCAAAGCAAACGTTAATTCCGCGATGCCACATCTCGTGCACCAAAGTAATACCGCGCTGGCGCGGCGTGCGATGCATGGTTCTGTCTTGCAAATAGGAATTGCACATCGGCAAAGAGACAACATTCAACCCAGACTTGGCCACCAGATCAAGCGTCGCCAGAGCGGTGTCTTCGTTCTGTTGGCTGACAGAGCAGCAATGCCCCACGGTGACCGGACGGGACCAGCCGATCTCTTCCACGACTTCAGCTATCATCTTGAGCGTTTGCGAGGTCGGATCCATTGTTTCATCGCAATGGAAATCAACCTCCAGATCACGCTCGCCTGCCAGATCGAAGAAATCATATAGCCTCTGACGCAGGTCTGCGACTGGATAGGTCACCATGCCCAGCACACCCTCCGCGGCAGCAACAATATCAGCCGTATCGGCATAATCCGCGCGGATGTTGTCATAGCTATCGCACCCAATCAGGCTAGAGGCTTGTAGATCAATGACGCCGTCCCACTCTTCGCGCAGAGAGGCAAAAACAGGCCATGAAACCTCGTCTTGCGGCTGAAGGCTATCGATATGCGTTCGAATAGCGCGTGTGCCATGCACCAATGCGCAGCGCAGGGAAAACTCCATCCGCGCATGCACATCTTCTTCGCTCCAATTCTCGCGGCGATCATTTCCAACCGTGGTGAGCGCCCCCATAAACGTCCCATCCGGGTTGGATGCGCGCGGCCAGATATGTCCTTTATCAAGATGCGTGTGCATGTCGACGAAACAAGGCAAAACCATTGCGCGGTCCATCTCGACGTCGGTGCCGCCGGATTCTTGGATGCGGTCGTCCCAGATCGTCAAATCTGTCACAACGAGATCGTCACTTTGCCCGATCAAACAGCCGGGAACAGTCACATTGCGCAGCCGTGTCGGGCCCTTGGTTTCGCCAAATCGCATCGCGTCAATCCCGCTTTAAGGCGCTTTCATGCCACTTGCGTAACATGAGATGGCTAAAGATCGAGGTGACCGCGAAAATCGCAACACCCATGCAGGATATCAGGATCAACGCCGCATAAAGACGGCCAAAGTTGAAGCGATAAGACGCCTCCAGCAAAGTCGAAGCCAGCCCAAGGCCAGTGCCTGCACGCCCAATCACAAACTCTGCCACCACGGCCCCGATCAATGCCAGACCACCTGCAATCTTCAGCCCGCCAAGAAAAAACGGCAAAGCAGAAGGCGCTGAAAGATACCGCAACCGTTGCCAGCGTGTAGCGCCGTAAATTGTAAACAGGTCCTCAAGATTATGATCGGCAGACTTCAAGCCAATGGTCGTGTTCGACAGGATTGGGAAAAACGCCACGATCCATGCGCACAGCAAGGCCGCCACAAACGCGCTGTCGATATAGATTTGCAAAAGCGGGGCAATGGCGACCACAGGGGTGACTTGCAGGATCACCGCGTAGGGGAAAAAGCTCATTTCAGCCCACTTAGACTGAGTGAACGCGACGGCCAAAGCAACGCCGCCAATTACCGCAAAGATCAGTGCTAATATCGTCAGACGTGACGTGGTCAGCATTGCAGGCCACAACAGCGGCCAGTCTTCAACGATGGACTGCGCCACCAAAAGCGGGCCTGGCAGCACATAGTGAGGGATGTTGTTGAGCGTGACGTAAAAGTGCCAAGCAAGGATCGATGCGATCATCACCGCAGAGGGCAGCGTCCACTTCGCAATGCGATTGATCTTTTCCGATCGCGCGCGTGCCGCTTCCTCTTCGTCAATTACGTCCGGGGCGGGTGTGCCGCTTTCGACAATGCTCATGCGGCTTCTCCGATTGCGTCTTGAAGGGCATCTGATGCGGCACGCGTGTGCGCTGCATATTCGGCGGACGTGCGAAATTCTTCGTGTCGCGGATAGGGGGTATCGACAGTCAGTTCATGAATAACCCGTCCCGGACGCGCTGCCATCACCACGATACGATCCGAGAGGAATACGCTTTCAAAGACCGAGTGTGTGACGAAGATAACCGTACATCCAATCGCCGCTTTCAACTCCAATAGGTCGTTGTTCAGCTTAAATCGCGTAATCTCGTCCAGCGCCGCAAAAGGTTCATCCATCAGGATTAGCCGCGGCTTGGTCACCATCGCACGCGCGATGGAGACACGCATTTTCATACCCCCCGACAGTTCGCGTGGGTATGAGTCGTGAAATTTCTCTAAACCAACCAGTGCCAGAGTTTCGGCGACTTCGTCTTTCACTTGCGCAAATGGCACCCCTTTCAAACGAAACGGCAACCAGACGTTTTCAGCCACAGTCGCCCAAGGCATCAGCGTAGGTTCCTGAAAAACGACACCAAGATCATCGTTGCTTTGCCCGCCTTCCCAGCCAATCTTGCCGCGCGTTGGGTGTATGAGGCCCGAGATCAGGCGCAAAGCGGTCGATTTCCCACATCCCGAGGGGCCAAGCAGCGAGACAAAGTCTCCGTCGTTCACGCTCAGGTTCATGTCCCGCAACGCAACAACATCACCATTAAACGTCTTTTCAACGTGGCTCATCGTCAAGAGTGGCGGACGCGCGCCAAGGGGCAAAGGCCCGGATGGGGTCATGGTCTTCATCTATTTAAAAATACTCCGGGGAGCGCGAGGGGCAGCGCCCCTCGTCTTAGGCGCCGCGCGTCAGCGCGGCGCAACACATATTACTTCTTCAGGTCCATGCCGACGCCCTTGCCCACAAACTCAGTTGTGTAGGTCGCCGAATAGTCCAGCCCAGCATCAACAACACCGGCCTCAACCATCAGATCATAAAAGCCTGAAACGGTCTCGTCGGTGATAACGCCAATGCCCTTGGTTTCCGCATCGCCACTGTCGACAATGCCCCATTCTTTGAGCTTTGAGATGCCAAAGGCGATCTTGTCGGCCGTCATCTCTGGGTTGGCTTCTTGAATCGCCGCGTTAGCTGCAGAGTTGTCGCCATAAAGGTAGTTGTACCACCCTTTGATCGACCCATCGACAAAGCACTCAACAATCTCAGGGCGCTCTGCAATGGTTTGCTGCATGGTTTCAATAGTCGTTGCATAAGACGAATACCCAGCATCGGCGATCAAGAAAACATTGGGGTCAAACCCGCCTTCTTTTTTGATCAGATAGGGCTCTGAGGACAGGTAGCCCTGCATGCCTACTGATTTGTCTGCCAAAAATGGAGCAGGATTAAAGGTGTAGGGCTGGCGCTGTTCGGCAGTAAACCCATGCGCTTTGATCATCCACTGGTAATACGACTGATACCCGTTGTCACCGATCAGCAATGTGAGGTTTTTTAACTCGTCCCAGCTCTCCGCTTCACCTGGGTGGGCCACAATGACCTGCGGGTGCTTTTGAAAAATAGCGGCGATGTTTACCACCGGAATGTTTTCTTCAGCTGCCGAGAAGGCCTGAAGCAAATCGCCTCCCATGTGGAAATCAATCCGTCCGGCCAACATCAGTGCTCGGTTGTTGACCTGCGGACCGCCAGGCAAGATCGTTACATTCAATCCGCACTCGGCATAAGTGCCGTCCGCCACGGACTGATAAAACCCACCATGTTCTGCTTGAGCAACCCAGTTGGTGCCAAAGCTCACATCCGTCAGATGCCCGTCAGCGTGAGCAGCGGTGGCGCCCAACGCTGCTGTGATTGAGCAAGCAAGTATTTTACGTAGTGTCATCATATTCCTCCAGGGGACGTTTTTTGGTTCGTCGACCATTTGTGAAGAACGGTTGGTGCACTTCAATGCACGATCCCACCCGTCCGCTCCCCAAAACGGCGTTAGCTCAAACTTTAATCACTGCGCGCCGATTCGCACAGCGTTTCAGCAATTATTTCGTCGCCTTGCTATTCTCTTGCCGCCAGCCGCCGCCCAAGGCACCTTGGACGCGAAGGTTGAATGCCAAAAGGTTATGTCATGCAAGAGTTGCAACCCGCCAGTATAGCAAAGCCGTTTGCGCGATATGCGCACGGAGTCGAAGTGCCCGCCGGTTCTAGGTTCATCTTCACATCTGGTCAGCTTGGCATGACGGCTGAGGGCGAGGTTCCGGCAGATGAGGTCACACAAGCCGAGATTTGCTTTGCCAATATCGATGCAATTTTGGGCAGTGCCGGAGCTGAGCGCGGCGACGTCGTGCGGATCAACGCCTATGTCACGGATCGCGCTTACATGGCGGGGTACATGGCGGCGCGTGATGCGTGGTTGGCGGATGTGGAGCGCTTGCCTGCCTCAACTCTGATGATAGTCGCCGGGTTTACGCGGGAAGAATTCCGCGTTGAAATCGAGGTGATTGCCGCCGTGAAAGAAGGCTAGGCCATGCCGGGTCGCCTGTTTCTGACGCGCGATTTAAAAGAGATCGCTGCTTGGATGGGGGCTCAGACACAAGTGTTGAAAGCGACCCCGCGCAAGAACATGGCACCGGGCGAAGAGATTATCGTGTGCGATGCGCATCGCCGACTGACGCTGATGCGCTGGGGTATGATCCCGGTGGGGCGCGTCAACGCCCGCGGGCGGCCCGTCATGGAAACGATCATCAACGCGCGGTCTGAAACGGTCTTTGACAAGTCCGCCTTTGATGGAGTGGCGCGCGCGCTGATCCCTGTTGATGGCTGGTATGAATGGACGGGCGACAAACGCAAGAAAACGGCTTGGCAAATCACGCGCAAAGACGGAGGGTTGATTGCCTTTGCCGGCATCACCGATCGCTGGGAGGCACCGGGCGGACCTGTGGTAAACCAAGTGGCTGCGATCACCTGTGAACCGTCCGCCGACGTGCGCGATATTCATCATCGCATGGGCGTGATTCTGCGCGCCGATCAGTTCGACACATGGCTTTCCGGAAGCGAAGAAGCTGCCAGCGCTTTGATGAAACCCTTTGCTGACGGGGAGTTGGCGGTTGCAGAAGCCACGGACGTGGATTGGACCGCTCCCTAGGGAAATCTGTTTGCGCTGCACTGCGTCATTGAATATGCTGCGTTGCAGAAACTGGGTGGATTACGACCAATGGCGGGCAAGATTATTACTGTCGCTCAGCAAAAGGGCGGCGCAGGCAAAACAACGATTGCAGCGAACCTTGCTGTGTCTTTGGCGCGCCAAGGCAAGCGCGTTGCATTGCTCGACACCGACCCTCAGGGATCGCTGGGCCGCTGGTTTATGACACGCCGCGACATGGGTGTGTCTGACATGGAATTTTCTACAGCAAGCGCTTGGGGGGTTAGTTACGAGTGTGACAAGTTGCGCTCGACAGTCGATTACGTGTTTGTCGACACGCCACCTAAAATTGACAGTGATCTGAAACCTGCGATCCGCGAAAGTGATTTGGTTGTGGTGCCTGTGTCGGCCAGTCAGGTGGATGTTTGGGCTACCGAAGGTGTACTGGATCTGGCCGCACGCGAAAAAGCCGAAGTAATGGTTGTTTTGAACCGCGCCAAAGCGGGGACGCGCGTGGCCGATGACGTGGATCGTGCGCTGAAAGAACTGGGTGTGGATCGCGCAAAGACAACGCTTGGCCACCGAGTTGCCTTTCCTGAAACGATGGGAGTCGGCAAAGGCGCGCAAGAGCGCGGCAAAGGTGTGTGGAGCGACGAAATTGAGGCGTTGACCGCGGAAGTGGTTAAGCGAGTGGGAAAGTAGCGAGTGGTGTGGTTACGCGTACGAGTGATGTGTGCCTGTTAAGAGTTTTGGTCAATCCTTGATGGGAACGGGGTGAACGCTGCTTCATCCCGTTTCTCAATTTAAGGCGTGCCTGTGTCTCCGGGACGCGACTTGCGCATAGTCGGCTCTGATTTGACCACCTCTTCGCCGACGCTCGCGGCATTTTCGACGGCTTCTATCGCCGGTTCATTGACCTGCGGTGCTGAATTGCCCTCGTCAAGATGCGAGACAAGCGCCGTTTCCAACTCGGCGTGTAGTTCTTTTGAGCGTTCGACATAGGCCGCGTTGTTGGCCACAGGGATCATTGGATCCCACAGATCGGCCAGTTCGCGAATAGACTCGCGATCTTTGCGGTAAAAGAAGTGTTCGATCTTACTGGCTTCAAGATCCGTTAGCCCCATATTCTCAAGCGCATAGCGCCCTGCGCGCAGCGAACTGTCAAACATCTCGCGCACCGTGTTGTTCGCGCCAGCGCGGATCAGTTGATAGGTGTGCACCCGGTCATGCGCGCGCGCGATAATGTGCAAATCGGGCCGCTGCGTGCGGGCATATTTGACCAAGCGAACCGCTGCCTCTTTATCGTCCAGTGTTACGACAAGTACCCGTGCGGCTTCCAATCCTGCGGCATGCAAAAGGTCGGGGCGAGTTGGGTCGCCAAAGAACCCTTTGATCCCGAACGAGCGCATGGTTTTGATCGCTTCCATGTTGTTATCAAGAACAACGGCGCGAAAACCAGCCAACATCAAAAGCCGGTTCACGACCTGACCAAAACGTCCGATGCCCACGATAATGACCGGGTGCTGTTCATCAATTTCATCCGCTTCGGGCAGCGCGCTTGGCTCGCCCATACGATGCTGGAAACGGTCCCATACAATGAAAAACAATGGTGTTAACAGCATGGAAAGGGCGACAATCAACAGCATTCGTTCGCTCAAGCGGGCGTCGATCACCAGCAGTTGCGAGGCAAATGAGATCAGGACGAAGCCAAATTCACCCGCTTGCGCAAGGCCAAGCGTGAACAGCCAACGTGCGCGACCCTTTATGCGAAAAACCAGCGCAATCGCATAAAGGATCAGACCTTTGACCAGCATCAGCAATAGGGTCAGCGAAATGATCTGCAGCATGTCACGCCACAGAACGCCAAAATTGATGCCTGCGCCGACGGTAATGAAAAACAGACCCAAAAGCAGGCCTTTGAACGGGGCAATGTCGCTTTCAAGTTCATGGCGGAATTCCGAATTGGCCAGCACGACGCCGGCCAGAAATGTGCCCAAGGCCGGGGACAAGCCCACTATGGTCATCAAAAAAGCAATGCCGAGAACGATCAGAAGCGCAAAAGCAGTGTAAAGCTCGCGCAGCTTGGCGAAATGCACAAAGCGAAACAGTGGCCGGGTGGCGAACATACCAAACAAAACGACCAACCCTATGGCCGCAAGCGTGACCAAGGTGATGCCCCACCCCGGCAAGCTTTGGACCATGTCGATCATGATCGTGGCACCGCTTTCTGCACCGTGATCGTCGCTTGCCACTTCGACGCCGGGACGGGAAATGGATCCGTCCGTTCCAAAAGACATCGCCCCGGGCAGCGCAAGCAAAGGCAGCAAAGCCAGCATCGGGATCACAGCGATATCTTGGGTGAGCAGAACGGAAAAGGTCGCGCGACCGCCGCCGGTTTGCATGAGGTTTTTTTCGTTGAGCGTTTGCAGGACGATAGCGGTTGATGACAGTGCCATGATCATGCCGACCGCAAGTGCCGTTTGCCAGGCCATGCCAAAGCCATAACTGCAGATCGCCGTTACTGCGGCCACGGTGAGCGTGACTTGAAGTCCACCCAGCCCCAGTAATTTTGCGCGCATATCCCAAAGCGCCTGCGGACTGAGTTCTAACCCGATCAAGAAAAGCATAAGGACAACGCCGAACTCGGCGAAATGTTTGAGCCCTTCTGTGTCCGTAACCAAGCCGAGTAGGGGGCCAATGATTATGCCCGCAACGAGATATCCAAGGACCGAGCCAAACCCAAAGCGCACGGCCAAGGGCACGGCGATAACTGCCGCAAGCAAGTAAATAACGGCTTGGAATAAAAAGCCTTCCATCAGTGCTCCCTTAGGGTGCGGTTTGGCATACACATCTCAAGATATGCCTAAGGGATATGACGGAACTGCGGCGAAAGTCTACGCGGTAGTTTGCCCGTCTGGCGCTTATTCACCGCGCGGGAAACGCTGGCTTTCTTCGAGATCATTCAGGTCCATGTGATTACGCATAAACCGTTCAGATGCTTTTTGAAGCGGCTGGAAATCCCATGGAAAATACCCACCCTGGCGAAGTGCATCATAAACAACCAATCGGCGCGCCTGGCTGGCCCGGACCTCGGCGTCAAAGCGCTCAAGGTTCCAGCGTGCGTCGGCTTCCGAAGAAAGGCGCGCGTAGGCGTCGGCATGATTTGGATCACTTGCCAGGTTGGTTTGCTCGTTCGGGTCGGCGTTCAGATCGAATAGCTGATCGGGATCAACGGCGCAGCGAATGAATTTGTAACGCGTATCGCGCAATGCAACGATCGGTGCGATTGAGGCTTCGGCGGCGTATTCGATTGGGACAGCCGCGCGCTTTGCACCTTCTGCGATTGGCAACAGGCTTGTGCCTTGGGTCCAGTCTGAGATTTCACCAAGGTCCAGCCCGGCGAGTTCGGCCAGTGTCGGGCCGACGTCCAAAGAAGACACTGGCGTTTCGACAAGCCCCGGCTTTAGGCCCGGGGCGGAAATCATCAACGGCACACGCGAGGACCCTTCAAACATGCTCATCTTAAACCACAGCCCGCGCTCCCCCAGCATATCACCATGGTCCGACACAAAGACCACCACGGCTTCTTGGCGACTGTCGTCCAAGATTTGCATGAGCGTGCCGATTTTCTCGTCAAGGTACGAAATGTTCGCGAAATAAGCGCGGCGTGCACGAGCGATGTAATCGTCGGTGATCTTGAAGCTGCGCCAGTCGTTGGCATCAAAAATGCGCTTTGAATGAGGATCGTGATCGTCAAACGCCATCGCTGGCACTTTGGGCGCGAGGTGCTCGCAATCCTCATAAAGATCCCAAAACTTGCGGCGCGCGACGTAAGGATCATGCGGATGCGTGAAGCTGACGGTCAGGCACCACGGGCGCGCGTCTTTGCCCCGGCTGAGATCATAGAGCTTTTGATTTGCCAGATGCGCGACCTCGTCGTCATATTCCATCTGATTGGAAATCTCGGCGACACCTGCGCCGGTGACCGAGCCCATGTTATGATACCACCAGTCAATGCGCTCGCCTGGTTTGCGATAATCCGGCGTCCATCCGAAATCGGCAGGATAGATGTCGGTGGTCAGCCGCTCCTCGAACCCGTGCATCTGATCAGGGCCGACGAAGTGCATCTTACCTGACAGACAGGTCGCATAGCCTGCGCGGCGAAGATGGTGGGCATATGTCGGAACATCCGCTCGAAATTCGGCGGCGTTGTCATAAATGCCAGTGGCCGATGGCAACATCGACGACATGAAACCACCACGACCGGGTGCGCAAAGCGGAGAGGCGGTGTAGGTGTTGGCATAACGTGCAGACTGCGCAGCAAGCCGATCAAGATTGGGTGTGTGCAGCCAAGGCGCAGGTCCATCAGGAAACAGCGTGCCGTTCAATTGATCGACCATCACGATCAAGATGTTTGGTTGTGTCATCGAGCGCTCCCTAGTTAGGCAGAGAGCACCTGATCATTCCAGTCCGGTCAACAATAATCGCTTAGCCAACGCGGCGGACTTTTGGCAATGCCTTTTTGGTCTTGGGCTCCGGCACAAACGGTACGGACTGGCCGCGCACGTAAAATGAGTTTGGCTCTGTTTGCGTTGTCACGGTTTGTGCCCATTCCGGGGAGAACGCCAAGGCGAAGACGCTGGGCACTTTGTGCACAAGGTTGTGCATCATCGAGATCATCACGACGACGCCAAGAAATTGGAAGAAGTTATACTGCGCGCCACGAAAGGGAAAAACGTAGAAGAACAAAAGCGATGCGAAAAGGGCGGTAAGAGCCTCTATTCCCATGGTGACGTTCGGACTATCGCTGATCATTGCGGACCCAGTTACATGGAACATGCCAACACGCACAGCAATGACAGCGATCATACCCATCAGGATTGCTAGGGCGATGCCAAAGGGCATGATGAACGGGGCGCGCCAATCTGGTAGCACACTGACAACGGGGCGCACTGTGGCGCCTTCGGCTGCCCGGTTCACGCGATCCTGAAATTTCTCATCTGGCCCAGAGGCGGGTGCACCGCTCATGACAACGCTCCTTCAGTCGTTAAGGATGTTTTTTCCGCAGAAATTGTCAAAAGAAGGGCCGTTTTCGGGGTTCTTAGTGCGGAAGGTTATGGCATTGGGATGTCGCCCATGTGCTTTGGTTGTTGATATCCCCGCTGCACAGCAGGGCGTTCAGCGATGCGGACGTACCACTTGTGCACATTGGGAAAAGCAGTGATATCAATCTCTTGCCATTCAAACCGGCTAACCCATGGCCAAACGGCGATATCGGCAATGGAGTAATCGCCGACAATGAAATCCTGCCCTTCAAGCTGCTTGTTCAGCACGCCATAAAGGCGTTTGCCTTCGCTTTGAAAGCGGTTTTCAGCGTATTCTGACACGCCTTTGTTGTACTTCACAAAGTGATGGGTCTGCCCAAGCATCGGTCCCAAACCCGCCATTTGCCACATCAGCCACTCGGTCACTTGCCAGCGTTCCGGGCCCGTTGGCATCAGCTTGCCGGTCTTCTCAGCCAGCCAAAGAAGAATTGCGCCGGACTCCATGAGATGAAACCCAGTGTCGCGTTCGACAATCGCGGGGATTTTGTTGTTGGGTGAGATTTTCAGGAAATCGGGAGCGAATTGCTCGTCTTTAGTGATGTTGATGGCATGTGCCTCATAGGGCAGTCCCAATTCTTCCAAAGCGATGGAGACTTTGCGCCCGTTTGGCGTGGTCCACGTATAAAGGTCGATCATGATGTGTCCTTTTGGTGTTCGCGTGCGCGGCGCAACATGGCTTCTCGGATAGCAATAAAGGTGGTCGAGGCAATAATGACAAGGCCGCCAAGGACGACCCACGCATCGATCGGTTCGCCAAACAGGATAACGCCAATCGCGACGGACCAGATCAATTGCAGGAATGTGACGGGTTGTGTAACGCTCACCGGGGCGGCAGCAAAGGCCAGCGTCATTGTGTAATGGCCTGCTGTTGCAAGCACGGCGATAACGGCCATCCAGCTGACTTCTGCCGTAGTGGGCGTTTGCCAAACGGCGAAGGCGAAGGGGGCAAGGCCGATGGTGACAGTGATCGACAGCATAGCAACCACGATTGAGGCAGGCACTTCGTCTGACATCATCTTGGCCGTCAGATAGCTGACCGAGAACACCAGCGCGGTGCCAATCATTGCAATGTGGCCGTCAGAAAGCTCTCGCACGCCGGGGCGCAACACGATCAGCGCGCCAATGAAGGCGATAAAGACAGCGATCAGGCGACGCATCGCCACGCGTTCGCCAAGGAAAAGGGCAGCACCTAAAGTGACATAAACCGGGGTCAGGTAATTCATCGCCGTCACCTCGGCGATGGTGATCCGTGTCATCGCATAAAACCACAGCATCACACCAAAGGTGTGGGCAAACCCACGGATACAGAACAGCTTGAGTTGCCTGTTGGTGAGATGCGCTTGTCGGATTGCCTTGATCATTGGAAGTACAAAAACCAAGCCGATGGCGTAGCGCATAAAAGCCGACTGCGGCGCAGGTAGGTTTTGCGCCCCGTGTTTCACGACGGCTGTGACAGCGACGAACAAAAAGCCTGTCACAATCATCCAGCCGATTCCAGCGAGCGGCTTGCCTGCGGGTTTAAGTTTGGGTTGGGCGGTGTCGGAAATGTCGGGCACAGTCTTTTGTGCGCTTGTTGAACGGCAGTCTCAAGCCATGATCACTGCGAAAGACAGAATGACCATCAAAATACCCACCGCTGCATCTAGAACACGCCACGCAGAAGGTTTGGCGAAAAAGGGTTCTAACGCGCGTGCACCATATCCCAATAGCACGAAGAACACTGCGGAGGCTGTGAACGCGCCCATACCAAACACCCATCGTTCCGCTCCATATTGCGCCGCTACCGCACCAATCAGGACAAGTGTATCAAGGTAAAAATGTGGGTTTAGAAATGTCATCGCAAGGCACGTCAGAAACGCGGATTTGGCAGACTGCGTTCCCGTTTCGGCCGCTGAAAGTGCATCCTTGGCCACTATAGCACGACGCAAACTGAGCAAGCCGTAACCCAAGATAAATGCGGCGCCGCCCCAGCGTGTGATTGGTTCGATTGCCGGGAAAGCCTCAATCATTGCGCCAAATCCTGCAACGCCGGCAAAGATCACGATGGCTTCAGACACCGAGCAAGTCAAAACGATCAAGCCGACATGCGCGCGGCGAATGCCTTGCCGCAAGACAAAAGCGTTTTGCGCTCCAATGGCGAGGATCAAGGAAAGACTTAGGGCAAAGCCAGCGAGAAAGGCGGTCATCTTTGTCTGTTCTGTCCCGGAGTCATAATTGCGGCAAGCGTTGCAGTAGCAAAGCTCATCGATGCAATCCAACCAAAATACCAGAGCTGTCCGGCGAGCTTATTTTCAGCATAAGACGCCGCGAATTCTAAGCGACCTTGATGTGCGGCGGTACCTGCGATGGTAAGCAGAACTAGAAATGTCAGCAGGCGCGTCGACCAACGCCATTTCAAAGCGCGTAAGGCAAAAGCCAAGATCAAACCGATGGGTACGCCGATCAATGCAACTTGCGTGTCCCAAAACGGGTGTGCGCCAAGGGCTTTGTTCGTTCCATAGTATGCAGCGATAAGCACACTGCCCGCAGCAATTGCGGAGGGGATCAGACCGGACATTTTCAATCTATCGCTCCCGTAGGTTGCGGAACGGCTCTTAGCGTTAGCGATTTTCTATCGCCAATTCTGTAGTGTCACCAGACGGGGGCAGGGGTCAAATCATCGCCCAGTCGTCGAATGTATGCTCTTTGGGGGCCGTTTCTTTCTTTTCCATAACAGTGCTCCTTTCCCTATAAGACGTGGGGCGGTGCATTGAATGAAGCCAGCGATTTGTCGGCGATGTGATGGGGCGTGAAAAGTGTTTCAGAAACGAAAAAGGGCGCGCTGCTAAGCGCACCCTAAGTCATCAACGCGTTTGAAACGCGGATTGTTTAGGCGAGTGCCAGATTAACAGCCGACTCGCGGCCGTCACGGCCTGCTTCGATGTCGTATGTTACTTTCTGGTCGTCGGCCAAGCCTGTCAGACCCGAACGCTCAACAGCTGAGATGTGTACAAACACGTCCTTGCCGCCTTCTTCAGGTGCGATAAAGCCGAAGCCTTTTGTAGAGTTAAACCATTTTACGGTGCCATTAGCCATGCCGTAAGTCTCCTAAGTTAGTATGCTGCCTGCGGTATTGCATCAGCGTGGCGGTCGGTCCGTATCGAAGTGACTGAAAGCCGGTAGGCGGAGACAGTAGTGTCGACGCGAAGTTCTTGCGCAACGCTGATATGGGGCCATCATCGACAAAAAGCAAGGGAATTGAGACGATTTCTGCACATGCACAGTGTTTGCGCAGTTAATTGCCAATGTACGGCGTTTGCCCTCATTTTGTTACTTTTCAGACCCTTAAAGCGACGCTTTCTATCTTTGCAGCTGCACATTGCCTCGTTCGGTTGCCAAGCGCGCGTTCACCCAAATGTGCGAGAGGGGGGCGTGTATTTCCCCTTATGATGGGGGTGAGTCTGTTTAGACTTGTCAAAGAAACATAAGGGAGAACACAATGTCAGTTGCACGCGTTACGGAAATTATCGCCTCGTCCAAGAAGAGTTTTGACGATGCCGTGGAAGAGGGTGTTAAGCGCGCTTCCGAGACGCTCAAGAACGTCGAGGCTGCTTGGGTCAAAGACCAGAAGGTCGTGATTAAAGGCGGAAAAATCGCCGAGTACCGTGTGGTGCTTAAAGTGACCTTCGTGCTCGAATGAGTGCTTTTGTGAAATTGGTTGTGAGTGATCGGCGCCGTGCGGGAAGCCTTTGGCGCGCATGGTGGCGCCGGGGGCTCTAAGCCTGATTGCCCCTATCAGTGCCGCATCGGTATCACGTCGGTGCAACGTCGGTATTACGTAGGTGCGAGCGTTCGCATGGTTTTTGGGGCCTTAACGGGTGTCGGGCAATTTTGGCCCAATGAACACCTCTCGCAAAACAGGCCCCAAAACTAAGCGCCTGGCGCGCGACCGCCTTTACCGGCTGATCTATGAACAGGCGCTTGAAGATGACAGCCGTTTTCTGGAAGAAGCGCGCCGCGCCGTGCCCGACGCGTGGCATTTCGTCGAGATGGACATCGAGGTGCATGAGCCGAAGGTCAAACTGACGCTTTATCTGGATCAATCCGTTGCGAAAATCTTCAAAGCGATGGGCGGTGGATATCAGACCCGGATCAACCGCGTGCTGACCACTTGGGTGCAGATGCGGATTGCCGAGATGAACGCCTATGAAATGGATCACTACCAGATGCTTGAGGCGACCCGCGCAGAGTTGCGCGCGGATCCACCCAAAGACATCCGCGACAAGAGGGCGGACACGCTGACGAACTCTTGGGCGTATCTTCAGGGGTATGAGGATGCGATGAAGGAAGTGGCGGAGAAGGGGTGAGCGCCTTTCCACCAAAGGTGGCGAAAGGTCCAGTGGACCTTTCGAGGCGCGAACGCGCGACAGCGCCGGGGATGAAATCGCGCTCGCCGATGCCTATATATTAGGCAGATGGGTCAGGAGGGCGCGATGGATATCGGACAAGTGACGGCGGTGTTTGGATGGATGCTGGTGATCAACGTTGTGATCTATGCGTTGGCGGCGGTGATGATTATTTTTGCGCGCGGCTGGGTGTCAAACCTAGAGGCGCGGATCACGGGCATTCCGGCAGAGGAGTGGCCGGGGATTTTTGTGGATTATCTGAGCCGGTATAAAATTGCGATACTGGTGTTTAATCTGGCGCCGTATTTTGCTTTGAGGGTTGTGGGGTGATCCTTGTCAGAAAATTGGATAAGAAAAAGAGGGCAGTTGCACTCTACTACTTCTTGTCCGTAAACCTTTTATTTGAGGTCTTGTTCAATGACACTAGTTGTCGCTCAAAAGACAGACGATTGCATTCTTCTCTTTGCTGACACGTTCTCGCTGGATAATTGGCGGAAAGAAAAGATCAACTGGTTCACTTCTCCTAGAAAGAAGATATTTCATCTCAGCGATGAAATTGTTATCGCCTTTGCTGGCAATCCCTACCTTATAAGACAGATACTGGAGCAAAATAAACATAGCCCTATTACCTCGCTAAATGATTTGTCAGATATTTGGGATGGAAACCCGGAAACTGACCTATTTGTTGTTTGCAGACAGTCATGCCAGCTGTTCAAGCTTTCGGATTCCGGAATACAGGAGGTTGCGGCAAGTTACATTGGTTCGAAATCTGGGTTTGAAACGTTTCAGAAATTAAAAAGTGATATTGCTGGAGGCGATGATCTATTAGCGCCGGGAACTAGTTTGGCAGCTTATCAAATGCCAGACCCAGCGAGTGCAACTTCAACAGAGATTTATGGCCAACTGGTTAAAGCTTTCAGTGCCACCCTACGGTCTACTGACGGTACGTTTGGAGGCGTGCCTATTTCCTATTATTCTACGGCTGAATCGAGCGGTTTCCTGAGCCACGTAGAAGTCTACAGGGGGCCGCTGGACGAGGCCGAGTTGGGCGTTGGGAATTGGTCGACTATATCCTTCCAAGATTTGAATTTTTCTCAATATATTGTTTCGGTCTGGGGATCGGCCAATCGATCGGCATTTTTTTTCCCGGACGCAAACACTGGCTTAATCAGCGATGAAAGTGAATCAGACGAGATCTACAAGAAATTTGGCGATGTTGACGGCTATGAATTTTCTTATATTACAGAGGATCTTGGCATTGGTGGCGGCTTAAGTACTTGGAATTCAACTGAGAACACTATCTATAAGTTCAATCAATACCTTCGGGATGGTAACGAAGAAAGAGCAGCTAGAGCATTGTCTACGCTTGCAGCTTCGGTGCAAGCTAAGTGGACGGGTTTGGGAAACGATGAGTCCCAGGATTGGAAGCCAACCGACATACTCAAAGAGAAGGGAGATTGCACCCTTGACTTTGAAGTTATTTCTTTAGTCGATATTTACTTCGATCTAAAATCTCGCCATCAATCAGTCTTTGGGATTCGCGATGAGGATTTCGCGGGAATCAAAAAGGCGTGGGTTGAGTGGAAATCGAGTGTAAGGTTCTCCCTTAGTTTTAATTAAGTTACCTCGTAAACTTCTTATGCTTAATCCGTTTGGGCTCCAACGCGTCCGGTCCGAGTCTCCGCTTCTTATCTTCCTCATAATCCTCGAAGTTGCCTTCGAACCACTCGACATGCGCTTCGCCCTCGAAGGCTAGAATATGCGTACAGATCCGATCCAAGAAGAAGCGGTCGTGGGAGATGACGACGGCGCAGCCTGCGAAGTCTACTAGGGCGTCTTCTAGTGCGCGCAGGGTTTCGACGTCTAGGTCGTTGGTGGGTTCATCGAGCAACAAGACGTTGCCGCCGGATTTGAGCAGTTTGGCCATGTGGACGCGGTTGCGTTCACCGCCTGAGAGGCTGCCTACTTTTTTCTGCTGATCGCCGCCTTTAAAGTTGAAGGCCGAGCAGTAGGCGCGGGAGTTCATTTGCGCATCGCCCAGTTGAATGACCTCTCCGCCCGAGCTGATTTCTTCCCAGACGGTGGTGTTTGGATCAAGCGCGTCGCGGGACTGATCGACGTAGGACAGCTCGACCGTGTCGCCGTACTCTACCGTGCCTGCGTCGGGCTGTTCCTGACCTGTGAGCATTTTGAAGAGCGTGGTTTTACCCGCGCCGTTGGGGCCGATCACGCCGACGATGCCACCGGGGGGAAGCGAGAAATCGAGATCTTCGACAAGGAGCTTGTCGCCCATGGCTTTCTTCAGGTCCGTGACTTCGATCACTTTGGAGCCCAAGCGGGGTCCGTTGGGGATGATGATCTGGGCACGAGAGAGTTTTTCGCGCTCGGACTGCCCGGCAAGGTCGTTATAGGCGTTGATCCGGGCCTTTTGCTTGGCTTGGCGGGCCTTCGCACCTTGGCGGATCCACTCAAGCTCGCGCTCAAGGGTTTTCTGGCGGGATTTGTCTTCGCGGGCCTCTTGGGAGAGGCGTTTGGCCTTTTGTTCCAGCCAGGCCGAATAGTTGCCCTCGTAAGGAATGCCGCGACCCCGATCGAGTTCGAGGATCCAGCCGGTGATGTCATCAAGGAAGTAGCGGTCGTGGGTGACGATCAGGATTGTGCCTTTGTAATCAATCAGGTGCTGTTGCAGCCACGCGATGGTTTCAGCGTCCAAGTGGTTGGTCGGTTCATCCAGCAGCAGCATTTCAGGCGCTTCGAGCAGCAGCTTGCAGAGTGCAACGCGGCGGGCTTCACCACCGGAGAGCCCGTCAATCGCGGCATCGTCGGGCGGGCAGCGCAGGGCCTCCATCGCGACGTCAATCTGGCTGTCGAGGTCCCACAGGTTGTTGCTGTCGATCTCGTCCTGAAGCGCGGCCATCTCGTCGGCGGTCTCATCCGAATAGTTCATCGCCAGCTCGTTATACTTATCAAGCTTGGCCTTTTTATCGGCAACACCCAGCATGACATTTTCGCGCACGGTGAGCGTTTCATCGAGTTGGGGTTCTTGCGGGAGATAGCCCACTTTGGCCCCCTCAGCGACCCAAGCCTCGCCAGTGAAATCCTTGTCGATCCCGGCCATGATGCGCATCAGCGTTGATTTACCGGCACCGTTGACGCCGACAACGCCGATTTTGACACCGGGCAAGAATGACAGGCGAATGTCCTCAAAGCACTTTTTACCGCCGGGATATGTTTTGGAAACGCCATCCATGTGGTAAACGTATTGGTAACTGGCCATGCGAACTCTCCGGGCGGTTAATTGTGTTGGTATGGATGTAGCCAATCACGTCGCGGAGGGCAATTGACCGGTTGGGTCACAATGCTGGGGTCGGCATGATGGAGTGGTTGCAAGTTGCGCGATGGGGCGGACTCTGTTTGCTATTGGCGAATTGTGCGCAAAATCTGTACGGTCAGGCGGTTGGATATTCGCCTGTTGCGCCAGAGCCGATTGACGTGGTGATGCCCGCTGGCGCACGCTACATTTCGCAACAGTTTTCTCCGCGTCAGGAAAACGTGGTATACGCGCACACCGGACTTGATGTGTGGGGCGATACAAAAACACCCATCATCGCGGCAGCGCCCGGAGTAGTTATCGCTGCGAAAGTTGAACCCATGCATGGGCGGCAAATTCATGTCCTTCATGGTACTGACAAGGACGGGCAAATGGTGTTCACCACCTACCATCACTTGAGTGAGATCAGGGTTGTGAGCGGCCAAAACCTTGCCCGTGGTGAGCAAATTGGCATCATGGGGTCAAGCGGAGCCGCAGCAGTCATGGTTCATCTGCATTTCGAAGTGCGCAAAGGCCCCAGCCGCAGAAAGGCCAAGCCAGTTGATCCTCATTTTTTGTGGGTAAACGGCGTTGGACAGGTGACCTGTTTTGATCCTGGGGCCCAGTATACTCGGCGGCCGATCAGACTAACCTATCCGACATCGTGCCGATGATTGCGGTCTCGCACAGAAATTTTTGGATCAACCTTTAACTCAAATCTAACGACTGTAGAGTTACCTGCGGCTTATGGAAGAACGCCTTACAGTCGACGATGAAAACCTGCTGATGTCCTCGATCCGCACGGGCACGCCTTTGGCGCCCAAGTTTCGGGATGAATTTGCTTTGAACACAAAAGCATTGCTTGGCCATGCCAAGAGTTACCTTGAGACGTGCCACCATCTGGCGGATGCCTGTTTGGTCGAGATTGCACAGTATGACGACACCATCGGCCCGGATTGGAAGCGCGGCGTTGTTGAGGAGATTCAGTGGTGGTGGACGTGGATCAACAAGCTTCGCCGCCAGAACGAGTTGCAGAACTGGGCGAAGCTGCGTGGCCTTCCGTTTCCGTTTGAACGTGATTGCGCAGCATTTGGCAATCAGGCTTTGTGTTGTTTGAACATTGGGTGTGGTCCACGCCCAAACTTGGGAGAGGCAACGGACTATGATGTCGAGATCATCCATATGGACCCGCTGGCGAGCGCCTATAACCGTCTGATGGATTTTTTGGACGCACCCGGCGGCGGTGACGTTGTGTTCGGAGCGGTCGAAATTTTGGATCAGCTTGATACTGGTAAGTTTCATTTCATAGCCGCCAAAAACTGTCTGGATCATGCATATGATGTGCCGGGCGGGCTACGCCAAATGATTGATGTGCTCGAAGATCGAGGCGTGATCGCTTTGGAGCATTATGAAAATGAAGCCGAAGCGCAAAACTACCTTGGCTTTCACAAGTGGAACATAGAGATCGTTGAAGGGCAGATCCACATTTGGTCTAGGTCTGTTTCCGAAGTGTTTGATCACTCTGCCTATGGGTTTGAGCTAAGCTACGAGAAAAAAGTGGTGCACAAGGCTGGTGGCCAACCGCATCCGATGCTGAATATCCGGCTGACGCGTGGCCTTGCTGATTAATCCCGTGTGTCTGGGGCTCTGCCCCCTTGGCCTTTGGCCAATTCCCCCGGGATATTTTAACCAAAAAGAAAGACATTTTGAGCTAAACGCGCCTCACGGTACAGGCGGGGACGCCGATGACCGTCCAAGGAGAAAGTTCTTCTTTGTGAAAGCGCTTCTGAAACGGAGCGCTTTCTTTTTGGTAAAAATATCCTGGGGAGCGCGAGGGGTGAAACCCCTCGCATGAGGCGGCGACGTCGTCGGCGTAAACCCCGTTGACAATCAGGGTGTTCCGCACGAGATCTTGGCCCATGTCCAGACCAAATCGCGCTTATCCGCCCCGCTATCGCCCTTCCGAGTCTCGTTATGATGCGATGGAGTATCGCCGCTGTGGTCGCTCGGGCCTCAAACTTCCTGCGATCAGCCTTGGGCTTTGGCACAACTTTGGCGGGGACACGCCGCACATGCTGAAGCGGGAGCTTTGCCAGTCCGCTTTTGATCACGGCATTACGCATTTTGATTTGGCCAACAACTATGGCCCGCCTCCAGGGAGTGCGGAAGAAGCGTTTGGCGACATTTTGAAAAGCGATTTTGCAGGATACCGCGATGAGCTTATCATCAGTTCTAAGGCTGGCTATTCCATGTGGGACGGTCCTTATGGCGAGTGGGGCAGCCGGAAATATCTAATTGCGTCTTGTGATGCGTCGCTCAAACGGATGGGGCTGGATTATGTGGATATTTTTTATTCGCACCGCTTTGATCCCGAAACGCCGCTTGAAGAAACCATGGGCGCGTTGGATCACATTGTGCGCACTGGGCGTGCGCTTTATGCGGGTATCAGTTCTTACAACACAGAGCGGACGCGCGAAGCGGTGGCCATTTTGCGCGACATGGGCACGCCGTGTCTGATCCATCAGCCGTCTTATAATATCCTAAATCGTTGGGTGGAGCGGGATGGTTTGCTTGATACGCTTGATGAAGTTGGTGTCGGCTCGATTGCGTTCACGCCTTTGGCGCAAGGGATGTTGACGAAAAAGTATTTGGGCGGTGTGCCGGAGGGTAGCCGGGCGACCCAAGGCAAGTCGCTTTTGCCGGAATTTCTAAGCGAAGAAAACATCGAGCGCTTGCGTGGCCTGAACGAGATTGCCGAGGCGCGCGGTCAAACCTTGGCACAGATGGCGCTTGCCTGGGTGTTGCGCGAGGGGCGCGTGACAACGGCATTGATTGGGGCCTCGAAAGTTTCTCAAATCGAAGATTGCGTAGGCGCGGTAGCGAACACCACGTTTACATCTGAAGAATTGGCGGCGATCGACGCGCTGGCATTGGATGACAATATGATCAACCTTTGGTCGATGTCGTCTGAGGACGTTTGAGACTCGTCTTAAGCGGCGTAGACTTGGAATTGAAAACGCTATGAAACAAGGGTTTCCGCCAGTCCGTGAGGGTATGTGCATTGGACTTTTGGGTGGATCGTTTGACCCGGCCCACGGTGGACATGCACTTATCACCCGCGAGGCGCTTAAGCGGTTTGGGTTGGATGAGGTCTGGTGGCTGGTGAGTCCTGGGAATCCTTTGAAAACGCGCGGGCCTGCACCTATGGATGAGCGACTAGAGCGGGCGCGCAACGTTATGCAGCATCCAAAAGTCCGGGTCACTGATTTGGAAAGCAAGCTTGGCACGCGGTTTACCTATGCCACGCTGGCCGGAATTGTCGCGCGCTATCCCGGTGTGCGCTTTGTTTGGTTAATGGGAGCGGACAATCTGGCGAGCTTTCATCATTGGGAGAACTGGCGTGATATCATGGAGTTGGTGCCTATTGGCGTGCTTGCGCGCCCGGGGCAACGGATTTCTGCGCGGCTTTCTCCTGCAGCGCGTCAATATTTGCGGTATCGCTATCGCGGGCGCGAGGCGGCGCGACTTTGCCGATCAAAGGCACCGGCCTGGGTGTTTGTGAACGTGCCGATGGACGATATTTCGTCGTCGGAAATTCGGGCATCGGGGGCATGGAAAAATGGGTGAGGATCGCTGGTCACAATTCCCTCACATTAAGGTGCATTCTATGGATTTGGTTCTTTTGCACCAAAGTTTGAACGGATAGTTTGACGCTCATGACTGCGCTGCTGACACGACGGGGGATTTTGGCCGGGCTTGCGAGCTCTGCTAGTGGGATGGCTTTGGCTGGCGCGCCTGATGCCTCTATGCGCCCGCTTCCGCGTGGTGCGCGACCCAAAAAGCTGATTGTACCAAGCGAGGCTGTGGTTGCGCGCACGAACCTGAGCGGGGACGTTGGGTTTGCTGTCGCCGACGCGGAGACTGGTGAAGTTCTAGAAGCACGCCTTGGTGGGCAGCGTTTGCCACCAGCTTCCACGCTGAAAGTGGTGACGGCGCTTTATGCCATGGATAAGCTTGGTCCGACGCATCAGTTTGCGACGCGCGTTTTCGCGAACGGGCCTGTTGTGGAGGGAAAGCTCAATGGCGATCTGGTGCTTGTTGGCGGGGGGGACCCGACGCTGGACACGGATCGGCTGGCGGATTTGGCCAAGGCGGTACGTGAGGCAGGCATTTCTGAAGTAACGGGTCGATTGCTGGTTTGGTCTAATGCGCTTCCGAGCGGAGAGCGCATCGATGGCGATCAGCCGGAACATGTCAGTTACAATCCTTCGTATTCCGGGATCAATCTGAATTTTAATCGTGTGCATTTCGAGTGGAAGCGCACGAAAGACAAGCAGTATGACATCACGATGCAGGCGCGCGCGCTGCGGTTCCGCCCGGCAACAAACGTGGCGCAGATGGCGATTGTTGATAAATCCAGTCCTGTGTTTGCGTATCGCCGCAGTCCCGGTCGGGATCGTTGGTTTGTGGCGCGCAAAGCATTGGGGACTGAAGGCGCGCGGTGGCTACCTGTGCGGTTTCCAGCACTTTATGCAGGTGATGTGTTTCGCACGCTGGCGCGCTCTAACGGGATTGTTTTGCCGGCTCCTGAGTTGGTTGGTGTACTGCCTAAGGGTGAGGAACTGGCGCGCGTGGAAGGGCCTATTCTGGTCGAGGTTTTGCGGTCGATGCTTAAGTATTCGACCAATCTGACGGCGGAGATTTCGGGGCTTTCTGCGAGCAGTACTTATGGACCCGGTTTGGCGTCTTTGGAAACATCTGCAGGCCGGATGGCAGGATGGGCGAGGTCGAACTTTGGGACCATGGGTGTGCGTTTTAGGGATCACTCGGGGCTTGGGTACGGGTCGACGATGTCTGCTGAGGACATGGTGCAGATTTTGGCGGCCAATCGCCAGATCAGACCGTTTTTGAAGACGGTGAACCTGACGCTGAACAAGGGGCGGCCTGCACCGAAAGGTGTTGAGGTTCACGCCAAGACCGGCACTCTGAACTATGTCAGTACGCTGGCTGGGTTTGTGACACCGAGCAATGGGCGTGCATTGAGCTTTGCGATCTTTACGGCGGATACGGCGCGCCGGGATGCTATTCCACCGGAAGCACGTGAGCGCCCTCCGGGGTCCCGGACTTGGGCACGACGCTCGCGGCAATTGCAAAAAGAACTGATCCGCGGTTGGGTTGATCAATATACGTAATGTTTTGCGCCGCGGCTTTGCCGCGCCGCCAAGCTGGGGTTTTTACCCCCAGACCCCCAGCATATTTTAAACCGATGAAGGACGTGACGCCTTTTGAAGACTGTGTTCGCGGATGAGAGCATAAAGGCCTGAGCCTATGATGATGGCAGCGCCGATGAGCGTGAGGGCGTCTGGGGACTCATCAAATACGAAGACTGCGATAATCAGCAGGAAGATCATCCGGGTGTAGCGAAAAGGCGTAACGAAACTGATTTCGCCGACCCGCATCGCCATGACGATAAAACGGTATGAAAAGGCACCGACAACAGAAGCGATGGCGATGATCCCCCACTCGCGCGGGGTGGGCATGGCGAGCGGGGTGTCAAACGCCCATGTAAGTGCGAGGCCCGTGGGGATGATGAGTGTCATGGCGATCAGGCTGAGTTGCAGGGCGGACATATCAGGGGTTGAGGCCCGCGTGGCGAGGTCGCGAATGGCAAGGCCAAGAACGCCGAGGATGGCAAGCATGACTTGCCAATCGAAGCCTTCGGATGTGGGGCGTATGATAAGCAGGACGCCGATAAAGCCGATCAAAATGGCGCTCCAACGGCGCCAGCCGACATGGTGGCCTAGGAACAGGGCGGCACCCAGTGTGACGATGAGCGGTGTGGTTTGCAGGATGGCCGCGAGGGTGGACAGCGGTATGAGGACAAGGGCGGAGACAAAACCAACAGTGCCGATGACCTCGCCAAAGTTGCGGATCATCACAGGTTTGGTGAGCAGTTCGCGCGGGAAGAGTGTTTTCCCCTGGATCAGGAGTGTGGTGGCGATGAGACTGCCACCGCCCGCCCCGAGGAGCGCGAGGATTTGACCCACCGGCAATACGCCTGCAAGGAACTTGATCAGCATATCCTCGATAGCAAAGCAGAGCATTGCGAGGGTCATCAGACCTGCGCCGCGGAAATTGTCCATGTGGCCTCGTGAGTTTTGCTTTAGGAATCTGGGGCTTTGCCCCCTTGGCCATACGGCCAATTCCCCCAAGGTAATTTCAGACAGAAGAAGATACTTAAAGCACTTTGTGGCGCGCGCGTGCTCCGGCTTCGATTGCTGCGGCCAGCAAACGGTCGATGTTCAACTCGTAGCGCATGTCAGCCAGCAGGGCCAATTCGTCTTCACGCACTGCCCCATCTGAGGCAGCGACATCGCAGGCCATGGCGTAGGCTGTATCAAACAGGCGTTCGGGTAACGTAGTGCGCACGGCTCCCCAAAGAATATCGAGACCGTTTTCTTCGGCCAAAACATCGTAGAGCGCGTTTGATACGTCGGTCATGCGGGCCGTTTCGTAGGCGTTGAAGATCGGCAAGTGGTTAACCATGCGCTGGATCGACATGAGTTCGGCTGTGCGCAGGTTTTCGTCAGAGGCCGACACGGACAGCATCACGGCAATCAACGTATCTTCGGGGGTAAAATCGGTGACGGAGAGGGGCAATGCATGCGTCCTTTGCATAGGGATTGGTGCGGAATTTATTGACCTTAACGCAATGCCGCAATAGGTGACCTGCTGGACCGTGAGGGAAATTAAAAATGAGTGCGATTTCTGACGCTGCGATGAGCTCGAAAGCTTGGCCTTTTGAAGAGGCGCGGCGGATCTTGAAACGCTATCAGAATGGCGCGCCTGAGAAGGGCTATGTGCTGTTTGAAACGGGGTATGGACCGTCGGGGTTGCCGCATATCGGCACCTTTGGCGAAGTGCTGCGTACGACGATGGTGCGGCGCGCGTTTGAGGTGATTTCCGATATTCCGACCAAGCTGATCTGTTTTTCCGATGATCTGGACGGATTGCGCAAGGTGCCGGGCAATGTGCCCAACCAAGAAGCAATGGCCGAGCATATGCAAAAGCCATTGACGTCTGTGCCTGATCCATTTGGAACGCATGAGAGCTTTGGGCATCATAACAACGCAATGCTGCGGCGGTTTTTGGACACCTTCGGCTTTGATTATGAGTTTTATTCTGCGCGTGAGTTTTATGGCTCGGGGCAGTTCGATGAGATTTTGCTGCGCTGCGTTGAGAAATACGATGATCTTATGGCGATCATGCTAAAATCTTTGCGCGAAGAGCGGCGCGAGACCTATTCTATTTTCCTTCCCATTCATCCGGAAACGGGACGGGTCATGTATGTACCGATGAAGTCGGTGAACAAGGCGGATGGCACAGTCACGTTTGATGATGAGGACGGGCGGGAATGGACACTGCCTATCACGGGAGGGAACGTGAAGCTTCAGTGGAAGCCAGACTTTGGGGCGCGCTGGGCTGCTTTGGGCGTTGATTTTGAGATGTACGGCAAAGAGCACGCGACGAACGAGAAGATTTATGATGCGATTTGTCGAACGTTGGGCGTGCGGCCGCCGAACCACTTTTCGTACGAGCTTTTTCTTGATGATCAGGGGCAGAAGATTTCCAAGTCTTCTGGCAATGGGATTTCGATGGATGAGTGGCTCAGTTATGCATCGACCGAGAGCCTTTCGTATTTCATGTATCAAAAGCCGAAGACGGCCAAGCGGATGTATTTCGATGTAATCCCGCGGGCTATGGATGAGTATCACCAACAGTTGCGCGCGTATGCCGATCAAGACGCTACGCAGCGATTGGCCAATCCGGTGTTTCACATTCATGGGCATAATGTGCCCAGCTCAAATATGGTCGTGCCCTATTCGATGCTGCTCAATCTGGCGTCAGTTTCAGGCGCGCAGGACAAGGACACGCTCTGGGGCTTTATCAAACGCTATGCGCCCGAGGCATCTGCCGAGACGCACCCTGATTTGGATCAGGCGGCGGGCTTTGCCGTGCGGTATTTCAATGACTTTGTGAAGCCGACGCGTGTGGTGCGTGCGGCTGAGGCCAATGAGCGGGCGGCGTTGGAAGATTTACGCGCGCGGCTTGCGGCTTGGGATGCTGGCGTTGACGCTGAAGAATTGCAGTCGATGGTGTTTGCCGTGGGCAAGGATCATGGGTTTGAGCCTTTGCGAGACTGGTTCAAGACGCTTTACGAGGTGCTGCTTGGCGCCAGCCAGGGGCCGCGTTTTGGCGGGTTCATCGCGCTTTATGGTGTGGATGAAACGATTGCATTAATCGATGCGGCGTTGGCGGGCGAACTCGGCTAGAATGGGCCTTGGCGTGGCATCTGCTTGGCCATTTCGGCCTGTGGGTTAACATTTTTTGGGACAGTGTCGGCTTTAAGCCCATTTACACCTTGATGCATAGCGGACCTCTTAACAATATGGCGCCAAGTTAGATAAATTGAACTGAAAACGCCAATCCGTCGTATGAAGATTATACACGGGAGGTTTGAATGACATTTTTCAGAACATTAGCGGCAGTGGTTGCTTTGGCTTTTTGGGCCAATGGGGCGTTGGCAGAGGACCTTACACCGAACCCAGCGATTGAAGGCACGATTGCCAGTCAGATCGAAGCGTTTCGCGCCGATGACTTTGCGCAAGCTTTTACCTTTGCCTCTCCCAATATACGACAAATGTTTGGAAACCCTGATAATTTCGGCAGGATGGTGCGCCAGGGGTATCCGATGGTGTGGCGACCCGGTCAGCTTAACTTTCTTGAGTTGCGCGATGAGCAGGGGCTTTTGTGGCAAAAGGTGATGGTGCGCGACCAGCAGGGTGTTTTCTTTATTCTGGATTACCAGATGATTGAGACGTCTGATGGCTGGCGGATCAATGGTGTGTACTTGGTGCAGGCACCGCAGCTTGGCGCATGATGCGAGACCTGCGCGCGCTGACTTAAGCGGCCTTTAAACGCCGCTTTCTACCTTTCCCTAAGATTTCAATAAGAGCTGTGTTCGCATGCCTGATTGGTGCGCGCTGACCCTTTTTTGAGGGCGGTTCTTTTTCGGCTCGTGGAAAGGGCATTGCGATGAACAAGGCGATCACTGACGGTTTGGTATTGGCCCCCCCTGCGTTTGCGGCTGGATTGAATGTTTGGTCGAGTGAGGATGGCTCACCGGGATCGGTGACCTACGACACTGTGCCGACGGCGGCGTTTGTTCCTAGCGACACAGACTTTGGGGGATGCCTTGAAGTTTTGAAAACCGACAGCGTTCAGCGAGTGCGCTATACCGGGGAAACGCCGCTTTTGCCGGGATGTTATTTGCGGGTGACGGCGCGGGTCAAAGCGATCTCAGGGCCGTTTCCCTCAGTGCGCATTGCTGGCTTTGCAGCCGACTCGGGTGGCCTGGCTGTTGGCGGCGCTCCCACGAGTGGGACGTCGACGTTGCTCAGCAGCTATGGCGAAGTTGTTGAAGTGTCCGCAATTATTGGCACAGGCGCGCGCACAGGCGTTGATATGACTTGGGGCGATCCGGTGATTTATGGGCATCTTGGCCTTGATCTGACCGGGGCCACTGGTGGGATTGTGCGCATTGATGACGTCGTGATTGAAGATGTTACGGCCGTATTTCACCGCACGATGATGGATTGGGTGGATGTGCGCGATTACGGCGCGATTGGCGATGGGGTGAGCGATTGCACAGGTGCGTTTATCGCTGCCAATCTGGCCGCTGCGGGGCGTGGAATTTTAGTGCCCGAGGGTGTTTACGCGCTGAGCGATAATGTGACGTTTGAATATCCGGTGCGGTTTTCAGGCACGGTGACGATCCCGGACGACAAGCATCTGATCCTGCGGCGCAACTTTGATTTGCCGACCGATGCGGCGGCTTTTGCGGATGAAGTTCTGGGGTTCAAAAAGGGCTTTCAGGCGCTTTTGGAATTTGCCGATCATGAGAGCTTTGATCTTGGCGGGCGCCGCATTGAAGTGAGCGAGCCGATTGATATGGCTGCCGCCGCTGGGCAGAACATTTATGAAATTCGGCGCGTCCTTCGTAATGGTCAATTCAATGTTGTGCCGGGCAATGCCTGGGACACGGATGAGCAGACAAGCGTTGCGACCTATGATGCGGGTCAGCCTGACACGCTCAGCAACGTTGCCAATGTGGCCAATATCGACGTGGGGTCTTTGATCGAAGGTGTTGGAGTGGGGCGCGAGGTTTATGTGGCCGAAAAGAACGTTGCGGCGGGCACAATTACGCCGAGCCAGCCTTTGTATGGGGCTCCGGGCTCGCAAACATATACTTTTAAACGGTTCCGCTATGTGCTTGATTTTTCTGAATTTTCGAAGCTATCCAAGTTTACGCTGACCGACATCGAAGTGCATTGCCAGGGCGAAGCGAGTGGCATTTTGTTGGCGCCAAGCGGCTCGACCTTTCACCTCAAAGACAGCTTTGTCACCAAGCCGAAAGATCGCGGTGTGACCAGTCATGGGCTTGGCTGCCAGGATCTGCAGATTGATCGCTGTCATTTCGTCAGTGACGAGCAGGCAGTTGATGCGACGGCGCGGGTGTCTTTGGCGCTGAACGTGAATGCCAATGATGCAAAGTTGCGCGACAACGGGTTTCAACGTTTCGGCACGACGATGGTTTTGTTTGGAAACGGGCATCTGATTATCGGCAATCACTGGTTTCAGGGCGACAACGTGACAGACGGGCCGCGCGTGGCGGGGCTAGTGTTTACGCAACCTAATGTGAAGTCGGTGGTGACGGGCAATTACATCGACAATTGTTTTATCGAGTGGACGAATGAGCATGACTCGGCGCCGGAGTTTTCGTCTGAGTTTAGCTTTGGTGGCCTTACAGTGACGGGGAATATTTTCACTGTGAACGATGCAGCGCCCTGGTTTTCCTGGATTGTCATCAAGCCCTATGGTGCCGGACATTTCATCCAAGGTCTGAGTGTGACGGGCAATACGTTCAAATCGCTGAACGGCACGACGGATCGGATTGAGCGTGTGGACAACTCTTTTGCGGGTCTTGCTTATGGCTCGGTGCGCAACGTGGTGTTTGATGGCAATACGTTTAACGGGATTGGGCAAGTGACGCAGAACCCTGTCGTGCTTCAGTTTGATCAAAGTGTTGAGGCAGTGGAGTGGGCGATTGATTTTGCCGGCTACCTGCCGTTTGGCGGACGGGCACGTGAAGTGACTTCGGTTGTTTCTGAGGGGGCTGTAACCAATGCGAGTGCTGCGCCGGTTTTTGCTATGCCTTATGCAACAACTGAAACGGGCGTTGGGCGTGATCAGATTGCTTTGAGTTGGCCGGAAGCGGTTAAAGGCCGGGTTCACGTGACCGCTCGGGTTGATAAGCCGGTTTAAGCGATTGCGCCGCACTTTGTGCGTCGCGCTGTGCGAGGGGTTTCACCCCTCGCGCTCCCCAGAGTATTTTTGAATAGATGAAGACTGAGCGTTTTTGCCTTGTGTGAGACGCGTACGCCACGTTTCATGTGGATATGAAGATTGTAATTTTGACAGGCGCTGGGATTTCTGCAGAGAGCGGACTGGGCACGTTTCGCGACAAGGGCGGTGTTTGGACGCAATATGATTTGTCGGAAGTTGCGACGCCAGAGGGGTTTGCGCGTGATCCGGTGAAAGTACACGCGTTTTACAATGCGCGACGGGGCAATGCGGCTAATGCCAAGCCAAATGCGGCGCATTTTGCGATTGCGCGACTTCAGGCAGAGCTGGATGGCGATGTGGTTTTGGTGACGCAAAACGTCGATGGGCTGCACGAGGCGGCGGGCGCGCAAGTGATCCACATGCATGGGCGGTTGGATCGTGCAACATGTGCGGCGTGTTCTAAAGGCTGGGAGGCACCTTTGGTGATGGATGCCAATGATGCCTGTCCGTTTTGTGGTGCGGCGGCGACGCGCCCGGATATTGTTTGGTTTGGCGAAATGCCCAAAGCGTTGAGTGAGATTGACGGGTTTCTTTCAAACGCGGATTTGTTTGTGGCCATTGGCACAAGCGGGCAGGTGTATCCGGCGGCCGGGTTTGTTGAAATCGCTAAAACGTCTGGTGCGCGCACAGTTGAGATGAATGTTGAGGCGACAGGTAACGCCTTGTTTGACCACGTAGAGTTGGGTCTGGCGAACAAGAGCGTGCCTGCCTGGGTCGCGCGACTTTTGAAGGACTAGCTGCCTTCGTCTTTTTTCATTTTGTGTTTGGAGTGGTCCATTTCGCCGTGGCCCATCTGGCCGCGTTTATTGTCCACTGAGATCATGACCTCGATTTCGCCTGCCTTTTCAAAGATCAGCGTGACCGGAATTTCATCGCCTTCGTTGATCGGGCCGTTGATGCCCATCATCATCACATGATCGCCGCCGCGTGCCAGCGTGTGCATCATGCCAGCCTTCACTTCGAAACCTTCTTCGACGTGCATCATTTTCATGACGCCTTCGGCGGTTTCTTTATGAGTGTGCAGTTGTACCACTTGGGCGATGGGGGATGTGACGCTGATCAAACGATCATCTGTCTCGCCCTTGTTGTGGATGGTCATAAAGGCGGCACCGGCAGGTGCGTCGGGGCGAGAGACTCGTGCAAAGGCGTCCTCTACCAGAATGTCTCCGGCGTAGAGCGGGGCCGCGAGAAGGGTAAATATGAGTGCAAGTTTTTTCATGTCATGAGAGTTAATTTCGAATCGAGGCAAAATCTAGACGCTGTGGCAAAAGGCCCGGATTGGGCAGGAAGTTGCGCGTTGAGGCCTTGCCCCTATGGGTTTCATCCCGTAGCAAGCGCGCGGGTTAACAGAGAAATAACATGCCACTTTTGGTAATGAAATTTGGAGGCACGTCCGTTGCCTCGCTTGATCGTATCCGGCGCGCCGCCAAGCGTGTGGGGCGCGAAGTGGCCAATGGCTATGATGTGATTGTCATCGTCTCGGCGATGTCGGGAAAAACCAACGAGCTTGTTGGTTGGGTCGAGGAAACTGGCAAGCTGTATGATGCGCGCGAGTATGATGCGGTTGTGTCTTCAGGTGAGCAGGTGACGGCCGGATTGATGGCGTTGACGTTGCAGGAGATGGATGTGCCTGCGCGGTCTTGGGCAGGTTGGCAGGTGCCTTTGAAAACCGATGACGCGCATGCCTCTGCGCGGATCGAGGAAATTCCGACGGAGAATATCAACGCCAAGTTTGGTGAGGGTATGAGGGTTGCCGTTGTGGCGGGCTTTCAGGGGATTGGGCCGGATGGGCGGATCACCACGCTTGGGCGTGGGGGATCTGACACCACTGCTGTCGCATTTGCGGCGGCCTTTGGGGCCGAGCGCTGTGATATCTATACGGATGTAGATGGTGTTTACACGACCGACCCGCGGATTACCGATAAGGCGCGCAAGCTGGAAAAGATCGCCTTTGAAGAGATGCTTGAGCTTGCTTCGCTTGGCGCAAAGGTGCTGCAGACACGTTCAGTGGAACTTGCAATGCGCAACAAGGTGCGCCTGCGGGTTTTGTCGAGCTTTGAGGATAACAATGAAAACGCAGGCACGTTGGTCTGCGGCGAGGAGGAAATCGTGGAAAAGAATGCAGTCGCAGGCGTGGCGTTCAGCCGCGATGAAGCCAAGATGACCTTGCTGTCGGTGGCGGACCGCCCCGGCATTGCAGCGGCAATTTTCGGACCGCTCGCCGAGGCTGGTGCGAATGTGGATATGATCGTGCAAAACATCTCGGAAGATGGGCGCACGGATATGACATTTTCGGTGCCAACCGGGCAAGTGGCGCGCGCCAGCGCTGCGATGGAGGCGATCAAAGCTTCGGGCGAAGTGAATTATGCCCAATTGGTTACGGATGAAAACGTCGCCAAAGTATCTGTTGTTGGCATCGGGATGCGCAGCCATGCAGGTGTGGCCGCCAAGATGTTCAAGGCGCTGCAGGATGATGGGATCAACATCAAGGTGATCACCACGTCTGAGATCAAGATATCGGTTTTGATTGACCGCAAATACATGGAATTGGCGGTTCAGGCGTTGCACGATGCGTTTGAGTTGGAAAAAGCCGGCTAAAAAGCCCCTTACACGATGGTAAGGAGCGGGCGTGCAACGTTCTTCCGCTCTGATCATTTGGACAGTTGCCCTTTGGAGAGACCTTCCCTTGGGTCAATCTGATTTTTTGTCGAACACAACGCAACTATTGATATCTATTTGTTATTGCTGACTATTCTTGATGATCGGGCGGCGAACGAAAACCGTTAAGTCGAGACTATTTCCAGTTTTGGGCTGCATTCTGTGTTCAGATGGCGCACACAGAAAGCCTTGGGGTCACATAGAATTGGGAGGAGGCTGGAATGAGCCTTATGAAAACACTCGCAAAGGTCGCAATTGGCGTGGCTGTAGCGAAGGGTGCAAAGAGCGTCTTGTCTGGCAACAAAGGCTCGACCGGCGATGGTGGTCTGTTTGGCGGGGCGCATTCGCCGAACGCGCAAAGCAAAACTAGTCTTGAAGACATGATGAGCGATGTGCTTTCCGGTGGCAGCGCTCCGCAACAAGGTGGCGGAATGGGCGGCTTGGGCGGTCTTTTGGAAAGCCTTCAGCAGGAAAACCCAAATACGCAAGACGGCGGCATTGACGATTTGCTGCGCGGCGGTGCATCGGGCGGCGCTGGCGGCGGGATTGGCTCGTTGATTGAGCAGATGACGGGCGGCCAAGCTGGAGGCGGTGGTGCCCTTGGCGGACTGCTGGGTGGTTTGATGTCGGCAGCTGGTGGTAAGGGCGGCGGCGACTTCGGCAGCATTCTGAACCAATCCATGGGACGTCGCGACGAGCCGGACGTGCAGCCCTCGCAAGAGCAAGAAGCGGTTGCGGGTCTGATGCTCAAGGCCATGATCCAGGCGGCGAAGTCGGACGGCAAGTTTGATGAAGCCGAGCAGGCCAAGTTGATGGAACACTTGGGCGATGTTTCACAGCAAGAGCGAGATTTTGTGAACGCTGAGATGCGCGCGCCGGTGGATGCAGCCGGGCTTGCGAGGCAGGTACCGCAAGGGCTTGAACGTCAGGTTTATGCGATGTCTTTGCTTGGGATTGATTTGGATAATCGCGCTGAGGCGCAGTATCTGCATGATCTGGCGACGCAGTTTGGCATGGACAAAGAGGCGGTTAACCGCATTCACGCCAAGATGGGCACCCGCAGCATTTACGCTTAGAATTTGTTGCGCCGCGCTGGCGCGCGTCGCCTCACTGGAGGGGTTTCACCCCTCCAGACCTTTAAAACAGTTGGCACAATCGCGGGACCGGCAGCGCATCTGGATGCGCGAGAGGCCAGAGTATTTTTGAATAGATGAAGACTGTGTGGCCGCTTTGAGTTTAGTCGCGCATTTCTTCGGGTAGCACGCCCCAAAGCACGCGTTTGGCGACCCAGCCTTTTGAGCCTTTTGCGGTGACGCGGCACCAATCGAGATCGCATTTGCCAAGCCGGGCAACGACGCCGGATTCGACATAGGCGTTCACCGTGCTTGCCTTGTCAGGTTTGACGTAAAGCGGGGTCATATCGTTTTCGACGATCACGTGGCGCGCGCCTGAGATCAGCGAGTAGTGCACCCATCCGCCTTGGCCATCACGATCTTGGACGCGGCGCCAGTGTCCGTGTTCGCCAGTGACCTGCAGCGGCATATTGCGGCGTTGAAAGACCCAATCGATGCGATGGCTGAGCGACGGACCGCGGCGCGCGTTGCCTTCTTCGGCTTTGAGCGAGACGAAACGCGGGATGGGAAGATTGGTGATTTTGCCGCGATCGGACGCCGAAACAGCGCCTGACGCCCCGAAAACCAAGGCGATGCATAGAAATAGTGCGGTGCACGGTCGCATGAAAAGTGCCTGTCCTGCTGCTCGTTTGGCGGCCTGCGCTTAATCCACGTCTTGTGCCGCTGTTCGATCCTTGACACTTTGCCAGTAATTGATCGGTATGAAAAGACAATAAAGGACAACCCGCTATGCCTGATAAGCGTTTGAGTGTTGTGGTGACACGGCGGCTTCCGCCCGAGGTTGAGACCCGATTGTCTGAATTGTTTGAGGTGAACCTGCGCGCTGATGATGCGCCGATGTCGCGCGACGCTCTTGTCGCAGCGGTGCAATCAGCGGATGTCTTGGTGCCGACGGTGACCGATAAAATTGATGCGGCTTTGTTGGCGCAAGCCGGGGACCGTCTGAAGCTGATCGCGAACTTTGGAGCGGGCGTTGATAATATTGATGTCGCGACAGCGCGTCAGCGGGGCATTTTGGTGTCAAACACGCCCGGCGTAGTGACCGAAGATACGGCTGACATGACGATGGCGCTTATTTTGGCGGTGACGCGGCGCATTCCCGAGGGCCTTGCGACGATGCAAAAGGGCGCCTGGGATGGTTGGGCGCCGACTGCCTTTATGGGCGGACGCATTGGCGGCAAGCGGATAGGTATTCTTGGCATGGGGCGCATTGGGCAGGCGGTGGCGCGGCGCGCGGCAGCGTTTGGCTGTCAGGTGCATTACCACAATCGCAAACGGCTGCGTCCCGAGATCGAAGAAGAGCTTAGCGCGACCTACTGGGAGAGCCTTGATCAAATGTTGAGCCGGGTTGATATCCTATCGATCAACTGTCCGCACACGCCCTCGACCTTTCATTTGCTGAACGCGCGGCGGCTTAAGCTGATGAAGCCAACAGCAGTGATTGTGAACACATCACGCGGTGAGGTGATTGACGAGAACGCCCTGACCCGGATGCTGCGCGCTGATGAAATTGCGGGTGCTGGCTTGGACGTGTTTGAGCATGGAGCCGAGATCAATCCGCGCCTGCGCGAGCTGCCCAATGTCGTGCTTTTGCCTCATATGGGATCGGCCACCGTTGAGGGGCGCATCGAGATGGGTGAGAAAGTGATCATCAATATCAAGACTTTTGACGATGGACATCGTCCGCCTGATCTTGTTGTGCCGTCGATGGTATGATGCGGTATTGTGTTCTGATCTTTCTGCTTCTGGCGGCCTGTTCGCGACCGCTCACGCCGTCTGAAGAGCGCTTTGCAAACGATCTTTTCGGTCCGTCGCTGGATACCTCCAAGGTGCGTGTGGCCCAAGGGTTGGGCATAACGCCGCTTTATGAGACGGTGCCAAATCCCGAGGCGACGATTGTTCAAGGCACGGACAAGGCTTGCATTCGCACGCCTGCGCCAACGCGCAGTGCGAACCCACCACAGGCTTTCGCCTTTAAGAACCGGTTACACTTTGGCACGGGGCTTTATTCTAGCGATATGGCTTTGGTTTGGCCTGAATATCTGCGATTTCCACATGCAATCATACTGGCGCACGAATTGACCCACGCGTGGCAGTGGCAGCACCGAGAGCGTACGGGGTACACACCTTGGCGCGCGGTTAGGGAAAGCGTTTTGAAGGTTGATCCATATTTTTCGACAGCGGATGATGCGCCGACGTTCTTGTTGTTTGGCTATGAGCAGCAGGCAGCGATTGTTGAGGATTACGTGTGTTTTGCAGTGGCCAATCCCACGCATCCGCGTCGCTATGAGTTGCGCGAGATATTGGATCCGGTCTTGCCAATGGACCGCTTTGATGCGGCGATTGGCGGATGAGCGGCACCGCGCGCAACGTTCGACTCTATCCGTGGTTTAAGTTTTTTCAGAATCTGATGTTCTGGCAGGCGATCTGGTTTTTGTTCTTCCAGTCTGAATTGTCGGCCGCTCAGGCGATCATGATTTATGTGTTTGTCGACATTGCCACGACCGTTTTCGAAGTGCCGTCTGGGTTCTTTTCGGATCGGGTTGGGCGGCGAATTACACTTATTCTATCTGTGGTTGCTGGGTTGATGGCGGCAGTGTTGCAAGCCTTTGGCTCAGAGTTTTGGGTGTTTGCTTTGGCGCAAGTGGCGTTGGGCATTCACGGAGCTTTTGCCTCTGGCACCGACAGTTCCTTCCTTTATGAATCGCTCGCCAAAGAAGGGCGCGAGGACGAGGTTGAAGAACACGAACTGCGCGCGTGGCGATTTAGCTTTGTGGCTTTGGCGATCTCGGCTGTGGCCGGGGGCGTTATGGCGCTTTGGGGATTGCGGGTGCCTTACTTTGCGACCGCTGCGTCTTTTGTGGCCCTATTAGTTGTGGTGTTTTATTTTGTTGAGCCATTGCGTGACCCTGCAAAAGAGGCGGCGCAGGCACCGTGGATGGAGGCGCTTGGCGCCGCATTGAAAACGCCGGTCTTGATATGGCTCTTTGCACTGTCGACCTTGATGTACGCATTCAGCCATTTGCCGTTTGTCTTTGGGCAACCGTTCATTTTTGCCGCGCTGGAGGGGCTTGGCCTGTCGGCAAATGCGCCGCTTGTCAGTGGTGTGGTGACCGCTTTGATGATGCTTTTGTCGGTGCTGACGTCTTGGTTGGCGCCGGGTATTCGCGAGCGTATTGGGCTGTCGGGCATTTTGCTTTTGGCGTTCGCGATGCAAATTGTGCTGGTTGGTGGACTGGCTGTGACCAGCAGCGCCTATGCCATTGCGTTGTTGTTGATGCGCATGGTGCCAGATAGTTTCTCGCGCCCATTTATCTTGGCGCGCATTCAGCCGCTTTTGTCAGACAACGTGCGCGCGACCTATCTGTCGATTCAGAACTTATCGGCTAAGTTGTTGTTTGCTCTATCGCTTTACTTTGCCGCTGGGAGTGCGTCGGACGTGGGTGTGATGGCGAATTCGGAAATTCAGGCGATTTTGACAGTCTACGCAGGGATTGGGTTGACCGCTTTTGCTGCGCTTTACTTTGCGGCGCGCGAGCGGGGGATTTAGGACCATTTCGGTTTCCCAAAGCCACCGCCTATGTCTTGATGCCCGCCCTTAACCTGGCTCACTCAGGAGTTTCGACTTCCATATGCACTTCCCATTTCTTCTCGGGGTCTGGCACGCGGGGGGCGCTATAGCCTGCGAGTGTGAAAGCGCCCTTGGGTGTTAAGTCGTTGGCGGCAATAAATGCGCTGATGACACGTTCGGCGGCTTCGATCGCACTTTGCTCTTTCGGTCCTGTAAAGCCGGACACCACAACATGACGTTCAGGCACCTCAAGCAAGGAAACACGGTCGTCTTCCGGTGCTGGAAGTGTGTCCATCGTCCACTTTGGAGGCATCATAAATTGAACCGTGTAAACACCATCCTCTGAAGGCGCTGTTGTAACAGGCGCTGTCATGGCGATTTTGTCACCGTCGCCACCTTGAAGACTTCCTCGGTCAGTGACAGGTGCTGTGGTCACAGGCGCTGTCATCGCGATTTTTTCGCCCGGACGATTGTTACCGAAAATGTAGTTCGCAAGCGGCATGAAACCCATTGATCCGGCTGTATCAACATCGCTGGCGGCCACTCGAACTTCGGCTGCGATCATTGGTGCATAACGGCGCAACTGTGCCGTCTCATCTTTTAGTGTGACTTCGAACTTTGGTGTTTCAATGTTGTCTGCTGCCATTGCGGTCCCTTGGGTGAGCGTTGTGGCCAGAGCAAAAGCGCAAATCAAAGTGATTTTTGTCATGTCAGTTTCCTTGTTCCGCCAACCTGCCAGATAGGCTGAGGCCGACCGTGGTGCAGCACATCTCCGATCAGCTACCTAGTTTCGCAAGGCAAGACGTCAACTTTGCTGGACTCTTGTTCAGGCTAAAACCATTGCCCGGGTTCCATCAGGCCAAGGTCCAAAAGCTGTTGGGATTGCCATTCAAACGGGACCGAGTTGTGCCAGCGGAAGCTTGAGATATCAAAGCGGCTCGCCGGGTTTGTGCGCAGGGCCTTGGCGGTGCGAAATGAAACAACGGCGGCTGTCAGATTGTGGTGCCAAGGGCAGGCAAAGGTGTTGAGCTCTTCTTCGCTCCAGGAGTGATCCGCGCGTAATTTGGCTTTTGGCTGGGATCGCAGCAAGGAGATGCGATCGATGCGTCGGCGGCTTTCTTCGATGTGCTCTTCATAGCGCCAGCGCAAGCCGCCAAAGAAATCGAGTTGGCGTTCCTTTGGCTGGTTTTCGTCGTCATGGCGCGCCAATGCATAGTAACCCGAGCGATCAAGGTGCGCGTCTTTAAGCGAGACCGCATCATCGGCGTGGCGTAGATCACCCGCATAGACGTCGATGACATAAGTGAGCATGGAGAAACGGCGCTCTTCGGTATGAAAGGCGAGCATTTCGCCGATAGAGCGTGTCTCAGAGAACGGATAGAACAGATATTCGGCGTTGTAACAGTAGAAAAACCACGTTTTTGCGGGCAGGGCGGCATTGACCGCGTTAACGATTTCGAGCGTTGCGTCTGTCTTCATTGTCGGGAAATCAACGCGCACCACATCGCCTGCTTCGGGTTCTTCAAGGGTCAGTTCGGGGGCGGCAAAAAACAGGATGGTTTTAAAACCGCGTGCAAAGTGGTGGCGGATGGTAGAGACAACCTCGACCGCGTCTTCGGCAATAATCACCGCCACAGGACCTTTGGCCTTTGTGACGACGTCTGCCTGCGCCATGTCTGAAAGCGATGAAAACCGCATGAACCCACTCCTTGACCCTCTCTATTCCACGCACCCCAGCCCCTTGGCAAGAAGGCGTGCGGCGTGTAGGACGCGCGTTGATCTTTTATCAGGGTTGAAGTGATCATGAGCGCGCCAAAAAAGCTGTTTATCAAGACCTACGGTTGTCAGATGAATGTCTATGACAGCGAGCGAATGGCCGAGTCTTTGGGTGCCCAAGGCTATGAAACGACCGAGTCAGCGGATGATGCTGATATGATCCTGATGAACACCTGTCATATTCGCGAGAAGGCGGCTGAGAAGGTGTATTCGGAGCTTGGGCGTTTCAAGGGGCTGAAAGCGGCGAAACCTGATCTGAAGATTGGCGTTGCGGGCTGTGTGGCGCAGGCCGAGGGGGCTGAGATTATGCGCCGTCAGCCGATGGTTGATTTGGTGGTCGGCCCGCAGAGTTATCACCGCTTGCCCGAGCTTGAGGCCAAGGCGCGCGCCGGGGAAAAGGCACTCGATACGGATTTTCCCGAAGAAGATAAGTTCGAGCATTTGGCGGCGCGCCCAAAGGCAACGCGGGGGCCAACGGCGTTTTTGACGGTGCAGGAAGGTTGCGACAAGTTTTGTGCGTTTTGCGTGGTGCCTTATACGCGCGGCGCCGAAGTGTCGCGCCCGGCAACGCGCATCATTGGCGAGGCGCGCGATCTGGTGGAACGTGGTGTGCGCGAGATTACCTTGTTGGGCCAAAACGTGAATGCGTATCACGGCCATGATGGTGGCTTGGCCGGATTGATCCGCGAGCTGGCGGGCGTGGACGGGTTGGAGCGTATTCGGTTCACGACCTCTCACCCCAACGACATGGACGATGATCTGATTGCAGCGCATGGGGATTGCGAAAAGCTGATGCCGTATTTGCATCTGCCGGTGCAGTCGGGGTCGAACAAGATCCTCAAGGCGATGAACCGCAAACACACGGCGGAAAGCTACATCAAGCTGATCGAACGGATGCGCAGCGTGCGCCCCGATCTGTTGCTGTCGGGTGATTTCATTGTTGGGTTCCCAAGTGAGACCGAGGACGACTTTGCTGATACGATGTCGCTGGTGGAAGAGGTTGGCTATGGGCAGGCCTATAGTTTCAAATACTCGACCCGTCCGGGGACGCCTGCCGCTGAGCGGCCTCAGGTGGATGAGGATGCTAAGCTTGAACGGCTTCATCGATTGCAGGCTTTGCTGAAGACTCAGCAGGTTGCCGCGCAAGAGGCGATGATTGGGCGCGATGTGTCTGTGCTGTTTGAGCGGACCGGACGCGAGGCAGGGCAGATGACAGGCAAGTCCGAGTATTTGCATGCCGTTCATGTCGAGGCGCCGGATATTTCGCGCGGGGATTTGGCGCGGGTGCGTATTGTGGAATCGACGTCCAATTCGCTGAAAGGCGTGCTTATCTAGAGTTTTCCTTCGCTAGCGCGACAGGAACCGCGTAAGAACTAAAAAGACCTTGACCTCAAGTTAGCTTGAGGAATTATGACAGTTGGGCATTCCAATATAAAGGAGGCCCAACATGGCCCAAGCACGACTTGAACACGCAAATATCACCGTTACTGATCCCAAAGCCACAGCCGCCTGGATGGGGCGTGTTTTTGGCTGGGAAATACGCTGGCAAGGGGCGGGTATGGAGACGGGCTATACCGTGCACGTTGGTGAAAAGGACAGTTATCTGGCTTTGTTCAGCTATGGCGAGTCTGAGGCGGCCAAGACATCCAGCTATCACACCACGGCGGGGCTAAACCATTTGGCAGTAGTCGTGGATGATCTAGCAGCGGTCGAAGCAAAGGTGGTGGCCGAAGGGTTCACGCCGGGAGAGCACTATGACTACGAGCCGGGTCAGCGGTTCTATTTTGAAGATGGGGACGGGATTGAGTTTGAGGTTGTGTGTTATGACTAAAGCGCTTTGATCCGATCATAATTGCACGTGTATGTGATCATCGTGGCGTGCTGCGCGGCAACCCTGGAAACGGATCTTTTCGCTACTGATCTGAAGCCGGGTTGTCAGGTGCGGCTCGATGAACATTTTTCCGACGCGCAGGTCGTTTGCCAAAATGCGCATGACAGCGCGCGTGCGTTCCGGCTCGAGCTGCCAATCGGGCCAGAGCGGTTGTAAGGCGCGCGCATTCCATCTCAGGCTGATGGCGTTTGGGGGGCACGTGGTCATGCCGTTTTCAAATGCGAAATAGCCGACAGGTGAGCGCGTTTTCCCGGGCAGGTATGCGCCATCGCTTTGGTAATAAAAGGCGATATCTGCCTTTTGACCATCATCGTGGCTTAGGTGCGGCAAAAGAGGAAAGGTGTCGAAGAAGGGAAAGCTTGCGTCCAGAATGAGGGTGAGTGTACCGGGATAAATTCGGGCAATTTCGCTTGCCGTATCGCTTAAAACATCGCGCATTTCGGGCACCACATAGTGGCGGTTCAGGGCGCAATACATGACAGACTGCATTTTCATTGGCCCGCCTGAATGGCAGGGCAAAGCGACGCGGCCAAAACTTGGTGCGATAAAGACTGCTGAAAGCGAGAGCGCGACGTAGGCAAAGGTGAAAGTCAGGAAACGTCGTTTGAAAAAGAGTGCGCAAAACCACGCGAGGCCACCAACTTGGGTCAGGAGCGTCAAAATCCCAATCAGGAAAAAGTGAAAGCCCGCGCGCATCATACCTTTGAGATTGCCCCCTAGCGATGCGCAGGTCTATAGCAAAGCCATGGTTCAAAATAGTGACCTTTCCCAACCACGCACCAGCGTTGGTGCTCAAGCCCGTGCCTTGTTGGTGCTGGGCCTGCCGTTGATCGGCAGCCATGTGGCGCAAACGCTGATCAGTGTGACAGATACGTTGATGATGGGGTGGTATGGCATTCCAGAACTGGCCGCTTTGTCGTTGGCCGGGCCCGTTTTTCACATCGTTTTCATTCTTGGATCGGGCTTTGGTTGGGCCGTGATGCCTATGGTCGCTTCATATGCCGCGAACGACGATGATCGCCAAATTCGCCGCGTCACCCGCATGGGGCTATGGCTTGCGATCCTGTTTGGTGTTTTGGCGCTACCGTTGTTTTTCTTTTTCGGAACGCTTTTCGCAATGATAGGGCAAGAGGCCGACGTCGCACGGCTGGCGGGCATCTATATGTCGATCATGGGCTTTGGGATGATTCCGGCTATCCTTGTTATGGTATTGAAAAGTTATCTCTCGGCCCTTGAGCTGACGCGCGCTATTCTGGTGGCTACGCTCGGTGCTGTTGGCTTGAACATTGTCGTCAATTACATGCTGATTTTCGGCAACTGCGGCGCGCCCGAACTTGGTGTTGCGGGCGCGGGTTTTGCATCGTTGTTCAGCAATGCGTTTAGCTTCGCTGCCCTTGCGATTTATGCGGTTTGGCGCAGACCTGATCACGAGCTTTTTCGCAACTTTCATAAGCCCGATTGGGAGGCGTTTGGCCGGGTGTTTCGCCTTGGCTGGCCGATTGGCACGACCAGCGTGGCCGAGGTTGCGCTCTTTGCTGCCGCCAGCGTCATGATGGGGTGGGTCGGAACCGTTGCATTGGCAGCGCATGGAATTGCTTTGAATATTGCCGGGCTGTCGTTCATGATTCATGTCGGCCTAAGCCAAGCAACCACGGTGCGCGTCGGCAAGGCCTGGGCGCGGGAGGATCGTGAGACTCTGCGCATTGCGTCCATCGCCGGCATTCTGTTGTCGCTGGTTGCTGCGGTTTTGATCGCGGTTGTTTTTGTCGCTATCCCCGAGCCTTTGATCGGTATTTTTGTGGGTCCCGATGAAGAGGGGCGCGCGGCCATTTTGCAGGTCGGCGCTGCTTTATTGATCGTGGCGGCTTTGTTTCAACTGGTCGACAGCGGGCAGGTCATGGCGCTTGGCATGTTGCGCGGGGTGCAAGATACGCGCGTCCCGATGGTGATGGCGATCGTCAGTTATTGGATGATTGGATTGCCGATCAGCTATCTGCTTGGCTTCACCTTTGATCTTGGTGCTGTCGGCATTTGGCTAGGATTAACGATGGGGTTGGCGGCGGCCTGCGTATTGATGCAGGTACGGTTTTGGCGGCGTTACGCTAACGCTTAGTCTACGTTGTTACGCAACCACGCCATCACGTCTGAACGCACTGATTGTGCACCGCTTTCGCAGGCCTGATCAATGACCGCGCGCGCTTCGCCCAAATCAACGCGACGCAACAGATGTTTGACCGGTCCGACAGAGGCAGGCCGCATCGAAAGCGAGCGCAGCCCCATCGCCGCAAAGCAGAGCGCTTCAACCGGACGTCCCGCATCTTCGCCGCAAAAACTGACGGGCGTATGCGTCTCGTCGCAGCGCTCGGCGATCTGCGCAATAAAGCGCAGGAAGCTGACGTTGAGAGTATCATAGCGGCGGCGCACGCGTTCGTTTTCGCGGTCAGCGGCAAAGAAAAACTGTTTCAAGTCATTGCCGCCTATGGAGATAAAGTCAGCCATTTCAAAGAACTGGCGCGGTGCAAAGGCAATTGATGGGGTTTCCAGCATCGTGCCTATTTCAACTTTTTGCGGCAAGACATGCCCAAGTTTGCGTTCACGCTCGATCTCATCAAGCACATGCTGACGGGCGGCTTTGAATTCATCGAATTGGGCGACAAACGGGAACATCACCGTCAAAGGACGACCTTGGGCCGCGCGGATCAACGCCTGCAACTGCATGCGCATCACCCCCGGCTTGTCCAAGCCTACGCGGATCGCGCGCCAGCCTAGGGCCGGGTTCGGCTCATCTTCGCGCTTCATGTAGGGCAGGACTTTGTCCGAGCCGATATCAAGCGTGCGAAAGGTCACGCGTTTGCCTTCGGCTGCATCCAGAACGCGCGCATAAATCGCGGCCAGTTCTGCGCGTTTTGGCACAGTGTTGCGCGCTAGAAACTGAAGTTCCGTTCGAAACAGGCCCACGCCTTCCGCGCCAGAGCTTGCCAGCGATGGCAATTCGGCAATCAAACCAGCGTTCATGTGAATGGAAATCGTCACGCCGTCTTTGGTTTCAGCCGGCAAATCGCGCAAGCCACTATAGCGTTCCTGTGCCTTGGCCTGCATCGCGATCTTGTCGCGAAACGCCGAGATGACGGTGTCATCTGGACGCAGATGCACAATCCCTTGATCACCATCAACCATGATCGGATCGCCGTTCAGCGCCTCAGTTACAACACCGTTTGCATGCACGATCAACGGGATCGCCCAAGCGCGCGCCACAATCGCAGCGTGGCTTCCGACCGAACCCTGTTCAAGCACAATGCCGCGCAGATTATTGCGCCCATAATCGAGCAATTCGGCAGGGCCAATATTGCGGGCCACCAGAATTGCGTTGTCGGGCATCTCGGCCCCCGTGTCCTGACCTTGGCCGGTTAGAATACGCAAAAGCCGATTGGACAAATCGTCAAGATCTTGCAGGCGTTCGCGCAAATAGGCATCGTTTGATTTGCCCATCTTGCGCCGCGCGCCAGATTGCTCTTTTTCAACGGCCGCTTCTGCAGACAGCCCAGCACCGATGTCTTCTTCCATGCGCCGCATCCAAGAGCGCGAATTGGCGAACATGCGGTAGGCTTCCAGGACCTCGCGTTGGTCTTTGTCGCGGGAATCGCGGCTAACGGTTTTCAACATATCGTCGACAGAGATGCGCAAAGCATCCACCGCATCACGCAACCGCTGCGTTTCAACCTCTGGATCATCGGCAACCGGGTTGGTCACCACAACGCGCGGCTCGTGCAGCCAAACATTCCCTTCGGCCACGCCTTCCTGACCAACGCCGCCGCGCAGCATCATTGGGTTTGTATGGCGCGCGCGCAAAGCTTCGCCTTCGCCAACAAAAGCCCCAAGCTCGGTCATCTCGGCTAACACCATGGCGACGACCTCAAGCGCGTAAACCTCGTCTTCGGAAAATGCACGCCCTTCGCGCGATTGCACAACCAACACCCCAAGCCTGTCACCAAGACGCTGGATCGGTACGCCACAGAAGGAAGAGAACACTTCTTCGCCCGTTTCGGGCATGTATCGGAACCCTTTGGCCGAAGGCGCATCGGCTTCGTTGGCCACGCGCCCATCGCGTGCCACGCGCCCGACAAGCCCTTCGCCAAGACGCATACGGGTTTGGTGCACAGCGTCTTTGTTCAAGCCTTCTGTCGCGCAAAGCTCAAGCGTATCAGCGTCACGGAATAGATAGATTGAACACACGTCCGATCTCATGGATTTGGCAATGATTTCAACGATGTGATCAAGCCGAGCTTGCCCTGCCGAATCATCGGCCAGGGTCTCTTTCAATCGCTGCAGCAGCTTGCGACTTTCGCTTTCGTTTGGCTCAACCATCGGTTTTGGTCCGGATCCCCTTTAGGGCCGGTTCTGGCCCTCGCGCCTGAATAGACCACACTCGGCGCGCGCGTGCGAGTGGGTTTTGCCAACATTTGGAATGAAGCTATTGCGCGATGAACTTTGAGCCGGTTTATGCTTCTTCTGTCTTAAAAAATACCTTCTAGGGGGTCTGGGGGAGTGAAACTCCCCCAGTGTCGCGGCGCGGCGAAAGCCGCGGCGCGATCAGGTTTTCGCGTAAGCGATGATCATTTCTTCGGTCTCAACCTCCGGCGGCTCTTCAATCTTTTCCATCATGTTGATCGAAATATGTGGCCAGCGGATCAACCCTTCGACGTTGTCTCGGCGGTCAAAGAAATCAAGGAAAATGAACTGAGAATAGGCCATCACCAATTTGTTCTTGCCATTCAACCCTGGTTCATCAAGCTCCATGATCCAAAACGTCGAGCGCATCTCCGCCGCATCAGCTTGGCGCTCAATGAACGGAATATTGACGATGCCAGCCTCCAGCACGGTCGTGTCCATCGCCAATTCGGTCGTGCGCAAAACGTTTGTGGGCATGCCAAGTTGCAACAACTGGTTGGCATTGCGCGGACCAAAGCCGGGGAAAGGCTGGGCTTCTAGAACACCTTTGAACTGTTCTTTATCAAACGCGTGATAAGGGAACAGATACGCGTTTTCTTGCGTGGCCTCTTCAACCGCCTGCACGATATCGCCGTCCAGCACACCGATTGGAAAGGCGCTCAGGTCTTCAATGGTGGGAGGGCCATCAAATTCCCGTGCAGTTCCCAATGCGGTGGCCGAATTTCCGTGCGGAATGGTGGCCAGCCGTCCAATGTTGATCCCTTCAATATTCTGCTCCTTCATATGCAAGAACAGTCCCGGCTCGTGGTGAATGGGCAGCTCGGGTGGTCCGGCCACATCGCTTTCGCCGATGTCTTTTGCTGCGATCTGCGCAACCGTTTGTTCGTAATCCAGCGCTGCGACCAACTGATCGGCCTGATCCGCGGGCTGAGGTCCGGTGATGCCGCGATTGGGTACGGATTCATCCACTTTGGTGAACTTCAGCACTTCGTTGTACTGATTGAACAACAGCCGATAATTGCGGAACTGATTAGGCTCAGCGAAGGGCAGGGCGATCAGGTTCCAACCACGCCCGTCAAACGGACTTTGCCCCTGACCTTCCAGAGTGCCGGCTCCTTTGAAATTGCTGCCATCGCGCTGATCAGGCGTAATGTTGGCCCAAGTGCCGGGCAACAGCTTGAGCGGGCCAAGCGCGTCGTCGCGCATCGTGGCGATCTTTATCTTGCGGTTCGCGGTGACTGTGTTTTGCTTCATGTCCAACATGGGATGTTCCTTTGCTGAAAAGTGGCTTTACGAAATGATCGGGACCTAAAAATTGTCGGTGGACCCAAAGACAGGAATACCCGAAGGTGGACGGGGAAATGTGGCGAAAGGTCTTTCCGTGAAAGGGTTTTCATCGCGATTTTCACGGCTTTTTGGGGGAAATTCACGAAAATGGACTGGCTGACCGAAAACAAGATCCCCGTGGGCGACACCGCCGCTTTGATTTTTGACTGGCTGCAAATCAATGGTGCGACGATTTTTGATGCGATGTCAGACGGGCTGGAGGCGATGATCGACGCAATTTTGTGGGTGCTGCAGACGCCGCATCCGCTGATCATCGTCGCGCTTTTTGCCGCCCTTGCATGGTTGCTTCAACGTAGCTGGAAGCCCGCGCTTCTGACGTTCCTCGGGTTTTTGTTCATTCTGAACCAAGGCTATTGGGAAGAAACCACCGAAAGCCTGACACTTGTTTTGTCAGCCTGCGTCGTTTGCATGGGTGTTGGCGTGCCGATTGGAATTGCTGTTGCTCATCGCCCAAAGCTATATGCGTGGATGCGTCCGGTGCTTGATCTGATGCAGACGTTGCCCACCTTCGTCTACCTGATCCCCGCGATTGTGTTCTTTGGCATCGGCATGGTGCCCGGCCTGATCGCGACGGTGATTTTCGTGCTGCCCGCGCCGATCCGACTGACGCATCTTGGCGTGTCGTCCACACCCAAACCGCTTTTAGAGGCCGCGCAAGCCTTTGGTGCCACGCCAACCCAGACGCTGTTTAAGGTCGAGTTGCCTTACGCCTTTCCGCAAATCATGGCTGGCTTGAACCAGACGATCATGTTGTCGCTATCGATGGTGGTGATCGCAGCCCTAGTTGGCGCAGATGGATTGGGCGTCCCGGTTGTGCGTGCGCTCAATCAAGTGAACACGTCGCTTGGCTTTGAGTCGGGCTTTATCATCGTGGTAGTCGCCATCGTTCTGGACCGGATGCTGAGGGTCGAAAAATGAGCGCTGTTAGTTTTGAGAATGTCTCAATTGTTTTTGGCGAAAACCCAGAAGCCGCTTTGCCATTGATGGATCAAGGGTTAGAGCGCGGCGAAATTCAACAGAAAACGGCGCAGGTCTTGGGGGTACATGATTGCACGCTGTCGGTAGAACCGGGTGAGATTCTTGTGCTGATGGGGCTGTCTGGCTCTGGCAAATCCACTCTTTTGCGCGCCGTTAACGGGCTGAACCCCGTCGCGCGTGGAGCAGTGAAGGTAAAAACTGAAGCTGGCGAAGTGAACGTGAGCGCCGCCAAAGGCGAGGCTTTGCGCGCAGTGCGTCGCTCTGAAATCGCGATGGTATTTCAGCAGTTCGGCCTTTTGCCGTGGCGCACGGTGCGCGAGAACGTCGGCCTTGGGCTTGAACTTGCGGGCATGTCAAAAAGCGAGCGGCGGGCGCAGGTGGATCGACAACTTGCCCTTGTCAGTCTTTCGGACTGGGCGGATCGTAAGGTGGGCGATCTGTCTGGCGGCATGCAGCAACGCGTTGGTCTTGCCCGCGCTTTTGTAACCGATGCGCCGATCCTGCTGATGGACGAGCCATTCTCGGCCCTTGATCCGTTGATCCGCACCCGACTTCAGGACGAGTTGCTAGAGCTTCAGCAAACCCTCAACCGCACGATTATCTTTGTGAGTCATGATCTGGACGAAGCTTTCAAACTGGGCGACCGCATTGCGATTATGGAAGGCGGGCGCATCGTGCAATGGGGCACACCGCGCGACATTTATTCTAACCCGGCAAACGAATACGTCGCTGATTTCGTCGCTCATATGAACCCGCTTGGCGTCTTGTGCGCGCGCGATGTTTTGGAGCCTGGAGGGGCAGGGCGTAGCACCCAAATGGGGCCAGATGACGAGATCGCAGACGTAATCCAAGCCGTGTTGGATGGCGCCGAACCGGTTGCTGTGGTCGAGGCGGGGGCTGTGATTGGTCAAGTGTCCAAGGCCAGCGTTCTGCGTCGGATCGCCGGGCTTGATTAATTAGGGGGTGACTGGCGCAGACGTCGTCGCCGGATTTTGGTGACGGAAACGCGCGCTTAGGGCTCGATGAACGGGGCGCTCAAAGCCGTAGTAGCATGCAAAACTAAGCGCAATTGTTACGCCCGCAACGACAAGCGCCAAGGCAAGTCCGGTTATCGGGAAGATGCCAGAGCCGGAAAGCGATTTGCACACCAAAATCACGGGCACATGGGTCAGATACAGCGAGTAAGATGCATCTCCGAGAACGTTAAGAAGCCGCACAGGACGCACGCGTAATGCCGGTTCTGCCATCAGAAGAAGCGTCACAAGCAAAGCGACAAAGGTGCCGTAAGACAGTAATCTGTTTGCATGCTCAAGCGGTAAAAACCCAAGCAAAACGACGGCGCCGGTGAACAAGACAACGTTGGTGATATTGAAGTGTGGCATCTTGTTTGTGGTCCAAAGCACTCCAAGGCAGATGCCGATCAAAAACTCGCCCATCAGGCTGCCTGTGTAGAATAACAGTCGTGGATCCGTGCCAGCTGGAAGGAGAAAGCCCAATGCCACCAACCCGCCAAGGACTGCGGCGAGGATCGCAAAGCGCGCGCGTCTCGGGGCGAAAAGCGCGGCTGCTGTACAGAGGTAGAACAACATTTCAAGGTTCAGCGTCCAGCCGACCGTGATGATCGGGCGCGGCCAAAGCGAAACACCATCCGTTGGTTGTGCCAGGAATGCGAGTGAATGGAGCAGCCTCGTCCAATCAACGCCGCCACCGTTGGTGAGCGTGACCAGTGCCAGCACGAGGGTGATCGTCCAATAAAGCGGGACAAGTCTGATCAATCGCCGCTTTAGGAAGGGGCCGGGGTTCAAATCGCGTCCCGTCACCCAGATGATGAATCCGGAGATAACAAAGAAGATATCAACGCCAATGGCGCCCAGCGAAAAGCGCACGCCGGTTTCGGGCATGATATGGCCAATATGATAGACCAGCACCAACACAGCCGCAAAACCACGCAGGTATTGAATGGACACGACTTGTGGCAAGTGGACCCTCAACGGCATTTACACATTGAAAACCATGCCAGCAGACAGTGGTTTGTCTGGGGTGCCTGCGTGTTCATCTCAAGGCAGGGCTATTTCTCCTGCAGTGTTTCTAAATAGGCCATCAAGTCTACAATCGGCTTGCTTGTCATGATGGGTTGACCGGTTTCGGTTCTAAGCGCGACGTCATAACCTTCAAAGAAAGTGCCAAAGATCGGCATTGAGGAGCCGTGGCTGACCAAGGGATCGCGCCCGTCGATCCGCATGATGACGCGGGTGATTGGAAAATCGCCATCGTTCTTTGCTGTAAGCTGTGTCAGATTGGTGGGCTGCACCAACAAGGCGCCTGCCATCGGGCCGTTTCCGGTTGCTTCCAACCCATGACACGTGGCGCAATGAAACTGAAATATCGTTTGCCCCTGCGAAGCGTCCTGCGCCGAGGTTACTGCGGGAAAGATCATGCAAAGTGCCAAAATTGCGTGTTTCACGTTATTCTCCTTTTCTACGGAGTCTAACGCTGGCTGGGACATGTGGCTTTGATCACGATCAAGCCGGGCCAAAATACGGCCCGGCTTTGGTATTTGTGAAGGGTTATAACCCTAGCGCGCCCTTTACGGCCGCCATGCCATCACCGCCGTCTTTGGTGGTCACACCGTCAAGCCAGCTTCCCAACGCATCTGGGTTGGCCTTCAGCCATGTGGTTGCCGCTTCATCGGGGTCTTGGCCGTCGTCAAGAATGGCGCCCATGATCTCGTTTTCCATCGCCAGCGTGAATTCGAGATTGCCCAGCAGTTTGCCGACATTCGGGCATTCTGCAGCAAAACCGGCGGCTGTGTTGGTGTAAACGGTAGCACCGCCAAGGTTGGGTCCAAACCAGTCATCGCCACCTTCAAGGTAAGTCAGATCAAAGTTTGCGTTCATTGGGTGTGGTTCCCATCCAAGGAAGACAACAGGCTCGCCGCGGCGATCCGCACGGGCCACTTGAGCCAGCATGCCTTGCTCAGAGCTTTCAACCACTTCAAAGTCGTTCAGCCCAAAAGCACCATCGTCGATCATCGACTGGATCAGGCGGTTGCCGTCGTTGCCCGGCTCAATACCGAAAATCTTGCCTTCAAGCGCTTCGGCCTGAGCGGCGATCGTATCGAAAGAGGTGATGCCAAGGTCTGCAGCAGCCTTGTTCACAGCCAGCGTGTACTTTGCGCCTTCAAGGTTTGCACGCACGGTATCAACTGTGCCAGCTTCGCGGTAGGGCGCGATGTCGGCCTCCATCGTGGGCATCCAGTTGCCAAGGAACACGTCGATGTCTTTGTTCGCCATGGATGTGTAGGTCACGGGGACGGAGAGCACTTTGATGTCTGTCTCATAGCCCAAAGCGTCTAGCACGACCGTTGTTGCCGCTGTGGTGGCGGTGATGTCGGTCCAACCTACATCGGAAAAGTTGATCGTATCACAATCGGCCAAAGCCGGGGCAGCGGCCAAAATGGCCAGTGTAGAAAGAGTTGTTGTCAGGCGCATGTCGCCCTCCCTGTTTTTGTTGATTGACGAGTCAATTAAGAATCGGCTAGTGCCGTTTGATGTTTCTGGGAGAGAAGAAAACATGCCTAAGCTTGGAATGGAACCACTTAGACGCGCCGCATTGATCGACGCCACCATCGCTGAAATCGGCGCTGCAGGCTCGTTGGATGTGACTGTTGCCAAGATCGCCAAGCGGGCAGGCATGTCGAGCGCTTTGGCGCATCACTATTTTGGCGGCAAGGACGATATATTCCTAGCCGCGATGCGCCGGGTTCTGGCGGATTATGGTCGTGAGGTTCTGCAACGTTTGAAAAGGGCCGAGACACGAGAAGATCGCCTGCGGGCCATTGTGGAGGGAGGCTTTGCGCCGTCAAACTTTGGGGCCGATACGGTCTGTGCTTGGCTGAACTTTTACGTGCTGGCGCTTTCGTCTGATCCGGCACGTCGCCTGCACCGCATCTATGCATCGCGCTTGCGTTCTAATCTAACTCATGCGTTTCGCCCCCTGGTTGGCGACCAAGCCGCTGAACTGGCGCAGCAAACCGCGCAGATGATTGATGGCGTTTATCTGAACCAAGGGCTTGCCGCGTCTGATCCTGACAGCGTGCGCGCAGCGGAAGCCGTCTTGAAAGTAGTTTGGCACGAGGTTGAGAGAGGCGGACATGAAGGCTGATTACGTAATCGTTGGCTCTGGCTCGGCTGGTGCGGCTCTTGCCTATCGTCTGTCGGAAGCCGGTAAATCCGTCATCGTCATTGAGGCTGGTGGTACGGACGCTGGCCCGCTGATCCAGATGCCCGCAGCTCTGTCCTATCCGATGGGTATGGCGCGCTACGATTGGGGTATGATGAGTGAGCCTGAACCGCATCTGAACAATCGCGTGTTCCACGCAGCGCGCGGCAAAGTCATTGGTGGTTCATCGTCAATCAACGGGATGGTCTATGTGCGGGGTCACGCGCGCGACTACGACACGTGGGGTCAGATGGGCGCGAGCGGTTGGTCGTTTGCGGATGTGCTGCCGTATTTCAAACGTATGGAAAACTGGCACGGCGATGACGGCCCGTCAGAGTGGCGCGGTTCAGACGGACCTCTGCACATCACGCGCGGTGCCCGCAAAAATCCGCTTTATGACGCGTTTATTCAAGCTGGCGCTGAAGCGGGTTATCAAACAACGGATGATTACAACGGCGCGCAACAAGAGGGCTTTGGCCCGATGGAGCAAACGGTTTGGAAGGGGCGGCGCTGGTCTGTGGCGAACGCCTATCTGAAACCTGCGCTGCGCCGGTTTAACTGTCGCCTTGTGCAAGGGCTGGCGCGCAAAGTGGTGATCAAGGATCGCCGTGCCACGGGTGTTGAGATCGACACGGTCAAAGGCCGCGAGATCATCGAGGCGCGCTACGAAGTGATCCTATCAGCTTCGGCCTATAATTCGCCCAAGCTGTTGATGTTGTCAGGCATTGGTCCTGCCGCACACCTTGCTGAGCACGGAATCGAGGTTGTCGCTGACCGCGCAGGGGTAGGGCAGAACCTCCAAGATCACCTTGAGATCTTCTTTCAGATGGCCGCCAGCCAGCCAATCACGCTCTATAAACACTGGAACATCGTCTCAAAGGCGCTGATCGGGGCAAAATGGCTATTTGCCAAACGCGGCATTGGCGCTTCCAATCAGTTCGAAAGTGCAGGTTTTATTCGTTCGCGTGCGGGGCTTGAGTATCCCGATATTCAATACCATTTCCTGCCCCTAGCTGTCGCTTACGATGGTTCTGTCGCTGCCAACGGACATGGGTTTCAAGCGCACGTCGGCCCCAATCGGTCACCTTCGCGGGGCACAATTCGGCTCAAAAGCGCAGAAGCCGCAAAGCAGCCGGAGATTCGAATGAACTACATGAGCCACGAGCAAGATTGGATCGACTTCCGCCAAGCCATTCGTCTGACGCGTGAAATCTTCGCGCAACCGGCTTTTGCGCCTTACGTCAGATCCGAGATCATGCCGGGTGCGGAAGTGCAAAGCGATGCTGCACTTGATGACTTTGTGCGTGAGAATGCTGAAAGCGCCTATCACGCCTGTGGCACCTGTCGGATTGGCGACGTGAACGACCCGCAAGCCGTTGTTGACCCGCAGGCGCGAGTGATCGGTGTTGATGCTCTGCGTGTTGCGGATAGCTCGATCTTTCCAACGGTTACCAATGGCAATCTGAACGGCCCTTCGGTCATGACAGGGGAAAAAGTGTCCGACCATATCCTTGGTCGATCTTTGCCACGGGATGAGCGCGCACCATGGGTGCACCCAAAGTGGCAAACCGCGCAGCGATAGCCTTAGGTTTGCGCAACAATTCCACCATCTTGTGACAGATTGGTGAAATCTGCCCAGATATGCTTGCAAGGGGCGCGATCCCTTGGCACCCTGCGACTCGAGAAGAGAACCCTTTTAGACTGGAGTTTTTGTATTTGACCATTAGCGCGGCGACCCCGCCCACAGCGTCCAACGATCAACTTGAGACGCGCATAGAGTTTCCTGACAACCGCCTGCTCATCGACCTTTTCGGAGAGTTTAACCGCAACCTCGCGCAGATCGAGGAGGCGCTTGCTGTGCAGATCATGCATCAGGGCAACCAGCTGACCGTATATGGCGAGGCCGATGCGGTGAATAAAGCGGGCGTTGTTTTGCACGCGCTTTACGCACGCCTTGAAGCTGGCAAAGAGATTGCTGCAGGCGATATCGAGGCCGAAATCCGCATGGGTGCTGATGAAGACAGCACCAGTCAGATGGAGCTTTTCCAAGGCGGTCGGGTCGAGATCAAAACGCGCAAGAAAACGGTCGAACCGCGCACCGAAGCGCAAAAAAACTACGTCAAAGCGCTTTACAAAAACGAGCTTACCTTTGGGATCGGTCCGGCGGGCACCGGCAAAACCTATTTGGCGGTCGCTGTTGGTGTGAACCTGTTTATTGGTGGACATGTCGACAAGATCATCCTATCGCGCCCGGCTGTGGAAGCCGGTGAACGCCTTGGGTTCCTGCCTGGTGACATGAAAGAAAAAGTCGATCCTTACATGCAGCCGCTTTACGACGCGCTGAATGATTTCCTGCCCGGAAAGCAACTTGCCCGCATGTTAGAAGAAAAGCGTATTGAAATTGCGCCCTTAGCCTTTATGCGCGGGCGTACGCTTGCCAATGCGTTTGTGGTGCTGGACGAGGCGCAAAATGCTACCGCGATGCAGATGAAAATGTTCCTCACCCGTCTAGGCGAAGGGTCACGCATGGTCATCGCAGGTGATCGCAGCCAAGTGGATTTGCCGCGCGGCACCACATCGGGCCTGTCGGATGCTGAACGTCTCCTCAAAGACATCGACAAAATTGCTTTCACCTATTTCACCGCGAAAGACGTGGTCCGCCATCATCTGGTTGGCAAAATCATCGAGGCCTACGACAAAGACGGCCCTGTCGGCTAGGTCTTCATCTATTGAAAAATACTCTAGGGAGCGCGAGGGATGAAATCCCCTCGTACATCGACGCCAAAGGCGGCGAAGCAAAAAGTCCTGACCGCGAAACCTTGAAAAAACTAAACTGAACAGTTTATATTGGGTCAAAGGCAAAGGACGATAGATGAACGCACCAACCGCTCTCAAACAGGGTCGCAAATGGGATCAAGTGCTGGACGGCGCACGCACTGTTTTCATGCGCGATGGGTTTGAAGGGGCAAGCGTTGACGATATTGTCCGCGAAGCCGGCGTTTCAAAGGCCACGCTTTACAGTTATTTCCCTGACAAAAGGCTGCTTTTTTTAGAGGTCGCCAAAATTGAATGTCAGGCTCAGTCCGAAGCCGCCGTGACCAGTATTGAAGCATCTGACGACATCCGCGAGGCCTTGACGACAGCAGCCGGTCGCATGGTGCGGTTTTTTACTTCGCCCGTGGGCATGCAGGTGTATCGGATAGTCGTCGGCGAAAGCCAACGTTTCCCCGAAGTGGGACGCGAGTTCTACGATAGTGGGCCAGGCGTTGTACGTGAAATTTTGCGTCAGTTTCTGCAAAAAGGGATCGACGAAGGCAAATTGGCGATTGACGATTTAGACCTCGCCACGGACCAGTTCCCTGAATTGTGCAAAGCAGGCATTCATCTCCAACTGGCGATTGGCCTACGCACAAGCGTGCCGGAAGATGAAATTGACCGCGTTATTGCGGGTGCCGTGGATATGTTTTTGTGCCGGTATGGTGTCGCAGACTAATCAATCCGCCGTACGTGCATCTGATTGCCGATCTTCTTGGTTTCAAACCGATTAAGCGTTTCGATTAGATCGCTAAGCTTGCGCTTGCCATAGGTGCGGGGATCAAAGTCTGGAGCCTCACGTGTGATGTACTGTCCCAATTGACCAAGCGCATACCAGTCATCGCCAGACGCAATTTTGTCCATCGCCCGCAATATTAATGGGATCGCCTCGGTCGGGTTACGCTTTTGTGGCGCCGCCCCGCCTTTTTCCGCGGGCGCAGGTTCATCGACAATGTTCTCGATCAGCACAAACCGATTACACACATTGCGCAGACTTTCCGGCGCTTTCGCTTCGCCGACGCCAATCACGTCCATACCTTGTTCGCGCACGCGGTTGGCCAGCGCGGTAAAATCGCTGTCTGATGAGACAAGAACAAACCCGTCAAAGCGCCCGGTATGCAATATATCCATCGCATCAATCACGAGGCCAATGTCGCTTGCATTTTTGCCGACGGTGTTTGCACTTTCCTGATGCGCAACCAAGCCAAGTTCGCGGACCTGTTTGGTCCAGGAGTTCAACCGCCCCGATGACCAATCGCCGTACACCCGGCGCAACGCGGGCTCTCCAAAAGAGGTGATCTCTTTCAGGATCGCGCCCGCGTGTTTGGCCGGAATATTATCCGCATCAATCAAAACCGCATAAAGCGGCCGGTCGCGCTCGGCCATTACTTCAGCTCTGACGCAGAAGTAATCACTCTACCCAAAAGCCCGTACTCAAGCGCCTCATCCGTATTCAGCCAAAAATCACGCTCAGTGTCGCTGGCGATTTTCTTTTCGGTTTGCCCAGTGGCTTTGGCAAAAATCTTATGAAATCGCTTGCGCATGATGTTGATTTGCTCGGCCTGAATTTGGATGTCAGACACCGAACCGCCAACGCCGCCGCGCGGTTCATGTAGCAAAAACCGCGTGTTCGGCAGACAAAATCGGTTTTCTTTCTTCGCACCAACGAAAATCAATGCACCAGCCGAAGCCACCCAACCAGAGCCAATACAGCGCACAGTGGGCGTGATAAACTTGATCATGTCATGCACCATATCGCCGGATTCAACGTGACCACCGGGCGAGGAGATAAACATGTTGATCGGATCATCGCTATCTTCGGCCAAAGCCAATAGCTGCGTTGTCACCTTAGACGCCAGCTTGTCGTCAATGCCGCCGGTAACCAGCACATTGCGGGATTTGAAAAACAGCTCACCCGCTTTTGGGCCAACATCGTCTTTCTTGTCGTCATCTTTTTTGTCGTCAGCCATGGGGTTCTCCACCTAAAATACTGCATTCGCCTTTGAGGGGAATGTCGTGTCTCGCACCGGGAATGACAAGGGGAGTTTAAGATTGCGTTGCTTCAAAGAAATCGATGGAAGATCAGAGCATCGCAATAGGTGCCATCGGGGCTCTTAAAGGCGCGCGGTTGACGCCCAATTTGATCAAAGCCAGCGCGCTCCCAAGTCGCCACAGCCCTCGTGTTAGAGGCTAAAACAAAGTTGTACTGCATTGCCTCAAATCCAAGCGCTTTGGCTTCTTGCAAAGAAAACGCCAGCATCGCGCGTGCCACACCTTTTCCTTCAGCACCGCGCGCAGTGATGTACCCGCAGTTACACACATGCGCTCCGCCTCCCTGTTGGTTTTCACGAATGTAAAACGTGCCCAAAGGCGCGCGATCCTCAGCAATATATGCACGCGCAGAGAGCCAATACTCCAATGCTGCCTCTCGCGAGATGCCGCTGTCGATGGCATAGGTGTCTTCCGCGCGAAAACACGGGCTTCAACATATCCCAAACCGCGTCGTGATCCTTGGCACCTGCACTTCGAACAGTCAGCACACCGCAAACACACTTCTTTTGTCCAGAAATACTTTGAGGGGTCTGGGGGGCAAAGCCCCCCAGCGCGCCGACGCCTCAACGAGGCGGCGGAAACTCAATAAACTACTACGCTGCGAATGCTCTCGCCGGAATGCATCAAATCAAAGCCTTTGTTGATGTCTTCAAGCGCGAGGGTGTGCGTAATCATCGGATCGATTTCGATTTTGCCGTCCATATACCAATCAACGATCTTGGGCACATCGGTACGGCCGCGCGCCCCACCAAAAGCCGTGCCGCGCCAAGAGCGACCGGTCACAAGCTGAAATGGTCGCGTCGAAATTTCGGCACCTGCGGGGGCAACACCAATGATGATCGACTCACCCCAACCTTTGTGTGCTGACTCCAAAGCTGTCCGCATGACTTGTACGTTGCCTGTCGCGTCAAAGGTGTAATCCGCACCGCCTTTGGTCAGGTTCACAAGGTAAGCCACCAGATCGCCGTCAACTTCAGACGGGTTCACGAAATCGGTCATCCCGAAATGCTCGCCCATTTTCTTTTTGTCGTTGTTCAGGTCAACGCCAACGATTTGATCGGCGCCCGCAAGGCGCAAGCCTTGGATCACATTAAGCCCAATGCCGCCCAAGCCAAACACAATCGCACGCGATCCTTGCTCAACCTTGGCTGTGTAGATCACCGCTCCGATACCCGTGGTTACACCACATCCAATATAGCATATCTTATCAAACGGCGCGTCTTCGCGAACCTTGGCGAGGCTGATCTCGGGCAGCACAGTGTGGTTCGAAAAGGTTGAGCACCCCATGTAGTGCAGGATCGGGTCCCCATCGAGCGTCGAAAACCGCGACGTGCCGTCAGGCATCAACCCTTGACCTTGGGTGGCACGCACCTTTTGGCACAGGTTCGTTTTCGGATGCAGACAATATTCGCATTCACGACACTCGGCCGTGTAAAGCGGGATCACATGATCGCCGGGTTTCAGGCTGGTCACCTCGGGGCCAACCTCCAATACAACGCCCGCCCCCTCATGACCCAGAATCGCCGGGAACAGGCCTTCGGGATCGGCGCCTGACAGCGTGAATTCGTCGGTGTGACAAATACCGGTGGCTTTGATCTCGACCAAAACCTCGCCAGCGCGCGGTCCGTCGAGGTTTACGTCCATGATTTCAAGTGGTTTTCCAGCAGCGGTTGCAACAGCGGCACGGGTACGCATCGGCTCTTCTCCCTGATCTTTATGTTGGCGTAAGCCTGCGGTACTCAGAAGCTGAAATCAACGCTAAACCCGACGAGGATGCGATGAAATACGTCTGCCTATCTGCGCTATGTGGTCTGATCGCCTGCGCTCCGGTCCCCGACAGCGGCGCGATTGACGACAACTCTGCGGGCGTTGAGCAATCCGTCGATGGTGAGGATGTGGCAGATAACCCAAACGATCTGTGTGATGCAGGTGAGTATCGTGCGTTGATCGGGACACCTGTCACGGCGACAGTGTTCCCTACTGGTAAGCTCTTGCGCGTGTTCAGTGAGGCCGACATTGTCACACAGGAATATATCCCGCAGCGCACCAACGTGATGTTCAGCACTGGCGGTCAGATTATGCGTGTCTTCTGCGGCTAAGGCGTCTCAGCGCGAATGTAAGACGCTTCAATCCGGCTTCTTGCCGATATTCGCATCCGTCTTGTCGCGGGCAGCTTTCTCTTCTTTGGTCAGCTTGTTGTTCCAAACATTATTGCTCAGCCCTAATTCGGGCTTTTGCGGTTTTGTCTTCCCAACGCTCACCTTGCCACCCTTGTTCAGAAACTCCTGAATAAGCGCGTCGTCTGTTTTTTCTTTTGGCACATGTTTCATGGCGGCAAGCCTAACCGCTCGCCCAAGGGTGATCAACCAAAGGTCACAGTCTTTAGCGCGCGATCAAGGACACTGCCAATGGCCGCGATCAAAACACTTGGATAGGCGCGCAAATAATAAAAGACGGGTGACTCGACTCGGGCGGATCAATGAGTATAAAAGAACATAACAAGAACATATTACCTTAACGTGATGAAAAACCGCCGTATCCTTTCGCTTTGGTTCCCGCGTCTGGCCGCCGAACGCTGCTTGCGCGCGCGCCGTGGTTTGCCCCCCTCTGGCCCATTTGCGACTGTAGGCGATGTGCAAAACGCCCAAGTTCTGACCTCCTTAACGGCGGAGGCTGAAGCGGCGGGTCTGACCCGTGGCCAACCTTTGCGTGACGCCCATGCGATGTGCCCTGAACTGGAGACCAAGCTGGCCAATCCCCGGCTGGATGCAGATTTTCTGACGGTGCTGCGCCGTTGGGCGGGAAAGTTTTCCCCTTGGGTCTCCGAGGAAAAACCTGAATCGCTGGTGATCGACATCACGGGCTGTGCGCATCTTTTTGGCGGAGAAGAGGGCGTGATCGACGCGGTTGAAGCTGATTGTGCGATGTTGGGCCTTTCTGTGCACTCTGGCGTGGCCGACACGGTGGGTGCGGCTTGGGCGCTTGCGCGGTTCGCAGGCGGGCAGGGGGGGACGGTGCGCTCGGGCGACGATATCTCGCAAGAGGCGCGCGCCACCCGATCACGGGCAGCCAAGCGTCGCCATTGGGAACGCGGCGGGCCCGCTCCTGCCACGCAAACACCCACCAACAGCCCCATAAACCGTACGGCCAAAATCGCCCAACCCGGGCACACGCGCACCGCTTTAGCGCCTCTGCCAGTGGCGGCTTTGCGGCTTGAAGCTGACACCGTGGCGATGCTCAACCGTTTGGGGCTGCGCCACATCTCTGATCTCTCCGGCCAGCCACGCGCTGCATTGGCGCGCCGTTTTGGTCGCCATCTGGTGCAAAAGCTTGACCAGGCGCTTGGCGTTGAGCCCGAACCGGTCAACCCTGCGCGCGCACCGCATCATTTCGCTGTCCGCCTCAGCTTGCCCGACCCCATCGGGCTGGAAGATGACATTCTGGCTGCCCTGGATCGCCTGCTGCCACCGCTGGAAGCCAAGCTTAAAAACGCAGGTCGCGGTGCGCGCCGTGTACGTCTTGAATGCCACCGCGCCGATCACACCATGCAGGCTGTCGAGGTCGGCCTTGCCCGTCCTGCATCAGACCCGGATCGCATCCGCCCACTTTTGTTCATGAAGCTAAACGAGATCGACGCAGGCTTCGGTATCGACCGCGTGCGCGTGATCGCAGCCCTCACCGAACCGGTGCATGCACAACAGCACAAAGGTCATGCCGATGCTGCGGCCACTGGTCTTTCGCGCCTTGCCGGCAGTGCAGATTTCGACGATCTAACCGGGCGACTTGGCGCGCGCATCAGCCTTGAGGCGATCATCCGACTGCACCCGGGCGACAGTCACATCCCGGAAAAAACCAGCAAACCGCTCGCCGCCGCTTGGTCAGAACCGGCAGGTGAGTGGCCGCGCTCACCGGGGCCACGCCCACTGGAACTTTGGCGGCCCGAAATCGTCACCGCAGAGGAAACCCCAAACCTGCCCTCCATATTCCGATGGCGGGGCCGTACACTTGAAACCAGCGCTGCCTTCGGTCCCGAACGCATCGCGCCCGAATGGTGGCTAGACGATCCCGATTGGCGTACAGGGGTGCGTGATTATTGGCGCGTCACCACACGCACCGGCGAACGTCTCTGGCTCTACTTCGCGCATGGTGGCACCATGTCACCGGGTTGGTTTTGTCATGGAAGTTTTTGCTAAAAAAGTTCAACCCAACGGCATCTTCATCTATTTGAAAATACTCTGGCCTCTCGTGAATTTTGAGAAAATACACCTCGGTTGCGCGATAGTTTCTATCGCTCTAGGAGCGCGAGGGGCAAAGCCCCTCGCATATCGCGACGCGGCAAAGCCGCGGCGCAACATAAATCACTTCGGCAGAAGCACTTTGTCGATCACGTGGATCACACCGTTGGTTGCGATGATATCCGCCGTGGTCACATTCGACTTATTCACGCGCACACCATTTGTGCCGTCAACATGCACAGTCTGACCCTGTACAGTCTCAACGTTCAAACGCTGGCCCGCCAGTTGATCAGACGTCACAGCACCCGGCACAACGTGATAGGTCAAAACCTTCACCAACTGATCTTTGTTCTCTGGCTTAAGCAGCGTCTCGACTGTGCCTGCCGGCAATGCTGCAAAGGCTGCGTTTGTCGGCGCAAACACAGTGAACGGACCGTCGCTCTTCAGTGTCTCAACCAAACCGGCAGCGCCAACAGCGGCTACCAATGTTGAGAAATCTTCGTTGCCCGCCGCGATATCGACAATGTCGTCGCCCTTGTCCATCGAGGCAGGAGCGCAAGCAGCGAGTGTGGCCAAAGCAGCAGCACCCACCAATGTTTTCAAAGCAAATCTACGTGTCGTCATGTCCCTCTTCCCTTTCATATTGGAAGTCTTTTTGAAGTCAGTTTTTAGAGATGGGGGCGGCACACACACCGCCCCCGGCAGTCAAAGTGATTTAGCCCTCGGGCAGGATCACTTTGTCGATCACGTGGATGACGCCGTTTGATGTCTCGATGTCAGATGACACAACGCTTGCGTCCTGAACCATCACACCATTGTCCAGATCGATCATTACGTCTGTGCCCTGAACGGTTGTCGCCATCATGTCGTCTGATAGATCAGTCGACATCACTTTGCCGGGTACAACGTGGTAGGTCAGGATCGCAGCAAGCTTGTCCTTATTCTCTGGCAGCAGCAGGTCTTCGACTGTGCCTGCCGGAAGCGCAGCGAACGCCTCATCGGTTGGTGCGAATACTGTGAACGGGCCATCGCCCTTCAGCGTTTCTACCAGACCAGCGGCCTGTACAGCAGCGACAAGTGTTTCGAACGAGCCAGCTTCAACAGCCGTATCTACGATGTCTTTTTTCATTGATCCGGCAAAAGCTGAACCAGCGATCAGGGCAGCGGCGGCAACAGCCAAAGTTGTACGAAGCATAAGAAATGTCCTCAGGTTTGTTTTCATGCCGTTGTTGGCATTGTCGGTTCTTACGGAGACTTTGTTGGATCAGATCACCGGGTTTTTCCGCCGATGCCGCTTGACGATAAATCTGCGCGGGCTAAGCCACGGCCATTTCACTTCGCCACTCACGTTTGTGTGACTAAACGTCAGAGCGATGTTATCGAACGGCCAAGTTTTCGCTGATATTTGGGCCTATGACGAATGCGTGAAGGCGATTGCCACCAGCGTGCTTGAGCCTCATTCTATAAGTACGCCCAAACGGAGGATACGATGGCAGGACGGTATAAAAGCGATCTGAAATGGTCAGATGTTACACCCAAGGCATCTTGGTTGAACCGACGCCAGATCATGGCTGCCATGGGGGCAGGGGCTCTTGGATCAATTGCCGGACCTGCGTTGGCCAGTTTGGGCGCTAAGAAAACCGACTATGGTGACGGGCTTGAGCTTAACACGCTTGAGGAGATCACCAGCTACAACAACTTTTATGAATTCGGCACCGACAAAGGTGATCCAGCAAAACATGCCCACATGCTGACCACCGATCCATGGACGGTGAAAATCGACGGCATGGTCGACAAGCCCGGCGACTATAGCTTTGACGATATTATGCAGGGTGTGTCACTGGAAGAACGCATCTACCGCTTCCGCTGTGTCGAACGTTGGTCGATGGTGATCCCGTGGGTTGGCTTTGAACTTGCCGATCTGCTTACCCGTGTGGGTGTGCAGCCTGGCGCAAAATACGTCGCTTTTGAAACAGCCCTGCGCCCCGAGGAAATGCCCGGCGTAAATTACCCTATAATAGAGTGGCCTTATAAAGAGGGTCTGCGCATGGACGAGGCGATGCATCCTCTGACCATGATCGCCACCGGCCTTTATGATGAGCCAATGCCAAAGCAAAATGGCGCGCCGTTGCGGTTGGTTGTGCCGTGGAAGTACGGCTACAAATCAGTCAAATCGATTGTGCGCATCACATTGGTGGACAAGCAGCCGCCAACCGCATGGGAAACCTACAGCGCGGCGGAATATGGATTTTATAGTAACGTGAACCCAGAACGCGATCATCCCCGCTGGTCTCAAGCGTTTGAGCGCAAAGTGGGCGGCGGACTTTTCGCCAAACAAGTTCCGACGCTCAAATTCAATGGATATGAAGAAGAGGTGGCGGGTCTTTATGCAGGCATGGATCTTTTAAAGTATCACTAATGGAAGCGCCCGCGATCACATTCAAAGGCATCAGCCTGGCCTGCACCGTACAAAGCACCGGGCAGATGGTAACAAACGCTTGCCAGTTATCTCACCACTGTTGGTTGATCGAAAAGGTGCTGCGCCCCGAGCCTAACCAGGACTACTGCGGGTGACACTTTCGCAGCATATAAATGTCGGTCTTGGAAAGCTGCCAGCGTGGCCACTCTATATAGTAGGCGCATTGCCCCCGATCTGGTGGTTTTATCTCGGCCTCACCGGCGGCCTTGGTGTGGAACCCATCGAACGGTTGGAACACAAGCTTGGCGAACTCGCCCTCCAAATGCTGATCGTCGTCCTCGCCGTCACGCCGTTGCGCAAATGGAGTGGTATCAATCTCACCAAATTCCGTCGCGCTCTTGGCCTGCTCGCCTTTTACTATGTCACCTGTCATTTGCTGGTCTGGCTGATCCTCGATGTTCAGATCCTGTCCGAGATTTGGAAAGACATCCTCAAACGTCCCTACATAACAATCGGCATGGTTGGCTTTGTTGCTATGCTGCCCGTGGCGATCACCTCCAATAACATATCCATCCGAAAAATGGGTCCAAAGGCCTGGCGCCGCCTGCACCAAGCCACCTACATCGCGGCACTGCTAGGCGCTGTGCATTTCGTGATGCTTGCCAGAGGCTTTCAGTTCGAACCGCTGATTTACCTCTTGATCGTTATCGGTCTGCTCGCTGCACGCTTAACTTTGCCCAGACGCGCTTACGCTTCTTGATCTTCATCTATTCAAAAATACTCGGGGGAGGTCTGGAGGGGTAGCACCCCTCCAGTGGAGCGGCTTGGCGCAGCCAAGTCGCAAATGATATTCTCACTTTATGTGTTCAAAACGTCTTGCGCGCGGCCAACCAAGTCGTCGACGCCCGCAAGATACACAGAGGCACGAGCGCGTTTCCCACCGGCGAACCACAGATGATACTCCATCGCTTCGTGATTATAAGACATCCGTTGCAAATCCTGCCACGCGTGGCGGTGCGTGCGCCCAAAGTAGTCGGGCGCGATGAGCGTTGAGCAATCAAAGCGCAGACGGAGCCTCAGAAGCCAAACGCCAGCCCAGAGGAAAAACAGCGCTCCTATTAAGCATAGGACTTGTATGATCAGAACGTCGGTTTCGCCAAAGGCCATCATAAAGACAAAGAGCAGGAACCCCACCATCAAAATTGTCATGATGCGGGCCCCTGATTTTAGGCGCAGCTCGGTATATCCTTCAATGCTGGTGCCCACGTCGTCAGAGCCAGCGGCTGCAAGGCTATAAAGAAACATCGTGAAAGGCGCGCCAACCAAAAGTAGTACGCACACCTGTACGAAAAGCAGAGCGACACGCATCGCCCAGGCACCTTGGGGCAGGGGAACGCCAATATCCAAAAGCCATACCTGAAACGCGTCTTGAGACGAAAAAATGCCGAAGAAAAACGCAACACCAAGGCCTGTCATGACCAACCAGAATGCAACGCGCGCCATCTCTGCTCCTGCTCTTTTCTTTGAGTAGTAACGCGCGACCGGAAACATGTCGAATTCGCTTCCAAACAGAATTGGCAACGCTAGTGTGACAACATGGATCAAGCGACCACGCGCAAAGGCGTCCTGCTTATTATGACGCTCTTCTTTCTGCAGCCGGTCGCGATCGGGTGTTGGCTGGCGCTTATTCCCTTTGTCAAAGACACGCTTGGCTTAAGCAAAGCCGAACTTTCGGTTGCTCTGCTTGGCTCGCCCATTGCGTTGCTCTTCGCCTTACAGGTCGCCGGCAAAGTTGTCGGGTTGATTGGAGTGCGCAAACTCTTTCTCTATGCATTCCCAATTCAAGCGGTCGCGTCCGTTCTGCCGATCATAGCGGTCAATCAGCTCACGCTGTTTTTGGGCCTTGCAGTCTTTGGGGCCTCAATTGCGTTGATGGAAGTTGCGCTTAACGTCTACGCGGGCCGCATTGAAAAACAGGCTGCACGTTTGATCATGAACCGCTGTCACGGGTTTTGGGCCTTGGGGCTGATGACCGGATCCATTGTGATCTCGACAATGACAGGCATCTTGTCGCCCTTAGGCGCGATGATGTTCGGCTCGTTCATAACGGCGGTCATCGGCTTCTATCTGGCGTTGGGTCTTCCAAAAGTGGGCGAAGAAGAAGGCAAGCGCGCGCCACCGCGACGCAAGTTTAGCGAACTGCCGCGACCGTTGTTTCTGATCGCTATCTTTATGTTCGCGATTACTTTGACAGAAGGCGCGATGGCCGATTGGGCGGCGATCTATCTGTCCGAGCGGATGCAGACATCGCTGACCGAGGCTGGAATTGCTGTGACAGTCTTCTCGGGTTTTCTGGCTGCAGGGCGGTTTGCAGGGGATTGGATCAAACACCGCTTTGGCGCGCTGGCCCATGCGCGCGGATCGATCGCCACGACAATCGTTGGCTTGGTGTTCCTGATATTGCCTCTGCCTGTGCCGTTCGTCTTTTTAGGCTTCGCTCTGGTTGGGGTAGGGGTGGCCTCTGGCTATCCGCTTGGAGTCTCAGCCGTGGCCGCGTTGGACGATGTGTACGAGGCGGGCAATGTCGCGCTGATGTCGACGGCGGCCTTAATGGGATTCTTGTTTGGACCGCCGCTGATCGGGTTTTTGTCCGAAGCGTTCGGCTTGCGAGTCGGCTTTATGGTCATGATTCCCGGACTACTGGCAGCATTTGCCGTAGCGCACGTCCTTCAGCCAGGTGAATCGCCCCGAACAGGGGAGTGAATCGCAGTCGATTCAGCGCGCTCAACCGACTTTAACCAAGACAATGCGCATTAATCTTTCGTTTACCTTGTGCGTCTAGGGCCTAAGGGTGCGCAGAACCCCATATTTTGTTAGCAAAGCAGGGGGTTTCGAAAAAATGTCATATTTCTCGAAAAAAGCACTTGCGGACTCCGGCACCCGGTCGTAAATACCCCCTCACCGGCGGCGCAGAGATGCACCAACGGGGCGCCAGACGGACCTTCGGGTAACGAGACGCAAGACTAAAAAACAGAGATACATGAGGCGGGGCGCGCCAGTAAGTTACGGCGCACTTGGTCACTTTTGTCTCTACGCTCTTTGAAATCGCTAGTAACTGAAGAGATATGTGGGCGGTTTGGCCATTTCGATGGATCAACCTTCGCATATCGACTTTCTTAGACTTCGGTCGATTATAGAAAGGTCAGCTTCACTGTTTGGACGGTTTCCGGTTAACTTTGTTAACCAGAAGCACAACAAACAGATAAAGATGATGGAAGGCGTCTCCTAGCCGGGGCGCTGGAAATCGATGTGCAGAGGTTCGAACGTCAAGGATAACATCTTCGGATGTTTTCAACTTGAGAGTTTGATCCTGGCTCAGAACGAACGCTGGCGGCAGGCCTAACACATGCAAGTCGAGCGCACCTTCGGGTGAGCGGCGGACGGGTTAGTAACGCGTGGGAATATACCCTTCTCTACGGAATAGCCTCGGGAAACTGAGAGTAATACCGTATACGCCCTTCGGGGGAAAGATTTATCGGAGTTGGATTAGCCCGCGTTGGATTAGGTAGTTGGTGAGGTAACGGCTCACCAAGCCGACGATCCATAGCTGGTTTGAGAGGATGATCAGCAACACTGGGACTGAGACACGGCCCAGACTCCTACGGGAGGCAGCAGTGGGGAATCTTAGACAATGGGGGAAACCCTGATCTAGCCATGCCGCGTGAGTGACGAAGGTCTTAGGATCGTAAAGCTCTTTCAACTGTGAAGATAATGACGGTAGCAGTAGAAGAAACCCCGGCTAACTCCGTGCCAGCAGCCGCGGTAATACGGAGGGGGTTAGCGTTGTTCGGAATTACTGGGCGTAAAGCGCACGTAGGCGGACTTTTAAGTTAGAGGTGAAATCCCAGGGCTCAACCCTGGAACTGCCTTTAATACTGGGAGTCTTGAGTTCGAGAGAGGTGAGTGGAATTCCGAGTGTAGAGGTGAAATTCGTAGATATTCGGAGGAACACCAGTGGCGAAGGCGGCTCACTGGCTCGATACTGACGCTGAGGTGCGAAAGCGTGGGGAGCAAACAGGATTAGATA
>JBDVBY010000009.1:0-12092 GCA_039942715.1 Paracoccaceae bacterium
GCGATCCCGGCGCTTTGTGACGTAGCTCTCGAGCACCTCGCCCTCATGATCTACCGCCCGCCAAAGGTAGTGCATCTCGCCATTGATCTTCACGAAGACCTCGTCCAAATGCCATTTCCACTTGCTTGACTTCAACCCCTGAATCCGGCGCTTTTTGATCTCACTGGCGAACATCGGGCCAAAGCGGTTCCACCAGAAGCGAACCGTTTCATGGCTGATTTCGATCCCACGTTCGTGGAGCAGGTCTTCGACGTTTCGAAGGGAGAGCGGAAATCTGACGTACAGCATCACTGCCAGGCGAATGATCTCAGGGCTAGTTTTAAAGTAGCGAAATGGATTGGATTTAGTCATTCTGCGAGGCTAGGTGCATCCCCTGCTCGGCTCAAGCCGGATTAATCTGACAGAGCCCCATCCATGATTTGCCAACAATATTGTAGCTTTCCGCGCGCATTAATCTGCGCGCGGGCGGTTTTTTAGATTACCAGTTATGAGCTGGAACGATAGCGCCGCGTTTGACTGCAGGCCGTTCATTAAAGCGGTCCATATAGGCTGATAGGTTTTTGCGATCTCGCAGACCGGTAACTTCGGCTGCGTTGTAGAACACTTCGATGCAATTAAGCCAAGGAACAACGGCCATGTCAGCGATCGAGTAGCTTCCGGCTAGCCAGTCGCGACCTTCAAGGCGACGTTCGATCACGTCGAACAGGCGTTTGACTTCATTCAAGTATCGCTCAAGTGGACGCTTATCTTCGATCTCTTTGCCAGCAAAAACCAAAAAGAATCCAAGCTGACCACACATCGGACCGAGGCCGCCCATTTGAAACATCAACCATTGCTGCACTTCCCAGCGTTCCGCCTCCGTTGCCCCTTGGAATTTTCCCGCCTTTTCCGCTAAGTAAGAAAGGATTGCTCCGCTTTCAAACAGGCCAAACGCCTGACCTTCCGGTCCATCCGGATCGACAATCGCAGGAATTTTGTTGTTGGGGTTGAGCGACAAAAACTCAGGCGTCGTTACGCCTTCGTCGTTTAAAAGTACCTTATGCGCTTCATATTCCACGCCGAGCTCTTCCAACATGATCGACACCTTTTGACCGTTTGGTGTGGGAAGGGAGTAAAGCTGAAGAATGTTCGGGTTTTTGGCAGGCCAGCGGCCCGAGATTGGCAAGTTTTCGACAGAGGCTTCGGCTGTTGTGATGGCATCAAGCATTGCGTTTATCCTAAGGGCTTATTGTCTGTGAAATTCGAGGTGCGCGCTGAACGGTACGACTTGAATTTGTCTTTGAGGTTTTCAGAAGTGTCATTTCCAAGCGCCAGACTTAAGGGGATTGTGTCTCGATTGCATATCTATACATCAGTAGATACTCAAGTCTAAATGCGACGCCACCTCTCACAAATGCGTGAAGCGATGGACACCTAAATTCGTCAGTTTGCGACATTAATTTAGCACTAACTTTCTGATTCGGACATTGCAGAGACGCACTCAATGCACTCGCAGAAAGAAGTGCTATCCCACAAGACTGGCCTTGCAATATATATATATATATAGATGCTAGGTGAGGTCGGCCGCCCTATCTCGGCAAGCCGGTCACTTTCAGCACGAAGTAGTGCGAACGCCTTTTTTGACCTGAGGAACACCAAATGGCCCAGATAAATGCTGAATTGGCACCAAGTCGCATCATGCTAGCGATGCTGCGTGTCAGCGACCTTGAAGCATCCATCGCGTTTTACCGTGATATGCTGGGCATGCGCGAAATACGCCGGGAGACTTTTGACACCGTCAGTTTTACGGCGGTCTATATGGGCTATGGTGAAGAAGAAGATGGCGTCGTGATTGAGCTGACTCATAACTGGGAAAACGACGGTTATGAGCATGGGACGGCCTTTGGGAATATCACCCTCGCCGTTAAGGACGTCTATGCGGTTGAAGCATTCCTAAAGGAAAATGGCGTCACAATCCTGCGTCCTGCGGGCGAGCTGCCGTTCACGCCGAAAGAAACGGGCCGCATATACACGCTGGCGCATATTGCTGATCTGGACGGATATCGGATTGAATTGATCCAATCAGAATAGCTTTAGAGGATGGGGGGGCTGCATGGATGAAGTCCTGCCCCATTTTTCTAATCAACACTCACTGAGCCAGCGACCTATAGTGCGACGATGATTAACTTACTTCTATTTGTCTCCACCGTGCTGATTTGGGGCACAACTTGGATCGCCATCACATTTCAGATCGGGCCCGTGGATGTCGTGGTGTCGGTATTTTACCGATTTGCCATCGCTTACTTGGGTTTTATCATTGGGCTTGCGGTGATGGGGCGGCTACATCTTCCTGCGCAATGGCGCTTTGTTGTGCTCCAGGCCTGCTGCCTGTTCAGCTTTAACTTCCTTTGCTTCTATCACGCGACCTCTCTGATCCCCTCGGGGCTCGTGTCGGTGATCTTTTCACTGTCTGCGATCTTCAACGCCCTGAACGCGCGTATTATTTTTGGTCAATCCATCAGCCGACGCACAATCATCGCGGGCATGATCGGAGCAAGTGGTGTTGTCTTGTTGTTCTGGCGCGATTTAACTATCGCCCTTGACACCGATGCATTGCGCGGCATCGGCTGGGCCGTGGTCGGTACTTTGTTGTTCTCGCTTGGCAACATGATGTCGCGCAAAAATTCGCAACACGATGTCTCCCCCACAACCGCAAATGCCTGGGGCATGGGGATTGGCGCGGCAATGCTGGCGGCAATCGCTTGGGCCAGTGGCGCGTCTTTCGCTGTCCCTGCAACGGTTAGCTACTTCGGCGCATTGGCGTATTTGTCGGTGATTGGCTCTGTGGTTGGATTTAGCACATACTTGCTCATGGTGGCGCGCATGGGGTCAGACAAAGCGGCTTATGCAACAGTCCTATTCCCGGTCGTCGCTCTTGTTCTGTCGACCTTCTTTGAAGGCTATGTCTGGCACACAACAGCTTTGGTCGGTGTTGCACTCACTATGCTTGGCAACCTCGTCATGTTCGTGAACTTTCCGCGGTCGGTCAAGCAATCTTCCTCGCCAGAACAATGCCAACAACCATAAATGCGATTCCGGCAAGTTTTCGCAGCGACACCTCATTTTTAATGGCGCCAAACAAACCAAAATGATCGATTGCTGTCGTGGCAACGATCTGACCCAACAGCACCAGAAAAATTGCGTTTCCTAGTCCAATGATCGGCGAGATGGCCGTCACAGATAAAACGTAAAAGACCACGAAGAACCCACCAGAGAATGTCCAAAGCGGCGGCATCTGTACAGGCAGTTTGGGCACACCTTGGAACAGCAACAGATAAGTCGCAGACAGCAGGAAGCCGAACATCATAAGGATGACAGTTGCAAAAACAGGGCTTGCCAGCCGGGCGCCAAGGTTTGCATTGATGGCAGCCATTGTCGGGATGCCAATGCCAGCACCAAAAACAATTGCGCCTAGGATGAGGGCTTTCATAGTGTCGTCCTTATTGTATCCGTTTGGCCAAACCAAAAGGCTTGACCAAATAGTGTTAAGTGGCTGATTCACTCAGCAGCGACTTTTGCTTCAGGCGCGCTCCAGACATTCGCCTGGAATTGAACGTCAACCGGCGTTTGTGCGATGTGGTTGGTGTAGTTTGACAGTGTTTTCAAACCAGTGCCAAGGATGACGTCAAGAATGTTCGCTTGCGTATAACCAGCAGCCAGAAACGCATCGACGTCCGCTTGATCCAAATGACCGCGCGCTTCATTCATGCGCACTGCAAAGACCTGCAAGGCACGCAGTTTTGGATCTGCAATTTCTGTACCATTGCGCAACGCTTCAATCACATCGGCAGGCACGTTTTGCATTTGCGAAATCGTAGAATGTGCTGCCATACAATATGTGCAACCATTCAGACGATTGTTGGTCATCAAAACGATTTGACGCTCTGTGGCAGTCAGGTCGGTCTTGTCAAAATGACCAGCCAAGACGCCATACGCTTCTACCATAGCCGGGGAGTTTGCAAAGGTTGCGGTCAAGTTTGGGATAAAGCCAAATGCTTTTTTCGCGCCTTCCAGAAAAGGTTTGCTGGCTTCTGGCGCTGTGTCGAGAGTTTGGACAGGTAGGACAGACATAGTATTCTCCTAGGGATTGAGCCAATCAGGTTTCGAATTGGTGCTGTATTGGGGTTGGGATGAACGGTATTCCCGAAGGCTTAGAGACAAAGCCTTCAGCAATTGAGGGATTTAGTTCTTTGCGTGGGAATCGTAGACTTTCGAGCTGATCTTCCAGGTGCCATCTTTCTTATAGAGCACGAAGAAGTCGGTGTAGCGCATGCCGCCCCAGTTCAGGAATTCAACACTTGCTGCGGCTGCGGGGCCGGACACATTGATCCATGCGATGTGGCTTTTGACATCAGGTGCGGCGCCTCCGGCGGAAACGGCTTCACCGAATGCTTCGGGGTCCATTTCATAGTAAGTGCCTTCAACTGATCCAACGATGTGCGCGTGGTCAAAAAAAGCACTGCGTGCAAGCGCGCCGTCGCCGGGCTTGGCAGAATCGATGTAAATCTGAAGTGCCGCTTTGATGGCATCGTATTCAGCAAAGCTGTGCGCTTCGTCAACAGCAGTGATTGCTGTCAGGTTATGTTGTGTTCCGTCAGGCATTGTTAACTCCATTAGCGTGTGTGTTTCGTCTGAGGCTTTATCTATCTATATAACGATAGAATACAAGGGTAAAATTTGGAACCTCTGTTTTGCCGCATCGCACGGCAGAAAAATGTGAGACGTTTGAACTGAGGCTTGACTGCAAGGTGCTGATATATATGTAGGCACTCAGGAGAATACACATGACTGATACCAAAACACGCATCCTTGATCTGGCCGAAGAGCTTACCCAAACGCGCGGCTTTAACGGCTTTAGCTACATTGATCTGGCGGCCGGTGTTGGCGTTAAGACCTCAAGTATTCACTATCATTTCAAGGCAAAGGCCGACTTGGCGCTCGCTTTGGTTGAACGCTTGCGTGAAGTGCATCAAGCCGCGAGTGATGCGTTCGACAAGAACATGAGCAATCCGGAAGATCGACTTCGAGCGCTCATTAGTCACTTTGAAGGCTATGTTAAGAATGATAAAATTTGCATGTGCGGGATGATGGCTGCCGAGTTTGCGACGGTCAGCCCCGACGTGCATCGTGCATTGGCCTTCTACTTCCGTGACTTGCAAAAGTGGCTTGTACAGCAGTTTGTCGAAATGGGGCACACTGACCCACAGCAATCAGCACTGTCGTTCCTAAGTGCGCTTGAAGGTTCGCATCTTTTGGCCCGTGTCGAGGGCGACCCTGACCTCGTTGGCAAGGCACTTGATTCCTATCTGACAAACTAGCCTCTCCTTACGATCAAAATCCGTAGACAGATTTGCGTGGTTGCCCTTGGGCTGTGATTTTGGGCGCATAAGTAAGAGCAGCGAAAAATTCTGATATGAAGTTTCCGTGAAGTGTTGAAATGTGACTTCCAATATTTATCTATACATATATAGATAGTCGCAATACGAAACACTCACACATGGAACACAGACATGACACCGCAAATGACTCACCGCGACATTGCACGCATCAATGAAGTTCTAACTTCTTCCTTTGGCCAATCACACACACCATGCCCAGACCAAGGCCACTATGTTTCGTCCATTGATCTATCTGGCGAAGCCGCCGCAGCAATTGTCGAATTCAGTGATTGCTCGGGGATGTCCTTCACGGATGTCTACGTTCTTCAAAAGCAAAATGATGACTGGGCCATTGATAGCAAGGCTTGGGATTCACACGCCTACCTGTAACTCCCTCGTCCACTTCCACCCCTTTCTCTCACCCTAAGGAAATGTAATGACCACTCTCTTTGACCCCACATCGCTTGGCGATATCACGGTTAAGAACCGTATCTTTATGGCTCCGTTGACGCGCAACCGTGCTAACCCAGATGGCACGCCAAACACGTCTGCTGAAATTTACTACTCCCAGCGTGCCAGCGCAGGTTTGATCATTTCAGAAGCGTCCCAGATCAATCCTCTTGGCAAAGGCTACATTAACACACCCGGCATCTATGCTGATGAACATATCGCTGCATGGAAAGGCATTACCAATGCAGTTCACAGTGCGGGGGGAAAAATTGTGCTTCAACTCTGGCATGTCGGACGGATCAGCCATGACACGGTGCTTCCAGCCGGTGAAAAACCGGTCGCACCCTCTGCCATTCAGGCCGATGCGCAAACCTTTACCGTTGATGGACCGACAGCCACATCTGCCCCGAGAGAAATGACTGTGGCTGAGATTGAATCGACAGTTGCCGATTTTGCGAGTGCCGCACGTGCTGCCATCGACGCTGGTTTTGATGGCGTCGAAATCCACGGTGCGAACGGCTATTTGCTGAACCAGTTTTTGTCGACCAACGCTAATAAACGGACAGACGCTTATGGCGGCAGTCCAGAAAATCGAGCGAAAATTGTTTTGGATATCGTCGATGCGGTTACAAAAGAAGTTGGCAAGGGCCGTGTTGGCATTCGCTTGTCACCAACAGGCACTTTCAATGACGTTAAGGATGACGAAGCAGAGGCAACATATCGCTACCTTTTCGCAGAAATCGATCAGCGCGACCTTGCATTTTTGCATGTCGTTGAAACCTTCCCTGGCGTCGAAACAACAACAGAAGACATGGCGCTGACCAAATCACTGCGCGACGGCTTTAAAGGCAATTACATCGCCAACGGTGGATATGACAAAGACTCCGCCGCTGAGGCCGTCGAGAACGGATCGGTCGCTGTTTCTTTTGGCCGGATGTTCATTGCAAATCCTGATCTGCCGGAGCGTTTCAAACTTGGCGCTGAGCTGAATGAGCTTGACGGAAACACTTTGTATGGTGGCGGAAGCGAAGGCTACACCGACTACAAAGCGCTCCAATCAGCAGCTTAACCCATTCTTTCAAAACTCGCCACTCCATCGAAAAGCCATAGCGGATGGCGGCTCGAAATCACTCGATCCTTCTTGGGATCATTTCTCCACGACACACAAACACTTTCAAAAAATGAAAAGGAAATACCATGTCTAAGACACTTACAAATATCGCTGCAGCAACAGCCGTCGCTGGCGCTCTCGCAACCGCCAGCGTCGCCGCAGCCAAAGACGCAGGCGCCGAGCGCGCTGTGACACTAGAAGAGGTTTCTAGCGTAGAAATGTCGATTACTGGCGTAACAGATTACGGCACATCAATGGCTGATTTGCTGGCCGGGACCGTTGCACCGCCCGCGCAAGGCGCGCGCCTTGATATTGCTTTTGGAGGCGACACAACCGGCGTTCTATCTGGCACAATGACCGGCGTAGATTATGCAAACGTTCGCGCTGATGGTCGGTTTGAGCTGAACATCCATGCTGAAATTGTCACTCCAGATGGTGCACGCATTGCGTACCAAGCAACGGGCGTTTCGGTTCCAGGCGCAGATGGTATCGCCCAGGTTCGCGAAGTCGCCAAGCTGACGACAAGCTTTGAAAAATACACTTGGGTGAATGGTCTGACATTCATTGCCGAGGGAACAGTCAACACAGAAACAGGCGCTATCTCCCTGAAACTGTACAAGTAAACCCAAATCTTCTAAAGGAAAAATCTCATGACTTTCAATGAAGCCGTTGCCACATACGCCCCTGCATGGGTCGGTATTTGGATAAACTTTTTATTGCTGGGTGCCATCGTTTTGCCCCTGGTCTTGTTCTTCTGGAAACCAACGCGATTGGTTGCTTTATCCGCGATTGTCGCAGGGGTCGTCAGTGTCGCCGGCATCATGTTCCTCTATTCGCAATTGGGCTATGTAAAGTTGCTGGGATTGCCCCACATCATCGCATGGGTTCCCCTCGCGTACCTTCTATGGAGCAAGATAAAATCGGCCGAGGTGACAACAGCACCCCGTGTCATCATGAGCGTCGTTCTCGCGACAATCGCTGTTTCGCTGGCGTTTGATGTGGTCGATGTGGCACGCTACGCTGCAGGAGAACGCACAGCGCTGGCTATGCCAGCCTGATAATTCTGACGAAATCCGTTCGCGGTAACCATGTCACAACAAGGCATCTGCTGCGAACTGCATCGTCAAATGCATCTGCGATCAAACAATCCAAATGGTGCTGTCAGACGAATACGAGCTTACACGTACCCTCCACACACTCAGGGTGGACTACGGCGGTGCATGTCAATGACCCTAGACTTGCATTGCCGTAGACACTCCAGACCCCATGCAATGGCGGCTCAGGCCGCGCGTAATTCTTCGCCGGCCGACTCAGCGATGCGCCGATTGATTTCCGCGCGTGAAAGAGCAACCGAAGTGCGCCCTCCTTTGACTACGAAAGCCATGAGGCTTTTCACCACCCGCTCGTTCGGGTCGATGCCCGCGCAGGTCAATACGTCTCGTCCGTCGCGGGAACGTGCCCAGCGGGCGATCTGCTCGCGGCCGTTGCCGTACTTCTCGTCGTCGGCAATGGCGTCATCCAACGCCGCCAATACGACAGCTGAGAATAGTCTATTGGTGCGGGTGCCTTGTTCAGCATTAGAGGCGGTTACGTCAATATAGGCTGTCATTTCGATTCCTTGCTTGTTATTGCCCCCGCCTATTAGTGCTGCTCGATAATGCAAGACTCGCCGCTTTTGTGCAAAGGCGCTAATGTGCATGCCCATATTCAAAAGGATAGGAACACCATTTTTTTTACCTTTCCGAATGAATTCTCGAAGCACAAACTGACTTTGCCACTGAAGTTAGTCATTGACGGTTTTCGTTGAAGGGCAACATCGCAATACCAAACCATTAGGCTAGATGGGTTAATCGAATTTGATACAAACATAGCCGCAAGGTTTCGCGCCAACGGATAAAAATCTGATAGGCTAATTGTCGTAAAAGCTTGGAGTATTGCTCGCTGTGTTGGACATTTTATCCCTTGAAAACCGTAACCGCATCATCGTCGCCGACGACAACGAAATGGTGCGCGATGTTGTTCGTGCCATAATTGAACATGGATTGTCAGCTGATTGCACGTCCGCTTCAAATCTCGATGAAGCAATAGAAATTGCCTCGAATTCTCAAGTTGATTTGGCGCTTCTCGACTACAACATGCCCGGCATGAACGGATTAAACGGCTTGCGTCGCATTACATCATGCAATGTCCGTCACATTGCCCTTTTTTCCGGAAGAATATCGAGCGATGTCATCGAAGAAGCGATTGACCTTGGTGTCTCTGGATTCCTGCCGAAAACCCTTGAGCCGAATGCGATGCTACAGGCGATCCGCGCAATGTGTGTTGGCGAAAAGTTTCCAGGGCAGCACTTTCTCGGCAAATTGATTTAGCAAAATTGCCGAGCGAGCGTGTGCTGAAGGATATTGGCAATTCGCCAACGAATTCTAGCAGTTCCTGGCAAGGTAGCGCTTGGCCAAAACTAGCCTCTCATAGCAGTCATCCATACGTTCCGCAGTTACTTTGGGCTCACAGTGCTCAACCGGCGCAAGTGCAGCATCTGATCGGTAAACCCGACTGGCTCTCTGATGAGAACGGCCCAAAGCCGACGTCCAGCGGCCAACCCAGATGCTGCGGTGGCAGCCCGCTTTGCCGCCATACGCCGCATGTGCGAATTCTCGGGTTGGACGAACTTGCAGTCTGCGGGACAAAGTTGGCTTTCGCCGCGGCTGCACCAAAGTCCGCTGTGCGGCAACACGACTGGCCGTCACCCGTGCTACCGCTTACCGCTATTTCGTGATCTGCTCTGAAGATGTAGGAAACATAACAACCGACCACGCGCCCACCTACTTCAAGCCGCTGCGCTCTCTTGGCCGCCCACCCTGAACTTCAGAACAACAAGGCCGAACAGCACCATCGACAGAACGCTAAAAACTGACCCCACCTTGGCCAGCGTTTCTCCGCTGCCAGTGATCGCTGAAACGATTCCCGGCACCAAGACCAGTACCGACAGAACCGCCAGAGCATAGTGAAAATGTGCCAGCCGCGACTGACCGGCCTCTGGTGAAACGGCATAGTAGGAACCGTAGACGGCCATTGCGACAAACCCCAACAGGTTCAGGTGCCCGTGGGCGGGTGATAGGGTGTGGTCGTGGGTTGCAGACATTTGAATGCCCCACGCCATTCCAATCAAAGCAAAAAGTACTGCGGTGACAAAACAAGTCTTTGCGATGTTCTTCATGTCGAAGACCCTCCAGCTTCATCCAATGGGGGACCGGTAAAGGTCATGTTGTGGCGTTTGGCGGACTCTTCGATCGCCGGCATGTCTTCCGGAATGCGGCACTGCCACTCCGCCATGTCTTGAAAAAACCCTTCGAAACCACCAGGGGTTAGGATGACCAGGTGGCGCGACGGGGCATCTCCGATGACCTTGAACGTGTGCTCCTTGCCACGTGGGATGAAGACACTTTCCCCCGGACCTGCGATCGTTTCGATCCCTTCGATCCACACCTTGCAGGTTCCTGTGATCATCACGAACACTTCATCTTCGCTATGGTGCACATGGCGCGGTGGACCGCTTCCCGCCGGTGAAAGGCTGTCGACAATCGACATCGCTCCACCGGACTCCTCTGGAGTTAGAATTGTCTTGTAACGAACACCCAACCATTCGATCGTGGCGTCATCGTTTTCCAGGTCTTTCATCGTTTCACTCCCTATCAATGAGAAGAAACGAAAGCGCTTTCGTCAGTTTACGTGTAGCGGCAAAGTACGGTATCACTCCAACGAAAGTTGGCAATTAAGGATATCACCAGTGTGAATTTCGCGACATTCGATCTGAACTTGCTGCGCGTGCTCGACGCAATCCTGCACGAGGGATCGACAGTAAAAGCTGGCAATAAATTGGGACTGTCCCAATCCGCAGTATCCAATGCGCTCAATCGTTTGCGCCATTCGCTTGAGGATGACCTCTTCTTCCGGCAGGGAAACAAGCTGATCCCGACCGACTATGCAGCGTCGGTCAAAGACGGTCTGCGGGGGTACCTTTCAGTGCTTGAGGTCCTGTTGATGCGGTCCGATTTTGAACCATCATCGGCCAGAGGCGTGTTCCGGATTTCCGGAGGCGACTACTTCTCAGAAATGCTGATTCCGCGTTTGAGTGCGCTACTCGCTGAAACGTCGCCAAAAGTGCTGCTTCAACAGGTTGCTTGGGAACCTGTTGACCATCTGCGGATGCTCGAAAATGAGCAGGCTGATTTGGGTTTGGGCCCGTTACTGACGAATGTGGATGAGTTGCCTCCCTGGATTAGGTGCCAGCATTTGTTTGTTTCCAGTTTCGTCGGCATCGCAGCGAAGGAAAACCCGCTGGTTTCGGACATTCCAGATTACGGAGAATTACCGATCGACAGATATTTTTCCGCTTCTCATGTCATGTTTTCCGTTTCCGGAGAAATCGAGTCTTTCGAGGACGGTGTCATCAAGAGGTTAGGCAAGAAACGTCACATTGCACTGACTGTCCCCACTTTCCACGCTGTTCTTCGTGCAATTAGCGAGAGTCCATACCTTGCGATCGTGCCGGTCTCACTGGCAAGCAGAGTCGCAGAGCAATATGGTCTGCGGATGTTTTCGCTGCCGTTCCATCTCAACGGTATTCCTGTCTTTGCAACCTGGCACAAGCGGTCCGATAGGACACCATTGGCAAATTGGTTGAGGGATCAGGTCTTTCGTATTGTCGAGCCGCTCGCAGACGAAAGTTCGTATTGGCCTTGAGACTGAAACGAGACCTGCGGAAGCCAGTGGGTATCGATCCGCAGAGTTTCTATTGATGGGTGTGTTGACGCGCAAACCAGACCGTCACAAGGAGACATGAGATTTGGCGGCAGCCCAAAACCAGATGCTGAGTCTAGTCGCCACCGTCCCCATCTCCAGCGCAGTTGTCGCCACGCCCACCGATGTCGATGCCATCGCAGCCAGATTCTGAGCAATGTTTCTTATTATGCAGCTAGACCTGGCGCCGCTGTTAAAGCGGCCATTCATACCGGGCGCAGCATCTTGCACCTTGGGCTCGAAGCGGTCATCCGACGCTTTCTGTCGGGCAAATCCCCCTTAAAATGGTGCCAAGGTCGGCTGTGCGGGACAAA
>JBDVBY010000010.1:0-72398 GCA_039942715.1 Paracoccaceae bacterium
ATGCGTCGCACCAAAGCAGCTCAGGTAATCCCAGCGAAGTTGATCGGCCATGATCCAAAGGACGTTTTTGGCTTTGCCCATTTTGCTATCTCACTGTGCTGGGAAGAAGGGTTGCGATGCCGGGAACTAAGAAGACAAGGACAGCACGAAAGATGCCGTTGTCATTTTTTATTGCGGATCGAACACATAACCTATGCCACGGACCGTACGGATCAGGCTTGGTTTGCCCGGGTTACGCTCGATCTTCCGCCGAAGGCGCGAAATGCGAATGTCGATGCTACGATCAAATGGGTCCCAGGATCGGTCGTGCGCCTGTTCAAGGATTTGATCGCGGTTAAGCACGCGTCCTCGATTCTCGGCGAACAGTTTCAACAGCCGGAATTCCATTGCTGTTAGCTCAACAGCTTCGCCTTCTGCATTGGTCATCTGCGCGGCGTCCAAGTCTAATGAGAAATCACCCATTGCTATTTTTTGACCGGAAGCTCCATTGGATGACTGCGGCACTGGCTCGGCTCGGCGGCGCAGAACCGCTTTGATACGCGCTTCTAGCTCCCGCAGATCAACTGGTTTTCCCAGATAATCATCAGCGCCCATTTCAAGGCCAACGATTTTGTCGACGGTTTCTCCGGCGGCTGTAAGCATGACGACAGGAACAGAATTTTCAGTGCGAAGTGTGCGTAGCGCGCTCAGCCCGTCCTCACCCGGCATGTTGATGTCGAGAAGGATCAGATCGGGCCCGTGCGCAGCAAGTGCAGTCCTCATCTCGTTGGCGTCAGCAGCAAGAGTGACCCGGAACGCTCGCTTTTCCAAGTATTCCTGAAGCATTTCACGAAGGTCAGGCTCGTCGTCGCAAATTAGGATAAGAGGTTCGGTCATGCCGCGTTCCCTGATATTAGACGCGACACAAATGCGCGTAGTTCTTTTGGCGAGACAGGCTTTTCGATGTAGGGCCGGTTGGATTCGCCCAAAAACGCCTGAGATCGTTTTCCCATAGTGTCGCCTGTCAAAAAGCCGGTTCGTTTCGCAAGGTCCGGACGACGCTCGGCGATGGTTTCGTAAACACCACGCCCGTCGATGTCGGGCATATTCAGATCGCTGAGGATGGCGTCATAATTCGCACTTTCCAATTTTTCAAAGGCACTGTGCGCGCTGTAGACCACTTCGGCCAAGAAGCCGCCCCGCGTCAGGATTTCAGCATTCATGTCAGCGACATCGGGTTCATCGTCGATCACAAGGACGCGGCAAATCTTTTCCTTTGTCTCCCGCGACGTTTCCTCGACGTCTTCGACGGCTCGTTTTTCATTGCAGGGCAGTTCTACTGTAAAATGTGCGCCGCCATTAGGCGAGGAACTGACAAGGATGCGACCGTTATGCGCGGACACAATGCGGTGGCACATAGCCAGACCGATCCCGGTGCCTTGCCCGACGCCCTTGGTTGTGAAGAAAGGTTCAAAAATGCGGCCGCGAATGTCTTCGGGAACACCGGGCCCGTCGTCCTCTACGATGATCTGCATGCCCTCTTGGGTAACCTTTGAGGACACACGAACGGTGCCGCTGCTGTCGCCGATCGCTTGGGTGGCGTTCAAGACCAGGTTGATGATGACCTGAGTAAGTTGATCAGGGTCAGAACAAATCTGCTTTGCGTCCGAGGCGAGCGAGACTTCGATCTTGGCAGGGCCAAGTGCGCTTCCGTAACTGGCAACTTCGACAGCGGTTTCTATCAACTCGTTAACGTCTGTTTTCTCCATGCGTGCAGGTTCGTGGCGCGCCATGGTCAGAAACGCTTTCACAATCTTTGCGCAGCGTTCGGCAGCCTTTGAAATCTTTTGAGTTTTTCGCAGCACATTCGGGTCTTGCACTTCATCCTGCAGCATCATGGCGTGACCCACGACAACAGAGAGAGGATTGTTCAATTCATGCGCAACTCCGGCCATAAGGCCGCCCAATGCCATCATCTTTTCGTTCTGAAATCCTTGTTGGCGTTGAAGCTCAAGCTCTGATTCCATAGCAAGCTGGTCTGTCATATCGCGAATGTGCGAGACGACAACATCCTCGCCTTCCCATTCGATGACCTGAGCCGACACGGCGCCTTGAAAAGGAACGCCCTTGGCGTTGACGAATGTGCCGGGCCATTCCGTCACTTCCCCAGTACGGCGTACTTCTTCGATGTAAGGTGCGCGGTCTTCGGGGTTAAGCCAGTAGTCGGCGGCGAAATCTTTGTCGCCTAATAACTCTAGTACTTTCGGGCTACGATAAAGTTGTTCGCCCGTGGCCGCACGGTTCATAAGAACGGGCGCAGGACAGGCTTCGACAACGCGGCGGATCAAGGCTTCGCGTTCTAGTACTTCGGTCAGATCGGTCATGGACGACACGACACATTCCTTGCCGCCAAATTCGATCAGAACTCCGCTGAGTGACACGGAAATGGTGGAACCATCTGCCGCACGAAAGGGCGTTCTAAAGTCTTCGACTTTGCGATGCTTGCGGATCAACGCGACGTACTCGCCCCGCGCGTTTGGATCAATGAATGTCTCGTGAGCGCTTTTTGTGTCGCCAATCATTTGAATGGCGGCAGGAGATCGGTAGACCACATGCCCACTTTCCGCCTCTGCCATTACAACGGGGATCGGGTTCGCTTCAAGAATGCGGGACAGTAATTGATCGCGCTCTTCGGCCAAATTTTCGGCCAGATGGCGTTCAGTCACATCGGTTCGGGTGACAACGAAACCGCCTGTGCGGGTAGGATGGTAGGATAGTTCGAAATAGCGGTCATCCAATTGTCGGATCTCGGTGCGTTTGGCACGGGTATCACGATCTTGTTCAGAGACCTCTTCCCATTCCGCTCCGCTTTCATGTTTTTCCGAAACCACACCGCGCTGCACGCAGCCATGGATCAGGTCGCGCCAGTGCATTCCGATGCGCACCAAATCAGACATCGGCCCCAGCAGTTCTTTGTAGCGTTGATTGAAGGCCACAAGCTTTTCGTCTGCATCATAAATGCCAATCCCTTCTTCAAGGGCATCAAAGGCATCGGCGAGCATGCCAGGCGAGACAGTTTCAAGATTTGGTTCGTTTTTCATGGGTTCTTTTTAGCGCGCGTGTGTTTCACCTCTATTTCAATCACGAGGTGGTTTGTTTCAATTGTAACAGGAACAGGGCCGAAATCTAACCTTTCATGGCGCGGATGCCTTTGCCCAAAAGGTCATTGCGGAAATTTTGGCTGTTTCGGGACCATAGCATCAATTGAAACACAAGACCGCTGTTCCAGACAACGATCTGCAACATTGATTGGTGAAAAGGTGGCATCGAAACCGACGGTCAACACCGTCTTAGAAAAGGTAATACGACATGACCACTTTAGCATTCTCCACAGTCCCAATTGCCCCGCGGACAAGCTTTGGACGCATCTTTGAAGCTGTAAAAAAACAACGCGAAATCATCGTCACAAAGCGCGCGCTTAGTGGGCTGGACGACCACTTGATGCGTGACATCGGCCTGACACCACCAACAACAGACTATGCAATGGACTGGTGGCGGACGGCGCGCGTTAGATGATGAGCCCAAAGCAATCACCCCGACCGCAGCTAACCCGAGACCCAAACACAAAGTGGCGCGACAGTTTGCGAGGCACTTTGTTCAACCGATATTTTCAGGAAGCCTAAGACGCGCTCTGACATTGAGCCTAAAGGACCAGACCCATGACCATCAAGAACTCCATTCTCGACACGATCGGCAACACGCCGGTTGTCCGTATCAACAACATTGCGCCAGATGGCGTAGAAATGTTTGTCAAACTTGAAGCCGCGAACCCCGGCGGTTCGGTAAAAGATCGCCTGGCAAAAGCGATCATCGAAGCGGCCGAAAAAGATGGCAGCTTAAAGCCCGGCCAGACCGTTATTGAGGCGACGTCCGGTAATACCGGCATCGGCCTTGCCATTGTTTGTGCGCAAAAAGGATATCCACTGGTTGTGACAATGGCCGAGAGCTTTTCTGTTGAGCGGCGTAAACTGATGCGCTTCCTAGGCGCAAAGGTGGTTCTGACGCCTGCCTCAGAAAAGGGCACTGGAATGGTGAAAAAAGCCAAAGAGCTTGCGAAGACCCATGGCTGGTTTTTGGCGCGCCAGTTTGAGAACCCGGCGAACCCAGACACCCATGCCGAAACCACCGCTCGTGAGATTATCGAAGACTTCGGTCCAAACGGTCTGAACTACTTTGTTTCTGGTTTTGGAACAGGTGGCACAATCAGTGGCGTGTCGCGCACCTTGCGCGCAGATAGCCCGGCCACGCGTATCGTTGCAGCAGAGCCTGACAATGCGCAGATCATGGCATCGGGACACGTACAGGCATTTGCACAAGATGGTTCAGCGGCTGAAAGCCATCCTGGGTTCCGTCCACACCCAATGCAGGGGTGGTCACCTGATTTCATTTCCAAGATCGCAAACGACGCCTTAGTGGATGGCCGGATTGACGCATTTTCAGGTGTCAAAGGAGACGATGCCATGCAGTGTTCACGCGATCTGGCGCAAAAAGAAGGCATCTTTGTCGGCATTACGGCAGGAGCCACTTTTGCGGCGGCTTTGGAAATTGCCAAGACTGCACCCAAGGGTTCAAAAATCTTGGCGATGCTGCCCGACACGGGCGAGCGTTATCTGTCGACACCTCTGTTTGCGGACATTCCAGAAGACATGACAGATGACGAAATGGCATTGTCGCAATCAACGCCTGACATTCGCTTTGACGTTTCGGCGGCACCGGCTCCGGCTGCTGCAGTCGTTAAGGCCGATCCAAGCACCATGGAAGAATTTCGCGAAACTGTCGCGGCAACGCCGGTTGTGCTTTATGCTTTGGAGTGGTGCGAGTTTTGCTGGTCTGTGCGTCGCATGTTTCAGGAAGCAGGCATCGAATATCTGTCTATCGATCTGGATAGCGCGGCCTACCGAGAAAACAATCGCGGCGGTCGCATGCGGGCAGTTCTGCGCGAAGTTACCGGATCGCCAACGATCCCGCAGGTCTTCATTGGTGGCGAATATCTGGGCGGTGCAACTGAAACTTTCGATGCGTATAATTCCGGCAAACTAAAAGAGATGCTTGACCAACAATCAATTGCGATGCTGGCCGCAAAAGAAAATGCATATGGCTACCTGCCGACCTGGCTGCACCCCCGCTGATCTAGCGCCGGTTCAAAGCAATCCTCACATAGAGGCGCTTTTCCCTTACACTTTGAACCGGCTTTAGACCTGAACGACCCGATCCTTCCTACTCAAACTTGCCCGCCTATGTGGCGGGCATTTTTTTGTTTTACACCAGTCTGTTACACGCTGTTTAGCGATTGAAACTTTAGAAACATCAATCCTCTTTTTTAGACCGAAAACTGAAACATACCTCCCGCATACCCTTCCTTGTAGCGAGCAAAACGTTCGCACCAACTCAAGGAGAGACCAAATGACTACTGCTACCCTCAACCGCCCAAAAGTCGCTATGAACGGCGTCGACGTCCCGACACTTCTGACAACAATCGGTGTTGTTGGCGAAAACCCTGAAGCTGCGAAATTCCAGTTTCGCGCCAAAGGCGAATGGGTAAACGGCACGCACAGCCGCGCCACAATGAATGGCTTTTTTGGAGCCGGTTCCGAGCAATCCCGCGATGAAGATTTCGTCGTCGAAGGCGACCACCCGGCCGTTTTGTGCGGTGGTGACCATGGTGCCACTCCGATCGAATACCTGCTGTCAGCTTTGGCCGCCTGTATTACCGCTGGGATCGGCAACATCGCGTCGGCCCGTCAAATCAAACTGACATCGGTCAACACAACCGTTGAAGGCGACATCGATCTTCTGGGCCTTCTTGGCCTGAATGAAAATGTGCGCAACGGCTACAACGGCATCCGCGCCAAGGTTCAGATCGAAGGTGATGCGCCTGCGGAAAAGCTTGCGATGATCGTTGAGCAATCTGTCGCACGCTCTGCTGTCTTTGACATGCTGAAAAACGGCACAGACGTCCAGGTTAACGTTGCCTGATCCTTACAAAACGGGCGGCACAATCCTGTGCCGCCTGAAACCATCCCCTTTTTCAAACCGGAGAAAGAGCAATGCTCTCAACTTTTGTCGCTTCCCCTCTCAAGGCGCTACGACGCGCCGTTAGCTTGCCCCAGATCACACCCCGAAAGGGTCAAACCTGGATCGCATGAAAAGCCGCGTGATCAATCCTGACCTCAAATTGATTGCGGTCACGTCACTCTCGAACTGAAGGATAACCCCCCGTGTTGGAACGTATTGATACCATTGTTATTGGCGCTGGTCAGGCCGGGCTTGCTGCAAGCGCGTGCCTGACGGATGCGGGCATCGATCATATCGTCCTGGAACGGGGCGCGATTGGCGAACGTTGGAGAAACGAACGCTGGGCCTCGCTTAAGCTGCTCACTCCAAACTGGATGACGCGCCTTCCAGGCCATGCCTACGACGGAAGCGATCCAAATGGCTACATGCACAAAGACGAAGTGACGTCGTTTCTAACGCACTATGCACAGCGCATTGATGCGCCGGTGCGCGCGCACGCTTCTGTTCAAAGTGTCACACGTGACGGAGCTGGGTTCCGCATTGAAAGCAACGCAGGCACCTTTCTTGCACGGGCCGCTGTTCTGGCAACGGGCGCTTGCGATCATGCCGCGATCCCGGGCTGGGCCAGTCGGCTTGCCCCGCGGATCGAACAAATTACAACACGTGATTACAATCATCCTTCTCAAGTGAGTCCGGGTGGCGTGCTTGTTGTCGGAGCTTCAGCCACAGGCGTTCAACTGGCCGAAGAGCTGCGTCGCGCTGGTCACGATGTCACCATAGCCGTTGGGCGTCACATGCCGCTACCGCGCACCTATAGAGGCCGCGATATCATGGGCTGGTTGGACACAACTGGCGTTTTGACAGAGGCGCGAAACGACAAGATTTCAAACGCGCGAACCCTTCATCACTCGTCACTGCAGTTGATTGGAACCGCGCCCCAACGCGACATCTCGCTGGCCACATTGGCACGGATGGATGTTCGGCCCGTGTCGCGGATTTTAGGTGCCGAAGGCGGACGCGTGCTGCTCTCGGGTGATTTGAAATCCGAAATTGAAACAGCCCACATCCGCACAGAGGCTGTGTTGGATCAGATCGACGCTTACATCGAAAACAATGGCGTTTACGCGGAAAAATCGCGGCGCTCGTCGGTATCGCACTTCGTTCCCGGAAATCATGAAACACTCGATCTCGACCGCGCCGGTATTCGCACGATTATCTGGGCGACTGGGTTTCGACGCGACTATTCATGGCTGCATGTGCCTGTCCTAGATGCGCTTGGCGAGCTTCGCCAAAGCGGCGGAGTGACAGAAGTGCCTGGTCTCTATGCACTTGGCCTGCCGTTCATGCGGCGTCGCAACTCTGCCTTCATCGACGGTGTCGGACACGACGCCCGCGAAATCGTTCACCATCTGGCGGCCCATATCGGCGCGGTCAGCATTCCCAAAGCCGCGTGAAAGGAAAACCAAAATGTCTTCTCAAAATTACGACGTGATTGTCATTGGAGCGCGATGCGCCGGAGCTGCCACCGCTATGTTGATGGCACGTAAAGGCTTGCGGGTCTTGTTAGCCGAGCGCGCTGCGCCAGGAACCGATACACTTTCATCGCACAACCTGACGCGCGGTGCAGTCACACAATTGGCCCGTTGGGGCGTGGTCGACCGGCTAATCAAGATGGGCACGCCACGTATCACTCAATCGGTTTTCCACTTTGGGGAAGATGCATTGGCATTAGATTTGAAACCTGCGATGGGGGCACCGGGGCTTTTGGGCACACGTCGTGCGATCTTGGATGCAACCTTGGTGGATGCGGCGCGTGAGGCCGGTGTTGATGTACGGTTCCATACCAGTTTCAAAGACGTCATCCGTAACGCCGAAGGGCGCGTGACTGGCGCAGTCTTATCGAGCGACGAAGACGAACTCATTGTTAAGGCACCGCTGGTTGTTGGGGCTGACGGTATGCGCTCGACTGTTGCGCGCCGCGTGGGTGCAGCTATGCAAAAAGAGGCGAAAAACGCCCTTGGCCACATTTATAGTTACTATCGTGGTTTGCCGCTCGCTGAAAGCCACCTGTTTTTCGGCCCCGGTGCCTTAATCGCCTCAACCCCAACCGACCACGGCGCCGACATAGTGATAGCAACCATCACTCCAGAAAAACTCCGTCAAATGCGACTTGAAGTGGGCGATAGAGGTGCGTTGGAAAGGCTGGCCGTGTTAGCCAACCCAGAATTCGCCAACCTTCTTGGCAAGGCAGAAATGATCGAGCCAGTCCGAGCCTTTTCTGGCACCAAAGGGTTTTCGCGTAACTGCGCAGGGCCTGGTTGGGCCTTGGTTGGGGATGCGGGCTATTTTCGAGATCCGGTGACGGCCCACGGGATTACTGATGCGTTTCGTGACGCAGAACTGTTGGCCAATGCAGCTGGCAAGGGTGATGCGGCACTGACCGATTATCAACTCAAGCGTGACGAGATTACCCGCGATATTTGGGAGATCACTGACCAGATCGCAGCCTTCGATATGAGGCTTGAGGAACTTCAGACCGCATACCACAGATTGTCGCGTGCTATGCGCGCTGAACAGGAGTGGATGGCGTCGGAATTTGACCCAACTGCACTGGCGGCTTGAAATTATGTGTCGTTCGGCTGAAACTCAGTTCCGAATGGGTGTCGTGTCAAACCGCGTGAGGTCTTGTCGTTCGCGTAGTATGGCAGGTTTTGAGGGGATGAATTTATGACCCAATCGCTTTTTGAAAAATATGGTGGCTTTGGCATGGTGAGCCGGATCGTTATGCGCTTGTACGACCGGATCCTGGATGATGACGATATCGGACCTTTCTTCGACGATATCGACATGCCCGCATTGATCGACCACCAAACGAAGTTTGTAGCCTCGCTTATGGACGGTCCGGCATCGTTTTCGGACGCTCATCTGAAAGGGGCGCATCGCGAATTGGACATCAACGATATGCATTTTGATCGACTTGTCTACCTTGTCGGCGAAACACTAAGTGAATTCGACGTCGAACAGGCTGACAATAAAAAGATCAAAGACGCAATTGAAGCGCGGCGATCGTTGCTGGTTAAGGCCACAACATGATTGAAGCCATCAACGAGCAGTTGTTACGCGCAATTGGCGTCGGTGTTGCGCTGGTTGACATCAATACTGAAACTTTGCGCTTTGCCAATGACACCTTTACCGAGTGGTTTGGCCAACCATCAGAGCCGTCAAAGAAGATTGAACTAGGTTCGCTTGATCTGCGCGCCGCACTTGATCAATTGGCGTCTAGCGGTCAGCACTCGGTCGAGGTCACCTTTAAGATTGGTCGTCGCACAATGACTGTGGCGATTGAATTCAACAAAGCGTTGGATGAGAAAAACCTCGCCGTTCTGGTTTGCCAGAACATCAGCAGGATCAAAGAGCTGGAATCAATGATCGATTCCTATGCCATGATGGTTGAACGCAACACACATGAAATTCGGCGCGAGAAAGAGCAGGTTGAAAAGCTGTTGCTCAATATGATGCCGCGCACGGCTTATGAGGAATACAAAAACTTTGGCGTGGTCGAACCGCGTCTGTTCGATGGCGTCTCGGTAATGTCAGTCGACTTCGAAGGGTTTGCCGAGATGCTAGGTGTAAATGAGCCGACTTTGGTTGTGTCAGAACTGAACGATATTTTCACCGCCTTTGACCGGATTGGCGAGCAATTTGGATGCGAACGGATCAGAACTATGGGCGACAGTTACTTTGCAGTGGCCGGCGTGCCAGATCCAGTGCGCGATCACGCAGGCGCTGTCGCAGGAACCGCTTCTCGTTTTCTAAAGTACATCGAACGCCGCAATGAAAACCATCCGCTTAACTGGAAAATCCGCGTCGGTATTGCCAGCGGTTCCGTTATTGGGTCAGTCGTAGGGGTTCAAAAATATGTCTATGACGTTTTCGGCCCTGCTGTTTCAATGGCCACGGACGCGCGACTTCAAGCCAAGCCTATGTCGATAAAAGCCGATGTTTCGATTTCGGGGCTATTGGATGATGATACCTTGAACGACATCGCCGGTAAGGCATAGATAATGAGCGGTGCGCCGAGCTTAGAAGAGGCACTTATGCTGACCTCTGAGCCATTGGCAGTGTTTGATGCCGAGGCAAATTTGCGCGCCGCCAACACTGCATTTGCACAAGCCATCCGATTATCTGACAGTGTGTTGGCGACTGGTACGCCGTGGTCGGTTGTTATGTCTGAAGCCGTCCGACAGAGAAGCCTGAGCGAGGCGAATGCGCTTACGCTTCAAATGATTGAAGAGCGATTATTGGACCGCCCCAAAGGCCAACCTGACGTCGTAACCCAATTGCCAGACGGGCGGAGCGCGCAGGCAGTTTTGACACCCACATCGGACGGTGGATTTGCGCTCGCGTTCAAGAGTGTCGATGGTGACGCCACTTCCGACGAGTCTGAATTAGAAGAGATTATGTCGAAAGTCCTTCAGGCCTGCCCGTCATGTCTGACGATGTCTCGCATCGGAGACGGCCGCATTCTCTATCGCTCACCGGCAGCACGCGAACTATTGGGCAAGGGATTTAACAGCCTAGCGCATTTTGCTGATCGAACAGAGCGCGGTGACTTTCTTGCTGATCTTTTGCCAACGACACGCGTTGACAACATGCGCATTACCGCGAGCAATTCTGAAGGCCGGGAATTTCCCGCCGCGATATCTGCGCGCTTGATTGAATACCGTGGCGAGGATGTGATCGTTGCCAGCATTGACGATCTTACAGAACGACTGGCCGCTGATGCCGAAATTGAACGGCAAGAAAAACAGCTTTTCCAGTTAGAAAAAATGTCAGCGTTGGGCGAAGTCCTTTCTGGCATCGCTCATGAATTAAACAATCCGCTTTCGGTCGTCGTGGGCAACGCACATCTTTTGCTTGAGGAGGACCTAAGCGACGATCTGCGCCCAAGAGTTGAAAAAATGACAGCGTCTGCCGAACGGTGTGTGCGGATTGTGCGTGCATTTCTGTCGATGGCCCGAGACCGGCCACTTTCGTTGGAATCTTGCGGCATCAACGACATCCTTCAAGCTGCTTTGAACGCATTCAAGCAAAACCATCTCAATGCGGATATCGAGGTTTCCCTCTTGATAGATGAAGGGCTGCCAAAAATCTCTGTCGATGAAGTTCAGATGGTACAGGTGTTCGTGAATATATTGGCAAATGCAGCTCAAGCGATGGCTGCGGCAAGTATCTCTGGGCGGGTCGAGATTTCTGCGACCCGAGCCGATGATGTCGTTCGCATTCAGATCAGCGATAACGGCCCGGGAATCCCAGAGGCCATTGCAGATCGCATATTCGATCCGCTTTTTACCACAAAGGGTGTCGGTGACGGCACCGGGCTTGGTTTGGCGTTGTGCCATCGCATTGTTGTCGCTCACGGCGGCGTTTTGGAATTGATAGATAGCCCCGAGCTTGGGGCAACTTTTGTCATCAAGCTTCCGTGCTCAAAATAGGCGGCAACCAACCGGTTTTTGCGTTCAGAAACTTTCCACCAAAGGCTGCCCACGATGGCAAACGTGACATCGCTCAGCCATGAACAAAAAAGGCCCGATCAATTAGACCGGGCCTCACTTGATTTTGGTTGCGCAATTCAGCCTTTCAGCGCCCCATCACCATGCCCTGCCATGCCGCCAGAAACCTCTTCTGTGGCTTCGCCTGTTAGCTCTTCTGGCAACACAAGGTTCAATACAATTGCGATAAGCGCTGCAGGAAGCAGGCCGCTTGTCATCAGGATGCGCAGTGTATCGGGCAAGTATTGAACTGCTTTAGGATCAAGTTGCAGACCAAGACCAACAGATAGGGCGATTGCAAAAATCACCATGTTGCGGCGGTTCCAGTTGACGTCTGACAACATCGAAACACCTGCGGCGACAACCATTCCGAACATAACAATTACGCCGCCGCCCAGCACTTCGATTGGGATTGTGCGGATGACAGCGCCAACTTTGGGAACCAGACCGCACAGGATCAGGAAAAGTGCGCCAATGGTCACAACGTGACGGCTCATAACACCCGTCATTGCAATCAGACCAACGTTTTGGCTAAACGATGTGTTCGGAAAACCACCAAAGATGCCTGCAACCGCTGAGCCAACACCGTCGGCATACGTCGCACCTTGAATTTCCTCTTCGGTTGCCTCGCGCCCTGCCCCACCTTTGGTGATACCGGAAACATCTCCGACTGTTTCAACCGCAGATACAAAGGCCATCAGGCAGAAGCCAATCACAGCAGCAAAGCTAAGCTCAAAGCCGTACTTGAACGGCATAGGCAATTGGAACGTCGCAGCACGACCCCAGCTTGTCGAAATACCTTCAACCGTCACCATGCCCATCAAAAGGGCGTAGATGTATCCAACGATGATACCGATGACGACTGCGGATACCGCAAGCATGCCTTTGGCATAGAATTTCAGGCCAAGGGTCACAAACACTACAACCAAAGCCGCAGACCAATTCAACAGCGAACCATATTCAGGCTTATCAATCGCAGGAATGCCACCCGCAGCATACTGGATGCCAACTTTGACAAGTGCCAAACCAATCATCGTCACAACCAAGCCTGTTACCAGCGGTGGCAATGCAAAGCGAATTTTGCCGATGAACGTTGCGATAAATGCGTGGAACAGACCACCGATGATCACCCCGCCAAACAACGCAGGAAGTGCTTCAACGCCTTTGCCAGCCACCAGCGGGATCATAATCGGAATAAACGCAAAGCTTGTGCCTTGTACGATTGGTAGCCGTGCGCCAATCGGGCCAAAACCGATGGTTTGAAACAGCGTTGCTATACCTGCAAACAGCATCGACATCTGGATCAGATAGGTCATATCTGGAAAACCTTGCGCGCCAGCATCCGATCCGAAGCCAAAGCCCGCTGCACCTGCGATAATAATCGCAGGTGTCACGTTGGAGACGAACATCGCCAATACGTGCTGAATACCCAGCGGAACCGCTTTGTGCAGACCTGGGGTATAGTTGGGGTCGCGAAGTTGCTCCGGTGTCCCTATTGATGCATCCGACATGTGATGTCCTCCCTACGATGCGTGAGCCAGCCCCTCGCTGGCGCATTCTCTTTTATTTTGAACAAGGTCACTTTCGTCAGACCAATGTTCTTCAATCTTTGCGATGCCTTTATTGGAAACCATCAACTTCCAGGCCATCAAAACATGCAAAAGGCCATAAATCGCGTCACTGGGCAAACTTCTCGGTTAGTCGAAGTTCGGCGATCCGCTCGACTTGCATGCAGGCTTCCTTGAATTCGGTTTCTCGGTTGTTTTCTATTCTGCGTTCAAAGGCTGCTGCTATTGACGCTTTGGTATGATCGCGGACGGCTATGATGAACGGGAAGCCAAACTTCGAAACATAGGACGCATTCAGGCGTGAAAACTCGGTGCGCTCGTCGTCGGTCAACGCATCCAAGCCAACGGCTGCTTGTTCCGCAGTAGATTCAGCAGTCAATTGTTTAGCTTCAGCCAGTTTGCCCGCCAAATCTGGGTGGGCCTTTAGAACAGCCAGACGGAGTTCTTCAGTTGAGGCGCGAAATACACGTGCCAAGACTGAATGGACGCCAGCGGCTGTGTCATGTGTCGGCCCCAGTTCTAATGCGTGCGCGCCTTGCGCGATCCAAGGCGAATGCTCGAACACACCACCAAATTTTTGAGTAAAGGCGGCCAAATCCATCTCTGAAGGGGCCACGTCAATTGGTGCAGGATGTTCACTTGCCCAATGCTCGGCAATCTCTAGACGGGTGGCGAACCAAACGTCTTCATGAGACGTCATGTACTCCAATGCACGTTTCAGCGCAGCGGCCCGTCCCGGACGCCCCGCCAATCTGCAATGAAGCCCAATCGACAGCATCTTGGGTGATCCAGCTTGGCCCTCTTGATAAAGCACATCGAAGCTATCTTTCAGATAAGCTTCAAACTGGTCGCCAGAATTGAACCCTTGAGGCGTTGCAAAACGCATGTCGTTGCAATCTAGCGTGTAGGGCACAATCAGCTGATCGTCTTGGCCAAAACCGGACCAGTAAGGCAGATCATCGGCATAACTATCGGCGACATAAGCGAAGCCGCCTTCTTCTGCCGCTAAACGCACAGTGTTCATCGAACAGCGCCCGGTGTACCAACCAAGCGGCCGCTCACCGACGACTTCTGTGTGCAAAGCAATCGCTTGACGCATATGCGCGGCTTCTTCCGCCTCCGATGCATCTTTATATTCGATCCATTTCAGACCATGAGAGGCAATTTCCCACCCGGCGGACTTCATTGCTGAAACCTGCTCAGGCGCGCGCGCAAGTGCCGTCGCGACTCCGTAAACGGTTACTGGAAACTCCTTAAGCAAACGATGCAAACGCCAAAACCCAGCCCGTGCACCGTACTCATAGATCGATTCCATGTTCCAATGACGCTGCCCATCCCAGGCAGACGCACCAACAATTTCACTGAGGAAGGCCTCAGACGCAGCATCCCCGTGAAGCGTGTTATTCTCACCGCCTTCTTCATAGTTTACAACGACTTGCACAGCGATTTTTGCACCACCCGGCCAATTGGCTGCAGGCGGGTTGGCTCCATGTCCGGTCATATCACGAGGATATCTATTCACACTTGGCCCCTAAGCTATTGGGCTCCTTCTAAACCAACTAAATACATTTCTTTTTCAACAAATTTTTGAAGCAGCCTAATTCTGAACTGTGTTTGCTGCCGTGTCGTTTTCAACAATGCTGTCCAGACAATGAATTGGAGGCAATCATGGCGGGCTATCTGACAACCCACGTTCTGGACACAGCGCTCGGGACACCTGCTGCAGGTATCAAAATCGAACTCTACCGGATCGAAAGCGATGATCAGCGCACGCACCTCAAAACTCTGAACACAAACCAAGACGGGCGCACAGATGAGAAAATCCTGCCGGAAACTGAATTTGCGCTAGGCACCTACGAGCTAGTTTTCCACACCGCAGAGTATTTCGACAACTCTGCCTCATCCAAGGAAGCCCCACGATTTCTCAGCGAAGTTCCAATTCGATTTGGAATGTCTGAAGCGTCGCACTATCACGTTCCGCTGCTTCTCTCACCATTTGGCTATTCCACCTATCGGGGAAGTTGAGCACGCTCTTCCGCCTCTTTGACAACCGAGGCTATTCGATCAATTACAAAGTCCATGAATAATCGCGTCTTTGGGTCTTGCAGCCTACGGTGGGTGAATAGACACGCCAATTGGATTGGCTCCGGCGGTGTCTTTAGAGAGACCGGAACCAAGCGCCCGCCAAGAATATGATCAACCACTTCAAAGATGGGCTTTATTGCGATGCCGTGACCATCAAGGGCCCATTCGGTCAATACGTCCCCATCGTCACACTCGTAGCGGCCTGACACTTTGAACTTTTTAACACCGTCCTTGGTGACCAATGGCCATTGAAATTCTGGCGCACCGGGAAATCGCAGATTCAGACAGTCATGCCCGTCGCTGATGATCTGATCGCCATCCATCGGCGTGCCGCGCGTCTCTAGGTATTCAGGTGACGCACAAAGCACCCGCCCAACGTCTGCAATCTTGCGTATGCGTAAATTGCTATCCTCGGGCTGGCCAAGGAAGAAGGCCAGATCAAGCCCCTCTGTGGTCAGGTCAACTTTCCTGTCCGTCAAACGCAACCTGACACCAACATCTGGATATTCAGCGATGAACGCAGGCACTTGTGGCGCAATGAGCCGGCGCCCAATACCCAGCGGCGCTGCCACAAATAACGACCCCTTTGGGCTGTCCGTCAAATTCATGACGTTAGCCTCTGCAGTTTCTACGGCTTCTAAAACCTCAACTGCACCGCCGTAGTAGGCCTTGCCATGTTCTGTGGCCGTCAATTCGCGGGTTGTTCTTTGAAACAGCCGGACATTAAGATGATCTTCCAATTTGGAGATGCGCGCCGAGGTAACGGCGGGAGAAATGCGCAAATCCCGACCAGCAGCAGACATGCTGCCAAGTTCGTAAACACGGACGAACGTGCGGATATTCTCAAGGTATGACATTATTCTGTTTTTTTTGATACAGCTTGGAATTTATCACTGATACCGGAATAATCAATACGCGAATACTGTGTGCAAACACGTAAGGAGCCTTCAGATGTATGATCTTGCAATTCTCTGGGATTGGTTCGGCTTTGCTGTGCGTTGGCTGCACGTCATCACAGCGATTGCCTGGATAGGATCGTCATTCTACTTCGTTGCTTTGGACTTGGGCCTTAAGAAAGCACCCCACCTGCCCGTCGGAGCACATGGCGAAGAATGGCAAGTTCATGGTGGAGGATTCTACCACATCCAAAAATACCTCGTGGCTCCTGAAAACATGCCAGACCACTTGGTTTGGTTCAAATGGGAGAGCTACGCGACGTGGTTGTCAGGTGCTGCACTTTTGATGATCGTATACTGGGTTGGAGGCGAACTTTTTCTGCTCGATCCTACAAAAGCCGACCTCGCACTTTGGCAAGGCATTCTCATTTCCGCTGGCTCGCTTACGATCGGCTGGATTTGCTATGATTTTATGTGCAAATCGAAGCTGGGTGAAACTCCAACGGCGCTGATGCTGCTGCTCTTCGCAATCCTTTTTGCAATGTCTTGGGGGTACGATCAGATATTCACAGGTCGCGCAGCGTTGCTTCACTTGGGAGCATTCACCGCGACCATCATGACAGCCAACGTTTTCTTTATCATCATGCCCAATCAGCGGATCGTGGTCAAAGACCTGCAAGCGGGCCGCACGCCCGATCCAAAGTACGGAAAAATTGCCAAACTACGCTCAACGCACAACAACTATTTAACTTTGCCAGTTGTCTTCCTGATGCTGTCAAACCACTACCCGTTGGCCTTTGCGACCGAATACAGCTGGATTATCGCAAGCCTTATCTTCTTAACGGGCGTCACCATTCGTCACTACTTCAACACGATGCACGCAACGGGCGAAGGCCCGATGTGGACTTGGGCAATTACTGTCATTTTGTTCGTTATCATTGCCTGGATCAGCACAGCGCCAATGTTGGACACATATGAAGAAGCAGAAGCCCGAGAACTGACTCCTTACGAACAACAATATGCCTCAGCAAATGGCTTTGACGCTGCTTACGATGCAGTCATTGGCAATTGTTCCATGTGCCATGCCAGAGAGCCGGTTTGGGACGGACTGCGTTGGCCACCAAAAGGTGTTGTGTTAGAGCACCCAAGCGATGTCGCGCGCCATGCAAAGGCTATCTTCCTGCAATCTGGCGCAAGTCATGCCATGCCACCACCAAACGCGGTCGAAATGAGCGATGAAAATCGCCGGGCAATTGTCGCTTGGTTTCGCGCAGCGCAATAATTTCGGTTCACCGGGGATCGAACAAAAACGAAGTCTTTGTCTCAGAACGCAGCGTTTACTAACTTTCTCGAGCCCTTTGGAGCAGCACTCGCCGCCGATAGAAATCGTAGACCTTGGAACAATTCAAACCAATGCCCTCTTTCGGTTTACCCCGAGTACAGGATAGCATTTCACCAATTGTTAAAACTCGGGCTTCCATTGCGATTGGATCATCTTCGTAACGGCTAGGTCGTTCCGTCGTCATGTCTTGAGAGGTTGAAAAAATGATGGAAATTCCACGGGCGGGATTTGTCTCAATACCAACGCCTATCGAAAGGTTAGACCGTGTTTCGGAGGATTTCGAAATTGATCTTTGGGTGAAGCGTGACGACTTGGCAGGGTCGTCATTTGGCGGGAACAAAACCCGTCAGCTGGATTTCTATCTGGGCGCTGCCGTTGATCAAAATTGCGATACCATTTTAATCACTGGCGCAGTTCAGTCGAACTTTGTACGCACCGCTGCGGCATTAGCGGCAAAACTCGGGATGAGGACAATCGTTCAGCTTGAGGCGCGGGTGCCCGGGCAGGATGTGCTCTATCAGAGCTCTGGCAACGTTCTGTTGAACCAGCTTCTGGGGGCGGAAGTGATCTATTACGCCGACGGCGAGGATGAAGCCGGCGCAGATGCAGCCTTACGCGAACGTGCTGAACAGGAACGCGCCAAGGGCTTTCGTCCATATGTCATTCCTTTGGCTCTTGGAAATCCACCGCTTGGAGCGCTGGGGTATGTCGATGCCGCAAATGAGATCATGGATCAGAAGCCGGACTTTGACTTTGTGGTGGTTGCATCCGGTAGCGGGCATACACATGCCGGATTGCTGACCGGACTACATTCACGTTGTTTTGCCGGGTGTGTTATTGGCAGCTGCGTCCGGCGGGATGCTGTTCAGCAGCGCGCGCGGATCAGGACGGTTTTGGATGACATTGAGACGCTTGGCACTCCAGTCAAACATGTGCCGTCCGACCAAATCTCGATCTGGGATGGCGCACTCAGTCCGGGCTATGGGCAAATCGGCCCCGCCGCGTTTTCTGCAATGAAGATGATGGCGCACACCGAAGGAATGATCCTCGATCCTGTCTATACAGCCAAAGCCTTCGCAGCAATTCCGGCACATGTCGGGAATGGTGAGATCACGAAAGGCAGCAAGGTCCTATTCGTGCACACGGGAGGGCTCGCGTCGTTCTTCGCATATCAGACCGAAATCTCACGACTCCTAGACATCTCCTGACGGCCCTCCAAGTTCTGCTCTTGCACCGATTTCGTTTATCATCGTGAACAGGTTCTCCATCCAGCTATCCTTGACCCGTGTCGCCAGTTGCGAAAGCGGGCGGTGCAACGGTGTCAAAGTCGCATATTCATATCGTATGGGGGCGTCAAATTTCACAAAGACGACCTGACCACCCGAGATATCCAATTCCTGCTCCGTCACAACCGTCAACGGATCCACAATCGCACAGCAATGCCCCAAGCTTATGAATGGTATCAGCGGCTGGAAGAATTGCGCGGCAATATGAGACTCAAACGATGCGCTTTCCTGCTCGAACGCCACCGCCAATTTTCGTGGGAAAGGATGATTGCCGTGCAGCGTCCCGATGGATTGACCATCCAGGTCCGCAATGGTGACTTTTTCGTTCTGTGCAAGCGCATGATCGCGGTGCAAAATACAAAAGCAATCCGAGCTAATGGTTTCCGAATTGTATTGCGGCAACTTCCCCTCAGGTTCATCGAAATCTGCAAATCCAAAGTCGATGCTCTGTGTACTTGCTAGCTCGCGTATTTGAGGAGAGCTTCTCGAAGAAATGGTAGTCTGAAATCCGGCATCAGGCCCAACGTTCTCGCTGATAAACCTTGGGAAAACATATGCAGATGGCCCCGGCATCGCCGCCACGTTAAGACTACCTGTCTCTGCTGATCTCAATCCCTTCATCGTGCCTGAAACGGTTGAGAGCCGATCAAGAACCATCGTCGCTTCTGCTAACAGATATTGCGCCTCGGGCACCGGCACCAAACGCCTGCCATGCCTTTCAAACAAGGACAGACCCAGGCTCCGTTCCAAATTCTTGATTGCCAAGCTAATCGCGGGCTGCGTGCGCCCCAATTTTTTGGCAGCCTGAGAGATTGAGCCGGATTCCATCACCTCTCGAAAGACTGTGAGTTGGGTAAAGTTCATGGCGCCATACATAAGGGAAACTTTTGTTTTATGAAATATTACAAATTTGTATTTATGCAAATTTTCCATAAGCTGAGCGGATCAAAATTCGGCTGAACCGAATCTCGAACTTATTCACAGGGAGACAAAGATGAATATGATCAAAACCTTAGCGGGTATCGCATTGGCCGGCGCGTTGGCAGCGCCAGCGGTCGCGCAAGACCCGACTTTCTTCCGCATCGGCACCGGCGGCGCTGGCGGCACCTACTTCCCTATCGGCGGCACACTTGCTAACGGAATTTCAGCTCCTCCCGGTTCGCGCCCTTGCGACGAAGGCGGACAATGCGGCGTCCCCGGTTTGATTGCGATTGCGCAATCCACGACGGCATCTGTTTTTAATAACGCAGCTGTGCAGAACGGAGAGCTGGAAGCAGGCCTTGCAGCCGCTGACGTAACCCGGTCGATGTATCTGGGCGAAGGCAAGTTTGAAGGCAAGCCGCATCCAAAATTGCGTATCATTGCCAATCTCTTCCCCGAAGACCTGCACCTTGTCATGCCGAAAGGCACCACTATCAGTGACCTCGGCGATCTTGCGGGCAAACGTGTCGGCATCGCGCAGGCAGGCTCTGGAACTCAAGTTGCCGTCCTTCAAATGCTCGACGCATGGGGCGTCAACCGCGACAACATGGAAGAAGCTGAATTGAACAACAGCCAATCCGCAGAGCGCCTCGCAGATGGTCAGATCGATGCTTACTTTTACGCAGCGGGCTGGCCCGTGGCTGCCATGGTGCAATTGGCGTCGACCAAAGGCATGAGCCTGCATTCCTTCACCGAAGAGGATCTTCAAAAGATTAACGAGGTGATCCCGGCTTACATCCCGTCCAAAATTCCCGGCGGCGTGTATGAAGGTGTCGACGAAGACGTTCTGACACCTGCAGTGTCCGCGATGCTGGTCGTATCCTCTGACCTGTCAGAAGAGTTGGTTTATGGTCTGACCAAAGCCATCTGGAACGACAACACCCGCAAACTGCTTGATAACGGCCATGCCAAAGGCAAGCAGATCACACCTGACACAGCGCTTGATGGCGTTGCTGCACTGGGCGTGCCGCTCCACGCAGGTGCGGAGAAGTTCTACAAAGAAGCTGGTCTTCTGAAGTAATTCTCTCTGACCAAAATTGGTTATTAAGTCCGGCGGTGCCCCTTCAATAGGGGCACCCCACTCTCCAAATGCATGCGCGCCAAGGGGGCATTCCTGATGTCAGACACCACCGAAAACGAGACACACGAACTGACCACCGAAGAGCTTGCTGCGATTGAAGAGAAATACGACGAAGGCTCTGCAACGCGCGCTGTCGGTCCCACCACGGGTGTCATCTTACGCGCTGTCGCGCTGATATTCGCGATTTATCACTACATCACAGCCGGTTTCGGCCTGCCCGCCGATCACTGGCATATGGGCTGGCACCTGACCGGCCTGTTCATCCTGACCTATGCGCTGTTCCCTATCGTCGGCTCGAAAAGCCTTTTTGCGATGAAGGCGAGCGCGCTGCGGGTTGGGAACATTCCGTTGTACGATCTGGTGTTCATGATTTTGGGCGTCGCCTCTGCCCTTTATGTAGGTTTTGCATGGCGCGGCGTTCCGATGCTTGGCATTGAAGAGCAAACCTTTCGCATGGGCAATCCCAACGGCTATGACGTCTTCTTTGGTGTCGTCATCATTTTGCTGGTGCTTGACATTGCCCGCCGCACGCTTGGCTGGGTTTTGCCACTGATTATCTGCTTTTTCATCTCATATGCCCTGCTGGGCCAGTATTTCCCCGGGCTGCTGAAACACCCCGGCGTGAACTTCAAAACCTTCGTTTCGTCGATGTATTTCCCGCAAGAAGGCATCTTTGGTGTCACGCTCTGGGTTGTCTCGACCATCGTGTTCCACTTCGTGCTGTTCGGTGTCATCGCGCAAAGAACGGGGTTGGGTCAGCTCTTTATCGACAATGCAACGATCCTTGCGGGCCGTTACACAGGCGGGCCTGCAAAGGTTTCAGTCGTCTCGTCGGCCTTCTTTGGCACGATCTCAGGATCATCGGTCGCAAACACGGTTTCAACCGGAGCGCTGACGATCCCCAACATGAAACGCCTCGGCTATCCCGGTCACTTCGCAGGCGGGGTTGAGGCTGCGTCTTCCGCCGGTGGCCAAATAACGCCACCAATTATGGGGGCAGCCGCTTTCATTATGGCCGAGTTCCTAGAGCTTCCCTACACCACCATTGTGATCGCCGCGATCTTCCCGGCGCTTTTGCACTATGTCGGTGTCTTCACTGTCGTCCACCTGATGGCACGCAAGCTTGACCTCAAAGGCCTGACAAAAGAACAGCTACCACAGTTCAAAGCCGTCTGGTCGGAAGGTTGGGCAAATATCGTACCGCTCGTCGGGCTGCTGGTGGTTCTGTTTTCGGGCTACACTCCCTTCATGTCGGCGTTCTGTGGTATCTCCTTGGCCGTCGTCGCGGGCATGTCACGCCTGCGCGAACCCCCGACACTGATCTATTCTCTGGCCTTCATCGCCTTTGTCCTTTGGAAATTTTCGGACGGCGGGTTTGACCTGACGATGACGCTAATATTGTGTGCAGGATCGGCCATCGCAACACTCAACCCGCAAGAGCGCATCAAGATCCCAGAAATGTCAGCGGCGATGGAGCTTGGCGTGAAGTATGCGCTGGCCGTTGGCGCTGCCTCCGCTGCCGTGGGCATCGTTGTTGGCGTCATCAACACGACGGGCATCGGCTTTCGCATCGGCTTCATGGTCACCCAAGGCGCAGGCAATCTGGCTTCCGACATGTTCGGCTTTCTGTCACTTGGCGGCTTGGTCGAGTGGTTCACGGTGCAGGACCTGCAACTGTTCATCTCGCTGATTTTCATCGCGATTGCATGTATCCTGATGGGCGCGGGCATCCCCACCACAGCACTTTACATCATGCTGGTTTCCGTCGCCCAACCCGCGCTTGCACAACTGGGTGTGCCACCGATCGCCAGCCACATGTTCGTGCTTTACTATGGCGTCGTGTCTGAAATCACACCGCCGGTCTGCACCTCTGCATATGCCGCTGCCGCGATTGCCAATTCGAACCCGTTCCGCACAGGGCTGTCGGCCTTTTCACTTGGCCTTGGAAAAGTGGTCGCACCAATGGCATTCGTCTACGCGCCGGTGCTTTTGTTTGTCTCCTCTACCGGTTTCGATCTTTGGGAATTCAGCTACACCGCGACCAGCTGTATCGCTGGTGTCATCGCATTGTCGACGGCGGTGGTGGGCTACTGGTTCACCCCGATGGGAACTGTGTCGCGTATCTTGATGGCCATTGCGGGGCTGGTCTTTGTGGCCCCATCACTGGCTGCCGATATGGTCGCCCTGATCATAGCATCCCCGGTCATCATCACGCAGATGCTTGCACGTCGGTCCACACCGACACCGGCTTAAGGTGAGCGAGGCCGTCACCATCATCGGGGCTGGCATCGTCGGCATATGCTGTGCCTTGTCCCTGCAAGAGCGCGGCGTGAAAGTCAGGTTGATCGACCGCGGCGTGCCTGGTCAGGAAGCCTCTTTTGGCAATGCGGGCGTCATCTCGCCTTGGTCGATCATCCCGCAGGCCATGCCCGGCATCTGGAGATCAATTCCCAAGATGCTGCTCAGCCCCAACGGCCCTCTCTCTGTCAAACCAACGTTCTGGCCCAAGATGATCCCGTGGGGGCTGCGGTTTTTGACCCATTCAAACGAGACCTCGGCACGCGCAATATCCGATGCAATGGAGACGCTTTGCCAACCCTCTGTCATGCTTTATCGCCGTCACCTTGAGGGCACTGGCCACGAAGACCTCGTCGTCGACAGCTGGTACGTGCACGCGTTTCGAAATGCCAACAACGCAAGCCTGCGCGATCTCGGCTTCCAGATACGCCAAGAGAAAGGAGCCGAGCTAGAACTGATCGGTCCTGAGCAAATCAAACAGGTAGAGCCTGCCCTATCGCCTGATTTCAAAGCTGCGGTCCTCATCAAAGGCCAAGCGCGGGCGCGCGCACCCGGCCAAATTGCCGAAGTTCTGGCGGATAAAGCCCGTGCCCAGGGCGCTGAATTCATCCGTGCCGAGATCACAGCGCTAAAACACGACGCTGATGCCGGTGGAGGCTGGCACCTGAACACCTCAAACGGACCGCTCATGGCCAGCAAACTAATCCTTGCTGCAGGTGTCTGGAGCGCCGATCTGTTGAAACCCCTGGGCCTTAAAATGCCACTGGCGGCCGAACGCGGTTATCACGTTGAATTTGCAGACCCTGGCGTAACCCTGAACAATTCCGTCATGGATGTGGATGCAAAAATCGTCGCCAGTTCAATGTTGGGCGGCGTTCGCGTCGCCGGCTCATCCGAGTTTGGCGCGATCAACGCCCCCGCTGATCCCCGCAAAGAAAAGCTATTGGCCAAACAGGCCCACGCCATGCTTCCGGGTATCAACAAAAATGCAATGTCGACTTGGATGGGCCGCCGCCCGTCCTTCCCTGACAGCCTCCCTGCGCTTGGGCCGATCGCCAGACAGCCGGGCCTCTACGCGGCCTTCGGCCACTCTCACTATGGCCTGATGATGGCCCCAAAAACCGGTGAGTTGATCGCCGATATCGTCGCAGGTGTCGTCCCCAACACCGACCTTACCCCATTCGAGCCGCTCAGGTTTTGACCCGAAAGATCACATCATGACACTTTACAAAGGCGGACAAAACATTTGCGGCGCTACCATTGGTGTTCTGTGCCTCGAAAGCCATTTCCCAAAACCGCCGGGCCACATCAAAAACCCTTCCAGCCTGTCGTTCCCGGTCCTTTATGAAATGATCGATGGCATTACCGTCCCTGATCTGTTGAACAATCCGACGCCAGACCTGCTGGGCCCATTTCTGGAAGGAGCGAAAAAACTCGAACGCGAAGGCGTCCGTGCGATCACCGGCAGTTGTGGATTTCTGGCACTGTTTCAACGGGAGCTTGCCGCCGCCGTGGATATTCCCGTCTTCGCCTCTAGCCTCATCCAAGTGCCCTTGGCCTTCCAAATGTCAGGTGCATCTGCGCCCGTTGGCATTTTGACTGCGGATGCTGCCGCCCTGACAGATGCCCATTTCAAAGCTGTAGGCGCCGGGGATATTCCGATCGCCGTACAGGGGCTTGAAGACAGCGCCGAATTCGCCGAGGTCATCCTAAAATATCAACGCACCGCTATGGACACCGACCTGATCGAGGCAGAGGTCATGGACGCAGCTCGCAAGCTGATGACGCAGGCGCCAAACATACGCTCGCTCGTACTGGAATGCACAGACCTGCCGCCCTACGCGTCAAGGCTGCAACATGAATTGCGTTTACCGGTTTTTGACCTCACGACCTTAGCGACAATGGCACACAATGTAGTTTCCCGAGAGGAGTATGTTGGGAACATGCCTTGGTGACACACTTATTTTCCACCTTTAGGTCCCGGAATTAAAGCTTAGGCTCGACCGCGATCACTGCTTTCATCGGAAAATGATCCGATCCGACAGGCTCAAGACGATCAAACGATACAAGCTGAACGCCCTCTGTGACCAAAAGCTGGTCAATTGGCAGGCGTACAAACCAAGAGCGGGCATCGAAACTGGGGAGCATTCCACGTCCGATGCGCGGGTCTTTGAAACCACCATACTCTTTGAAATGCTCAGAGCCCGTCGACCAAGCCACATCATTAAAATCGCCCATCACAACAACCGGACGGACGGCATGATCGGCAATCCGCGCTGATTTCTTGATCTGTTCGTCGCGCTCCACAGCGTCAGTGCCGGGCAAGGGCGGACGGGGGTGCAGTCCCACAAAGAAGAACCTTCTTAAATTGGCAGGGCATTCCAAATCGGCCAGCACTGCAGGGGTGTCGTCGTCGCTTAGAAAATGCGTGTCGGCGGCGTGCACCTTAAGGCGTGTGGCGAACAGAAGGCCATAATGGTCCGACATGGGATGGCGCACAACGGTTGGGTAGCGGGCAAGCTGATCGACGAGGGCGTTTTCCCAAATCTCGTCAGTCTCCATCAGAAACAAAACGTCTGGGTCTTCTCTGTCAATCAGACTGCGCAGCTTCGCGTGGTCCTCGTTTTCCATCAGGACGTTAACAGCAATCAGAGAAATCTGATTTGCGTGCGGCGCCTGCGTCATCTCAATCTGGGTGCGTGCAAAGCGAGTGTAGGGAAACACGCGGAATGTTTGGTAGGAAAAACACAGGACCAAAGCCATGCTGGCCAAAAGAATCCAAGGGCCACCCAAGACTGATCCGTAAATTGCTGTTCCTAGAGATAAAGCGGCGATGTGGATGCGCGGAAAGTCCCACATGCGCACCCACCAACGCATGTTACGGGAGAGAGGCAGAAGAGTGGTTGCGATGCCAACGGCGGCTAGAATCCAGAAGATTACTGTCATAGTTTGCAGTCAGCCCTTTCCACCTGTGTTTAGTGTAGGCATGGATAAGAGGTCCACCTCCGAACGTGTACGTTTGCAAGATGGACAATCTCTGCGGACCGCTGGGGGCACTTTGAGCTTCGTATCGGGAGACCAAGACATTCGAATCGCGATAGCTCAAAAAACGCTGAACCACGCTTCGAAGACAAGCTTATCCTGCGTAACCAAATATTCGCGGCAGCCACAACACAAGATCAGGCAGCAAGACCAGAGCCAGTAGGGCAATCAATAGCGCGATAAGGAATGGCCAGATTTCGCGAATTATCTCGGACAAAGGAATGCGCGTTACGGCGTTTAGAACAAACAACAGAATACCGTATGGTGGGGTTATCAGCCCGATCATGCAATTCACGACAGCAACGACTCCGAAGTGCACTAGGTCGATCCCCAACTCGCGGCACGTCGGCAAGAAAAGTGGAATGATCACCAGGATAATCGTAGTCGCATCCAGAACGCATCCCAAAAGCAGTAACAGAAGGTTGACGCCAAGAAGGAAAAGGATCGGGTCGATATCAAGGCCAACCAAACGTTGGGCCAAAATACTGGGGATGTTTTCGGAAGCGACAACGTAGTTCAGGATCAGCGCACCGCCGATGACCAATCCGACTGCAGCGGAAGATCTCGCACTTTCGACGAGGATGCCATAAAGGGCGCGAAAGCTGAGCGCGCGGTAGAAGAATGCCGCAAGCATCAAGGCATAAAATGCAGCAACGGCGGCAGCCTCGGTTGGGGTCGTGACGCCTCCGTAAATGCCATAGAGCAAGATAGCTGGCATAAGGAGGGCCGGAAAGGCGTTCGCCGTGCGTCGGGGCAACTCCGACAGCGGCACCGGTTCTTCCAGTGTGAACCCGCGACGGTGGGACAGAAAGGTGTTCATGCCCATAAGCACCGCGCCCATCAACAAGCCGGGAATGATGCCGCCCAGAAACAGGTATCCGATCGACGTGTTTGAAACCAAAGCGTATAGCACCATCGGAATTGATGGCGGGATGATCGGACCGATGGTTGCAGAGGCTGCGGTGATCGCGGCGGCATAGCCGCGCGTGTAATGGCCGCTTTTGGTCATCATTTGAATGATGATCTTGCCGATCCCGGCGGCGTCGGCGACGGCAGACCCTGACATGCCGGAAAAGATCAGCGATGCCACAACGTTGACGTGCCCAAGCCCACCTCTGAACCGACCCACGAGGGCGACGCAGAAACTCAAAAGCCTGTCGCTGATCGTGCCTGCATTCATGATGTTCGCGGCCACAATGAACAACGGCACCGCAAGCAGAATAAAGCTTTGATAAAGTCCGTCCATCAAAACCTTGCCTGCAATTCCGATCCCTTGTCCCGCCGCAAAAAGATACGCGATGGATGCGACCAGGATCGCATAGGCAATTGGTGTGCCAATCCCAGCCAGGACAAATAGAGTGCCTAGGCAGATAAGAAACTCGATGCTCATTTTATCGGATCGACCGCATTGTCATGTTGGGGTTCTTCGACGCCGTATCTGATCGCGCGATATGCGGAATAGGCATATCGTAGTGAGACTGCGATTAGGAAGAAAACATAGATCGCATAGATGTCGCGCATACGAATCCAGTCTCCGAACAGGTTTGACAAGGTCGCGGTCTTTTTCAGGCGAAGGATATGGAACTTGGACCACGTCGGTTCGATCGACAGGATCAATGCGGTGCAAATGGCAATACCAGTGATGACGATGAACCACCGGCGTATCGACGGACGTACGGCCAGGAACAGAATGTCGAAGGTGACATGATCGCGGTCCCGAACAACGAAAGCGTTTCCCCAAAAGACCAGCCAGACCCAAAGCAACAGACAGAATTCCAGCGTCCAGCCATAAAGCGAAGGGTCCAGAAGGGGAAAGTGTTCAGGCAGCCATTCCAAACGGGCCGAGTATCGCACAACGATTTGCAACACGAATGTGATGAACATGGCCGCCATCATCGCGGCCGCAACAGCTTGGGCAAAATGGCTTAGGCCGGATTTTAGTGCCTTCATCTTCGTGCCTCGGACGTAGACATGTTTCGATCACTTTGTGACTAAGGACGGGGCTAGCCCGCCCTTAGCTTGGCCAATAACCCGGCCTTTAGTTTCCGAGAGCGTTGATTTTGTCCAACACGCCGTCTGGCCAACTAGCTGCAAGTTCGGAGCCAGCATATTGTGCCTGAACGTGATCACGGAAGGCTTTTAGGTCGGGTTCATAAACGGCTAAACCCTGTTCGGTCAGGAAAGAAACCAAGTTTGCTTCCTTTTCCAACTGTGCCTGACGCCCGCTTTCGGCAGCAGCTTCGGCGGCGGTCTGAACGGCGGCTTGCTTATCAGCACTTAAACCGTCCCAAACGGCCTTTGAAAAAGCGACATAGTTCAGATCAACCAAGTGCGAGGTCAGAGCGATCTGTTTGGTCACCTCGTAGAACTTAGCGTCCACGACAGTTGGAAGCGGGTTGTCTTGCCCGTCGACTGAGCCTGTCTGAAGTGCTGTATAAACCTCGGTAAAGGCCATGGGAGTCGGGTTCGCGCCCAAGGCGCTGCCAAGGAATTGCCACGCATCAGTGCCGGGCATCCGCAGGTTCACGCCTGCGAGATCGGCCGGTGTCATGACCGTCAGCTCGTCCTTTGATTGCCGTAGGTTCACATGGCGCTGGCCAAGGTACATCACGGCCAGAAGCTTCACGCCAAGTTCGTCTTCGACCTTTTGCTTGAACGGGTCCATCAGCGGGTCGTTGAACACGGCAACCTGATGCGCTGCGTCTTGATGCACATAGCCCGTTGCGAAAATCGTGAACTCGGGGAAGAACTGCCCAAGCTCTTGTGCCGAAGTGATCGACATTTCCAAATCGCCTGACGCGATCGTTTCCAGTTCCGAGCCCTGAGCAATCAATGATCCGTTGTAATGCGGTTCATAGGTAGCAAACTCGGCGACCGCAGGGGCGAAAACTTCGGCCAGTGCAATCGAGCGTTGGTCAGTTTCCGAGGCCGGTGTCGACATGCGCAGCGTGACTTTGTCCTGCGCCATCGCAGGCATCGCCAATGCGGCCGCCGTCACCACCATCAGTGCGCGCCTTGAAAGTTTGGTCATCATGAAAGTTCCTCCGTGTTATGTTTGCGGTCTTGGCCGCACTATGGTCCGCCGAAGCATTGCCCGACGAAATCTCTTCTAAACACCTAATGCGCGTCTCTTTGCACTGCTGATATGAACGTGAATCGCGCGCACCGCACTAGGCGTGTCGCGGTTCTTCAGTGCTGCAATGACAGCCAGATGTTCGTCGAGAACTGGCACAACCAATTCGGGCAGCATTCGGGTATCGCTATTGCGGATCAACCTGATCTTGATGGCATTGACCCGGTGGATGTCCGAAATCAAAGCATTCTCCATCTTATCGACAATCAAATCGTGAAAGGCCCAATCGACTTTCTGTGCGGTGTGAAGCACGTCAGAAGACATTGCAGTCGCGGCTGCGACCCGCGCGTCTTGGTGTTGTTGTTCAAGTTCTTCAATCTCATCATCCGAGGCATTGGCACAAAACTCGGCAATTGCCTCGCCTTCGATAATGCCGCGTAACTGAAAGGCATTCCGGACAAGCTCGACATCGATTGACAGTATTTGCAGACCCCGCTTGGGAACGGTTTGGATCAGCCCATCCGCTTCAAGCCGCGGTATCATTTCGCGGATCGCCGCCAAAGGCATTCCGGTCAGTTCGACAAGTTCGCGCTGCGATACAATCTGGCCGGGTTGAATATCGCGGGCCAGCAGTTTTTCGGTGAAATTCGAATAGGCGTGGTCGCGAAGGCGAAGGGCGGCTGGCGGTGTCATGCGACCGCCTTCTTTTTGCTGAATCTTGCGTTTATTTCGGCTTTCTCCTGTGGTCCCAGAGGGCGCAATGGCGCACGCAAATTTCCCCAATCCGGATTGCCCGTCATCACCACCATAGCCTGTTTCAATGCCGGAATGACCGGATGGGATACGATCAGATCGACGTCTGCGGACAGATCAGAATCTTCGGTCTGCGTGTCAAATAATTGGCGCAGGCGATTTGGATACAAGTTGGCCATACCGCAAATAGAACCAGCCCCTCCCATGGCCACAGCCTTGTGCAACAGCCGTTCGTCCCCGACAAGAACTGGGATTTCATCGCTTTCAAGAACGGCGCGGGTTTCGTCCCATTTTCCGGCGCTGTCTTTCAGTGCCATGACACGATCTGGGAACCCCAACCGTAGTCGCATGATCAAATCAAAGGACAACGGCACCTCAGTGATCTGCGGGATGTGATAAAGGATGAAGCGCGCCGAAGGATCCGCGATCTCGAACAACTTGGCATGCCAGTCAAACAGCCCATCGTCATCTAGCCCTTTGAAGTAGAACGGCGGGAGCAACAAAAATTTCGTGATGCCAAACGCGATACCTTGCTGCACTTGCATATCCACATCCGCAATTGCTGATGCGCACAGCCCCAATGTCATCTGGTCCGGAGCAACGCCGCTATCAATCATGCCATGAATGGCGATTTGCCGCTCGCCAAACCCGATCGAGGCGCCTTCGCCGGTCGTGCCGAACAGCGTGACGCCGCTGGGCCCGTTTTCCAATAGCTGTCTGGCGTGCTGACTGAACAGAGCGTGATTGATGCGGCCGTCGCTATGAAACGGGGTCAGAAGGGCCGTAGAGATTCCGAAAGGTGCGATGATAGTCTCCGTCAATTTCCGGCAGTAACAGGCGGTGATTCAAGCATATAGACTACTGAGTGCAAGTTGACTGTCAACGTAACATGTTAGAGATGTTGTTAGGTCAGTCGACTTTGAAACGGAGAACTAACCGGAATGCCTGATGTCCTTTGTGCTGGATTGATTGCCGTCGATCTGGTTTTCGAGATTGACGACCTTCCTATAAAAGGCACTAAAAACAAGGCACTGTCTTCCCGCATGATCACTGGCGGTGGAGCTTTGAATGCGGCTTCGGCGATTTCCAGCCTTGGTGGGAAAGCAAGCCTTGCAGGTGTGATTGGCGACGACATATTCGGGCGTTTTTTGCAGGATGTGTTTGAGCGGCGCGATATCGACGATCGCTTCGTCCACGTGAAAAAGGGGGCGGCGACCTCGCGCTCGGCCAATTTGATATCGCCGGATGGAGACCGAACGATCATCAATCATCGGGACACTGCTCTGGAGCCGGATGCACTTGATATTCCCCCCAATTTTCCCTTCGATGCCGCGTTGATCGACACCCGGTTGCCCGAGGCGGCGCTTCAAATCGTGCAGGCTGCCAAGCACCACGGAAAGCCGGCGATCATCGATGCGGAAGCCCCGATCGCAGATGCGATTTCAGCGCTGAAAGAAGCAAGTCACGTGGTGTTCTCTCAGCAGGGGTTGGCTGACTTCTCAGGTGAAGGTCCCGCGGCGCTTGAACAGGCGGCGCGCCAACTTGGCGGCTGGTGCGCGGTCACGCGCGGCGCGCTTCCGGTTCTCTGTCACGACGGCCAGCAACTTTTCGAGGTGCCGGTCTGTGCCGTCGATGCTTTGAACACTCTGGGCGCGGGTGATGTCTGGCACGCGGCGTTCACTTTGGCGTTGGCGAAGGGATGTTTGGAGGTTGAAGCCGTCCACTGGGCCAATGCAGCCGCATCGTTGAAAGTTGCGAGACCTTTGAATGTGGAAGACCTGCCAACGTCAGCAGAGGTCGATGCCGTCTTGGATGGGTCACCTAAGAATGGGGCGCAAGTAACATGAACTCGGAGCAAAAGACATGTCTGTCACTGAACGGAAACATGGTTCCCCCGGATTTGGTCGGTGAGCTGACAGTTGCGGACAAAGACAGCGATCTTGATCAACAGTTGGCTCAACACGGTTACCTGCTTTTGCGAGGGGTACATGAGCCGACAGAAGTTGCCGCTGCTCGGATAGAAGTCTTGCACCGATTGGCCGAGGTTGGCGAAATTGACGATCCCGTTGAAGAGGGTATTGCATCTGGCACGTCGCACCGCCGCGAGGCTTATCCAACGCAAAAGGAACTTGGGACATTCTGGCGCTCGGTCAGTGAGGGCCCCGCTGTTCGCGCTGTCATAAACGGAGAGCGTATCACCCGTCTGATGAGTCAGCTTTTCCGCGAGCCCGCCGAACATTTCACTTTTGCCTGGCTACGCGCACTGGCGAAAGGCCGGGCCAGCCCTTTGCACATCGATCATCCCTATATGAACCGCGGTTCTGATCGACTGGTCACCTGTTGGACGCCATTTTGCAACATTTCCCTGAACAACGGTTCTCTTTACATCCTTGAGGGGTCTCACATGTGGAGCGATATCCGAGAAGAGTTTGAAGGCCATGACGTTGATCGAGATCCGTCCCGACCCGGCCATATCGAGGATAGTCCAATTGCGTTGGCGACCCGCAAAGCAAGCAGGCTCTTGACATCAGAATTCAGTTTTGGCGACTGTCTGGTCTTTGGCATGTTCGCTGTGCATGGATCTTTTGACAATAATGCGGACACCGGGGCGGTTCGGCTGTCTTGCGACACTCGGTTCCAACCCGCTGCCGACACGATGGACGAGAGGTTTTCCGGCCCGAACCCAACCGCGCACAAAGGGCTTGGTTATGCGTGCCTTTCGGCATCCTTGCCGATGACCGAAACAGCAGCCTTGCGCTAAGATAAGAATTGCCAGACCTATGAAAGGCGGCGCGGTTTTTTATACAACAAGCAAGAAGGCGAAATAGTCTCTACTAGAACAATGAAAGCCTTCAACATTCCTTACCTAAAGCGCTTCATTTTCATCGCCTTCAGGTGTCAATCTTGAACTCAGCAACTGACCTTCACGATGAAGTATCGGATGGGCAACTGTTACAATCCAAGAATTGAGTTCCTTTAAAGAATAGGCCGTTTCAAGATGAATGTCTGACGACTGAAAACTGTCAGTCTCTCCCGCCGTAAGCCGCTTAAGATGCTCCTTGCGACTGTCTCTTTCCATTTGGCCCATGGCCGCCTTTTGCTCAATTAAAAGTCGCGCGCTTTCTATGTCATCACTCACCAAAACATTGGTAGCCGTAGCGAGGTTGGCCAACACCTGTTGATGGATACGCTCCAACTCTGCGCGCCCCGGCTTGCTGAAACTTAGGCCGGACTTTGCTTTTTCGGCGGCAAGCGGCGCAAGTCTTTTAACGACAATGTCTCCGGCAGCTTCAAGTGCAATCGCATAATCAACCAAAGCGCGCAATTCGCGCATTTGTGTTTTGGTCATTTCATCGTGTGGCATCGAAGCGGAATATCGGCGGATTTCATCCAGAGCGGTATTTATCGCATCGTCTTCCATGCGGAGGTGTTGTTTAGCCTCGCTATCATAAGATCGGTAAAGGTCCATTACCGGATTCAGCATAATAAACAGGATATCAGCCATGCGCAGCACCTCTCGACGCAGGCTGGCAAGGGATCGGTTGGGCGAATCTAAGGCGCTTTCATCCAAAGCGCTGGAGTGTCGAGGAGCTGTCTTATCATTGGATGCATCTGGCACAATGGCTTTCAAAGGCCGCTCAAGAATTGCAGCGAAAGGCAGGCCCAGTACTACGAAAAAGTTGAAGAAGATGTGCAGCATCACAAGCGATTGGCCCGCCGCCCACCCTTCAGGCGGCAGCGACAAAGGCAAAAACGTCAAAACAGCCAGCGCCAACAATGAAGCGGTACCCCGCAAAAGCAAGTTGGCCAAGACAACGCGCCGCGCAGCAGGAGCCATGTCGCGACCGAGCCATACGGGAATAAGTGCCGACCCTAGGTTTGCGCCCAACACAATGGCCGCGCCCACGCTGAATGGCAAAGCTCCAAGGCTGATGACAGTAACGACCATTAGAACTGCCGCGACCGAAGAATGCATGATAAAAGCCAATGCGACGCCGAGTAAAAAAGCGGTCAGCGGGTCGCTTTGCAACCAGTCTGACAAAGCAGGCAGCATGCTGCTGTCTTGAATTGGCTGGATGGCTTCGCGCAAGAACCTGAGCGCGATCAGGATAAAGGCGACGCCGAGGATGATGCGACCTGCCTGTTTGAAACTGCGCCTTTCGGTTTTCAGGAAAAGTACACCACCAACGGTCAGGAACACAGGCACGAGCCAATCAACCTTCAGCGATAGGATTTGGATCAACAAAGCTGATCCAAGGTCTCCTCCAAGTACAATCGCAACAGCTGGCAAAAACGCGATGGCCCCGCTTGCGGCAAATCCAGCCGCCAGAAGCGCCACGGCCGCCGAGCTTTGAAGAACAATAGCGAGTGCAGTACCAAGCGGCACAAGCCGCGCCGGTGTTTGCTCGCTCGTAAGGAGGCGACGAAAAGAAGCGCCGAAAGCACGCTCGATTCCTGTGCGGACCATGCGGACTGCGAACAGCAACAAGAAAGTAGCGCCGAATAATTGAATGAGGAACTCAAGAATTACCATATCAGGACATAGTTAGCAAAATAATGCCGCAGGCCACCACACCTGAAGCTAAAAGTCGGCGGCCAATCGGGCGCTCATGAAACCACAGGACACCAAAGAGGGCTGCGAAGATGACAGAAGTTTCTCGCAGGGCTGACACAACACCGAGTGGCGCAAGAGTTTTGGCATATAGAACAAGAGCATAGGCCAGTCCCGACAAAGCACCCCCCGACAATCCTATGACAAGGTTGCGTGCCGTAGCTGTCCGAACGCGGGGCCAACGCGTGAAGAAAATGAAAAATGTCACACCTATCTCAGCAATAAAAAGCCACGCGATGTAGCCAAGCGGGCTTCCGGATAGGCGTATGCCTATACCGTCAACGATCGAGTAAAACGCGATGATCATCGACGTCACAAGAGCCGCGCCCAGCGCACGGGAATCGGCGTTGCGCACCGCAGCCAGTAGAAAGATGCCACTGGACACGGTGGCTATAGCGATCCACCCCAGTATCGGCAGTTGCTCATCAGCCCAAACCAGCGCACCAAGTGCCACAAGGATAGGGGCGCCTCCACGCGCAATAGGATAGACCAACGACAGGTCACCAAACCGATAAGCGATGGAAAGAAAATAGTAATAGCCCCAATGAACGACTGTCGAGGCAATGATGAATGGCACCGCGTCGATCGAAGGTAGAGGCACGAACATCGCCAATATTACACCTGGAACGACATGACCTAAAGAGATTAGCGCCAGCATCACTGCTCTGTCACCAGCGCCTTTGACAAGTGCATTCCATGTGGCATGCAGCACCGCGGCCGCCATCACCAGTGCTGCGGGAAAGGCAGTCAAACGGCCGCTCGTACAGCATTCTCGATAATGCTCAGGGCTTTGTTCAGATCTTCCTGCGCAATTGTCAAAGGAGGGGACAGGGTCAGCACGCTTCCGGCCGAAATCTTGAAAGACAGTCCTTCAGCAAGGCAGCCGTAATATATCTGCTCGGTCCGGGCATGATCCGGTTCGCGGGTTTCCTTGTCTGATACAATTTCGACGCCGAACATCAGACCACGGCCACGGATATCCCCGACGATCGGACAGGTTTCCAAGGTGTCACGCAACCGGTTCATGGCTTTGGCGCCAAGAGTTGCCGAGCGCTCCACCAACCCCTCATCTTCGATGATGTCCAACGTCGTCAACGCCGCGCGCGCCGTGACCGGGTTCTTTTCGTGAGTATAATGTCCGATGGCAAAATCACCGGCCACATCAAGATCAGCGCGCGCAAGTACGGCTGCGATAGGTAGAACGCCTCCCCCAAGCGCTTTGCCAAGTGTGATAATATCGGGCGTCACCGCGTCGTGGTCATAGGCGAAGAAACGACCGGTTTTGCCAAGCCCGGTTGGAATTTCATCCATGATCAAAATCGTATTGTGCGCTCTGCAACTTGCCTCGACTTTGCTCCAATATCCTTTTGGGGGCACCACTGGCACTGCACGCATCGGTTCGGCAATCAAAGCGGCGGTATCGGTTTCGCGGTTCAGCGTGAAGTCGACCATATTGGCACACGCAAGCCCGCAACTGTCTGGCCCGGCATGACCATAGGCGCAATGATAGCAATGAAAAGGTGCTACGTGTTCGGCACCGGGCAAAAGTGGCCCGGCGATCTGGCTGCGAAACGTGGCCTCACCGCCGACGCTAGATGCGCCGAAACCCGCCCCATGGAAGGCGTCCCAGAAAGACAAAGTCTTGAACCTTCCCGTGGCGGCGCGTGCGATTTTCAGGGCAACCTCGTTCGCGTCAGAGCCTCCAGTCGTGAACAATACCTTTGCCGGCCAAGGTGCCAATGAGCCAAGGCGCTCGGCAAGCGTTGTGGCGACATCGTTGGTGAACCGACGCGGCGAAAAAGACAACTGGTCAAGCTGATCCTTGATTGCTGCTAACAAACGCGGGTGGCCGTATCCGATGTGGTGGACGCTGTTGCCATGGAAATCCATGTATCGGCGACCGGCGGTATCTTCGATCCAGATGCCTTTCGCCTTGGCGATGGTCGAGACACAGGGGCTGGATAGAGACTGGTGCAAGAAGGCGTCGGCGTCGCGTCCCAGCAAGTCGCGGGTCTCATTGTGAGTTTCACGCGCCGCCCATGTCTGGCGAGCATCCGAAGTGTTACTTTCGCCTTCAGTGTGGACATCAACCATTTCGCACCCGTTCCAGCAGGGGAATGTAGTGCGCAAAATCCGGGGTTTGCATGTCGGGATCCTTGCCGCCTTCGTCCCATATACGAACGCGGACAGCCTCCCGGAAATGCGGCTCCGCTTCGAACGTTGCGACATCCTCGGCACTCATCGGGCCACCCTGCAGGTGCAACGTGTGCACCGACGCTGGCGACAGACGGTCAAAGTAAGCCGGGTCCGTGGCGCAGAGATAACGTTTCGCGGCGACATGCAAGCGGACGCAATCGACGATAACGGGCGGAAAGAAATGTTTCAGCACTTCACCCCCCGCATCGTCGTGGTGGTTGTCTTCCGTATCATCGGGCGAATAAGGGCCAAACTCTGACGTGTAATGGCCGATGTCATGCAAAAGAGCGGCGGCAATCAAATTGTCCGGCGCGCCCTCAGCCTCGGCCAACGCGGCACCCTGCAGCATGTGTTGCGCCATGGTGACTGGTTCGCCCAGATAAGTTTCTGCACCGCGTCGCTCGAAGATATCGGCGATAAAAGCCACAATGGTTTCGCGGCTCGGGATCACGCCGCCTCCAATGCAGCGAGGGTAGACAGCAACCCATCCTTGTCCGCGTAGCAGCCTTGCAACCAGCGTGACCCGCCCGAGGAAAACGCGGAGCGGGCGTGCAAAACGCGGGTGTTGTCGACGATAAAGGCTTCACCTGGTTGCAGTCGAAAGCTGATTTGGCTCTCGGGAGCGTCGATAATTTCGCCTAAGCGGCGAAGTGCTGCATACCACCCGTCCAATTCGTCGAAAGGGATGTCTGTAACAGCTGCCATTGAACGGTTATTGAAACGGATCGCAATCACCTCGCCATCTGGCCCGCGCTCGATGATAGGGCGCTTAGCGGTCAGTTTGACGCCACTCGTGCCTGCATATTCGAACCGGGCTGGATGGTCCGACAGCAACTCGAAAGCCTGCGGGTCTTCTTGCCGCAATGACTCAACAGCAGCGAACCCATCCACAACGGCGCTTTCGCCACCATCGACCGTGTTTTCAAGGCACGCCAGCACCTGCAGTCCGGGCACTGGGTCACGGTAAGGGTTGTCAGTGTGGGCCTGTAAACCAAGATTAGTATAGGCAAGGTTGTTCGGTTTCACTTCCGAGCGCACATCGAACCAGCGGCCATAATTTGTCTCGCGAATGTGGCCGAAGAGTTTCACAACACTCTCAAGACTGCCTGACGTTGTCGCCAGCCCGGACACGACAGCTACCCCGTCGCGGGCAACAGCATGGAGCCAGGTTTGAAGGGCCGAAGAGTCCGACTGCAACGCAATAATACTATTGGATTGTGGTTCAAGATCAGAACGCCAGAGCTTCACGTCATCAGGCCACACCCTTCGTGTAGGCGCATGGTCGTAAATGTGGGCAAGCAACCAATCCCGCGAAAACTGCGTTGCGTGGCCACCCGTGAAAGAGACGTCAAGCATGCTGCCAGACACTGTGGCGCTTTTGATAGCCACGTTTTTAGGAATGTCAGCCAGCGCTATCAAACGCTGTCCATTCGATGGGTCTCTGGTTTTGGCATCGGGCGCATTGTCGCGCAGCCAGATGGCGTGAAACCGAGCCTCGCGACCGTCGCAGAAACGTAGTCGGACGGCGTTGCCGCCGTCCAGAATATCCGCGTCGCTCAGGTCGGCCATGGCAGCGAATAGGTTTTGACGTTTGTGAAGAATTTCATCGCTTCGATTACGCCTTCCTTCACGCCATTGCCGCTGTCTTTGATCCCTCCGAAGGGAGACATCTCGATTCTGTAGCCGGGTTGTTCCCAGATGTTGCAGGTGCCTACATCAAGGCCGTTGATATAGGCGATTGCCCGATTCAGATCGTTGGTGCAGACGCCAGACGACAAGCCAAAATCAGTAGAATTTGAGATTGCCATCACTTCGTCGTCGTCATCGGGCACTCGGACAATTGGTATGATAGGGCCGAAGGTTTCTTCCATCACCAACTCGCTGTCATGGGGCACATGATCAACCACAATTGGTGGCAACAGCGCGCCCTGACGTCCGGGATGATAAAGGATTTTCGCACCTGCCTCTTCGGCCATGAAAACGCGCTTTTCGAACAGTTCGGCAGCTACGTCGTGGATCACACATCCAAGTTCCGTTTCGGGATCCTGAGGATCTCCGAACTTGATCTTCTTCGCTTTCTCCAGAACCAAAGGCACGAATTTGTCCGCCACGCTTTCCTGCACAAGAATGCGTTTTACAGCGGTACAGCGCTGGCCCGAGTTGCCGGTGGCGCCCGCGACGGCAATCGTCGCTGCCTTGTCCAAATCGGCCTCTGTCAGGTCATTGCAAATGATCAGAGGATCATTGCCACCAAGCTCCAGCGCAGTTCGCTTGTAAGCCGCCTTTTCGGCGATCATCTTGCCGACAGGAACGCCACCAGTGAAGGTAATGATGTCGATGTTGTCATTGCTGATCATCTCATCGCCAATGTCAGCAGGCATTCCGGTGACGATCTGGAACATCTCGGGCGGCAGTCCTGCTTCATAAAGGATATCTGCCAACGCAATAGCCGTTAGCGGCGTCAATTCAGTCGGCTTGCAAACCATGCAGTTGTTCGTCGCAATCGAGGGCGCAATCTTATGACTAACCATGTTCAAAGGGTGGTTGAACGGTGTGATCGCACTGATCGCGCGCACTGGTTCGCGCTTGGTAAAGATCTTGCGATCCTTGCCGTTGTGCGTGAGATCACAGGAAAAAATTTCGCCGTCGTCCATCATCGATTGACCTGCCGCAAACTGATAAACATCTTGCGCACGTTTGGTTTCATAGATCGCGTGCTGGTGACAGATCCCCAGTTCCAGCGTCAGCCATTTCGCCAGATACTCGCGTTTCTCGCCGATCAGCACAGCAGTGCGGTTCAGAATTTCGCTGCGCTCATACCGCGATAGGGTCGGTGTATAGTTCGCGGCAATTTCAAACGCCTTTGCGGCATGCTCGGCCGTGCCTGCAGGGACCGTGCCGATAACTTCATTGGTGTATGGATATTTCACCTCTACCACATTGTCCGTGAAGACGATCTCGCCACCAATGCGCATGCCTTCGGCGCGGAAATCTGTGTTCTGGTTGTTCATGCGGGGACCTCTTCCAATGCAGCGGCTGTTGTGGCGTAGAAAAACGCGTCAAAATTACGGAGTGTCGGAGCATTCGGCAGCTCGATCACACGGTTGACGATGAAAGGGACTTCCTGTTCCGTCAATCCGCCATGACTGCGCAAAGGTTCGCCCAAAGCAGCCAGATCATGACGGTGTTCGCTTGTACCAATGGTCATGTTTTCAGTCGATACCATGGTGAGATCACCAATACGATCTGCGGGCAGTTCATATTTTGCGACCGCCTCTTCCTTGCTTAGTACTTCCAGCATTTCGGGCAACTTTTTGATGCGTGCAATTATATCGGCGCGATCAGCTCCGTCCGGCAAATAGGCGGTAGCGAAGGCTCCCAGCGCGCCGTGGTGCACGACATACGGATCGGTAATCGGCAAGATTACACGCGCAGCGGCCTCGCCTAACCATTCATCAAAAACGTCCTGCATATAGATGACAGATGGTTCTTTGGTAGTCACGTCGTGCTTGGCTTTCATGCCGTGGTCGGCAGTGGTGACAATAGCTGCCCCAAGCGCGTCCAACTCGCCCAAATAGCGGTCAAACATGGCATAAAAGTCTTTTGCACCTTGTTCTTCGGGCGCAAACTTGTGCTGCACATAATCGGTGGTCGAAAGATACATGACGTCAGGATTCATCTCTTTGAGCAGCTTCACGCCGGCGGCAAAGACAAACTCTGAAAGCTCGGCAGAATAGACCTCCGGCACAGGCATGCCCAACCAGTCGCTGGCATTGTCGATCCCATGTTCGGCCTTGGTGGTTTCGCCGGAACGTTCAGCCGAGAAGGCCACCGCACGACCTTCATCAAACTTCAGTCCCGCGCCCAGCAACGCACGCAGTTTGTCCTTGGCCGTGACCATGGCAACAGTTGCGCCAGCCTCATAGAATTTGGAAAAGATCGTCGGTGCTCGCAGGAACCGCACATCATTCATCATCACCTCTTCGCCGGTGTCTGGATCAAACAGAAAGTTGCCGCAGATTCCGTGCACCGATGGCGGACGTCCTGTCGCGATGGACAGGTTGTTGGGATTGGTAAACGACGGGATCACCGAATGCGCCAACCGGTCGGTTCCGGTTTCGCGAATGCGTTTCAGGTTTGGCATCAGCCCTTCGGCGATGGCAACCTCAAGGTATTCGGGTTCGCATCCATCCAAGCAGATGGCAATCGCACAGGTTTTTGGTGCAGGATAAGTTCGGTCGTTTGCAACGACAGGAGTTGTAACTGGCATGTTGTTCCTCAAGCGGCGAGTTTTTTGCGTTCTTCCAATGCGGCAGCAGGGGGCGCAGCCGAGGCAACGCCCATTGTGGCAAGCGCCTCCTTCGCAGCGGCGACGACCTTGCGCATCACATGTTCGTCCATTTGCCCGATGCAGCCAACGCGGAACGAGTCCACAACCGTCAGCTTGCCCGGGTATATTATGAACCCTTTGTCTTTCATCAACTCGTAAAATCGGTTGAATTCAAACGCAGGATCAGCGGGACAGAAAAAAGTAACAATTATCGGTGATAGCCAGCGGTTGGCCAAAAGGGTTTCAAATCCAAGGTCGCGCATGCCATCAACCATCACATCGCGGTTGCGGGTGTATCTGGCTCCCCTGCCCGCAACGCCGCCCTCAAGTTCGTGGTGGCGCAGGGCTTCCATAAAGGCCGCGACCACATGCGTTGGTGGGGTAAACCGCCATTGACCCGTCTTGTTCATCGTCGCCCATTGCGCTTCGACATCAAGGCTAAGGGAATGGGCGTTGCCTTTGGCGTCTTCCAATTCGGACTTCAGAGCTATGACAAAACCAAAGCCCGGCACGCCTTCGATGCATTTGTTGGCGGATGAGACAAAGGCGACGCATCCCAGCTTTTCAGGCTCCAGTGGGACGGCTCCAAAAGCCGACATTGAGTCTACCAGCAACTTGCGCCCGGCATCCTTTGTTGCTTCGGCTATTTCTTCGAGCGGGTTCAGAATACCGGACGAGGTTTCACAGTGAATCGCCAGAACATGTGTAATTTCGGGATCGTCCGACAAAATGCGCTCTACTTCGCTGCCGCGCGGAGGCAGATAGTCACCCTTGTCCAACACAACCTTGGCACGTCCCAGATAATCCATTGTTGAGGCCGCGCGCTGACCATAAGCACCGTTAGCGAGCACCAGAACTTTTCCATTTTTGGGAACGAACGTACCTAGCATTGCTTCCACACAATACGATCCCGACCCTTGTATCGGCACGCAATCATACGACTCCGCACCTGTTCCAATAAGCCCTAGCAGCTTGTCACGCATCTCCCGTGTCATCGCGCGAAAATCGTCATCCCAGCTGCCCCAGTCTTTGAGCATCGCCTGCTTTACCACGAAAGAGGTGGTTAGCGGCCCCGGCGTCAGCAAATAGGGTTCACCCAATTCAGGAAGCGGTAACGGCGCGGCGTCCATGGCAGAGATCCTTTGCAGCTTAGGCAAGGATATACGCACCATTAGCCTATATGAAAAATCTTCTTAATCTATTGTTCTATAGGATTTGGTTATATAAAGTTTTCCTATGCGATATACCCAACTCAGAGCCTTTCACAATGTCTCGTTGCATCAGGGGTTTTCCCGTGCGGCTGAGGCAATGAACCAGACACAGCCATCAATCTCGGATCAGGTCAGGAAGCTAGAACAGGCTAATGACACGCTCCTGTTTCATCGCGAAAACCGTCAGGTACGGCTGACGCAGTCAGGCGAGGATTTGTATCGTTTGACTCGCAAGTTCTTCGATGTCGAAGAACAGATTGGAGACTTTCTAGACCGCAAGCGCAGTGCAATTTCAGGCAAAATTCGGATCATTGCGGACTCAGCATTGCACATCACTGAAGCCATCGGAAAGTTCCGCAGAGACCACCCGCAGGTTTTTCTGTCCCTGCACACCGGCAATACAGAAGATGTCTTGCAGCGCCTGCGAAACTATGAGGCCGAAATCGGGGTAGTGGGTAGCTTCGAACCAGCCCCCGACGTTGACCTGGTTGATCTGGGTTTGTCGCCCATCGTTGCGATTACCCGAAAAGGCTATCTAAAAAACAAAACGATCACGCTATCTGATTTACAGGCTTATCCCCTTATCTTCCGAGAGCAAGGATCACGCACTCGCGCAAATCTTGAGACTGAAGCCAGGCGTCACAAGGTACGTCTGAAACCCGCGATTGAAGTAGAAGGCCGCGAGGCCATGCGCGAGATTGTTGCATCAGGAGCGGGCATCGGATTTCTGAGCGAGGCTGAATTTGGACATGATCAACGTTTGGTGCATTTCCCAATTGTAGGCTTGGGACTTTCCATGTCTGAAGCGATTGTCACGTTGAAAGCCAGACGCGACGTCCCGATGATCCGCGCCTTCAAGAAAAGCTTGTTGAAAGAACCCGCCGAGTGATCTGACCGAAGCAGTAGTCGGAAATCTAGCTTGTTCGCCAGGCTTGCGTTCTTCTAAGCAGCTTTCGGGACAAAAGCAGGTGGATGATCCGCGCGGCCGCATTCGTGTAAAAGATCATCATCCCCATGGCTGCCGCAGGCGCAATGTCGCCCGCGTCATCCATATTCAAGACTGCGATCGACGCCAGCGTTGTTGTTGGCGAATAAAGAAAAACCACAGCAGACACCGTAGTCATGGCGTTGACGAACAGATAAATTGATATGTCCAGAATTGCTGGCATGCAGACGGGAACGGTCACGCGACTGAATAACTTCATCGTCGGCTGTTTTAATGACGCCGACACAGATTCAAATTCCCGATCCATCTGTTTAAGCGCCGTGACGGCCGTCAGATGCGAAACTGTATAAAAGTGGGTCACGGTGCAAATCACCAGAATCGCGAGCGTGCCGTAAATGAAATTAAATGGGTTCGCCGGATTATTGAAAAAGAATATATACGCAAGGCCCAACACCATTCCCGGTATTGCCATGGGCAACATGGCAAACATTTGAAAGATAGCCCTGCCGGTCCCAAATCCGTTAGACTTTTCGACCAGGTAGGCTCCAAAAAAGACAACGCAAGTACCGATGATTGCTGTCAGAAAAGCCAATTGGATCGAATTCACATAAGATCCCCAACCGCCACCATCCATCCGGTTAAAATCATAATTTTTCAGGCTGAAACTTAAGTCATAGGGCCAAAACTTTATCAAAGCAGCGTACTGACAGATGGCCAGAATGCCGACAATAAAGATTGCCACAAGCACGCTGTAAACCAAAAAGATATTGTCCATCTTCTTGTTTGGTGTTGGTTGATATGGAACCGAGCGCGCAGAGAGCGATGCGACTTGCTTTGACTGCACCAGTCTATCGATGGCAAAAGCAAGGATCGCGGGCACGATAAGCACGACCGAAACAACCGCACCCATTTCAAAGTTTTGCTGACCGATCACCTGTTTGTAAATGTCCACGGCCAGCACATTGAACTGCCCGCCGATCACCTTGGGCAGGCCAAAATCGGTTATCACCAGGTTAAATACCACGAAAGCCGCCGAAATCAGTCCATAGCGCGCGCCGGGGATAGTCACAGTCCAAAACGTCCGCCAAGGCGTCGAGCGGAGACTGGTTGCGGCCTCATACAGACGTGCATCTGAGATCGCCAGAGCAGTAGAGATGATGATGAAAGCGTGTGGGAAAGTGAAGAATACTGATCCGATAACGATGCCGATTGGTCCATATATGCTAGCCCCAAACAGCAGCTCTTTCATGATCCCTTGGTTTCCAAACAGATAGACCAGCGCGATGCCCGGAAGCAGAGACGGCACCAAGATGGGCGCCATGGCAATCAGTCGGAACACACCCTTAAAGCGCATACAGCTTCTGTTCAGCCCGTACGCAAACCAAAAGGCCAAGGCGACCGTGATGATTGTGCTTATGACAGCTATGAACAGCGAGTTTTTGATCGAGTTGGACAGCGCGGGCGTCGAGAAGTAGCTGACAAAGTTGCCAAGGCCCGTCGATTTTACCGGTCGCATCTGAACGCGGCGGAACGTGTTGCTATCTAGTTCCAGCCAATCTGTTCCGGTTTTTAATTCGGACCCAACTAGAAAACGCCCTGAGTCAGACGTATTCCTGATCCGGTACATAACCGGGCTGCGAAAACTGAAATCGGGAAAGAATTGCGTTAGCCCCATGCGACTGTCGGAGCCAGCATTCAGGTCGCCTTGATCAATCACATTCATCTCGACGTTCAATTCCGCAGGCGTCAGGATAGTACCGTCAAATTTTCCATCCTCGTCGCTGACCTGAAGTTCGTATCCGCTCAAGTCGTATTGAAAGGTTGAAAAGCTCTTTGACAGCATGGCCCACAATGGCAAAACCATTGTCACGAGCAGATATACCGCGATCATTGCCATCCCAAGACGCATGATAATGTCGTCCCGGCTTAGTCGCCCTTTGACGTTTGGTCCACTTGGCAGAGACGCGGATAAGTCAGCCATCAGCCTGCCTCCGGCGCAAAAACCATCAAACGTTCGCTTGGCAATTCGATTGTCATGGTCATCTTTTCTGCCAGTTCTAGCCGCCGTACTGCGTTGATCGAGAAATCCGCAAGAAGCTCCGCACCGCCAAATCTCTCGCTTGCCAAGCGACAACGCCAGAACGAGCCAAGGAATTCCATTTCATCGACCACGACATCGAAAGCATTTTCGGGCGTTTCGATGATGTCCTCACGTCCCGGCGATCGAGCTCCGTCGCCATGAGGAATAACGTCCTCAGGCCGGATGGCCGCAATCACATTATCACCTTGCTCGAAACTATGCGGTCGGCAGATCATGGCAGCATCACCAAATTTAACTTTGCCCGTAGCCCCAGCAGTGGCGGGGATTTGGTTCATCTCGCCGATGAAATCAGCAACAAACAATGTGGCCGGGTCACGATAGATGTCAGTTGGCGATCCCACTTGTTCGATCACGCCGTGGTTCATCACAACAATCCGGTCAGCCATTGAAAGGGCTTCCTCCTGATCGTGGGTCACCATCACGGTTGTCACACCAAGCTTGCGCTGCAGTTCTTTAATTTCATGTCTCAGATGAACGCGCACCTTGGCATCCAAGGCTGACAATGGTTCGTCGAGCAAGAGCAGGCCGGGATTCGTCGCAATTGCGCGTGCGAGGGCGATCCGCTGTTGCTGTCCACCAGAAAGCTGGGCGGGATACTTGTCACCTTGATCCGGTAGTCCAACAAGTTCCAGTAATTCGGAAACGCGGGATTCGATATCGGGCTTGCTGCGGCCAGTGTTTTCCAGCCCAAAGGCAATGTTCTTTTTGATCGTCAGGTTCGGGAATAGAGCATACGACTGGAAAACGATGCCGAAATCCCGCGATGACGGCGGCAAATCGGAAACGACTTTACCAGCCTGAATTGTCTTACCCTTGGTTTGCAGATCCAATCCCGCAATCGCGCGCAACAACGTCGTTTTTCCACACCCGGACGGGCCAAGAAAGCAGACGAACTCGCCTTCCTGAACGTCCAAAGAAATGTCCCTCAGTGCGATGAAATCGCCAAAAGCCTTCCATAGACCTTCGATACTTAGATATGGCTGCTCTACGGCAGTGGTATCGGTCACGTTGCGGCCCCTACCCGGAAAAATGGAATTTTCCGCCAATGGCGGACAGAAAAACAGGAGGGCAGAATGACCACCCTCCTGCTAACTTTGGAACTTAGCCCTTAGGCTCGGACTTGCCGTCGTACCGGCTCTGCCATTCTTTCAGTATTTCAGCGCGGTTGTTTGCAGCGAATTCAAAGTCGTTGTCGATCATTGCGTCCAACAGACCTTCTGGAAAAAACTCGACTGGTTTTGCAACACCCGGCATAGCGACAACGGCATATCCCGTATTATACATTTCCATCGCTTCTTTCGTTACCGTGAAATCAACCAGTTTCTGGGCTGCTTCAAGATCATCTGTCCCGGCGACGATAGCTGTTGCTTCCATATCCCAACCAACACCTTCGCTTGGCACAATGATTTCCAGCGGAGCTCCCTCAGCTTTAGATTTCGCGCCGCGGAATGCGAATGACACACCAATAGGGATTTCACCAGCGGCAGCCAGCTTGCACGGCTTTGAACCCGAATGAGTATATCGCGCAATATTCTCGTGCAATGCATCCATATACTCCCAACCGCCTTCTTCGCCGAACATTTGCAGCCAGCTTGATACGTCAAGGAAACCTGTTCCTGAGGAGTTTGGGTTCGGCATGATGACGTGGCCCTGATACATTGGATCAGTCAGATCTTTCCAAGATGTCGGTGGTGTCAGGCCAGCTTTTTCGGCTTCAACGGTGTTATAGCAAACCGAAGCAACCCAGGCATCCATGCCCACCCAAGTCGGTGTGTCGCCCTTATCGACAAATTTGGGGTCCAACATTTCAACGCCAGCGGGTGCGTATGGCTCAAGCATGCCTTCCGACTTCAAAAGAAGCAGCGAAGTTGCGGCAAGGCCCCAGACTACGTCAGCCTGTGGATTGTCGCGCTCAGCCAAAAGTTTGGCAGTTACAACGCCCGTAGAATCGCGCACCCAGTTAATCTTGATATCTGGATGGTGCGCATTAAAGGTCTCGGCATAGCGCGCAAGGTCTTCTGCCTCAACAGCGGTATATACCGTAAGTTCGGTTTCTGCTTGAGCAGCAGTCGCAGCCATCAGGCCGGCGACCACCGAGGCAATTATCTTTGACTTATACTTCATGGTTTCCTCCTTGTTGTCGTCAGTTATTTATTTTTTTTGTGAAAGCAGCGTGACAGAAATTGCCAGCATATCAAGCAGCAGGCTGCTGTTTTACCTCCTCGCTTGATACATCGGCCTTCGGTCTTTCGCCTTTTGGATCATACGGAGTTCGAAGATAGGCGTCCGCTTTCAGCGTTTGTCCGGCCAAATTCACTTCTATCAAAGCGTCTGCTAAAAATTCGCGCGTGATCGGCTCGGGTGTGTGCATGTGACAAAGCGCAACCGACGCACCAAAAGTATGGCTGTAGGCTGCAGAGCGCACTTCGCCCACCTCCTGACCATTGCATAGCACGCCTTCGCCGCCCCAAAGTTGCGCCTGCTCGTCGTCTAAAATCAGTTGCACAACGCGCTTTTTCAGATGATCGGGATCACTTTTCGCGGCAATCAACGCATCACGCCCAAGAAAACCATCAGGTTTGTCCCAGTCGATCGCAAAACTCAGGCCTGCCTGAAGCGGTGTAAGGTCAGGCGTCAATTCACGGCTCCAAGCGCGGAATCCCTTTTCAATCCGCAGCCCCTCTAGAGCATAGTATCCTGCATCGCGAATGCCATGCGCCGCACCTGCCGCCATGATCTCATCATAAACGCCAGCAGCAAATTCGACAGGAACCAAAAGCTCCCAACCCAGTTCGCCGACGTACGTCATGCGGTTGGCGATGACGGTGGCATAGCCGAGGTCCAGTTTTTGGTGCGTCCCGAACGGGAATTTTGAGTTAGCTAAAGAAGCACGCGACAAGGGTTGCAACACATCGCGCGACTTTGGCCCCATAACAGACAGCACCGCCCATGCGGCGGTAACATCTGTCAGGAAAGCATGTGCGTCTTCGCTGAAATTTTTCGAAATCCAATCCGCGTCCCGAACCGACTGAGCCGAACCGGTGACAATCAGAAACTCGTTTGTCTTCAGCCTTAAGACCGTCAGGTCGCTTTCGTATCCTCCACGCACGTTCAACAATCCGGTGTAGACAGTTTGACCAACCGAGACATCAATATTCGCAGTGCATATCCGATTGAGCTCCCGGGCAGCATCGCGCCCTTGCACCAATAGTTTCGCGAAGGAACTTTGGTCGAAGACGCCCACACCATTGCGAACAGCTTCGTGTTCGGCTTTCACTGCGTCGTGCCAGTTTTGGCGACCAAAGCTGTACTCAATGCTCGCATCGGTGTCGCTGGTCGCGAAATAGTTGGCGCGCTCCCACCCCATTTTCGATCCGAACACTGCACCCTTGGCCGCAAGCCGATCATAAAGGGCCGAACGGCGAAAAGGTCGTGCAGATGTCAGCTCTAGGTTTGGCCATGGCATCGCATAGTGCAAGCCAAGCGTCTCCTTGACCCGATCATGTAGCCACTGCGGATTATTGTTGAAATCAGCGAAACGCCGAATGTCGACAGCGAACAGATCCATCGTCGGCGCACCTTCGATGATCCATTCTGCGAGGGCGCGCCCTGCCCCACCGGCACTGGCAATGCCCATGGAATTGAAACCTGCTCCGACGAAGAAATTCTTCAGATTTGGCGCTTCACCCAGAAGATAGTTATTGTCGGGCGTAAAGCTCTCTGGACCGTTATAAAACTTGCGCACCCCGGCCTCGGCCAGTTGCGGCACTCGCGTCAAACCGTTTTCCAGCAGTATCTCAAACTGATCCCAGTCATCTTCCAGCAGTTGAAAGAAGAACTTTTCGGGAATGCCATTCATCGCCCAGGGCTTGGCTTCGGGCTCAAACCCGCCAAGAACTAGTCCTCCGGTTTCTTGCTTGAAATAGATGTAACCGTCGGGGTCACGCAGGACAGGTAAATCTGGCGTCACGCCTTCGATTTTCTCTGTCACAATATACATATGTTCAGCCGAATGCAGCGGCACATCGACGCCACACATCAGACCAACTTGGCGCGCCCACTGGCCGGCGCAATTGATGACCACACGCGTTTTAATCGTACCCTTGTCGGTCGTCACGCCAGTAACTGACTCCCCATCAGTCAGGATATCCGTCACCTCGACGCCCTCGACAATCGTGGCGCCTTTCATCCGCGCCCCTTTGGCCAGTGACTGCGTAAGATCGGTAGGATTGGCTTTACCGTCGCCCGGCATCCAAAGCCCACCTTTCAAATCTTCGGATTGCATTACCGGCCATTTGGCCTGCGCTTCATTCGGCGTGATCACGTCAACTTCGACGCCCTGCGCGCGGGCCGAAGCTGCGGTGCGCAGAAGCATTGTCATTCGGTCGTCAGTACGGGCCACAGTAACCGAGCCGCATTCGTTCCAACCCGTTGCAAGACCTGTTTCTGCTTCGATTTCAGAGTAAAGCTGCGTCGAGTATCGGATCAGCTTTGTCATCGCAGGGGTAGAGCGAAGCTGTCCCACCAGCCCAGCCGCGTGCCAAGTGGTCCCACAACTGAGTTGCCCCTGCTCAAGCAAGACAACATCCGATTTGCCAAATTTTGCAAGATGATAGGCGACCGAAACTCCGACTATGCCACCACCAATGATGACATATTCAGCTTGATCAGGCACTTTTGGCGAAGGCATTAGGCGCAGTTTCCCCAGTCAGCGAACACCAACGACTATCCAACGGTTTGCAAAATTTTGCAAAGGAAATTTTAGGTGTCCGTTGCCGCGACGAACCGGATACCGGCCAATTGAAGGGCGAGACGCAGTTCGGGATCAGGCGCGGCATCACTTAGTATGCTTGTTTTCTTGCCAACATTAATGGTTGTTCGCCCAACCATTCCAAACTTGCTGCTGTCTGCCAAAATGAAGGACTTCGCCGAGTTCAACATCATCTTTTCGCGCAGTGCCGCAGTTTCCCGGGAGAAATCAGTGACAAGGTTGTCCGCACTCACTCCCGCCACGCCAATCAATGCAAAATCAGCCCGATACTTCTGAAGATGCTCGATCGCGTCGATCCCAAACACCGCATTTTCGCGCGGATCCATGCGGCCTCCAAGCATGATAACTTCTTTTGCGGTTGGTCCGAACGTCAGCGCAATGCTCAGGTCATTGGTATAGATCGTCAGGTCCTTGTGCGTCCGTGCCAACCGTTCGCTGACCATCAATGTGGTCGAGCCACTGTCCACGATCACTGATGCCCCGTCCGGGATCAACTCAACGACAAAATTTGCGATAACAGACTTGCCCGGATTATTGGCCCGCAATCGTTCTGCAAGCGGAGGTTCCCAATCCATCACACGGACTGCACCGCCGCGCACCTGATTTAGTCTGCCCTCTTCGGACAGCCTCTCGATATCTTTGCGCACCGTTTCACGCGTCACTCCCAGCTTCTCGGTAAGATCACGGATCGTTACGGTGGATTGGCGAGCAAGCTCCTGCATGATGCGGGTGCGCCGTTCGTTGGCCAACACGAGAGTCGTACTCCGGAATTAGAATGTTCCAGACGAACTTAGACGAATTCAGCGTCATTGTCAGATTAAACAAAAGGTCCGACGCTTGCGCTTCAGTTTCAAAGAGGTATCGCCAGATCCAATGTATCTGTGAAACCTATGGGCCGATAGGAAACAACGATTTTATATATAGGCAACTGCTGCCATGATTGCCGACAGAAGCAGGAAATCCAACGTGCCATCCAAGTCGAATATTCTTCTGATCGTCATCGATCAATTCCGCGCCGACCTATTGGACGGGGCCTTGGCCGAAACCGCAAATCTCAAAAACATCCAAGCATTGGCGACCGAGTGCAGCACATTTGGCGCACATTATACGGTTGTGACACCCTGCGGTCCTTCGCGGGTATCCTTGTTTACTGGGCAATACGCGATGAACCATCGCGCGGTGCGCAACGGGACGCCTTTGCGCCACGACACTCCCAATCTTGCACGCGCATTGCGCGACGCGGGATATGATCCCTTGCTGTTCGGCTACACAGATGTCGCCCAAGATCCACGTGTTCTGGACGCCGAAGACCCGAAGCTGAACAGTTATGAGGAGCTGCTGCCAGGATTTACCGAAGCTCTGCGGCAGCGTCTTGAGAGCGATGACAGACCCTGGCGCGATCACCTGCGCGCTGCGGGGTATGACGTGCCTGACGGAATGAACCTGTATGTTCCCGATGGCGATACCATCGACTCGCCCGCCCGCTATAAGGCCGAAGACAGTGACACGGCCTTCATGACCGACCGTTTCCTTGAACGAATGAACACCGAAAATCCGGGCTGGTGCGCGACACTGACCTACATCCGACCCCATCCTCCTTTTGTGGCACCAGCGCCTTACAATCAGATGTATGACCCAAGGCACTTACCGCCGAGCCGGCAGTCTGAAGACAAAAGCACGCATCCGTTTGTTGTAGCAGCGCGCGCGTCCCGATCAGCAGCAAGTACGGTTGAAGGATTTCCTGATCTGGAAGCCACTCCCGAGACAGTGGACACACTTCGGGCGCTCTATCTCGGGCTTGCAGCCGAAGTCGATCACCACATCGGCCGCGTCGTGGATTGGCTGAAAAAAAGCGGACAGTGGGACGACACCATCATTGTGCTGACAGCCGATCATGGCGAGATGCTGGGCGACTTTGGACTTTGGGGAAAGGGCACCTTTCATGACGCTGCTTTCCACGTACCTTTAATGATTCGCGTGCCTGGCCAAACGCCTCGGCGCATCGCAGCAATGACAGAATCCGTCGATGTGGCACCCACTCTGCTGGATTTGGTCGGAGCAAAGATCCCGGATTCTATGAACGGAACAAGCCTGCGCAGCCTCTTGGAAACTGGCAAGGGTGGCAAAGCAGTGACGTTCTCCGAACATGACTTTGGCAATCCCGTGAAACCTTCGGGCTTACAGGCGCTTCTTAAGATTCCGGCCGCCGATTGCAACTTGGCAGTCTTGCGTACAGCGACCCACAGATTGGTACATTTCGCAGGCCCCCTTCCGCAGATCGCATTCGATATGACAGCCGCCGGAGAGCTAAGAAATATTTCATCGTCGCCCGAGGGAGAGGCGATTTGTCTTGATTTATCGCGTCAGATGCTTTGCCATCGGATGATGAATCCCGAAAGCACCTTTGCAAAGACGATGGTGACAGACCGGGGCGTCAAAAGGGGAACTGCTTGAATCTGCCAATTCGATCATATTTTTCAGTGTCGTTCTGCTGTGACATTGGGAAGCGACGTTCAGCTATGGGTTGGGCGGGCATTGGTTCAATGAAGGGGGTTTTGAGGAACAGCTGGCCGAGCTCGCTGTTTGAAGATGCCCGCGTCTACGTGCTGCCTTATCGGCATGCATCAAAGAAGCGCGACACAAAGTCTGCGCACATAACAAGTAATCAACAGGAGAGAAGATGAAACGTATACTCTTAACAGGTGTGGCTGTGATTGTTCTGCCGGGCATGGCTGTTGCCAATTGCCCTGGGATCACACTTGCCGACATGGGTGGTGTGGCGCCGGGCGCACATCTCCAGCAATATGATCTTGCCGAATTCCAGTCCGCTGCGGGCTGCACAATGGAATTTTCAGGAAACCCCGAAGCCGACGCGTTGAACGCGCGCATTCAGGGCAACGGTGATCTTCCACCACTGGCCGAGCGCCTGCCTTCCGAGCCTCTCGTCATGGTGCCTTACGAGAGCGTCGGCAAATACGGTGGCGAACTGGATGTTCTATCGAATGCGACCGAAGCCGGGACATCCGACTTCCTTTCGGTGCGCCATGTAAACCTCGTGCGCTATTCAGACGATCTGCAAACCATTGTACCGAACGTCGCAAAGTCTTGGGAGTGGAATGACGACTTCACGCAGCTAACGTTCAAGTTGCGCGCGGGACATAAGTGGTCTGACGGTGCACCGTTTACCAGTGCTGACATCAAGTTCTGGCACGATAACCTACACATGGATTCAAATATCTTTGAGACGCCGAAAGACTATGTGACCGTGGCGGGCGAACGGATGACCGTGGACGCACCGGACGAGACAACTGTTGTGTTCAACCTTCCGGCTCCAAAACCCGGACTTCTGGCACACTTCGCAACACACTTTGGTCAAGGCTTCCAACCCAAGCACTTCTTGGGCCAATTCCACCCAGATGTGAACGCAGATGCCGACAGCTATGCTCAAAGCCTTGGGTTTGAAAACGGCTATGATGCGATCAAGGCCTATTGGGGCAACTCGGACTGGACAGATACGCCATCGCCGATGCTGTCCAAGCCTGATCTAGTCGACGGTTTGCCCAAAGCCACTCTGCCAACTCTGGAATCGCATATCTACGTGCGAGACACGACCGAAGGCCGCTATCTGGTTGCCAACCCATACTTCTTCCAGGTTGACACAATGGGCCAGCAGTTGCCGTATATCTCGACCCAGGACGAGCTTTACATCAACGACAACGAAGTGCGCATCCTGAAGTTGGTCAATGGCGAGATCGACTATAAATCGCAGTCTCTACAGTTGGCTTCGGCACCTATCCTTCTGGAAAATCAGGAAAAATCAAACTACTCGATCTACCTGCGTCCAGAAATTACCATCAGCCCGTTTGGCTTCAATGTGACCCACGAAGACCCCGCCAAACGCGAAGTCTTCAATAACCTTAAGTTCCGCGAAGCGATGTCTGTCGCGATCAATCGGGACGAGTTGAACGAGGTCGCATTCTTCGGTCAAGGCACACCGCAGCAATATGTCGGTTTTTCGCCTTTGCCTGAATTTGTCGATCAGTCTTGGCTGACCTACAAAACCGAATTTGATCAAGCCGCTGCAAATGCCGCTTTGGATGAAATCGGCATGGCCGACACAGATGGGGATGGATTCCGCGAGCTGCCAAACGGCGACAAGCTGGTCCTAAACATGAACTTCTCGACACAAGGTATCGCCGGACAGACCGTCGAACTTGTCGCACAACACTGGGCCGATGTTGGAATTCAGTCTGTCGTCAAGGAAGTCACGCCGGATGAATATCGCTCGGCGCAATCCTCGAACCAGCTTGATGTCGCGATGTGGCGCAAGTCACAGCCTTTAGCGATTGTCCTTGGTAACAACGAGCTTTGGGTCCCGCCCTACGAGAACTATTTCGGAGGACGCAACGCCATGCTTTGGGCTGAATGGGTTGACTCGAACGGCTCTTCGGGCGTCGAGCCGCCGGCATGGGCCAAGCAGATGATGGACGACATCAACACGCTTCAGTCCGCCGATCAATCCAGTCAGGAGTTCAGTGACACCGCCAACCGAATGGTTGAAGCGATGGCCACGAACCTGTTGTTCATCGGTACCGTCAATGCACCGGCGCCGATTTATCGGAACAACGCTCTGATGAACTTTGCGGACTTCAAGACGCATTCTTACGAGTACTACCGGACCTATCCGTACCGTGCCACGCTTTGGTGGCTGGACGAATAAGCCGAGGTTTGCTCTGATAACATTGCCGCGGGCAGTCACCTGCCCGCGACCTTAGGGACAGCGCCGCCAGAACGAAAGAGCGGCGACAGGGGAATACGATGCTGAACTTTGCGCGTTTTGTGTTCACGCGCGCCGTCATGGCGCTGATCACGCTCATAATCGTATCGCTGGTTGTATTCTCATTGATGGAACTTGTGCCCGGCGACTGTGCCGAACGCTATTTAGCTTTCAAGAATACCCAAGGGTCCAGCATCCAGATCGCGAACGAGCTGGAAGCCGAACGCCAGCGTCTTGGACTTGACCGGCCCTACATGGAGCGATGGGCAGGATGGATTGTCGGCGCTTTTCAGGGTGAATTTGGTGACAGCTGCATCCTGCGCGTAAACATCGCCGACCTTTTGGGCGACAAGTTCTGGCTTTCGCTCTTGATCTGCCTCGCCTCTCTCGCTCTGGCCTATACCATCGCCATACCTGTCGGCATTATTGCCGTCGCGTCGAATAATGCTTTCCTGAACAATACATTGCGCATCGTCAGCTACCTGGGCTTGGCCATGCCGAACTTTCTTTTGGCGCTCATCATCATGCTATTTGCAACGGTCTGGTTCGGCGAAACCCTGACCGGGCTGTTCAGTGACGAATATCGGGACGCGCCTTGGAGTTGGGGAAAGGTGCTTGATTTGTTGTCGCACGCGTGGCTGCCAATCTTTATCCTTGGGTGGTCAGCGACCGCCTTCGCCCTGCAAACCGTTCGCGCTTTGATGTCCGATGAAATCGGCAAGCTTTACGTCACTGCCGCCGCCGCGCGGGGAGTACACGGACGCAAGCTTCTTTGGGGCTATCCGGCGCGCCATGCGCTTGGGCCTATCGTCAACTCACTTGGTTTCGACCTCAACCGCATTTTTAACGAATTGCCGATCGTGGCGCTGATCCTGGTCATGACCGATGCCGGTGCGCTTTTGATCGAGGCATTGGCACGCTCGAACGATCAGCAGCTAGCCGGAGCAATCATTTTCCTTTTGACCGCCTCCATTGTGGCGCTCAACTTTTTCACCGACGTGCTTTTGGCGGTCATTGACCCGCGCGTCCGCAACAGCATCGTGCGTTGATCCATGACCATAGACACCACAAACACACCCGCCCCCGGCACCAAAGATCAAAAGGCGAAAGAGGCCTATTTTACCGCTTCTCAGGGCCAGTTGATCTGGGCGCGGTTCAAAAAGCAGCGCTCTGCGTTAATCGCGGCCTGCGTTCTGATCGTGCTGATCATATCCGGGGTTTTCGCGCCTTTCCTGTCGCCCTATGACCCGACAGTTGCCGGGCGAGACAAGGATTATACCAACGGCGCGCCGCAAATTCCCGAGTTCTGCGACAAGAACGGGTGCTCGCTGCGCCCCTTCATTCACACCGTTGAACGCGAGCGTTCCATGGCCACCAACTTTAGATGGGTGACCACGATTAACGAAGACGAGCGCAATTATCTTACTTTTTTCCCGAAGGGCGACGACTACGAACTGTTCGGCTTTATCCGCAGCGACCGGCACCTCTTTGGCGTGGAGACCGGTAAAATACACCTCTTTGGCACCGACGAAGACGGACAGGACATCTTTAGTCGGACGCTTCATGCTATTTGGACATCACTGCAAGTCGGCACCATCGGGGTTTTTATTGCCTTTGTGCTGGCTCTTATCATCGGAGGGGTGTCCGGCTACTACGGGGGCTGGATAGACAGCGTGATTCAGATGATCACCGACGCTGTCCGAACAGTTCCCGCAATCCCTCTGTTCATGGCCGTGGCCGCATTCATGCCCGCAGAGATGTCGGCTGAAGCGCGATTTTTCTACATATCCATTATTTTGGGATTCATCGGATGGCCAACCTTGGCGCGCCGCATTCGCACCCATCTTCTGACTGAACGGAACCAAGAGTACGTTCTTGCAGCGCAACTGTCCGGAGCCTCGTCATCTCATGTCATTCGGCGCCACTTGCTACCGTCATTCACCAGCTACATCATCGTCGATCTGGTGATTTCCTTCCCCTATATGGTCCTAAGCGAGACGGCCCTGTCTTTCATTGGGCTTGGCTTGAAAGACCCGGTTTCGTCCCTGGGCGTAATGCTGCAAAAGGCAACGTCAGCCGATGTCATGTTGAACTATCAGTGGTACTTCATCCCGGTATTCTTCTTCATCGCTCTTGTGATGGCTTTCGTTTTCGTCGGCGACGGATTGCGAGACGCCGCTGACCCCTACTCGGAGACGAACAAGTGAGCGCGCTAATCGATATTCAGAACCTGACGCTGCAATTCCGAACCGACGAAGGGCTGATCACAGCGGTCGAGGACGTTTCTTTTTCGCTGAACAAGGGAGAAGTGATGGGGCTTGTGGGCGAAAGCGGGTCGGGAAAATCTGTCACCGCAAAGGCGTTGATGCACCTGAACGCACGTAACGCAGTTTATGGGCCTCAGTCCAAAATCACACTCCATACCGGTAACGGCGAAGTCGATGTACTGTCATTGAAGACTGCGCGCGAGCTGATGGTCGTTCGCGGCAGTGCAATTTCTATGATCTTTCAGGAACCAATGGCATCTTTTGCTCCCGCTATCACCATTGGCAAACAAATGGTCGAACAGCTTCAGCTTCATTCCAGCATGTCCAAGGCCCAAGCAAAGGAGATCTCGGTTGAAATGCTGGATCGAGTCGGTATCTCGGATGCCTCTCGGCGTTTCGAGCAATATGCTTTCGAGTTATCCGGAGGCATGCGTCAACGAGCGATGATCGCTATGGCGCTTTCGACCAAACCTTCGCTTTTGATCGCTGATGAGCCCACCACCGCGCTAGACGTCACCATTCAGGCACAAGTGATCGACCTGATGAAAGACCTGGTGAACGAGTTCCACATGGGGATTGTCTTTATCACCCACGACCTTGGCGTTGTCGCCCAGACCTGTGACCGTGTGAACGTGATGTATCTGGGGCGCCTGATCGAAGAAGGACCGGTGCGCGAGGTCATTGGCAACCCCAAGCACCCATATACCCAAGGATTAATCGCTGCCTTGCCAAAACTTGACGACCTTGACCAGCAGCTGACGCCTGTGCCGGGGGATATCCCCTCACCACTGGAACGCCCGCCGGGATGTGTATTCAACACGCGCTGCAGCCAGGTCGTCGGCCTCGAGTGTTCCCGACAAACACCTCATGAAATCGCCGTTGATCCTGATCACAAGGTTGCATGTCATATCTATGGAGAGGCCACAGAATGACCAATACTCTGATCCGTGCCCAAGGCCTGTCTGTCGGATTTACAATCAATAAAGGGCTGTTTGGCAAATTTATTCTGAAAGCGGTCGACGATGTGACGATTCATATCGAGAACGGCAGTTTCTTCGGATTAGTGGGCGAATCTGGTTCTGGCAAAACGACACTGGGGCGCGCTCTTCTCAAGGCGGTCCCGATAACTGGCGGATCAGCACATTACGAAGATGGCGAGGTCGCCTATGATCTCGAGCAGATGACCAAGGCCGAACTAAAAGACTACCGGAAACGTGCCCAGCTTATCTTTCAGGACCCATATGCCGCGCTGTCACCACGCATGACCGTGCGCGATATCATTGCAGAACCGCTTGAAGTAATGGGATTGACGAAAAATCGGCAGGAAACTGATGAACGCGTCCGAGAGATAGCCGCTAAATGCCGACTGAATCTTGAACACCTTCGCCGCTTCCCGCACGCTTTCTCTGGCGGACAGCGCCAAAGGATTTCGATTGCCCGAGCTCTAGTCTCTGACCCGAATTTTGTGGTCGCCGACGAAAGCGTTGCGGCGCTTGATGTGTCTATTCAGGCTGACGTACTGAACCTTTTGAAGGAACTTCAGCGCGACCTTGGAATCACCTTTATGTTCATCAGCCACGATCTGTCGGTCGTTGCCCATACCTGCGATCATGTCGCGGTCATGTACTTGGGCCGCCTCGTGGAAACGGCTCCGACCCGTCAACTGTTTTCTGCCCCGCGCCACCCTTACACCAAGGCATTGTTTTCCGCGATTCCGTCGCTGGATCCTGATGATCGAGGTCAAGCTCAGAAACTCGAAGGCGAAATCCCGTCGCCGATGAACCAGCCACCGGGGTGCAAATTCCATACGCGCTGTCCCCACGTCATTGACGTCTGTAAGACGAAGGAACCAGAGCTGGAAGGCGACGGGTCTGGGCACGAGGTATCGTGTCACCGCTGGAAAGACTTGATGGAGACTGTTCCGGCCTAACCTATTCCTAAAAAGGGTGCAGCCAAAAGACAGCGGCAGTCCCTAGCAAGCTTAGAAAGCTAGGCCGCAACCCTAATCGTCAAATGCTCAAAGCCTTGCAAAAATTCCTCGGGAAGCGCGCTATCTGTCACTAGCAAATCACCTGCTCTTAACGGGGGCTGGCGTAGAGCCGGTTTCCGTTTTTGCGGCTGAAACTTCGTTGCATCCACGGCCATGATAGCACGCGATGCACTTTCCATCATTGCCGTGGCCATATCCACCTCGCATTGCTCGTGCACCAGAAATCCCTTAGTGACATGAATCATCGAGGCAGACAGAACGCAGTAGTCAACTTTTGCACTTTCAATAACCTGAAACGCTGTTCGGTCAAAAGACGCGCCATCATGATCGCGTAATTGTGTGCCCGCCATCGACACGTTATTGCCCGGGATCATGGCGAGCGAACTGGCCACATACGCCGAGTTTGTGACGATAGTCAGCTCCCGCCTCTGCCTAAGCGCTTGGGCAATGAAGGCTGATGTCGATCCAGTGTCGATAGTGAGGCTGTCGCCGTCTTGCACAATGTCAGCAACGGCATTTGCGATCGCTATCTTTGCATTTCGGTTCTGCGACATACGTGACAAAAAAGGCGGATCCAAAGCAGATTTTATCGATACAAGCGCGCCGTGGACTTTGCGCAAAACGCCGCTTTCGGCCAAAGGACGCGTGACGCGGCGAATAGTCTGATCCGAAACGCCAAGGATTTGCGATAACTCTTGGACCGTCACAGTTCCCATCATGTCGACTGTCCGCAAAATCTGATCTGTGTATTTTGAACCGGTCACTGCAGGCTATCGGCTTTGAAGAATGCGGCTTGCAAATACAAAATCATTTGTTCACCAATTCTACCAATGCGGCATGAAGAGCAGGCGTCGCCGCAGTGAGTGTTCTGCCGTCTGAATTCATAGTCAAAGGGTTTCCTTGCCAATCCGTCATCATGCCTCCTGCCGCTTTGACAACGGCGCTAACTGGTAAATAGTCGTAGGGCTGCAGATCAAAATCAACGACAGCATCTGCAAACCCGCTTGCAACAAGTGCGTGGGGATAGCAATCGGCTGACATGCGTCGCACGGCCCCCGCCCTAATCAAACGCTTGAAGACAACAGGCTCTTTTGCCGCCAACTTGTCGCCCTCGTTTAAGAAAAGCCGTGCGCCGTCCAACTGACTGCAAGTGCTGGTCTTGATAGATGTACCATTCATCGTTGCTCCAAGCCCGCGCGCGCCCGCATAAACCTCGCCCAAAGCGGGCATATTGATCACGCCAAGCATCGATGTTCCACCTTCCACATACCCCAGCAGCATCCCGAACAATGGCAGGCCAGTTATGAAAGACCGCGTACCGTCTATGGGATCGACGATCCACATGTCAGTTCCGCTTCCGCTTGTGCCATATTCTTCGCCAAAGATCGCTTCACCCGGAAACTGTATTTCCAACGCTCCGCGAATGGCGCGCTCGGTGTTCTGATCTGCAATCGTTACGGGACTCGCGTCAGATTTAGACACAATATCTATCGGCTTGCGAAAAAGACTCATAGCGATCTTTGATGCGCCTGCCGCAATGTTCTGAGCCGCAATCAACCGCTGTTGCAGGTCCATGATGAAATGCCCTTAGATTCAAACTCTGTGACCTATTTCTAAGCAGGAACTGACTAAAAGCCACATTTTTTGACCGTTTTTGTTGTTTTTTGTTGATTTAGAGAATGATTATTGGTGAGTTACCCTATCTGATCGCCGCAAGGGGCAGCCAAACGTCCCGAACGATGCCGATCCATCTTGGGGAGCTAAAATAATGAAACACCTACGTCTAGTAACCGCTGCCATGCTTGCAGCGACACCTGTAATTGCTGAGGATTCCAGCGATCCACTTAAGCTGACATTGCACGATTGGTCTGGCCAGTTGATCACCACCACGTTGATGGGCGAGGTCCTGAAAGAGGCGGGAAACAACGTTGAGTACGTCCAGGCGGACTACATCGCGCAGTTTGCGGGCCTGAAGACAGGTGATTTGCACTTGGCCATGGAAATCTGGGAAACCACCGGTCGCGAGGCGCTAGACGAGGCTGTTGGAACCGGCAATGTTGTTAACTTTGGCGAAACTGGAATGAACGCAATCGAGGAATGGTGGTATCCGGCATATATGGAAGAACGTTGCCCAGGCCTGCCTGATTGGAAAGCGCTGAATCATTGCGCTGGCGAGTTCGCAACGGCTGAAACCGCACCTCTTGGGCGCTATCTCGGCGGCCCTGTGACTTGGGGTGGCTTTGATGATGAACGTGTCGAAGCGCTGGAAATGGATTTTGAAGTTATCCACGCTGGCACTGATGCGGCCCTGTTTGCCGAACTTGAAGCAGCGTATCAGCGCCAAGACCCGATAGTGTTGTGGGTATATGCCCCGCACTGGGCACCAGCAAAATACGACGGAAAGTTTGTTGAATTCCCACCATATTCTGTGGAGTGCTACAATGATCCGGCCGTGGGAATAAACCCAGATGCTGCCTATGATTGCGGCAAGCCAACCGGACCAATCTGGAAAGCTGGCTGGGCCGGGCTAAGCGACAAGTGGCCAAATGCCGCTAAGACCATCGAAAATTTCACGATCTCAAACGAAGACATGGGCGCGATGGTCGCGGACGTGGATTTGAATGGCAAGACCGTTGAAGGCGTCGTCGCCGCATGGATGGATGCAAATCAAGACGCGTGGCAATCTTGGATAGCCAAATAATCTCGCGCTATCGAGAGGGGCTAATTGCGGCCCCTCTTGCTACTGTTTGCGAACCATGAAGCTTTTTGATGCGTCCCTGATTGCAAGTGGCCCGAAACGCAGCGCCAGAGGTTTGAATGGATAATCCTGTCATTCTTGACTGCCAAAACGTCTGGAAGCTGTATGGCGCGGGGGCAAAGACTCTGTTGAGGGGCGCCCGCGCTCCGGACGCAGAGACTTTGGCCAATGCTGGTGTCATCGGGGCTGTCCAAGATGTTAACGTTCAAATTCATCAAGGCGAGATCTTTGTCATTATGGGGCTGTCGGGTTCCGGCAAATCGACGCTTGTGCGCTGCATGTCGCGACTGGTCGAACCGACTTCTGGTGCAATTCAATTTGATGGCCTGGATCTTCTTGGCGCCACGGACTCAGAGCTGATCGAAATCCGCCGCAAAAAGATGGGCATGGTATTTCAGCAATTCGCTCTGATGCCACACTTAACTGTGCTGGAGAACGCGGCCTTTCCGCTGGAAATACAAGGTGTTGACCGCAAAGCACGCGAGGCGCGCGCGCTTGAAATGATCGAGCTTGTCGGGTTGCAAGGGCGCGAAGGGTATTACCCGCGAGAGCTTTCTGGCGGGCAGCAACAACGTGTAGGCATCGCGCGCAGCTTGGCCGTGGAACCCGATCTTTGGTTCTTGGACGAGCCCTTCTCGGCGCTTGATCCCCTGATCCGCCGCGAAATGCAGGACGAGTTTATGCGCCTGCAAAATATGCTGAAGAGAACCATCGTTTTTATAACGCACGACTTTGATGAGGCGATCAGATTGGCCGATCGCATTGCTGTTATGAAAGACGGCAAGATTGAGCAAATCGCAACGCCTGAGGAGTTGGTTTTAAACCCGTCAACAGAATATGTTGCCGAATTCACCAAACATGTTGCACGCGGCAAGGTGATCCGCGCGCACAGCCGGATGGAGCCTGCCACCAGTGAGAATTTTGCAGGCGAGGTGCCCTATGACGCCACAATTGAAGCCATCGCTGAAAAGGTCGAGGCGGCAGATGCCCCCCTGAGAGTTATCCGAGACGGAAAAACCGTTGGGCAGATCAGCGCCAGGTCTGTGATCGACGTTTTGGTTGGGCGCAATTAATGGCGAGTTTGGCGAAACTCTTGACTGCGGGCCGCCTTTTTTGGGGTAGTCTTTTTGCCGTCACTTGGTTTCTTTCACAGTACTCGTTTCAGATCTACAAAGCACTGGATGCGCGGTGGATCATCCGCTTTCCCAAGCAATACCAGCTCAATCTCGACGTATGGATCAGCTCTTTTCTGGACTGGCTGGTGAACACCGCAAACTTCTGGTTTTTCTCATTTCGCGACCTGACCCGCAGCATCGCCTTCATGATCGAGATACCCTACCAGTTCTTGCGCAACCTGCTGATCGAAGGGTTTCAGTCAGGCATTGGCGAGCAAGCCATTTCAATCGCACCGTCGCTCAGCTGGATCGCCGTGATCGCCATCGTCGTCTTGGTTGGCCACTTCGCGCGCGATATGGCATTGGCCGTCTTGGTCGGTGTTTGCTTTTTGTATCTGGCTGTATTTGGCCAATGGGAAAGCGCGATGATCACTCTGGCTTCGGTCCTTGTTGCCGTGCCAATTGGCGCATTGGGCGGACTGGCCTTGGGAATATTGGCCTACAAAGTAGCGTGGGTCGACAAGGTGCTGCGCCCGCTTCTTGATTTGATGCAAACCGTGCCGGTTTTCGCCTACCTCGTTCCCATTCTGATCCTGTTCGGCTTTGGCCCTGTCGCCGCATTGGTGGCTACGGTCATTTATGCGATGCCACCGATGGTGCGCGTGACAATTGTTGCTTTGCGCGGCGTCCCCGAAGAGCTTTTGGAGGCGGGACGAATGAGCGGATGCACCCCGCGTCAGATAACGTGGAAAGTACTGGTGCCTGCCGCCATGCCAAGCCTGATGGTAGGCGTAAATCAGGTGATCATGCTGACGCTGAACATGGTGATTATCGCCTCAATGATTGGCGCAGGTGGCCTTGGGTTTGACGTGTTGGCCAGCTTGCGCAAGCTTGATATCGGCGGAGGGATTGAAGCCGGGCTTGCGATTGTTGTCATGGCGATTGCTCTTGATCGCGCCTCTCAAGCCTTCTCGCAGCGCAAACTCAGATCGGTCAGCGGCGGCACAGTTCTTGAACGCTATCCACGCTTGGCGATTGCCACTTTTGCAGTGATAGCGACCTTGATTCTAGGTAAGTTCATACCCGCAATCCAAACCTATCCAGATGCTTTAAAAGTCACGACCAGCCAATTCTGGACGGATGCGATGAGATGGATCAACGTAAATTTTTTTGACACCTTTGAAGCGATAAAAACCGTTGTTCTGTCCGTCTTGTTGTTGCCAGTCAAAAAATTCTTCGCAGGCATTCCGTGGGCATGGGGAATAATTGCAATTGGACTGATCGCAGGCCGCGTTGCGGGTTGGAGGCTGGGCGTTGCAGCCGCTTTGATGATGGCGTTCATCGCTGCATCGGGCCTTTGGGCCAAGGCGATGGTGACGATTTACTTGTGCGGTGTGTCGGTTTTCATCGCCATTCTGATTGGCATCCCGCTGGGCATCTGGGCGGCCGAGCGCCCCAAGGCAGGTCGCGTGATCCTTGGGCTGATGGACACATTACAGACCTTGCCCTCCTTCGTTTATTTGATTCCCGTGGTTATGCTGTTTCGCGTCGGCGATTTCAGCGCGATGGTAGCCGTGGTTTTGTATGCACTGGCCCCTGCGGTTAGATATGCAGCCCATGGCATTCGCGAAGTGCCCGAGCAATTGATCGAAGCAGGCCGAATGGTGGGCTGCACACCGCGCCAATTGCTGTGGCGTGTGAAATTGCCACTGGCCACACCGCAATTGTTGTTGGGACTGAACCAAACGATCATGCTCGCACTTTCGATGCTTGTGATCACTGCCCTCGTTGGCACTCGGGATTTGGGCCAAGAAGTTTACATCGCCCTGACCAAAGCAAACGCAGGCCAAGGGATTGTGGCCGGTTTGTCTGTTGCATTCATCGCCATTGTCGCCGACCGGATCGTCAACGCGCTGTCCGAAAGCCAGAAGCAAAGGTTGGGTCTATGAGCACCGCGGCCATTTCCAGAGCACAACACCTGTCCTGTTTCGAAAACCCGTCCGAAATCGTCCCATTGGGCGGCGGAATCACCAACGTGAATTTGCACGTGAAAGATGGAGACCGCCAATTCGTTGTACGCTTGGGCGAAGACATTCACGAACATGGCATTTTACGCTGGCATGAACTCGCTTTGAGCCGCGCAGCTCATGCCGCGGGCATCTCCCCGGCCGTCCATCATCACGAACCCGGCGTTTTGGTTATAGAGTTCTTGCAGGCCGAGACCTATTCAGAAAGCTCAGTCCGTGATCCGCGAAACCTTCCGCGCATCATTGATCTTATGAAGACCGCGCACACTGGTTTGGCAAAGCATCTAACCTCTCCTGTGATGTCCTTCTGGCCGTTTCAGGTGAACCGCACCTATATTGCGCGCTTGCTGGCGGACGGAACCGAGCACTCTTCGAAATTGCCTCAATTACTGAACGACTTGGAAACGCTGGAAACAGCGACAGGCCCGGTGACATTGGTGGTCGGGCACAACGATATGTTGGCCGCAAATATTCTGGATGACGGCAAACAGCTTTGGCTTATCGATTGGGAATACGGTGGTTTCAACACGCCGCTTTTCGATCTTGCTGGACTTGCGGGTAATAACGGTCTGTCCGAAGCGCAGGAGTTTGCAGCACTGGAGCAATATTTCGAAGCGCCTGCCACGCCGTTTTGGCGTCCCTATCAGGCAATGAAATGTGTCTCACTGATGCGCGAAACACTATGGTCGATGACCTCAGAAATTCACTCTGACCTAGATTTTGATTACGCCGCTTATACGGGCGAAAACATGGATCGGCTTGCAAATGCGTTGCAAGATTTCCGCAATTCGTAAGGACTTGAAATGACGCTTCCTGCTTCGTCAAAAACGATCATTGTCGGCGGTGGTATTATTGGCTGCTCGACTGCCTACCACCTCGCGCAAATGGGGCATGAGGTTCTTTTACTTGAGAAAGCCGCCATCACCTCCGGCTCCACATGGCACGCAGCGGGGCTGGTTGGGCAGTTGCGTTCAAGCGCGAATATTACGCAGCTGCTGGGATACTCGATTGGCCTTTATAATCGGCTAGAAGAAGAAACCGGCCTGGCGACAGGTTGGAAGATGAATGGCGGACTTCGGTTGGCTTGTAACGCCGAACGTTGGACCGAAGTAAAACGACAAGCAACAACAGCACATTCCTTCGGTTTAGACATGCAGCTTTTGACACCGCAAGAGGCACAAGATCTGTGGCCTCTGATGGATATCGGCGACGTTGTCGGTGCTGCATTTTTGCCTACAGACGGGCAAGCCAGCCCGTCCGACATCACGCAAGCCTTAGCAAAAGGAGCCCGTGCAAAAGGCGCAAAGCTGCTAGAGAATACACCGGTCACTCAACTGCTGACAGACAAGGGCCAGATAACAGGAGTGCGCACTCCGGAAGGTGACGTTGCCTGCGAGAAACTGGTTTTGTGCTGCGGACAATGGACGCGTGATCTGGCAAAAACGATTGGCGTCACGGTGCCCTTGGTATCCGTCGAACACCAGTACATGGTCACTGAACCGTTTGACGTCCCATCAAATCTGCCAACCCTCCGCGACCCTGACCGCCTGACCTACTACAAAGAAGAAGTCGGCGGTCTCATCATGGGAGGCTATGAACCCAACGGCATTCTTTGGGCAAAAGACGGCATTCCAGATCCGTTCGACTACCAATTGTTAGACTCAAATTATGACCATTTCGAACAGTTGATCGAGCTTTCCTTGCCGCGCGTTCCAAAGCTTAAAACGGTTGGAGTGAAACAACTGATCAACGGACCGGAAAGTTTCACACCCGATGGCAACTTCATTGTTGGGGAAGCGCCCGAAATGCGAAATGTGTTCGTTGGCGCAGGCTTTAATGCTTTTGGAATCGCTTCGGGTGGTGGCGCAGGCATGGCCCTTGCGGAATGGGTCGCAACCGGACAGCCACCGTACGATTTGTGGGCCGTCGATATCCGACGCTTTGGCCGCCCACACACCGACACCGAGTGGGTCCGCTCCCGCACACTTGAGGCCTATGGCAAGCATTACACAATGGCCTGGCCATCCGAAGAGCATGAAAGCGGACGCCCTTGCCGCCGCTCGCCACTTTATGACACGCTGAAAGCCTCAGGTGCTGTGTTTGGCGAAAAGTTGGGATGGGAACGTCCAAACTGGTTTGCTGAAAACGGCGAAAAAGCGCGCGACATTTATACGTTTGGGCGTCCGAACTGGCACGAAGCGGTGGGGCGTGAACATAAAGCAGCTCGAGAAGATGCTGTGCTTTTTGATCAAACGTCATTCGCAAAGTTCATTCTCAAAGGCCCTGATGCCGAAGCCGCGTTGCAATGGATTGCCGCCAACCGTGTCGACAAGCCTGTGGGTTCGATCATCTACACGCAAATGCTAAACGATCACGGCGGTATTGAATGCGATCTGACCTGCGTGCGTACAGCCCATGATCAGTACTACATCGTCACCGGCACAGGATATGCCACGCATGATTTTGACTGGATTGCCCGCAACATCCCAGATGGTTTGAACGCACAACTGGTTGATGTGACCTCGTCCAACGCAGTGCTTTCGCTTTTTGGCCCCAAGGCGCGCGACATTTTAAAAGCTGCAACCCAGGACGATGTCAGTCATAAAGGTCATCCCTTTGGTGTCGCAAAACAGATTGGCATTGCCGGATGTCCGGTGTTGGCTATGCGCATAACTTATGTGGGCGAGTTGGGGTGGGAATTGCACCTGCCAACTGAATACGCGTTGAGCGTTTACACCGCCCTGCACGAAGCGGGCGCGGCACATGGTTTGCGCAATGCGGGTTATCGCGCGATTGAAACGTTGCGCCTTGAAAAAGGGTATCGCGCGTGGGCGTCAGACATTGGACCAGATCACACACCCGATGAGGCTGGGCTAGGCTGGGCCGTGAAAATGAAAACCAATATCCCCTTCAAGGGGCGAGACGCGATTGCCACTCAACGCGAAACCGGGAAGAAAAAGATTCTTGCGACGTTCACAACTGATGCTGGTACGATCCTATCGGGGCGCGAAACAATCTATCGCAACGGTGCGCCGTGTGGTTGGCTAAGTTCAGGCGGTTTTGGTCATACACTGGGGTGTTCTATCGGACTGGGATACGTCCGCGCCGATTATCACATTGATCACGACTATGTGCTGGACGGCACCTATGAACTGGAGGTTGCCACCGAGCGCGTGCCTGCAACGGTTACCCTTGCGCCGCTTTATGATCCCAAAATGGCGCGCGTAAAGGTCTGAAAAATGGCACAGCACGCAGCAAAGCACTTGATTATTGGCGGCGGGATCATTGGCTGCTCAATCGCTTATCACCTCACCCGAATGGGCGAGAAAAACGTCGTGCTTTTAGAACGCGCCAGCCTAACGGAAGGGGCAACATGGCACGCCGCTGGATTGGTTGGGCAACTTCGTTCTTCACGCAACACAACGCGCATGTTGCAAAAATCGGTCGCGATGTATGACAGGCTCCAAAACGAAGAAGGGATGCAATTTGACTGGAAGAAAACAGGTTCCCTGAGACTGGCGGCGACGCGAGACCGCATGCTAGAGGCGAAACGGCTGGCCACAATGGCGCGCAGTTTTGATCTGGACATGCAAATCATTTCTCCCAACGAGGCCAAAGACCTGTTTCCCCTGATCGACGCGACTGGTCTTGAAGGCGCGGCCTTTATTCCGTCGGATGGCTATGTAGACCCTGCATCCTTGTGCCAAGCCATTGCAAGCGCTGCGCGCAAACAAGGCGCTGATATTCGACAGAACGTGGAGACAACTGACTTTGCGATCACCAATGGGCGCGTCACTTCTGTCGAGACATTCGAAGGCACTTGGAGCGCTGAAACCGTTGTGATCGCCACGGGCATGTGGAGCCGCGAGTTGGGGGCGAAGTTGGGTATTCGCATCCCGGCATGCGCTGTCGAGCATCAGTACATCGTCACCGAGAGCACGGGCGGCGAAATAGGGCACTATCCAACACTGCGTGACCCCGAACGGCTAGTATATTACAAACCGGACGTTGGCGGACGGCTGGTAATTGGCGGGTACGAAGATAACACCATCGCATTTGGAAATCCGCGAATACCCGGTCAATTTGTCCGCCAGCTGCTGCCTGAGAACCTTGACCGCTTCCTGCCGCTTGCCGAACTTGCAGGGCGCGTCACGCCTGTTGTGTATGAGATAGGGATCAGACAAGTTATTAACGGTCCAATTCCCTATTCAGCAGACGGCGACTTTGTCATGGGCTGGCAACCCGGTTTTGAGAATTTGATGCTCGCCACTGGCTTTCTGTACGGTATCGCTGCAGGTGGTGGTGCGGGCGAAATGATTGCGGAATGGATCGTTGACGGCGCCCCTTCACTAGACCTTTGGCCCTTAGATGTGCGCCGCTTTGGCCCGCATCACGGCACGCGCGCTTTTATGTTCCCGCGCGCTATCGAGCATTACGCGCACCATTACAAAATGCGTTATCCCGGACAGGAACATGAAACTGTTCGCCAACTTCGCCTCTCACCGCTTTACAAGAGACTAAAGCAAGCTGGCGCTGTCTACGGATCAAAAAACGGCTGGGAACGCCCGTTGTGGTTCGCTCCAAAAGATGTCGCGCCCATCGATCAACTTGATTTTCTCGATCCGGGCTGGACGCAATTCGTCGCTGAAGAGCACAGATGCGTGCGAGAGCGTGTAGCCTTGATTGACCAAACAAGCTTTTCCAAGTTCGACATCCTGGGCGACGGCACCTGCGACGCGCTGCAAAAACTATGTGTATCCAATATGGATAAGCCTAAAGGCGCGATCATCTATACCCAAATGTGCAATCCTGAGGGTGGAATAGAAGCAGATATTACCTTCATTCGGTTAGGTCCTGACCACTACCGCATGATTACAGGCTCGGGGTTCGGTGTGCGTGACAGCGACTGGTTGAAGCGCAACTTGGCACACGGAATTCACGTGATTGACGTGACAAGCAGCTACGCGGTGCTCAACCTTGTCGGCCCCAAATCGCGTCTTGTGCTAGAGGCAAACTCTGAAGACGACGTATCCAACACAATGATCCCTTTTGCTAAAGCACGCGACATTATCGTCGGAGCAGCCCCCGTTTTGGCGGCGCGGATCGGTTACGTCGGTGAACTTGGCTATGAGCTGCACATCCCTACGGAATTCGCCGCACACGTCTACGACCTACTGTGGGCAGCGGGGCAATCGCATGGCATCGCCAACGTCGGTTATCGAGCGGTTGAAGGCTTACGAATGGAGAAAGGATACGTCTATTGGTCCGGCGACATCTCGCCCGACTATACTCCCATCGAAGCTGGTCTTGGTTTTCGTGTGCATTTGAATTCCAAGGGGGATTTCATTGGGCGCGCCGCGCTTAAGCAACAAATACAAGACGGGCCAAAACGCAGACTTTGCACCTTTGTGACCGACGCACCTTTGCCGCTAACAGGCGGAGAGACAATCTTGCTGGGGAATCAGACTGTGTCTCTGGCGACTTCGGTTGGGTTTGGGCACACAGTCGGCAAGACGATCCTGCGCGGATACCTCGAGGCGGCACACTGGGATCAAAGTGCCTTTACGTTGGAGGTTTTTGGCGAGCATCATCCAATTACCAGAATTTCCGGGCCCGCCTATGATCCCGAAAACAAGGCCCTCAAGGCATAATTCAGGAGCAGCGCATGTCAGACAAAGATACACAAGTTCTAGAAGCCCTACGCAAGGCCCCCGGTTTTGAAGGTATCACCAAAGCAGACGCCATTACGCGCCTTGGTGGTTTGACCAACCTGGTCTACCGCGTTGATGCCACAGACCGGTCTGTCATTGTGCGTATCCCAGGAGAAGGGACCGAGGCATATATCGATCGCTCTGTCGAACTGTACAATGCCAATGCGGCAGCGAAGGCTGGCGTTTCGCCTGAAGTCATTTTCGGCGATCCCGCTACAGGCCTGATGATTTCGCACACAGTTCCAAACATCGAAACCATGACGCCGGACTTGTTTCAGTCACGCACAGGGTCGCCTGCACGCGCAGGCAAGGCTCTCGCCAAACTGCATAACTCCGGAGAAAGCTTCCAGTTCCGCTTTGAACTCTTCGCGATGATCGATGAGTATCTTGGCATTCTTTCGACCAAGGATGTCACCCTTCCAGAGGGCTACAATGATGTTGTGGCGGCGGCCGCACCCCTAAAGGAGCTTTTGGCGCAATCTGATCTTCCGCTGGCTCCCTGCCACTGTGATCCATTATGCGAGAACTTTCTGGACGACGGCGCGTTGATGTGGATCGTTGATTGGGAGTATTCTGGTATGAACGACCCGCTTTGGGATCTTGGCGATTTGTCTGTCGAAGCAGGCCTGACGGAAGCACAAGATGCAGAAATGATGTCCGCCTATTTTGGGCGCCCACCAACACCCGCCGAAACTGGGCGGATGGTAATCTACAAAGCAATGTGCGACCTGCTGTGGACGTTATGGGGACTAATTCAAGTGGCAAATGACAACCCTGCAGAGGACTTTTGGGCCTATGCAGTTGGCCGTTTCAATAGGTGCCAAGCGCTCATGACCAGCCATTCGTTTAAAGAGCATGTGGACGCTGTCGGCGCTTCCGCCTGAGCGGTGCTGACAAGTCACGGAATAAAACAGGGGAAAAGGCATTGGCTGACAGGAGTGCCCGCAACCGGTGCAGCGGTACCTACAAAATCGTGCCACACTACGCGTATCTCATGCAAACCTTCTATATTAGAATAAAGCGTTAATGGTGGGTAGAACCTCACATCGACGATAAAACCATCCAAAACCAAATAGTTAGTATATTTAATGGCGGTGCTGTCAGACTAATGCGAACCAGTCTCTGCTAGGACAGGATGACTGTCCTTTATCCCGTGCAAAGACCGCGCCATTCGCGAAGAGCAGCAGTGCGTTTCAGCTTGAAAATATCTCGGCTTGAAAGAAGTCTTTCCTGATTGAAGTGGTTGTAAACTGAGGCGTGGACGGACACGAATTTTTGCAGAGACCGCATTCGCCTGAACCGGAGCATTGCCCTTTCTCGTCGTCGAAATGGCAGGTGAGAATTCTCCGCTCGATTGTTCAACCAGCGACCGGTGCTTTGCTTTAGTGATGCATTCAAATCTCGTAGAGCAGCGCCTTAGGATTTAAGTCGATCCGTGACGAGTTCGTCGGTCTGGCCGTGCTTTCGCATTAATTTCCTGAGGAATTTCAATGCCGCTTTGCGATCCCGGCGCTTTGTGACGTAGCTCTCGAGCACCTCGCCCTCATGATCTACCGCACGCCAAAGGTAGTGCAT
>JBDVBY010000011.1:0-292377 GCA_039942715.1 Paracoccaceae bacterium
CCGTCCATGACAATCAATCTGGGTGTTCAGATTTGGTTTCACACCCACATTTCTGCACAGGTGTCTGTGCATCACCCCAAAAAGCGCAATCATTTCAGCGACTTCACGCCGATGAGAGCAATGAACCCCGTTTGCGTGATCCTCCGTTAGGACCCGTGAGCAAATGTTGCAGTTTGGTGAGGCCTGTCGGGCAAAAAAGCAGCCGACAGGCCCACTTTAATTCAAGCCGCAATGTCGGCTTGAACTTTTTCAGCAATAATTTCCGCCGTCGTCGCCGACAGCGTCCAGCCCAAATGCCCGTGGCCGGTATTATAATAGACACCCGGCTTTTTACCCGGCTTCACCATCGGCACCATGTTCGGCATCATCGGACGCAAGCCGGCCCAAGGCACGGCATGCTCGGTGACAACGTCCGGAAACAGCCGTTCGACCCATTTGACCAGCGGCTTCACACGGTCATCGCGAATATCCCAGTTGTTCCCGTTAAATTCGGCCGTCCCCGCAATACGAAAACGATCCTTGCCCAAACGGCTTGTCACAACTTTGGCCTCGTCATCTAGCAAACTCACCCAAGGGGCGGCTGCCTGACTTTCTTCATCGTCCAGCTTCACAGTGATCGAATACCCTTTGACAGGATAGACGTTCACCCGATCCCCCAGCATGTGCCCAATCTTGCGGCTGGCAACACCTGCACAAACAACCAGCGCATCAAACTGCGCTTCATCCTTTGCGCCTTTGTCGTCAACCCACTTGATCACTGGACCCTGCACATTGTGAATGATCTCGCGCACGGTCGTGTTGAAATAAAAATCAACGCCCTTCTTCTTGCAGGCATCTGAAAGGCCCCGGCTATAACGGTGAATATCACCGGTCATATCCGACGGCGTAAAATACCCACCGTAGAAATCGCCCGTCAGCGCGGGCTCAAGCGTTTTCATCTCTCCCGGCGTAACCGCCTCGCGCTCCAAACCACCCTCTGACAAGAGCGCATTCACGTTCGTAGCGTGATCATATTCCTTTTTGGTATTATAGATGTGCAAAATCCCGCGCTCTTCGACATCAAAGTCAAAGCCTTCTTTTGCCGCGGTCTCTTTCAGCAAATCGCGCGCCGTAATCGCCATACGTACCGTATCAATGGTGTTCTGGCGATAGTTCGGGATATTGGCCATAAACTCCGCCATCCAAGAATATTTATGCCAGCTTGGCTTTGGGTTCACCAAAAGCGGCGCGCCCCGCTCAAACATCCACTTCATACCTTTGAAAACAGTCGACCAGCGGTTCCATACCTCAGCATTGGAAGCAGACAACTGACCGCCGTTGGCAAAAGATGTATCCATTGCCGCATAACGGTTCTGGTCAAACACGGTCACATCATAACCGCGGTTCAGCAATGCATAAGCAGTGGTCACGCCGGTCACGCCAGCGCCGATTACAGCAATTTTCTTCATTGGAATGTCCTTCCAACAGAGTACGATCTGATGCGAGAAAAACCCGCACCGGTGATCCCATCTGTCCGAGAACCTGAGAGTGTCGCAGAAGAACCTTCTACTTGCTCCGTCGGTGGGCCCGTCTTCGGACCGCTTTCCAGAGTGTCAGCTTTTCGTACAGTTCATTTGCCTGAGAGTTTCCGGGACGTTGCTCCTTCGGCGCCAGCGCGATGCTGGTCTCTCCTGCACAAAGCTATGTGACACCCGTGCGGTAGACCCGAAAGCGAGTCGCGGCAAGAAATATTTGCGGGTCAAAACACTTAAATTTGCGTCATTGCGTCTTCTGCGCCGAACTTCATGCAAAAGCAGCACGCCACGCGTTTTCAACTTCCGAGCAAAATTGGCCAAAAAACCAGTCAAATCATTGCAGGTGCGCCCGATTGTCCGCTGGACGATAGGGGGCAGCAGCGCTATCTACTCGCGAGTTAACCTTGGATTCGTTCTGAGGTCTTAAAGCATTGGGCAAGAAGGCCCCGCAAAAAAGATGGAGACGCTCGTGTCGCACGCAGATGATGATCACGAAGGCACTCGCCGAGATTTTCTTTACTACGCAACCGGTGGTGCCGGTGCGGTCGCTGTTGGCGCCGCCGTTTGGCCGCTGGTCAACCAGATGAACCCCTCCGCGGATGTTCAGGCGCTGTCGTCAATTCGTGTTGACGTTGGCGATCTTGAACCGGGCGCACAGCTTACTGTGAAGTGGCTGGGCAAACCTGTGTTTATCCGCCGACGCACCGAAGAAGAGATTGCGGCCGAACGTGCCGTCCCATTAGCCGATCTGCCTGATCAGATTGCGCGCAACGCTAACGGCGTAGACGGCGCAGATGCGACAGACGAAAACCGTGCGCTTGACGAAAACGGCGAATGGTTGGTTCAGATGGGCGTGTGTACGCACCTTGGCTGCGTTCCATTGGCTGACTCTGGCGAATTTGGCGGATGGTTCTGCCCTTGCCACGGCTCGCACTACGATTTGTCAGGACGGATCCGCAAAGGCCCTGCACCTGAAAACCTCCCGGTTCCGCCGGCACGGTTTGACGACGAAACAACAATTGTTCTTGGATAAGGGAGAGACCCCATGGCCGGCATTCCGCATGACCATTACGAACCGGTGACCCCAGCCGAGAATTGGCTGCACCGCCGCCTGCCCATTGTCGGGTTGGCCTACGACGTTCTGATGCTTCCCACACCGAAAAACCTGAACTGGATGTGGATCTGGGGCATTATCCTGACGTTCTGCCTTGTTTTGCAGATCGTCACAGGCATCGTTCTTGCGATGCATTACACGCCTCACGTCGATGAGGCGTTCGCCTCTGTTGAACATATCATGCGAAACGTGAACGGTGGGCATATGCTCCGCTACCTTCACCAGAACGGCGCATCCTTGTTCTTTGTCGCAGTTTACGCGCACATCTTCCGCGGCCTCTATTACGGTTCTTACAAAGAGCCACGCGAAGTCACATGGATCATTGGCATCCTGATCTTTGTTCTGATGATGGGCACAGCCTTTATGGGCTACGTTCTACCTTGGGGTCAGATGTCATTCTGGGGCGCGACTGTGATCACCGGCCTCTTTGGCGCCATCCCGTTCATCGGCGAAGGCATTCAAACCTGGCTTCTTGGTGGACCAGCGGTCGACAACGCCACGCTGAACCGCTTCTTCTCACTGCACTATCTTCTGCCGTTCGTGATTGCCGGCCTTGTTGCCGTTCACATCTGGGCGTTCCACACCACTGGCAACAACAACCCAACAGGTGTTGAGGTGCGTCGTGGCTCAAAAGAAGAAGCCGCGAAAGACACAGTGCCGTTCTGGCCTTACTACGTGATCAAGGACCTGTTCGCACTTGCAGTCATCTTGGCGGTCTTCTTTGCGATTGTCGGTTTCATGCCAAACTATCTTGGACACCCTGACAACTACCTTGAGGCAAACCCACTGGCGACACCGGCACACATTGTGCCCGAATGGTACTTCCTGCCGTTCTACGCAATTCTGCGCGCCTTTACCGACGAAGTGTGGGTCGTTCAGATCGCGTCCTTCGTGACAGCAGGCATTGTCGACGCCAAATTCTTCGGCGTGCTTGCCATGTTTGGCGCTATTGCAGTCATGGCACTCGCTCCTTGGCTCGACACCTCTTCGGTGCGCTCGGGTCGGTATCGACCAATGTTCAAATGGTGGTTTGCTCTGTTGGTGATCGACTTCTTCGTTTTGATGTGGGTTGGCGCTATGCCAGCGGAAGAGCCTTACAACACAATTTCACTGCTCGGCTCGACCTATTGGTTCGCATACTTCCTGATCATCCTGCCTCTACTTGGCGTGATCGAGAAGCCGCTTGCGCAACCAGAAACAATCGAAGCCGACTTCGACGAACATTACCCCGCCAACGGCAATGCGCCCGCTGGCCAGGCAACACCTGCGGAATGAAAGGAAACAACTCCATGATCCGTCAGATCACTCTCTCCGCAGCTGTCGTCCTTGGTTTTACCAGCCCCGTTTTGGCGGCTGGTAAGGCGCCTAAGGTCACCGATTATGATTTCTCTTTTGAGGGACCATTCGGCACGTACGACCAAATGCAACTTCAGCGCGGCCTTCAAATCTACACTGAGGTCTGCTCGGCCTGCCACGGTCTTCAGTATGTGCCACTTCGCACCTTGCATGATGAAGGTGGCCCTGGCCTGCCCGAAGATCAGGTCCGTGCTTACGCTGAATTCTATGAAGTCTTTGACGAAGAAATCGATGACTTCCGCGCAGCACGCCCAACCGATCACTTCCCGGGTTCTCAACTTGAGAATGCCCCGGACTTGTCACTGATGGCAAAAGGGCGCGCTGGCTTTTCCGGACCCTATGGCTCGGGGATCAACCAACTGTTCAAAGGTATGGGCGGACCTGAATACATCGCCTCGCTTCTCGCTGGCTATACTGAAGACGTGCCAGAATGCGCGCTCGAATCCACTATCGAGGGTTCCTACAACAAAGTCTTCACCGCGGGCGGTTTCCCAGATGAATGTAAGTACGAAGATGGTACTCACAAAATCGAAGGGTCATGGATCGCGATGGGTCAGCCTCTTTGGGGCGATGATGTCGAATACGAAGATGGCACTCCAGCCACCGTCGAGCAAAGCTCGCAAGACGTGGCAGCCTTCCTAATGTGGGCGGCAGAGCCAAAACTGAACGCGCGCAAAGAAGCGGGCTTTGTTTCGGTGATCTTCCTGACGATCCTGAGCGTTCTGTTGTATCTAACCAACAAGAAAATCTGGCACGGCGTCAAACACCGCGATGAATAATCCAGTTACGAGATAGTATTGCAAAAAAAACGCCGCCCTTTGTGGGCGGCGTTTTTCTTTGTCGAGCTCTAATAGCGCAGAACCACTGTTCATCTATTCATAAATCCCTGGGGCCTGGGGCAAAGCCCCAGCGGGTCGCCACCGACAGGCGGCGAAACCGTATCGTCAAAACCCTCAGGCGGTTTCAAGCATGCCACGCTCACGGGCCAACTCCTGCATCTTGGTTTGCAATTTTTCGAACGCGCGCACCTCGATCTGACGAATGCGCTCGCGGCTCACATCGTATTGACCAGAAAGCTCCTCCAGCGTGACTGGGCTATCCATCAAACGGCGCTGTGTCAGGATATCCTGCTCGCGCTCATTTAGCACTGTCATTGCCTCCGCCATCATCTCGCGACGGGATTCCAGCTCGTTCTTCTCGGCATAGTCGCCAGCCTGGTCCGCATCTTCGTCTTCAAGCCAGTCCTGCCATTGAGCTGCACCTTCTCCATCAGCGGAAATCGTTGCGTTCAGCGAGGCATCGCCGCCCGACAAGCGCCGGTTCATGTTGATCACTTCCTGCTCGCTCACGCTCAGGTCAGTGGCAATGCGCTCAACATGCTCTGGACGCAAATCACCGTCTTCCAGAGCACCAATGCGCGCTTTCGCCTTACGCAGGTTAAAGAACAATTTCTTTTGTGCCGATGTCGTACCTAGTTTGACAAGGCTCCACGAGCGCAGGATGTACTCCTGAATAGAAGCACGGATCCACCACATCGCATAAGTCGCCAGGCGGAACCCTTTATCGGGATCAAACCGCTTCACAGCCTGCATCAGGCCAACGTTTGCTTCTGAAATAACTTCCGCCTGCGGAAGACCATAGCCACGGTAACCCATAGCAATCTTGGCAGCCAATCGCAGGTGCGATGTCACCATCTGATGCGCAGCATCAGTGTCCTGATCTTCAACCCAACGGCGGGCCAGCATGAATTCCTGCTCTTTTTCAAGCATCGGAAACTTCCGGATCTCCTGAAGATACCGGTTGAGGCCACCTTCAGGGGTTGGAGCGGGGAGATTTTTATAATTCGCCATGTTTTCCTATTCCCTGTGCGCACAATGTATCAGCGCTTAACATAGATAGTGAACCATTCGGTTCAGTTCAAGTGGTGCAGCATCGTTTTCTTGCCGCTTCGATATGAACAATCTATGAAATTAACGCCGACCTACGCCACTCACACCGCCGTGCGTTCACGCGTCTGTGCACAGTTGTTCAAATATATATCCAGTCACTGTGCATTTTTGCGAAGTCAGCGCAACGCACCAAGCAGCGCTTCAAAGTCGCCTGGCAATTCACTTTCAAAACGCATTTCGTCCCCCGAAACCGGATGGATAAACCCAAGAGTCTTTGCGTGAAGCGCCTGTCTTTTAAAGCTTTTTACCGCCTCAGCTCCGGCTTGACGATCAGGGAACTTGCGCCGTCCTCCATAGGTCGGATCGCCTATCAAACCATGCCCGATATGCGCCATATGCACCCGGATCTGATGCGTGCGCCCTGTTTCAAGTTTGCAAGAAATCAGAGCTGCAGCGCCTCCAAATGTTTCAATCGTCCGCACCCGTGTCACTGCATGCCGCCCATTTTGAAACATTACGGCCTGCCGCTGACGGTCTGTTTTATGTCGCGCTAATTGAGTCGTGATCCGAATGACCCCGCCTTTTTCAAACCCAACACCTTTTACCCCTGCCAACCTCGGATCGCCAATGTCGGGAACTCCATGACAGACGGCCACATAACTGCGCTCGAGTGAATGATCGGCAAATTGTGCAGCCAGCCCGTGGTGTGCCGCATCTGATTTCGCCACCACGAGCAAACCGGAAGTGTCTTTATCAATTCGATGTACAATCCCAGGCCGTTTTTCACCGCCTACACCAGAAAGCGCACCACCAAAGTGGTGCAACAACGCATTAACCAATGTCCCACTAGGCGATCCGGGGGCCGGGTGCACAACCATGCCTGCAGGTTTATCCACGACGATTACGTCGTCATCTTCGAAGATGACCGAAAGCGGAATGTCTTCAGCAACAGTTTCCACATCAGCTGCTTCTTCAACCAATATCTCGAAGACGTCCCCTTCAGCGACACGCATCCGCGCATCACGCACAACACCCCCATCTTTTGTGACCATGCCCGCGTCTAACAACCGCGCCAAACGCGACCGACTTAGATGCGCTTGCTCTGGCACATCGCGCGCCAGCGCCTTATCAAGACGCGAAGGCGGGTTGGCGCCAATTGTGACGGTGTGCGTAATGGACGGCATAGAAAACGGACAAGCTCCAGACGAAAAGACACTGCGCTATCTCAAAGCGCTGGTGACAATTCTTACGGTCACCATGATCTTGGGCTTTCTAACGATTGTCGCGCTTTTTGTCATGCGCTTCAGTGCAATGAATAAGGCTGAATTGCCGGACGAGATTACGTTGCCAGATGGCGCCAAGGCGCAAGCCTTTACACGTGGCGACGATTGGTTCGCAATTGTAACGGAGGACGATGAAATCCTGATCTATGGCAAATCCACCGGCAATCTACGCCAGCGGGTCAAAATTACGCCCTGATCAGATCATCCAAAGCATTTGACTGCCCTGTTCGGTTGACGACAGCACCATAAACAGGCCCGTCAAAGCCATGACATGGGACGTTGTACGCAGATTTGCCCCACCAAGAATGTTCAGGCACAACAATGCCAAACCAACCGGCAAGGCAAAGACCATGACACATAGGTTCAAAACATAAACCGTGGCGCGCGCTGTCAAATCATTCTGTTCGGCGCGCTGGTTAGGATCAAACTGATCTTCGATCGCAGAATCATGTGAAAGACTGATCGAGTCGGACATAAAAATACTTCGTCGTTGTCGCTGAAGTCGCTCCTCCGGCGGCTCTAGTTCAGGCAAAGCCTTTAATGGCCGTGATTGAACGCGCGAAATCCGTAGACCGGCAATTCGATGAAATCCAGACATTTTAGACATGGCATGTAACCTATCTCTGAAGACACTCTTTAACTCATTTAAACCTGTGCTCGAAATGCGATCAAAATGCGGCAAACATGTGGTGGATCGTTCAAATTGAGCATATCGGCCTCAATTCGCCCACAGTAGCTAATAATCAATGAACAATTGCCAAAGATGCAAAAGGACTGTTTCGCATATCAAGCTAAAAAAGCCCCGCGCATTGGCGGGGCTTTTTATCTTTTAGTGCACCACGGCGTCATCTGGCGGCGTTTGGTTCGAAGCAGCAACGCGATCACCCACGATCAAACCGTCTGCCCCGGCACTCACCACAACCGTTCCACCATCACCAATGTCTCCTGCCAAAAGCATCTCGGCCAACTGGTTTTGCAGACTACGCTGAATAACCCGCTTCAAGGGTCGGGCACCATAAACAGGATCATATCCTTCATCGCCCAGCCATGTCTTAGCAGTTTCATCTAACTCAAGCGTGATGTTCTGTTTGGCCAAACGTTTAATCAACTGCGCAAGTTGAATATCAACGATGCCGGTCATGTCTTCACGACTTAGACGATCAAACACGATCATATCGTCCAAACGATTTAGAAATTCTGGCCGAAAATGCGCGCGCACCGCATCCATCACATCGCGCTGCGCACCTGCGGCATCAGACCCCTCAGGCAATTGGCTTAGCGCCTGAGACCCAAGGTTTGACGTCAGAATGATCAGCGTCTGCTTGAAATCAACCTTGTTACCCTGCCCATCGGTCAGCACACCATCGTCTAAAACCTGCAAAAGCACGTTGAAAACCTCAGGATGCGCCTTTTCGACTTCGTCAAACAGGATCACCTGATACGGACGCCGCCGCACAGCTTCGGTCAAAACACCGCCTTCGTCATAACCAACATACCCCGGAGGCGCACCGATTAGCCGCGAAACAGCATGCTTTTCCATGAACTCTGACATATCGATGCGCACCATTGCGGCTTCGTCGTCAAATAGAAACTCGGCCAGAGCTTTGGTCAGCTCGGTCTTACCCACACCCGTTGGCCCAAGAAACAGGAACGATCCCAAAGGACGGTTCTCATCTTGCAACCCGGCACGCGCACGGCGTACGGCGTTAGACACAGCTTTCATTGCGCCGCTCTGCCCGATTACACGCCGCCCAAGCTCCTCTTCCATCCGAAGCAGCTTTTCACGCTCGCCTTCCAGCATCCGCGTCGTCGGAATACCTGTCCAACGCTCCACCACCTCAGCAATCTGCTCAGGTCCAACAGCTTCTTCGACCATCACATCGTCCGAGGTCTCGGCACTTTCCAGTTTCTTCACTAAATCAGGGATAATCCCATAAGAGAGCTCACCAGCGCGCTGCAAATTGCCCTCGCGCTTGGCTTGATCCAGATCTGCGCGCGCACGGTCAAGCTGCTCTTTCAGTTCACGCGCCGACTCAAGTTTGTCACGTTCTGATTGCCACTTGGCTGTCATCTGCGCCGACTGCTCCTGCAATCCGGCAAGCTCCTCTTCAAGCTTCAGCAATCGATCTTTGGAGACACTGTCTTCTTCTTTCTTCAAAGCTTCCGCCTCAATCTGCATCTGCAAAATCTGGCGATCCAAGGCATCCAGCTCCTCAGGTTTTGAATCCACCTCCATCCGCAAACGCGATGCAGCCTCGTCCATCAGATCGATGGCCTTATCAGGTAAGAACCGATCCGTAATGTAGCGATGCGATAACGTCGCCGCCGATACCAATGCTCTGTCAGAAATCCGTACACCGTGGTGTAGCTCGTACTTTTCCTTGATGCCTCGCAGAATAGAGACAGTGTCCTCGACAGTCGGCTCCTCAACCACCAAGGGCTGGAACCGCCGCGCCAATGCAGCGTCCTTTTCAACGTGCTTGCGATACTCATCCAGCGTCGTTGCACCCACACAGTGCAACTCACCGCGCGCCAAAGCAGGTTTGAGCAGGTTAGACGCGTCCATCGCGCCATCAGCTTTCCCAGCTCCAACAAGCGTGTGCATCTCGTCAATAAACAAGATCACTTCACCCGCCGCTGCCGTCACTTCAGACAACACGGCCTTAAGCCGCTCTTCAAACTCACCGCGATACTTCGCACCAGCAATCAGAGCGCCCATGTCCAACGACAACAACGCTTTGTTCCGCAAGCTTTCTGGCACGTCACCATTCACAATGCGAAGTGCCAAGCCCTCGGCAATCGCCGTCTTACCGACGCCGGGTTCGCCAATCAGAACCGGGTTATTCTTGGTACGACGTGACAAAACCTGCATCGTGCGGCGAATTTCCTCATCGCGCCCAATGATGGGATCAATCTTGCCGTCGCGCGCCGCCTCAGTCAGATCGCGCGCATATTTCTTCAACGCCTCGAACGTATCCTCTGCAGAGGCACTATCCGCCGTGCGCCCTTTGCGCACATCATTGATTGCAGAGTTCAATGCCTGTGCAGTCACAGCACCCGCATCCAATGCGTCCTTGGCTTTCGACTTCACAACAGCCAGCGCGGTCAGCAACCGTTCAACCGGCACAAAACTATCGCCCGCTTTCTTGGCAATCTTCTCGGCCTCGGCCAAAACTTTAACAGTCTGCTGATCCATATAAGTCTGACCAGCATCGCCGGTCACTTTCGGAATCTTTCCAAGCGCCAGATCAACAGCTTCAACCACACGATCCGGCGCACCACCCGCTTGTCGGATCAGATTGGCTGCGAGCCCCTGATCATCATCCATCAATGCCTTTAATACATGCTCGGGCGCCAGTTTCTGATGGCTTTCCCGCATTGCGATCGTTTGCGCCGCCTGCAAAAAGCCGCGCGACCGCTCCGTGAACTTCTCCAAGTCCATATCGTCTCTCCTTCTCAAAGCGCCCAATTGAAAACACCCGCTGTTGCGGCATGCTCTGTTGTGGGCCTCTTCAATAATGTGGGAACCAGTTCTTCGGTGTACAAGTCTACTGCCTTCTTCTTGATGAAAATATCTCAGGGTCTGGCAGCGCGCCAGTTTCTCTCCCTTGACCATGTTCGCCCAGAGCCCCAAAGACGTCCCTAAAGGAGTTAACAATGTCCCAAACCCTCGCTGATGACCGCCTGATTGTCGCTCTTGATGTTCCAAATGCATTGCAGGGCCTCGCTTTAGCGCAAAAACTCGGCGACAGCGTCGGTTTCTACAAGATTGGGCTGGGCATGCTGACAGGCGGCGGGCTTGCTCTGGCCAACGAGCTTAAAGACGAGATGGGCAAGCGCATCTTCCTAGACATGAAACTGTTCGACATCGGCGCAACAGTTGAAGCAGCTGTGCGCGGCCTTGCTCAGTTCAACCATGATTTTCTGACGGTGCACGGCGACCCGCATGTAGTGCGCGCCGCAAAGGAAGGCGCCGCAAACTCCGACATGAAAGTCCTTGCGGTCACTGTTCTGACTTCCTTGGATCGTGAAGACCTTGACGCCAATCAAATCAAAGCAGGCGAAATTCCCGATCTTGTCGCCGAACGCGCAGCCCGCGCGTTCGAGGCTGGTGCAGACGGAGTCATCGCCTCTCCGCAAGAGGCCGCAATGATCCGCGCGCTGCCCCAATCAAAGGGACGTCTTATTGTTACGCCCGGTGTGCGCCCTGCAGGCGCGGCGTTGGGCGATCAAAAACGTGTCATGACGCCGGGCAGTGCACTGGCCGAAGGGGCAGACCATGTTGTCGTAGGACGCCCCATTCATCACGCACCAGACCCAAAAAAAGCAGTTCAAGAAATTCTGGAAGATTTCGCCGCTGCGATTTGACGTCGTTTCGCCCTGTCCAATTGTTTAAATTCGTTAAGAATTTAACCGCCCATTGTTCACGTTTTGATTGGCAATACCCTGCCTAAACGAAGATCGTCGTCAGATTGTTTACCAAATGAGAACAGTAATGCCCCACAGTCACCGCTACCGTGGATTCACCATACGCAGTCCCTAATTCGGTCACATTTGATTGCTGTTTGAAACCATAGGGCTTTTTGGCAAAGGGGATTGTCAATGACGACGACGGTCAAAGACATCACAACTGGAGACGTTTCGATCGCAGGCACGACCGGGCTTGTTACCGGCGCCAATCTTCGCACTCCAATTGGCGCGCGCCGCGTTGAATTCTTCCGCCCTGGCGATTTGGTCGTCACACGCGACAATGGCCTTCAGCCCGTGCGCATGATTTGGACAAAAACAGTCACCGCCGCCGAAATGGCCGCTGACCCATCTCTGGCACCGATCACATTGGCCCAACGCGCAATAGGTCCGATGATGCCCCAGAAACAGGTTTCCATCGGCGGCGCCCACCGCTTGCTCGTACCAGGCTGGCGTCTTGATGATGTGGAAGACACCGAAAACTGTCTTGTGCCTGCGCGAGATCTTGAAGGATTGGGCGAAAAAACAGATTTCGGCGAAGAAGATATTACTTACTACAATATCGTGTTTGAAACACCGCAAGTGTTTTGTGCCAATGGCCTACCTATCGAAAGCTTCTCGCCCTGTAGCGAAATCCTGAAAATCGTCCCTAAAAAGGTTTGTGAAGACCTACGCACAACATTCCCCGATCTCAGCCCAAAGCTCGACGATTACCCAGCACCACAATACAAAATGCGAGAACGGGTCTCCTACACCCCGACTTACGCCTAGGCTTCTTCCAAACGATCAGTTGCGGGCGCTGGTGTTTGCGAAAGCGCCGTGATCTGCGCATAAAGTGCGTCGTCCATGTCAATCTGCATCGCATCCAGCGACGGCTGCAACTGCTCAACAGATCGTCCCGAAATAATGGGACCCCAAACAGCAGTGTTCTTAGCCACCCAAGCTACAGCAAGCGTTGCAGGGTGAATACCAGTCTCAGTTGCCAAAGCACTCAGCCCAATGGCAGCCTCATGCATCCAACGCGGTCCATAACGTACCTTATAATCGTTATTCTCAACTAAACGCCCATTCTCACCATCTGCGTACTTACCAGTCAAAAGCCCACCGCCCAGCGGCGAATAGGGACACACATTCAGCCCTTCCGACGCTGCCATCGGCAAAATTTCCACCTCAACCTGACGTTTCACAAGGTTATACATCGGCTGTAAAACCTCAGGCTTAATCCCATAGCCGCGCGCGATCTGCACAAATCGCATCACTTCCCAAGCTGCGAAGTTTGACAGGCCCACATGGCGCACCAAACCGGCATCAACCAGCTTGGCAAGCCCCTCGGCCTGTTCTTCCATTGGCGTTTCAGGATCCAAGCGATGCAGATACAAAAGATCAACCACATCAACTCCAAGCCGCTTGCGAGAGATGTCAAAAGAATGCGCGATGTACTCGACAGTCGCCGGATGATCGTACCCGACCTTAGTCGCCACAAAAACGTCGTCGCGCTCGGCCGCGATCAGTGCTCCTAGAATGGTTTCAGAAGCACCGCCGGTATAAAGATGCGCTGTGTCAAAAAAATTGATCCCGGACTCACGACATCTCGCATACAACGCTGCGCTCGCCGCCTCATCGGCTTTTCCCCCGAACTGCATCGTGCCAAAGCTGAAACGGGATACATCACATCCTGAAAGCGTCTTCATCACTCACTCCGCAAAAGAAAAGGGCCGCCCTAAGGCGACCCCAATTCGTTTCAAAACACAAGGCGCTTAGTTAGGAATGTCGCCTGTGATGCCTTCGACATAAAAGCTCATACCAGCCAGCGTACCGTCGTCAGCTGTTTCGCCCTCGGCCAACCAAGCAGAACCGTCTTGCTTGTTAATCGGCCCCGTGAACGCATGATATGCACCCGATGCAAGATCGTCGCGCATGCCCATAGCTTCGGCTTTGATGTCCGCAGGCACAGTGTCTGTGATCTCGCCGATTTCAACCATGCCCGGTCCAATGCCGTCCCATGTGTCGGTGCTTTCCCATGTGCCATCCATCACCGCCTGAACACGCGCGATGTAGTACGGTGCCCAGTTGTCGATGATCGACGAAACACGTGGCTTTGGTGCATATTCCGACATGTCGGACGCCTGACCAAAGGTGATCACATTGCCAGCCTCGGCAGCTGCCGCCTGTGGTGCCGTTGAATCCGTGTGCTGCAAAATCACATCCGCACCCTGCTCGATCAACGCTTTGGCCGCATCGGCCTCTTTCGCGGGATCAAACCAAGTATAGGCCCAAACAATGTTGAACTCGACATCAGGATTTACACGAGACGCGTGCACGTAAGCAGCATTGATGCCACGAATAACCTCAGGAATTGGGAACGACGCGATGTAACCAACCTTGTTGGTCTGTGTCATCTTACCCGCGATATGCCCCTGAACCGCACGCCCTTCATAAAAACGTGCCGAGTAAGTTGAGACGTTGTCAGCGCGCTTATAGCCCGTCGCATGCTCAAACTTCACGTCAGGAAACTTTTCCGCCACGTTGATCGTCGGATCCATATAGCCAAACGATGTGGTGAAAATGATGTCAGCCCCCTGAAGTGCCATTTGCGTCATTGCACGCTCGGCATCGGCACCTTCAGGCACGCTTTCCTGATACACAGTCTCAACCTTGTCGCCGAATTCAGCTTCAACAGCCAAACGGCCTTTGTCGTGCTCGTATGTCCAGCCACCGTCACCGATAGGTCCGACATAGATAAAGCCAACTTTTACCGGCTCGTGCCCATCGGCAAAACCGGCAGTAGCCGCCAGCGTCGCGGCAGCAACGCTGGCAAGGAATGTACGTTTTCTCATTTTTCTCTCCCCAATGAGATGTTCCGCCTCAGTTCGAGGCATGAAAGGATCGTCCAAGCGACGCCGGCGCTGACATGGCCGACTTGTTGCGATCAGACGACATTATGACCAACACAAGGATGGTTATCAGGTAGGGCGACATGGACAAGAGCTCGACAGGAATTGCAAAGCCTGCCGCCTGCAAATTCAACTGTAAAACCGTCACGCCGCCAAAAAGGTAAGCGCCCAGCAAAACACGCCCGGCGCGCCAACTTGCAAAAACAACGATGGCCAAGGCAATCCAACCACGTCCAGCGGTCATGCCCTCGGTCCATTGTGGCACGATCACAAGGCTTAGAAACGCACCGCCCAGACCAGCACATGCGCCCCCAAAAGCAATCGCCGCAAACCGGGTGCCCCGCACAGAATAGCCCAACGCGTGTGCGGCCTCGTGACTTTCGCCAACAGCACGCAGGATCAGACCAGAGCGGGTGCGCTTGAAATACCACCAGACCACCAATACTAGCAGAAGCGACAAGTACACCATTGGATGCTGGTTAATGATCGGCGCGATAGCAGAGCTTTCGGGCATAACATCAATACGGGGCGAGTTCGGCGGTCTGATGCCCGTGTACCCCTGCCCCATCAAGCTGGATAGGCCCAACCCAAACAATGTAAGCGCAAGACCCGTCGCCACTTGGTTCGACAAAAGCACCTGCGTCAAAAATCCGAAAAGCAGTGCCAAAATCGCCGACGCAACAGCCGCAGCCACAAATCCCAACGCGGGCGATCCAACCTCAACAGCCGTGATAAACCCGGCAATCGCTCCAAGGATCATCATCCCTTCAACGCCCAGATTCAGAACACCCGACTTTTCGACCACCAATTCGCCCATCGCGGCCAACAGGATTGGCGTGGACGCCACCATCAGCGAGGCAATCAAAAGAGTGGGGTCAATAGAGCCAAACATCAGACCGGTGCTCCATGCATGATCAAATGAATGGACCCTGCCGTCACGGCCAAACCCAAAAACATGGCTGCAACATGCCCAAGGCTGGGGCGATGGCTAAGCGCCAGCTTGCGAAAAGCCGGAACGAAAAAGGCCAGTGCAAAAAACGCAAAGACAACGAAGACATGAGCCAACACAAAGGCCACCGCGCCACTTGTCACATCCAGACCGCCAGACATGATCCGGTCATGCAGCATCCAGATCATCATCGCGGCCATCGCCGCCCCTATGGCAAATGGCTTCATAATTGCTTCCCTCCTGTCAGCGCGGATGTCGTCACTAGCCTAGCGATCAGAAATGGGTTGATTGATCCAAAGTCCATCAGATCACGCCACGCGTGTGGTCAGTCAAACGCATCAAAAGAACCCCATTATCTGTTCAAGTGACGCAAACCTAGAGGCAACAAATGCGACGGCAGCCCCGACTAAGAAACCGATCTTGCCATTGCGTTTGCGCCACCGCTCAAACGGGTTTGTTTGTGATGTCCCTGCTGGCGCAGCTTTGATCCAATTGGACGTGCCAAAATCCATAACCCAGTCAAAAGCGACCACAATAATATACATCACAATGGCGTACACAGTCAGAACTATCACCGAAGCCCAGGCACCGGACACAATGAGTTCCGCCATTCCAAGCCCGACCAGACCTAAGAAAAAGCCAATGGCAGCGGACATCAGCGCCAAAACGCCATCATAGATCAATGCTATCGGTTTCATGCTGTTTCCCTTGTTCCAATGCGCACTCGAAAATTCGTCAGCACGTCGAACGCAAGAAGGAAAAACAACAGCATTCCCTGAAACGCTTGGATCGCAGCCGCGGGCAATCCCATCGACGCCTGTGCCGCCTCACCTCCGATATATGTAAGCGCCATCAGCAATCCTGCAAGAAGGATGCCTATTGGGTGCAATCGACCCAAGAACGCCACGATGATCGCTGTGAACCCATAGCCAACGTTAAAATCGATGCTAATCTGCCCGCTAGGGCCAGCCACTTCGAACAGCCCGGCCATACCAGCCAAAGCACCTGATAAACCAAGACAAAACAGGATCAGGCGTGTCGGGTTCACCCCGGCAAAGCGCGCCGCACGCGGGCTTTCCCCGGTAAGGCGAATGTTGAACCCCATGATATGACGGCTTAGCAAAACATAGGCAAAAATCACCGCAATAAAGGCAGCCACAACGCCCCAATGCATACCCCAACCAGCGATCAACTCATTGTTCGCCGCACTGTCATAGTTGCGCAAATTGCGTGACCCCGGAAAGCCAGCGCCATCCGGATTGCGCAGAAAACTAAGCGCCGACCACGCCAGAATCTGCTCGGCCACATAGACCAGCAAAAGCGAGACAAGAATTTCATTCGTATTGAATTTCGTGCGCAAAACACCCGGTATCATCGCCCATAAACAGCCGCCCAAAGCGCCCGCAATGATCATCAACGGAAAAATCAGCCATCGCGCCTCCATTGGGTAAAACGCAAGGCCAACAGCTGCACCAAAGATCGCGCCCATGATGTACTGGCCTTCAGCGCCGATGTTCCAGATACCGGCGCGAAACCCTAGCGAAAGGCCGATGGCGATCAGGATCAAAGGGCCTGCTTTGACCAAAAGCTGACCACGATAATAAAACGCAAACTCGCCAAAGATCGGATCCCAAAAGATCGTTCGGATCGCCACCAACGGATCTTTCCCAAGAAACGCAAAAAGGAAACCGCCCGCAACCATTGTGGCCAGAACTGCCACCACGGGTGTCGCCCATGACCATGCTGTTGAGGGAAGCGGGCGCTTTTCAAGCCGGATCATGTGCCACCTCCATCCCGTGTGCGCCGCCCATCATCAGGCCAATCTCATCAATCGTCAGGTCTTGCGTTGGGCGTGGTTCGCTCAGCCTGCCCTCATTCAAAGCCGCAAAGCGTGACGCAACTTCCATCAGTTCGTCCAAATCCTGACTGATCACAAGAACCGCCGCGCCACCTGCCGCCAGATCAAGCAAAGCTTGGCGAATAGATGCCGCCGCCGCCGCATCAACACCCCAGGTCGGCTGATTCACCACCAACACCTCAGGCGCTTGCAAAATCTCGCGACCAATTACAAATTTCTGAAGGTTCCCGCCAGACAACGACCGCGCCGGATTAGCCGACCCCGGCGTCCGCACGTCAAATTTCGCGATAATTTCATCCGCAAACCCTCGCGCTTTGCCCCAATTGATGAAGTTGCGTGACACCATGCCTTTGCGCATCCAACCAGATAGAGCCGCATTCTCAACAAGGCTCATATCAGGGGCAGCCGCATGACCAAGACGTTCCTCAGGAGCCGCCAAAAGTCCTATTTCACGTCTTTGGTTAGGTCCAAGATGCCCAATCGGTTCACCGTGCATCTGAACTGATCGCGGCTGTGTGATCAACTCACCAGAAAGAGCCGCTAGAAGCTCGTCTTGACCGTTTCCCGCAACCCCACCAATGCCAAGAACCTCGCCTTTTTGGATCTCAAGCGAAATGTCCTTTAGCGATGTACCGAATGGGTTCGGAGACGCGGCACTCAAAGCATCAATTTTAAGTGCAACATCTCCTAGATCATGCGCGCGCACCGCAGGCGTGGCCAATTCTGTGCCGACCATCATCTCGGCCATCTCGCGCGCCGATTGCTCACGTGGATCACACGACCCAACAACTTTGCCCAACCGCAAAATAGTCGCCCCATCACACAATGCGCGAATTTCTTCGAGTTTGTGACTGATATATAGGATCGACGTGCCCTCGCCTTGCAATTTACGCAGGGTTTCAAACAAGATTTCAACTTCTTGGGGTGTCAAAACAGAGGTCGGCTCATCCATGATCAAAAGCTTGGGGTCTTGCAAAAGGCAGCGGATAATCTCGACCCGCTGACGCTCACCAGCCGAAAGATCACCAACCATCTTTGCGGGATCAAGCGGCAGGCCATAGGTCTCGCTAACACGGCGAATGCTCTCTGAAAGCTCCCGCATCGCTGGGGGGTTTTCCATGCCCAGCGCTACGTTTTCAGCAACGTCCAACGCCTCAAACAGGGAAAAGTGCTGAAACACCATCGCGATGCCACTTTGACGCGCTTCGTGCGGGCTTTGCGGAGTGTAAGCCGTTCCATCAAACTGCATGATACCCGTGTCAGGGCGCACCAATCCATAAACCATTTTGACAAGCGTCGACTTTCCCGCACCGTTCTCCCCAAGCAAAGCATGCACTTCGCCGCGCCCAACACTGAAACTCACCTCATCGTTTGCGACGACTCCGGGATAGGCCTTGCGCAGACCTTCAACCGCCAAAAGTGGCGCGCCGCTCATGCGCTTTTACTGTTCATTGCAGCCCCCTGTCGTTTGCCGCGCCTGACTATCTCCACCGCAACACCTAAGGCAATCTCTTGCGGGTGCTTGCCAAGGCTTGGGTCACCGATCGGACATTGAATACGGTCAATCTGCACCTCAGAATAACCTAAGGCTTTCAGTCGCGACTGAAAGCGCGCCCATTTGGTTGCTGATCCAATTAAGCCAAGAGCACCAAATGGCCGCCCCAAAATGCGGTGGCAAATTTCAAGATCCAAGGCATGGGAATACGTAAGGACAAAGTGCTCGCTATGATCCGCAGCCAGTGGCACCAAATCAGCCGGGTTTTCCGCTATCAGCGACGCGATCCCCAAAGTGTCGTCCGGAAATCTGTTGCGCGCACTATCCGCCCATTTGATTTGCACATCGGGCAATGGATCAAGCGCTGATACCAAAGCACGCCCAACATGGCCGGCACCCCAAATCCAAATCTCGCGCGTGGGCTTGGCAACAGGCTCTATCATCCATTCATCGACAATGCCGGGTGCGGGCAACTGTCCTTCGTTACGTGCCTTTGCCAATACTCTTTCAGCGCGCAGCGGCATATCGCACGAAGAGCCCGGAAGCGGACGGGCCACAATGTCATCTTCGACACGTGCCAAGCGCGACGCATCCCAGACTTCACTCAAAACAGTAACCATACCGCCGCAGCATTGCCCCAAAGCAGGCCCCAACGGCAAATGTTCCAAACGATCTTCGCACAATTCACGCGCCTGTTTGATCGCATCAAACTCCAGTGCGCCACCACCAATCGTGCCGATAACCTGCGTTTTGGTCACCAACATCGATGCCCCAACTTCGCGCGGCACAGACCCTTTGGTACCGGCTATAACAACGCGCACCACGGGGCCGGATACCGTCAAAGCGCGCATATGATCCAACTCGAAACTCACGACCGCACCCGACTGACCGCTGCCAAAATACGTTCAGGCGTCGCGGGCGCGTCAAGATCGGGGTATCCTTCACCACATGAAGACACCGCATCGGAAAGCGCCAACAAGGTCGAAATCCCAAGCATCAGAGGCGGCTCACCCACTGCCTTTGAACGATAGATCGTGTCTTCTCGGTTCTCACCTTCCCAAAGCGCTACGTTGAAAACACTCGGACGATCCGAGCAAGCAGGAATTTTGTAAGTGGACGGCGCATGGGTACGCAAGCGACCCACTTTGTCCCAAACCAGTTCCTCAGTCGTAAGCCATCCGGCACCTTGAACATATCCGCCTTCAATCTGGCCAATATCCAAAGCAGGGTTTAGCGACGCACCGCAATCATGCAGGATATCCGTTCTCAATATGCGATTCTCACCCGTCAGCGTGTCGATCACAACTTCAGTCACCACAGCGCCATAAGCAAAGTAAAAGAACGGGCGTCCGTGCCCTTTGATGCGATCCCACTCGACCTTCGGCGTAGCGTAAAACCCAGTTGAGGACAGACTGATACGCGCCATGTAAGCGTCTTTGATCACTTCATCAAACGGCAGCACCTGATCAGCAACCTTCACGTTACCACCCACAAACCGAACGCTTTCAGTAGGCGCACCAGTACGGTCCGCAACAAAAGCCGCCAGGCGGTCACAAATCGTATCGCACGCCGCTTTCACTGCCATACCATTCAGATCACTGCCCGATGACGCAGCTGTGGCAGAGGTGTTGGGAACTTTGCCTGTATCAGTTGCCGTGATCTTCACACGATCAACATCCACGCCAAAACGCGACGCCGCCACTTGCGCTATCTTCTGAAACAATCCCTGCCCCATCTCGGTGCCGCCATGGTTCATGTGGATCGAACCGTCTTGATAGACATGTACCAAAGCACCAGCCTGATTGAGATGGGTTAGCGTGAAACTAATCCCAAACTTTACCGGTGTGATGGCGATGCCCTTTTTCAGCACATCGTTTTCGGCATTCCACTTCTGTATCGAGGCTTTTCGCTTTGAATATCCACTATTCTCCAAGAGTTGCTCGGTCAGACCATCAAGAATAAAATCCTCAACCGGCATTCCGTAGTGTGTTGTCTGCTGACCTAGGTCTTTCGCCTTAGGAGAATACCGGCTGCCAAACCGCTTGCCCCGCGCACTCGTTTTTTGGTCAGCCTCGCGATAGTAATTCAGCCGACGCACCTCTATTGGATCGCGCTCCACAACGTGCGCCACATGGTCCAGAACACGCTCAATACCCACCATGCCCTGCGGTCCACCAAATCCGCGAAACGCAGTGTTTGACTGGGTATTTGTACGCAAACGGTGACTTTCTACGCGCATATTTGGAATGAAATAGGCGTTATCTGCATGAAGCATCGCTCGATCCGCCACGGGCAACGTAAGGTCCATCGACCAACCTGCACGACACAATTGAACAAACTCGACGCCAGCCAATTGGCCCTTGCTGTCAAAACCAGCGCGATAGGTGATCCGAAAATCGTGCCGCTTACCCGTGATCACCATGTCATCATCGCGATCATAACGCATCGTGCAGGCTTTTCCGGTCAGGCGAGCGGCAACTGCACAGGACACAGCCAGAGCATTCCCCTGACTTTCCTTTCCACCAAATCCGCCACCCATGCGCCGCACTTCGCACCGAACAGCATTCATATCCGCGCCCAAAGCCTCAGCAACTTTGTGCTGAATCTCCGTTGGATGCTGAGACGAGGAGTAAACGACCATATCGCCGCCTTCTTGCGGCAACGCGGTCGCGGCCTGACCCTCTAGATAAAAATGCTCTTGCCCGCCAATCTCCATCGACCCTTCGATCGTGTGGCGTGCGCCTTCAATGGCCTTTTCAACATTCCCGCGCGCATAGATGCGCGGACCGTCCTCAAAACGGCTGTTGGCCGCCATCGCCTCATCCAAGGTCAGGATCGCGGGGCGTTTGACATACGTGACATCGCCCAAACGCGCGGCCTTTCGCGCGGCCAGATGACTTGTCGCAATTACCAGAAAGATCGGTTGCCCAACAAAGTGAACGCTTTCATCTGCCAACAAAGGCTCAGGCGACGGAGACGGAGAAACATCGTTGTGGTGCGGCAAGTCCTTGGCAGTAAGCACCGCAACAACACCACTTGCCGCGCGTACGGCCTCTAAATTCATCGCCGTTATCGACCCATGGGCAATCTCGGAACACCCAAATGCAAGATGCAAAGCACCGGCGGGCAAAGGCACATCATCGACATACCGCGCCTGGCCCGTCACATGCAAAGTAGCGGCATCATGCGGCAAGGATTTTGCAACGCTCATGAGGTGACCTCCAAGACATCAACACCCTGTCCGCTTAGATCGTAAAAGTAGCGCAGCAGCAGGTTTGTCGCGGAGTTCAGTCGGTAATCTGCACTTGCTCGCATATCATCCAGCGGCGAGAAATCGTCACTAAACACGGGCATTGCAGCGCGCACACCGTCTTCATTCCACGACTGACCTATCAAAGCAGTCTCAACTGCTGATGATCGTTTGGGCACACCAGCCATACCGCCAAAGGCGATCCTTGCTTTTGTCACAACGCCATCTTCAAGCGATACATTAAAACAGCCGCACACAGCTGAAATGTCCTGATCAAAGCGCTTGGAAATCTTGTAGCAGCGTAAGTCCGGTGCCTCTTTCGGGATGGTCACGGCCTCGACGAACTCTCCAGGCAAACGGTCTTGTTTACCGTACTCAATAAAGAAATCTTCGATCGGCATCTCGCGATGCTTTGCTCCTTTGCGCAGGTGCAGCGTGGCACCTAACGCAATCAAAGCGGGCGGGTTGTCGCCAATCGGCGAGCCATTGGCAATGTTGCCACCAATCGTCGCCGCCTGTCGGACTTGTTCAGACCCATAGCGCCGGACCAACTCTGCGTAAGACGGGTGGTACTTTTTCAATGTAGCCAAAAGGGCTGCCATCGTCACGCCAGCGCCTATCCGAAGATCGTTGTCGCCGACATCTATTGCTTGCAGGTCCCAACACCTGTTCAAAAAAGCAACGTCACCAAGGTCGCGAAAATCCTTGTTCACCCAAAGCCCAACATCAGTAGCACCGGCGACAAGCGTCGCTTGAGGGTGTTTGGCATACCATTTGGCTAATTCGTTTGAGCTTTCAGGTGCGTAGGCCAAGGGCGCAACATCGGGCAGCGTATCGTCCAACCAATCAGGCACTTCCAAATCTTCGGCCGCCTTGGCCGCGCGCACAATCGGAGCGTAACCGGTACACCGGCAAAGGTTCCCAGCCAAAACATCGTTGTGGTCCTTGCGCCCTTCGTTGTGCGCAACAGCCATGGAAACGATAAAGCCCGGTGTGCAAAAACCGCATTGCGATCCGTGAAAGTCGATCATCGTCTTTTGAACCGGATGCAATGCCCCATCCGAACCGGACAAACCCTCAACTGTACGCACCGCTTTGCCGTGCAGCTGAGGCATGAACAAAATACAGGCATTCAATGCCTTCACACCATCTGCATCGGTCACCATTACCGTGCACGCGCCGCAATCGCCTTCGTTGCAACCTTCCTTCGTGCCGCAAAGCCCACGCACCTCGCGCAACCAGTCTAACAGCGTCACTGTTGGCTCAGTGTCCACCTCAACAGTTTCCCCATTCAGAGAAAACGTCACTGTCATGAAACAAACTCGGCCGCCTTACCCAATGTGTCTGAGCCTAACGCGCCATCGATGCGGCGTAGAGAGCGCGTGCCTTAGTCGCGGACCAGAAAACCCGCTGAGTCCGGATTTAGCAAGCCTTTTGTGATGCTGCCTGAGAGCAGGCCCACGCAACGCCTTTGTCAATTCAACCGATTCTGAAACCAACGGGTGCTTACATAAACCGCATGACCGCCAAAGATTTCGATCAGGAACTGCTTGATCTCTATAGATTTTACGCTCACGGAGAGATAACCAAGTGCGAGTTTTTGGACCGTGTTGGCAATGACGAAGCAATGCAAAGCTAGCGGAAGAACGCACCTCTCGCGTGGTTCAACCGGCTAATTGAGGTTAGCCCCAAGTGGGATGAAACATTCCACCCGGTGACAAAGTGAATAACTCGCACCCGTCCTCTGTGACTCCAACCGAGTGTTCAAACTGCGCGGACAAGGATTTGTCGCGAGTCACGGCTGTCCAGTCATCCGCCAAAACTTTGGTTTCCGGGCGGCCAAGATTGACCATTGGCTCAATCGTAAAAAACATGCCTGGCTCAAGCACAGCGCCTGTCCCGGGCCGACCATAGTGCAAAACATTCGGCGGGGCATGAAACACCCGCCCTAGCCCATGACCACAAAAATCGCGCACAACGCTCATTCGATGCGCTTCGACATAGGCTTGAATCGCGTGGCCAATGTCGCCAAAGGTATTGCCCGGCTTTACCGCCTCAATCCCCTTGAAAAGCGCATCATGCGTCACCTGGATCAAGCGGTCCGCTTTGCGCGACAATTTACCAGCGACGTACATTCTGGACGTATCGCCAAACCACCCATCAACGATCACCGTCACATCCACGTTCAGAATATCGCCGTCTTTCAGGCGCTTATCTCCGGGGATGCCGTGACACACCACGTGGTTCATGCTGATGCAACTCGCGTGCTGATACCCTTTGTAACCAATAGTCGCCGAGGTCGCCTCTGCATCCTCAACCATCTTGGTGATCGCCGCATCAATCTCACCTGTACTCATACCTGGCACGATGAGCGGAACGATATCGTCCAGAATTTGCGCCGCTAACGCCCCAGCAACACGCATACCCTCGAAATCGGTCCTATCGTCATAGATGCGGATGCCGTCTTTGGTCAGCCGGCCTTTAATGTGTTCGTCCACGGGAACAAGTCTCATTTATCAATGGTTATGCTTGGATATAGGCACAAATCGCCAAAAGTGCCAGATCAGCTATGCGTCAATCACGACAGGCTTACCAATCAACACTGCCTCCGTCGAGATGACAGTGTTATAGCAAAGCACCTCAACCCCGGCTTTGCGCGCTCGATCAAAAGCAGCGCTGTAATTCGGATCAAGATCACGTGCGAGGTCAAAGCGCGCGCAATCATCCCTTTGAACAAGGTAAAACATCACCGCGCGATGCCCTTGGGCCACCATATCTGATAGCTCATCCAGATGTTTGGCCCCGCGCGCAGTGACGCAATCGGGAAACTCGGCCAAGTCGTTACGGCGTTTCAGGTGCACATTCTTCACCTCAAGGTAAAGGTCAGGCTTACCTGTCTCGGTCAAAAGGAAATCAACCCGGCTGTTCTTGCCGTACTTCACCTCGGCGCGCACACCTTTGTAGTCCGCAACCTCACTCACAGAACCCACGCGCAATGCCTCGCCAACAACGCGGTTCGGCACAGCTGTATCAATCCCCGCCATCGCATCGCCAAGCTCAACCAAACGCCAGCCAAATTTAAGCTTCTTCTTTGGATCATCGTTGGGTTCCAGCCAAACGCGTATACCCTCATCTGCAAGTCCCAACATCGCACCGGGATTTGGGCAATGTGCGGTTACCTCGCGCCCATCGCTTTCAAGCACAACATCAGCCAAAAACCGTTTATACCGACGGATAAGCCGTGCAGGAACCAAAGACGTTTGAAAGCGCATGGACACGGGCCTATACCGGGCAAACACGGGGTACAAGGACAGCGGACCATGGCAAATCCAACGGCAGCAATGCTGGTAATCGGTGACGAGATACTCTCAGGACGCACGCGCGATGCGAACATGTACCATCTTGCTGGGTGCTTGACCGAAGCAGGCATTACTTTGAAAGAAGCACGCACCGTTTCCGACGACGAAGACGCAATCGTTGATGCCGTGCGCACGCTCTCTTCGGCCTATGATCATGTGTTCACTTCGGGTGGCATCGGCCCAACGCACGATGACATCACCGCCGATTGCATTGCTAAAGCCATGGGGGCCAACATCGACGTTCGCGACGATGCGCGCGCCATTCTACAGGCCCATTACGATGTCAAAGGCATCGAGATGAACGAAGCGCGTCTGCGCATGGCGCGCATCCCTGACGGTGCTGATCTGATCGACAATCCCGTCTCGTCCGCCCCGGGTTTCAGCCTTGGCAACGTGCATGTCATGGCAGGCGTGCCATCGATCTTTAAGGCCATGTTAGAGTCGCTTTTACCCACCCTTACAGGGGGCGATCCAGTGCTTTCGCGCACAATTCGTATTGGCCGCGCCGAGGGTGAAATCGCGGGGCCTTTGGGCGTCTTGGCGAAAGATTTCCCAGACCTCAGTATCGGCTCCTATCCATTTCAGATGGACGGCGCGTTTGGCGCTAATATCGTCATTCGTGGAACTCAAATCGCTGTCATAGACGCCGCTGCAACCCAACTTATTGCAGCCTTCCCGGACGATGCATCATGACGCCGAACGGCGAAACCCTTTTGGCCGCGGTCGATGTGACATGGCCTGCCGCTAGAACACTGGCTATTGGCCCGTGGCGTTTGCGCGAAGGATTAGGCGGCGGGCAGCGCGTCTCTGCCGCTTCTGCACAAGGCCCAGTGAGCGACGCTGATCTCGATACTGCAATCGACGGCATGGCGCGGTTGAAACAACCGCCGCTCTTTATGATCGGACCAAAGGATGGTGCACTCGATACGCTGTTGAATGCCCGGGCCTTTGAAATCAAAGATCCGGTCACAGTGCTGATCGCTCCGGTTACACATCTTGTGAACGACCTACCAAGCGTCGCAGTCACGCCCTCATGGCCACCGTTAGCTGTTCAGCGCGAAATTTGGGACCGCGCGGGCGTAAATTCAGCGCGTCTTGATGTCATGGAACGGGTTCAAACTGTGAAAACTTCGCATCTTGGGCGCAACGGCGATATCCCAGCAGGCACCGCGTTTACCGCTTTAAGCGGTGACCTTGCCATGCTTCACGCGCTTGAAGTTGATGCGGCGCAAAAGCGCAGCGGCGTTGGGCGCAACATTATGATCGGGGCTGCAAATTGGGCCGCCAATCAAGGCGCGACTTGGCTTGCCGTCCTTGTGGTAAACGCTAATCAAGCCGCCAACGCCTTTTACACTAGCCTCGGCATGGTGAATTCCGGATTCGGCTATCACTATCGCAGCGCACCCAAAGGGACCGCATGATGCGCAGCGTAATTATAGCCTTGGCCCTCTTATGCGCCTCACCTGCAGCCGCCCTCGATTTAATGCCACCCAATGCTGTCATCACAAAGAGCCAAACCGAAGCTGCAGGCAGTGCGCGCATCCCAAAAGCGCCGTGGTCCAACACCCCAACGCCACTCACTGAAGGGCGTATTGATCGCCAAGCAGCGCGCATCCCACAATCTGATTTGACCACATTACAATTGATCCAACCCATCCGTGATAAGCTTAAAAGCACAGGCTATTCGGAAGTTTTCTCTTGCGCAGATGCATCTTGTGGCGGCTTTGACTTTCGCTTTCAGCTTGATCTGTTGCCCGCCCCTGACATGTACGTGGATTTAGGCGATTATCGCTATCTCGTGATGGAAAAAGGCAGTGGAGCGCCACATACCGTCGCGATCCTGGCGTCCAAGTCACGCAGCGATGGCTATGTGCATGTCACTCAAATCTTTGAAGCAAACGCCCCCATTCCGGTTCAGCCAACCCAGCAAATTCAAGCAAACGATGCGCTTGATCCAATGGGCATCGTCGAAAGGCTAACAGCCACAGGTCATGCCATTTTGCCCGATCTTGATTTTGAAACTGGCTCTGCCGAGCTTGGTGCCGGGCCATATGGATCGCTTCAAGCACTTGCCCTTTGGCTTGAGGGAAACCCAAGTGCGAGGATTATCCTCGTGGGGCATACGGACTCGGTTGGATCACTCGAAGCAAACACCGCACTCTCGACGCGTCGCGCCCGATCAGTGGCACAGCGTTTGGCGACAGAATTCGACGTAGATACGGCACAGATCGAAGCCGCCGGGGCAGGATACCTATCTCCCGTCGCCTCTAATCTGAGCGAAGAAGGACGCGCGGCAAACCGACGTGTCGAAGTTGTCCTGCTCTCTCTTAACTAGGGTGCGAAAACAAAAACGGGCGCCGCTTGGCGCCCGAATTTAAGTGATAGAAATCGACATTCTCTAAGGGAGAATTACCAAACGTCGGGACCCTTTTCATTAAAAGACTGGACAAGAAAATCGATAAACGCGCGCACCTTAGGCTGCGTAAAGCGGCCTGGAGGATAGACGGCAAAGATGCCTTGCGTTTCTACCGGAAGCTCTGGGATCGCTTCTTGAACCAAACCTTCGTCCATAGCCTCGGCGTAAAGGAAGGAAGGCAGGTACGCGATGCCGAGACCGGCGATTGCGGCGTTCAAAAGTGATTGGCCATCATTCACAGTCAACCAACCCGCGGTGCGGACCTGACGCTTCTCACCCGAAGGTGCCGTCAACTTCCAGACATTGCCAGAAGAGTTGTTGGAATAATGAAGCAGCTTATGCTCATTCAAATCGTCGATCTTTTGCGGACGCCCATATTTTTCAAAGTATCCAGGAGCTGCAATCATCCGACGGTTCGTTTCGCACAGTTTGCGCGCACGCAGTGTCGAATCTTCAAGCTCACCAATACGGATCGCAAGATCAAACCCTTCCGAAATCAGCTCAACATAGCGATTGTTTAACACCATGTTCACAGTGATATCCGGGAATTCCTGAAGAAAGTCGCCAAGAACAGGCGACAGGTGGTTCACACCAAAATCAGTCGCAACCGATATGCGCAACAGGCCTGACGGCGCAGATTGCATTGAAGTTACCAACGCATCGGCTTCACCGGCGTCATTAAGTACGCGGCGCGCACGATCATAATAGGCAAGGCCTATCTCAGTCGGCGAAACACGCCGTGTCGTGCGATTAAGCAGGCGGGCACCAAGTCGGGCTTCAAGCGAAGAGACGTGCTTTGACACGGCAGACTTCGAAATTCCCATCTTCTTGGCAGCATCCGTGAACCCACCCTGATCCACGACGGTCGCAAACGCTTCCATTTCCGTCAAACGGTCCATAAGGCTTCTTACCTTTATCTTTTGCCCCCCGGCATATTGTTTCTGAATGCGAAATCGGGCGACAATGCGGTAAGGCCCGGACAATTTCCCGGTTTTATCGCGATTGTTTTAGGTTTTGCGCGGCTTACAGCTTATTTCATACCCAATCGGACATTTGCCTTACAGGCGCGCCGCCAATCGCGAGCCCTGATCAATAGCGCGTTTAGCATCAAGCTCGGCCGCTACATCGGCCCCACCAATCACATGCGCAGAGATACCCTGCGCCTCGAGGGCGTCTGCCAAGGTCCGATCGCTGGTCTGCCCAGCGCAGAGTACCACGGTGTCGCAGGCAAACACCTCGCTGCGCCCATCCGCATGGGTCAGCTCCAGACCATCTGCGGTGATCTTTTCGTAGCGAACACCACTGACCATCTTCACACCCTTCATCTGCAAACTAGCCCGATGTATCCACCCTGTCGTCTTGCCCAGGCGCTTACCGGGTTTTTCATTTTTCCGCTGAAAAAGAGAGACTTGCCGCGGGCTTGGCGACGGCTTTGGCCCTTCTGGCTCCAATCCTCCGCGGTGCTCGCTCGGATCGGCCACACCCCATTCTTCCAACCACATTTGCAGGTTTTCTGTCGGGCTTTCCCCTTCGTGGGTCAAATACTCGGCCACATCAAACCCAATACCCCCAGCCCCAATTACAGCTACCCGCACACCTGCAACGGCGCGTCCCTTCAGAACATCGACATAGCTCACAACATGCGCGCCCGGTTCAACCAAAATGCCCGGATCACGCGGCAGAACACCGGTTGCAACGATCACCTCATCAAACGACCGCAGCAACTCTGGCGTCGCTTCGGTGCCAAGTTCAACAGTCACACCCAATTCACCCAGCATCGTGAGATACCAGTCAACTAAGCCGTAAAACTCTTCCTTCCCCGGCACCCGTTTGGCCATGTTCAACTGCCCACCAATCTGATCCGCCCGATCAAACAACGTCACATCGTGCCCACGCTCAGCCGCAACAAGCGCGCTGGAAAGCCCAGCAGGGCCAGCGCCAACAATCCCGATGCGCTTCTTCTGCACTGCACGTTCATAAACCAGTTCAGTTTCATGGGCCGCTCGGGGATTTACTAAACACGATGCAAGCTTCATCTCAAATGTATGGTCCAGACAGGCCTGATTGCAGGCAATGCAAGGCGCAATCTGCGACGTTTTCCCACCCTTAGCTTTGACCACAAAATCAGCATCCGCGAGAAATGGCCGCGCCATGGACACCATGTCAGCACACCCATCGGCAAGCACCTGTTCAGCCACCTTAGGCGTGTTGATCCGATTAGATGTGATCACAGGAATATCCACAGACCCCATCAGCTTTTTCGTCACCCAACTAAACGCCCCGCGCGGCACACTTGTCGCGATCGTCGGAACGCGTGCTTCATGCCAGCCGATTCCGGTGTTGAGGATCGTTGCGCCTGCGTTTTCAATAGCTTGCGCCAATTGTACGACCTCTTCCCAAGTCGACCCCCCAGGCACAAGATCAATCATCGATAGGCGGTAGATGATTATGAAATCATCGCCTACAGCAGCTCTTACCCTGCGTAATGTTTCCACAGGTAACCGCATTCGATTTTCATAAGACCCCCCCCAATCGTCGGTGCGCTTGTTTGTCCGCGTCACCAAAAACTGGTTCAGAAAATATCCTTCAGATCCCATGATCTCCACGCCGTCATACCCCGCTTCACGCGCACGCGCCGCGGCTGTGGCAATATCAGCGATTTGCTTTTCGATCCCTGCCTCATCTAATTCGGTCGGTGGAAATGGCGAAATAGGCGACTTGATCGCCGAGGGCGCAACACACTCCGGCGAATAGGCATAGCGCCCGGCATGCAAAACCTGCATTGCAATGCGCCCACCTTCGCCATGCACGCGGTTCGTCACGACGCGATGGTTTGCGACATCCTGATCTGAAAAAAGGCCAGCCGCGCCCGGCATAACCGCACCTTCACGATTTGGTGCCATGCCGCCCGTCACCATCAGCCCAACACCGCCACGTGCCCGCGCACCATAAAAGGCCGCCACGCGCTCAAAATCACCAGTTTCTTCCAAACCAGTATGCATCGAGCCCATCAACACGCGGTTGGGCAAGGTGACAAATCCAAGATTCAGCGGGGCAATAAGATGCGGGTAATCAACCATAAGCTGACCCTGCCCGCACACACACAGCCTGTCATCCGAAACCCGGCGTCACTTCATCTATTTTGAAATACTCTGGGGAGCGCGAGGGGCAAAGCCCCTCGCCCAAGGCGGCGACAAAGTCGGCGCTAAACCTCAAATCATTCCGCAGGAATGGCCTCATCCAGACCAACAATTGGGACATCCAGTTTGTTCAGCATCTCTTTTGGGCAAAGCTGAACAAAGTGGTGCCGCTCCTCATCCCAATGCTGCATCAGCTCAGCGGCCCGTTTGCTGCCGGTCTCCTCTAGATGCATTTCCAACAACTGTTCCAACTCGCCCATGTAATGCCCTTCGTTCACTGGCACCGCGACCAGCGTTTCAGGATTCATCATCGTGCGCGCCTGATTGTCGGGATCGTAAAGATAAGCCATACCGCCGGTCATCCCGGCACCAAAGTTCGCGCCAATACGGCCCAAAATCACCGCAACGCCACCTGTCATATACTCGCACCCGTTGGAGCCACAGCCTTCGACAACGACTTTCGCGCCAGAATTCCGCACAGCAAATCGCTCACCAGCGCGTCCAGCAGCAAACAGATATCCATCCGTCGCCCCATAAAGAACAGTGTTGCCAATAATAACGTTCTCATCAGCCACAAGAGGGCTCGCCATGGGAGGCCGTACAACAATGGTGCCACCTGACAGACCCTTACCAACGTAATCGTTGGCGTCACCAGATACCTCAAGCCGCAAACCGGGCGCTGCAAACGCACCGAGAGACTGGCCGGCAGAGCCCTGAAGCTTCACCGTCAAATGATCCCGCTGCAATTTGTTGCGCATCCCAAATCGCTTCACAATATGCGAAGATGTGCGCGTCCCAATGGTGCGATGCGTGTTTTGCACAGCATAGGAAAGCTGCATTTTCTCGCCTTCTTCAAGGAAGCGCGCGGCATCTTTCACAATCGCTGCATCAAGCGTGTCGGGCACTGCGTTACGCGCGCGCTCGCGATCATAAGAAATGCGATCCGCCCCATCGATGGTGATCAGCATCGGATTCAGATCCAGATCGTCCAGATGTGCCGATCCCCGGCTCACCTGAGAGAGCAGATCAGCGCGCCCAATCACCTCGTCCAGCGATCTTGCTCCAATCTCGGCCAAAATCTCACGCACTTCTTGGGCGTAAAAGGTGATCAGATTAACAACCTTATCGGCACTGCCCGTAAACTTCTCGCGCAGCGCTTCATCCTGTGTGCAAACCCCAACCGGGCACGTGTTGCTCTGACACTGACGCACCATGATACAGCCCATCGCAATCAATGCGGCGGTGCCGATCCCATATTCCTCGGCCCCCATCATGGCAGCCATGACAATGTCTCGGCCAGTGCGCAAACCACCATCGGTGCGAAGCGTGATCCGGTCGCGCAGGTTGTTCATCGACAAAACCTGATGCGCTTCGGTCAGGCCCATTTCCCACGGCAAACCAGCATATTTGATCGACGTCGCGGGCGAAGCACCCGTTCCGCCATTGTGACCCGAGATCAAGATCACATCCGCCTTGGCCTTGGCCACACCAGCGGCAATCGTGCCGACGCCAGACGACGCAACAAGCTTCACAGTCACTTTCGCACGCGGATTGATCTGCTTCAGATCGTAAATCAGCTGAGCCAAATCCTCGATCGAATAAATGTCGTGATGCGGCGGTGGCGAAATAAGCGTCACACCCGGAGTCGAATGACGCAATCGCGCAATCAACTCAGTCACTTTCATCCCCGGAAGTTGACCGCCCTCGCCCGGCTTCGCGCCTTGGGCAACCTTGATCTCAAGCTCTTCGCATTGGTTCAGATATTCAGCCGTCACACCAAAGCGGCCGGACGCCACTTGCTTGATCTTCGCAGACGGGTTGTCACCATTCGCCTCAGGAACAAAGTGCGCCGGATCTTCGCCGCCTTCGCCACTGTCTGACTTCGCACCAATCCGGTTCATCGCCACGTTCAACGTTTTATGTGCCTCAGGAGACAGCGCGCCAAGTGACATGCCCGGCGTAACAAACCGTTTGCGGATCGAGGTGATGCTTTCCACCTCTTCAATTGGCACCGGCTTGCCCATCGGCTTAATTGCCATCAAATCGCGCAAATGGATAGGCGGTGACGCCTTCATCTTCGCACTAAACTGCTGCCACATTGCATAGCTCGCCTTTTGACAAGCGGCTTGCAGCATGTGCATCGCTTGAGCTTCCCAAGCATGGGTTTCCCCGGAGCGGCGCGATTTATAAAAACCACCTATCGGCAGTACGCTTGTGCCTTTAAAGCCAACGGCGTGAACCTCTTCCGCTTTAGTTTGAATTCCGCTGACACCAATGCCTGAAATACGGCTATGCATGCCGGGGAAGTATTCATGAACCATCGCGCGGCTCAAACCAACCGCCTCAAAATTCAGACCGCCGCGATAAGAGGAAATCACCGAAATCCCCATTTTCGACATGATCTTCAAAAGTCCCGCATCAATCGCCGCACGATAGCGCGCAACCGCTTCTGTCAAAGACCCATCAATCAACCCACGATCAATGCGATCAGAAATCGAATCTTCAGCCAGATAAGCGTTCACCGTGGTCGCACCACATCCTACCAGCACGGCAAAATAATGCGGATCAATACACTCTGCCGAGCGCACGTTCAGCGAACAGAACGTCCGCAATCCTTTGCGCGTCAGCCAGGAATGGACAGCGCTTGTCGCCAAAATCATCGGCATCGCAACCTTATCGTCGCCCTGATGATGATCGGTCAGGATTAAATGACCAGCGCCTGAACGCACGGCATCCTCAGCCTCTGCGCGAATGCGCTCCAAGGCGGTTTGCAACGCACCCGCGTCGGCATCAGCAGCAAAGGTACAGTCGATCTCAACCATCCCAGCTTCAAACTCTTCAACCAGACGGCCAAACTGCGCATTGCCGACAAATGGGCTGTCCAGCACGATAATCTCGGTCTGGCTGCTGTCTTGATCCAATACGTTCTTCAGATTGCCAAATCGCGTCTTCAGGCTCATCACCCGATATTCACGAAGTGAGTCAATCGGTGGGTTGGTCACCTGACTAAAGTTCTGCCGGAAAAAATGGCTCAGCGGGCGATACTTGGTCGACAAAACAGCCGACGGCGTATCGTCTCCCATAGAGGCTAGCGTCTCTTTTCCATCCTCGGCCATCGGCGCCAAAATTTGCTCAAGCTCTTCAATCGAATAGCCCGCTGCAATCTGACGGCGACGCAATTCAGCCCCTTCAAACAACGGCTTTTCTGTAAGACCAGATAGCTCGCCATCGAGCTCAGAAATCTTGCCAACCCAGTCACTAAAAGGGGCGGAAGCGGCCAAAACGTCTTTCATATCCTGATCGTGGAACAGCTTGCCTTCGGTCATATCAACAGCAATCATTTGCCCCGGACCTAGCGCGCCTTTTTCAACGACAAACGCTTCATCAACAGGCACCATGCCCGTCTCAGATCCAGCGATCAAAAGCCCATCACCGGTGACCGTATAGCGCATCGGCCGCAATCCATTGCGATCCAGACCAGCACAAACCCAGCGCCCATCTGTCATCGCAAGCGCAGCGGGCCCATCCCAAGGCTCCATCACAGCATTGCAATAAGAATACATGTCGCGCCACGCCTCAGGCAGTTCAACAGCCTGCTTTGACCACGATTCAGGGATCAGCATCGTTTTGGCCATCGGCGCGTTTCGCCCGGCACGGACTAGAACTTCAAACACCGAGTCCAAAGCCGCCGAGTCGCTCGACCCGTTAGCAATGATCGGCTTGATGTCTTCGGCCATTTCACCAAACGCGCCCGAGACCATGCGGATCTCGTGTGACTTCATCCAGTTGACGTTGCCCTTAAGCGTGTTGATCTCGCCGTTATGCGCCAACATGCGAAACGGCTGGGCAAGCCACCACTGCGGAAACGTGTTTGTCGAATACCTCTGGTGATAGATTGCAAACGCGCTCTCAAACCGCTCATCAAGCAGATCGGGATAAAATTCCGCAACTTGCTCGGCCAGCATCATGCCTTTGTAAATGATTGAGCGGCACGACAGCGAACACACATAAAGTTGCGACACTTGCGCGGCCGCCGCAGCCTTTTCAATCCGGCGGCGAATAACGTAAAGCTCGCGTTCAAACGTCTCCTCATCGACACCTTTGGAATTGCTGATCAGAATCTGCTCGATCTCGGGGCGCGTCGCATTGGCCTTCTCGCCCAGAACCGCAACATTCACCGGCACATGACGCCAGCCATAAATATAGTAGCCCATGCGCAGAACTTCAGTTTCAACGATGGTCCGGCAGGTCTCTTGTGCGCCAAAATCGGTGCGCGGCAAAAACACCTGACCAACAGCGAGCATCTCTTCAGTGTTCGGTGTATGGCCTGTGCGCTCAACCTGATCGTAAAAAAACGGCACGGGGATCTGAACATGTATGCCAGCGCCGTCCCCAGTTTTGCCATCCGCATCAACGGCACCACGATGCCAGATCGCCTTTAGCGCGTTAATACCGTGCTCGACCACCTTGCGCGACCGCGATCCATCAATCGACACAACAAGCCCGACGCCACAAGACGCATGCTCATTATCCTCGGAATAGAGACTGTTGTCCGCCATCCACGTGCGACGAGCTTCTTCCGCGGCGGCCCATTCTGCATCATATTTTGTCATCTCAGTCTCCTTGCAGCGCAAACGCGCAGTATTCTTGAATTCTCTCAGCTTGGTGTTCTCAGCCACCAAAAAACGCCAGCGTTTCCGCCTCGGTCATACCCTTTAGATCACCCGCAAATTCGTAACCCGAAGGCCGCTTATCGGTGAAATACTCACCCACCAGCTTCATGCCGCCGCCATCAGGGAACAGCCCCGAAGCAACATGGTATGCGTCGTGGTGCGGCCCTTGCGCCGTAACGCGATAATAAAGCGACGAGCCACAATCGTCGCACCACGCCCGTTCGGCCCAATCCGAAGTCGCGCTTTTCTTGACCGGGCCCTCAATGCGCAGACCGTCTGATTTCATCGTAATCGCCATCATACCAACGCCTGTCCACGCGCGGCACATGTCGCAGTGGCAAACATGCATGGTATCGCCTTCGGGCGTGCCCGAGATTGAGCATGCACCACAAAGGCATTTGCCATTCAGCTCTTTACTCATCTCTTAACTCCCCATTAAGCGATCGGGTCAGCGACGCTGTCCTTTCGCCATATTTTACCTTTCGCACGCACCTACGTAATACCGACGCAATACCGACGTTGTACCGATGCGATGCTGATCCTATTCCGCGGCCACTTTCGCCGAGGCGTTCAGGCGCTGCAAAATCGCATCCGCGGCCTCGCGCCCATCGCGAATGGCCCAAACAACCAAAGACGCACCACGCACAATATCCCCAACGGCATAGACACTTTCCAGTGAGGTTTCATGCGTCTCAAAAGCCGCTTTGATCGTTCCCCAGCGCGTCACCTCAAGCTCGTCAACACCCCAAAGAGAAGGTAGTGCTTCAGGTTCAAATCCAAGCGCCTTAATCACTAAGTCAGCGTCTTCGGTATAGTCCGACCCTTCGATCAATTCCGGCACCTGGCGACCGGTCGCATCAGGCGCTCCAAGCCGCATTTTCTCAGCAATAACACCCGTAACGCTATCGCCAGTGAACCCTTTAGGTGCCGTTAGCCAGACAAATTCAACACCTTCTTCCTCGGCGTTTGTCGTCTCACGTAGAGACCCCGGCATGTTGGCCCGGTCACGGCGGTACAGGCATTTCACGCTTGTCGCACCTTGCCGCACAGCCGTGCGCACACAGTCCATCGCCGTGTCTCCACCGCCGATAACAACCACCTTTTTGCCCTCGGCAGAAAGTTCGCCCGAGTCAAACTCCGGCACATCGTCCCCAAAACTTTTGCGGTTAGACGCCGTCAGGAAATCAATCGCACGCACAATGCCGTCCGCACCGCTGCCCGGCCCTTGTAAATCACGGCTCTTGTAGACACCTGTGGCGATCAAAACAGCACTGTGTTTTGCGCGAATATCCTCAAACGAGATGTCTTCGCCCACATTGCAATTCAGTACAAATTCAACGCCACCCTCGGCCAGTTGATCATTGCGACGCTGCACAACTTCCTTTTCAAGCTTGAAGCCCGGAATTCCGTACATCATCAGCCCACCAGCGCGATCATAACGATCATAGACTGTCACCTGAACGCCAGCGCGGCGTAGAACATCAGCCGCCGCAAGCCCACCGGGACCAGCACCGATGATGCCGACGCTTTCTTGGCGCTCAACGCTCGGCGCAATGCCTTCGACCCAACCTTGCTCCCAAGCAGTATCGGTAATGTACTTTTCAACCGAGCCAATCGTTACAGTGCCGTGGCCCGATTGTTCGATTACGCAGTTGCCTTCGCACAGCCGATCCTGCGGACAAATTCGCCCACAAATCTCAGGAAAAGTATTGGTCGCTTGACTAAGTTCGTAGGCCTCTTTCAAGCGTCCCTCGGCGGTTAGTTTAAGCCAATCGGGTATATTGTTATGAAGCGGACAATGCGACTGACAGTAGGGGACACCACATTGGCTGCACCGCGCCGACTGCTCTTTCGCTTTAGCGTCGGCGTACTCCGCATAAATCTCATTAAAATCTTCACGACGTATAGTGGCATCTCGCTTTTGCGGCATGTCACGTTCTACTGTCACAAACTTGAGCATCGGGTTTTCAGCCATAAGGTTAGCTTTCTATTACTTGAGACGTCGGTGTAAGCTGTCGCGCCAGGAAATAAAAGTCACTTATACTGACCTAATTTCAGTTTTTTTGGCTCCCTCTTGTGCAACTTATAAAGTCGCGCCTTATTTTAGGTCCGTATCGGACATTAATTCGGACTTCCTTAGAAGTCTCAATCGGTTAGAGTGCGCCAAATTTAACTGCAAAACGAGCAGCATGCCGCTTCTTCAATTAATCCTTGTCGCTCTTATTCAGGGCATTACCGAATTTCTGCCCGTTTCTTCCTCTGGCCATTTGATTCTTTTGCCGAATCTGACTGGGCTGGCGGACCAAGGTCAGGTGATCGACGTTGCTGTCCACGTCGGCACTCTTGGGGCCGTCATCTTATACTTCTGGTCCGATGTCTCTCGCGCCATTCAAGGGCTGCCCAGTGTATTGCGTGGTAAGATTGACAATCAAAATGCGTGGCTTGCGTTGTGTCTGATACTGTCAACCATTCCTGTTGTCATCGCCGGGCTGATCCTAAAGCTGACCGGCCTCAGCGATGCAATGCGCTCGATTACCGTAGTTGGCTGGGCGACGCTGGTCTTTGGGCTTGTACTATACTGGGCGGATCGCACGGGAACAGATGATAAAACAGCTGAGAACTGGACGCTGAAAGACGCCGTCGTCATGGGTTTTTGGCAAATTCTGGCGCTCATTCCCGGCACGTCACGCTCGGGTATCACCATTACTGCAGCCCGCCAGTTGGGTTACGCCAGACAAGATGCTGCGCGCTTGGCGATGCTTATGTCGATCCCCACAATTCTTGCCACCGGCACACTTCTAGGCGCGGAAGTTGCCTTCAATATGGATGGGGCTGCTGCAAAAGACGCGGCAATTGGTGCTGTTTTTGCTTTTTTCGCTGCACTTGGAGCGCTTCACTTCATGATGCGGCTATTAAGATCAGTAAGCTTCACGCCTTATGTGATCTATCGAATAGCACTTGGCATTGTGTTGCTGGCAATTGCCTACACTTAACCCTTAAGGTTTCGTGCACTTTCCTTGAGCGCGGCATACTGGCCGGACGGTCGAAACTGCCACAAGTATGATGGCAAAGTCGCTTCAAGCGAAGTCGGCAGAATGCCTAATTCCGCAAAACCCTGCGCGCCATCGCTCACTACGTTATCGCGGCGTAATTCCAACAGCTGATCTGACGTCACAGGCTGTGGTGCCAATCCACCTGTCAGGAAAGAAAGCGCACCAGTGACACGCGCCATTACACCACCAACCCAGAACGGAAGCGGCAGGACAAGGCGACGACGACGAATAACATCAAGCATCATGTGCATTAGCTCGGCAAAGCTTGCCACTTCTGGACCACCAAGCTCATAGGTGCCCGAGGCCGCTTTGCCCACCAAGACGGCCTCAACCGCCTCGGCAACATCATCAACGTAAACAGGCTGAAACCTTGCGTCTGCACCAAACAACGGCACCACCGGCGAAAGACGCGCCATGGCGGCAAATCGGTTAAAGAACTGATCTTCAGGACCAAAAACGACAGAAGGACGCAAAATGGTAGCTTCAGGCATGGCACCCAAAACGTCCACTTCGCCTTCACCCTTACTTTGCGCATATTGGCTTGGTCCTTCGGGGTCGGCGCCAATAGCAGAGATGTGCACCATCTGGTCGACACCCTCTTCGGCTGCAATCCGAGCGATACGTCCGGCCCCTTCGTGCTGCACGGCATCAAAGTTGTTCTTGCCCCGCGCGTCAAAGGTACCAACACAATTCACAACCGCATCGGCCCCGCGCGCGCAAATACGCACGCTGTCATCGTCACGGATGTTACAAAGGACGGGTTCAACCTGACCTACGACGCCATACGGCTTTACAAACATTGCCTCGTTTGGGCGCCGCACGGCCACGCGCACACGCCATCCCTGACGGGCCATCCGTTGCGCAATATAGCGCCCCACAAACCCCGAACCGCCATAGATTGTTACCAATTTCGACATTGATTATCGCCTCTGTCCAATAAGCTTAGACTTAGCCCTGCCGACACCGTCGGGCAAGGAGCATTTATTCGCCGCTTGCAACAGAAAGACTCAAAAAAGGCCTGACGGGTTGTTTACGTCAGGCCCGGTTTTTTCGATGTGTGTGCCGTACCGAATTATCCGATAAAGTTTTGCGTCAACCAAAAGCGTCCGCAATATTGCGCGTTTGGATCAAAGGCGACTGCCGTTTCAACCTTTTTAACGCGCTTATCTAGGATGTTCTTACGGTGCCCTGGCGAATTCATCCAAAGACTTACCGCGTGACGCGCCAGTGACGCGTAGGAATGTGCAGGCAGGGCCTTGCCTTCGTACGTCGCAAACTTGCAATTCCCTGAGTCGAGGATTTTGAACCGGCGGTTATCAATCTGATAGCGATGCACCATTCCAATGTTTTCCGAACCTGTACGGAATTTAACACCAGATTTCTTGATCCGATCGCGCAACGTCGCTGCGCCTGCAACTGTGCTGCGATGCGTAAGTTGCTGGGTTTTAGCCATCCATTTACTATGGTTTCTCGCCTCTTTGCGCAGCGAAGTCCCTGCCGACGCAACTTTGCCCAAACCTGCACGGCATCGGTGAAAATTCACCTCTACTCGGATTGCTTCGCCCAATAGCTTTTGATTGATACTGGTCGCCGGAACAAATGTGGACGCCGCTTGTTTTGAGACTGAACGTGAACACGCATCAGCAAAAGTCGGCATCGAAGTGAGCAGCGCAGCTCCGACACAAAGAGCCGTAATCCGTAAAAACATCCGCAAGTCCCTCAAACTGTCCCCCAACAGTTATTAATAAATCCACCAAATAGGGCCAAACATTGACGGCGCATTGGCGGACTCTTGAAGATTTCTTAAAGTCTGCGCGGACCGCGCTCAACCAGATGGCGGCAAAAGACGCCGCGATAGGCCATCCATCGCTTGCACAAGCGCGGCACTAATCCCCGGCTCGCTAAGCGCATGTCCTGCTCGTGGAACGATTTTTAGCGTTGAGGTTGGCCAAGCCTGGTGCAAACGATAGGCCGCATCGGGTGGACAAATCATGTCGTAGCGACCCTGAACGATGGTTCCTCCAATTTTAGCAAGCGATGAGACATTTGCCTCAATCCAACCGTCTTGGGCCAAAAATCCGGCGTTTGAGAAGTAGTGATTCTCTAAACGCGCAAACGCTCGCGCATATTCAGCTGGGCTGTCACCACCAGGGCCATCATTGCTAATTGACGCCAGAGTATTTTCCCAGCTGGCCCACGCCCGCGCGAACCGTGTTTCAGTTTTCTGATCGCCCGAAAACAGACGGCGGCGGTACGCCTCGATCAAATCATCGCGTTCATCTTCGGGTACAATGTCCACAAACCGACGCCAGACGTCCGGCCAAAACGCGCCGGCGCCCCCACCGTAAAACCACTTCAACTCAGCCTGAGTCATCAAAAAGACGCCGCGCAATACAAGATGAAGAACATGGTTTGGATGGCTTATCGAATAGATCAGGCCAAGGGCAGCCCCCCAACTTCCACCAAAAACAATCCATTCCTTGATATTCAAGTGTTCGCGGATCATCTCGATGTCATGCACCAAATGCCACGTTGTGTTGTTTTCGATGCTTGCATGAGGTCGCGAACGGCCACAGCCACGCTGATCAAACAGGATCACACGAAATACATCTGGATTGAAGTATCGCCGCATCGCCGGGCTACATCCGCCACCCGGGCCACCATGCAAAACAACAACCGGAATCCCCTTGGGATTGCCGCATTGCTCGACATACACTCGGTGCCCATCACCAACATCCAACACCTGCTGATCAAATGGATCAATCGGCGGATAGAGAAACTGTGACGCACCCTTATTGGCTACGGGTCTGTCCATTAGCGCTCTATATAGGAAAGGACGGCGCGGATCACAGCGCTTTTTGAGATGGAATTCAAACAAAGGGGCCCCAAATGGCGCTTCAATCAACGATCGACGCTTCCGAAGTCGAAAAGTTTCAGGCAATGGCGGCCGAATGGTGGGACCCGAATGGCAAATTCAAACCGCTGCATATGCTCAATCCCTGCCGTCTGGACTACATCACAAACCAGATTGCAGCAGAGTTTGAGCGCGACTTGACGCAACCTGAGCCTTTTGCAGGTTTGCGCATCCTAGATATTGGATGCGGTGGAGGCTTGCTTAGCGAACCAATGGCGCGTTTGGGCGCTGATGTTGTCGGCGCAGATGCCGCCGCACGGAACATTCCAGTTGCCCAAGTACACGCCCAAGAGCAGGGCCTGACCATTGATTATCGCCATACATCTGCCGAAGCATTGGTTGACGATGGCGAACAGTTCGATGCGATCATGAATATGGAAGTGGTTGAGCACGTGGCCGACCCGCTTACGTTTCTGACGGCTTGCCAACAGCTCTTGAAGCCAGGCGGGTTAATGACCTGTTCGACGCTTAATCGAAACCCAAAAAGCTATGTCTTTGCCATTCTTGGTGCAGAACACATCATGCGCTGGCTGCCAAAGGGCACACATGAATGGTCAAAGTTCATCACCCCGGGTGAGCTTTTTGATCTGTTGCGTCAGGCTGGGATGGATCCCGTCGACAAGACGGGCTTTGTGTTCAACCCCATTGGCTGGAATTGGAAATTGAGCGAGAGAGATTTGTCGGTGAATTACGTCACAACGTCGATCAAGCCGAATTAGATGTTTCATCGAAGCGTTTTCGCACTTCGCGCAAGACCGGCAGGATCGAGCGCACGTTTTCGGTGCCAACCGCCTCGACCACACTGGCCAAGATCGGAGCGATAGATTCCAACGCTTGCACGCGAGCCTTACGTCCTGCGTGACTGATCGATACCTGCTTGCGCCGAGCATCATCCCAGTCGGGTCGTACATGCACATAACCAGCCCACTCAAGCTTGCCGATTGTATTGGTCATTGCACCACGCGTAACGTGAAACGCTTTGGCAAGCTGCGCGGGCGAGCGCTCTTCATTGCTGCGCGCCAAGTGGTTCAAAACAGAAAAGTGGCTTAGCTCCATGCCTTTTGGTAAAGCCTTGGCCAATTGCGCACGGGCCAACTGGTCCGCCATAAACATCTCACTGAACAAAGCAATCGCCAGTGGGTCGGTTGGATCTGTACTGTCAGACATTAGGCCTTTTGATAGTCACGTTCGTTTGCAAGGGACGGAAGCCGCCTGCGTACATCATCAACGTCCTCAAGCCTTAGATCAACCATGCTCACACCAGGTGCGACACCGCCGTCAGCCAAAACGCGCCCCCAAGGATCAATGGCAAGCGAATGACCATAGGTTTCGCGCGGCCGTCCTTTTGATACCGCATGACTTCCACATTGCGCAGGAGCCAAAACGAAACTTCCTGTTTCAATGGCACGGGCACGCAGCAAAACCTCCCAGTGCGCGGGGCCGGTTTCAGGTGAAAACGCAGCCGGAACCGTCATGATACGCGCACCAGACTTTGCGAGTCCGCGAAACAGGTAAGGAAAGCGCAGATCGTAACACACAGTCATGCCTAGCGGCGTGCCGGCGACCTCACTCAAGACCGCCCTTTTTCCCGGCTGATATCCGTCACTTTCGCGGTAAGTTTCGGTTTCAGACAGATTCACATCAAACATGTGAATTTTGTCATAGCGCGCAGCGATCGTCCCATCTGGCGCAATCAAAAAGGAACGATTGAAAAACCGCGGATCGTCTCCGTCTGATTTCAAGCCAAGGGATCCGATCAAAAGCCAAATGCCAAGATCTGCAGCCTGTATACGCAGGGCAGCAAGCGTTTCATCTTCTGCTTCCGGTCGCAAAACCTCATTCTGCCGACTGCGACTGTTGGACACGCAATTGGTAACTTCTGGCGTCAGAACAAAGCTTGCGCCCTGCGCAGCCGCGTCGGCGATAAAGCCCTGGACAACCGATCGGTTTGCGGATGGATCGTCCGAACTGGTCAGTTGAACAAGGCCAACGCGCATCTAAGCCGCCAAAAGCGGATCAAGCTTCCCCGCTCGCTCAAGCGCATAAAGATCATCGCAGCCACCGATGTGTTTCCCATCAATGAAAATCTGCGGAACTGTATGACGCCCATTTGCCCGGCTCATCATTTCCTGACGCTTGTCGGGCTGACGCATCACGTCAATTTCAGAAAAACTAGCATCCTTATCGGTAAGCAAACGCTTGGCCGAATGGCAAAAGCCACAAAGGGGAGAGGTGTAAATTTCGATATTGGCCATTGGCTCTAACCTTAAAGTTCTGGCCTCCATACCTAGGGTGTCTTTGCGACCCGCGCCAGAACCATAACAAAAACCTGATCTGCCCCCGCATTTAGGGCTGCTTCTGTACAAGCTGTAAGGGTTGAACCAGACGTCATGACATCGTCAATCAGGCAGATTCTACGCCCTTCAAGAGACTGAAAACGCTTAGGATTTGCAATTATTGCACCCTGCATGTTCATCTGTCTTTCTGCAACGGTCATCCCGTTTTGCAGGGCTGTTCTTTTGCTTCGTAAAAGCGCGTCCTGACACGCCGTTAGCCCAGTCAGCTTAGAAAGTGACCGCGAAATTTCTGCCGATTGGTTGTATCTGCGGCTTAACAAGCGACTCCAATGCACTGGAACCGGCACCAATACCGTGCCCTCTGCCAATATATCACGGCCTGCATGTTGCAACCAAAGCGCAGCCGACTTTGCTAGGTCAGTACGGTCGCCGTGTTTCAGCGATAGAATTATCCTCCGTCCATGGCCTTCGTATAAAAACGCGGCACGGCCGGCATCCCACGGCCGCGGTGTCGACAAGCACTTGTCACAATGAGCGCACCCTCTTTCGGAACCGGGCAGCGGAGCACCACAGGCATCACAGGCAAGTCCACTGATAAATGGAGTCTCGCGCCAGCACGCGCCACAAAGGCCACCTTCCTCGTCAACTTGTGCAGCGCAAAGCACACATTGAGTTGGGTAAACAATGGATAAGGCGCGTTGCAATCCCAGCATTGAAGCTTACCTTCCCGCCGACATGTCCGGCATAAAACGACTCACTGACCGTCCTGCTCTGCTGCGCAACCGTTCGCGGGCGCGCACCGAAGCACTGTTTCTGCATCGCGAAGCGGCAGATGAAATTGCAGAAAGGCTGGACGAGGTTAACAAAACGTTCACATCACCTGTTCTTGTGGGTCATGTGACCCAAGCGATGGTGCAAAAGTTCCCTAAAGCAGTCACTATTTCAGATGATGAGCGACTGTCACTAGAACCGGCAAAGCATGATCTTGTCGTTCACGCGCTTGGTCTTCATTGGGCCGATGATCCAATCGGTCAAATGGTACAATCGCGACTGGCTTTGGTGCCAGATGGGCTTTTCATCGGCGTGATGTTCGGCGGCGATACGTTGAACGAGTTGCGCACTGCGTTGGCCGAAGCAGAGGTCAAGCTGACCGGCGGTCTTTCACCACGCGTGGTACCTATGGCAGACATGCGTGATCTTGGCGGACTCTTGCAACGTGCTGGATTTGCATTGCCGGTCGCTGACAGTCGCAAAATCACTGTGCGATATCCTAGCATGACCGCCTTGATACAGGATTTGCGCGGCATGGGGGAGACAAACGCGCTTATCGACAGACGTAAAACAGTTCCCCAACGTGCGCTATTTGCAGAAACCGAGACGGTCTATGCAAAACACTTTGCTGATGCCGAAGGCTATCTTCAGGCCACGTTTGAACTTGTGTATTTGACTGGTTGGTCGCCTTCGGAAAATCAACAAAAACCACTGCAACCTGGCAGCGCACAGGCACGCTTTGCCGAAGCACTTGGTGTTGAAGAAAAGCCGTCAGGCGATCAAGTCACACCTCCAAAGCGTTGACGCGCGCGCAGTGCGGATTATTTCTCCGCACTAGAAGACATTTCGACAAGGACACAGTAAAGCATGCTGGACCGCGATTCAGGAGAGGTTGCGTTGGAAGACACAAGCCAGGCCATTTCACATCTGCCCGCTGATCACCCGCCTGTTCAGCGCGAAAAGGTTGGCATTTTGGTTGCGAACCTTGGCACACCTGACGGCTATGATTACTGGTCGATGCGCCGGTACCTGAACGAGTTTCTCTCAGATCGCCGCGTCATCGATTACAGCCCGTTCCTTTGGCAGCCACTACTGCAGCTTGTGATTCTGACAAAACGTCCTTTCACGTCGGGTGCAGCTTATAAGTCGATTTGGAACGAAGAAGATGGCGAAAGCCCATTGATGACGATCACAAAGGCGCAGACAAAAAAAATCAAAGAGCAGATGGCAAGTCGCTATCGTGATGATGTCGTCGTCGATTTTTGTATGCGCTATGGCAACCCGTCGACCAAATCGAAAGTGCGTGAAATGATTGATCAGGGGTGCCGCAAAATCCTGTTCTTTCCGCTGTATCCTCAATATGCCGGGGCGACTTCAGCGACTGCAAATGATCAGTTTTTCCGGGTTCTAACTGAGGAAAAGTGGCAACCTCCCGCAAGGACAGTGCCCGCATACTTCGACCGTCCGTCTTATATTGATGCGCTGGCAAAATCTGTCGAATCTGCTTACGCCAAGTTGGACAGGGAGCCCGATATTTTGGTGTGCTCCTATCATGGCGTGCCGCAGCGCTATTTGATGGAGGGCGATCCGTACCACTGTCAGTGCCAGAAAACGACGCGTCTGTTGAAAGAGCGTCTAGGTTGGGATGACAGCAAGATCAAAACGACCTTCCAGTCAAAGTTTGGACCCGAAGATTGGCTTCAACCCTATACGGTGGAAGAAGTAGCGCGATTGGCTGAGGGCGGTCAAAAGAATATCGCCGTCATAGCCCCTGCGTTCTCAGCCGATTGCATCGAAACGCTCGAAGAGATCAACGAAGAGATATTTGAGAGCTTTGAAGAGGCTGGTGGCGAGAAATTCACCTATATCCCATGCCTTAACGATGACGACGCTCATATCGATGCGTTGTGCGAAACGATTAGCGAAAATTTGCAGGGCTGGCTGTAAGACCAGCCCTGAAAGCTGTCTTAAATGACCAGAACCTGCGTGCCGACCTGAGTCATCGCATAAAGCTCCGAGATATTGTTGTTGTAAAGACCGATACAACCATTCGAAGACCGACGGCCAATCTTGCGCGTGTCGTGCGTACCGTGGATGCGATAATACGTCCAACTTAGGTGCAAAGCGTGGGTTCCCAGCGGGTTGTCCGGACCGGGGCCAACGAAGTCAGGCCAGTCAGGATTACGCTTTTTCATCGATGGTGTAGGGCGCCAAGATGGCCCTTCGACCTTTTTGATGATCCGAGTACGACCACGACGCGTCAGCTCCTCCGAAATCGGAACGCTTGTAGGGAACAGGCGATAGGTGCGCTGATCTGCGCTCCAAAAGTGAAGCGCGCGCGAGCTTAGGTCGACAAGCACCGCTCCATTGCGTGTGTTGCTAAAATACGGCTGCCAATCAAGCGCGCGAAAGCTTGATGCGTTGCGTCGCACCGAGCTACTGATACTGCCACGAAATTCGGTGCTGTCGGCAGTCTGCGCGAGTGCGGGAGCGGCAAGAAATGTTGCGGATCCAGCAATAAAACCACGTCGTGCCAACTTGTCATTCGTCTGAGACATGAAGCCTCCATTTGGGGATTGAAAATCGAATCGAACATAGAAAGAAGTGCCGCACTTCGCAAATCAAAGAAGCGTTAGATTGCCGAATTCCCCGTAGTTGCGTTTGAATCAGCAACAGCTTGCCTGTAAGGCTTCAAGAAAATGACAATATGGCAGGCCCCGATGCTGAAATCACTTCTAACTCTTTTCGTTTTTGCGACCGTTCTTGCCGCATGCTCAACACCAGAGCCAAAATTTGGACCAGACGGGCGCCCTTTGCCGCAAGTTTATCGCCTGAGCGACAGTGATGCAGCAAAGGTCCAGTTTCGAATGCTGGAAGGCATTAACACATTGCGAGAGGCACGTGGTGCACAACCTGTTGAAATATCTGCCGTTTTAACTGCCGCGGCAAAGACCCACTCGCGCGATATGTCAGTTCAAAACCGCCCCTGGCACTTTGGGTCTGACGGCTCCAGCCCAATTGAACGCGCCTCTCGCGCTGGCTACTCCGGTCGGTTGCTGGGCGAAAATATCTCGGAAACCTTTGAGACCGAGCTGGAAACGCTGTCAGCTTGGATGGAGGCCAATGAAACGCGCGAAGTGATTCTTGATAGCCGCGCCCGCGACATGGGATTTTCGTGGTATCAAGAACCCACTGGCAAAATCTGGTGGACGCTTTTGATTGGCCAGCCCGGCGGTGGAGCTCCCGGCGGCGTTTAATCAGCGATGGATCGCAATTGGCGTTCCATCTTTCACCATTGCGTAAATCTCTTCCATTTCATCGTTTGTCACGGCAATGCAGCCCCAAGTCCAATCACGGATCAGGAAGCTTGTAGGGTTGCCCCGCCCATGAATAAAAATGTCTCCACCTGGTGATTTTCCTAAAGCTTTGGCCTGCGCAATGTCATGTTTTCTTGGATAATCAAGGCCAAGCGATAGATGAAACTGGCTGTTGGGGTTGCGTCTATCAATTGTGTAAAGACCTTCTGGCGTGCGCCCATCGCCTTCAACCGTTTTGTCGCCTGTTGGCGCAAAGCCAAGATCGATCACATAAGACCGCAAAACGCGTTTGCCATTTAGCAAATACATGCGCCGCATCTCTTTATAAACAACCACGCGGGTCACTTCAGGCCCGTTGTAGCCTCTGAATTTCGACGAACAGCCGACAAGCGTCATCAACAGACCAACGGCCAGTGCAATTTTCAAAAATGTGCGCATTTTTATGCTCTTTTTCTCTGCCTCAACACGAACTTACACAACTTAGCGCTTAAACAAAGCCACAACTTCAACGTGGGTGGACCATCGAAACTGATCCACAACATCCAACCACTCCATTTTGTACCCGGCCTTGGTTAACAAAGCTGCATCACGCGCGAATGTCACCGGGTTGCAGGACACAAACGCGATGCGCTGAATTTCAGATTGGCAAATCTCTACGATTTGCGCTTCTGCACCTGCACGCGGTGGATCGATGACAGCGCCCGCAAAGCGATCCAGCTCATCTGGCAAAAGAGGGCGGCGAAAAAGATCGCGCGTTTCAGTTGTGATGTCGCGCAAGCCAGTTGAGTGCCGCCAGCTTTCATCAAGTGCGGCAAGCATATCGCCGTCACTTTCCACCGCGTGAACTGCAGCAAACTTAGCAAGCGGCGCCGCAAATGTACCGCAGCCTGCAAATAGATCAACAATTGGGCCACTGTCGTCCAAGGCCTCTTCAACAGCTGCTAAAAGCGCCCACTGACCTTCCTCAGTGGCTTGCAAAAAAGCGCCAGGAGGCGGCGATACTTGTGATGTTCCAAGCGAAATCATCGGCTTGCGCTTTGTGATCACAGGTTCACCGTCCCACGAAATACGGGCGAAATCGTAGATCGCAAGCAAAGCGTTGATCTCTCGATCAATCGGTTTTCCGCCTGTAATCGCCAAATCAATTCCGGCAAGCGTGTCTGTCACTGTTAGCCGCATTTCCCCTTTACGACTGCCCGTTTTGGCGACGATATCTGCCAACTGTGGAATGGCGTCCAACAAACTCTGACGCACCAACTGACACTCGGGGACTTCGCGGATTAAAGCGCTGCTTGGCGCATGAAAGCCAATGCTGGCCCCAGATTTAGTGCGTCTTCCAGTAAAGGTCGCGCGCCTGCGAGAGCTTGGAGGAGACGTGTGAAGGCGGCGGATTGGTGCATCAAGGCCATGTGCAGCTAAAGCAGAGAGTACGATGTCTTGCTTCCAATGCGCAACGAACGCGTCAGAGGCATGTTGAAGTGCACAACCGCCACATCCTTTGAAATGCTTGCAAGGTGCGGCGACACGATCCGTCGATGGCTTTGTAATCCGAACATTTGAAAGTCTGTCATTGGCCAATTCACCGTCAACGACTTCGCCTGGCAAAGTGCGCGCGGCATAAACCGGCCCGTCCGCAATGCCATCTCCATGCAGACCCAAGCGCTCGATCATATATGCCATTTACTCGGCCGCTTCCTTGATCCCAATAAAGCCACCTGATTGGCGTTGCCAGAACCGGGTGTAAAGACCCCCAGCCTGCAGCAATTCGTCATGAGTACCGCTTTCAACAATGCGACCAGCATCCATTACGACAATCCGATCCATGCGCGCAATCGTCGAAAGACGGTGCGCGATAGCCAGAACCGTCTTGCCCTCCATGACTTTCTCTAACGCGGCCTGAATCGACGCCTCAATCTCGGAATCAAGCGCGCTTGTCGCTTCGTCCAGAACCAGAATGGGCGCATCTTTCAAAATGGCCCGCGCGAGGGCAATGCGCTGACGTTGTCCGCCAGACAGCTTTACGCCGCGTTCACCAAGATGCGCATCGTAAGCTGTTCGCTGCTGGTGATCTTCCAAACCAAGAATAAACTCATGCGCCTCGGCACGCTTGGCGGCTTCAATGACAGCGCCCTGATCGGCGTCTGGGCTTCCATAAAGAATGTTGTCATGGGCTGAGCGATTGAACATAGCCGTTTCCTGCGTGACCATGCCGATCTGACGTCTCAGGCTTTCTTGAGTAACATCTCGCACATCAACGCCACCAACCAGAACACGCCCGGCCTCGGAATCGTAAAGCCGCATCAGAAGTGCCACCAACGTGGATTTGCCCGCACCCGACGCGCCCACGATCCCGATTTTCTCGCCCGGAGCGATTGTCAAATCGATGTACTCGATACCGCCCGATTGACGTCCATAAGCGAAATTTACGCCTTCGAACTTAATGCTTGGCTCTTCCAATACCAAAGAGGCCGCGCCCCCTTTGTCAGTCAGAGTATGCGCCGGCGTCAGGGTGTTCATCCCATCCTCAGCCTCACCAATGCTAGCGTAAATCGCCATCAGCGTATGGCTCACCCAACCCGACATCTGGGCGATGCGAATGGAAATCGCGCCGGCCGCGGCTATGTCACCGGGACTGGCGGCACCAATGGACCAGAACCAAAGCGTGCCCCCGATCAGCATCACAGGCACCATCCCCGCCACAGTCATCAGACAGAACCGGAAAGTCGCAGCGATCACACCGTAATCAAGAACCTTTTCGCGGAAGGTGCCAATCGCATCCAACGCTTCATGCTCTTCATGATCTGCATGCGCAAAAAGTTTGACTGTTTTAATGTTGGTGACGGTGTCCACCACTTGCCCAGTGACCATCGCGCGCGCATTGGCCCGTGCCTTGGAGCGGACGCGAATGCGCGGCATAAACCACCGGATCATCAACAGATAGCCAATGACCCACAACCCAAGCGTCAGTGCCATCCAACCGTTAATCGTCGTCAACAAAAGCGCCGATCCGATCAGCGAGGCAAGCGCAAAGAAAACAACGTTGATCGTTTCAGAGGCAACGTCAGTGACCGCGCGCGCTGTTTGAAGCTGTTTTTGCGCAATGCGACCGGCGAAGTCGTCATCAAAGAACGTAACCGATTGCCCCAAAGTCCACCGATGCAATCGGCTGAGCACCAGAGGATTGACATTGGGCTGCACGACGACCGCGTTTGCCATGGACGACAGGCCAAACAGAACAGGACGCAAAAAGACAAAGAATGCAAGAACGCCAAGCAACGTCAGAACGTTTGCACTAAAGAACCCATCTGCGCCTGATCCGATCGCAGTGTCGATAACGTGCCCAAGGATCAGCGCGGTAAAGACCTCAGCCGTGCCCGCTGCCGCAGATAATGTGGCGGCGACGGCCAGCATTGGGAAAGAGCCGGCCAACGCCCATTTGAAGAACGCCAAGAGCGTGCGCGGTGGTGGACCATCGGCCTTTTGGAAAGCGTCGATCAGATTGCCTGCGTTGCGGATCATTCTGCTGCCTCCGTATTGATGAACCCGCCAGATTGGCGATCCCAGAAGTTGGCATATAGCCCGCCTGCCGCCAAAAGCGCGTCATGCGTACCGTCTTCAACAACTTTGCCATCGTCGATCACGACGATCCGATCCATACGCGCGATGGTGGACAGACGATGCGCAATAGCGATGACCGTCTTGCCCTCCATCATTCCATAAAGGGTTTTCTGAATTGCCGCCTCAACTTCGCTGTCCAAAGCGCTCGTCGCCTCATCAAGCACAAGGATCGGCGCGTTCTTCAAAATAACCCGCGCAAGAGCGATCCTTTGGCGTTGGCCGCCAGATAATTTTACACCGCGTTCGCCCACCTCAGCGTCGTAGCCAGCGTTTCCATTGGGATCTTCCAGGTCGAGAATAAAGTCATGCGCCTCTGCTTGTTTAGCGGCGTTCGTAACCTCGTCTTCACTCGCATCAGGGCGACCATAAAGGATGTTGTCACGCACCGAGCGATGCAACAAAGAGCTGTCCTGTTGGACCATTCCGATCCTTGCACGCAAACTGTCTTGGGTGACGTCAGCAATGTTTTGACCGTCGATTTCAATTGCGCCTTCTTCAATGTCATAAAACCGCAAAAGCAGCTTAACTAGGGTCGACTTGCCCGCGCCGGACCGACCGACCAAACCAATCTTTTGGCCGGGTTGAATGCCAAGGTTGACGCCCTCAAGCCCACCGGCATCGCGCCCGTATCTATGAACCAAATTTTTGAAGGCAATCTCACCGGGACCTTGCTGCAATGCCTTCGCATCTGGCTTGTCGATCAAGGTGATAGGCTGCGCGATAGTTTCCATCCCTTCAGCGACAACTCCAAGATTTCGGAAAAAACTGGCCAAAGCCCACATGATCCAGCCAGTCATCGCAGACAATCGAAGCACCAGTGACGACGCCACCGCGACCATCCCAACAGTGGCCGCAGAGACGGACCAAAGCCAAATCGCCCAGCCAACAACTGCCACAATAAGAAACCCGTTGATCAGAGTAAGACCAACATCCATTTTCGTGAAAATGCGCATTTCAACCTGAAAAGTCTGACGCGATTTTTCGATTGCTTCCTTGGCATAGTCTTTTTCGCCAAGTGTATGAGCGAACATTTTGACGGAATGAATGTTGGTGTAGCTATCAACGACACGCCCCGTAACCGCGCTGCGTGCATCAGAAGACGCCTTTGACGCAGGACCAACACGCGTGACCGTCCACCTAACAAGCGCACCATAAAGCACCAGCCACACCAATAGTGGCAGCGCCAGACGCGGATCAGACGTCGACAACAAGATCACCGCACCAATAACGTAAGCTGTTGAATAGGCCATCGCATCAAAGACCTGAAATACCGCTTCACCAGCGGCAGGCGGCGTTTGCATGATGCGGTTTGCAATCCGCCCAGCAAAGTCGTTTTCAAACCAACCAACCGATTGGCGCAGCACATGACTGTGCGCGCGCCAACGGATCAGCGTGCCAAGGTTCGGCATGATCGCGTTGTTTAAAAGGCCAACGTCGATCATTTGCAATACAGGACGGATCAACAGCAGGAAAAGCGCAATCAACGCCATTTCCGTTCCATTCTCGGACCAGAATGTTGACGGATCAGACGCGGTCAGTACGTCAACCAAACGGCCCAAATAGCCAATCAACCAAATCTCAACAGCTGCAACAATAACTGACACAAGACCAGTGATCGTGAACACGCGCGTAAATGGCCGACAGTATTCAAGAATAAACGGCCAAAGCTTTGTTGGCGGCGTATCCGTGACGGGATAATCGGCGTAGGGATCTACAAGATTTTCTAGATAGCGAAACATTTGGAAAGCCTGAAATAGGGGCAAGATGGAAGGACGGCGGAGTTAACCGGGGCCGTCCGCGTACGGGATCGGACCAGTCAAACGGTCGGTGTAAAGATCCAGTACATCATCGAGCGCCCTCCTATTCGGCTGAGGGAGAGATACCTTACCGCGGGGAATTTGTCATCCCTCTTTCCCAAGGCTTGCCAAAAGATCAGCGTGCGAGAGCGAAAAGTCGCTTTCAATCCAACGGGACTCCAGCTGTTTCAATGCATTACCGAGCGCTGGACCCTGATAGTCAGGCATCAGATCAGCCGCCTTAACCGGGAAGGTTTTTGAATGCCCCTCTGCGATTGCTTCAATCACACCACTTGGAAACGGCACATCCAAAGAAGCCGCTTCGATGAGATGAACGTCGCGCGCCATCTCTTCACCCAATTTATAACCTGATACCTTTGGGCCACCTACCGTTCCGGCATATAGGATGCGCAAACGCTCGCTATCCTGTCGCGACAATCTCAGGCGCTCTGCAACGTCCAAGCCACCCAAAATTGCCAAACGCCTGATTGAATCGGGAGCAATATCAAGCGTTGCCTCTAGATGCACCAATGGGCCCAGCGCGCGATCATCAGCGCCGCTCAAAACAGCCTGTAAGACACCTGTGCTTCGCATTCCGGCGATAGAGGCGACCGGATCAGGCGCTTCCAACAGCCTCAAAAGTTCGACACCTAATCGTTCGCGTGACAGCGTTCCAACACCTTGCACATTGCGCGCAATGGCATCCAGCGCGTCAGCCTCAAACCCAAGTTGAGGGTCGCCATACCACGCGTGAAACCGGAAGAACCGCAGGCTCCTCAAATAGTCTTCACGAATCCGCTGATCTGCGTCTTCGATAAATCGAACACGTCGCGCGTTAAGGTCAGGCAAGCCGCCAAGCGGGTCGATAACCTCTCCATCAATGTCACAGTATAGCGCATTCATCGTAAAATCGCGCCGAAGTGCGTCGTCTTTGATATCGTCAGAAAAGGCGACAACAGCGCGGCGCCCATCAGTAGCAACATCACGGCGAAACGTTGTGATTTCGTGCGGGATATCGTTGGCCACAACAGTAACGGTGCCATGATCAATTCCTGTTGGCACCGCGTGAAACCCAGCGTTTTTAGCTAGCTGCATTACCACGGATGGGCGCGCGTCAGTTGAAAGATCAATGTCTTTCACCGGAGCATCCAGCAGCGCGTTGCGCACGCAGCCGCCAACGGCATAGGCCTTGAACTTGGCATTCGATAGCATTGCGAAGACCGCACGCGTTGCCGGGATTTTCAGCCAGTCTGCATCAATCTTTGTCATCCGCCATCCGATCCGCCAAGGCGCGCAAAATACGCGCCGTTGCACCCCAGATGTAGTAGGGACCGTAGGGAGCGGTAAAGAAAAAGCGTCTTTGTCCCCGCCAACGGCGAGACTGCACGCTATAATTCTGTTGGTTCAGCAAGTGCTCCAGCGGCACGCGAAACACCTCAGCAACTTCGCCTGTATCAGGAAATGGGACAAATCCATCCGAGACAATCGCCACAACAGGCGTCACACGAAAGCCCGTAACAGTTTCATGTGACGGCAACGACCCCAGAACCGTCACGCCCTCCGGCGAAAGGCCAATCTCCTCTTGGGCCTCTCGCAACGCTGCTGCGGTTTCATCCTCATCACTGTCTTCTACTTTGCCACCAGGAAATGCGACCTGTCCCGGATGATGCTTTAGCGCAGAGGACCTTTTTGTAAGAATGACATGTGGGTTTGCACTGCAAGTCACTGGCACTAAAACACTAGCCGCGCGCAAGCTTCGCCCTTCAGGCAAAACGGCATCTGGGTTTAGATCATAATCTGACGAAGGCTTGCCCGTTCTTTGCAAGGCCTTCTCTAGGCGAAGGCACAGCTCAGCTGTCATCCGAAGCCTCAAATCCAAGCGTACTTGGATCAAATTCGTAGTGTGCGCCACAAAACTGACAGTCTGCAGTAACCTTGCCGTCGTCTGTTGTCATGTGTTCGATATCTTTGGCCGAATAGATCGACATGGTTTGTCGCACTCGATCGGCCGAACATGTACATCCAAACACTACTGGTTGTGCTTCAAACACACGAGGGCTGTCGGCATGATAGAGTCTGACCAACAGGTCAGTTGGTTGAACACTTGGGCCAATCAGCTCCAGTTCATCGGCTGAATCAAGTAACACGTTCACGTGATTCCAGTCCTCTGCAACGCTCCCATCCAGAATATCAGTCGCGGCCAAAAGCCCATCATCGCCAGTTGCCTCTGATCCGTCTGTTTCAAAGCTTGATTCAGGCATTTGCTGCAGCATCACGCCACCTGCGCGCCAATGCACATCTTCGCCCGGCACCTGCGACTGACCAAAGCTAAGAGCAAAGCGCGTTGGAAGCTGCTCGGATTGAGCGAAGTATGTCTCAGCACAGGCGGCAAGCGAGCCACCCGCAATTGGCGTAATCCCTTGGTAAGGCACCATACCTTCGCCTTGGTCGATCAGAATCGCAAAGTATCCTTTTCCAACCATTTTGAACGGGTCTGCGGCGTGGTCGATCTTGTCAGCATCATAGCTGGCATAGGCACGAATACGGGCGGGCGCGCCATCTTTCGTCGGGCCATAGTAGTCCGTCGCAATCAGCCGCACTGGGCCGTCACCACGGATTTGGATCGACAGCTTCCAGCGCAATTTGATCGTTTGCCCAATCAGCGCTGTCAAAAGCACTGCTTCGGCCACCAAAGCCTCGACCAAAGGCGGGTAATCGTGTTGTGCCAAGACTCGTTGCAATAACCCATCCAAACGGGCAACTCGCCCGCGCGTGTCCGTGCGATCCAACTGAAATGGCAGCACGGTATCATCCCATGCGATTTTCGATCCGATAGTCATCTAGATTTTCCTGAAACCTTTGGCGTCACGCCATACCGCGTCTATATAGGGGCAACAACCACAGGACCAAGGCCCCACCATGTCTCGACGCGTCGGCGAAACCGTAAAGCCCAATGTCACGTACAAAAAACGCCCCGGCGTATATGCGGTATTGGAACGGAATGGGCGCATTTTGCTGACACACCAAGCGGCGCCTGAACCAGAGTTTCAATTACCCGGCGGCGGAATCGACCCGGGCGAAGATCCAATCCCGGCGTTGCATCGCGAAGTTATGGAGGAAACCGGTTGGAAAATTGGTCATCTGCGCAAACAGGGCTTTTACCGCAGATTTGTCTATATGCCTGAGTACGACCTTTGGGCAGAAAAGATCTGCCACATCTATATTGCCCGCCCGATGATACAGCTTGGGCCACCAACAGAAAAATCGCACACTGCCGTTTGGACATCCCCTGATATGGCTATTGAGTTAGTTGCTTCAGACGGAGATCGGCTTTTCCTCTCAGAATTGCTTTAGCGTCGCTCTATCAGGACTGCAGACAAGTCATCCGCAAACTCCTTTGACGCCCCAAAAATCTCTAAATCTGAAACAACATTTTCTAATAACTTCAGACCATGCACCTTGCGATGCGCCCGCAGAATTTACTCTAGGCCCTTTTCATCAAGCAATTTGCCATCTGGATCAGCACATTCAGTTAACCCGTCAGAATATAGAAGCAACCGGTCGCCCACTTCCAAAGTCAGAGACGCCGTCGAAAATTCGGCATCGTCAATGAGCCCAATCGGTGTGCCTTCCTGCTCAAGAAAAGTCACCTCATCGTTTAATCGCTGGATAACAGGAAACGGATGACCGGCCTGACAGATTTCGCAGGCCCCACTTTCAAGACAAACCCTTCCCAACGCCATCGTCAAATACTGATCAGATTCTGCATCGCTTTGAAGAAGCGTGTTAAGTTTTGCGCAAACGTCGTCCAGAGGGCGCATCGCGTAGCCGCTAAACGTTTTTGTCAGGGCGATATTTCGATCCGGAGCCGCGTCGCTTAGATAACTTGCTACTCGCGCGGTCATCAGAGCAGACGCAACACCGTGCCCCGAAACATCTACAGAGTAGACGCCAAGCGTATTGTCGTTCACCCGGAAGCATCCCACAAAATCGCCTCCGACATGACCGCTAGGTTTTAGCAAAAGCGAAACATCAAAGTCTCCGATTTTCAAGTAGCGCTCAGGCACCAACCCTTCTTGAAATTTGCGCGCTTCGTTCAGATCACGCTCAATAGCTTCATACGCATCAGAGAGCTTTGAAAGCGTCGAGGAAAGCACATCATTTTTGTCTTCTAGCGCGCGATGCGCGCCAAGCACACGTTCACCGGCCCTTAACCTTGCGCGCAACTCAATGCTGCTGAACGGTTTGGAAAGAAAGTCATCCGCGCCACTTTCCAATCCCTCTGCCAAGACTTCGCGCTCTGTCTGGGCTGTGAGCAAAATGAAATAGGCCGCTCGCCCCTTAACAAGATCTCGGAAAGCTCGGCAAAATTCTATCCCGGACATGCCGGGCATCATCCAATCACTCACCACAAGTTCAATCGGGCTAGACCGACAAATCTCAAGACCTGCTTCACCACTGTCCGCTTCAATAACTTCAAAGCCCCATTTTTCTAGGGATCGAGACAACAACCGTCGGTGCGCACGGCTATCGTCGACAACCAAAACCGGTCGCATTGCCTGAGACGTCTTTGCATCATTGGGGAAAGTTTGATTCAGCATTGGAGCCGTTTATGGACAACCACGCTTAAGTCTTTGTGAATCCAAGCACCACAACACCTCGTTAACCGACGTTTGTTATCACTTCATCATGGTGAATTGGGACAGACTGTCAGAACTTCGAGAAGAGGTTGGCGAAGATGACCTGGCAGAGGTTGTTGCGCTTTTCTGCGAAGAAGTGGAGGAGGTTCTGGCGGTTCTTGGCAACGCATCTCCAAGCGATATGCCCAATCATCTACATTTTTTGAAAGGCAGTGCTTTGAACATCGGGTTTGAAGCTGTTAGCGAGCTTTGCCAAAAGGAAGAACAGCGAACCAACGAGAATGCTGACGCGATCGTGGATATTCCTGCTCTTCGTGCGGCGTACCTAACCTCCAAGGCCGAATTGGACGGTTTGATTTAGGCTAGGTGTCAGTGGCGTACTTCCCTTGTCGTCCCCTTGTTCCTTTGTATGAAATAGGATTAAACGCCCCAAACCTTTACCTTGCGGGATCCTACTCATGTCGTCTCCTAAGAAAGTTGTCCTTGCCTACTCCGGCGGGCTTGATACCTCGATCATTCTCAAGTGGCTTCAAACCGAATACGGCTGTGAAGTTGTGACCTTTACCGCCGATCTTGGTCAGGGCGAAGAGCTAGAGCCAGCGCGCAAAAAAGCAGAAGATATGGGCGTGTCTGAGATTTATATCGAAGACCTGCGAGAAGAGTTTGTGCGTGATTTCGTTTTTCCGATGTTCCGCGCTAATGCACTTTACGAAGGATTGTATCTACTTGGTACATCCATCGCACGACCTCTGATTTCCAAGCGTCTGGTCGAGATCGCCGCCGAAACTGGTGCGGATGCAATCAGCCACGGTGCAACCGGCAAAGGAAATGATCAGGTGCGGTTTGAGCTTTCGGCCTACGCACTGAATCCTGACATCAAGGTGATTGCGCCTTGGCGGTTGTGGGATCTGAGTAGCCGCACCAAGCTCATCGACTTTGCTGAAAAATATCAAATCCCGATCGCGAAAGATAAGCGCGGCGAAGCGCCGTTTAGCGTGGATGCCAATCTCCTTCACACTTCATCCGAAGGCAAAGTGCTGGAAGACCCCGCTGACGAAGCACCTGACTACGTCTACCAGCGCACGGTTCACCCCGAAGATGCACCAGACACACCTCAGCTTATCGAGATTGGCTTTGAGAAGGGCGACGCTGTTTCCATTGACGGCGAAGCAATGAGCCCCGCAACAATCCTGACCAGACTTAATGAGCTTGGCGGCGCGCACGGCATTGGCCGTCTTGATCTGGTCGAAGGTCGGTTCGTTGGTATGAAATCGCGCGGTATCTATGAAACGCCAGGCGGCACCATTCTATTAGAAGCGCACCGCGGCATTGAACAGATCACTCTTGATCGCGGCGAAGCCCATTTGAAAGATGAGCTGATGCCGAAATATGCCGAACTTATTTACAACGGTTTCTGGTTCTCACCAGAGCGCGAAATGCTGCAAGCGCTGATCGACCGCAGCCAAGAGCACGTCACCGGCACCGTTCGGCTAAAGCTCTATAAGGGATCTGCGCGCACCGTTGCCCGCTGGTCAGAGCATTCGCTCTATTCCGAAGCGCACGTCACTTTTGAGGAAGACGCCGGCGCCTATGATCAGACCGATGCGCAAGGATTCATCCAGCTGAACGCGCTCCGATTGAAGCTGCTTGCTGCCCGTAAGAAACGCGTTGGCTAAAGCGCACGCGCGATCAATTCACGATAATACGGCAAGGCGGCTTGAACCAAGCTAGCCGCTTTGCCTGACACCTCGGGCAAAGGCCCCTCGTCGCCTGCAAACCCTGTCGATTTATGAACAGCATTGTACCAGTGTGGCGCCCACGCACCGTCAAAATCTTTCGGTCCAGCAGGCCAGTTGAGCATTGAAGCATCAAAGGCCAACCCAATCTCGGCGCAAAGCCTTTGTATCATGCCTTTCGGATCACGACGCACATCGGCGCTATCGATCACTGGCCCAGGAAACAGGTCAAAGACGTCCACCTGCTGCTCAAACCCAATGTCGCGCATTGTTGGATTCTCACGTTTGGCCGCATAGCTCGCAACAACACGAGCCGGATGCCGGATCAGATGAATATTCACACAATCCTCAGCCCAATCCATGGGAAAATCAGGCTCCATTTGGAAACCCATATGTTTCATGTAGAGGTTGCCGCTAGCCTCTCTTATTTTGTTGGAAACGGCGTGTGGATCAGAGTCGTGCTCGGCCAAAACCTCATCCCGTAACGGATGATCTATCCCCGTGACCATGAGGTATGCGGCATAAAAAGGTTCGTCCCACGCTTGAAAATCAGGCCGATTGCCGAATGAATACATCATCGCTGTCGACAAGTTTCGCGGCCCACTCCACATCGCAATCTTCATAAACCACCCCATTTTGGCACAACTTTGAACAACGCTAGCTTTTGAGGGCATTTGAAACAACTCTCACAGGCGCGCGATATCACAGCTCAGTGAATAGACGGTGAGGCCTCCTTTGCCCCATGGTGCCCGCAAAACCAAAGGATAGTGATCTATGACGATGATGAATTTCGTGAAACTGCCCCTACTCGCAGGCCTGATACTTTTCGGTCTTGCAGTGCAATTCAATGCGGCCGAAGCGCAATCCAAGAAAGCTTTCTTTGCGGGTGGATGTTTTTGGTGCATCGAAAAGGATTTTGAATCTATCAAAGGTGTCAGCGAAGTTGTGTCGGGTTATACTGGAGGCAAAACAGCAAACCCCACTTACAAACAGGTGACCAAGGGCGGTACTGGCCACTATGAAGCGGTCGAAGTTCGCTATAACGCAGGTCAAGTCAGTTATGACGAGCTACTGTACAAGTTCTTCCGTTCGGTCGATCCCACCGACGCTGGTGGTCAGTTCTGTGATCGCGGCGACAGCTATCGAACAGCGATCTTTGTCACGAACGCGAGTGAAAAAGCTGCTGCACAAAAGGCAAAAGCACGTGCTGAAAAGGACCTTGGCCGCAAGATTGTGACACCGATCTTAAACGCCAGCCGCTTTTACAACGCTGAGGCCTATCACCAAGATTACTACAAAAGCTCTGAAGTGGTCCTGACTCGTCGCGGTCCGAAATCAAAGGCGAATGCGTATAAATTCTATCGCAAAGCCTGTGGTCGCGATAAGCGCGTCAAACAGCTTTGGGGCAGCGACGCCTTCATCGGCTAAGCAGATTCTGGCGGTCAGCCCACTTTGCAGGCCGCCAGAACCGCCATATTCAGAATATCGTTCACCGACGCGACAGTCGGCAGAATCTGAATTGGTTTATCGACGCCCGTCAAGATCGGACCAATGACCGTCGCCCCTGCCATTTCTTGCATTAGCTTTACAGAAATTGACGCAGAGTGGCGCGCGGGCACAACCAAAATATTGGCCGGACCAGTCAGACGCGAAAACGGATAAGCTTCTTGCGCCTGAGTGTTAAGCGCGACATCGACGGTCATCTCGCCTTCATACTCAAAATCAACATCCATGCCGTCCAACACTTTGGGCGCCATATGCATTTTTTCTGCGCGCTCGCTAACAGGGTAGCCAAAGGTCGAAAAGCTAACAAACGCCACGCGCGGAACAAGACCAAGAGAACGCGCAACTTTCGCACCCTGCACAGCGATGTGCGCAAGATCATTATCGTCAGGCCATTCATGCACCAGCGTATCTGCGATCAAAACGATCCGGCCGCGATGCAAAAGCGCCGTCACACCAACAGCGCCATCTTCGGCAGTTGCATCAAACACATGATTGATCAGACTAAGAACGTGCGCTGACTTGCGGGTCGCGCCCGTGACCAAAGCGTCACCATGATCGTGTGCCAGCATAAGTGACGCAAAAACGTGCCGATCCCGCGCAGCAAGGCGGTGTATGTCGGTTGTATCAAAGCCTTTGCGCTGCAGTCGGTCATACAGAAAAGACTTATACTGCTCAAAATGAGGTGTGTTCGCGGCGTTGACTACCTGAATTTCGGACGCCGCATCGCCCAGCCCATCGGCGGCGAGCTGCTCAGCAACTTCGGCTTCGCGCCCAACAACAATCGCCTGCCCGTATCCGCTACGTTGATAATTCACAGCAGCCCGCAGGACCCGGCTGTCATCACCTTCAGCAAAAATCATGCGCGATTGTGCGGCGCGCGCACGTGCATTGATCCCGCGCAAAATACTTGCAGTTGGATCCATCCGCGATTTCAGTTGGAGTTCGTAAGCTTCCATATCAACGATTGGCCGACGGGCGACACCCGTTTCCATACCCGCCTTGGCAACAGCGGGCGGAATGCGATGGATCAGACGCGGATCAAACGGAGTTGGGATAATGTAGTCGCGACCAAAGGTCAGTTTGCGGCCATACGCCATTGCAACTTCGTCAGGGACATCTTCGCGCGCAAGTTTTGCCAAGGCTTCTGCACAGGCGATTTTCATTTCATCGTTAATCGCGCGTGCATGAATATCTAGAGCACCGCGGAATAAATACGGGAAACCAAGTACGTTATTTACCTGATTGGGATAGTCTGACCGTCCTGTAGCTACGATGGCGTCTTCGCGCACCTCGTGCGCCTCTTCCGGAGTGATTTCCGGATCAGGATTTGCCATCGCAAAAATCACCGGATTGTCTGCCATGCTGGCAACCATTTCAGACGTAACCGCCCCTTTGGCACTAACGCCCAAGAAAACATCGGCTCCCTTCATTGCATCTTCCAAGGACCGCGCATCGGTCTTAACCGCGTGCGCCGATTTCCACTGGTTCATCCCTTCAGTGCGGCCTTGGTAAATAACGCCCTTGGTGTCGCATGTGATACAATTCTCATGCCGTGCACCCATGCGCTTGATCAACTCAACGCAAGCAATACCCGCCGCCCCTGCTCCATTCAGAACGATGCGACAATCTTCGATTTTTTTGCCCGAGATATGCAGCGCATTCAGCAAACCTGCCGCACAAATCACAGCAGTACCGTGCTGGTCATCGTGAAAGACAGGAATATCCATCTCTTCTTTAAGACGTTGTTCAATGATGAAGCACTCGGGCGCCTTGATATCCTCGAGGTTCACTCCGCCAAAAGTCGGGCCCATAAGGCGCACAGCCTGACAGAATGCATCAACATCTTCGGTATCCAGTTCGATATCGATCGAGTTCACATCGGCAAACCGTTTGAAAAGAACCGCCTTGCCTTCCATCACAGGCTTAGATCCCAGCGCTCCAAGGTTGCCCAACCCAAGCACGGCAGTGCCGTTTGATATCACTGCAACCAGATTGCCCTTGTTCGTGTAATCATAGGCGGTCTCTGGCCGTTCAGCGATTTCCTCACATGGCACAGCAACGCCAGGAGAATAGGCAAGCGACAAATCTCGCTGCGTTGTCATCGGCACTGTTGCCTGAATTTCAAACTTGCCAGGCGTTGGATGCAGATGAAAAGACAGAGCGTCTTCGCGCGTATACTTTGAATTGGCCATGATGTTCTCCCTGAAAGCGATCCTTACCGTCTAGCGCGCATCGTGCAACGTGATTTCACCTTTCGCCCGCCCGACAGCCCAAGTAGATTCAAGATCAATCCACACTGGGGGGTGTCGATGTCTGTCGCTAATGCCGCTGTCACGCCTATGATGGCGCAGTTTCTTGAGATTAAAGCCGATCACGCCGATGCGTTGCTGTTCTATCGAATGGGCGACTTTTATGAGCTGTTCTTTGACGATGCCGTTGCTGCGGCAGCAGCCTTAGATATCGCGTTAACCAAACGCGGCAAACATCTTGGCGAAGACATTCCGATGTGTGGCGTTCCGTTTCATGCCGCCGAGGGATATTTGCTGACCCTGATCCGCAAAGGATTTCGTGTCGCTGTTTGTGAGCAGCTAGAAAATCCGGCAGAGGCGAAAAAGCGCGGTTCAAAGTCGGTCGTTAAACGTGGCGTTGTTCGGCTGGTCACACCTGGCACGTTGACTGAGGAAAGCTTGCTCGAAGCGCGGCGGCACAATTACTTGGTTTCCTTATCCGAAGTCCGCGGCGAAGCAGCGATTGCTTGGGCTGATATATCGACTGGTGAGTTTCGTGTTATGCCAACCTCGATTGTCCGCTTTGGGCCTGAGCTTGCGCGCTTGGCACCGCGTGAAGTGATCATTTCGGACAATAGAGAAGCCGATTTCGGCGATTTAGTCACTGAAACAGGCGCGTCTGTCACTCCTATTGCGCCAGGCAGCTTTGATAGCCAATCTGCAGAGCTTCGGCTAACCACGCTTTGGGAAGTCAGCAGCCTAGATGCCTTTGGTACATTTGCGCGCGCTGAGGTTTCTGCGATGGGGGCGCTAGTTGATTATCTGGACCTGACGCAAAAGGGCAAACTACCTCTGTTACGCCCCCCTATTCAGGAACGCACAAGCGAAACTGTTCAGATCGACGCCGCTACGCGCCGAAACCTTGAGATTACACATGCGCTTTCAGGTGGACGAGATGGATCGCTGATCCAAGCAATTGATCGCACTGTGACAGCGGGGGGCGGCCGACTTTTGGAACGCCGGCTGTCCTCACCCTCTAGAGATCTAACGACGATCCTTGATCGACATGCCGCGATTGAAGCGTGCCTGAATGATCCCCGTGCAAACGAAGACATGCGCGAAACCCTGAAAGCAACTCCGGATATGGAACGCGCCCTGTCCCGTTTGGGATTAGATCGCGGCGGCCCGCGTGATCTTGCGGCAATTCGTAACGGTCTGACGCAAGCTGGGCGAATTGAATTCAAAGGGTCCAGTTCTCTAATTGCCGATCTGATAAAGCGCCTGAGTGGGTTTGACGAACTGCTGGTTTTGCTAAACGACGCTTTGGTTGCCGAGCCCCCTCTTTTGACGCGCGATGGAGGGTTCATTGCGAAGGGTTTTGACGCCGAACTTGATGACGCGCGCACCCTGCGCGACGAAGGGCGTGGTGTTATTGCCAGCATGCAGGCAGAGTATTCAAAAGAAACAAACATCTCTGCGCTAAAGATCAAGCACAACAATGTCTTGGGCTATTTTATCGAAACTACCGCGACACATGCCGAAAAGATGCTAGCCGCTCCGCTGTCTGAAAAATTCATTCATCGCCAGACAACAGCCAACGCTGTGCGCTTTACAACTGTCGCCTTATCCGAACTTGAAACACGCATTCTAAACTCGGGCGCGCGTGCCCTAGAGATAGAAAAAAGTCTTTATGAAACGTTGAAAAGCGCAATTCTTGAGTGTGCTGCAAACATCGGTGACACCGCGCGCGCCTTAGCCGAAATTGATCTGACAGCGGCATTCGCATCGCTTGCGCGATCCGACGATTGGAACAAGCCCGAGATGTCGAACAGTCGCAATTTCAAAATTGAAGGGGGGCGGCATCCGGTCGTTGAAAAAGCGCTAAAATCTGACGGTGGCACGCCCTTTATTGCCAATGATTGCAATTTAGGCGGTGAGGCCATTTGGCTTTTGACTGGACCTAACATGGCAGGTAAATCGACATATTTGCGGCAGAACGCAATAGTGGCCCTACTGGCACAAGCCGGCAGCTATGTGCCTGCAAAATTTGCCGAAATCGGTCTGGTCAGTCAGATTTTCAGCCGAGTCGGCGCTTCAGACGACCTGGCGCGCGGTAGATCGACATTCATGGTCGAAATGGTGGAAACTGCGGCGATTCTGAACCAAGCGGATGATCGCGCCTTGGTAATACTAGATGAAATTGGACGCGGTACGGCCACTTATGATGGGCTATCCATCGCGTGGGCCACGCTTGAACATCTCCACGATGTCAATCGCTGCCGGACACTGTTTGCAACGCACTACCACGAGATGACTCAGCTCTCGGACAAGCTGTCTGGCGTCGCAAACGCAACCGTGGCAGTAAAAGAATGGGAAGGCGAAGTAATTTTTCTGCATGAAGTACGCAGAGGTGCGGCGGATCGCAGTTATGGCGTTCAAGTCGCCAAGCTTGCCGGATTACCTACATCAGTGGTTGAGCGTGCGCGCGTTGTTTTGGAAGCATTGGAGAAGGGAGAGCGCGAAGGCGGCTCCCGACAAAAAGCACTAATCGATGACCTACCCTTGTTTGCCGCGTCTCCAACGCCAGCAGCACAGACTATAGTCAAAGCGTCAGACGTTGAAAACATGTTGGCCGAGCTACTGCCGGACGAAATGACGCCGAAAGACGCACTAAACGCGCTTTACGAACTTAAGACGTTGCTGAAGCCCTGAATTCGACGCCTGACGCGCCAGTCAAATGGGGGAAAATGTCCGCCAGACTCCCATTAGAGTATTTTCAAATAGATGAGTTAGCCGGCAGGCATTGAACTGACGCCCACTTTTGCGGGACGCAACAAGCGATCATGCAAGAGGAAACCATCCGCTTCTACTTGAATAATGTCACCCGCTTTTGTGCCGGGAAGCGGAGCCTCGAACATGGCTTCGTGGTGTTGCGGATCAAATCTGTCACCGACTTCCGGTGAAATTGGCACAATACCGTGCTTTTTGAAGACATTGATCATCTCACGCATCGTCAATTCGACGCCTTCAATCATAGCTTTGTTTGCTTCACGTGCCTCGTCTGGGATCATTTCAACCGCGCGCTTCATATTATCAAACACTGGCAAAAGGTCCCGCGAAAGGCGTGACCCGCCATATTGCTCGGCTTCGCGGCGATCGCGCTCGGATCGTTTGCGCGAATTTTCGGTGTCTGCCAAAGCGCGCATGAACTTGTCTTTCAATTCATCTCGCTCAGCCAAAAGCGCCTGAAACGCTTCATCCATATCCGGTTCTTCCATTGCATCATCAGATGAAATGTCGATCAGCTCTTCTTCGGCCATTGGTTTCTTTTCCGCGTCGCTCATCACTGCCCTCGGTCTGTAATCAGGCGGCCCACAAGTTGTGCCGTATAGTCCACGATTGGTACGATCCGCCCGTAATTGAGCCGCGTGGGTCCAATGACCCCAACCGCACCGATAATCTTTCGATCAGCGTTCATATATGGAGAGACGACCAAAGAGGAACCTGAAAGTGAAAAAAGTTTGTTCTCAGAGCCAATAAAAATGCGCACACCTTCGCCTGTATCTGCCAATTCAAGGAAATCAGCGATGTCTCGCTTGCGCTCAAGGTCGTCAAATAGGGTTCTGATACGATCCAAGTCTTCTTCTTCGGCAGTGCCTTCAAGTAGATTCGCGCGCCCTCTCACAATCAGACGTTCATAAGTCGTGCCTTCGTTTTCCCAAACAGCTGCGCCACCTTCGACCAGCTCGCGTGCCAAGACATCAAGCTCTTGGCGATGTTTGGTTACTTCGGCGCTAATCACATCACCCAGTTCAGAAAGCGTGTGACCTTCGACAATTGAGTTTAGAAAATTCGCAGCCTCTCGCATCGAACTTGGGGTTTGGCCCGCGGGCGGCGTGAAAACGCGGTTTTCGACATGACCATCAGCAAAGACCAAGACAACCAAAGCACGATCATGGGCGAGGCTAACAAATTCGATATGTTTGAGTGGAGCTTCGTGTTTGGGCGTCAATACAAGGCTTGCGCCGTGTGTCACACCAGACAAAGCCGAGCCAACTTGATCCAAAATCGCGGTCACATCACCATTTTCCGGCGCGAGATTGCTTTCAATGGCAGCACGATCCTGATCTGTCAGGTCGCCGACTTCGAGTAGACCATCAACAAACATACGCAGGCCAAGTTGCGTTGGTACGCGCCCTGCAGAGACATGCGGGGAATCCAGAAGGCCGAGATACTCGAGGTCTTGCATCACGTTTCGCACCGTCGCGGCACTCACGTTTTCTGAGAGCTCTCGCGTCAGTGTGCGTGATCCGACTGGATCACCAGTTTGAAGATATCCTTCAACGACGCGGCGAAACACTTCGCGCGAGCGATCGTTCATGTCATCAAAGAGTTTTCCGGCATCGGACATTGCAGAAGGCTCATGTTCTCTGGGCCAGTCAATTAAATGGAAGGCAGCGCGAAGGTCAATCGGGGTTGATGGCGCGAATGGTCACGACTATCACGCATGACATCAATGAAAGGTTATGCCCATGCGCCCCTCTGGCCGCGAATTAAACGAAATGCGCCCGATTTCCATTGAAACTGGGGTCACGCGCCATGCTGAAGGGTCATGTCTGATCAAATGCGGCGATACGCATGTGCTATGCACTGCGTCGATTGACGAGCGCGTACCACCTTGGATGAAAAATTCGGGCCTTGGGTGGGTAACAGCAGAATATGGCATGTTGCCCCGCGCTACGCATACACGGATGCGCCGCGAAGCGAAGAACGGGCAATCCGGGCGAACTCAGGAAATTCAGCGTCTTATCGGCCGCTCACTCCGTGCCTGCGTGGATCGCCCGGCTTTAGGCGAACGACAGATTCTGATCGATTGCGATGTGATTCAAGCTGATGGCGGCACACGTTGTGCTTCAATCACAGGCGGTTTTGTTGCTTTGCGGTTGGCTGTGAACACCCTTTTGCAAGCAGGCATGATCACAAGCGACCCTTTGATGGACAATGTGGCGGCGGTGTCCTGCGGAATTTACGCCGGTCAACCCGTGCTTGATCTGGATTACCCGGAAGACAGCGAAGCTGGTGTTGACGGCAACTTTGTTTTGATGGGCAGCGGGAAGCTTATCGAGGTGCAAATGTCTGCCGAAGGTTCGACTTATTCACGTGATCAGATGAACCAACTTCTTGATCTGGCGGAAAAAGGCATTGGCGAGTTGGTGACTGCACAAAACGAAGCCGTCGCTTAATGCGGCAATTTACAGACGATACACTTTTGATTGCGACGCATAACGCCGGAAAACTGGAAGAAATAAGCAATCTGCTGAGTGATGTTGGAATTGCGGTTATTGGCGCCGCTGAAAAAAATCTGCCAGAACCTGTAGAAGACAGCACAACATTTGTTGAGAATGCCCGGACCAAAGCGCATACAGCTTGCCAAGCCACGGGGTTGCCGGCGCTTTCGGACGATAGCGGTATCGAAGTAGATGCGCTTGATCGTGCACCGGGCGTTTATACGGCAGATTGGGCCGAAACGCCAAACGGACGCGATTTCCAAATGGCGATGGAGAAAACCCATAAGCGACTTTTGAACGTAGGCGCATCGCAACCGTGGAGCGCGCGCTTTTGTGCTACGTTTGTATTGGCTTGGCCTGATGGTCATGACGAGGTGTTCGAAGGAAAAGTAGAGGGTCATTTCGTTTGGCCAATGCGCGGTAGTAATGGGCATGGATACGACCCCATATTCCAGCCCATCGGTCACAACATCACTTTTGGCGAAATGGAGGCTGACACGAAAAAATTGATCAGTCATCGCGCTGATGCGTTTCGAAAACTGAAGGCTGCCTTATCGCATGGATGATGCCGGCTTTGGTCTTTATGTCCACTGGCCCTTTTGTCAGGCGAAATGCCCGTATTGCGATTTCAATAGTCATGTCTCTGATGAGGTTGATCAGACACGCTGGAGGTCTGCCTATCTATCTGAAATTAAACGTATTTCGCTCGAAACGGGACCATGTGTCCTGAACACAATTTTCTTTGGGGGCGGCACGCCCAGCCTGATGGACCCCGACTCTGTCGATGCGATTATTTCCGCGGCGCGTGCAGAATGGCAACCAGCGAATGACATGGAGATCACGTTGGAGGCCAACCCAACGTCGGTGGAAGCAGGTCGCTTTCAGGCGTATAAACAAGCAGGTGTTAACCGTGTGTCGGTGGGCGTTCAGGCCTTAAACGATGTAGACCTTAAGGCGCTGGGACGATTGCATTCGGTCTCTGAAGCACGCCAGGCCTTTGATTTGGCGCGAAAGACATTCAAGCGCGTCTCCTTCGACTTGATCTATGCCCGCCAACATCAAACCCTTTCGCAATGGAAATCCGAACTCAGCGAAGCACTCTCAATGGCGGCTGACCACGTCTCGCTTTATCAACTGACTATTGAAGACGGTACAGCGTTTGGGGATCGTGCGGCACGTGGAAGACTTGCAGGCGTGCCAGATGACGATACAGGTGCCGACATGTACGAAATTACGCAGGAAATGACAGAGAATGCCGGACTGAGCGCCTATGAAGTTTCAAACCATGCCAAGCCGGGTGCCGAGTCGCGCCACAACTTGATCTATTGGCAGTCTGGTCAATGGGCCGGCATTGGTCCCGGTGCGCATGGTCGATTGAATTTAGAGGGCGTTCGCACAGCAACAGAAACACATCTTTCTCCACTTGCTTGGCTCAAGTCAGTTGAGGATACCGGCAGTGGGGAAAGCACTCGCAGCGGGATGTCCGCGGCTGATGTAGAAGTAGAAGCATTGATGATGGGTTTACGCTTGAGCATGGGCATTCCCAAAGAACATTTTCCTGATTACGCTAATAAATTCAATAAGTTAATTGAAGACGGGTTCTTGTCTTCGAGTCAAACGCATATCCATACATCACGAAAAGGAAGGCCCCTTTTAAACGCCATCCTTCGAGAGCTTTTAGCCTAGACTTTGCCAGCACCAGACGTGACAGAAAGCTTGCGGCAAAGCTCATCTAACTGCTCAAGCGTCTTGTACTTTATTGTAACTGCGCCACTCTCTTTTCCAGGCGTATGATCAATCGAAAAGCGCATTCCCAGCGCCGCTTCAAGATCCTGCTCTAGTGCCCGTGTATCAGCATCCTTTGCTGGAATCGCGTTGTCATTTGACGGCGCTTTCTTCGTTCCCGTCTTTGCAAGCTTCTCAGTATCACGCACTGAAAGCCCGCGCTTGATCACCTCGCGCGCCAGCCCAATCGGATCAGTCGCTGTTATCAAAGCGCGCGCGTGCCCTGCAGACAAATCACCGATGCGCACCATTTCCAGCACAGGCTCAGGAAGGTTCAAAAGCCGCATCAAATTTGCAATGTGGCTTCGGCTTTTCCCAAGAGCTTCAGACAGCTTTTCTTGCGTATGACCAAAGCGGTCCATCAGTTGTTTATAACCTGCTGCTTCCTCAACTGCGTTCAAATCAGCACGCTGGATATTCTCGATGATCGCGATTTCCAAAACTTCGGTGTCATCAAGATCCCGAACGATAGCAGGCACCTGATGAATTTGCGCCCGCTGCGCCGCCCTCCAGCGTCTTTCGCCAGCGACAATTTCGTAGCCGCTTGCATCCCTAGGGTTGCGGCGAAGAATAAGCGGCTGAATAATGCCCTTCTCTCGTACGGAGTTCGTTAGTTCTTTCAGGGCTTCTTCAGAGAATGTGCGTCGCGGCTGGTCAGGGTTAGCTTTGATCAAAGAAATATCGACCATTGCTTCCGCTTTTCGCTGCTTGGCTGGCTCTGACGAGGCGGGTGCTGATTCCACATCACTCATCAACGCAGAGAGACCTCGGCCCAAGCCGCGACGTTCTGATTTTGCCTGTGCCATGTCTAAATACCCTATGGTGTAGATTTTGAGTTTTTGTCTACCATTTCTAGTGCCAAAGCGCGATAGGCAAGTGAACCTTTTGACATCGGGTCATATGTAATCACCGGCATCGAAAAAGAAGGCGCCTCAGACACTCTGACATTTCTTGGCACAACGGTCTTAAAAACAAGTTCACCAAGCGTCTCGCGCGCATCAAATTCTACCTGCTGACTTAGGTTGTTCCGCCCATCGTACATCGTCAAAACCACACCTTCGATCCGTAGATTTGGATTGGCCGTTTGGCGCACCTCGCGCACAGTCAACATCAGTTGTGACAGACCTTCCAAAGCAAAGAACTCACTCTGCAATGGAATCAAAACAGAATCTGAGGCGACCATCGCATTTACTGTTAAAAGGCTAAGAGAGGGCGGGCAATCTATCAGTACGTAGTCCAGCTCGTATGCGTCTATTTCGGGCTGTCGCAACGCGTCGTGCAGCAGAAAACTGCGCTTTTCCACAGACATCATTTCAATGTCTGCCGAGCTTAAGTCGGTCGTCGCAGGCGCAAGCAATAGGCCATCTTGGTTCGTTGTCTGCACAACACTCTTTAATGAAGCGTCTTCTAAAAGAAGGTCATAGGTTGTGAAGGTGCGATCCTCGGGATCAACACCCAACCCCGTGGATGCGTTCCCCTGTGGGTCAAGATCCACCAAAAGAACATTGTAACCATGATCAGCCAGCGCGGCCCCAAGGTTAATAGAGGTCGTTGTTTTTCCAACTCCGCCTTTTTGATTTACGACCGAAATGATGCGCGGCAATGGTGGTCTTGTTGGGTCAGACACGCTTGATATTTCCGATGTTAAGAATAACGGCATCAGCATCCGTCTTGCTTGGGTATGTTTCGCAGTCAAAGGACCAGTATTCAAGCGCTTGATTGATCTCATCTTGCGCAGAAGCCCCTTTCATCAAGATTGCTCTACCGTTTTCTGCTAGATGCATGTTCGCCCAACCCAATAACATGACAAGCGGTGCCAGAGCGCGGGCGGAAAGCCGATTGACTTGCTGAGGAGCCATATCTTCAATGCGCTTAGCGTGAACTTTGAATCCAACACCCGTTTCGCGCGCAACGGTCCTAAGAAACGTGGCCTTCCGTTGATCAGATTCTACGAGTTCAACAGTCGCTTTCTCAGACATTATTGCAATGACAGCGCCAGGAAAGCCCCCTCCACTCCCAACGTCAAGCCAAGAGCCCTCTTCAACAAACGGCAAAATCTGAGCGGAATCCAAGAAATGCCTTTGCCACAGGACTGGTAGGCTGTTGGGCGACACGAGATTTATACTTTTTGTCCAATGCGCAAGCAAAGCAGCGTAGATATCTAAGCGCTCCAATGTTTCACGTGAAACATCCATCTTTTCCTGAAACGCATTCCTATCAGTTGTCATGCTTGTTTTCGTTCGCCCTGACGAAGCCTCGCAAGGATAAGCGTGAGTGCTGCAGGCGTCATTCCTTCCACTCGACCAGCCTGTCCAAGTGTTTCTGGCCTTGCCGCTATAAGTTTTTGCCGTAACTCGTTTGAAAGCCCTATAAGCTTCGCATAGTCAAATGTCATTGGAATGGACTGTGCCTCATCACGCTTGAGATTTTCTACATCCTTGGCTTGACGCTCAATATACTGTGCATAGAGAGCGTCATACTTTAGCTGTGTTCGAACAGAACCATCGATGCTGGAAAGCTCTGGCCTAAGAGCAAGCACATCAGAAAACTGAACATCCGAAAACGCAAGCAATGCCAAGCCATCACGCTTTGCGCCGTCTTCTGATATATTTATACCTGCCTTTGACGCCTCAGATGCTGTGATTTTCACTTTCGCCAAGGCATCTCGGCCTAATGCAATATGCTCCATTTTCTCTAGGAACTGAGCTTTTCTGGCGCTGGAAACACAATTGGTCTCAATACCAAGCGGTGTCAGGCGTTGATCTGCATTATCTGCTCGCAACGAAAGCCTGTATTCAGCGCGTGACGTAAACATACGGTACGGCTCAGTTACTCCGCGTGTCACGAGATCGTCAATCATGACCCCAATATAGGATGTTTCGCGCCCAAAATGGATCGGCTCCAAGCCCAAAGCTTCTGACGCAGCATTTAATCCGGCGACCAGTCCTTGCGCTGCCGCCTCTTCATAACCGGTGGTACCATTAATTTGCCCGGCAAAGTACAGTCCGCTCCTATCAGTAACCTGTAGAGTTGTCGTCAACGCACGGGGATCCACATAGTCATACTCAATCGCGTATCCTGGTTGCACAATTTCAGCGTGCTCCAATCCGAAAATTGAATTCACATACGCATTTTGTATTTCCTCAGGCAACGAGGTCGAAATACCGTTTGGGTACACCAAGTCGCTAGTAAGCCCCTCAGGCTCAAGGAATATTTGGTGAGCTTGCTTGTCCGCGAACCTAACCACCTTATCCTCAATTGACGGACAATATCTTGGGCCAACACCATCTATTTGGCCACCATACATTGCCGATTTGTTGAGGTTTTCGCGAATAATATCGTGAGTTTGTGGATTCGTGTGCGTGATTCCACAAGAAATCTGACGCGCAGAGGGTACTTTGGACGCGAAAGAAAACATTACAGGGTCATCATCACCGGGCTGCATTTCAAGCTTTGCCCAATCGATGGTGCCTGATTTAATGCGAGGCGGCGTTCCTGTTTTCAGCCGCCCAAGTGGAAGGCCAAATGAGTCAATGCGTTCTGCAAGCTTTACAGACGGCCGATCCCCCATACGGCCCCCTGGGCGAGAAACGTCACCGATATGAATAACTCCCCTCAGAAACGTTCCGGTAGTTAGAACGACCGCGGCAGCACTTATCTCGGATTGATCCGCAAGAAGAACACCGAAAACACGCTCGCTCTTCATAAGGAAGTCAACAACCTCTCCTGAAACCACAGAAATATTATGGTGTGACTTCATTTCCGACTGCATTTCGCGCTTGTAGATTTCGCGGTCCGCTTGAGCTCGAGGGCCTTGCACAGCTGGCCCCTTACGTCGGTTTAGAAGCCGAAACTGTATACCCGCTTTGTCAGCAACGCGCGCCATAACGCCATCTAACGCATCGATCTCTCTAACAAGGTGCCCCTTACCCAGCCCGCCGATCGCTGGGTTGCAAGACATAACGCCAATGCCGTCAAAATTTAGCGTTACAAGGATTACGCGTGCGCCGCGGCGCGCCGCGGCATGCGCCGCCTCTACGCCTGCGTGGCCACCGCCAACAACAACCACATCCGTATCGAAATGTTTCACGTGAAACATCCCCTTCTATTTTCCAATGCAAAAACTAGAGAATATCTCATCGAGAAGGTTTTCCACATCTACACGGCCCACCAAGGAATCCAGCGCCCTTATGGCACTGCGCAAATCTTCCGCGGCAAGCTCACTTAGTTCAGGGTTGGTGCGTATCCGATCCTGCGCGATTCCCAAAGAGAAAACGGCTCGCTCCATAGCGACACGATGTCGATCTCGGGTGGCGACGCCAGCCTTACCCGCGCGCTCCTCCAAAATCTGAGTTATCTTGAAAATAATACTATCCAAGCCTTCTCCCGTCGTGCCAGAAAGATCACCTTTACCAAGATCGCTCTTTGTCACAGCAACCAAATCATCACTTTCTGGCTTAATCACGGGGGTAGCGCCCGCTTCAGGAATAAGAACTAGCCGTAGATCTGCGCGTTTCGCTCTTTCAAGCGCCAAGTCAATACCAAGACTTTCAATTTCGTTATCTGCCTTCCTGATGCCTGCGGTATCAAGAAATGTGACTGGCAGCCCATTCAAATCCATTTGCACTTCGATCACATCGCGAGTCGTCCCAGCAATGTCAGAAGTAAGAGCAGCCTGACGCCCGGACAGCGTATTTAGCAAAGTGGATTTTCCAACATTGGGCGGGCCAACAATGGCCACTTCAAACCCATCTCTAATTCGTTCAGCCACACCCTGTCCCGCTGCTTCCTTCTCAAGTTCATTAGAAACTGCAGTCAAAAGGCTTGAAACTTCTGGCATCACGTCGACCGGAACATCTTCATCCGCGAAGTCAATTGTTGCCTCTATCAGCGATGCTGCACGGATCAGCCGCTCACGCCAAGACTCTGCCCGCTTTCCCAACGCCCCTGCAAAAATTGCGAGGGCTTGACGCCTTTGCGCTTCCGTCTCAGCCTCAATTAGATCAGCCAACCCTTCGACACGCGCCAAGTCCAAGCGCTCATTCTCCAGAGCGCGCCGCGTGAACTCACCCGCCTCCGCATGACGTAATCCATCAATCTGGGAGAGCGCCGTTAAGGCGGCATTCACAATAGCGGTTGAACCATGCAAGTGAAGCTCGACAACATCTTCACCAGTAAAGCTGAATGGCTCATCAAAGCTAAGAACCAGCGCTTCATCTATCAAAACGCCTTTATAGATGAGTTGCCGAACTCCGCGACTCTTAACCGGTTTGCAAAAAGTATTGAGTGCTGAAAAGGCATCTGGGCCAGAGATACGAACGATAGCAACGCCTGACTTTCCCCGAGCGGAGGCTAGAGCGAATATCGTATCCATCTAATTAACCCTCTGTTATTAAACAGAAAATTAGGTGTTCATCGAGTCAAAGAATTCAGAATTGCTCTTTGTCTGCTTCAACTTCGACAGCAAAAACTCAATGGCATCTGTCGTTCCCATCGGGTTCAGAATGCGTCGCAATACAAATGTCTTAGCCAGATCACCTTTGTCGACCAACAGGTCTTCTTTCCGCGTGCCCGACTTAAGAATATCCATCGCAGGATATACACGTTTATCAGCAACCTTACGATCCAGAACAATTTCGCTGTTACCCGTACCTTTGAATTCCTCAAAGATCACTTCATCCATCCGACTACCGGTATCAATCAACGCAGTCGCGATAATTGTCAGCGATCCACCTTCTTCAATATTACGCGCAGCACCGAAGAAGCGTTTAGGCCGCTGCAGAGCGTTCGCATCAACGCCACCCGTCAGAACTTTACCAGACGAAGGTACAACGGTGTTAAATGCACGACCAAGGCGTGTGATGGAATCGAGAAGAATTACAACGTCGCGTTTGTGTTCAACAAGGCGTTTTGCCTTCTCGATAACCATGTCCGACACAGCCACGTGGCGCGTTGCCGGTTCATCAAAGGTCGATGATACCACTTCACCCTTCACCGAGCGCTGCATGTCGGTCACCTCTTCAGGACGCTCATCGATAAGCAGCACGATCAGGTAACACTCTGGGTGGTTCGTTTCGATTGAATGCGCGATGTTTTGCAGCAGAACCGTCTTACCCGTCCGCGGCGGTGCAACGATCAAAGACCGCTGGCCTTTACCGATCGGGGCGACCAAATCAATAATCCTAGCAGAACGATCTTTGATGGTAGGATCTTCGATCTCCATCGTCATCCGCTCATCAGGATAAAGCGGCGTCAGGTTATCAAAACTTACCTTGTGTTTGGCTTTCTCAGGCTCTTCAAAGTTAATTTTCTCCACTTCGGTCATCGCAAAGTAGCGTTCGGCATCATTAGGTTCGCGGATCACACCCTCAACAGTATCTCCGGTGCGCAATGAGAATTTTCGGATCATCTCTGGCGATAGATAGATATCATCCGGGCCTGGCAGATAGTTTGCCTCGGGTGAGCGTAAAAAACCAAAACCGTCCTGCAAAACCTCAAGCACACCATCACCACCAATGGTCCACTCATCTTCAGCGCGCTCTTTTAGGATCGAGAACATCATCTCGCCTTTGCGCATCGTCGATGCGTTTTCAATCTCAAGCTCTTCAGCCAGAGACAAAAGTTCTTTTGGTGTTTGGAGTTTTAGATCAGCAAGGTTTACGCGATCACTCATGGAATAAGCCTTTCGAGCGGGACAAATGCCGTGCGGTCTTTTCAGTTCTGGAAAATCGACAGGTTTCAGAACGAAACCTTGGAGCCTAATTAGGGATCACTGGCATTTGAGTCAACAAGAGCATTAGAATTTAACGATGACCGACATCACGATACCAACCATCAAAAGTGTCGGCACTTCATTCATCAAGCGAAAGTTGCGACCATCTCTAGAGTTGGTGCCAGCGGCGAACTCTTTTCGCCGCAATCCAAGCCAGTGATGAAACCAAGTCATACCGAGAACACAGCCTGCTTTGGTCCAAGGCCACACAGCGCCCCAATCAACCACACCCGGTGTCATCACAAGCAAAAGCCCAAAGACCCAGGTTGCGATCATGGCAGGATTCATGATCACCCCTAGTAGCTTTAGCTCCATAGTTTGAAACAACTCGTGCGTCTCTCCGCTTTGGCCCACTCTTTCTACATGATACACGTAAAGGCGAGGTAGATAGAAAAGCCCCGCCATCCAAGCAATGACCGAGATCACATGCAAAGATTTGATCCATGGATAGATTGAAAAAAGCAGATCGGTCATCAGGGCCCCTGTTTGGCTACCCTCTCTTAAATAATAAATATAAGAAAAGAAAAGATGTTGTGGTTATTAGGGCCTGTGTACAAGTGGAATTCTTTTGTTAACCAGATGTTTATACACAGTGGAAAAATTCGAAACAGGCATCGCTGTAACTAAGGGATAAGTGAAGATTTCTTTAACAAAAGCACTAAATTTCCGCCGTAGAATTTGTGGATATCTTCGTGTCTAAGTCATTCGTTTTGTTACAGTCCACAGGAACAAGTTAGCGTCTGTCCACAGTGGATATATCAGACCAAACGCTAGCAGAAGTTTCCCAGATTCCGTATTGACGCTGCAAAGCCCAGTAACTCACCGATTCCTCCTTATGATTCCAAAGCAAACCCTCACAGAGTTATCCACATGCCTAGCCGCCTAATTCTTGCGTCATCCTCTGAAATTCGGGCACAACTGCTTCGCCAAGCTGGCGTGGATTTTGAGGTTAAAGCGGCGCGTGTCGACGAAGAGGCTATCAAAGAAGCCTTGCAGGCGGAAGAAGCTCCGCCGCGTGATATTGCCGATGCTTTAGCGGAGGCAAAGGCGCGTAAAGTGTCCGGAACACTACCAGAAAGTTTGGTTTTAGGCTGTGATCAAATCCTAGCTTTTGATGGTAGCATCCTTTCTAAACCACGCGATCAAGCCGAAGCACTGCGACACTTAAAAATGTTGCGCGGGCAACGCCATCAATTGATGTCAGCTGCTGTTTTGTATGAAAATGCAAAACCCGTCTGGCGACATGTTGGCGTTGTACGGTTGTTGATGCGCGAGGCGTCTGACGAATGGCTTGACGCATATGTTGCGCGCAACTGGCGCAGTATTCAACATTCCGTTGGTGGCTATAAACTTGAAGAAGAAGGTGTACGATTGTTCACACGCATTGACGGTGACCACTTTAACGTTCTTGGTCTGCCGCTGCTTGAACTCTTGTCACATCTGGTTTTGCGAGGCACGCTGGCATCATGAGTGAGACAAAAATTCCTTTGGCCGGCGTCATCGGATCGCCCATAGCGCATTCAAAGTCGCCGCTTTTGCACCAACATTGGCTGCGCCGCTATGGGATACGCGGCCACTATATTCCGATGCACATCGCGTCGGGTGATTTGGAAAACGCAATCGCCACTCTGCCAAAGCTGGGATTTGTCGGGATCAATGTCACCATTCCTCACAAAGAGCATATCCTATCCATCGCTGATCTCGTTTCTGATCGCGCCGCTGTCATGGGTTCTGCAAACACTTTGATTTTCCGGGCGGACGGCAAAGTCCACGCAGACAATACAGATGGCTATGGATTCATGGAAAACCTACGCCAAGGTGTTCCTGATTGGGATCCAAAAGTTGGCCCGGCGGCGGTGATTGGTGCTGGGGGCGCTGCACGCGCGGTCATTTCGTCGCTTATTGACGCTGGGTGCACTGAGATCCGCCTGACCAACCGCACAAAAACCCGTGCCGAGGGTCTTCGCCAAGAATTCGGCACCAAGGTCGAAGTTGTGGATTGGGTAAAGGCTGGGAATATGCTGGATGGTGCAGCAACGGTCGTAAACGCGTCCTCATTGGGAATGACAGGCGCGTCTGAAATGCGCATTCCGCTAGATGCGCTCTCGCGTTCCGCCGTTGTTACTGATCTGGTCTATACCCCGCTTGAAACACCCTTGCTCGCCCACGCAAAGTCCATTGGCTGTCGAACAGTAGATGGTCTTGGTATGTTGTTGCATCAGGCAGTGCCGGGGTTTGAGCGTTGGTTTGGTCTACGTCCTGAAGTTGACGACGCTCTAAGAGAAGTTGTGCTGAGGTGACCCGGCCTTTTGTGATTGGGCTGACTGGGTCTATCGGCATGGGTAAGTCAACGACAGCGCAGATGTTTCGCGATGCAGGAATAGACGTGTGGGATGCCGACGCAACTGTGCATAAGCTATACGAACAAGGCGGCGCTGCCGTTTCTCTGATTGGCGAATTGTGTCCGGACGCCATCTTGGGCGGTGCGGTCGACCGATCTGTTTTGTCAAAATGGGTTGCCGAGGATGAATCGGCGTTGTCGCAAATCGAATCCATTGTGCACCCACTGGTACAAGCCGACCGGGCAGCGTTCTTGGAGGGTTCTGAGAACGATTTAGTTGTTTTCGACATCCCCCTATTATTTGAAACACAGGCAGATGAAGCGGTGGACGCAATTGTCGTGGTTTCAACCGACAAAGAAAACCAGCGGACGCGTGTTCTCGAGCGCGAGGGCATGACGCGTGAAAAGTTCGAGAACATCGTGACGCGCCAATTGCCTGATGCAGAGAAGCGTGCGCGCGCTGACTTTATCATCGACACGACTACTCTTGAAGGTGCGCGAGCGTCGGTTCATGATGTGATCGAGCATATAAAAAACAGGCAATCCAATGCGCGAGATCGTTCTTGATACCGAGACCACTGGTCTTGATCCCAACACAGGTGACCGGATCGTCGAAATTGGCGCCGTAGAGCTGCAAGGCCACATGCCAACGGGCAAAACCTATCACCAGTATATTTTCCCTGAACGCTCGGTTCCCCAGGAAGCGATTAACGTGCATGGGCTGGATGATGCTTTTTTGCGCGATAAACCGGTGTTTAAGAAGGTCGCGCAAGCGTTCATCGACTTTATTGGTGACTCCAAGCTCATCATCCACAACGCCGCCTTCGATATGAAGTTTCTAAACGCGGAGCTTAAGTGGGTTGGGATGCCAACCATTCCATGGGAGCGTGCGGTTGATACCCTTGATATCGCGCGCAAAAAATTTCCTGGTTCACCTGCATCGCTTGATGCGCTTTGCCGTCGCTATGGTATCGACAACTCGTCTCGCACCCTGCACGGAGCGCTGTTGGACAGTGAAATTCTGGCAGATGTCTATCTTGAGCTGATCGGTGGCCGCCAGCCTGATCTGGTTCTTGCCACTGACACCAAAGACACCGCATCAGAACGTTCTATTGAGGCGTGGCGACCGACCAAACGAGCAACGCCGTTAACAATCCAGATTTCTCAGGAAGAGGCCATTGCCCATGCCGCCCTTGTGGACGCCATGGGTGAAAATGCTCTGTGGCGCAAGCTTAGTTAGCGACAGGCGCATCTTCTTCTTTGGCGGCTTGGCGCTGGGCCAATTGCTGACGATAAAGCTGAACAAAATCGATGTTATCCAGGTTAAGCGGTGGAAAGCCACCGTCGCGTGTTACGTCGCTGACGATGCGGCGCACAAAGGGGAACAACATGCGTGGACATTCGATCATTAGAAACGGGTGCAGCTGATCTTCGGCAATATTATCAATCTGAAACATGCCGCCGTACTCAAGCTCTAGCGCGAACAGTACGTCTTCGCTGTCTTTGTTCTTGGATGTGATGTTGAACTTGGAAATCACTTCGTACTGGTTCTCAGCGCCACCCTTACGGCCATCTAAAGCCACTTGTACCTGAATATCAGGCTGGATCTGACCTTTCACAGGCTTTTGCGCCATAATGTTTTCAAAGGAAAGATCGCGGATGAACTGCCCAATGATCTTCATCTGTGGCATTTGAGGTTGCGCGGCGGCGCCATTTTCAGTTTCGGCCATGTCGGTCTCCGGTAAGGGGAATCTATAAATCGCAGGGGTGTTAGCAGAGCAAACTGTTGCGCTCAATGGCGGGTCCAACCAGAGGGCCCATTTTGCGGCGATGGGTCGACTTCTTCATAGTCAGCATCGATCACGGAAGAGTCGGCTGGCTCTGTGGGCTGACCATAATTAACAGTCTGAACCGTAATGCGAGATCGTACGAGCTGATAAATCTTGCTGCGAATGCCAGGCACCATTAACGCAAAACCAACCACATCCGTAAAAAAACCGGGTGTTAAAAGCAACGCTCCTGAAAAAAGTACCATAGCGCCATGCGCCATCGGTTCAGTCGGGTCGCTCAGATTTTCTAAGGATCCACGCAGTTGTGCCATAACGGCCATGCCCTGACTCCGCACTAAAAACGTGCCTAAAGCAGCGGTAAGGATCACAATTGCGAGTGTCCACCAAAGCCCAATAAAACCGCCAACCTGAATAAAAAGAGCGATTTCAATGAGTGGCACGAACATGAACAGCAAAAATAAGCGCATTTGAACCTTTCTCATCAGGCCATCCAGTAGACTTAACGGCCTCTCCGCCCTACATATGTGCCTTGATAGAGAAAAACCCAAGCTTTTACCCCCCGAGAGGATAAATGAGCTCATCTTTGATCCAGCTGTTGGTGCTTGCGGGCATCGCCGTTTTCCTGATTTTACGCTTGCGCAGCGTACTTGGCACGCGCGAAGGCTTTGAAAAACCGCCTGTTACCGGACCGACACCGTCTGGCCGAGGGCGACCCGAATTTGATGTTATTGAAGGTGGACCCGATCGTGACATAATTGATCACGTCGAAGATGGCTCGCATAGCGCCAAGTCTTTGGCCGCTATGAAAATGGCCGAACCTGGTTTCATGGTTGGCAGCTTTCTTGAGGGTTCGCGCGGCGCCTATGAAATGATTCTGATGGCGTTCGAAAATGGTGACTTGTCTGAGGTAGATGGCTTTTTGGCCGAAGAAGTCGCCGAGACTTTACAGTCGGTAATCGATCAGCGCGAAGAGCAAGGCCTGACTGTAGATGCCAATTTCGTTGGTGTTCGCGAAGTTTCCTTGAAAGAGGCCGATTTTGACCGCGAAACAGGCGAAGGCGAAGTGACCGTGCGTTTTGTTGGTGAACTGACATCTGTTGTGAAAAATGCGGATGGCGAGATCGTCGAAGGAAATGCGAATGAAATCAAACGCCAACGTGACGTTTGGACATTCGCGCGCATTATGGGTTCGGACAACCCAAATTGGCAGCTTGTTGCAACCGGTGAATGATGCGGACGGGCCTTGGCGCATTTCTTGCAGCATTTGTCATGACTGCATCTGCCAGCGCTGAAACTCGGCTTTTGGATTGGGCCGACCTGCATGGTTGGCCCAACGACGATCACGCTCAGGCGTTTGAGGTCTTTCTGGAAACGTGTCGCGACATGAAAGAGGGCGATTGGCCTGCTGTTTGTGCAGTTGCAGCCAAACAAACAAACCCGCGTCAATATTTTGAAACCTTTTTTCGCCCAGTACTAATCACAGACGACGAAGATCCCTTGTTTACCGGCTACTACGAGCCGGAACTGCAGGGCTCACGCGTGCAAACCGGCAAATATCGCTTTCCTTTATATCGTCGCCCCGAAGATGCGCCGGCTGGTCAGTGGTTGTCGCGGCGCGAGATTGAGAATTCGGGTATCTTGGAAAACCGCGGCCTGGAAATCGCGTGGTTAGAAAGCCCAGTCGAAAAGTTTTTCTTGCAGATTCAGGGATCAGGCCGTGTAAAACTGGCTGATGGCTCGCACCTTCGTGTCGGTTATGGTGGTAAGAACGGCCATCCCTATCGATCTGTTGGCAAAGAATTAGTGCGCCGCGGTATTTTTGAGGAACATCAGGTATCCGCACAGGTCATCCGCAACTGGGTCGATGAAAACCCTTCTGAAGGTGCGGAGTTGTTGCACTTCAATCCGTCCTACGTCTTCTTTCGCGAAGTGAACGAAGTGCCTGCCGACAAAGGCCCTCTTGGAGCTATGAACCGGTCCATCACCGGTGGGCGTTCCATCGCAATCGACCCTGAGTTTGTACCACTTGGTGCGCCGGTTTGGTTGGAGAAAGATGGTAAAACGCCTATTCGCCGTCTGATGATTGCGCAAGATACTGGCTCTGCTGTTAAGGGCGCGCAACGAGCTGATATATTTTACGGTACTGGCCAGGATGCAGGTCGCGAGGCGGGCCGTATCCGTGATAGTGGTAGGATGATTTTGCTATTGCCGATCCAAGAGGCGTTGGCGCGCGTCGACGGAACGTTATGAGCCGAAAACCAAGGGGTTTACGCCCTGATGAAGCGGCGCTTTGGGACCAGGTAGCGCGCACAGCGACCCCACTTTCCGAAAAGCCGACGTCAAATTCCTTGGTTCAAACAACCAAACCGAAAAAGCTCGCTGTGGCGGAAAGACCGCCAATTCCCGCCTTTGAAATTGGGAGCAAGACGTCAACAGCCCCTGCCCGGCACAACTTGGCCCCTAGTGTTTCAAGCAGCATAGAGGCGACGCAGTTGCGTATGAACAAGCGCACATTTTCAAGAATGAAGCGCGGAAAAGAAGCGCCAGATGGACGAATTGACTTGCATGGTATGACAGCTGCGGCGGCTCAGGTTGCATTGACGTCCTATCTTTTGCGCGCGTTCTCTGATGGCAAAAGATTAATTTTGGTGATCACTGGAAAAGGACGCCAATCGGCAGACACCGGGCCCATTCCGACGCCTACTGGCATACTGCGCCACCAATTACCGGGCTGGCTTTCTCAGGCACCGCTGAATCAGATCGTGCTTCAAGTCGCACAGTCTCATCAGCGCCACGGTGGATCAGGTGCCTTTTATGTCTACCTTGCGCGCAACCGCTAGGCGAGGCCGCGCTCTTTCGACAGCTAGCCACACAAGCCCAATTGCAGCAATGAAATAGACCGCATACGCGAGCATCTGATCGGGAAAACTATAGCCAAGATCAATGAGAGCACCGGAAATACCGGGACCAACTGCCGAGCCGAAGACCATGACACTTGTAGAAACAGCCTTAATCGATCCGATATGGCGCGTGCCAAAAAACTCTGCCCAAAACGCCGCTGGTACTGTGGCTTGAATCCCTGCTCCGATGCCAAAGAAAACAAAGCCAATTGCGACGCCGAAAAGCGTGTCGGATATCGAAATGACGATGAAGGCCAAAGCAAAGGGAACCAAGTAAATCTGGATCAGTCGCGCGCTGCCAAAGCGGTCGATCAGCTGGCCTGAAATCAGCATAAAGGTTACCGAGACAGTTGTAAGTAACGGCAAAAGGGCAAGATACTCTACTAGTGAAAACCCTTTAACTTCCGCGATATGCACCTGTTGAAAGAACAAAGCGGTACCCCACGCAGGCGGTCCTAGAAGCATGGGCATCAGCAACCAAAAAAACGGTGACGTTATGACATCTTTGCGCGTCCAGTGACGGCCATCCATGCCGAGTGCATTCGAATTTTCTGCGTGTGATTGCGGCGTGCGCTCCGCTGATAGTAGCCAAAGCACCAGTGGCAGCGTTGCCATTACAAGCGCACCCGCCAGAATCCAAAGCGAACGCCAATGGTAGGTCTCCAAAAGTGAGGCGAACATGACAGGGAAAAGCGCTGTTCCCAGCGCGAATCCAATGGCCGAAATTGAGAGAGCCAATCCCCTACGTGCCACAAACCAACGTGCCATTGCCGTGACAGCTAGCTGGCTCATCATGCCCTGGCCTAAGAAGCGCAGAAGAAAAACGATAATCCCAAGCCCGATCAACCAGGAGTTCACGGACATCCAAACGCAGGTCACCGCCAACCCGGGCATAACCGCCCAAACAAGAACGCGCACCCTGACGTGATCGGTAACAGCACCCGCCCAGAACATAACAATTGCCGACGCTGTTGTGGCAATGGTGTAAACCGCCCCCCATTCCCCATCACTAAGGTTGTAGGCCGCCATAATTTGTGCCGCGAACAGGGAGACGAAGAAAGTTTGCCCATAAGAGGAGGAAAACGAAATCACCATCCCTGCGCTTAGGAAGCGAAAGTTTGATTGGATGAAGCCTAGGATACCCATGATGGCACCTCTCTCTGCTTCTTTTGCAGTATAGGTAAAGGAAAAACACGTGCACTACCGCCAGAAATAACGTGGCCGTTCTTCGCATGTATCGGATGAATAAGAGCTTAGCTCTTAGAGAACATAACGACTCATGTCGGAGCCTTTGGCAAGCTCGCCAAGGTTTTCGTCAACAAAGGCCGCGTTTACTGTTACTTTTTCACCAGCGCGATCAGGGGCAGTGAATGAAAGCTCTTCAAAGACTCGCTCCATGACTGTGTAAAGTCTGCGCGCGCCAATGTTCTCAATGGACTGATTAACATCAGCGGCCATCTTGGCGAGCGCGGCAATGCCATCTTCGGTAAATTCGACAATTACCTCTTCTGTGCCCATCAAAGCGGTGTACTGAAGTGTCAGCGCGTTGTCGGTTTCCGTAAGAATACGCACAAAATCCTCTTCGGTGAGTGCGCGAAGGTTTACGCGGATGGGCAAACGACCCTGAAGTTCGGGCAAAAGATCAGAGGGCTTCGCAATGTGAAACGCGCCCGATGCGATAAATAGGATGTGGTCCGTTTTTACCGGGCCGTGTTTGGTAGACACCGTTGTGCCTTCAATCAACGGCAGAAGATCGCGCTGTACCCCTTCGCGGCTTACGTCAGCACCGCGCGCTTCAGATCTAGCTGTGACTTTGTCGATCTCGTCTAAAAATACGATTCCGCTTTGTTCAACCGCGTTTAGAGCTGATTTAGTGACTGTTTCATCATCCAAAAGGTTGTCGGCTTCTTCTTGGATTAGCACTTCATAGCTCTGCGAAACGCTCATACGCTTCTTCACAGTGCGTCCCATACCTTTTCCAAACAGCGCTCCAAGATCAAGCGGCATACCCTGCCCTGGCTGCATGCCAGGAATGTCCATGCCTTGAAGTGGATTTGACTGATCTCGCAACTCTAGTTCGATCATCGTGTCGTCAAGATCGCCAGATTTTAGCTTCTTGCGAAACATCTCAAGCGTCTGTTCCCGTGCGTTTTCGCCCGCGATTGCGGCGATCACTCGATCTTCTGCAGCCTGATGCGCCTTGGCCTTCACATCGTCGCGCATCAATTCGCGGGTCATAGTGATGGCGGCCTCAACCAGATCGCGGATGATTTGCTCCACATCGCGACCGACATACCCAACCTCAGTAAACTTCGTGGCCTCAACCTTGAGAAAGGGCGCGCGCGCCAATTTGGCCAAACGGCGTGAAATCTCGGTTTTGCCAACACCAGTAGGGCCGATCATCAGGATGTTCTTTGGATAAACCTCATCTCGAAGATCGTCGGCCAGTTGCTTGCGCCGCCAACGATTACGCAACGCAACAGCAACGGCGCGCTTTGCATCGTTCTGGCCAATGATAAAGCGATCAAGTTCAGAGACGATTTCACGGGGGGTCAGGTCTGTCATAAGGGCTTACTTTGGCGAGCGTTTGGCTAGGATGCGCTGCAAGGTGCGGCGGTGCATGTTCAGGCGGCGCGCGGTTTCCGAGACGTTGCGATCACAAAGCTCGTAAACACGCTGAATGTGTTCCCAACGGACGCGATCAGCACTCATTGGGTTTTCGGGTGGCGGTGGCAGTTCATCGTCAGACGCCAAAAGCGCAGCTGTTACATCATTTGCGTCAGCAGGCTTTGAAAGGTAGTCGGTAGCGCCGATTTTGACTGCGGCGACGGCTGTGGCAATCGCGCCATACCCGGTCAAAACTACAATCCTGCTGTCCGCACGCCGTTCGCGAATGCGCTCAACGACATCAAGGCCGTTGCCGTCGCCAAGTCGCAAATCAACAACAGCGTAAGCCGGCGTGCGTGCAGTGGCGATCGCTGTTCCTGCCGCAACAGACTCGGCGGTTTCCACCTCAAAGCCGCGTTTTTCCATGGCGCGTGCAAGGCGTTTCAGAAACGGCTCATCGTCATCAACGATCAAAAGCGATTTGTCAGGACCAATGTCCTTCAGCGGCATGTCTGTCATGATACCCTCATTCCTTGCGGCTATACCTAGGCTGGCACCCCGGCAGGGTCAAACACGCATATGCTATCCGGCAAGGCAGGCTGTTATCTCGGCGATCAATTCCGCGCTGTCGTCCCGCTTGAAATATGTCGCCAATCCCGTTTCGGGCATCATCAGATAGGTGAAGGTGGAATGATCCATCAAATAGAATTCGCCTTCTCCTTCCCCTTTTGCAGAATACACTTTGTAGGCTTGCTCAGCCGCTTTGATCTGGGCCTCAGATCCCGTCAGGGCAAGCATCTTTGGATGCATGTCAGAGGCATAGTTTGCCATTACCTCTGGCGTATCTCGCGCAGGATCAACGGTAATGAATACCGGACGCGCGTCCACACCCTGTTCTTCCAGAATATCAATGGCAAGCGCATTGCGCGCCACATCGAACGGGCACACATCTGGGCAAAAGGAATAGCCGAAGTACACCAGTGTTGGACGGTCGATCACCTCTTTGTCCGTGATCAATGACCCATCGCTGTTCAAAAGTTCGAATGGGCCACCAATTGCGGCGCCGGCGACGGCTGTTGTGCCGCACTCGGTCTCGGCAACACTTGTCCAATAAGCGATGCCACCGATGACAGCAGCCAGAGCCAAAGCAGCCACGCCTGCGTAAAGTTTTGTCATGAGATTCTCCGTTCATGCGCGCCCCGCATTGAATAACCGTATCGCGTCTGACTAAAAGAAGACACCTTGCCTCAGTAAACGGTACGTGAATGGCAGACTTCGCGCCTTATGATCCTTTAGAGCATCGTTCCAATTGGGTTCGGTTGAGGACTTTGATTGTTTTGCGTTGGTTTGCCATCTTTGGCCAACTGGTGGCGATCACCGTTGCCCAACGTCTATTCAACCTCGATCTCAATGTGGGTCTTTGTTTTCTCGCCATTGGTGCATCTATCGTTGCAAACCTCATTGCCGTATTCATCTATCCCGAAAACAAACGGCTTTCCGAAGGCGAAGTCGCAGGCACCCTTTTATTTGACATTCTACAGCTCACCTTTCTGGTTTTTCTCACAGGCGGTCTTAGCAATCCGTTTGCTGTTCTGATCATTGCGCCAGTTGCCATTTCCGCAATGGCATTGAAGCCAACGACAACAGCACTGATTGCAGGTGCGTCGATCGTATTGGTTGCACTCTTATCGATTGTGAACTTGCCTTTGGTCACCAGAAGCGGTGTGGTTCTGGAAATGCCTCAAATATTTGTCTCGGGGTTTTTAGCGGCGATCATCATTGGCATCCTTTTCCTCTCTGTCTATGCCAGCCGTGTCACTGCGGAAGCGCATGCAATGTCAGATGCTTTGGCTGCAACACAGATGGCCTTGGCGCGGGAACAAAAGCTGACCGATCTTGGTGGCGTCGTTGCAGCGGCCGCGCATGAATTGGGAACTCCCCTAGCAACTATAAAGCTGGCCAGTGCCGAATTAATCGAAGAACTAAATGATGAAGAGTTGCGCGAAGATGCAACGCTTATCCGCGATCAGGCGGATCGTTGTCGTGATATTTTGCGATCTATGGGCCGAGCTGGAAAAGACGATCTCCATCTGCGCCACGCGCCTTTCGCCGCAGTTATCCGAGAAGCGGCAGAACCTCATGCGGATCGCGGCATTGCACTGCACTATGATATCGCGTCCAGCCATATAGCTGACCTGAAACAACCAATCATTGAACGCCGTCCCGAGATAATTCACGGTGTGCGAAACCTTGTTCAAAACGCAGTAGATTTCGCCCGTGCGAACATCTGGATCGACGTGTCTTGGGACGAGCGGCTTTTGACTTTGCGCATTATCGATGATGGGCCGGGATTTTCGCAAAACGTCATCAATCGTATCGGTGATCCGTTTGTGAAACGCCGTCGGAGAGATGGGCGCAAAGGTTATGAAGGCATGGGTCTCGGGCTTTTTATTGCAAAGACTTTGCTAGAACGATCAGGCGCCGAAATGACATTTGCCAACGGAAGCGAAGCTGGCGGATCAACAGGCGAGCGTACCGGCGCGGTTGTAGAGGCACGTTGGCGTCGCGAGATATTTGCCGGCGCAGATGATGCCGAGAGAGCGGCTCTTGGAGACAACCGACCAATCGATGCCTAAGGCAAGCACTTGTTAACTTCTTGTTAACCTTGATGATCCAGATACTTATCCCCATAGCTTCGGGAGAAGTGAACTAGTGATTTCTGAGCTTTTGTCCGCCACTTTGTATGGCGCAGGTGCATTTTTGGCTGCGTTGGCCGCGCTTTCGGTTTTCTGGTCGCATCAGCGATCGAACGTCGATCGCGCCCCTAATGCGCTGGTCTATCTTGTCCGCGAAGACAGGCTGGTAGATGCAAATCCTGCCGGCCAACTCGTGCTAGATGACATTGACGGGCCTCTTGATCCAATGGTGAAGCTCAAAACTTTTCTGTCAAACCATTTTGAAAATGCGTCAACCATCTTAGAAAACGCCCAGCCAGAGTCAAAAGAATACAAATCTTTCGATCAACAAACCAAAATGGACATTGAAGCAAAAGGCAACTCTGTACGACTACAAATTTCGACAAACGCCGCAACTTCGGAAGTTGCGGATGTCCACTCGCTCAAGGCGCTAAAGTCCGAGCTAAACACACTACGCGCAAACGCGCGTGCTGCACCCTTCCTCTTATGGCGACAGAATACAGAGGGAGAGATCACATGGGTCAATCAGGCCTATCTTGACGTTTTGGACTCGGCCTTGGGGGAAGACAAGAAAACGAACTGGCCTGTTCCTGCCTTGTTTCCGAATCTGCAATCTTCTGTAAACAAGACAAGCCGCTTGTCGCTTCGCACTTCAGACAAGTCCGAAACTTGGTACGATTGTCATGTTGCGGCTGTTGGTACAGACCTTTTGTGCACAGCCTTTAAGGCGGACGAAGCAGTGCGCTCAGAAAATCGCCGTAGAGAGTTCACGCAAACTCTGACAAAAACATTCGCAGAATTGGCAATCGGGTTGGCAATTTTTGATCGCTCGCGCAGTCTAGTTTTATTCAACCCTGCCTTGCTTGATCTGACCAGTTTGCCCACGGACTTTCTGGCTGCGCGTCCAAGCATGGTAACGTTTCTTGATCGTTTACGCGAAAACCGGGTCATGCCAGAGCCTCGGGACTATCGCACGTGGCGCAAAAAAATAGCCGAGCTTGAAGCGGCTGCCGTCGACGGAACCTATAGCGAAACATGGTCTTTGCCTGACGGCCATACCTATCATGTTACTGGGCGCCCACATCCGGACGGTGCGGTCGCTCTACTTTTTGAAGACATTAGCGCAGAAATGTCTTTGACGCGCCGCTTTCGCGCTGAACTGGAGCAATCACAATCTGTGATTGATGCTTTGGAGGATGGCGTCGCCGTGTTTTCTGCAACAGGGCAGCTCACCCAAACCAACAAGGCGTCTAGTGATCTATGGCGGCTTACCGATGACTCAAAGCTTGTCGGATCGGACGTGAATGATGTAACGCGCCGATGGCACACACTCTCGTTTCCCACACCGGTTTGGGGGGACTTTCGTGACTTCGTACACAGAAGCCACGACCGCGAAGAATGGCAATCTAACGTTTCTTTGCGAGATGGCCGGTCTGTGTTGTGCCGGTTCATTCCGCAAAAAGGCGGCCCAACTTTGGCAGTGTTCCGTTTGGTAGTCTCAGATAGGGCCCCCCAAGAAGGAATGCAAAAAGCTGTCTGAATGCCTTGCAGGGGCTAGGGCGTAGGGTCAAAGTACCGCCATGAGTCAGCGCTTTTGTGAAACTATTTTCTTGCCTGATGAGCGAGCAACGACCGATCTTGGCATCGCGTTGGCGCCTGTTTTTACAAAAGGTGACATCCTTTTGCTGAATGGTCCGGTTGGAGCAGGCAAGAGCCATTTGGCACGCGCGATAATTCAAGCGCGTCTTGGATATCCTGAAGACGTTCCTTCGCCTACTTACACACTTGTTCAGACGTACTTTGATCAGAAATACGAAATTTTTCATGCCGATCTTTATCGATTGAGCGACACGTCTGAATTGACTGAACTCGGCTTAGACGACGCCTTTCAAAACGCCATCTGTCTTGTTGAATGGGCCGAGCGTTTAGGGCCTGAAAGTGCACCAAAAGACGCGCTGACAGTGACGTTGGAAACAAAGGAAGATGGCCGCTTTGCCGTCCTGTCGGCCGATGCGTCGCGCTGGGAGAAGGTCGCAAGGCCAATTGAAAAAACCCGCTTCTTGATTGAAGCTGGATGGAGCGGAGCGCAAACGACCAATGTCGCGGGCGACCTCTCATCCCGCACCTATCAAAGACTAAGACAAGGTGAGCAATCGGTCATTTATATGGATGCGGGTGATGATACTGCCTCAACAAGCAAGTTTCTGAAGATGTCATCGTGGCTGGATGAGAATGGATATTCTGCGCCTCAGGCAATTGCCCAAAAGCCAGGTAAGGGTTTAATCTTGCTTAGTGATTTTGGTGATCAGCGGCTTTCTACTTTGCCGGATGTTATGCAAAAAATGACCCTTTGTTTGTCTCTTTTAGCAGACATGCGAACTAAGGAACCACCTGATCTGCCCTGCCCTACAGCAATTGAGCTTGCTGAAATGACCATGCTTGCAAAGCACTACCCTGGTGCGGAGACCGAGGCGATTGAAACGTTTCGTGGCGAACTGCAGGCTCGCATCGAAATGGTGAACGAAAATACCAATCCATCCGTGTCGCTGAGGGATTTTCATACAGACAACATTATGTGGCTTGGCGAGAAAGAAGGCATAAACCGCCTTGGTTTGTTGGACTATCAAGACGCATTCTTGGTTCACCCGGTTTATGATCTTGTGTCTTTGCTCACGGATGCGCGCCGCGCAGTTTCAACGCAAGATCGCCAAGATCTAATAGTGCAGTACGCAAAGATGACGGGCGATGATCTGGAGGATTTGCAACGCGCGTTTGCTGTCTTTTCTGTTCAGCGCAACTTGCGGATTCTTGGGATCTTTTCAAAGGCCGCTCTGGATGACGGCAAAACGCATCACGTTCAGAACATACCGCGTGTTTACGGCTATTTGGTAGAAGCCCTTGAGCATCCAGTTTTCGAAGGTGTCAGTGATGAGCTTTTTGCGGCGCTTCCGCTGCCTGAAAAAGCTCTGTTAGAGCAGCTTGCTGCATGACATTTCCGGCAATGATTTTTTCTGCTGGCTTTGGCACACGAATGGGTCCGCTTACCAAGGACATGCCTAAACCGATGGTCCCTTTGGCGGGTCGCCCGATGATTGACTATGCTGTTGATCTGCTTCGAGACGCGGGTGTCCGCCAGATCGTTGCTAATACGCATTACCTGCCCAGCAAGATCGAACCACATTTGAGCGCTCTTGATATCGAAGCTATCCGAGAAGACCCCGAAATTCTTGATACGGGAGGTGGACTAAAGGCCGCCCTGCCCCTTTTTGATGAGGACATTGTCGTTACTTTAAACCCCGACGCAGCTTGGCTTGGGCCAAACCCTATCAAGCGCTTGATCCAAGCGTGGCGTCCCGAGATGCAGGCGTTGCTGTTGTTGGTGCCGATGGTCGATGCATCGACTACGCGGACAACAGGAGATTTTAGTCTCGAACAAGGTGAAATTCGGCGCATTGGTGAGTTTATGTACACTGGCGCGCAGATTATTCGCACAACCGGAATGGGCCAGATAACCGACAAAGCCTTTTCCCTGAATGTCTATTGGGATTTACTGGCTAAAAGCGCGCCTCTGAATGGCGTTGTCTACGAAGGTCAGTGGTGCGACATCGGATCGGCAGATGGCTTGGCAACTGCGGAAAGGCTGCTTGGCCATGTTTGAACCTATGTCTGGTCCTCGCATTTTTGGCGTCCCGCCTGGTGCGGATTTTCCGAAAGAACTGGTTGACCATCTCTTAAATTACTTTCGCACAAAGCCGGTTGAAGAACTGGCGCGGGTGACAATACTTGTGAATACCCGCCGCATGCAGCGCCGTTTGCGCGAACTCTTTGCGCAATCTGGGCCTTTGTTGTTGCCACGCATTTCATTGGTCACTGAATTTGACGCTCTGATGAAAGGCGCGCTTCCTGATGCTGTTACTCCGTTGCGCCGCCGTCTTGAAATGACGCGGCTAGTTGCACAGCGCATTGCAACAGATGGGCATGCCCCAAAATCGGCGGCGGTTGATTTAGCTGAAAGCCTGACCAATCTGCTGGACGAACTACACGGTGAGTCAGTGGACCCTGTCCGTTTTTCCGAACTGAAAGTAGAAGACGAATCCGGCTATTGGGAGCGCAGCCTTGCCTTTCTGAATATCGTCAACGCCTATGTTGACGCCGTGTCCGACCGCGGTGTTGACGGAGAGGCCCGGCGTCGCGCGGCTGCCAATCTGATGATCGCGAAATGGAAGCTTTCTCCGCCGCAAGACCCCATCGTTATTGCTGGATCAACTGGATCGCGTGGCACGACTTCGCTGCTGATGGAAGCGGTCGCCAGACTTCCAAAGGGCGCAATTTTTCTTCCCGGTTTTGACTTTGATCTTCCCGGCGAAGTTTGGCATCAGATGGCCAGTTCGCGGATTTTGGAGGACCATCCACAATTCCGATTCGCTGCATTTCTGGCAAAAATTGAGGCGACACATTCCGATGTCATTAAGCTTGGTAGAGCGCCGGCACCTGTCCGTAACAAATTGATTTCATTGTCATTACGCCCAGCCAAGGTCACGGATCAATGGCTTGGCGAAGGCCCGCAATTTGATGATCTGCGAAACATCACCTCGGATATCGCGCTGATCGAGGCCGGACAGCCACGAGAAGAAGCTTTGGCGATCGCCGTCGCTCTTAAAACAGTCATTCATGAGGGTAAGAAGGCGGCACTAATCACGCCTGACGGCACTTTGGGGCGCCGGGTTGTTGCGACTTTGGCGCGCTGGAACATTCGGCCTGATGAAAGCGCCGGTGTGCCGCTTTCACTGACACCCCCGGGACGCTTTTTACGTCAAATTGCCGATTTGATTGGTCAGCCGGCTAGGCCTGATGCTCTTTTGGCCCTGTTGAAGCACCCCTTGTGCCGAACAGGCTCAGGTGACCGGGGCCCGCATATCCTCAATGCTCTCGCGCTCGAAGTGGTCTGCCGCGAAAACTATATTGCTTCCGTTGATGCGGAAGCTTTGGACCTCCTTGGCAAGGACGCCGGAGAAGAGCGAAAGGCATGGTGCGACTGGTTGTCTGCTTTATTAGAACGTCTGGCGCAGATGCCCAACGCAACGCTTGAAGAAGGATTGGCGCATCATATCACGCTTGCTGAGGATTTCGCGTCTGGCACATCCGATGGATCCGGAGCTTTGTGGGATAAGGACGACGGCGAAGATGTGCGCACCGAAGTAGACAGGTTTCGCGCAGAGTCTGATTTTTCCGCTCCGATCCGTTTTGTTGAGTACGCTCGGCTGATCGAACGCGCGTTGATGGCCGAAAATAGCCGGCCTCAAGAGGGTGTTCGGCCTGATGTTATGATTTGGGGTACGTTGGAGGCCCGAGTTCAGGGTGCGGACGTCGTTGTTCTTGGCGGGTTGAACGAGGGAATTTGGCCCGAACAACCAGCGCCCGATCCATGGTTAAGCCGGACTATGCGTCGTGAATTAGGCCTGCTTCTGCCTGAACGTCAAATTGGCCTTTCGGCGCATGATTATCAGCAGGCGATTGGTGCCCCCGAAGTGATCCTGTCACGCGCAAAACGCAATGAAGACAGTGAAACTGTGCCTTCGCGATGGTTGAACCGGCTGACCAACCTTTTACAGGGTCTAACGGGCAACAATGGTCCACAGGCCTTGGAGGCAATGCAAGAAAGGGGAATGCGTTTCGTCGAAATAGCGCGCACGCTTGACCCTCCGCTTCTCGCACCGCCTGCCAGGCGCCCTGCCCCCGCACCGCCAGTCTCCGTGCGACCAAGACGCCTTTCCGTCACGGCCATTCGCAAGCTGATCCAAGACCCCTATGCTATTTATGCCGAACGTGTCCTAAAGCTTAAGGCTCTTTCTCCGCTTGTGCCTCAGCCCGATGCGCGTCTGAAAGGCATTGTTTTCCACGCTTTGATGGAAGAGATTTTTTATCCCAACGCCATTCCCGTGACGCATGCAAGGATCGAGCAATCAGCGCAGCGCCTTCTTGAGATGCATGTACCTTGGCCGCATGTGCGGGCGCATTGGTTGGGGCACGTTCGACATATCTCTGAACAGCTTATGACCTTTCAAAAGAGCTGGTCTGGAAACGAAATCTTAGCGGTCGAGGCTAAGGGCGTTTTCGGCGTGCCGGGCACGACATTCAACGTAACAGCCAAGGCGGATCGTTTAGACAACTTGCCTGATGGATCGTTGATGATTTACGACTATAAAACGGGCAGTATTCCAAAACACAAAGATATCGTACGATTTGACCGCCAGCTTGTGATCGAATCCCTCATGGCCGAAGCCGGAGCCTTTGAATGTGTGCCTCCTGCGCCCGTCGCGGATGCCGTTCATGTCGGCATTGGACGCAGTCCAAAAGAGGCTCCCATAGATTTACAAAAGCACTACAATTTAGTCACTGTTTCGGATGAATTAGCCGCATTATTGACGGAGTACGATAATCCTAACCGTGGCTATATCTCTCGCAGAATTATGGAAGATGAGCGGTTTGCTGGCGACTATGATCATATGGCGCGCTTTGGTGAATGGGATGCAACGCATGCCACGGCTGTCGAGCAGGTTTCATGAAAATCGACGACGCCACGCATAGCCAAAACACTGCTGCTAATCCTGATCGCTCAACGTGGTTGTCAGCCAATGCTGGTTCAGGAAAAACACGGGTTTTGACGGACCGTGTTGCGCGGCTTTTGTTGCGCGGAGTCGAGCCTCAAAACATCCTTTGTCTCACCTACACCAAAGCGGCCGCTAGCGAGATGCAGAACAGGTTGTTCAGTACACTTGGATCATGGGCGATGGTGGAAGACGAAGCGCTGAGAACCAAACTTCAAGCGCTGGGAGAAATGCCAGACGACGACTTGGCAGACGCGCGCCGCCTTTTCGCAGGCGCGATCGAGGCACCCGGAGGTTTGAAGATCCAGACTATCCATTCGTTTTGCTCTGCGGTTTTGCGGCAATTTCCGCTAGAGGCTGGGATAAATCCGCAGTTCCGCGAACTTGACGAGGATGGTCAGCGGGCGTTGATTGAACAGGTTTTAGACGAACTGGCTGGATGCGCAGAGATCGCTGAGGTGGCAAAGTTCTACTCTGACCAAGACTTAATTTCGCTTGGAATGGATGTCGCCGGCAGACGAACAGCATTCCAAAGAATGTCGAAAGAAGAGGTGTTCGCTGCTTTTGGGCTCAATCCGAGTCAAACAATGGCTGATGTTCTCAAAATTGCTTTCCAACCCGGTGATTGGGCTTTTCTTCAAAGCATCGTCTCATCGCTTAGACATTCTAGCGTCAAGGCCGTATTGCAGTGCGCCCAAATCATCTCGAGCGCGCCAACTGCTCCAAATGCAACAACATTGATTGGGTTAGAGGGCCCATTCCTTTTTGGCGAGAAGGCCGCCAAGCCGTTTGGTCCGAAGATTGGCCAATTTCCTGACAAACCAATCCGAACAAGCTCTGAGTTTGTGGCACACGTGCCAAGGCTGGACGCAATTATGCGCCAAATCTCGTTTGCTCGTCAGGCTCGGATTCAACTTCAAGCAGGGGAAAGGGCTGCGGCACTCCATGCCTTCGCTGGTGTTTTTCTTCCCGCCTACGAGGCGGCTAAATCAGACAGCGGTATGCTTGATTTCGATGACCTGATCCAAAAGACAAAGCAGCTTTTGCGGACCGACTCCTTGGCATGGGTTCTTTACCGGCTCGACAGTAATATTGATCATATCTTGATCGACGAAGCGCAAGACACCAGTCCAATCCAATGGGACGTAATCACATCTATTTCTGACGAGATAACAGCCGGGCAGGGGTCGCGTGAAAACAAACCGCGGACTTTGTTTGTTGTGGGCGACAAAAAGCAGTCAATCTATAGCTTTCAAGGTGCAGATGCCGAAGGTTTTGATCGGATGTCCGCGCGCCTGCACGAAAAACTGAAAGGCGGGCAGGGGCTTCAACAAAACCAGTTGTTGCATTCGTTTCGCTCATCGCCTGCCATTTTGACGGCTGTGGATCATGTATTTGATGACGAGGACATCAAAGGGCTGGGCGATGCCATCGAGCACAAAGCCTTTCATTCAGGCAAGCCGGGCCGCGTTGATCTTTGGGATTTAGTGCCCAGTGACGACGGTGTGGAAGAGCCGGAATGGTTTGATCCAAGTGATCGGCTGACTAACAAAGAGCCTGCCGTCGTTTTGGCAGGTAATCTGGCGCGCGAAATACGCCGAATGATCGAAACAGAGACTATCATTGGCAAAAACGGCGAAAGGCGGCGCGTCGAGCCGCGGGATATCTTGATCCTAGTGCAGGCCCGAAACAAGGTTTTCGATCAAATCATTAGCGCCTGTAAGGCTATGGACTTGCCTATGGCCGGGGCGGATCGTCTTAATCTTAACGGCGCTCTTGCGGTGAAAGACCTGCTGGCTTTGCTCAGCTTTCTTGCACTTCCGGACGATTCTCTGGCCTTGGCAGCGGCATTAAAATCCCCTCTATTCGGCTGGAGCGAACAGGATCTTTACGGGTTGGCGCAAGGGCGAAGGCAATCTGTGCTCTGGGCTGAACTGCGCGACAACGCCGATAAGTATCCAGAAACCATGGACATTCTTCTTGATCTACGCCGTGTCGTGGACACTCTGCGCCCTTTTGAGCTTTTAGAGCGCATTCTGGCGCGTCACATGGGTCGCAGCAAACTTATTGGGCGACTTGGCCTAGAAGCTGAAGACGGTATCGACGAGCTCTTGAATCAAGCTCTGGTATACGAAAATGAAGCGGTGCCAAGTCTGACGGGTTTCCTTGTACGTACGCAAGACACGGACATTCAGGTCAAACGACAGGCTGATAATACGGGAAATCTGATCCGTGTTATGACGGTACATGGCGCCAAGGGGCTAGAAAGCCCAATCGTTTTCTTGCCGGATACAACGCCTGGCACGCGTCAAACCAAGAACGAAACGCTTGTCACAGCGGACGGTATGCCGATTTGGCCGGTCAGCAAGGCTGAAAGCCCTGAGCTGGTTCAGCAAACAAAAGCCGTCAAAAGCGAAGCCGAAAAACAAGAGCGAAATCGCCTGCTTTATGTCGCTATGACGCGTGCTGAATCTTGGTTGATCGTTTGCGGAAAAGCCCCCGGCGCGAACGCACCAAAAGAGCGAAAGACGTGGCATGAACTTGTGTCTGATGGACTGGAGCGGGCAGGGGCGAAGCGCGTTGAAACAGATGCGGGACATGTCTTGCGGATGGCCCATGGAACATGGCCAGAACCAATTGATGCGCGCGCATTAGAAACAAAAGGGCTTCCCTCCCAAAGCGAAGATCCTCTTTTGTCTCTGCCAATTCCTGCCTCCAAGCTTTTGGCAAAAAGAAAATCACCATCTGATCTTGGCGGTGACAAAGCTCTTGGCGGCAACGGGCTTGATGAAAAAGCGGCTAAGCGGCGCGGGACGCAAATACACTTGCTGCTCGAACATTTGCCCGGTTGTGCTGACCCCATCAAAATGGCCGAAAACCTGCTGATCAAGGGATCGGAACAAGCGGATGTGTCCGAAATTCCAGCCATGTTGGAAGAGGCGCAGCGCAATATCACAGCGCATCCTGGACTCTTCTCTGAAAGCGCGCTTGCCGAGGTCGATATCGCCGCAATGGTGCCATCCTTGTCGTCAGAGATTTACGGCTCAATAGATCGCTTGATTATCTCACCGGACCACGTGCTTATCGTTGATTTCAAAACAAATGCTGTCGTTCCAAAATGCGCTGAAGACACCCCGGAGGGCCTATTGCGCCAGATGGGCGCCTACCTTGAAGCTTCCGAACAAATCTGGACCGATCGCGCGATCAAGGTGGCAATTCTATGGACAGCAACAGCGAAACTTATGGTTTTGCCACACGGTATCGTGAGGGAAGCGTTGCAAAGAGCCACTACATCTTGACGATTTAACCGTGTGTACCTAGGTTCGTTACCTTGAATTCTTCATGGAGATCACATCATGGCAACCGTTGCTGTAACAGACGACACCTTCGACGCCGAGGTCCGACAGTCGGACGTGCCGGTTGTGGTAGATTTTTGGGCCGAATGGTGCGGCCCTTGCAAACAGATTGGCCCGGCTTTGGAAGAGCTAGCTACTGAATATGGTGACAACGTTAAGATCGTGAAGGTCAACGTTGATGATAATCCCAACTCGCCAGCACAAATGGGTGTTCGTGGTATTCCAGCGCTTTTCCTCTTTAAGGACGGTGAAGTCGTGTCAAACAAAACTGGCGCTGCACCGAAAGCTGCTTTGAAAGATTGGATCGACGGAGCTGTTTAAGCTTGTCTCGCAGAAAATTTCTAAGGGGTCGCTATCTTGGCGGCCCCTTTTTGTTGCGCGCCGACACTGTGCCGCGCATATAGCGTCTAAAGGAGAACGGCATGAGCAATGAGTTTCCCGGCTGGCACGGCACGACAATCATCGGTGTTCGCAAAGGTGGCAAAGTAGTTGTTGCCGGTGATGGTCAGGTGAGCCTTGGTCAAACAGTTATCAAAGGCACCGCGCGCAAGGTGCGTCGTTTGTCACCAGGTGGCACTGACGTCATATGCGGCTTTGCGGGCTCGACGGCAGATGCATTTACGTTGCTTGAGCGTCTGGAAACCAAGCTTGAGGCAACGCCGGGTCAGCTTCAGCGCGCGTGTGTCGAATTGGCCAAAGATTGGCGCACGGATAAATACCTTCAAAAGCTTGAGGCGATGTTGATCGTGACCGATGGTTCCGCGCTTTATGTGGTAACTGGGGCAGGGGATGTGCTTGAGCCTGAGCATGATGTGGCGGCGATTGGATCTGGTGGAAACTTTGCCTTGGCTGCAGCGCGCGGACTGATGGAAAGCGATTTGTCGGCTGAAGACGTGGCGCGCAAAGCGATGGCGATTGCAGCAGATATTTGTGTTTACACCAACGGCAATTTGACCGTGGAAGTACTTTAAAGCTGCGCCAATAGAGCTTCGTGCCGGGCGACAAAGGCGTGACGCACCTCTAACGGTGGACGCAGAACAATAGACAAGCCTTCGGTCAAGTTAGGGTCTGGCTTGCCAAAATACTTTGATGCCTCTGCTTCCGAAAAGCCGGCGATTTGTGTTGCTTCTAGCCAGGCTGAGACTTTGTCGGCGCGTTTGATCTTCTTTTTGACAGTCTGCGGAATGACTGCGGGCAATCCGAACCGAAGATGGACCGCAGCAGCAAGGCGATCATCCAAAGCTAAATATCCCGGCCCAACAGCGGCTTTAACTGGTGAGATCATATCGCCAATCACGTACTCGGGCGCATCGTGTAATAGCGCAGCCAGTTTCCATTTTGTCGGAGCATTCGAGTCAATCCGACAAAACAATTCTTCTACCAGCAACGAATGTTCCGCCACAGAATAGGCGAAATCGCCATACGTCTGACCATTCCAGCGCGCCACAAAGGCAAGGCCATGCGCGATGTCTTCGACTTCAATATCAATCGGCGTTGGATCAAGCAGATCAAGCCTGCGACCAGAAAGCATGCGTTGCCATGCGCGGGGTGGGAGTTTGGATGCCATAGACATGGGGTGTGCGTGTTCTGTTGGGGGCAGGTCAAGTCAGAAAAGCCACAGGCGCAACCTGTGCACACATCTGCAGCGCTCTGTGCAAATTTGCTCGCAGTTACAGAAAGTCACCTGAACGTGCGCAACCATGCATTGAACGTGAGCGGGCCGCACCCGACGTCAATTAGAGGCAAGACGCCGCACCCCTGAGACGAAGGAGACGATCCATGAAACTTGCACTTGCAACCGCAACACTGATTGGTGCGTTCACCGCTCAATCCGCCGCAGCCATGACCCACTGTGGCGCCCGCGACGATGTAATCTCTAAACTGTCGGATCAATACTCTGAAAGCCACATCGCATCCGGTCTGCAATCGGCAGAAGGTCTATTGGAAATCTGGGCCGTTGAAGGAGGCTCGTGGACTATTCTCTTGACCCAACCAGATGGCAAAACATGTGTTGTCGCGAACGGCACGCACTGGCTTGAAGCATTAGAAGTGGAAATGGTATCCGGCGATCCGGCATGAAAATACCCCATTTACGACCCGTATTCGGGCGTAGTTGCCGACAAGGCTATTTAAAACCCAGATAGTTTTGGTTGGGAAAAGTGCTTTTGTTAGGATGTTCATAGTCAGTCTCGAGTACTGCTAATAAAAAAACAGGGAGCGTAGAAAACGGGCTTTTGCGGCGTGACCGCAGGAAGGAGTGATCTATGCCCTGTATTCGTACCCTTGTTGTGGCCGCACTTGCCTTGGCGCCCACAGCTTTGTTTGCACAGCAGCAAAACAATTGCGCGGACCGCCAACATGTCGTTAAAAAGCTCGAATCCGGTTACGGCGAGGTTTTTGCCGGTGGCGGCCTTCAAAACACTGACCGCGTTTTTGAAGTATGGTTTTCAGAAGACAAAGGCACTTGGACTATTCTGATGACCAAGGCTGATGGAAAAACATGCATTATGGCATCTGGCACAAATTGGCGTGAAGGCGATCCTACTCAGAAAGTTCCTGAGGGCGTCAAAAGCTAACGTTGTTGCTCTGTTAAGTCCTCAGTGTTAGGGCGTCCCGAACCATAGAATATGGAGAGGGTCATGCCCCAGGATTACATTGTCAGAGACATCTCACTTGCAGCATTTGGCCGCAAGGAATTGGATATCGCCGAAACAGAAATGCCCGGTCTGATGTCACTGCGAGAGGAATACGGTGCAAAGAAGCCTTTGAAAGGAGCGCGCATTGTTGGCTCGCTTCACATGACCATCCAAACGGCTGTTTTGATCGAAACCCTGAAAGAGCTAGGCGCTGATGTTCGCTGGGCGTCGTGCAATATCTTCTCTACTCAAGACCATGCCGCTGCTGCGATTGCCGAGGGCGGCACCCCCGTTTTTGCGATCAAAGGCCAGTCGCTGGAAGAGCATTGGGATTACCTTGATAAATCATTCATGTTCCCTGAGGGTCCAAATTTGATTTTGGACGATGGCGGGGATGCCACGCTTTATGTTCTGTTGGGAGCGCGTGCCGAGGCGGGTGAAGATATCATTCCCGTGCCATCTTCTGAAGAAGAAGAGGTGATCAAAGTTCAGATCAAAAAACGTATGGAGGCTAGTCCCGGTTGGTTCACAAAAACGCGCGATGCGATTTTGGGCGTAAGCGAAGAAACGACAACCGGCGTCCACCGTCTGTATGAGCTTCACAAAAACGGTCAGCTGCCTTTTCCGGCGATAAACGTGAATGACAGTGTCACCAAGTCTAAGTTCGACAACAAATATGGATGCAAAGAATCGCTGGTTGATGGCATTCGCCGCGCGACCGATACCATGATGGCCGGTAAAGTTGCCGTTGTCTGTGGTTATGGCGATGTCGGCAAGGGCTCCGCAGCTTCGTTGAGCGGTGCGGGTGCGCGTGTAAAGGTCACAGAAGTCGATCCGATTTGTGCGCTTCAGGCCGCGATGGACGGTTTCGAAGTGACGACCTTGGAAGACGAAATCGACACTGCCGATGTGTTTATCACCACGACAGGCAACAAAGATGTCATTCGCATCGAACATATGCGCGAAATGAAAGACATGGCGATCGTTGGCAATATCGGTCACTTTGACAATGAAATTCAGGTTGCCAGCCTGAAAAACCACAAGTGGACCAACATTAAAGAGCAAGTGGATATGATCGAAATGCCTTCGGGCAACCGTATCATACTGCTCTCCGAGGGGCGTTTGTTGAATCTTGGCAATGCGACTGGCCACCCTTCATTCGTGATGTCGGCATCGTTTACCAATCAAGTGCTTGCTCAGATCGAGCTTTGGCAGAACACCGATGCTTACGAAAACAAAGTGTATATTCTGCCCAAGCATCTCGATGAAAAGGTGGCACGTCTGCATCTTGCGCGCGTAGGAGCCAAATTAACTGAGCTGAAATCAGATCAGGCGGAATACATCGGTGTGAAGCCCGAAGGCCCATACAAACCTGAGCACTATCGCTATTAACGGATCAGAATCGCTCTGAAATCATTGACGTTTGTGCCCGTTGGTCCGGGCACAAACAAATCACCCGCTGCATCAAATGCCGTCCAGGCATCGTGATTGGATAGAAGCGTTGCCGGGTCAACTCCGGCGTGTCGCATCCGCGACCAGCTCCTGCCGTCAGCAAAAGCACCTGCATTGTCTTCTGACCCGTCTATCCCATCGGTATCAGCGGCCAGTGCGAGAACATTCTGATCTTCAACGCCACCGGCGAATGCTAATAGAAATTCAGAGTTCCGCCCGCCCTTGCCACCAGGTTTCGCGCCAATACTTACGGTGGTTTCGCCACCTGACAGAATAACAACGGGTTTTTGAAAGGGTTGGTTGCGACGGCAAACTTCGCAGGAAATAGCTGCGTGCATCATTCCAATGTCCCGTGCTTCCCCTTCAATCGCATCCGAAAGTATGACGGGTGCAACCCCATGATCGCGCGCAAGCGCTGCGGCGGCTTCAAGCGAGATAGAAGCAGATGCAATAACGCTCACCTCGCCAAGTGGCTGGGCCGGGGCGTCTTCAGGCGCGGCTTTAAGGAACGACATAACGCGATCTGGCAATGCAATCCCGTAAAGTGAAATCATATCGAGGGCGGTTTTGCGATCACTCGCGTCAGTGACAGTGGGGCCAGAAGCAACCTGTGCTGGATCATCTCCGGGGACGTCTGACACCACAAGACTTACCACTTTAGCGGGCAATGCGGCGCGCGCCAGGCGCCCCCCTTTGATCCGGCTCACTTGTTTGCGAATGGCGTTCATTGCGGAAATCGGTGCGCCCGAAGCAAGCAATGCTTTGTTCAATTCTTGCTCGTCTTCAAAGGTTAGGCCTTCTAAGGGTGCTGGCAAAAGAGCGGATCCACCGCCGCAAATAAGGGAGACGACAAGATCGTCTTCATTCAAATCTTCTACGGCTTCAAACAACGCTTCCGTTGCTACGAGACCTGCTGCATCTGGTACCGGATGGCTTGCCTCAAGCACTTTGATGTTCTGTGTTGCGCAGGCGTACCCGTATCGGGTGACAACAACGCCTTCGACAGGCTCGCCCCAAAGCGTTTCAAACGCGGAGGCCATTTGCGCGGCACCCTTACCGGCACCGATGACGATAGTGCGTCCCTTCGGCTTTGCAGGCACGTATGGCTTGAGCGCTTCAAGCGGGTCGGCGGCCGCAACGGCCGCATGAAACATGTCTTCAAGTAGCTTTTTGTCGGATGAATTCATAACCCTGCCATTTTGCATACAATAGCCCATTCGTTGTCGGTCACCGGTTGAACAGACAGCCTTGTGTTTTTGACCAAGGCCATTTCTGCCAGCTTGGGATTTGACTTTGCTTGTTCCAGCGAAACTGACTTTGGAACGCTAGAGAGCGCTTTGATATCGACACACTCCCAACGGTCATCATCTGTCGTGCTGTCTGGATGCGCTTCCGCGATCACCTCGACAATGCCAACAATTTCTTTGTCTTTCTGCGAATGATAAAAGAAACCTTTATCGCCAACTTTCATCAACCGCATGTTATTGCGTGCTTGATAATTGCGCACACCATCCCATTCTTCACCCGTGTCGCCTTTGGCCAATTGGTCCTCCCAACTCCAGGTTGAGGGCTCGGATTTGAATAGCCAATACGCCATATCTATTCCTTTCCTACGGGTCTCGCCAAAAGGGCTTGGATCGCCGTCGCAATATCAATTTTGCCCAAGGTAACAGCTGCGACAGCGCGTGAAAGAGGCAGGTCCATGTCGGTGGTCGACGCAATCGCTTGTGCGGTAGCAATGCCTTCAACTGTCGCGTTCCCGTCGAAGACATCTCCACGCCCTAGGCGAACCCCAGTTGAAAAATTACGCGATTTTTCTGACGTGCAAGTTAAGACAAGATCACCAAGACCTGAGAGACCTTGAAGCGTTTCTAATCGCGCCTCTCTCGCGAGCGCAAGGCGCGACATTTCCGCAAAACCACGCGCAATGACGGAGGCGCGCGCGCTATCCCCAAAGCCCGCGCCAATCGCGATCCCAGCGGCAAGAGCAACGACATTTTTCAGAGCACCGCCAAGCTCGGCGCCGACGACATCCGTGGTGCGATAAAGCCGAAGGGCCGGGCGCGTCAGTTTCGCCTGAATGTCTGCTGCAACGCCATCATTGTGTGCAGCCAGAACCAAGGCGGTAGGAAGCGCCTGTGCGATATCAATTGCAAAGCTAGGACCTGTTAACAGCGCTACTTTCGAAGATGGGAAGGCCTTGGCAATGGTCTGAGCCGGGCCCAAACCGGTATTCAGATCGATCCCCTTGCAGCAAGCAATCAGCGTTTTTCCATTCAAGTAAGGGTGGGCTGCCAAGAACATCGCCAGCTTTTGCATCGGTACTGCCAAAAGACATATTTCAGTATCAAAAGCGCTGCTGTCGGCAGTGACCGACAAGCTATCGGGCAGACTTGGGCCGGGAAGCTTTGGACCAGATAGGCGACTTTCCTGCATTGTTTTAGCGTTGTGCTCATCACGCGCCCAAAGCACAATCTGTTCGCCGTCTTGCGATAGCGCAATCGCCAAAGCCGTTCCAAAAGCGCCCGCACCTAAGACCGCTATTGTCATGCTTTTGCGCCCTTCTTTCCAGATCCCAAAAGTGCCGCTTGGCGTTGATCCAAAGGCCAGCGTGGGCGCGCAATAATAGGGTCCATTCCGGGAAGCCCTGCTTGGTCAAGCTCCAATCCTGTCCACGCAATCATTGCGGCATTGTCAGTACACAAGGCGAGCGGTGGGGCGGAAAAGGCGGTGCCATGATGTGCAACAACCGTCTCTAAACCAGCACGTATGGCCGTATTTGCCGCAACCCCACCCGCAACAGCAAAGGCAGGGTGCGCCGGGGATTCTTGCAAATAGAGCGCCAAGGCGCGTTTCGATTTCTCGATTAGAACATCTACAACAGACGCCTGAAACCCTGCGCATAAATCGGCCCGATCTTGTTCTGTCATCCCTCCTTTGTCTGCGATCAAAGCATCGCGCGTGCGTAACACCGCAGTCTTTAGGCCAGAAAAACTCATGTCACACCCTGGTCTGTCCAAAAGTGGGCGTGGCAAAGCAAACCGCATTGGATGACCCGCCGCAGCACATGTTTCAACAGCTGGGCCGCCGGGTTGCGAGAGCCCTAAAAGCCGCGCGGTTTTGTCAAACGCTTCACCGGGCGCATCATCAATTGTGCCGCCTAAGCGGTGAAAACTATCAGGCCCTTTGACAATCACAAACTGGCAATGACCGCCCGACACCAAAAGCATCAAATACGGAAAAGGAAGATCGTCAGTCAAACGTGGTGTCAGCGCGTGGCCTGCCAGATGGTTGACCCCAAACAATGGCAAACCACAGCCCGCACTTAATCCGCGCGCCATCATCACGCCTGACAGCACACCGCCAATCAGCCCCGGACCAGCTGTGACGGCGATAGCATCAAGATCGCGCAATGAAACATCAGCATCGCTAAGCGCTTGCTTAACAGCGATATCAAGCTTTTCAGCATGAGCGCGTGCTGCAATTTCGGGAACAACGCCGCCAAAATCGGCGTGCAACGCATTCTGGCCCAGAACAACAGAAGACAAAATCTCCCGTTCGCTCGTCACAACGGCAGCGGCCGTGTCGTCACAGCTTGATTCTAGCCCTAGGAAAATGCGTGTCATGCGTTTGACTTGCTTGAGGTTTCACCGGCAGGTAACACTCTAGAGCCACCACAGACAAGCGCGAGGGGCTGGTTCATGCACGACAAGCAGCCAACTTTGTTGCTGACCCGGCCCAGAGTGCAATCGCTTGATTTCCTTTCGATTTGCGAAAACCTAATCGGGAATACATTGCCCGCATTGGTCTCTCCGATCTTGCAAATAAAAAAGCTTGGTTCGGCCCTCGACTTTGAAACCTACGCTACAATCATTTTAACGTCGTCCAACGGTGTGGCAGCGTGCGGTGATGCTTTGGCCGGGCGGCGTGTTGTGACGGTGGGTGCAAAGACGCGCGAAACTGCAAACCAACTTGGCGCGCAGGCAGAGTCTTTGGGCGAAGATGTAGAGGCTTTCCTGGAGCGTGCCGGGGAGATCAAAGCACCAGCTCTATTTTGTAGAGGTGCGCATTCGCGGGGAGATCTGGTAACGCGATTGAACGCAAAGGGCATCAAATCGGACGAAATTGTCGTTTATGACCAGATAGCTCAGCGATTGACCTTTGAAGCAGTTGAGCTTTTGCGTGGCAGTGCCAAAGTGGTGGCCCCTGTGTTCTCGCCACGATCCGCGCGACTTCTCTGTGCGAATGACATCAATGCCGAAATCCAAATTATCGCTATGAGCCAAGCGGTAGCAGATGCGTGGACGGGACCTGGCACAATTCAAATCGCAGCGTCGCCAAACGCCCAAAGCATGGCAAAGCTAACCGTTCTTCATTTCTGAAACTTTTGTGCGCTATCGTCTCACGGACATTCCGTACTAACTGTTGTAAACTAACCTCTAATGGCAACGTTCGGATGGGAAGATTAGTTTTGGCGCGTAAGTCAACCAATTCAAATAACTCAGAAAATACGGAAAACGGCGATTCGTTGCCTGATTCTGATCAAGAAGACGCATCACTGGGTGCGGCTGACGAAAACACCGATGCTCCGGTCGTGATCGAAGGCGAAGCTGAAGATATTACTGACGAAATTGTTGAGGCTGCCAAAGACGACGACGCCTCTATCGAAGAAGATGAAGTGGTTGCGGACGATACCGTATTGGACGAAGAAAGCACACAAGCCGACGCTTTAGACTCCGAAGTTGTTCCAGCCGCTGCTCCACAGGTCGTCGAGGAAAAGGCTAGCACTATGATGCCGATGATTTTTGGTGGTCTTGTTGCGGGTGCAATCGGCTACGGAGCATCGCATTTTGGCGCTTTTGACCAAACATCAGAGACAGAAGTAGCGGCCTCTGCTGTAGATACTTCCGCGTTTGAGACACAGCTTTCCGAGCTAAGCACGGAACTGGGCGCACTATCTGAGGCGCAATCTGGGCTTGCTGGTGATATTGCTGGAATTACAGCGACCGATACTGCACCGCTTACGGCCCGTTTGGATACATTGACGGCTGATCTTGAGGCGCTTCAGGAAATGCCCGTGCCTTCCGCTGATCTTTCGAGCGACGTCATAACGCGCATCGAAGCCTTAGAGTCGCAAGAGTCCAATGTAGCAGTCGATACGACTGTATCAGATGCGCTTGCCACACGTTTGGACACGCTGGAGTCTGACGTAACATCTACAATGGCGTCGTTGATGGACCGGGTGACTGGATTAGAAGATCGACTTTCGGACATTGTGATCGCGCAGGAAGATGAAGCAGAAGGCGACATGGCGCAGGAACAATTGGCGGCCTTCCAAAGCGAACTGGAACAATTGACCACAGACGCGACCGCGCAGGTGGAAGAAGCCAAGGCGCGTGCCTCTGCTTTTGAAGCCGAAGCGGCTGCAGCTGAAGCGAAGGCGGCCCGTACAAATGCAATCGCGTCTTTGACGTCGGCCGTTGAGGGTGGCGCAGCTTTTCAGGATGAGCTGGCGTTTTTTGATGATCCGCCAAAAGCTTTGACCGCGCTGGCTGAAGTTGGCGTGCCAACACTGGGCACGCTTCAGCGTGATTTTCCCGACATGGCCCGTTCGGCTTTGTCTGTTGTTACCGTCGTACCACAAGACGCTTCTGCGGGAGATCGTCTTACTGCATTTTTAAAGCGGCAAACGAACGCGCGCTCGCTTGCGCCAAAAGAGGGTGATGGCACAGACGCCGTTCTGTCGCGGGCCGAAGCTAGTGTGGGTGCTGGTGATTTGGTGAAATCACTTGAGGAATTGTCGTCGCTGCCAACAGAGGCGAAAGACGTTTTGGGGCCGTGGATGGCGAATGCACAGGCCCGACTTGATGCGCTTAGCGCGCTTTCTGAAATTTCCGCCGCCGAATAGTAGGGGCTTTGACATGCTTTGGTCGCTTGTAAAAATTATTCTTTTTCTGACACTGATTGCCGCTGCGGCATGGGGTGCCGGATATTTGTTAGAAGCCGATGGCGGGATACGCCTTTCGATTGCTGATACCGAATTAACGCTTGGTCCACTTGCCTCGGTCATCGGGCTTTTGGTGCTAGTGGTGGCGATTTGGCTTTTGCTGAAAGTGGTCGGATTGTTAGTTGCCTTCATGCGGTTTGTTGCAGGCGACGAAACAGCAATTACCCGTTACTTCTCACGCAACCGCGAACGCAAAGGGTACGATGCTTTGTCCGAGGGCATGATGGCGCTGGCCTCTGGTGACGGTCGCCTTGCACTGGCCAAGGCCAACAAAGCTGAAAAGTTGTTAAAGCGAACCGACCTGACCTTGCTTTTGACCGCGCAGGCCGCCGAGCAAAGCGGTGATCGTGCGCGGGCGGAAGACGCTTTCAAAAAGCTGCTGAAAGACGATCGCACACGCTTTGTTGGTGTGCGTGGTTTGATGAAGCAAAAGCTGGAAGACGGCGACACAGATACGGCGATGAAGCTTGCGGAACGCGCTTTTGCGCTGAAACCAAAGCACACAGAGACGCAGGATGTCTTACTTGGCCTCCAAGCAAGTGCACATGAATGGAGTTCAGCACGTCAAACGCTGACCGCCAAATTGAAGCACGGCAGCTTGCCTCGTGATGTTCACAAACGGCGCGATGCGGTTCTGGCGCTGGGTGAAGCGCGTGATATTCTTATCGATGACAAGCCGATAGAGGCGCGCGAAGCCGCGATTGAAGCAAACCGCAAATCACCAGATTTGATTCCGGCCGCAGTCATGGCATCTGATAGTTATGTGGCGCAGGGCAAACCAAAGAATGCAGCGCGAGTTATTCGCAAGGCTTGGCAGGTCATGCCACACCCCGATTTGGCCGCAGCTTTTGCACGGATCAAACCAGAGGAAACTCCGAAAGATCGCATTCACCGCTTTAGCGTTTTGACGAACCATGACCGCGAAGGAGCGGAAAGCCGTATGTTGGCCGCCGAACTGCGCATCGCAGCAGAAGATTTCCCTGGGGCGCGTGAAGCTTTGGGTGATCTGGCAGAGAAGGATCCGACCGCTCGATCTCTGACAATCATGGCGGCAATCGAGCGCGGCGCGGGAGCAGACGACGCCGTTGTCAAAGGCTGGTTGGCGCGGGCACTCACCGCCTCTCGTGGCCCTCAGTGGGTCTGCGATAAGTGCCAAAAGGTGCATGCAACGTGGGATCCAATGTGCAGCAATTGCGATGGCTTTGACACACTGAGCTGGCGTGTAGCCAAAGAAGATGTGATGCCAATGGCGTCGGGGGCTGCGATGCTACCATTGATCGTCGGCCAAATCGAAGATGCTTCTGACGAAGCCGAAGAAGATGCAGAAATCGTCGAAGACGAAGTTGCAGATGCGGTCGACGAGGCGGACTCAGAGGCGCTTGAAGATGGGGTCTCTGACATTGCCAACGCTGATGCACCTCCGGCTGACTACATCGCAGATGAAAGTGTCGCGGAAGAGCAGCGCAAAGACGCAACTTAGGACTTTGCGCCTTATAAAAAGGTTGCTATGACGCGCGCTGTTGTTGACTGCGATTGCCGCTCAGAGGCTTTCGCGTTGGCCTCAATAGCTCAGCTGGTAGAGCAGGTCCTTCGTAAGGACAAGGTCGGGGGTTCGAGTCCCTCTTGAGGCACCACAACGATATTAGAAAAGCCGAGCGAAGCGGGTGATTAACCATCCAGTACTGGATGATTGATCATCCATCTGTGTTAAGTTTTTAAACAATTGATGCGAATCTGCCCCTGATGCACAACTTAAGTGCGAGTGATTGCCCGTTGTGCAATCCGAATATTGTGTGTCCAGTAATGATTTATCCCAGCCACCTGTCCCCAGGTGGTTGGGATCGTTATCGAACGTAATTTTGGTCCACATTAAAGGATTAGACCGGGGTTTCCGTACATTTCAAGTCCAGGAAAAATATGCGTCTGCAATTCGCTTTTTCCCAATGGAAACAGTGCGTTCATCGCCCAGGCGGCATAGCTGCGCACATCGGATGTGGGCATCAAATCGCGCTTTTCATAGAGATTTCCGTCGGACAGTCCGGGCCACGCGCCCAGGACATGACCACCCTTCAAAGCTCCTCCCGCAAAGATCGCCGCGCCGCCCGTGCCGTGATCGGTGCCGCGTGAGCCATTCTCGTGTACTGTCCGACCGAATTCAGTGAGGCAGAGTACTGCCGTCTGTCCCCAAGTAGCCCCCAACTCAGCCTTGAGCGTTGTGATTGCACTTGAAAGCTCGCCCAAGGCGCGAGGCAAGGTGTTGTTCTGATTGGCGTGCGTGTCCCACCCATTGATAGAAAACGCGGCAATGCGTGTGTCCTCTCTCAGACGGTCGGCGGCAAATTTTGCCAAGGCCTTTGCGCGTCCGGCACGCCGAGGCGACATCGGCTTGTCGGTTAGATCCGCCAACTCCATTGCGCGCGCAGCAGCTTGTTGGAACAATGGGTCTTGTTCGTAGACTTTCTCTAACAAAAGCTGTGCTTGTGGAGACAGGTCCAGATCGCTGTCTGGTGACCATGCTGAGTAATTCTCGTCGCCAGATAGCAACAACAGATTTTCGCGCCCAACTGCAAAAGCAGTTTCCGACGTTGTCCCCGGCAATTTCGAAAGAGCACGGTTCAACCAGCCTCCCTTGCCGATACCCGCGCCGCCGGTTTCCAAGATATCTTGCCCATCAAAATGGCTGCGTTTGTCGCGGTAGGGCGTAGAAGCCGCATGTGCGATACTAAGCTCGCCTGAACGCCAAAGCGGCATTAGGGCGTCAAGCGCTGGGTGCAGTGCAAAAAAACCATTCAAATCGTGGCTGCCCGCGAGATCAAGCGAAGGTCGAAGTCCTGCAAAGTAGGGGTCACCCAATGGGCGCACCACGTCGAGCCCGTCCATAGCACCGCGTAAGATAATAACCACGAGGCGCGCGTCGCCTGGGGTGGAAGCGAGGGTGATTGGTGTAACCAGCGGACTGGCCGCAGCGGTGCAACCAAGGGCGAGACTACGGGTCAGGAAATTTCTGCGCGATTGCATGCAAGCTCTCCTTTAACGGCGATTAAATTCGGGTGAAACAAGTGTGAGTGCCAAGCCTTCGACGCGGCTTTCTGAGCCTGCCACAGCGAATTGCAACAGGGGCGAGGCAGCCTCGCCCAATGCGCGCTTTAAGAAATCCCATGGATCGTGGCCCTCTTGTATGCGTTCCGAAAAACCGACCGCCCATTTGATGCGCGCAGCCAATCCCGGTGGCGTGATCCAAGCCTCTGGCGCCTCGTCCCAGCCATCAGGTCCGGCTGGTCTAAAAATTTGTTGCCCCATCAATTGCATCGCACCTGCCACGCCATTCCGAAGCTCACTCGGTTTGATTTGATCGATGTCCGCCTTTGTAGCGCCAGCAGCTCGAAGCGATGAAATGATAAAATCAAACGGTGTTTTGGCCTTTAAGAACGTCTCACCCCAAGCGTTTTCATGATCAAGAAGTGCGTCATAAGTTTGCGATAGATCACCCTTTGACGCCAAATATGCCTGAGCAACATCGTCAACATGGTTTGCATCCGGCGTACCGCCGATGAAGTGAACGATCAGTTTGGTCGCCAAATGCCGCGCAGTGTCAGGATGAAGTGCGATGTCTTCCAATGCTTGCGTAATTCCTGCCAATTGCCCGTCATAGTCGCGTCCAAGAACCGTATGCTGACCTGGTTCGACCAAGCCTTTGCGAAACTTGAAACCTCCTTTGTCGGCGGAAAGGCCGGTGAGTAGATTTGCGAACGATCGGACATCGCTTTGCGCGTAACTCGATCCAACGCCAACAGTATGAAGTTCCAGAATTTCGCGTGCCAGGTTCTCGTTCAGCCCCTTCCCGGTACGCTTGCCTGCTCTGGAATTGGGGCCGAAGGACTGCACTTGGTTCAGATAAACCAGCATGCCAGGGTGTAGCGTTACGGCGCGCAACATGTCGGGAAAGCGTCCCGCAATATGCGGACGAATTGCATTGTCGGCGACATCGGGCGCAAGTACGCGCAAAATTGGTCCGTTAGCCGCTACAGTAAAGTGATCACTCCAAAATTGTACGAGCCGCTCACCAAACCCCGGCCCAGCGACGGCATTTTGCAGAACGGCACGCAAATCATTCATTGAATTGCGTGCGAGGGCTTGCCGTGCCTTTTTTTGTATCGACTCATTTTCGGATTTTCGGGCTTCTCGATAGTTGAGAAAAACTTTCACCCGATCAGCGCTACTAGCCCGAGGCTTTGCGCGCGAGGCTTCTTTCGCCTCACCTAAAAGGGCGCTCTTACTGGAGGCAATTGGGCGATTGCCGCCCAGACCGTAGCCGAACCGTATCTGTGCAAGTGTCTCGCGCTGCAAAGATCATCTCCTGATTAGGCGTTGTTCCCCCATTATACGCCCCAGGCAAATAATTCCGTCGCAAAAACCTTGCGCTTGGGCGCAGCCCCGCCTATGTAGCCCTTAATAGCGGCGCATCGGCCTCCACCCCCGACGCTCCACCGGAAGTTTCAACGGGCCGCGCGCCCGTTTTTTTGTGCCTACATGCGAGACAAATGTCAGACCTGATTGCAAAGACCAGCATCGACAAACGCCTGGCCGAGATTATCACACCGGTGATCGAGGACATGGGTTTTGAACTTGTGCGAGTCCGTCTGATGGGCGGCGAAACGGCGACATTGCAAATCATGGCGCAACGCCCCGATGGCGGTATCGAAGTTGACGATTGCGCTGCGATTTCCACTGCAGTCAGTGCCACACTTGATGTCGAAGACCCGATTGTAGATGCCTACAACCTTGAAGTTTCCAGCCCCGGTATTGACCGTCCATTAACCCGTTTGAAGGATTTCGACACGTGGGATGGCTATGAGGTCAAGCTTGAAACGACCGAGATGATCGACGGGCGCAAACGCTTCAAAGGTCCGATCCGAGGCACAGAGAACGGCGAGGCCTTGATTGAGATCGAAGTAGGTGGCGAGACTCAGACGATAGGGTTGGAATTCGACTGGATCAGCGATGCAAAGCTGGTTCTGACCGACGAGCTGATCCGCGATGTTCTGCGTGCACGCAAAGATGCGGGCGTTGTAAATGAAAAAGATTTTGACGAGATAGAGACCATCTTAGATGGTGATGAGGAGACCTAAGAAATGGCGATCACTTCTGCTAACCAGTTAGAACTGTTGCAAACGGCCGAGGCCGTTGCACGCGAAAAGATGATCGACCCAGGGTTGGTGATCGAGGCGATGGAAGAAAGCCTAGCGCGCGCTGCCAAGTCTCGCTACGGCGCTGAAATGGACATTCGCGTTTCGATTGATCGCAAGAACGGCAAGGCCACGTTTACTCGCGTCCGCACTGTGATTGATCCTGAGGAGGAACTTGAAAACTATCAGGCGCAAATGACGCCGGATCAGGCCAAGCAATACATGGACGATCCAAAGCCAGGCGATACATTCGTTGAAGAAGTCCCCCCAGTTGATATGGGCCGCATCGCGGCGCAATCCGCCAAGCAGGTGATCTTGCAAAAGGTGCGCGAAGCCGAGCGGGATCGTCAGTTCGAAGAATTCAAAGACCGCGCCGGCACCATCATCAATGGCGTGGTCAAGCGCGAGGAATATGGCAACGTCATCGTTGACGTGGGTCGTGGCGAAGGCGTTGTACGTCGGAACGAGAAAATCGGCCGCGAAAGCTATCGCCCCGGTGATCGCATCCGTTGCTACATCAAAGATGTGCGCCGCGAAGTGCGTGGACCTCAGATTTTCCTCTCGCGTACCGCGCCTGAATTCATGGCCGAACTGTTCAAAATGGAAGTGCCTGAGATTTATGATGGTATCATTGAGATCAAAGCTGTTGCTCGTGATCCCGGAAGCCGCGCCAAGATCGCTGTAATTTCTTACGAGGGTTCGATTGATCCCGTAGGTGCCTGTGTTGGTATGCGCGGTTCTCGCGTGCAGGCCGTTGTGAACGAACTGCAGGGCGAAAAGATTGACATTATTCCATGGAACGAAGATGCGCCGACATTTTTGGTCAACGCGCTTCAGCCTGCCGAAGTCAGCAAGGTTGTTTTGGATGAAGAAGCCGAGCGTATTGAAGTTGTGGTACCCGAAGAACAGCTTTCGTTGGCCATTGGTCGCCGTGGTCAAAACGTGCGTTTGGCCTCTCAGCTGACTGGTCTTGATATCGATATTATGACCGAAGAAGAAGAATCCGCGCGTCGCCAGGCTGAATTCGAACTGCGCACCAAGCTGTTTATGGACAATTTGGACCTCGACGAGTTCTTCGCTCAGCTGCTGGTGTCCGAAGGCTTTACCAACCTTGAAGAGGTGGCTTACGTCGAAGTTGACGAATTGCTGGTCATTGATGGAGTTGATGAAGACACCGCAGGTGAGCTTCAAGCTCGTGCCCGCGATGTTTTGGAAGCGCAGAACAAAAAGGCTGAAGAAAACGCTCGTTCTTTGGGTGCTGAGGACAGCTTGTTCGCCTTTGAAGGGCTGACGCCGCAAATGGTTGAAGCTTTGGCGGAAGACGGCGTCAAAACTCTGGAAGATTTTGCCACATGCGCTGATTGGGAGCTTGCTGGTGGCTGGACCACAGTCGATGGCGAGCGTGTCAAAGACGACGGTTTGCTTGAGAAGTTCGATGTTGGGCTGGAAGAAGCCCAAAACATGGTCATGACGGCCCGCGTATCGCTGGGTTGGGTCGATATTGCCGAGTTGGAGGCCGAGGAAGCGGCTGAAGACGGCGAAGAAGCTGTGACTGAGGAGGCCGGGGCCTGATTTCAGGCCTCGGATTTCGCCCATGTCACGCGGTGGCAAGGACAAATTGCGCAACGACCCTGAACGTCGTTGCATCGTCTCGGGGGAGGCGCAACCCAAGCGTGGTCTAATCCGCTTTGCTGTGTCGCCCGATGCGCTTTTGGTGGCTGATATCCTTGAAAAACTGCCGGGAAAGGGCATTTGGGTATCGGCAGAACGTGACGCTTTGAATGAAGCGGTCGCAAAGGACCATTTCTCTCGTGCGGCCCGGCAAAAAGTCACTATTCCTGACGGAATGGTCGATGAAATCGAACGGCAACTGGCGAAACGGATGATTGATGGCGTGTCTATGGCACGCAAAGCGGGTCGTGCAGTCGCTGGATTTGAAAAGGTGAAAGAGTGGCTTGGCAAGGAAGATGCGCGCATCTTGCTACAGGCTTCAGACGGGTCGGAGCGCGGAAAGTCCAAGCTGCATCCACCCGGCGGAAAAGGCTCGTTTTTCGACGTTTTGACCGCATCAGAATTGGGTTTGTCCTTTGGGCGCGAACGTGTGATACATGCGGCGCTTGGATTTGGCGGACTCACTGAACGCATCAGAGAGGACGCCATCCGGCTATCTGGCGTTCGCAAATTGAATGGTGGCCCTGCCACTGAAGAGGTAAAGTAGACCACATGAGCGATAGTGACGGCAAAAAGACATTGGGGGTCCGACGTGGCCCCGGGCAGGTAAAGCAGAGCTTTAGCCATGGCCGTACGAAGAATGTCGTGGTTGAGACCAAGCGTAAGCGGGTCGTCGTGCCAAAGCCTGGGGCTTCGGCCGCGCCAAGTAACGACTCTTCGTCTTCGCCAAGCGCCTCGAAAAAGGCGCCGCCAAAAGCATCTTCCAAGCGCCCCGCCGGTATCTCTGATGCTGAAATGGATCGCCGGATGAAGGCTTTGGCTGCCGCGAAAGCGCGCGAGTCGGAAGAAGAAGCCAAACGCGAAGCCGACGAGAAGGCCCGCGCGGAAGAGCGCGAGCGCCGCCGCTCGGAAGCCGAGGCCAAAGAGCGCGAAGAAAAAGAACGCGAAGAAAAAGCCAAGGCCAAGGAAGAAGAAAAAGAACGCGCTGCCCGCGAGGCCGAAGAGGCCAAGGCGCGCGCTGCCGCTCCGCCGCCTCCGCCACCGGGTGAAGATGCGAAGCCTCAGCGGTCCGCTCCGAACAAGGCGGCACCGCGTGGGCGTGAGCGCGAAGCTGATCGTAAGAACGACAACAATAACCGCGGGCGTGCTGCACGTGATGACGGACGTCGCTCTGGCAAGCTGACGTTGAACCAAGCCCTTGCGGGTGGCGGTGGTCGCCAAAAATCAATGGCCGCAATGAAGCGTAAGCAAGAGCGAGCGCGTCAGAAAGCCATGGGTGGCCAAGTCGAGCGTGAAAAGGTTACGCGTACCGTGCAATTGCCTGAGGCTATCGTTGTAAGTGAATTGGCCAACCGGATGACCGAACGCGTCGCCGACGTGGTGAAATCGCTAATGAATAACGGAATCATGGCGACGCAAAACCAAACGATCGATGCAGACACCGCTGAGCTGATCATCGAAGAGTTTGGCCACACCGTGCAGCGTGTGTCTGATGCTGACGTAGAGGATGTGATCGCAAGTGTTGAAGATGATGACAAAGACTTGCAGGATCGCCCACCAGTTATCACTATCATGGGCCACGTCGATCACGGTAAAACCTCGCTTTTGGATGCAATCCGTAAGGCGAATGTGACAGCCGGCGAAGCTGGCGGCATCACACAGCACATTGGTGCTTATCAGGTGAAAGCCGACAACGGTGCGGTGCTCTCTTTCCTTGATACTCCGGGCCACGCGGCATTTACGTCGATGCGCTCGCGCGGTGCGCAAGTGACTGATATCGTTGTGCTTGTTGTTGCTGCTGACGATGCGGTTATGCCGCAAACGGTCGAGGCGATTGCCCACGCCAAAGCGGCAGATGTGCCTATGATCGTGGCGATTAACAAGATTGATCGCGAGAATGCCAACCCTGACAAAGTGCGCACCGATTTGCTTCAGCATGAAGTGATCGTTGAAAAAATGTCAGGTGAAGTCCAGGATGTTGAGGTTTCAGCCATCAAAGGCACCGGGCTTGATGAACTGCTCGAGGCCATCGCGCTTCAGGCGGAGATTCTTGAACTGAAGGCCAACCCGGATCGCGCCGCCTCTGGCGCTGTGATCGAAGCCCAGCTCGACGTCGGTCGTGGTCCGGTAGCAACCGTGCTTGTGCAAAACGGCACCCTGCGCCAAGGCGATATCTTCGTCGTCGGCGAACAATGGGGACGCGTGCGTGCGATGGAAAACGACAAAGGCGACCGGGTGAAAGAAGCTGGGCCGTCTGTTCCTGTTGAGGTTCTTGGTTTGAACGGAGCACCGGAAGCAGGTGACGTTTTGAACGTTGTGGAAACCGAAGCACAGGCGCGCGAGATTGCTGAATATCGTGCAAACGCGGCTAAGGAAAAACGAGCGGCGGCTGGTGCAGCAACTACCCTTGAGCAGTTGATGCAAAAGGCAAAGGACGATGAAAATGTCGCCGAAATGCCGATTGTTGTGAAAGCTGACGTTCAAGGGTCTGCGGAAGCCATCGTTCAGGCGATGGAAAAAATTGGAAACGACGAAGTGCGCGTGCGTGTCCTTCACTCTGGCGTTGGTGCGATCACCGAATCTGACATCGGCTTGGCCGAGGCGTCCGGTGCTCCAGTGTTTGGCTTTAACGTGCGTGCCAATGCAACAGCGCGAAACACGGCCAACCAGAAGGGTATCGAGATTCGCTACTATAGCGTGATTTATGATCTTGTGGATGATGTGAAGGCTGCTGCTTCTGGTTTGCTCTCCGCGGAAGTGCGCGAGAACTTTATCGGTTACGCAACGATTAAAGAGGTCTTCAAAGTCTCCGGCGTCGGTAAAATTGCCGGTTGTCTGGTGACGGAAGGCGTCGCGCGTCGCTCTGCCGGTGTGCGTTTGCTTCGCGACGATGTTGTGATCCACGAAGGCACCTTGAAAACACTGAAGCGTTTTAAGGACGAGGTTGCCGAGGTGCAGTCTGGCCAGGAGTGCGGCATGGCGTTCGAGAACTATGAAGACATTCGCGAAGGCGATGTCATCGAGATCTTTGAGCGTGAAGAAGTTGAGCGCACGTTAGCCTGATTTGGTTTCGGCCCCGTTTGGGGCCGACCAACCGGGGGCTTCGCCCCCGAAACCCCCGAGTATTTCTGAATAGATGAAGTTTAGAGCCAATCCCGCAGGATCGGGATGAGGGGGATGTCTGCTGGGGGCATTGGGTAGTCGCGCAGTTGGTTTGCTCGGACCCATTTGAGCGTTTGGCCTTCGCGTGATTGCGGCGTGCCCTCCCATTTTCGACAGGCAAAGAGCGGCATTAACAAGTGGAAGTCGTCATAGCTGTGGCTGGCGAAAGTAAGCGGTGCTAGGCATGAGGCCCAAGTGTCAATTCCAAGTTCTTCTTGAAGCTCTCGGATCAATGCTACTTCGGGTGTTTCCTCTTGCTCGATCTTACCACCGGGAAATTCCCAAAGTCCTGCCATGGATTTCCCTTCGGGGCGCTGAGCTATCAGAATGCGCCCATCTGGGTCGATCAAGGCCACCGCGGATACAAGTACAGTCTTCACGAGCGGTAGTCTGCGTTGATGGCGATGTATTCTGCAGTTAGATCGCAGGTGAAAACAGTTGCTGCGCTGCTGCCAATGCCTAAATCCACCGAAATAGTGACGTTTTCACCTCTCATATGGGCTGCCGCGTCTGTTTCCGAATAGTCGTTTGCAACCTGACCTTCATCGGCCACAAGAATATCGCCAAACCAGATAGAAAGACGATCCCGGTCTGCTTCTGCGCCTGATTTTCCGACTGCCATGACCACACGTCCCCAGTTTGGATCTTCGCCCGCAACGGCTGTCTTTACCAAAGGAGAGTTAGCAATCGAAAAGGCGACTTTGCGCGCGTCATCGCCACTTGAGGCGCCGCGCACGTTGATTGTAACGAACTTGGTTGCGCCCTCGCCATCTCGCACAACTTGTTTGGCAAGGTCATCCATAACCTCGAGCATGGCATTTGCGAATGCTTCCTTGCCTTCGACATCCGCGCCAGACGCGCCTGTGGCCGCAACCAAAAGCGTATCAGACGTCGAAGTGTCGCTGTCTACCGTGATGCAGTTGAACGTTTTGTCTGTATGATCCGACACCAAGCTTTGAAGTGCGCTCTGGCTGATATTTGCGTCGGTAAAGATGTAAACCAGCATCGTTGCCATATCCGGTGCAATCATGCCGGAGCCTTTGGCGATACCCGCGATGTTTACAGGTGTGCCATTGATTTCAATGGTCCGCCCGCTGCCTTTGGCGAATGTATCTGTTGTCATGATGGCGTTCGCTGCAGCGTCGATACTCTTCAAAGACAACTCACCATTCAAGGTTTCTAAAACAGCTGTGACACGATCATGCGGCAAAGGCTCTCCGATCACACCGGTCGACGAGGTGAAGACGCGGGCTTCGGGGATAGAAAGTTTGTCCGAAACCGCACTTGCAATGGCTGCCACAGCATCAACACCTGCAGTACCGGTAAAGGCGTTCGCGTTCCCGGCGTTCACCAAGAATGCAGCACCTTCGTTTGATGGACCGCCAAGCTTGGCCTGGCAATCCAACACTGGTGCTGCCCTTGTCTTTGAGCGTGTAAAGGTGCCGGCCACGACCGTACCCGGCGCAAGTTCTGCCAACATTACGTCAACACGCCCGCGATACCGCACGCCTGCTTCCACGGCGGCGAAACGAACGCCACCAACGACGGGCAGGTCCGGAAACCCGCCCTTTGGTGCTAATGGAGAGACCATCTACTGATCCAGAAGGTCGATCTGATCAAGCAAAGCGGGATCGACATCGGTAGCTGTCAGACGTGTGATTTCCGCGCCTTCTTCTAGTTCGGATACACGCACTTCGATCGCAGCGCGGCTTGCTTCATCGACAAGCTGGTTGCGCACCTCTTCCAAAGGCGGCGCATCCTTGATGCGCGTTTCGTTCAGCTTGATCACGTGCCAGCCGAACTGCGTTTGCACCGGAGTGCTGACGGCATCTACATCCATTTCCAAAACGGCTTCTTCAAACTCGGCAACCATGGAGCCTTTGCCAAACCAGCCCAGTTCGCCGCCGCCCGGGCCGGAAGGTCCGGTAGAATGCTCCATGGCAAGTTCGGCAAAGTCAGCCCCGCCTTCAAGTTCAACAACCAAGGCTGCCGCGGCCTCTTCGGTTTCGACCAGAATGTGAGAAGCGTTATACTCTGTCTCAGGTTCAGCATCGCCGTAAGTGTCGTCGTACGCCGCCTGCAATGCCTCCTCAGATGTCGCAGCATCGACCACTGTGCGAATTTCATCAGAAGCTTTAAGGGCGCGTTCTTCGTTTTCCAGCGTCAGGCGCGCACCATTGCTAAGCGCATCAACGGACTCGCCAAGGAGGGTTTGCTGTACCAATTGATCAAGAATGCCTTCAAACAGAACATCGCCGGGCAACTGTTGGTATTGCTGTGGTAAACGCTGCTTCAAAACAATCATGTGACCAAGTGTGATCTCTGTGCCATTTACCGTTGCTACAACCTGATTTGGGTCGGCTGCGTGGCTGTCAGCAAAAACAGGGGCCGCAAAAGCAACGCTTAGGGCTGCGACGCTTGTTAAAATTCTATGTTTTAGATGCATGATTGTTCCTCTGTGGGTGCCACTTGGGTGGGTGACGTTGACAGTCGTAAACCCGACCCTTACATCGCATGCAACAGGTCAAGCATAGTTCGCTTTGGCCCTTCTATGGCGGGCCAGAGGCACGGGCAAGCGCAACCCCTCACACAACCTCGTCAGCACCAGAGCAAGAAGGCAGTAAGAATGCTTGGATTCGGATCGATTGCAAAAAAGGTTTTCGGAACCGTAAATGACCGTAAGGTTAAGGCAACCGCGTCAGTTGTGGAGGCAATCAATGCCTTGGAGCCTCAGTTCGAGGCTTTGTCGGACGATGGGCTGATCGCAAAAACTGAAGAGTTCAAGAAACGGATCGCGGGTGGTGAGCCGCTTGATACGCTGCTGCCAGAAGCTTTTGCCAACTGCCGCGAAGGTGCGCGGCGTGCCTTGGGTCTGCGCGCTTTTGATGTGCAGCTGATGGGTGGTATTTTTCTGCATCAGGGCAACATCGCAGAGATGAAAACGGGCGAAGGCAAAACCCTCGTCGCGACGTTCCCCGCTTATTTAAACGCACTGACAGGCGGCAATGTGCACATCGTGACGGTCAACGACTATTTGGCTAAACGCGACAGCGAATGGATGGGCAAAGTTTATGCGGCCTTGGGAATGACTACCGGTGTGGTTTATCCCGGTCAGGGCGAAGACGAGAAAAAAGAGGCGTATCAGTCCGATATTACCTATGCGACCAACAACGAGCTTGGGTTTGATTATCTGCGCGACAACATGAAATCGACGCTGGCTGATCTTGCGCAGCGAGGCCATTTCTTTGCCATCGTCGACGAAGTTGACTCGATTCTGATTGACGAAGCGCGGACGCCTTTGATCATTTCGGGGCCAAGCCAAGACCGGTCCGAGCTTTATATGACCATCGACAAGCTGATTCCCGAGGTGCTGGAAGAGCACTACGAGTTGGATGAGAAAACCCGCAACGTCACCTATACCGACGAGGGAAACGAGTTTTTGGAAGACCGCCTGCACGCAGCGGGTCTGTTGCCCGAGGATCAGTCGCTTTACGATCCTGAATCAACCACTCTTGTACACCATGTGAATCAAGGTTTGCGGGCGCACAAGCTTTTCACTCGTGACAAAGATTACATCGTGCGCGATGGCGAAGTGGTTTTGATTGATGAATTCACTGGCCGTATGATGCCGGGGCGGCGTCTTTCCGACGGTCTTCATCAGGCGATTGAAGCCAAAGAAGAAGCGAACATTCAGCCAGAGAACATTACTTTGGCGAGCGTCACCTTCCAAAACTATTTCCGTTTGTACGAAAAACTGGCAGGCATGACAGGCACGGCCAGCACAGAGGCAGATGAATTCTCTGAAATTTACGGGCTTGGCGTTATTGAAATTCCAACGAACGTTCCTGTTTCGCGGATTGATGAAGACGACCAAATCTATCGCACCGCTGAAGACAAGTTCAACGGCGCTGTGATCGAGATCAAGGAAGCCAATGCCAAGGGCCAGCCGGTTCTGGTTGGCACAACATCGATTGAACGCTCGGAATTCTTGTCGAATTTGCTTGGTGCGGCTGGCATTCAGCACAAAGTTCTGAACGCGCGCCACCACGAAGAAGAAGCACAGATCATTGCGGATGCGGGTAAGCCGAATGCGGTGACGATTGCAACCAACATGGCTGGGCGCGGTACGGACATTCAATTGGGTGGCAACGTGGAAATGCGCGTGCTGCAGGCTTTGGCCGAAAACCCCGAAGCTGATCCCGAAGAAATCCGCACGCAGATCGAGACCGAAGTCGCAGGCGACAAAGAAAAGGTTCTGGCTTCCGGCGGTCTGTTTGTATTGGGTACTGAACGTCACGAAAGTCGGCGAATTGATAACCAGCTGCGCGGGCGCTCTGGTCGTCAGGGCGATCCTGGTCGCACATCTTTCTTCCTTAGCCTTGAAGACGATCTGATGCGTATTTTTGGCTCGGAACGTCTTGATAAAGTTCTTTCCACTTTGGGCATGCAAGACGGCGAGGCGATCCAACACCCTTGGGTGAACAAATCGCTCGAACGCGCGCAGGCAAAGGTCGAAGGGCGCAACTTTGATATCCGCAAACAGCTGTTGAAAATGGACGATGTGTTAAACGATCAGCGCAAAGTCATCTTTTCGCAGCGCAAAGAGATCATGGAAACGGACGATGTCTATGAGATCGTCCAAGATATGCGCCATGAAGTGATCGACGATATGGTCGCAACCTACATGCCGCCGAAAAGCTATGCAGATCAGTGGGATACCGAAGGGCTTCGCGCTGATGTTGAAGCAAAGTTGGGTGTGACAGTGCCGGTTGTTGAATGGGCAGACGAAGAAGGCGTCGACGATGCTGACATCACTGAACGTCTTTACGAAGCGACAGATGCCTTTATGACCGCCAAGGCTGATCAGTTTGGCGCTGAAAACATGCGCTCAATTGAAAAGCAGATATTGCTTCAGACGATGGATGCAAAGTGGCGTGAACATATCCTGACGTTGGAACATTTGCGTTCGGTCGTTGGTTTCCGTGCCTATGCGCAGCGCGATCCAGTGAACGAATATAAGACCGAAGGCTTCCAGCTATTTGAAAGCCTCTTGGACGGCCTGCGTGGTGAAGTGACAGAAAAACTTGCCCAAATTCGCCCGATGTCCGAGGAAGAACAGCAAGCGATGATCGAACAAATGCGGGCGCAGCAGGCAGCTGCAGCAGGTGTGTCACCTGATGCCGAGCCAAGTGGGCCACCTGCTCCGACACAGGCGGCGATTGATGCCGGTTTTGTGGCCGACGATCCCGAGACATGGGGTAATCCGGGCCGCAACGACACATGTCCCTGCGGATCAGGCAAGAAGTTCAAGCACTGCCACGGTGCGTTTTAAGACGCCTGTGACGAATTCGACTCAATTTGCCTGAAGTTTCTGGCGATTGACGTGCAATTAAAGCGCGCCAAGACAGAATGCGTTAGAGCTTAGCTCATAAGATCGGAACCGCCGCCAAAGAGCGGTCCGAACGGAGGCTGGGTGATGAGAGTTTTAGCTTCGCTGAACAAGCGGCGCGTTTTTATGACATGTGGGGTTTTGTGTATCGCGCTCTTGTGCGGGCAGGTGATGCAGTCACTTGGGTCGAACCCTATGGAAAGGGTCGACAACACCAAGGCAAAGCCGCTGCCGGTTGATCCAGCGTCAAACGCGCTTAGACCTCCGCCAAAAATGCCAGGTCGCGTGAAGGCCGCCAATGTCGTGAGCATCAAAAAGGTGTCAAAGCCAGATGCAGCCTGCCTTCCGCAACTAACGCTCAAGCGTGCTCCGGGTGCGATGATTGATCTGACGTTCCAGGGATGCAAAGAGCGGTCTGTTGTTCTGACCCACGGTGCTGTTCAGGTGACGGCACAGACAAACAGCGCGGGAACTTTGCGCCAGAGTGTGCCCGCTTTGGACCAAAAGTCCGTTGTCACTGTGTCTTTTGACGGCGATGCTATTCAATCCACCATAGAAATGCCGGATGCCAATCTTTTCCAACACGTTGCGATTTTATGGCAAGGCCCGCAAACCCTGCAGATGCACGCGTTCGAATTTGGTGCAAAGCGCAACCAATTCGGTCATGTCTGGGCCGGAGCACCCAAGTCGCCGCAACGTGCCACGCGCGGCAATGGCGGGTTTTTGACCAAGCTTGGCGATGGTTCTGGAGCCTCCGCCGAAATTTATAGTTTTCCTGCAGGTCAGTCGCAAAACCGCGGTGTCGTGCGATTGGTGGTAGAAGCCGACGTCACGCCCGCTAACTGTGGTCAGCAAATCAACGCTGTTGCTTTGCAAACCGGCCCGCTTGGCGGAATTGACTCAACGGAAGTCGCGCTGAAAATGCCGCAGTGCGAGGATATTGGTCGCTTGGTGCGGTTGCAGAATCTGTTTCAGGACATGAGACTGGCAATGCGTTGATCAAATAAGCAGCTGCCCAGATGCTACATCGTCTTGCTATCGCTCTGATATCTATACTTTTTCCTCTTGTCGCATTGGCTGGCCCCATTGTGCTGGAAACTCACGATGGAAGCATCACACTGGAAGGTGAATTGGTGTCCTTCGATGGGGAGTTGTTCCGCGTAGAAACTGCCCATGGCACGTTGACCATGGATGGTGGCAACGTCACTTGCGCGGGCGATGGCTGTCCAGAACCGGAATCTTTGATCGCCAAAGCGCGTATCGCTGGTCCTGCGGATATTGTGCATCGCCTGATCTCGCCCCTTTTGCAGGCCTACGCGGAAAAAGAGGGTTACATCTTTCGCCGGGTTTTTCGTGGGGATGACGCCACAACGTGGGAGCTTTCGTTGAGCACGGGACAGCTTGTGGCGGTAATAGACGGGCAAGTAACCGACGATGAAACTGTGCTTGCACTGCTTTCTGCGGGCGACGTCGATATTGCGGTTGGCCGCACTGAAGCCAAAACTGATGCGATTCAGCAGGATGTTTTTGCTCTAGATGCGCTTGTTCCGGTCGTCGCTCCAGATAATCCGCGCGCCATGGTCACGCTTGACCAGCTGCAAGGCCTGTTAGGCGACGGTATCGACAACTGGTCCCGTCTTGCGGGCCCGGACTTGCCAGTTGCCATTCATTTACCTGAAGGCAAAACTGACCTTTTGCGTAAACTGCAGCCTTCGCGCCGTTTTGCGTCTGCGCAGCGACACATCGATCCAAGCATTCTGTCTGATGCCGTAACCGATGATCCCGCCGCCTTGGGCGTTGTTCCGTATTCTTCTATCGGCAATACGGTTCCTTTGGTTGTAAGCGGTGCTTGTGGTCTGGCCATTCCCGCAACGCCCGACACGATCCGCGCAGAAGATTATCCACTGACCGAGCCGCTGTTTATGCATCGCATTGGTGTGCGCCAACCAAAACTCATCCGCAATTTCGTTGCTTTTGCCCGTAGTTTCGAGGCGCAACCTGTTGTGCGGTCCACAGGCTATGTTGATCAGGCGATCGGCCGTATTCAATTTGAACGCCAGGGTGACCGTCTTGCAAACGCAGTGCTTGGTGCAGGTGACGCACCATCAGCAATGAAATCGGTTCAAGAAATGATCGGCGCGCTGATGCGGGGACAAAGGCTCACGCTGACTTTCCGGTTTCGGGATGGATCAAGCGAGCTTGACCCGCAATCCCGTTCAAACCTGCGTAGATTGTCAGAGGCTGTAAATCGTGGTGATTTCGATGGGCAAGAACTGGTTTTCGTTGGGTTTTCAGACGGTGTTGGCCCAGCGGGCGGTAATCTGCGACTTTCAAAAGAACGTGCCCGATCGGTTAGGGGGTCTGTAGCTAAGATGTTAGACGGTGCGCCGGTCGCGCTTGCATCCGAAGGATTTGGCGAAGCAATGCCGATGGCCTGCGATGATACTGCTTGGGGACGCCAAGTGAACAGGCGGGTCGAGGTTTGGGTGCGTTAAAAGTATCCGTTAGCGCGAAAAGAAAACTCCGCAGACTTTCCGATAATCAGGTGATCGTGCAAAGTAATCGAAAGCGCATTTGCTGCACGTTCAATTTCTTTTGTCATGGCAATATCACTTTGCGATGGGCTTGGATCACCAGAAGGGTGGTTGTGCACCAATATGATCGCCGAAGCATTCAAGGACAGGGCCCGTTTGATCACCTCTCTCGGGTAAACTGGCACGTGGTCGATGGTGCCCTTTGCCTGCTCCTCATCCGCTATCAAGACATTTTTTCGATCTAGGTAAAGGACGCGAAACTGTTCGGTATCACGGTGGGCCATCGTCGTGCGGCAATAGTCTAGCAGTGCATCCCAGCCCGAAAGTACAGGCATGTCCATCACACGCGCGCGCGACAGTCGGTGCGCCGCCGCTTCTACTATTTTCAAATCAACCGCCACGCTTTGTCCAACGCCCCGTACTTCGATCAGCCGTTCTGGGGGTGCACTTAAGACCCGATTAAAATCGCCAAAAGTCTCCAATAATCGATGTGCCACCGGTTTCACGTCACAGCGTGGTAAGGAACGGAACAGAATTAGTTCCAAGAGCTCATAGTCCGGCATAGCCGCCTGCCCACCCGAAGCGAACCGCTCACGCAGACGTTTGCGATGATCACGGATATAGGATGGCAACTTGCCTTGCGATCCAGTCAGGATCAGCTCTTGCCCTTCAAACAGAGGCAGCTGTGGTTCTTCAAAAGCAGGCGAACGGGTCATGCTGAAAGGCTGACCCATTTATGGTGAATATCTGGTTAAATGTCTGCTGTGAAACAGATTTCAACGCGGCGTGCGCCTGAAAAATGCGTTTCCATAACCTCAGTGGGTACCAAATAAGATCCGCCTCTGATGTCAGATGCGGGGATGGTAAGAACAACAGGTTTCATCCGTCGCAAATCGAAAAGGTCGCCCGTCGGAACAGCAACTTTGTTCACATTGTTCAAGAGCTTGACAGGAACTGTATAGGCATACTTGCGACCTGCACGTTTTTGATGCGTTGCCAATAGGCCGTCGTCATCAAGGACGGCGCTACAAGCAGCCTTAATGCCGTCAGAAAGCACAGTTTCCGTTTCCTGAACCATCGGTTTGGAGACGGGTCGCGACATCGTTTCTGAGCGAACGCGTTGTTTAGGAGTGAAATCCATCGTGGGGCGCTGTGTTCGGGAAATCGGACGCTCGCTATTATCTGCAGCGTGCATTTTCTTTTCTGGCGCAACTGTTGGATCAAAGTCGTCTGCATCCCCGCACAGGAAGTTAAATGCGTCGGTAATGCGCAGGAATTCACCGGCTTCACCATTGCAGCGATCAGGATGCTTTTCGCGAACACGGGCGCGGTACGCTAGGCGGATATCGCTTTCTGAGGCAGTGGTAGAGTTCAGGCCCAATACAGCTAAGGCCTGCGATTTGACGGAAACACGTTCGATCGGGGTCATCATGTACACTCGTTACTAGAACCAAATGCGCTCAACAAAAAACAGCGCTTAACTATAGGTAAACCAGTACATGATTTCGCCACATTCTCCAAAGATTGCGGTGAAAATTGGGTTAACTGTTAAAGAACTGATCCTAATTCATAGGATCAGTCATTTTTGTTTCTGAATCAGGCGCAATTCTAGACGGATATTTGAAAGCAAGCCTAGCTTGTCATGCCATCCCAAAAGGTCTTCACCTTTTTAAAAAAGCCGGAGCTTTCGGGATTGTTTTCTTCGCTTAGCTTTTCGAATTCCGCCAAAAGCTCTTTCTGGCGGCTGGTCAGGTTGACTGGCGTCTCAACAGCAAGTTCAATCATCATGTCACCCGCGCCACCACCGCGAAGCGCTGGCATACCTTTGCCGCGCAGGCGCATTTGACGGCCCGATTGGCTGCCCGAAGGCACTTTGACCCGACTGCGGCCCCCATCAATTGTAGGCACTTCAATATCGCCGCCCATCGCCGCCGAAATCATCGACACAGGGACATGGCAATACAGGTTCGGTCCATCACGTTGGAACAATGGATGTTCGGTGACTTCTATGAAGATGTAAAGATCGCCGGTCGGACCGCCGCGCATGCCTGCTTCGCCTTCGCCAGATAGGCGGATGCGCGTGCCGGTTTCAACGCCTGCAGGTATGTTTACACTAAGCGAGCGCTCTTTTTCAGTGCGACCAGCACCACCACAGCTCTTGCAAGGATTTTTGATGATCTGGCCCATGCCGGAACATGTTGGACAGGCGCGCTCGACCGTGAAGAAACCTTGGCTTGCGCGTACTTTACCCATACCCGCACATGTCGGGCAGTTCTGAGGTTCGGCACCACTTTCTGCGCCAGTGCCGTTGCACGTGTCACAACCAACAGCGGTGGTCACCTGAATGGTTTTCTGTAAGCCATTAAATGCGTCTTCCAACGAAATGCGGAGGGAGTACCGCAGGTCAGAGCCACGTACAGCACGTTGCCCACCACCGCGACGTCCGCCACCCATCATGTCGCCGAAAAGATCGTCAAAAACGTCAGAGAAAGCGCTGGCAAAATCGCCACCACCACCACCCATGCCGCCGCCGCCCGGACGCCCGCCCATACCGCCTTCAAAGGCGGCGTGACCAAAGCGGTCATAGGCCGCCTTCTTGTCCGCGTCCTTCAGAACTTCATAAGCCTCATTGGCCTCTTTGAATTCAGATTCGGCGTTTGGATTGTCAGAGTTGCGGTCGGGGTGAAGCTGCTTCGCTTTTTGGCGATACCCCTTCTTAATCTCATCCGCACTTGCGCCTTTTGCGACTCCAAGCACTTCGTAATAATCGCGCTTTGACATCAGATTACGTCCTTTCGGAACGCGTGGGCCGGCCCAATCGGGTCAGGCCGCCCCAGAGACGCGTTCAAGGGCACCAATCAGGCGCGCTTGTCTTCGTCGTTAAGGTCTTCGAAGTCCGCATCGACGATATCGTCATCCACGCTGCGTGGCTCATCGCCCTCAGCTTCCGGATCGGCCTCGCCTGTGGCTTCAGCCTGCGCTTTATAGATCGCTTCACCAAGCTTCATCGACGCCTCTGTCACGTTCTGGATACCGCCGCGGATTTTGCCCGCATCTTCGGTTTCCATCTGCTCGCGCAGGTTGGCAAGGGCCAGCTCGATGACTTCGATGGTTGTCGGATCAACCTTGTCACCATGCTCTTCCATCGCCTTCTCGGTCGAGTGGACAAGGCTTTCAGCGTTGTTCTTGGCTTCGACCAAGTCCTTGCGCTCCTTATCCGCATCGGCGTTCTCTTCGGCGTCCTTGACCATCTGTTCGATGTCCTCGTCGGACAAACCACCAGAGGCTTGGATCGTGATCTTGTGCTCTTTGCCGGTGCCTTTGTCTTTCGCAGTCACCTCGACGATGCCGTTGGCATCAATGTCAAAAGTCACTTCGATTTGTGGCAAGCCACGTGGCGCAGGCGGGATGTCTTCCAGATTGAACTGGCCCAACATCTTGTTGTCAGATGCCATCTCACGCTCGCCCTGGAACACGCGCAACGTCACCGCGTTTTGATTGTCTTCAGCGGTTGAGAAAATCTGAGATTTCTTCGTCGGGATCGTCGTGTTGCGGTCAATCAGTCGTGTGAACACACCGCCAAGCGTTTCAATGCCAAGCGACAAAGGCGTAACGTCGAGAAGAACAACGTCTTTGACGTCGCCCTGAAGAACACCAGCCTGAATGGCGGCGCCAAGAGCAACAACCTCATCCGGGTTCACGCCCTGATGTGGCTCTTTGCCGAAGAATTTGGTCACTTCGTCCTTAACGCGGGGCATACGTGTCATACCGCCGACAAGAACAACCTCGTCGATGTCGCCAGTAGAAAGACCAGCGTCTTTCAGAGCAGCCTGACACGGCTTGATCGAGTTCTTGATTAGGTCTGAAACAAGGCTTTCCAGCTTAGCACGCGTCAACTTCATCACCATGTGCAACGGCTGACCATCAGCGCCCATCGAGATAAACGGCTGGTTGATCTCGGTCTGGTTAGATGACGAAAGTTCGATCTTGGCTTTCTCGGCGGCTTCTTTCAAACGCTGAAGGGCCATTTTGTCTTTGGTTAGGTCAACGGCGTGCTCTTTTTTGAATTCGTCCGCCAGATAGTTGACGATGCGCATGTCAAAGTCTTCACCACCAAGGAAGGTATCGCCATTGGTTGATTTCACTTCAAACAGGCCGTCATCAATCTCAAGGATTGTGATATCAAACGTACCGCCGCCAAGGTCATAGACCGCGATTGTCTTCGTCTCTTTTTTGTCGAGACCATAAGCCAACGCAGCGGCCGTCGGCTCGTTGATAATCCGCAGCACTTCAAGGCCAGCGATCTTACCGGCGTCTTTGGTTGCCTGACGCTGTGCATCGTTGAAATACGCAGGAACAGTGATCACGGCTTGCGTGACATCTTCGCCAAGATAGCTCTCGGCAGTTTCTTTCATCTTTTGAAGGATGAAAGCTGAAATCTGTGAAGGCGAATATTTCTCGCCAGCGGCCTGAACCCATGCGTCGCCATTGCCACCGTCGACAATTTCGAAAGGTACAACGTGTTTGTCTTTTGTGACCGCATCATCGTCAACGCGACGACCGATCAGACGCTTCACTGCAAAGACTGTGTTTTCAGGGTTGGTCACGGCCTGACGTTTGGCGGGTTGACCCACCAGACGTTCGCTGTCTGTGAACGCAACAATCGACGGCGTCGTACGCGCGCCCTCGGCGTTTTCGATAACGCGCGGCTGCGACCCATCCATGATTGCAACGCAGCTATTTGTGGTACCAAGGTCGATACCAATCACTTTACCCATATCTTCGTCCTCTTCTTACGGCGATGTCCGGAGCCTAAGCCCATTTCGGCGCCCAGGGTCCATCCCAGAGTGTTTGGATTGCGATGTTCTGGTGTTTCAGTTCATCACGGCTTCGTGGGGTATATAGGGAGGGGTGATTGGCGCTGCAAGCGCTGCAAACAGGTGATTTGAAGGGAATCTGACAATGAATGCGCCAACTTTGCATCTTAATGGCGTCGGCATCTGGAAAGAGCTTCTTTCAGGGGCCGATCAGGCATGCATTTTGGATGACTTGCGCGGACTCGCGAAAGAGGCTCCTTTCCAACGTTATGAAACCGGGCGCGGCCAGAAAATGAGCGTCCGGATGACCGCGGCGGGGGATTTTGGCTGGATGTCAGACACCAAAGGGTATCGCTATGAGTCAACACAGAAGAGCGGCTCGGTCTGGCCCAATATTCCTGAAAGCGTTCTAGAGGTCTGGCGCAAGGTTTCAGGAGTTGATCGTCTGCCAGACAGTTGTTTGGTGAACTTCTATGGAGAAGACGCGCGCATGGGGCTGCATCAAGACCGCGACGAAGCTGATTTGAGTTGGCCAGTGGTTTCTATTTCCCTAGGCGATGAAGGCCAGTTTCGCGTCGGTCAAACGACACGTGGTGGACCGACGCAAAGTATATGGCTGAAGTCGGGGGATATCGCTGTCTTGGCAGGGAAAGCCCGCCTCGCGTATCACGGCATCGACCGCATCAAGTTTGGGTCATCACAACTTCTGCCTGACGGTGGCCGGATCAATATCACCTTGCGCATCGCGGGCTGAAAATTCGAATTAACCCTAAATTTGCCTAAAAATGAACGCATCGGATAGTTAAGATGATTTCGTAACCAATTTTTTAGTAGCGAGTGAAAAATGAAAACATCCATGCTTAAATCGTCCGCCCTTGCCGCTGCCTTTTGTTTGTCGGCCACCGCGTCGCACGCTGAATGTGGTAGTTTTCTTTTCATCAAAACATGTCACAACAGCGCAAGCAATGTCGCTTCAGGCCATAAATCGGCCCTGAGCGGTGACGATGTTCAAACCAACGCTGAAGCGACTTCAAAAGAAGACGTAAGCGTAGAAAAGTCCAAGGCGCAGAAAAAAGCTGATCGTTTGTCGCGCAAGGCTAAAAAGGCCGAGAAGAAAGCTGATCGCAAGGCCGCGCAAGCCGAAAAGGCAGCTGCGAAAGCTACCAAGAAAGCTAAGCAGGCGGAAAATAAGGCCAACAAGGCAGAGAAGAAAGCCCAGAAAGCCAAATCAAATCCTAGCGAGAAAAACGAAATCGCAGCCGAAAAAGCAGCAGCTGCTGCTGCAGAAGCCAAGTCGAAGGCTAAAGACGCCGCCAAGAACGCTAAAACAAAGGCTAAAACTGCCAAAAAGGCCGAAAAGCGCGCCGACAATCTTGCTCAGAAAGCTGAAAACGCTAGTGAAGCGGCGGCGGCTGAGACGACATCTACTACAGAAGATTAAAGCTCTAACGCGACTGCGAGCTAGAGCTTGCGGTCGCGAAGCTCTATTTCCCGGCTGTCCAGCTTAGGGACACATGTTTGCGCGTATAACTTTCACCAATCAGTCCGATCACCAACATAATAACCGACACAACAATCGGGTACGTCAAATTGGTTTTCAGTGGTGTGTAGTTGATGAAAATATACCCTCGCCCCTGATCAATAATGTGAAAAAGTGGGTTAATCGAGAATATCGCGACCATGTTTGCAGGCAGTTGGTTGGCAACAAACATCTTCCCAGACGCAAACATGTTGATCCGTGTGTAAACCTGCTGAGCGATCCCAACCGGTCCTGGTATCCACGGCTTAAGTGCCAAAAAGACAGAACCAACAGCAACGCCAGAAAACCAAGCGAGGATTAGAGTGCCTAAAGCGCCGATCGGCCTATCGATGGACAAGGGCTGCCAAAGTAGGTGATAGGCCAACAAAATCGCAGATAACGCCAAAATTTGTGTGTAAAGCGCGCTAAACGCTGCTGCCCAAATCGATACTGTCGGTGTCATCGGCAAATGCTGCATCATCGCCGATGCCGGCCCCTCTGAGCCGGCAACCGCGCCGATTGCCTTGACATGCACCATAAAGACAAAAATGCCAGACATGATATAAAGCAGGAAATCTCCGCGGACTGCGACACGTCGCATCCCCATGAAATCCATAAAAATAAAGAAGGCGAGAACCATAACAACGGTTTGCATAACGCTCGTCATTATTGCGAAAAGCGCATCGCGATGGCCTTTGCGCACCGAGCGTACCGTGTTGTGATAGATCAAATCTGCTAGCTTGAAAAACCCAAGCCACAACGATCGTTTGCTTTCCGCCTGATACATGCCGTCGATTTTCTTAACTTGCGCCCCCACTTGTTTACGAAGGCTTTTGCAGACAATAAACGCCTAGATGCTGTTTTGGTAGAAGGGTGCGCCTTAAATGTTGGAAATTGATCGTTTAGCCTTGGTTTCGGCAATGCGCCGCCTGTCGATAGAGGCCGGGCGTGCGATTATGGACGTTTATGCCCGCGATGATTTGGGAGTGCGCGCGAAAGCAGATGCTTCGCCGGTAACCGAAGCTGATGAGGCCGCCGATGCCATTATTTCCGCTGGATTACGTGCAGAATTTCCAAATGTCGCCTTGGTGACTGAGGAACAATCAAAGACCCATAGCCTGTCTGCTGATACATTTTTGATTGTCGATCCGCTCGATGGCACCAAAGAATTTGTAAAGCGCCGCGGTGATTTCACAGTAAACATCGCGCTGGTTGAAAAGGGCATTCCCACGCTTGGGGTTGTCTATGCACCCGCAAAGGGGCGCATGTTTCTAACGGCGGTTGACGGGTATGTTTCGGAAGAAACTGGCAATTTCGGCCTTGATCAGCAGGGCGAGACGCGTCGTGTGGGTGTCGCAGACCCAGATGCGACCGCCTTGCGTGTTGTGGCCTCCAAATCGCACAGGGATCAGTCGACTGACGACTACATCGCGAAATACCCTGTCGCTTCGACCGTTAGTGCGGGATCATCCCTCAAGTTCTGCCTTGTCGCAGTAGGGGAAGCTGATTTCTATCCACGATTGGGCCCAACTATGGAATGGGACACTGCGGCGGGACATGCGGTGTTGTCCGCAGCCGGAGGGCACGTGGTTGACCGGGAAACGCACAAAGCGCTGGAATACGGCAAGCCCGGCTTTCGCAATTCGCACTTTCTGGCATATGCCCCCGGCGTGTCTCTCTTACCGGGATGAAGCCCGTCGCTGATCCAGCATTTCGTTTCAGTGTCATTGTCGTCAGCCACAAGAGAACGCAGTGGCTCAAGCGATGCCTGACCGCTCTTCGGCAACTGGATCATGCAGCATTCGAGATTATCATTGTCGCGGACTCTGACAGTTTACAGAGCCTCAAAGGTGATGACTTTAAGAGGCATGCCTTTGATATCGCGAATATTTCGAAAGCGCGAAACCTAGGTGTCACCGCCGCTTCAGGCGATATTTGTGCCTTTGTGGATGATGATGCTGTTCCTGAGCCGATGTGGCTGAGCCATCTGGAAGAAGCTTTTGTCAGAACTGATGCCGATGCTGTTGTGGGGTACGTCCGCGGAAGAAATGGGATTAGCTTTCAGTCACGTGTTGCCTCTGTCGATGCAGAAGGCGAAACGCATGAAGAAGTCGCACCAAATTACCAACCAGAAATCCCAAACCTGAAACCTGGCTATGCGACAAAGCTTGTTGGCACAAACGCAGCTTTTCGTACGAAATCCCTTTTGAAACTGGGAGGTTTTGACGAAGCGTTTGCCTTTTACCTGGATGACACAGACATCTCGCTCAGGCTTGCAAAAGCTGACATGACCGCCGCTGTTGCGCCGTTGGCCGAGGTCCACCACGCATTTGCACCTTCTGTGCGACGCACTGCGCTTCGCACTCCAATCTACCTTGGTGATATTGGGAAAAGCGCTGCTATTTTTCTGCGTCGCCACCAAGGGATTGCTGAACACGAGTTGTTCGCCCGGGTTTTCGCACGCGAGCGGAAGCGGTTAATTCGTCACATGGTGCAAGGGACATGTGAACCCAGAGACATTAAAATAAGGCTCAAAGAACTAGAAGAAGGGTGGAAAGCGGGCATGGAGATGGACTTGCCACCACGTCGGGCATTACACTCAAGTGAAACACCTTTTTTGCGAGTAGAGCAGCTTTGCGGACATGTTGTCCTAGTTTCCAGACTGTTTCGCCGCTGGAAAAGGCTGAAAGAAGCCACAAAATTGGCAGATTCCTGCCATCGCGTGAGTGTCTTCAGTTTTTCGTTAACTCCTGTGCGTCATCTCGTGCGTTATTCGGATTCGGGCGTTTGGATCCAGACTGGTGGTCAGTTTGGCCGCACCGCAAGAAATGACAGTGTTTTCAATTGGTGCAGATTTACCAAACGCCAAAAGATAGAAATGGCACGCGTTGCAAATCAACGCGGCATCTAACACAATACCACCGATCGCTTGGGTACGGAGTGATCTTGGTTTTTTAAAAGTGAGGTCGCGTTATGCAGCGCAAGGTTACAAAAGCAATATTCCCGGTTGCAGGTTTGGGCACCAGGTTTTTGCCAGCAACTAAATCCGTTCCCAAAGAAATCATGACACTGGTCGATCGCCCGTTGATTCAATATGCGATCGACGAAGCCCGAGCGGCGGGCATCAAAGAGTTTATCTTTGTCACGTCGCGCGGCAAAGGTGCTCTGGAAGACTACTTTGACCATGCGCCGGGCCTCGAAGAGACGCTTCGAAGCAAGGGCAAGCATGAGCTTTTAAGTGTTCTGGAAAATACAAATATGGATTCCGGTGCAATCGCCTACATCCGCCAGCACAAGGCGATGGGTTTGGGTCATGCCGTTTGGTGCGCCCGCCGTCTTATCGGAGATGAACCTTTTGCGGTAATGCTGCCCGATGATGTCATTTCGGGTGAAAAGCCGTGTTTGCAACAAATGGTCGAGGCATACGAAGAAACTGGCGGGTGCATGGTTGCCGCGATGGACGTGCCCGTTTCAAAGGTGTCTTCCTATGGCATTTTGGATATCGCCGAAGAAAAAAGCGGTGGCCTCTTAAAGGTTCGCGGGATGGTCGAGAAGCCTCAAGTTGAAGTTGCGCCGTCCACTTCGGCGGTCATTGGTCGCTATATCCTTACTCCTGATGTGATGAATAATCTAAACAAGGTGCAAAAAGGCAGCGGTGGAGAGATTCAATTAACCGACGCGATCGCGTTAGAAGTCGAAAGTAACCGACCCGTTCACGGGCTACGCTTTAAGGGAAATCGGTTTGATTGCGGCTCAAAGGCAGGCTTTTTGCAGGCCACAGTAAGCTTCGCTCTTGAGCGAGAAGATCTTCAAGACGAGTTTGCGAGTTTCCTGCGTGAAATGATGCCTCTGGCGCAGGCTGCAGAGTAGGGTAAAAGAGGTAGATACCAACGACGACGAGCGCGATACCCTTTGGCAACTCCAGTTCTTGATTTAAGCAGGTCGTTCTCACGGCTCGGACGCGGTGCCCCCACGGGCATCGACCGCGTGGAACGCGCCTATCTTGAAGAAATCATCCGGCGCGAAGGGTGGGGCATCATCCGCACGCCACGCGGGTTCCTAATGTTCGAACCTGATAGGCTTGCGCGTTTGCCCGGCTATTTTGATCGCGAAGACCTTGATGGTGCCGATCAGGCTTCGACAATTCGCGCTGTTGCATCTTCGCGCTCGCCCACTTTGTCGATCCGCAAGATCATGTGGCGAATGCCAAACGGACTAGCCTATATGAACGTCGGTCACACCAACCTGAACGCAAAAACGATGCGGGCGATGATGGAAATGCCGGATCACTCTAAGATCGTCATGATCCATGACACGATCCCGATTGATTTCCCGGAATACCAAACCGAAGCCTCGCGCTCCAAGTTCATTGAACGACTGACCACAGTGATCAACTTTGCCAACAAGATCGTGGTCCCGTCAGATGAAGTTCGCGAAAACATTGAACAGCGTATGATCGGTACAGGCCACCGTGTTCCCGTAACCGTGGCTCCGCTCGGTATTGATATGGGGCCCAAGCCGCTAGACTTTGAGCGCAGTGAAAAACCCTACTTCGTTGTCATAGGCACTATCGAGCCGCGCAAGAATCACGCCTTGTTGCTGGATATCTGGGAGCGGATGAACCGCAAGATGGATGAAGATCGCATACCAGAGTTGCGGATCATCGGTGCGCGTGGCTGGCGCAACGAAGAGGTATTTAACAGACTTGATAACGCGTCCTACATGGGTCGTACCGTTCACGAGCTTGGCTCAATTTCCGACAAGGAAATGAAACGGCAATTGGCTGGCGCGACGGGCTTGCTGTTTCCAAGTTTTGCAGAAGGATTTGGTCTGCCTCCATTTGAGGCGGCGGCATTCGGAGTTCCGACGATTTCATCGCCGCTGCGCACAACCGAGGTGCACTTGGGCGATATGGCCATTTACGCCGATCCGAGCGATATGTATCAATGGTTCACGGCCATCAGAGAATTGGCCAGTGAAAACATGGCCGAGCAGACCCAGCGCCATTCCGCACTTCAAGCCTATCGGCTTCCAAGCTGGGAAAAGCACTTTGACCGCGTTTTCGATTTGATCTGATCGCCGGGCGTTCCTGGCACTCGGGAGTGACAGGCGGTGGGCGCAGTTTCTGCTCTTAGACTTAGGATCGAACGCAGGCGATGGCAGCTTCGCGCGTTTCGAAAAGGGCGTGAATTGGCTGTTGTTGCGGATCGCAGCGGCATGGTCAGGCCCGGCGCAGTTTTGCTTTTCGCCACCATTCGAAATGAAAAGCCGCGTCTTCCCTACTTTCTAAAATACTATCGCGACATGGGTGTTTCGCACTTTTTCGTCGTCGACAATGGTTCAACCGACGGAAGCGCAGAATTGCTCGCGGGAGAGCCTGATGTTTCGCTTTGGCGTGCGGAAACCAGCTACAAGCACAGTCGTTTTGGAACCGATTGGCTCAATTGGCTGAAGTTTCGCTTTGGGCATGGTCACTGGACGCTCACTGTTGATCCTGATGAGTTTCTGACTTTCCCGTTTTGTGACACACGGCCGATCTCGGCATTATGTGACTGGCTGGATCAATCTGGTCTGCGCGCTTTGGGAACGTTACTATTGGATATGTATCCAAAGGGTGCGCCTGATGACGTGCCCTATGCGCCGGGGCAGAACCCGTTTGAGATTGCGTGTTGGTTTGACGCGGGCAATTACACTATTTCGCGGAACAAGAAATATGGAAACCTGTGGATACAAGGTGGCCCGCGCGCGCGCATGTATTTCCCCGATGCACCAGAGCAGGCACCATCATTGAACAAGATTCCACTGGTGAAATGGGATCGCAAGTACGTGCATGTCAGCTCGACGCATATGCTTTTGCCGCGTGGTCTCAATCTGGTTTACGACGAAGAGGGTGGTGAAAAAGCATCAGGATGTCTGCTGCATGCCAAGTTTCTCGACAGCTTTCCGCAGAAGGCAGCCGAAGAGATCGGTCGCCGACAACACTTCGCGCGTGGCCGCGAATATGACGCCTATCACCTAAAGGGGCAGGGTCCGGAGGGGCTTTGGTTTGACTGGTCAGAGCGATATATTGACTGGCGTCAGCTGGAGCTTTTGGGCCTGATGTCGAAAGGAAACTGGGCATGAGCGTGGGCTTTGTCATGCTTGCGCACGCAGCTCTCGATCGCGCTGGTCAGGTCGCGATTCATTTGGCGCAAGCAGGCTTTCCTCTGGTCATTCATGTGGACAGCAGGACCGCCGATCAGGCATTTGATGCGATCACCACCCAGGTTGGGCATCTTGAGAACGTGCATTTTGCCGAAAGGACGCCGTGTGAGTGGGGCACCTGGTCGCTTGTGCAATCAAGCCGGGATGCTGCGGAAAAACTTCTGAATACCTATCCCGACCTCCACCATGTGATGCTGATTTCAGGATCGTGCCTGCCGATCAAACAACCAAATGAACTTGAGGCCTTCCTCCGAGCGCACCGCAGCACTGACTTTATTGAAAGTGTGACCATAGGCGACGTGCCCTGGACAAAAGGCGGTCTTAGCGATGAACGGTTCACTCTGACGTTTCCCTTCGCCTGGAAAAAAAACAAGCGGCTGTTTGATGCGTGGGTGGAAATTCAGCGTTTGGCCCGGCGCAAGCGCGCAATGCCCAAAGGATTACAGCCACATATGGGGTCGCAATGGTGGTGCCTTAGCCGTTCGACATTGGAACGCATTCTAAGGGATCAGAGGCGGGCTGAACTGGAAACCTTTTTCAGGGGTGTTTGGATTCCCGACGAAAGCTATTTTCAATCACTTGTGCGCCTTTATGGCAGCCGAGTAGAAAGCCGGTCGCTGACACTTTCCAAGTTTGATTTCCAAGGCAAACCGCACGTGTTCTATGACGATCATCTTTTGCTTTTGCGCCAAAGCCCGGCGTTTTTCGCGCGAAAAATCTGGCCCGGTGCCAACAGGCTCTTCCGTGTCTTCCTTTCAGAGCATCTTTCGCGCGAGACCAAAACCACGGTTTCAGCCGCGCAAGTTGATCGCACGTTTTCGCAGGCTATCACGCGCCGCACGCGCGGGCGCGCGGGTTTGGTTATGGCGGGGCGTTATCCGAACAAGGGGTTTGAAAATGGCGTGACGGCTGCCCCATACGCAGTTTTTCACGGCTTCAGCGATGTCTTTGAGAATTTTTCAACATGGGTGTCCAATGCCACAGGGAGCCGAGTTCATGGTCACTTGTTCGCGCGGGAACAAGTTGAATTTCATGGACGTCAAAAGGGATATGCTGGAGCAGTTTCCGACAGCGCCAAGGTGCGCGACTATGATGCCGCTTCTTTTTTACGAAATCTGATATGGAATACACGAGGCGAGCATCAATCGTTCATGTTCTCGGCGCGTGACAGGCAAAAAGTGTGCGCGACGCTAGCCAGCGATCGAAATGCGAATATTTCCGTGATCAGTGGTGCGTGGGCTTTGCCCTTGCTGCGGTCAGGTCGACCAACTGAGCAGGTGCGACGAATTGCGGCCATTTTGCAAAAAAGAGAAGCCGCCTTTTTGGAATTGTTGCATGCACGGGACACGCGGTGCCGCGCGCGGATATGGACATTGGCCGAATTCCTAGAACGTCCGTTAGACACTTTGCAGGACATAGCAGACGGTATGTCTGGCGCCGAGCACCATCTGGTTAGTGAATGCCCAGAAATGAAGCCTATGGAGGGTTTGGCCGCGTTCCTACAAAACTTGCGTAACGCAGGAATGAATCCGCATTTGGCAGGCGATGTCATCGAGTCCGTCCCGGCAACGCGCCAGGGCTTTTTTCAGTCTATTGGGCCAATTTAAATGAGCAATTTTAAGTACTTCGTCGTTCTCGCAGGAATGCGAACAGGGTCCAACCTTTTGGAAGAACACCTTTCGGCTATGCCCGGCATCACGTCATTTGGCGAGTTGTTTAACCCTCACTTCTTTGGCAAACCTGATGTCCGCTCTCAATTTGGTTTGTCGATGGCTGCTCGCGACAGTGATCCGGTCCGCGTGATCAACGCGATGCGCGAGACTGCAGATGGGCTTTGTGGGTTTCGCCTGTTTTATGACCACGATGAACGTACCATTGATCACGTCCTGTCTGATCCGGAGGCTGCAAAAATCATCCTGACGAGGCGTCCAATCGATAGTTATGTCTCGCTTAAAATCGCGCGTAAAACTGGACAGTGGTGGCTTGGTGATATGACGTCCGCACGCGCTGCCAAAGTGCCTTTTGACGCTGAAGAATACGCCGAGTTTCTAAACACCCTAAACAGCTTTCAAGAAAAGTTGCGCCATGGCCTACAGGTGACAGGCCAAACTGCGTTTCACATCAACTACGACGATCTTTCTGAAGACGAAATCATAACAGGTTTGGGCAAGTATCTGGGTGCTGACGGCCCACCCGATCCGTCCAAAGTGCGCGCAAAAGTGCAAAATCCAACGCCTGTAGGGGCGCGACTTACCAATCACACGGTTGCCGAAGAAGCGTTAAGAACGTTTGAAATGCCTGATCTCGGGCATCTGCCAAACCATGAGCCGGGACGCGGTCCAGGTCTAAAATTCTTTCGTGTCTGTCGATCCGCGTCGCTGCTTTATATGCCGATCCGAGGGGCCGGACACGACCCTATCCCCGACTGGCTGCGCTCTGTGGATCCTGACGGTGACATTCAGGGTGGGATGACGCAAAAAGACCTTCGCAAATGGAAGCGTCAAAATCCTGGGCACCGCTCGTTCACTGTTTTGCGCCACCCTCTAGACCGCGCCTATGATGCGTTTTGCCGATTCATTCTGCCCGTGGATGAAGAAAACTACGGCGATATCCGCAGTGCACTCACCTTACAATACGATGTTCCTCTGCCTGAGGACCCCGAAAGCGACAGCTATGACTTGGATCAGCATCGCGCTGCATTCTCGGCTTTTCTTAAGTTTCTTGCAGGGAATCTTGGAGGACAAACGTCGCTTCGCGTCGACAACAGCTGGGCAACGCAAACAACGCTTTTGTATGCCATCGGGCAATTTCTGGTGCCGGATCGAGTGATTCGTGAGGAAGATTTGCCAAGTGTTCTACCGCAGGTCGCGAAAGAGGTTGGCGTCATTGAGGGAGAAGCGATTGTTAGCTTTGCGACAGAGGCTCGTTTCGCTTTGACTGACATTTATGACAAAGAAATAGAGACGGCCTGTGAGGCCGCCTATCATCGTGATTACGTTATGCTTGGGTTCCGCGCCTGGCGCGATTAAGCAGCTTGGCTTTTTGGTGGCTCGGTAAGCAGCGTGTGCAAGGTTGTTGCATCGGCATTCGCCCGCAGCTTTGTGCAAAGACCGCCATCGCGCATTGTACGAGAAACAAGCGCCAAAGCTTTGAGGTGTTCAACGCCCGCATCTTGAGGTGCAAGCAGCCCAAACACCAAATCAACAGGCTGTTTGTCGACAGATTCGAATTCTAGTGCCTGATCAAGGCGCACAAAAAGTCCCAAAACGCGATCCAGCCCTTCGAGGCGTGCATGTGGCAGCGCAATGCCTTTGCCAACACCAGTGGGCCCAAGTGTCTCGCGTTCCTGCAAAGCAGAGGCAACAGCGCCAGCTTTCAGATCGTATGCAGCGCCAGCCAAATCGCCAATTTCCTGAAAAAGACGTTTTTTACTGCTGATCGTTCCGACAGAACGCACTGCGCTGGCACCCAAGATTGCTTCTACATCCATGACTTTTACCGTTTCCGCCAATACACTAAATCGTTGCCTACGCAGGATCGATCCAGCCAATGTTTCCGTCTTCGCGCCGGTATACAATGTTTACACCGGCATTCTGCTTTTCGTTCCGAAAGACCAAAACAGGTGCTCCCGCCAGTTCCATCTGCATTACGGCTTCGCCAACAGTTAACGAAGGTATCTTCGTCTCCATCTCAGCGATTATCATAGGCTGCAGTGTTTCCGGCTCAGCGTCGTCAGACCCTTCCGATGATGCGAGGATATAAGAGGACGCGTCCGAAAGTTCAACCGGTTGTGCACGGTCTTTATGATGATCCTTAAGGCGGCGTTTATAGCGGCGCAGTTGCTTTTCCAGCTTTTCACAGCAGCTATCAAAAGCAGCATAAATTTCTGTTTCGTGCCCTTTTGCTTGCGCCGTCAAGCCAGTTGAAAGGTGAACTGTTGCCTCGCAGACATGCTCATGACCACTTTTTGAGAAAACAACATTCGCGTCCGTCGGACGTTCTGCATACTTGGCGACAACATCGTCAACGTTTTCACGGACATGGGTCTGCAACGCTTCACCGATGTCGATTTGTTTTCCAGTGATCTGATACTGCATATAGGTCTTTCTCCCTTTGAAATGCACGCATTATCCCGCGCACAATGGGTGCGTCAGTTTTGGCTGACTGTCTGAGATATGAGCGATTTAGGCTCGAAGCGGAGCCTTGAAATAAGGTGCTTCATTGCCCCTATTCTGGCGACAAAGGGGGGTCAACGTCAATGAGTCGTTGGTTAATTCTGCCGATTACCTGCGGAAACTTTGCCCAAGATAGACATTGCGTACCTTCTCGTCGCGCACCACCTCGTCGGCTGTGCCGCTCATTAAAACGCCACCATCATGCAGAATATAGGCACGATCCACGATTTCTAGCGTTTCGCGCACGTTGTGGTCGGTGATCAGTACGCCAATGCCTCGGCTTTTTAGGTCCATCACCAGATCGCGGATGTCTCCTACAGCGATTGGATCAATTCCGGGAAAAGGTTCATCAAGCAGTAGATATTTTGGATTTGCCGCCAGACTGCGCGCGATTTCACAGCGTCTTCGCTCACCGCCCGAAAGCGCAACAGAGGGCGTGCGGCGCAGGTGTGCGATAGAAAACTCGTTCAACAGCTCTTCAAGACGCTCGCGTCGTTTTGTTCTGTCTTTTTCAACAATCTCTAGAATTGCGAGTATATTGTCCTCGACATTCAAGCCCTGAAAGATCGAGCGTTCTTGCGGCAAATAGCCAATCCCCATCTGCGCACGGCGATACATCGGAAAGGACGTCACATCTTTGCCGTCGATGGTAACCTGCCCACCATCGGGCATGACCAGACCAGCAATAGAGTAAAAGCAAGTGGTCTTGCCCGACCCGTTCGGCCCCAGCAGGGCAACAACTTCGCCGCGGGTCAGCTCAAGGCTGACATCACGGATAACAGGGCGTTTACGGTAAGATTTGCGTAGATTGCTGACTTTAAGGCCTTGCTCACCGTGGGATATGGTCAGTTCAGGGGCCATCAATTGTCACCAGCCGGCGTGAAAATCGTGCGCACACGCCCTTCCATGCGACCCTGACCCGAGTTCAGATCAACGACTAGTTTTTCACCTGAAATAGCGTTCTGACCTTGAGTCAAAATCACATCGCCTGAAAGCTGAACGGTGCCTTGCTCAACGGAATAGGTCGCCTCGCGCGCTTCCACTGCGTCCTTTGCAGTGACAAAAGTAACGCCGCCAGTCGCCTTCAGGCTGGATATACCGTTCGCAGCTCCATCAGTTTGAGCATAAACTACAGCAACGCGGCCCGCACTCATTCGGACCTCGCCCTGAACAACTAAAACATTGCCCGCGAAAACCGCCTGTCCGTTGGATTGGTCGATACTGAGCTCGTCGGCAGACACTTCAACCTGTTGCGTTCGGTCAAAGGCGCTTGTGCCAAGCGCGATGTTGGCACTTTGGGCAGTGGCGATGCCACCAGCCAAGGCCATGAACAGAGCAATTACAGTTACCTTTAACACCGTGTTCTCCGGTTAGGGTCTTGGAAGGTATAGCAATCGTACACCCTCATTGAAAACAAGAAGATACCCGCCGTCGGAATTTGTTCGCCGGGTGAGTTCCATCCGCCCTGCCGTCAGTGTCCCTGCCGGTCCCTCTGCAGTAATGCTGCCGTCCGTCGTGACGCGAGCTTCATTGATGCCAGCGAGGATCCGATCAGACGTGACTGTGTAGCCTGTCGAACTCTCAAGAACAGCGCCCCCTTGCAAAATCGCTTCACCACCAGATACGTCCACAATGCCTGTCGGGCTCGCAATGCTGATCTGAGCGTTGTCAGGCCACAACAGTTTGGCAGTCAGATCAACGCCTGTCAGACGGTCGCGCTGGGTCTCTCCGGGACGGATCGACTCGGCAGACATCGAAATTGCGACACCGTCTTCTGTCACGGCTCCAAATGCAGGCTTTGTTACGCCTTGCTCGCGCAGCAAACGTTCAACATCAACATCAGCGTAAGGAATGGCCGCGTCCGGGTCCAAAGTTTCAGCCACAAAAAACAACGTCGACAGAATCGCCAAAGCGGTCAGCGGTAAGGCCACTTTCAGCCAGCGCACCATGCGCGAATATGTGTCGGCCGTTGTCATGCCAGACGTATAAGGGAAAAACTTCAGTGAGCGAAGATGTCGATCTCGGGCCATCCGGCAAGATCCAGCCGGGCGCGCGTTGGCAGGAAATCAAAAGTAGCCTGAGCAAGATCACTACGCCCTTCGCGGGCAAGTCGTTCGTCGAGCTTTTCCTTAAGCTGGTGAAGGTACAAGACATCAGAAGCCGCATATTCAAGTTGAGCGTCCGAAAGTGTTACTGCGCCCCAGTCACTCATTTGCTGAAGCTTCGAAATGTCGATGCTCAGCAATTCATCCAGCAGATTTTTCAAACCGTGACGATCAGTATAAGTGCGGATCAGCTTTGAGGCGATTTTGGTGCAATAGACAGGGGCGGTAAGCGCGCCAAAGGCGTTGAACATGGCAGCAATGTCAAAACGACCAAAGTGAAAAAGCTTCAGTACTTCTGGATCGGTCAACAGGCGTTCAAGGTTTGGCGCACTGCTCTGACCTTTTTCAATCTGGACAAGATGCGCATCGCCGTCCCCACTGGACAATTGTACCAAGCAAAGGCGGTCGCGATGCGGGTTGAGCCCCATAGTCTCGCAATCAATGGCAACAGAACTTCCTAGATCAAGACCGTCTGGGAGGTCGCGCTGATAAACGTGGTTGGCCAAATTCTTGCTCCATCGGTTTTCAGCTTGGTGCCTAGCAGGGCGGCTCAAGTCAACATAAAGGATCCGATGATTTTAAAACGAGGCTGATTAAAGTTGAAACCAAACAGAAAAACAGACACTAAATTGAGCATTATTGCTCTGGGAGGGGTTTTCACGTGCGCGCTTGCAACGATTGGTCCCCAAGCACAGGACGTCACTCTCGATGATTAAACCGCTAGGGATTGATCCAACGCAGTGCTTTGTTGCCGGGGCTTGGGTCCCAGCGCATTCAGGCCAAACGCTTGATCTGACAAATCCGTCTGATGGCAGCACATTGTGTGCGATTGCGCGCTCTGATTCTTCAGATGTTGACGCGGCAGTGCAAGCGGCACAATCCGCGCTGGATAATGAATGGGGAAACGCAACCGCAGCCGAGCGTGGGCGCGTTTTGGCAAAGGTCGGCCAGCGTATTCTAGAGAATGCAGACGAGCTTACGCGTTTAGAGGCGCTGGACGTCGGAAAGCCATTAAAACAAGCGCGCGCGGATGTTCTGGCTTTGGCGCGCTATATGGAGTTCTACGCCGGAGCCGCTGACAAGCTCCACGGGCAAACGATCCCATATCTTGACGGTTACACAGTTTATACTTTGCGTGAACCGCACGGCGTGACGGGTCATATCATTCCTTGGAATTACCCGATGCAGATTATTGGCAGGTCTGTTGGAGCGGCTTTGGCTGTTGGAAATGCTTGTGTGCTTAAACCAGCTGAAGAAGCCTGCTTAACAGCACTCGCGTTTGCCGAACTCGCCCATAGTGCTGGCCTTCCTGCTGGGGCCTTAAACGTCGTGCCTGGCCTTGGAGCAGAAACTGGCGCTGCGCTCTCAGCGCATCCTGGCGTTAACCACATGTCATTCACCGGTTCGGTTGGGGTTGGTAAAATCATTCAGGCAACGGCCGCACAGAATATCGTGCCAGTCACACTTGAACTTGGTGGTAAATCTCCACAGGTGGTGTTTGAAGACGCCGATCTCAAAGCCGCTTTGCCGTTTCTGGTGAACGCAGGCATCCAAAATGCAGGTCAAACCTGTTCCGCCTCATCCCGAATTCTGGTGCAGCGCGGCCTTCATGATCAGGTGGTTGAGGCGATGGGCGCGCGTTACAGTAATTTGCGCGCAGGTCCTGCGCTGGATGACCTGGACGTTGGTCCGCTGGTTTCCATGCGACAAAAAGAGATTGTCGAAGGTTTTCTCGCCAAAGGCACGGATCTAAGAAGTGTCGCCCAAGGTCAGATCATCGGAGATGCCCCAAGCGGCGGTGCCTACGTTTGCCCAACGCTTTTCGCTGATGTCGCGCCCGATCACAGCTTGGCGCAAGACGAGATTTTCGGCCCTGTACAAGTGATAATGCCATTCGATGACGAAGACGAAGCTGTCGCCATCGCCAATGGAACAGACTTTGGTCTGGTTGCGTCATGCTGGACCCGAGACGGCGCGCGACAAATGCGTATGGCCAAACGGTTGCGCGCTGGGCAAGTGTTCTTGAACAACTACGGCGCAGGTGGCGGAGTTGAGTTACCCTTTGGCGGAACCGGGTTGTCGGGTCATGGACGCGAGAAAGGGTTCGAGGCACTGTACGGGTTCTCGGTTCTAAAGACTGTAGCGGCCTTGCACGGCTAAGGGGGAAGCAAATGCGACTAGGTGGAAAATCAGCCATTGTAACCGGCGGCGCGCAAGGGTTTGGCGAAGGCATCGCGCGCAAATTTATTGCCGAAGGCGCGCGGGTGATGATCGCTGATCTAAACGCGGAAGGGGCAACGGCGCTGGCCGAAGAACTGGGCGCCTTCGCATGCACCGCAAATGTCGCCAAAGATGCCGATGTAAAGGCGATGATTGACGCCGCCAAAGACGCGTTTGGCCAAGTCGACATCCTAATCAACAACGCGGGCACCACGCATTTTCCTGCGCCGATGGAAGAGGTCAGCGAAGAGGATTTCGACAAGGTCTTCGCTGTGAATTGCAAATCGGTTTACCTGACAGCCAAGCACTGTGTACCGCTTTTCAAAGCCCAAGGATCAGGCGTTATACTGAATGTCGCTTCAACCGCCGGGGTTAGCCCGCGTCCACGCCTGAACTGGTACAACGCCTCAAAAGGCTGGATGAACAACGCCACCAAAGGTATGGCCGTTGAGTTGGCTCCGTTAGGCATCCGGGTTAATGCGATCAATCCAGTGGCGGGCGACACACCGCTCTTGAAAACCTTCATGGGCGAAGACACCCCGGAAGTACGCGCCAAATTCCTCTCCACTATCCCGCTGGGCCGCTTTTCAACGCCGGAAGATATGGGCAACGCGGCTTGTTACCTGTGTTCGGACGAGGCCAGTATGGTGACGGGCGTCTGTATGGAAGTCGATGGCGGGCGCTGCATTTAATGTCTTTTCCCGGCGATATCCCCGAGCGTTTTGAAGGTCCCTCTGCATGGGTAGCCAAAGATATGCGGAACTCGGACGCATGGCTTTACACGCTCACACCTGACGACGTTTCCGAACTGGAAGCAGCGGCGAGACATTACCTTTCCCTTGGAAAAGATGTCGGAGAAATCAGCAAAGAGGAATTCCCGCTCAGCTCCTTTAGCGCGCTTATTAAGCGCCTACATCAAACCATGCTGTCAGGCTCCGGGCTTCAGGTTCTGCGCGGTCTTCCAATTTCAGGCTACTCACAAGAACTGATAGCCACGATTTTTTGCGGCATCGGTGCGCATCTTGGCTCGGCCAGATCACAAAACGCCCAAGGGCACATTCTGGGCCATGTCCGCGATACGGGTGCAAAGGCTGACAATCCAAAAACGCGCATCTACCAAACGGCGGAACGTCAGACGTTCCACACCGATAGCGCAGATGTCGTGGGCCTATTGTGTATTCGCGAGGCAATGGAAGGGGGGCGCTCGCTTTTGGTGAGTGCCGAAAGCATCTACAACGCGATGCGGCAAACACGCCCCGATCTGTTACTACACCTGTTTGACCCGATTGCCACAGATCGCCGCGGCGAGGTGCCCGAAGGCGCAAAACCTTTTATGGAAATACCCGTTCTAAACTGGCACGCTGGTAATCTGACCGTGTTCTATCAGCGGCAGTACATCGAAAGCGCGCAACGCTTTCCTGAGGCTATGAGACTCACTGCGCAACACGTTGAAGCGCTCGACATGTTTGACGCATTAGCCAACGATCCAAGCCTGTGTTTTGGCATGCAGCTTCAAGCTGGCGATATGCAGTTTGTCTACAATCACTCCCAACTTCACGATCGCACCGGTTTTGTTGATTGGCCCAATCCGGCAGAACGACGTCATCTATTGCGCTTGTGGCTGTCTCTCAAGGGCGACCGCCAATTGCCAGACTGCTTTAAAGAGCGTTACGGGAGTATAGACATCGGAGACCGCGGCGGCATCATCACCAAACTTACACACCTGCACGCGCCTTTGGTCTAGCAGTGCAACTGTGCACCAATTCTTTGCCATGGAAAATTGGTGAGCCGTGATGGGTTCGAACCATCGACCTACTGATTAAAAGTCAGTTGCTCTACCAACTGAGCTAACGGCCCACTCTGAGCCGCCCGAGTAATGCCACAGTTTGAACCCGTCAAGGCCTAAAGCGTATGTGCAGCTTGACGCAGCACGAGTGTTTCGCGACGCTCAACACTGAACTCTTGGAAGGACGTTTCATGTCACTGCGTAAACTTCTTGTTTTGGCCTGCGCTGGGCTGCTGACCGCATGCGGTTCGCCAAATGGCGTTATGGTCTCGAATCAGGCGAAAGCCGTTGGTGGCAACTTGTTTATTGAAACCAGTGCCAAGGGCGCTCAATTTCTCGTTTTGGATGGCGAGATTACACCACGCACGTCTTATACGTTCCTTGCATTAATCGAATCGGCAGAGGTCGAAGGCCTTGTGATCGCGCAAAGCCCCGGTGGTGACTTGCTTGCCTCGCATCAGATCGGCCGCGCTATCAAGTCGCGCAGGATGAATACTGTTGTTCTGGTGAGCTGTATTTCAGCCTGCGTAGACGTGTTTGTGGCTGGAAAACGCCGTGAAATGATGGATTTCGCCGAACTTGGCGTGCATTCCGCCACCAATCGCGATGTCGCCTATGCACTGGATAAGAAGTATTGGCGTGAGATGGGCTTTTCGAACATCAACGAAAAAGCCTACGCCGTGCCAAACAATCGCCTTTGGATCATTGAACCCAAGCGTGCGCGTGAATTGCGTCTGGCGACTGAAATAATTGCAGCTGACGCACGTTAAGCCGCCTTTGCAGAATCTGTAAGCGGGGCTATACGCTTCGCTTATGACCACTTTGTCCTCAGATGGCCTGCCGTTCATGAAAATGCACGGGCTTGGCAACGACTTTGTCGTGATTGACCTGCGCTGCGGCGGGCAAGCTGTCACGCCTGCAATCGCGCGCGCTGTCGGGGACCGCCATCGTGGTGTTGGATTTGATCAGCTCGCGGTCGTTGAGTTGGACGAAAATGCCCATGCAAAACTCACCTTTTTCAATGCAGATGGCTCTATCGCCGGGGCCTGTGGCAACGCAACTCGCTGCATAGCACGTCATTTGATGATCGAGACCGGAAACTCCGACCTTGTATTGCGTACTGAGCGGGGTCTGCTCCCCTGCCGAGATGCAGGCGACGGGCTGACATCGGTGAACATGGGTGCGCCATTGCTTGAGTGGCAGGACATCCCCCTCGCATATGAATCTGACACGCTGCATCTGCCGATAGACGGTGATCCTGTCGCCACGGGTATGGGCAACCCGCATTGCACCTTCTTTGTGGACGACGCCGAGGCTGTTAATCTGGAATCGCGTGGCGCCTTGATCGAGCATCACACGCTTTATCCTGAACGCACTAATGTGCAGTTTGCCCAAGTCATTGGCCCTGATCACCTGCGCATGCGTGTGTGGGAACGTGGCGTGGGCGTAACGCTTGCTTCGGGCTCGTCATCTTGTGCCACAGCCGTCGCCGCTGTGCGACGCGGACTAACAGGTCGCAGTGTGAAAATTGATCTTGATGGCGGACAGATCAAAGTAGACTGGCGCGACGATGGAGTCTGGATGACTGGTCCAACCGCCCATGTGTTTGACGGGGTGCTGACACCGCAGATGATGGGAACGGTCTGATGGATCGCAAGGTGCCTCAGATCGTGACGCTGGGCTGTCGTCTTAACGCTTACGAGTCCGAGGCGATGCGCGAAATGGCCGATGCTGCAGGTGTCTCTGACGCGGTGATCGTGAACACCTGCGCTGTCACCGCAGAAGCCGTGCGCAAAAGCCAGAAGGAAATCCGCAAGCTACGCCGCGACAATCCAATGGCGCGCGTGATCGTCACTGGTTGCGCTGCTCAGACGGAACCCGAGCGGTTCTCGGCAATGGATGAGGTTGATCTGGTTCTTGGCAACACCGAAAAAATGTCGCCGGACACATGGGTTAATCTAACGCCTGATACCGAACGTGTGCAGGTCGACGACATCATGTCCGTGCGCGAAACTGCCGGACATCTGATTGACGGGTTTGGCCGCCACCGCGCCTATGTTCAGGTGCAAAACGGTTGTGATCACCGCTGTACCTTCTGCATTATTCCCTTTGGCCGCGGCAATTCTCGCTCGGTCCCGGCAGGCGTTGTGGTGGATCAGATCAAACGCCTCGTGGATCGCGGATTTAACGAAGTCGTGCTCACTGGTGTTGATCTCACAAGCTGGGGCGCCGATCTTCCGGGCACGCCGCAATTGGGTGATCTGGTGCGCCGAATCCTCAAGTTAGTGCCTGATTTACCGCGTCTGCGGATCAGTTCCATCGACTCCATCGAAGTGGATCCGGCCCTTATGGAGGCCATCGCTACCGAGCCGCGCCTGATGCCGCATTTGCACCTAAGTCTGCAGGCGGGAGATGACATGATCCTCAAGCGAATGAAACGTCGCCATTTACGCGATGATGCCATCCGTTTTTGCGAGGACGCACTCAAGGCTCGACCAGAGATGACCTTTGGTGCTGACATCATCGCGGGCTTTCCCACCGAAACCGATGAGATGTTTGAAAACTCACTGCGTTTGGTCGACGATTGTCACCTGACATGGCTGCACGTGTTCCCTTACTCCACGCGTCCGGGCACGCCTGCCGCGCGCATGCCGCAAGTGAACGGCAATGTGATCAAAGCGCGCGCCGCAAAACTGCGCGCACGAGGCGATGCGGCGGTGACGAGCCATCTGGTATGCGCGGTTGGTCAAACTCATCAGGTGCTGACGGAGAGTCCCACAATGGGGCGCACAGAGCAATTTGCCGAAGTGGCGTTCAACGCGCCGCAACCCGAAGGCGCAGTCGTTTCGACCACAATCACCGGCCACGCAAACGGCCGCCTGATCGCATGACGCGCCCGATCTTATGGACGTTCCGCCGTTGTCCCTATGCCATGCGCGCGCGTTTGGCCATTTCCAGCGCTCGGGTGGAAGTGGAGCTTCGCGAGATCCTGTTGCGCGACAAGCCTGAACCGTTTTTGACCGCCTCTCCGAAGGGCACTGTACCTGTCGTGCAGGCAGACAATCGCACCATCGAAGAGAGCCTCGATGTCATGCTTTGGGCCCTCGACCAAAACGATCCCGAGGGCTGGCTAGACATGCCCGCGCTTGGCTTTGATCTCATTGCGGAATCCGATGGTCCGTTCAAAACTGCCCTTGATCGCTACAAATACGCCTCGCGCCACGCGGATGTGGATACCGGCAAGGAACAACACACAGCCGGTCTGTTCTTACACAAACTGAACCATACGCTTCAGGGGCGCGATTTTCTCTTCGCACAAGCACCGCGCCTTGCCGACATGGCGATCCTGCCTTTTGTCCGCCAATTCGCCCACGTCGATTTGGCGTGGTTCGAAGCTCAACCATGGCCCCATGTTCAACGCTGGTTATCCGCTTTTAAGACATCAAATCGTTTCCAGTCGATCATGGCAAAATACGAACCCTGGAGCGTTGGGCAATCGCCCATACCATTCCCGCAGAAGGCAGCCTGAGATGCACCCAAATCCCGTCTTTCGCGGCACACCACGTGATAGTAATATCGCCTTCGCACGCGCCCGCGGCTTTGGAACTTTGGCGATCAATGCCGAAGGCGGCCCGCTTCTGGCGCACATCCCGTTTCTGATCAACGAAGACGCCTCCGCGCTCGATCTGCATCTCGTGCGCTCCAATCCGATCTGTCGCCTCACACCTGTCGATGCTGTCCTCTCGGTGACTGGCCCGGATGCCTATGTCTCGCCTGATTGGTATGAGGCGGATGATCAGGTGCCGACTTGGAACTACATCTCCGTGCATCTTCGAGGCACTCTGGAAAGCCTGCCCCACGAAGCGATGCGCAATATGCTGGAACGCCAAAGTGCAGCCTATGAAAGCCAGCTGGGCGGGAAAACCCCGTGGACAATGGATAAGATGTCAGAGGGCGTTGCCGATCGTATGATGCGGATGATCTTGCCGTTTCGTATGAAAGTCACCGCAATTGATGGCACTTGGAAGCTGAACCAAAATAAGGATGACGCGGCACGAATGAAAGCTGCCGATCATATGACCTCCAGCTTGGGATCAGAGCAAGAAACACTCGCGCGACTGATGAAATCACCCCCGTTAGAAGGGTAAGATGAAATCACCCCCGTTAGAAGGGTAAACTGAAAATCAGTTCTTCTTCTGTCCAAAAATACCTCGGGGGAATTGGCCGTATGGCCAAGGGGGCAGAGCCCCAAACCCAAACAAAAACGCCCCCTTGCGGAACAAGAGGGCGTTCTAATTCTCAGAACAAAACGGCTTAGCTGGCCTCAACCGCTTTCGCCTCAACCGTTTCACCGGTCGCAATTTCAATCCGGCGCGGTTTCAATGCTTCGGGCACTTCGCGCACCAAATCAATGTTCAGCATACCATTAGCATGCGTCGCACCAGACACACGCACGTGGTCGGCAAGCGCAAAACGGCGTTCAAAGGCGCGGTTGGCGATGCCACGGTGCAAATACGTCCGCTCTCCATCCTCTTCACTGCGTTTCGCAGAAACGATCAACGCGTTTTCCCGCATCTCAACATTCAGATCTTCATCCGCAAAGCCCGCAACAGCAATTGAAATGCGCCATGCGTCTTCGTCAGTTTTTTCAATGTTATAAGGGGGGTAGGACGGAGCGGTGTTCGTATCCGTCAAAATCCGGTCCATCATGTCGGCCACTTGGTCAAAGCCAACGGTTGCACGGTAAAGCGGTGCTAAATCAAATCTTCGCATCAGGGTTATCCTCCTATTGAGCGACTACCTTTGGAGCCTTCCCATTTTGGGCAAGACCCGCTGTTCAAGTTGATGTCAGACCCAAGAGTGGCGTCCGACATCAAAAATGTAGGTATCGCAAATAGGCGGTTCAAGACCCCGCGCTACTGAAAAGGTTCAGGCGGTACCCGGTTGAAAAGACAAGGCAAATCCATTGATGCAATGTATCGGTCTGTTTGGCACGTCCGGCAATGCAACAATATGCCCAAGGTGCGAACCACAGCGGCGACAGTGCACTTCCATCGCGGCCTGCATCTCGGCAAACGGATCACCCATCGCACCCTCCCCAAGATCAAGATCAGTCAGAACAGTGTCTTTTTCCGCATGGCGAAAAAACACCCAGCCTTTGTCCAGCTCGATCTTGTGCAGGCTACGATAAACGGTCAGATCGCAGCCTTTGCAGCAATAGGTTCCGGTGGCGGTATTGTTCCATAAGCTGCTCGTGCGCGGCCCTTCGGTGCCGCCTTTACGCAAAACAAAAAACTCTATGTCTTCCAGCCGTGCACGCCACTCGTCGTCACTGCGCGTGATCGGGTACTGATAGATATCTGTGTCTTCTGCGGCATGGGCAACTGAGGTTTGGGAAGCCATAGCAACTGAGGCAACCGAAGCTGACATAAATCCGCGCCGTCCAATCTTTGAGGTCTTGGTCATAGCAATCTCCAATCGCTGTGTGCCTGTAGACCCTAAGGGCGAGATGCGATCACGTACCACTCAAGCTTGCGGCACCTCACATGTGAGTGATGAACGTGTGCCTGAAAATGTCCTTAATGCTTCCCTGATTTCGCGCAGATTCCGATCTAACCCTGCTCTGGGGTGGCTTTTTTGGAGAAATGCCAGTGATTGTGTCCCGCTTAAGTGTTCTTGCTTTGTGTTTTGCTGGTGCTGCTGTGCAGGCAAAGCCTTTGATTTCAAGCTCGGAAGAAACAGCTGCGCGCATCTGTATGGCGCGAGAGTTGGAACCAAAACGCATCGTCGAAGCCTGCGATGTCGCCTTAGGTGAGGCTGGCCTGACGCTTGCCCAACGCGTCGATATGATGGTTGCCCGCGGGGATGGATTGTTCTGGCAGGATCACTTTGTCGAGGCTGCAAATAGCTATCGTGCTGCTACCGGTATCGATCCTGCAGCAACAGATGCTTGGAACGGCCTTGGTTGGGCACTTTGGGAAACTGATGGCGATGCTGCAGCACTTGAAGCGTTTGAAGCCTCATTGAAAGTGGATGTTTCGGTGCAGGGTCTTGGCGGCAAGGCCGCCACAGCCCGCCGGTCTGGTGTGATCAGCAACGAAGAAGCGCGCACGCTTTTGAACGCCGCTTTGGCAATTGATCCTGACTATATCTGGGCGGTGCGCGAGCTTGGCTGGAGCCATATCGAAGACCGTAATTACAGCGATGCAAAACTGGCCTTCCGCGAGGCACTGGACATCGAACCACAAGACGTGAATGCGCGCTACGGTTTGGGCCGTGCCAAGCTGTCGACTGGCGCTGCAGAAGAAGCATTGACCATCTTCAACGATGCATTGGCCGATGCTCCCGAGGATTTCTCGCTCAAAGTCTATCGAATCATCGCTCTGCGCAATTTGGACCGTAACGCGCAGGCCTTGCGTCACGCCAATCGCTTGATCGCTGAAAATCCGGATCGCTCGTCTGGCTACATCGAACGTGGCTTGTCTTTGGTAGCACTTGAGCGCCGCGCTGAGGCAATTGAAACTTATCAGGTGGCGGAAAAGAAAATTGGACCAGACAACGCAATTCTGTACTGGTACGCCGATGCGCTCAGCACGGATGGGCGTTTTCAGGAAGCCTTGCAGGTCATTGACCGTGGTCTCACCCTCGATAAGGCAGATTACTCGGATCACCTTTTGAAAAGCTATATCGCGTTGGAGTTGGAAAACTACCCATTGGCGCGCAAAGCCGCCGAAGACTCCCTAGCCACCGGTGTTAACGACCCATGGGCGCATTACTACATCGCTATTACTATGGTGCATGATGGAGCTGTGAACGAAGCAGTCACTCAGTTTTCAACTGCGATGGCCGCTGGTCTGCCACAACACCGTGTTGGAGCCTTTGCCCGTGAGCTTATCAGCGCTGGCAAATATGTTGAGGCCGCCCAGCTTCGTTTGAATTTCTGATCTTCGTCCTTGATTCCGGTTCCACACGGGGCTAATCACGCGTTGGCCTTAGGGGTATAGCTCAGTTGGTAGAGCGACGGTCTCCAAAACCGTAGGTCTGGAGTTCGAGTCTCCATGCCCCTGCCATTTCATCGAAGTGACGCGAACCACTCTTGAATTTGGCGCGCACGCCGCGTATCTGCCACTGCGACAGTTAAGGGAAAGCCAATGGCCACCAATCCAGTTCAGTTCGTCCAGCAAGTCCGTGCTGAAGTTGCCAAAGTCGTCTGGCCAACGCGCCGCGAAGTGGTTTTGACGTCGCTGATGGTGTTTGCTTTGGCGCTTGTCACCGCGGCTTTCTTCTTTCTCATTGATTTTCTGATCCGTCAGGGTCTGCAGGGCATACTGACGTTCTTCGGCTAAGCTCGGACTTTTCTTCTTAATTACAAATTCTTGTCGTATTTCGCGGTAAAATTCAGGCTATTTCGAAGCTTTGAATTGATAGGCAAAGATGCCCCGCAATCCGCCTCCGTTGGCACAACCCGCCATTACGATCACCTATGACTATCAGAAGTCGGTTGATCCATGCCCGATACTATTCGGCGGTGCGCCGCAGCTTCCAGACGCGTTGGACTGGCCTCTAAATCGCGAGGGTCGGCCGATGCACTTTTTCGCACAGGTCGACTTGGGGCTTTTGCCGAGGTCAATGGAGCAAGCCGATCAAACATTTTTGATGCCTGACTTTCCCAAAAAGGGAACGCTGTTTTTCTTTCTCCCACTCGAAGGAGACATGATCTTTATGGACGGTGCCAAGGTGCTCTTCGCACCCGAAGGTGCCGGAGGGTGCGAACGCCCGCCGCCGGATGAAATCCCCTTGATCGAGGATGACTCCTACATTGATACAGCCGAAGTCATCCCGGATAGAACGATGCTTAAGCGGCAGTATGGTGCGGTGCACACCTATTTGTCCTACCGCGCGGAGAACCCGCTTTGGCGAAATATGGAGCGCCCTAGCAATCCGCAAGAGGTGTACGAGCGCGACTTGGCTTACGCCGCTCAGATGAAATCACTTGGCGTCGAATATCATGTGCCATTACCTGATCCGGAGGCGGTTTTTGAGCCAATCTACGAGGAAATACCAACTTGGTTCCAAGGTTCGTTTCAGCGCGGTGTGTTTCAATGGACGTGGGAATATATCTTTGAGTTTTCCAAACGTGCGCATGCCAAATGCTATGATTTACCGGTTCAGGTGATCGAAGATCACAACGATCAGGTGTCTCCGCGCTATCGCAGATACATCAACAAGATGAAGCAAAAAAAGACGGAAATTCTGGCGGAAACATTAGATGGGAAGTCAGGTTGGTGGCAGAAGACAGCGGGCGACCACGTGCCGTCGACTGACATCAGAACAGATGTGCAATTTAAACGTTGGATGCACTATGCCCGCCAAAACCAAAACAAGCTGATGTCTGATGATGACAAGCGTGCTTTTGTCGTCATGCTTCAGAAAATCAAGTGCGACGCTGACAGAGATGCTCCGGCAAACCTGGCAGCACTGGCGCGTGTTGGCCACGCATATGAAGGCTGGGACGTTTACATGATCTGCAAAGACGCCTTCAAGGAAATCGCGCACGAGCGTTCAGACCTTCACCCTGGTCGAAATGCCGAGCCACAGTTTAATTTTGGCGACACGGACACCCGACAGCTTCAGATGTTTGGGCTTGGTTACGTGCTTCAAAGGGCTCCGATTGAACACGAAGACAAGGTGCTGTTGCTGCAGCTAAGCAATGCGTGCGGCGTGAACTACGGCGACGTCGATATGATCTTGCAAGTTTGGATCACGCACGACGATCTTGCCGCTGGGCGGTTTGACAACATCATTTCCACTTTGGACATGAGCTAGCGATCCAACTGGGACAAATCGATTTTTCCAGCCTCAACAAGGCTGCGATAGGCCGCGATGTCTTGCTCGATGGAAGTGCGCAGAGGCGTATGCTGTATGTCACCGATCAAGGCTCGCAAACCGCTGTCATCAAGGTCGGCGTCCACTGGCAGAGGTGTGTCGGCATCGAAAGTGATCTGGGCTCCGGGAACCATGTCAGTAAGCAGCTCAACAAAATCACCAACCGACATTACGTCGTAGCGTTGGTTACAGGCAAAAGCTCCCTCAACTTGCGCATCCGCACAATCAATAAACGCCTGGGCAACATCTGACGCATGCTGCAACGCAACCTGACCCCCAAAGCGAATGTGGAACGGTTTGCCAATCGCCGCCGCAAGAATCGCTTTCGCAAAATCAGCCGTCACCCCTTGATCGCGCCCAATGCCGAACACCGAGTGCGGACGCAGACCAATGCTGCCCACGTCCCAATCCTGCGCATAAATGCGGGCTGTTCCCTCATTGGCGACTTTGTATACACCGTATAGCGTCGCCGGGTTGGGCAGCACACTGTCGTCAAGCGGATAGCTTTCATAACTATTCGCAGGTCCCAGAACGGCGATAGAGCTGGCGTATGCGATGCTTTTGATACCAGCCGCACGCGCAGCTTCAAAAACATTCACAGTACCGTCCACGTTCACTGCGGCTCCAAGTGCAGGGTTTGCGCGACAAAACGGAATTTGCAGGCCCGCCAGATGGACAATGCGGTCAACACCCTCATTCGCTACAAGATCAGCCACCGCTTTTGTGTCGGTCACATCAAGCGAGGCCCATGTCATTTGTCCAAGCGTTTCATCAGACATCAGCAATCGCGGGCGCACTGGATCATCCCCCAAATCGGTAGCGATGATGCGATCCCCTCGTGCGGCCAGATGCTTAAGCACCCAAGAGCCAATGCACCCCATCGATCCTGTGACGAGATATGTGTGGTCTGACATGGCTTCCCCCGCGTGCGCGTAAATATATGACGAGACACACCGTCATAGAGCAGCTTCAATTTGGCAAGGGCGAAGGCTCTTGAAAGCTGCGCCCAAGCGTTGTATCCCGCGCAGAACTTCCCGACAGTACGATGGTTAAACAAGCGACAAGCGGGTCGCGCCGGGAAAGACATGGACGCGAGTGATTCTCGCCAAAGAATTGGAAAAGGACGGGCAATGGCCAAACGTTGGTATTCTGTAAGTGTGCTGTCGAACTTTGAGAAAAAGGTTGCAGAACAGATTCGCCATTCGGTCGTCGATCAAGGTCTTGAGGATCAGATCGAAGAAGTGCTGGTTCCTACCGAAGAAGTTATTGAAATCCGTCGCGGTAAAAAGGTAACTGCCGAGCGGCGCTTTATGCCCGGCTATGTTCTGGTGCGCATGGAGATGTCTGATGAAGGCTATCACCTGATCACATCGATCAACCGCGTCACTGGTTTTCTTGGCCCACAAGGGCGCCCAATGCCAATGCGCGATGCCGAGGTCCAGGCGATTCTGGGTCGCGTCGAAGAAGGCGAGGCTGCACCAAAGCTGCTGATCTCTTTCGATGTGGGCGAGCAGGTCAAGGTAAACGACGGTCCATTCGAGGATTTCGATGGTACTGTGGAAGAGGTCGACGAAGACAACCAGCGTCTGAAAGTGACCGTTTCGATCTTTGGACGAGCCACGCCAGTCGAGCTTGAGTTTACGCAGGTGTCCAAACAGGGATAAACTGGCGTTACGCCCGGGATGAAGCGGATGAGAATCTAATTTGTTGCCATGGACAGTGACTTAACTGCAGAAGATATTGCTGAAGAGCTCCTGTATCGAACGGGTAATACGCTCGTTGCCAATGATATCGGGAAGATCGCTGACTGCTTTATCGTTCCACAATACATGGAAACACTGCTGGGCAGCCGGTTGATCGAGTCAAAAGAAGCTGTGGAGCAGGTGATTATCAGTATCCGACAGTATCTTACAGACAACGACTTGGTTGATCCCGTTCGAACGGTTGTGTCTGCCGAGTTTCTTGACGGTGACACTGTAGGTTCAACCCACGTGTCGCGTTTGATACGCACCGATGGAGAACTTTTTCGTGCGCCGTACCCGGTTTATTCGATAATTCGGCGTGTGGGTGACGACTGGAAGATCGCGTCTTCTTCTTACGCAATTCTAGATGCGCCGGACCATAACAGGGCTCTCAATCCTAACCTGCCAAAAGAATGATCTGACACCGTTTCACCGGTGATTAACCTTGCTTAACGTGCGGCCCAATATCAGCGTATTCGGTCCAAATACCGATGCTCTGCACCGACGTGATACCGATGCAATACCGACGTTAAACCGAAACTGTCCAAACGTCTCCAAACGCATAAAAGCAAGGCGTTTATACTTTTTGCGCCATACAAGGCCCAAACCATCGCTCGCCGCGTTAAGACACTTGCCACAAAGCCTTGAAACGTGTAGCCCGCGACAGTCTCCCAATGGGGGATTCACATGTGGAAGGCGCAGGCATCGCGATGCACCAAACCGGACCACATCAACCATAGCTTGGCGACGCGTCGCTTAAGTGTTGAGAAAGGAGGCCAGTCATGGCCAAAAAAGTAGCGGGCACCATGAAGCTTCAGGTGCCAGCCGGACAAGCAAACCCATCCCCACCAGTGGGACCAGCATTGGGTCAGCGCGGCATCAACATCATGGAATTCTGTAAAGCGTTTAACGCCAAATCAGCAGACCTAGAGCCGGGCGCACCATGCCCGACCATCATCACCTATTATCAGGACAAGTCCTTCTCGATGGACATCAAGACACCCCCTGCGTCTTACTTCCTGAAAAAAGCTGCCAAACTGAAATCTGGCGCAAGCACACCAAGCCGCGAAATCGTTGGCACAGTCACCTCCAAGCAGGTTCGTGAAATTGCAGAAGCCAAGATGAAAGACCTCAGCGCAAACGACGTTGAGCAGGCAATGAAAATCATCCTGGGCTCTGCCCGGTCGATGGGTATCGAGGTGAAAGGGTAAATCATGGCACTAGGAAAAAGAACCCGCGCTGCTCGTGAAGCCTTTGCTGGCCACTCGGACGTCACCGTGGAAGAAGCCGTTGCACTGGTAAAGGCAAATGCCAAAACCAAGTTCGACGAAACCGTCGATATCGTAATGTGTCTTGGCATTGACCCGCGCCACGCTGACCAGATGGTTCGCGGCTCGGTCAACCTGCCAAACGGCACTGGTAAATCGGTACGCGTTGCAGTGTTCGCACGTGGCGCGAAGGCTGACGAAGCCACAGCCGCTGGCGCTGACGTTGTCGGAGCCGAGGACCTGATGGAAACCGTGCAAGGCGGCAAGATCGATTTTGATCGCTGCATTGCCACGCCTGATATGATGCCAATCGTTGGCCGTCTAGGTAAGGTTCTGGGTCCACGCAACCTGATGCCAAACCCTAAAATCGGCACAGTGACCATGGACGTCAAAGAGGCCGTGGAAGCAGCCAAAGGCGGTCAAGTTCAGTACAAAGCTGAAAAAGGCGGCGTTGTGCACGCGGGTGTTGGTAAAGCGTCTTTTGACGAAGCCAAGCTGGTTGAGAACGTGCGCGCATTTGTTGACTCGGTGCAAAAAGCCAAGCCTGCAGGCGCGAAAGGTTCTTACATGCAGAAGGTTGCGATCAGCTCAACCATGGGACCAAGCGTGACAATCGACGTGCCAAACGCCACTGGCAACTAAGCGTTACGCAAATGAATCACGTAAGCGGCAGGCAGTGGCCTGCCGTTTGCATTTGGAGCCACAGCGCTTAGATAGAAATCTAGGAGGTGGTTTGCATGTTCTTTTCATTCTGGGGTTCTTTGATCATCGGCGGGATCGTCGCGTATCTAGCCGAGAAGTGGAACATGACGCATCATGGCGTTCTGCAGGCGATCATCATTGCTTTGGGCGGTGTCATCCTATTGTTTATGGTGCGGATCATGTTTGGGCTGTCTTTCGGCACACATGGTGTAAACGCAATCATTGGCGCGGCGGGTGCTTTGATCCTGATCCCATCCGAAGCAATAGCCCGTAAGCGCAAGCGCAAGTAGTCTAGTTATTCTGCAGGCTTTGGTGCGTTGATCAGGTCTAATAATGGCGGCAATCGTAAGGCCACGTCAGACGCGTGCGCGATCGGCCGATCGAATAGGCGTGAGCTACTCGAGATAATCGCAACAAGTTCCAAACCGTCTTTCGTCTTGCGCAAAACCGGCGCGCCGCTTTCACCGCCCTGAACTTTGCAGGCCAGTGTCACCAAGCCTTGCACCCCTACGATCACCTTGCACGGCCTTTGACGAGGTTTGATGCTGCCATCACGCCGCCAACTGACAATGTACAGCGTCTCACCAGGTTCGGCTTCACGTCCTGGCGGAATAGGTGTGGCGCGTGCTGCTGGCACAGGCGCTTCAAGCCGCGCAATCGCCAGATCAAAGCGAAGCTTCCAAAGTGTACGATCTTGCGTCAGCTGGTACATCGGATGCTGAAAGATCTTAACCAAAGCGTGACGCACGCGGTTGATTTTTCCGTCGCCTGGCCTGAATGCAAATGTTGTGCTGTCCGGAGAGATGCAGTGCGCGGCACTTAGTACAAGATCAGGCGCTACCAAAATACCAGAGCAGCCACCGTCACTGACCGTACTTTCAACGCGCCCCACTGCTCCAATTTGGCTCGCAAGCGCCGGCGAGGCGAAGCAAAGTAAAAGGATAACAGCACGGATTAGCATGCGCACCATGTCAGCCGGGTTTCGGTGCGAGGGTCAAGTCACGGACGCAAGAATTTTGCGCCATCGCCACCATTTAGCCTGCGTGGCTTTGTATTTGCGCCAACCGAGCGAATCTCTGGCTTTGCCGCTGCAGTCAGTCCACCACCGTTTCGCAGCAATGCCATCATTTCAGCCAGGGGCTTTTCAAGGTTGGTACCAAGAGACACTTTGCGGCCCCGAACTTCGGCTTTTGCCGACACAACAGAAACAATCTGCGCGCGACCATCAACCTCGGCAAAAATGGGTGCGCCAGATGAGCCGAAATCCACATCACAAGAAAGGACAAGCGTGCCACGTTGGCGCGCCAGCACATGGCAAACTTCTTGAATCGAAGGCGACTGGTCGCGGTCATGAGCGTATGAGACTACGCCCACTTTCTGACCCTTGCGCGGTCGCTTCCCTGTCGGGAAAGGAGCGATGTTTGAGAGGCGAATTTCACTAGAAAGTTCCAACAATGCCAAATCGTTAGATACCCTTAGGTCTCCATCGGCAGAGTCATAAATATAGGCTGGGTGAATAACCGCACGCCTCACTTTGCGCGACGCGGATGCACGGCCATTTCGAAAACCTGCATGAAACTCGATCGACGTTGGATCAACACGTTGCCCATTGCGAGAGTTGTAAAGGCAGTGCGCCGCCGTCAGCACGATACGAGGCGCAATCATTGCTCCTGTGCACATGCCGCTCCAACCAATGTTTAGACGTCCAACGCCTTCCCACCCGCGCGCTTCGTAGGCGGTCATCATGGAATTCAGTTCAGTGGCATCCTCTGCGTAAGCGGGACCCGTCACACTCGTAAGTGCTGCAATCGCTGCAGCAAGCAAAATCCGCATTCCTATCCCTTTCACGCGTTACAGGCTAGCCTAATGCGCGCTTGGGGCAAGAATGTGACTTTTCAATAATTTGCGATCAACTAGTGCGCCTGCACTCACATCTCAGGCTTTGGCCCACCGGTCGCCCAGTCCAACAATTGCACGGTATGAACAACGGGTACTGTGCTCGCCCCGCCAATTTGCATCATACAGCCGATATTGCCTGCGGCGATCACGTCGGGGTTTTTCGCCTCTAGCGTTTCAACTTTGCGCTTCTTTAACTCACCCGAGATTTCTGGCTGCATCAGGCTATAGGTGCCTGCTGATCCACAACACAGATGACTGTCCTTTGGTTCGACAATCTCGAATCCAGCGCGTTTCAGCAAATCTTTGGGGTAGGTTTTGATCTGTTGCCCGTGCTGCAATGAACAGGCGGCGTGATAGGCGACGCGCACCTCTTTGTCGGCCCCTTCGGGCAGCTCAAGCTGCATCAAAATCTCGCTCACATCCATCGCCAGTTCACTGACCTTTGCGGCGTCGTCTGCCATAGCGTCGTTGCGGAACATGTGACCGTAATCCTTAACGGTGGTGCCACAGCCAGACGTGTTGATGACAATCGCGTCTAGCTTGTCGATGGCGTCCTCGGCCATCCAAGCACGAATGTTGTTGGCCGCAGCACTGTGGCTTTGATCTTCTTTACCCATGTGATGCACAAGCGCGCCACAACAGCCCATGCCTTTGGCGACAACAACCTCGCAGCCAAGCCGCGTCAAAAGCCGAATGGTTGAATCGTTGATATCGGTGTTCAGCGCCTTTTGCGCACAGCCCGTCATCAGCGCGACGCGTTTCTTACGTTCGCCTTGGGCAGGGAAGACCTGTGGATCGTCATTACGGCTGACGGCTGGAATCTTCTTTGGCGCCATCTCGAGCATGGCTTTCAAACGCGCATCCGGCACAAGAAATGCAAATGGCCGCCCGATCTTGGCACCCAGCAAAGCAACACGGAACAGCATCGGGTTTGGAATAACCTTGGCCAGCGTCCAGCGCAAAACACGTTCGAACACAGGGCGTTTGTAGGTTTTTTCGATGTGCGCACGGGCGTGATCGACAAGGTGCATATAGTGCACGCCAGACGGACAGGTCGTCATACAGGCAAGACACGACAGGCAGCGGTCGATGTGTTTCACCGTCTTTGCATCCGCAGGCCGGTCGTTCTCCAACATATCCTTGATCAGGTAAATGCGGCCTCGCGGGCTATCCAACTCGTCACCAAGCACTTGGTACGTGGGGCAGGTGGCGGTGCAAAACCCGCAGTGTACGCAGGTGCGCAGGATTTCGTTCGAGCGCGCAATGGCGGGGACTTTTAGCTGTTCGTCGGTGAAGGTGGTTTGCATGAGCGTGAAGCCTTACGACAAAAGAAGAAGGGCCGCGATGGCCAATGAAAACGTGAGAACCAGCGCATAAAGCATGCGCGACCAAGGCGTCGTATCCGGCGAGCGATACGTGGCATATCCGCTAACCGCAGAGCCGATGGCAATGCCAACGAACACTGGCAACAGATAAGCGGCCGCGGGCAGCATCGTTGTCAGGCCTGGCACAAACAGAACGCCAAGACTGCCAGCACATGCCGCTCCGGCAAGCCGCCAATCGCGAATGAACCACGCTGCGGTGCAGGCTGCGATACACGGGATCACAATGAAAGTGAGAGAAAGTCCGGACATCAGCCCATCAGGCCCGGGTTCAGGATGCCCTTTGGATCGAATTGCGCGCGCAGATCGCTTGCCAGTTTGGCCAGAGGAATGACTTCCGGGTGAAAGATTGGGAAAGCCGGAGTTGGGTTAGCCGAGCGTATCAATGTAGCATGCCCGCCAATGCCCGCCATTTTGGCACGCACGTCAGTGCCTGGATCAACTGCTGCCCAAACAAGACCACCCGCCCAGTCTAAGACAGTGTGTTCTTGATCAACAAATTGGGAAAGGTGTTTGCTGTCGGTCGGTTTGACAGACAGTCGCCAAACATCCCGCTCGGCGCCAGAAAATGGCTCGACATCCCTGATAGATTTCCAAAGAGTGGCGTTTTCCGCAGGTTCAGTGACGATTTTGTCAACATCCATGCCGTGTTTTTTAAGATACTCGGTTAGCGCTGTGGTGCGATATTTAACCGACGCTTCAAAGCCATCCAAACGCAACAAGACCGCACCTTGCGCGCCGTCAAAACTTTTCTTTGGCAAGCGTGCTGCTCCGGAAACCTCAAACGGCGACCCCATAGCTTTTGAGAAAATCGCAGAGGTCGCTGCCCAGTCTGCCCCGAGCATGACCAAAGTTGTTGTGAAATCGGGTTTCGGCAAAACCTTGAATGACACTTCCGACATCACGCCAAGCGTTCCGTAAGACCCCGCCATCAGCTTCACCAGATCATAGCCGGTGACATTCTTCATCACCCGACCACCGTTCTTAACCACACCACCTTCGCCATTCACATAACGCACACCGATCAGACTGTCGCGGCACGCCCCTGCCTGAACGCGCCGGGGTCCGGAAACATTTGCACCAACCACACCACCGATCGTCGGCGTGCCTGTTGTGCCAAGCAATGGGCGATGGTCCATCGGCTCAAAGGGCAGCATTTGATTTTCAGCTTCAAGAGCGGCCTCAATCTCGGCCATCGGCGTTCCAGCTTGGGCAACAAGTGTCAAAGCGCCCGGCTCGTAAAGAGTGATCCCTGACAAACCCGAGGTAGACAGTGGATCGCCTTTCTCCACGCTCCCAATGGGCCGCGTGCCGCCACCTTGAATGCGCAGCGGCGATTTGGCCGAGGCAATGGCGTCGGCCAATTCGGCCTCAGATGTTGGATGTATTTTGGTCATGCCGCAGCAGGTTCTGGGGCAATCCGTCTTGCTTCGCTCGATGCTAACGGGAAGACTTTCGCGGGGTTCAAAAGCCACGCAGGATCGAAAATATCCTTAACCCGCATCTGCGCTTCCAAATCCGAAGGATCAAACTGCACGTTCATCAAATCACGCTTTTCAATGCCGACGCCATGCTCGCCCGTTAGGCAGCCGCCCGCTTCAACACAAAGCTTCAGAATTTCAGCGCCCATAGCCTCGCAAGTTTCCAGATCACCCGGCTTGTTGGCATCAAACAAGATCAGCGGATGCATATTGCCATCACCCGCATGGAACACGTTGCCCACATCAAGGCCAAATTCTTCAGATAGTTCGCCAATACGCTTTAAGACAAATGGCAAGGACGTCACCGGGATCGTGCCATCAAGGCACATGTAATCGTTGATCTGACCCATTGCACCAAAGGCAGACTTGCGCCCGAGCCAAATGCGCGCGGCTTCTTCCGCGCTGCCCGCTTCGCGCAGTTCAACCGGATCATGGGTGCGTGCGATTTGCTTGATCACGCCAAGCTGCTCGTCAATTTCGGCAGGGCTGCCTTCAACTTCTACAATCAACAGGGCTTCGCAATCGGGGTACCCCGCTTTGGCATATTCCTCGACAACCTCGATCACACGGCGGTCCATGAATTCAATCGCAACAGGCAGAACACCTGCCTTGATGATGTCAGACACACAAGCGCCTGCAACCTCATTAGAATTGTACCCAATCAAAACGGGCCGTGCACCTTCAGGTTTGGGCAGAATGCGCAAAGTTGCTTCAGTAACAACGCCCAGTTGGCCTTCTGATCCGCAGATCAGCCCAAGCCAATCGTACCCGGCAGCGTCTATATGCGCGCCACCCATCTCGACCACTGTGCCGTCCATCATAACGACCGTGACACCAAGCAGATTGTTGGTTGTGACCCCGTATTTCAGACAGTGGGCACCACCTGAGTTCATCGCAATATTTCCCGCAATCGCGCATGCCAATTGAGACGACGGATCTGGCGCATAAAAGAATCCATCGGTTTCGACCGCGCCAGTAACGCTTAAGTTTGTGCGCCCAGACTGTACGCGGATAAATCGGTTATCATAATCTGTTTCCAAAACGTCATTTAGTTTCGCAACGCCTAGAATGACACAATCAGCCGTTGGCAACGCGCCACCAGCCAACGATGTGCCCGATCCGCGTGGAACAACCGATACCCCTTCCTCATGGCAAACCTTCAATACCGCCGACACTTCTTCCGTCGAACTTGGAAGCACTGCGCAAAGCGGTGGACATTTATAGGCAGTTAGTGCGTCGCACTCATAGACACGTGTCTGCGTCTCATCATCAATCACAGCATCATCAGGAAGGACGCCCCGTAACCGCGACACGATACGGTCCTTCTGGGCAATGACCGAGGCAGAAGGGATAGGCATTTCCATGGCGCGATTCCTTTGATATTGGTAAGTTAATATTACCAATTTCGAAAATAGGCAAGAATTATTCGATCACACTCAACTTAATAGAGTGGCATATCAAGAAAATAACTCCAGCTTTGATCGCGCAGATTTGGTGCATCGGATCTCTGCGGGCCCAGTACAAACTTGCTCCTCTAAAGGTCAGTATTTCTTAAGTTCTTAAACTTACAGGGTGAACGCAACATAACTAACAGAGGCCATGTCATGTCACTTGTTGCGCGGATCTATTTAAGCATGGGGGCGATGGTTGCGCTAATCGTGTTGGTTGGCAGTATTGCTTCATTCCGCACTAGCGATCTTGGCAACACTTTTGTCGAGTACCGGGAAACGGCCAAGTCAAGTTTGCTGGCACATGATCTTTCGCAAAACATAACCGACATTCGCCTTGCTGCCCTGTCGTATCGCTTTACGTCCGACCCGTCGCTTCTCGAAACTGTTTCACGGAGTGTTGAGGTAGCTTCTGGAAACGCTGTCGAATTGACACAAGCGTTAGGTGGCCAAAGTGAATTGCGACAGCTTCCAAACTTGCTTGAAGAATATGCGGCGTCTCTGTTGCAGGTCAGCCAGCTGCGCGATCGTAGAAACGAGTTGGTGGAAATGACAGCAAATAGTGGGCGTGCCGCTCGCGAGAAGACAACAGAAGCCATGCAGGAGGCGATCAACAATAACGAAGCTCAGGCTGTTTCGAGCGTAGGTTTCGCAGTGAACAATTTGCTTTTGGGTCGCCTTTTTCTAGAACGCTTTCTTGTCGACAATGAACTCGCGAACTTCGATCGATCTGCAAATGAAATTGCCAGCGCGAAGTCTGGTTTGGACGAACTCGTACAAGCTACGCGCGACAGACAGCTTCAAAGCACGCTTGAGTCGATCATTGGCAACCTTGATGAGTTTTCCGCGGCCTCTTCGGAGCTTAAGGGCGTGGTGCAGGAGCGGAATGCGCTCTATGTGCAAATGGATGAAATCGGTCCGCGATCCTTAGACTTGGTCAAAAACGCTGTGACGGCCATTGAAGATCGCCAAAATACACTTGGCCCATTGGGTGCTACAACGGTAAGCGACTCCATCACGGTTGTTACCTCACTTGTCATCCTAGGTACGCTTTTAGGGTTGTTGCTTGCATTCTTTGCGGGTCGCAAAATTTCAAAAGTGTTGGCTAAAATAACATCCGACATGACAAAACTTGCCGATGGCAATCTGGACATTGAGATTGAAGCTGGCACGCAAAAGCACGAGGTTGGCAAAATGACCGACGCCATGGCTGTCTTCTTAGAGAACGCCCGCGTCGCCAGAGATCTCACCCGTGACCGACTGCAAGAAACGGAAAGAAAAGAAGAGCAGAGAGTTGAGGACGAACGCAAACGTGAGGCAAAGCGAGAAGAAAAACAATTGCGCGAAGAGGCAGAACGCAATGCGGATCGCGCTCGCATGACCATGTTAGAGAGTTTTCAAGAGGACATGGAGCGAGTTATGGACAAGGCCGCTTCAGGAAATTTCTCGGTCAGGATGTCCAATCAAGTCGATGATGCGAATCTGGCCAAACTGGCCAATCTGGTGAACGGGCAGCTTCAGGTAACTGAGACAAATGTCGCGGATATCGTTTCGAGCATTGGTGAGTTGGCAAAAGGAAACCTGGCTGTGCGCATTCAGGGGGACAAGCATGGTGTCTTTCTGGCATTGAAGGAAGATTTCAATGCTTCGGTTGCAACGTTGTCGAACACTATGTCCAGAATTCTGCAAAGCGGTGAATGTGTTTCTGAGACATCCGTTGAGCTTAAGAATTCTTCAAAAGACATGTCAAAGCGCGCTGAAGACAACGCGGCGACAGTTGAAGAAACGTCAGCAGCGGTAGAGGAAATCACCGCGAGCATCCGTCAAGTTGTGGCAAGTGCACAAGCTGCTGATCAGGCAACGCAACGTGTCCGGCAAAGTGCGGATGAAACCCGTTTGGTGTCTACTGAGACGGAAGCATCCATCAACGCGATGACAGACGCATCCGCGCAGATAAATCGAGTAGTCAAAGTCATCGAAGACATCGCATTCCAGATCAATCTTCTTGCACTAAATGCGGGAGTTGAGGCAGCACGGGCAGGGGAGGCGGGTCTTGGCTTTTCCGTCGTCGCGTCTGAAGTGCGTGCTTTGGCGTTGCGCTCGCAGGAAGCCGTGCAGGAAATCACGCAAGTTATCGAACAAAGCAATTTGAGCGTCGAAGCGGGGGCACAACAGGTTGGTCTGTCGAGACAGGCTTTGGAAGGCATAATTACCGAGGTTGAAGTGGCGTCTGGCCAGATATCCGAGATCGCCTCGGCGGTTGAGGAGCAGGCAAAAGGCATCGAAGAGGTCAACACAGCCCTTCGTGCCATAGACGTAAATGCGCAAAAAAACGCAGCGACTTTGGAAGTAATGACAGTTTCCAGCGTTTCATTGAGCGAGGAGGCGGTCCAACTATCGTCTGCTTTGGGAGAATTCGGCGGTGTTTCGGGGTCGCGCAATGAGCAAAAAGTGAAAACACCGCTGCCTGCATCAGGAAAGCAAACAAACTTCCCAACAAAGGCACCAAGACGGGCTCCAAAAGCCGCCTCAGAAGGGCCGCAAGCGGCGGTTGCTGTTATGGATGATGAAGGCTGGGACGAATTTTAGCACCATCGCGTCAAGAACGCATCTTATTGTCGCTCAAAGCCACAGCATGTTGATACGCCGGATAGACGATACGATCCCGGACAAAGTCTCTATCGCCAAGTTCTGCGCCATTTAAGCTAGCCAAAAGCAATGCGGCTAATCCGAATAAAAATCAACTTCTTGTTGGCAGCTAGGTATTCCGTTGGTACGGTCCTTTTCACGCGACGTATACATTAGGCCCGTCAAACGGCTTGAGGCGTCCAAAACTTAAAAAACGTCTGGGAGGACACCAATGACTTTTCTTAAGACTTCTGCGGCATCTGTCGCAGCAGCTGCGCTGCTGGCTACGGGTGCAATGGCCGATGGTCATGCTGAAACCAAATTACGGATCCAAACGCACTATGCGCCTGAAACCGTGTCTGGCCAGTTGGCTGCACAGTACATGGAAGACATCCAAACAATGTCCGGCGGCGGTATTTCCGTTGAGATGTTCTACTCGTCATCCGTTGTTAAGTCCGTTGAGACTTTTGACGCGGCGGCAACTGGCATTCTTGACTGTGACATGACGGGCGGTGGTTACCAAACCGGTAAAAACTCGGCGTTCCAATTCGTTGGCGACATCATGGGTGGTTATGAAACGCCTTATCAGCAGCTGTCATGGTTGTACTTTGGTGGCGGTCGCGAAGCTGCCGCGCCGCTGTACAATAAGTATGGCATGGAGCTGATCGGCTGGTGGGTTTACGGTCAGGAAAGCTTTGCGTCTAGCAAGCCAATCGAAAAAGTCGCTGACTTCAAAGATTGGAAATTCCGTTCACCTCCAGGCATGGAAACCAAAATCTTTGAAAAGCTTGGTGCCTCGCCAATCGTGATGGATTTCACCGAGATCTTTACCGCGCTTGAAACTGGTATCATCGATGGTGCCGATGCTTCGGGACTGGCCAACAACGTGGGTCTGGGTCTCTATGATATCGTTAAGTACGCCAACTTCCCTGGTTTCCACTCGATGCCTTCTGATCACCTTGCGTGTAACAAAGAAGTCTTTGACGCGATGCCAGAAGCACACCAGCGCATCATGAAAGTTGCGATGGAAGCACTTGCTCTGCGTACGGCCCTGACGTTTGAAAAGAAAAACGCTGAAGCCGCAGCGCAATTGCGTGAGCAGGGCGTAACTCTGTCACAGTGGGCTCCTGATGAACTGCAAAAGTTCCGCGATGCAGCGCAGGCGACATGGCCTGAGTTTGCTGACACGCCAGAAGCAGAAGCTTTGGTTGAAGCGCATCTGACCTACCTGAAGCAGCTTGGTCTTGTTTCTCAATAAGACTTGAGCGGAAAGGCGGCCTTATGGCCGCCTTTCTTTATGAGGTCTTATGGCAGTCTGAAAACAGGCGCTTTTCTTCGAGACCGCTAGGGGAGGGATTTTCGTGGAGCAGAAATCAGGCTCACTGATAGAGTGGGTCATTCCACTTGTTTTCATTTTTTGCGCTGGATGGGTCACTTGGCACATGCCTGCCTTCATCCTCGACTGGGGCGGACATGGGGATCAGTTAGCGGCCTTGTTCAAGCGCATCGATGTCACGCCAAACTTGCCAGCGGTCATCGGCACGCACATTGATATAATTGATATTCTTGCGCTTTTGGCGCTTCCGATCATCGTTATTGTTGGCGTCAAGACTGTGCGCCGTGCGCCGATGGAATTCGAAGCATGGGGCCCGCTTGACCGCTTTTCTGTTTTCATCGGTCGTGTGACCATGATGCTGATCGTCTGTCTGACGTCGGTGATGATCTACGAAGTTATCCTGCGCTATGTCTTTGAAGCGCCAACCCTTTGGGCGAATGAAATGTCACTCTGGCTAGCGGGTTTCGTCTTTCTGTGTGCTGGCCTCTATGCCATGCAGCAGCGCAGCCACATCCGCATTTTTCTGCTTTACGACATGTTGCCGTGGGGATTGCAAAAAGTGTGCGACACGATCTCGACAAGTCTGATCGTGCTCTTTGCGTTCTTTCTGGTCTATGGCGGGTATGGCGAAGCCTTTGCCAAGTTCGGGCGCTGGGAAACGTTCGGAACAGCCTTTGATCCCCCGATCCCGGCCACGCTGAAGCCCATGGTATTGTTCATTGTGGTGATGGTCGCAGTCCAAGCGGTGATCAATTTGATATCGGATTGGAATGCAGAATCTGTTGTGCACACGGCTGCTGACGACATTGATCAGGATGAACTTGACCGCCTTAAAAAAGCGGTTGGCGCAGATGGCGTTGGTGATCTTGATGTGACTCGAAACGTCACCCAATCTGACACGGCGAGGAACGGCTAAATGGATATTGGAACGATCTCGCTGGTCCTACTTTTGGGCCTTATGGTTTTGCTTGCGATCGGTATGCCGCTTGGCATGGCATCTGCCATTCTGGCGGTGCTGGTCTTGGTAATGAAGTTTGAACCGTCGCTATTAAGCGCGCCTTGGACCTTTGGGGAAGGTATTCTGACGGGGAGGCCGGGGAGTGGCCCCCTTAATATCTTGGCGCAAAAGATATACGGGCTTTTGACCGACTATGTGCTGATATCGATACCGCTGTTCATCTTTATGGCAGCGTTGCTTGAACGCTCGGGTATCGCCAAGGACATGTATTCGTCGCTGAATGTTTGGCTAAATCGCACGCGCGGTGGCATTGCGATTGTGACTTCGATCATGGCTGTGATCATGGCCGCGATGTCAGGCATCATTGGCGGCGAAGTAGTCCTGCTTGGCTTGATCGCTTTGCCGCAAATGCTGCGCCTGGGCTACAATCAAAACCTTGCCATCGGCACTATCTGTGCGTCGGGTTCGCTGGGCACAATGATCCCACCGTCTATCGTTTTGATCATCTACGGGCTGATAACAGAAACGTCGATCAAAGCGCTGTTCACTGCCGCTTTCCTACCCGGATTTATGCTGGCGTCGTTCATTATCATCTACATTATCATCCGCACGCAGTTGCGTCCCGAAGATGCACCCTTGCCAGATCCGATCCCTGGAGAGCCAATCGGCAAGACAAAGGCTGCGCTGTTTGGGGCGTTTATGGCGGTGTTGGTAGCAGGCTTTTCAACGGTGCTTTTCTTCCGCGCTTTGTTCTTCACGGTTACGGGCCAGAACATCGACAAAGGCGACGGCGTCGAGCCAATTTTTTGGGGGACTGCCGATTACGTTCCCTGGTTCGCTGGTCTGTTCGTGATCTCTATGGCGCTTATCTTTTTCGCCTTTGGAAGGGAGCGCACTGCCAAAGGCTGGTCGATGGGCAAAGGTCTTGTGCCGCCGATTGTCGTGATTGGAGTTGTGCTTGGTTCGATCTATGGCGGTATCACAGGCATCACCGAAGCGGCTGGCATGGGCGCGGTGGCAGTCTTTTTAATCGCGTTGTTGCGCGGAGAAGCCTCGACCGATCTGGTCTGGGACAGCTTGATGCGTACGCTTAAATCGACGGGTACTATCATTTGGGTGACCATCGGGGCTGCGGCTTTGGCTGGCGCCTATACAATCGCGGGTGGCCCTGTGTTTGTGGCTGATCTCGTTGTCGGCTCTGACTTGCCGACAATGGGGATCATTTTGGTGATGATGCTGATCCTGCTCTTCATGGGGGCGTTCATGGACTGGGTTGGCATCGTTCTCTTGATCATTCCAGTGTTCCTTCCGATCGTACAACGCCTTCCAATCGAAGAAATCGGCCTGCTCGGAGATTTGAACCCACGACATGTCGCTATCTGGTTCGGGGTTGTGTTCTGTATGAACATGCAGGTCAGCTTCCTGTCACCGCCTTTTGGCCCGGCAGCGTTCTACCTGAAATCGGTGGCCCCGGCGCATATCTCTCTGACGGATATCTTCAAAGGCTTCCTGCCATTCATCGGTATCCAGATCTGTGCATTGTCAGTTTTGCTGATCTATCCACCGATTGTGTCGATCCTACTCAAATAGCAAAAAGGCCGCCTCAAAGGGCGGCCTTTTCAATTCACGCGATGGAAATTTTCTAGAAATCGACCTCAATCGCGATTCCTTTTTCGACCGCCAAATCAACGACGCTGGCAGCGACGGCAAGGTCTTGAAGACCAACGCCCGTGCCATCAAAAAGCGTAATCTCGTCCGCACTTGTCCGTCCCGGATGTGTGCCGTTGATAACGGCGCCAAGCTGATGCACATCGCTTTCGTTGATCAAACCGCTTCCGACAGCATGTTGCGCTTCGCCGATGCTGATCGACTGCGCGACCTCATCGGTAAAGACTGTCGCCCTCTGCAAAAGTGCTGGCTCAACTTCTTGCTTGCCGATGGTGTCGGTGCCCATGCAGGCGATGTGCGTTCCTGGGCTCACCTGACCGGCCGCCAAAATGGCATCGAACGATGAAGTGATCGATATGATCACATCTGCTTCATGAATGCCGTCAAGCTCGACAGCCTCAAACGGCAAGCCCGCTTCGCTCGCGACTTTCTCAAGGTTCGGCAACATCTCAGGGTGGAAATTCCAGCCGATGACTTTTTCAAAATTCCCTTGCTCCAGAGCCGAGCGAAGCTGGAATGTTGCCTGATGGCCCGCGCCTATCATGCCGATTACCGATGCGTCTTTGCGCGCAAGGTGCTTAATCGAAACCGAAGAAGCCGCAGCGGTGCGCAAAGCGGTCAAAAGGTTTCCGCCCACCATCGCTTTGGCTTTTCCGGTGTCGGGGTCAAAAAGGAAAACGGTTGATTGGTGATTGATGATGCCCTTGGTCTCAAGGTTGTTCGGCCAATAGCCGCCCGCCTTCAAACCAAGTGTCAGACCAGCCTGGTCAAATCCGCCCTTAAACCCATAGAGCGCATCCTCATGACCAATCGCTTCGCGGACCACCGGGAAGTTGTAAGCGTCACCCGCAGCCATGGCGGCAAACACTTTTTCGACTGCATTAAAGGCCGCTTCTCGCGTCATCAGATCAGCAATCTCGCGCTCTGGTACAATAATCATGTTCGGGGGTCCCTTATATATCGTGCGCCCGCGTGCATCTCGTGAAACGAAACAGCACGCGGGCGTCTTGACCCGATCTCCGACCGGGAACTCTGGCGTCTTAGTAAGCTTTGCCGCGGGCCGAAACGGGCCACAGCGTTTCAACTTTGCCGTTACGGATGCCAACGTACCAGTCATGCACATTGCACGTTGGGTCACAGTGTCCGGGCACCAGCTTCAGCTTATCATTCACTTTCAACACGCCGTCTGGGTCCGCAACAACGCCGTGTTCGTCCGAACACTTAATGTATTCGACGTCTGTACGGCCAAAGATCGTGGGCAGGCCACTATCCACAGATTGCGCCTTCAGACCCGCGTCAACGATGGCTTTGTCAGCCTTCGCATGGCTCATAACGGATGTCAGAATGAAAAGCGCGTTTTCCCATTCGCCCTGATCGATCCGCTTTCCTTCGGCATCCAAGATGCGTCCATAGTCAGCGTCCATAAACGCATATGAACCGCACTGCAGTTCGTTGAAAACACCCGAAGCACTTTCGAAATAGTACGAACCCGTACCGCCGCCACCTACGATGTCACACTCAAGACCCGCCGCATTAAGCAGCTCGATGCTTTCACGCACCTGATCAATTGCAATCGTAGTTTTGCCTTTGCGGTCTTCATAAGAGTCCATGTGCTGCATTGCACCTTGATAGGCTTGGATACCCGCAAATTTTAGACCATCAGCGCCATCAATGGCTTTCGCCAGATCAACAACAGGCTGACCAAACTGAACACCGCAACGCCCTGCGCCGACGTCGATTTCAACCAGGCATTCGATCTCGGTGCCGTGCTTCACCGCTGCTGCCGAAAGGTCAGCCACGTTGGCCACATCATCCACACAGCAAATCGTGCGCGCACCCAGCTTTGGCATGCGTGCCAAGCGGTCGATCTTTTCGGGCTGTGTGACCTGATTGGAAACCAGCACGTCTTTGATGCCACCGCGAGCGAAAACTTCGGCTTCCGAAACCTTCTGACAGCAAACGCCACAAGCGCCGCCAAGCTCGACCTGAAGCAACGCCACATCAACCGACTTGTGCATCTTCCCGTGCACGCGGTGTCGCATGCCGTGGGCCTTTGCATAGTCGCCCATTTTCTTAATATTGCGTTCCAGCGCATCCAGATCCAGCACAAGGCTTGGAGTTGAAACGTCAGCAGCGTCCATTCCCGGCAAAGCGGGAACGTCGTAGCCGACTTCTAGCTGTTCGATGTTTACAGGTGCGTTCATCTGATTTCTCCGTTCATTTGATCCAGGGCAGGGTGTCCATATCGACATTCCCGCCGGTGATAATCACACCAACCCGCTTGCCAGCGAATTGGTCTTTGTTCTTAAGCATGACCGCCAGCGGCACAGAGCAACTGGCTTCGATCACAATTTTCATCCGCTGCCACGTCAGCTTCATCGCATCGACAATCTCGTCTTCAGATGCGGTCAAAATATCTGTCACATGGTTTGACACGAAATGCCATGTCAGGTCCTTAAGCGGCACCTTCAAGCCATCTGCGATGGTGTTGGGCGCGTCATCCGCAATAATATGACCGGCCTTAAAGCTTCGATACGCGTCATCCGCTTGCTCCGGTTCGGCTGCAATGATCTTGGTCTCAGGTGCGATGTTCGACAAGGTCAGACACGTGCCTGAAATCATACCGCCGCCGCCAATGGGTGCCACGACGATGTCCACGCCATCAGTTTGCTCCATAAGCTCGCGAGAACAAGTCCCCTGACCAGCGATGACCCTTGGGTCATTATAAGGATGGACGAAGTTCCCTCCTGTTTCAGCTTGAACATCAGCAAAGACTGCTTCTCTGCTGGTGGTTGAGGGCTCGCATTCTGTGATGATTCCACCATAGCCTTTTACCGCATCTTTCTTCGCCTGCGGGGCAGTGCGCGGCATGACGACATTACAAGGGATGCCGCGCCGACCAGCTGCATAGCTTAGAGATAGCGCGTGGTTCCCCGATGAATGTGTGCAAACACCGTTTCTTGCGTCTTCGTCAGATAACCCGAAAACAGCGTTTGATGCGCCGCGCACCTTAAAGGCGCCGGCTTTTTGAAAATTCTCGCACTTAAAGAAAATCTCAGCCCCGATCAGCTCGTTCAGGTAAGATGAGGTCAGGATTGGCGTGCGGTGAACATAAGGTTTGATCCGCTCGTGTGCGGCCAACATGTCTTCAAACGTTGGTATATACATCGTCGTGTCTTTCATTAGGCGGCGGACTTTTGGGCGGCTGGCGTATTGGCGCGGTAGTATTCCTGCGCTGCTGCAACACCAGAGCCAAGTTTGATATCAAGGCCTAGATCGACCATGCACATCTCAGCAGTGGCGATCCCACTTAGCGTCATGACATCCGTCAGGCTGCCAAGGTGCCCGATACGGAAAACTTTGCCTGCAACTTCGCCAAGGCCAACACCAAAAGCAACGCCATAGGTTTCGGCAGCATGGGTCACAATATCTGTCGCGTTAAACCCTTCAGGAGTTTTGATCGCACTGACGGTGTCGGAATAAACGTCAGGTGATGAGGCACAAAGCTCAAGCCCCCAAGCGTCGACAGCGTTACGAACACCTTGGGCAATCCGGTGGTGACGGGCAAAAACGTTGTCCATTCCTTCGGACAACAGCATGTTGCACGCTTCATTCAGACCATTCATCAAGCCAACGGGCGGCGTGTAAGGAAATGCGTTGGCCGCATATCCTTTCATCATGTCATCCACATCAAAAAACGTGCGCGGCAGGGTGGCGCTTTCAGTTGCTACCATCGCCTTGTCGCTGAAGCCAACAATTGCAAGGCCAGCCGAGAGCATGAAGCCCTTTTGCGAACCAGTTACCGCAACATCAACACCCCAAGCGTCAAACTGAAAGTCCATCGAGCCAATTGATGACACGCCGTCCACAAACAGCATCGCCGGATGTCCGGCGTCGTCCAATGCTTTGCGCACACCAGCGATATCAGATTTAACACCAGTCGCCGTTTCATTATGCGTTGCCAGCACTGCTTTGATACTGTGGCTTGTATCAGCTTTCAAAATCTCTGCGTATTGATCAACTGGCAGTCCGTGCCCCCAAGGTGTTTCAACGACATGCACGTCCAGCTCGTGGCGATTACACATGTCGATCCAACGGTGCGAAAACATGCCATTGCGCGCTGCAAGGATTATATCGCCCGCGCTCAGCGTGTTGGTCAAAGCCGTCTCCCAACCGCCAGTCCCGGTCGATGGAAAGATGAACACTTCGGCTGTTTCGCTTTTCAAAACCTCCTGAACGCCGGCACGTGCCGGGTGCAAGATGCTGCCAAACAACGGCGAGCGATGGTCAATCGTTGGCATATCGCAAGCTTTGCGCAGGCTCTCCGGAATGTTTGTAGGCCCGGGTATGAAAACTGGGTTCTGAAAACTCATCTCGTGTTCTCCCTTTCGAATTGAGTTAGTTCTATAGGAGGCGTTTTCACATGGAAATTTTTTTGAAATCTTTTTTCATATAGCAAATAGAGAAAAATATCGTTTAAAAACAATTATATAAATTTTTCACATTGTGAATGTGTTTTTCGAATACTATCTGCACCTTCATGAATGTTCAGCAAAACGATCCAAATTCGACTCGCCGGGCAAGAGGCCGCCCTCGGGACTGGAACGACAAAACAGCCCAAAACACGATCAAGTCGCTTGATCGCGCGATGGAGGTGTTCGAATTCCTCAGCGAGTCTCAGGGCAAAACTCTGTCCGAACTTGCCGCTGACCTTAAACAGTCACCGGCCACCGTTTACCGCATCCTCGTTACATTGGAGGGGCGAGGATTGGCCGAATTTTACGCAGAAGAACAGGTTTGGCACATAGGGCCGCAAGCGTTTGTTATCGGTGCACGTTTTCTACGTCGAACCAGTTTGGTGGAACGCGCGCGACCGATCCTCCGCAAATTGATGCACGACACAGGTGAAACCGCCAATCTGGGCTCTGAACAAGCGGGCCGCGTTCTTTTCCTTAGTCAGGTGGAAACGCACGAAACCATTCGCGCCTTTTTTCCACCAGGTACATTGTCACCAATGCATTCATCCGGAATAGGCAAGGCGCTTTTGGCGCAAATGGACGACGCAAGGCTAGATCGGACAATGGCCGGGCAAGCGCTCGAGGCTTATACCGAATATACCATCACGGATATTGTAGCACTCAAGGCTGATTTGAAGCGGGCACGCGCGCGTGGCTACGCGCTCGATGGTGAAGAAAAGAACGTGGGAATGCGCTGCATCGCCGCCCCTGTGTTTGATATGAACAGCGAAGCGATTGCGGGTGTTTCTGTGTCTGGGCCAACCAGCAGGGTCGGGCAGGAGCAAATCAACGCCTTCAGTACGTCGGTCATAGAGGCGGCCAATGAATTGACGCGCGCTATCGGGGGCGTGTTGCCAGTCCGTTAAGCCAGTCAGCCGCTTGCAGCAGACGAGACCATGGAATAAAGCAACTTTTATGACGACACGCCCAATCCTAATCCACCCAGACCCCCGCCTCAAAAAGGTGGCCGAGTCCATTGACGCGGTCGACGACACGCTGCGCAAGTTGGCTGATGACATGTTAGAGACGATGTATGCCGCTCCGGGTATCGGGCTGGCAGCGCCTCAGGTGGGGATATTGCAGCGTATGTTGGTAATGGATTGCGTGAAAGAAGAGGGCGCTGCACCTGAGCCTATGGTGTTGATCAATCCAAAGGTCGTTTGGAGTTCTGACAACAAAAACGTCTACGAAGAGGGCTGCCTTTCGATTCCTGACGAGTACGCCGATGTCGAACGCCCAGCCGAGGTTGAGATCACTTGGACCAATCTGGAGGGGGCTGAGCAAAGTGCGAAGTTTGATGGTCTTTGGGCAACGTGCGTGCAGCACGAAATTGATCACCTCGATGGCAAGCTATTCATCGATTACCTCAAGCCGCTAAAACGCCAATTGATCACCCGGCGCATGCAAAAGCTTAAGCGCGAAAAAGCGCGGGCTTGATCATGTCTGAGCGCGCGATTGTGCCTTGGCCCGACAAGCGGCTTACGACCAAAGCCTTGCCTGTCGAAAGTATCACTGACGAAACTCTCGCGATTTGGGACGACATGATCGCAACCATGGAAGCGATGCCGGGGTATGGGTTGGCTGCTCCACAACTTGGCGTGCTACAGTGTTTGGCCGTCGTCGATTGCTCTAGCGAACGCGGGCAGGTGGTCCGGCTTGCCAACCCAAAAATCATCGCTCAATCCGACGAGATGTTTGAATGGAGCGAAGCCTCGCCAAATCTGCCCGGCGTCTCGGCCAAGCTATCGCGTCCAGCGCGCGTAGCCGTGGCCTTCATGGATGAAACGGGCGCGATGCGCGAGCGAGAGTTCAGTAACCTTTGGTCGACAAGTGTGCAGCATCAGATTGACCACTTGAACGGCAAGATGTTCTTTGATCGTTTGAGCCGCACCAAAAAACAGATGTTGATAAAGAAGGCGCGAAAGGGCGTGGCATGAGGTTGATCTTCATGGGCACTCCCGATTTCTCCGTGCCCGCCTTGGACGCGCTTCATACTGCCGGCCACGAGATTGTTGCCGTTTATACACAACCGCCACGTCCTGCGGGTCGTGGCAAAAAGGACCGCCGAACCGCCGTACACGCGCGCGCTGAAACGCTTGGTCTTCAAGTCCATCATCCCAAATCATTGAAGTCAGCCGAAGCGCAGGGCGATTTTTCTGCTTTAAGCGCCGAAATTGCCGTTGTCGTTGCCTACGGCTTGATCCTGCCCCAACCCGTGCTTGATGCGCCAAAACATGGGTGTTTGAACATTCACGCATCGCTTTTGCCGCGTTGGCGTGGTGCCGCTCCGATCCATCGCGCTATTATGGCGGGTGACAAGCGAACCGGTGTTGGGATCATGCAAATGGAGGCCGGTTTGGATACAGGCCCCGTTCTGCTGACAGGCGAAACTCCGATTGGGGTAGAGGAAACAACAGGTGATCTTCATGATCGACTAGCCGCAATGGGAGCCGATTTGATCACACAAGCGCTCTCAGAACTAGACGATCTTTCACCTGAACCTCAGTCGGAAGCGGGCGTGACTTATGCATCAAAGATCGACAAAACAGAGGCGCGCGTTGATTGGACAAAACCTGCGATTGAGGTCGATCAGCTGATCCGGGGCCTTTCGCCGTTTCCCGGCGCTTGGTGTGAAATTGCAGGCGAGAGGGTCAAGCTTCTGCGCTCGCGCTTGGTTGACGCTAGTGGAGCCCCCGGCGCTCACTTGGGTGGATTTCGGATCGCTTGTGGCTCAGGTGCAATCGAAGTGCTGCAAGCTCAGCGGCAGGGAAAACGCGCGATGGCGGGTGATGAAATCCTGCGCGGCATGACGCTTCCCGACACACTCGATTAAGTCTTAGGCGACCCAACCAGTTGAAATAGCCCGCACCCAGTTCTCGGCCCCTTTAGCCTTGGCCAAAGCAATCATTTCGCTTGGATCATAAGGGACGCCAACGAGATCGACGCGCCAGTCGTCCTCAACAGACTCAACGATTGCATACCGAGCATCCGGCGCTCCGGTTTGATGCACGAATGCAGGATCAAAACGCGTGTCCAAATAGGCTGGGCACCCCACCGAACCTGTATTCGCGATCCTTTGCCCATTCGGCAGTTTCACGCTGCGCGGGGTATGCGTGTGTCCGCAAAGGATCATCGGTGCGCTAACAGAGCCAAGTCGTGCCTCGACCTCTGCCAAATCGCGGGCAACCAGTCGGTCTGCTGGGCTGCGAAAATCCAGCCAGTTCTCGTCGTCCTTCGCAGGAGTGGCATGGCACAGGAACAAACCATCGACCTCAAGCGTCAGAGGAAACGAACGAAGCCATTCGCCATGATCCGAGCTCAGGTCATCAATCACCCAAGCCTCCCATTTGCCCATCTCTGCCTTTGGGCGATCATATAGCTGGCGATCATGGTTGCCGCGCACAGTTGGCAGATCAAGCGACATCAAAAGATCAGCCGTTCCCTTTGCATCGAATGGACCACTAATCGTATCGCCAAGGTTCACGATCTTGCTGATGCCGCGCCGCTCAATATCGGCAAGAACGGCCTTTAGCGCCGCGATGTTGCCATGGATGTCACTCATTGCAGCTATCCGCATGGGTGGCCCTTTTCTAAGTAGCCGCGAAGGCGTGAAACAAGAATTGGAACAGCGCGGGCTTCATTCAAAAACCAATCGATATTGGCAAGTTTCCAGCCTTGGCCTTCGCTCCCAAAACCAACGCTTGTGTGGTCGAACCCTGACTGGTTAGAGACAAAAAACCAAGACGTGCCACCGTCAGATCGGCATTCAAAGCCGTTATGTAAGTCAGTCTTTTGATAAACGAGCCCAAGCTCTTCCTTCAATTCACGCAACACACAGTCAGCAGGAGATTCGTTGCCCTCACGCCCGCCCCCGGGCAGGTCCCAGTGATTGGCGTAGTCAATTTCTGACAGATCATCGCGCAACAGGGTCACCACGTGATCGCCCACTAAAATAGCCAGTTTCGCGCCGTGAAATGTCATACGGAATTCTTTGCACGCGGCTTTCGTATTTGCCATCCCAAACTGTGCACACTGCGCCTATACTCACTCTATGCCAGCGCTTTGCCGAGATTGTCTTACCACCTTTAAAGCCGGGTCGCGTTGCCCGGCTTGTGGGCGGCCACGCATCATGGCCCACCCCGAGCTTTTTGACCTGTCCATCGCGCATATGGATTGCGATGCCTTTTATGCCAGTGTCGAAAAACGCGATGATCCTAGCCTGCGCGACAAGCCGGTAATCATCGGTGGCGGGCGGCGCGGAGTGGTTTCAACCGCCTGTTACATCGCGCGCATCAAAGGGGTGCGCTCGGCAATGCCTATGTTTAAGGCGCTAAAACTTTGTCCTGATGCTGTGGTCGTAAAAGGGCGGATGGACGCGTATGTAGCCGCCAGCCGTGACATCCGCGCGATGATGGATGATCTGACACCCGTGATCGAACCACTAAGTTTGGACGAAGCATTTATCGATCTGACCGGTACCGCGCGCCTGCACGGAAAACCGCCCGCTGTAATGCTGGCAGGGCTGGTCAAAAGGATGGAAGATGAACTAGGCCTTTCAGGCTCGATAGGACTTTCGCACAATAAGTTTCTTGCCAAAGTTGCCTCTGATCTGGATAAGCCGCGAGGGTTTTCGGTGATCGGCGCGGCCGAGACTGTAGAGTTTCTGAAACCCCAACCCGTCAGTCTGATTTGGGGAGTGGGTGCACAAACCAAAGCTTCGCTGGATAAAGCAGGCATCCGTACATTTACTGACCTGCTGCGCTGGGAAAAGATTGACTTGGTCGCGCGTTTTGGCGGCATGGGAGAGCGTCTGTATCACCTGGCGCGTGGCGAGGATCATCGCCGGATTTCGGCCCATGCACCGGTGAAGTCGATATCAAACGAGACGACGTTCTCCGACGATACATCAAGCGTTGAGATCTTGGACGGTCACATCTGGCGATTGGCTGAGAACGTGGCGGATCGTGCGAAGGCCAAAGACAAAGCGGGGCGCGTCGTGAACCTAAAGCTCAAAAGAGCGAACCACACTGTGCTGTCACGACAAACAAGTCTAAGCGAACCGACGCAGATCGCCGATCGTATCTACCGCACAGCGCGCGCGTTGTTTGATCAGGTTGGCGACGAAGGCCCATACCGTTTGATTGGCGTCGGAATTTCGCATCTGACGCAATCGGATGCCGCCGAAACGGGCGGTGATCTTTTGGACCCAGATGCCAAGGTGCGCGCTGATGCTGAGCGGGCTTCGGATAAGATACGCGAACGCTTTGGCTCGGATGCGATAATTAAGGGGCGCGCACTGCGATAAGGTGCCGGGCGCCCTTACGCCCGGCAATGTCTTAAATGCATTGCAAAGCAAGCTCTTCCTCGTCGTCCTCTTCAAAAAGATCGCACGAGAGCGCGTCGTTCGTATCACCCGGGCCCATCATCAGATCCGTCATGGACATCGCATCGTCGTTGTTTGCAACCTCAGTCATGAACGTCCAATCATCAATTGCGTTCTGAAAGGCTGTCATCAACTTTTCCTGTGTAGTTTCAAGTGTGACCTGTTCGCCATCGCGATTGAATTTGAACACATCCGACAAATCGACGGTAAGACTGGTTGGTGCGCAATCCAGCGGCATGTCTTCCATCGCTATGACTTGCGGTGGCGCAGTTGGCTTTGGTTCAAATTCGGGCCAATCATCGTTGGTCTCTGGCACGTCTTCGGCGACAACGGGCATATCATCGTCAACAACAATGACCGGTACGTCATCATCAACGACGAGGACTGGTTCGTCATCTTCAATGTCAGGTCGCTCTGTTTCGGGGTCCACGGTCTCGGGTGCAGTTGGTGTACCTGGGTCATCTTCGCCTTCTCCCTCTGCAAGCATATCATCGACAATCTCTGGAGCATCGTCACCGATCTCTTCGTCAACGAATGCGCTGATGTCAGCGTCGGTGGTGCCGAAAACCTGTGTCACCATCACCGCCTCAAAATCGCCGCTGGCGCTTGAGAACGTGCCGGTTTCGATCCCAATGCCAATGTCTCGTGCATCCGGGTTCAGAATATTCGCACGGTGGCCGGGGCTGTTCATCAAGCTCGCGTGAACTTGCGCAACATCGTCAACAAAGCCCTCTTCGCCATGCGCACTTTGCCAGCCGATATTTTCCAGCGCCAGACTGGCCCCTTCAAATGGATACCCAGCCTCTTCCATGCGCTCAGAAGGCGAAGATCCAGCATCGCCGCTGTGCGAAAACTGATTTGTCTCAAGCATCCACGCACTGTGCGTTTCTGCGGCATCGTTCAAAAGTGTTATAAGCCGAAGCGGCTCAAGACCCGCGGCGGCGCGCTCGTCGTTGATAAGCGCAAGCATACCAAGTTCTAGTGGATTTGCAGTGGACATCTTTTTGTTCCTTTGCAGTGTTTGGGACTGCAGATGTCACTTGGATTGGTGGTTGGTGCTAGGCGAAGCGGAAAACTGCTGCGTTTCTGGCACTGGAACGCCGAAATGGGCACGTGGGCACAGCACCAAAATGCCGAGCATATGTTTGCGCATTGTAAGCTAGAATTGGCTTAGTCTATCAAGATAGGTGGGCGCGGAACGGGGCGCTTAAATTCGCCTTTGCGTGCCTTGCGTTCATGGCCGGGCATCGCAATCAGCTCGGCTGAAAAATCGAGTGGTGCGACTTCACCGGTGAGGCGGGCGCGATAGACTGGCAGGCTTTCGGCCACGCGCATCACGTAATTTCGAGTCTCGTTGAACGGAATGTGCTCAATCCAGTCTACGATATCAATTTCACCGCGTCGGGGATCACCACGCGTTTTCATCCAGCGGATCGGCCGACCGGGTCCGGCATTATATCCGGCCGAAACCATTACGATGTTCCCATCAAAAATTTCCATCAGCTCATCAAGATAAGCTGTGCCGAGACGCGCATTATAAGCAGGCTCGCTTGTCAGGCGGTCGCGGCTGTAGGGGATTTGAAGGTATCGCGCGACAGCTTTGGCAGTGGCGGGCATCAATTGCATCAAACCGCGGGCGCCAACGCCGCTTTTGACAACTGGATCAAATTCGCTTTCGCGCCGGGCAATAGCCAGCGCCAGTTCTTCTTGAACGGGCATGTCGATCACACCAAGCGAGGCGAGCGGAAAGTAAGCGTGGGGCACGACAATGCCCCGTCGCGCTGATTGCTTGCCCACCATCACTGCAAGATGCGGTTTATTCTGTTCCAGAAGAAAGGTGCCTAGGCTGCCAATTTCTTCTGCTGGCAAAGTCTCGGTCATATGACGCAGGAATTGTTCTGCGCGGTTCAAATCACCACTGGCAATGAAAAGGCGTGCGGCGGAAAAGACGGTGTCACCTGCAAAGGACGCCTTGCGCCAGTTAGGGTAGGTTTCACGCCCAGTCAGTGATGGCTTCATTGGGACATTACCGCGTTCTGCCGCAAGCAGGCCATAAAAACTGGTCTGATATTCAGCGCCAAACGCATAGGCCAAACGCGCATTTTCAGCGTCATCCATGGCTTCGTAAGCGCGACCTTCCCAATACCCGGCGCGCCCAAGCGAAATGGGCGTTTCAACCGAGCCACGGAAGCTTTTGAAATGCTCCAGCGCAGCCTTTGGATCGTTGCCATAGGTCAGGGCAAGGTAACCGGAAAGCCATTCCAGATCGGCAAAGTGCGACCCAGATGTCAGCCCATGCTGTGAGGCCAGTTGATAAGCTTGCTCTGTTTTGCCAGCGCGCATCGCCGTGCGCGCAAAGCTGCGCCGCCATCCGGCCCACTTGAAAGGCTCGCCCAAAAGTTCAGCGGGCGTGTCCAACATCAAAGTTACGGCGTCCTCGGTTTTGCCCTTGCGCGCGCGCCATTGCATCCGTTCAAATGCTAGGCCGGGATCGTCTTTCAACTTGGCGGGAATTTTTTCGATCAAACTGTCTACATTCGGCTTTTTATCCCGCAAAGCCAGCCGAGCGCGCGCCAAAGCCTGCCAACCCGAATCAACGCGTTCGATCTGACGCGACGCAGCAATGGGTGCATCACCCCACAAAAGCATGTCCATTCGCGCGTTGTGATGTTCTTTCAGGTCACTCTCGTAGAGCCGCAGAATACGCGCTTCATCCGAGGCCGAAAGCACCATGGTGCGCCAAACACGGATCGCTTCTGATCGCGCCTCATCGCCACGTCCCTGATGGCGCAATGCGGAGATAAGCGCATAGGTGCCAGCACCCGTTTGCGGGCGGCTATCTCCAAAAAACGCCAAAACCTCACTTGAATTCCGTGTGGTGGGAAGACCGGCTTCGCCCTTACGACGTAGGAGTCTCAGCCCCGGCCAATCTCCGTTATCCTTCAGAAAACGCTGCACATCGTCAAAAGTGCCGTTGCCTGCGCGGAGCCGGTTCCATTCACGGATCAACCCTGCTGTCGCAGCTGCGTTAACAATGGCGTCTTGCTCCACCAAAGGTGCTTCTTCGACGGGACGGCTTGGCGGAGATTGCATAGCAAGGACGTCCGGGCGCGACTGCGCCAGAGCGGTTTGGAACGGCCAGATAAGAATGCTTGCGGCAAGCAGAGCCTTGAACATGGCAACTCGTTCGTTCGTCTTACGCCCCCGTAGCGTCACAAAGCTTGGCATTTTGCATCCCCATTGGCAATTCTTACGACGCGCGTTACAGAGTGCGCCTGCCAATAATGGCAGATAGATCACTAAGGAGAGGTGTCATGTTCCACGGCTCAATGCCCGCACTCGTCACCCCGTTTTCGGACGGGAAGCTGGATCTTGACGCGCTCAAAAAACTTGTTGAGTGGCAGATCGAATGTGGCTCAACAGGTTTGGTGCCAGTTGGAACCACCGGTGAAAGTCCCACGCTGAGCCATGACGAGCACGATTTGGTGGTGACAGAGGTTGTCAAAACAGCGGCAGGCCGTGTGCCTGTGATCGCAGGTGCTGGATCAAACAGCACTGCGGAAAGCGTCCGTTTGGCCAAACACGCTGAAAGCGTAGGCGCGGATGCCGTTCTTGTGGTGACGCCCTATTATAACAAACCGACGCAAGAAGGGCTCTTTCAGCACTTCAAAGCCGTGCATGACGCGATCAATATCCCGATCATCATCTACAACATTCCACCGCGCTCGGTTGTCGACATGTCGCCTGAAACCATGGGTCGGTTGGCCGAGCTTCCGCGGATTGTTGGTGTGAAGGATGCGACAGGCGATGTGTCTCGCGTCGCCAAACAGCGCGCGAGTTGTGGCAAGGACTTCGTCCAGTTATCTGGTGAAGACCCAACAGCGATCAGTTTCAATGCTCAAGGTGGCGTTGGATGTATCAGCGTGACGGCCAACGTTGCCCCCAAGCTGTGCGCCGAGATGCAGGCAGCCACACGCGCTGGCGATTTCGCAACCGCTCTTGAGATCACAGATCGTCTCATGCCGCTGCACACCGCGATATTCCTTGAGCCCGGCCTGATTGGCGCAAAATACGGTGCGTCTCTGCTAGGCAAGTGTTCAGACGAAGTACGTTTGCCGCATGTGCCGCTCACCGATGGCACGAAAGCCGCGATACGCGATGGAATGTCCCACGCCGGGCTCTTGAATTAACCACACTTTCTCGAAAGACTGGACATAAGCGAACAGCTGTTCTGGTCCTAAAGTCTGCATCGGCAAATGGTCATAACGGCAGTACCTGAAACATGAGCGTGTTTTGGGTGCTTACCGGTTTGCGCCGACCCTTGGGGAGACTTCAATGAACGTACCTAAACTCGACACGTCGCCCAAGGTTTCGGACGAGGTGCGCAAAACAACTTGCTACATGTGTGCCTGTCGCTGCGGCATCAATGTGCACATGAAGGACGGTCAGGTTGCCTATATCGAAGGCAACAAAGATCACCCGGTGAACCAAGGCGTGCTTTGTGCCAAAGGCTCTAGCGGAATAATGCAGCATCTCTCGCCTGCGCGGCTAAAGGCACCGATGAAACGCGTCGGTCCACGCGGCTCGGGAGAGTTTGAAGAGATTTCTTGGGAAGAAGCGTTTGAGCAAGCCGTTGCATGGTTGAAGCCGCTGCGCGAAAAAGACCCAAGCAAGCTGGCGTTCTTCACAGGCCGTGATCAATCTCAGTCATTCACCAGCTTTTGGGCGCAAGGCTTTGGCACTCCAAACTACGCAGCCCACGGCGGCTTCTGCTCGGTCAACATGGCGGCAGGCGGCATCTACACCATGGGCGGCGCTTTTTGGGAGTTTGGCCAACCTGACTGGGATCGCACCAAACTGTTCATGATTTTCGGTGTGGCCGAAGACCACGATAGCAACCCGATCAAAATGGGCATTGGCAAGCTGAAAGGGAACGGCGGCAAGATCATCGGTGTGAACCCGATCCGCACTGGATATAACGCGGTTGCGGATGACTGGGTTGGAATCACACCCGGCACCGACGGTCTGTTCATCCTCAGCCTAGTTCATTGTTTGATGAAGGCCGGGAAGATCGACCTTGAATACCTCGCTCGTTTCACCGACGCGCCTTGTTTGGTGAACGATGACGAAGCCAGCGACGAATACGGCCTGATCCTGAAAGACGAGAATGGTAAAGCGCAAGTCATCGATAAACGCACCGGCAAGCTAGAGGCATTTGACACGCCCGGCGTGCAACCTGATCTTTCCGGCACTCACCGCCACGCGGGTGTCACGCACAAACCCGTCCTGCACCACATGGCCGAGAAATACCTAACGGACGAATATGCGCCCGAAACCGTCGCTGACCGCGTTGGCATCCCGGCAACTCGCATCAGAGCCATCGCAGCAGAACTGGCCCGCGTCGCCTTTGAAGAGGCGTTCGAACTTGAGCGTGAATGGACCGACTTCCGCGGCGACGTGCATAAAACCATGATCGGCCGCCCGGTCAGCTTTCACGCCATGCGCGGCATCTCAGCTCACTCCAACGGCTTTCAGACCTGCCGCGCCCTGCACACGCTGCAAATCATCCTTGGTACAGTCGAAACCCCTGGCGGTTTCCGCTTCAAACCACCTTACCCGAAGCCAGCCACAGCACATCCCAAGCCACACGCAGGCGTGCAGCCCGGTAAACCACTCGATGGCCCGCATCTTGGTTTTGTGCACGGCCCCGACGATCTGTTGATTGACGAAAACGGCAAACCCAAGCGGATCGACAAGGCCTTCTCATGGGAAAACCCGATGAGCGCGCACGGCATGATGCACATGCTCATCTCCAACGCGCACGCGGGCGATCCCTACAAAATCGACACGATGATGCTCTACATGGCGAACATGGCGTGGAATTCTTCGATGAACACGTCTGGCGTCATGAAGATGCTGACGGACAAAGACGACAGCGGCGAATACGTCATCCCGCACATTATCTATTCAGACGCTTATTCGTCGGAAATGGTCGCTTATGCCGACCTGATCCTGCCTGACACAACTTATCTGGAGCGCCACGACTGCATCTCGCTGCTCGATCGCCCAATCTGCGAAGCCGAAGCGGCTGCTGATGCCATCCGCTGGCCTGTGGTCGAACCCGACCGCAACGTACGCGGCTTCCAGTCCGTGCTGTGCGATCTTGGCGGACGCCTAGGCCTGCCCGGCTTCACCAACGAAGACGGTTCAACCAAATACGCCGATTACGCCGACTACATCCAGAACCACGAACGCAAACCGGGCATCGGCCCACTTGCAGGGTTCCGTGGCAAAGGCGACGAACATGGGCGCGGCGCTCCAAACCCAAACCAGATTGAAGAGTACAAGAAAAACGGCAGTTTCTGGATCGAACATATCCCGGAAGAGGCCGAGTTCTACAAACCTTGGAACATGGCCTATCAGGATTGGGCTGTTAAAATCGGCTTGTTCGACGCCGCAACACCTTACCTTTTTACGCTCTGGTCAGAACCCATGCGCCGCTTCCAACTGGCTGCCGAAGGCAAGCATGAACGCCAACCGCCAGAACACCTGCGCGAGCGCGTCAAAGAAACAATGTCGCCGTTGCCTTACTGGTACCCACCAATGTCCGAAGCACTGGACGACGCCGAATTCACCGTCCACGCTCTCACACAACGCCCCATGGCAATGTACCACTCATGGGGATCCCAAAACGCATGGCTGCGCCAGATCCACGGACGCAACCCGCTTTACGTGCCAACCAAGATTTGGGAGGCAAACAGCTTCAAAGAAGGCGACTGGGCACGCGTCACCTCTCCCCACGGAGAGATCACAGTCCCCGTCGCTCACATGGCTGCCTTGAACGAAAATACAGTCTGGACGTGGAACGCCATCGGCAAACGCAAAGGGGCATGGGCGCTTGATGAAGATGCTCCGGAAGTGACCAAAGGATTCCTGCTCAACCACATCATCCACGAGCTGCTGCCGCCCAAAGGCGACGGCCTGCGCTGGGCAAACTCCGATCCAATCACTGGCCAAGCCGCGTGGTTTGATCTGCGTGTGAAAATCGAAAAGGCCACGGCCCCTGCAGAATCCCAACCGGCACACCCGGCGCAAAAAAGCCCGGTGGGCAAAGCGCCCAAGGATGTGAAACAAAAGGTGGGCTCATGACAACTCATCTATTCAGAAATACTCCCGCCGGAGGCACCGCGGCGCGCGTCAGCGCGGCGCAAAAAGGAAATCTCTTATGACCACCTTGCCAACCCATACCGAGAAGTCCCTTGGCCTTGTCATCGATCTTGATACCTGCGTCGGTTGCCACGCTTGCGTGACCGCTTGCAAGGGTTGGAACACAGAGAACTATGGCGCGCCGCTGGCAGATACCGACGCATACGGCGCCGAGCCTGTAGGCAGCTTCCTCAACCGTATCCATTCCTACGAGGTACAGCCCGAGGAAGGCCCGGCCCAACTCTTCCACTTCCCAAAATCGTGCCTTCACTGCGCTGATGCCCCATGCGTCACGGTTTGCCCAACAGGCGCAAGCTACAAGCGCGTCGAAGACGGCATCGTGCTTGTTAATGAAAGCGATTGCATCGGATGTGGGCTTTGCGCGTGGGCCTGTCCATACGGCGCGCGCGAAATGGACCCGTCTGAGAAGGTGATGAAGAAATGTACCCTTTGCGTTGACCGAATCTATAACGAGAACCTACCCGAAGAAGATCGCCAGCCCGCATGTGTGCGCACCTGCCCAGCGGGCGCGCGCCACTTTGGTGATTTCTCTGACCCAGACAGCAACGTCAGCCAATTGGTTGCGGAACGTGGTGGCATTGAGTTGATGCCCGAACAAGGCACAGCGCCAGTTAACCGTTATCTGCCGCCGCGTCCCAAAGACGCTATGCCTGAATTTGATGTGCTGTCTGAATTCCTTGAGCCTGTCGCTGAAGAGCCCACTGGTTTCCTTGGCTGGCTTGACCGCACTTTAGAGAAGGTGTCCTAAGCTATGCATCCGGCTCCTTCAGTCATCATCTTTACCACTTTGTCGGGCCTTGGCTTTGGCATGCTGGTGTTCCTCGGTCTTGATACGTCCGCGCCCACAGGCTGGGTCGGATTTACCTTCTTCGCCATCGCTTACGCGCTTGCCGTTGGTGGTCTTTTGTCGTCGACCTTGCACCTCGGCCATCCGGAACGCGCGATCAAAGCGTTTAGCCAATGGCGCTCAAGCTGGCTCAGCCGCGAGGGCATTTTTGCCGTCGCTACCCTGGTTATCATGGGCCTATTCGCCTTTATGTTGGTGTTTTTCAGCTCCCAAATGAACTTGCTTGGCTGGATCGGTGCGTTTTTGTCGATCCTGACGATCTTCGCAACTTCGATGATCTACACCCAGCTGAAAACAGTGCCGCGCTGGAACCACTGGTCGCCGCCAATCCTGTTTATGGCCTATTCCATCACGGGCGGCGCACTTCTGACGGGGCGGGTGACGCTGGCAATGTACCTGCTGCCGCTTCTCGCAGTTCTTCAGATCGTTGCATGGTTTGATCAGGACCGCCGCGAGGCAAGCTCGGACAGCACCCTTGGCAGCGCAACTGGGCTGGGAGGCCTCGGTAAAGTGCGCTCTTTCGAACAGCCGCATACAGGGTCCAACTATCTCACTAAAGAAATGGTCTTCCAAGTAGGCCGCAAGCACGCGGCCACGCTCAAGGTCATTTCGCTGGCTTTGTCCTGTGCGATCCCGTTGTTGCTGCTGCTGGTCAGCTTCAACCACTTCGTCGCAATCCTTGCCGTCCTAAGCCACATCGCGGGCGTATTCGTTCAACGCTGGCTGTTTTTTGCAGAAGCAAAACACGTCGTCGGTCTCTACTACGGGCGCTAACTGCATAGCGGCTATTCCTTGGGTGTGACGTAGAGTCAGTTGCTTTTTTTCTGCAACTGCATAATACCCCGCGCAAAGAACTCAGGAGGAACCACCACGTGACCAATGTCGTTATCGCTTCTGCCGCCCGAACTGCCGTTGGCAGTTTCAGCGGTTCTTTCGCAACCACTCCCGCTCACGATCTTGGCGCCGCCGTGCTTGAAGCACTGGTGGAGCGCGCAGGCGTCGATAAGGCGGATGTCTCTGAAACGATCCTTGGTCAGGTTCTGACCGCCGCACAGGGCCAGAACCCCGCACGCCAGGCACATATCAATGCAGGCCTTCCGCAGGAAAGTGCTGCTTGGGGTTTGAACCAAGTGTGTGGCTCTGGGCTTCGCGCTGTTGCTTTGGGCGCCCAGCACATCATGCTGGGGGATGCGTCTATCGTTGCTGCAGGTGGCCAAGAGAACATGTCGATGAGCCCGCATGCCCAAGCGATCCGCGCTGGTCAAAAGATGGGCGATCTAAAGTTCATCGACACGATGATCAAAGATGGCCTTTGGGATGCATTCAACGGCTATCACATGGGTCAGACGGCTGAAAACGTCGCAAACCAATGGCAGATCACCCGCGAAATGCAGGACGAATTTGCTGTGGCGTCTCAGAACAAAGCCGAAGCAGCCCAGAACGCCGGCAAGTTTGAAGATGAGATTGCGGCCTTCACCGTAAAGACCCGCAAAGGTGACATTGTTGTCGATAAGGATGAATACATCCGTCACGGTGCCACCATCGAAAACATGCAGAAACTGCGCCCGGCCTTCACCAAAGAAGGATCGGTCACTGCAGCCAACGCATCCGGTCTGAACGATGGCGCTGCTGGCGCTTTGTTGATGAGTGCTGAAGAAGCTGAAAAGCGCGGCATCGAACCATTGGCGCGCATCGCCTCTTATGCCACTGCGGGTCTTGACCCATCAATTATGGGCGTTGGTCCGATCTATGCCTCGCGCAAAGCATTGGATAAGGCGGGTTGGTCGGTTGACGACCTTGATCTTGTAGAAGCCAACGAAGCTTTCGCTGCTCAAGCTTGTGCTGTGAACAAAGACATGGGTTGGGACCCATCGATCGTAAACGTAAACGGTGGCGCAATCGCAATCGGTCACCCAATCGGAGCTTCGGGTGCGCGTGTTTTGAACACTCTGTTGTTCGAAATGAAGCGCCGCGATGCGAAAAAAGGCCTTGCCACACTGTGCATCGGTGGTGGCATGGGCGTTGCTATGTGTGTTGAGCGCCCATAAAGCACGAAATGACTGCGCAATTTTATTGCGCAGTCGCTGCTTGGTAAGTAACTTACTTTCAAACATATTATATGGAGGATTCCTCAATGGCACGTGTTGCACTCGTGACAGGTGGCTCGCGCGGTATCGGCGAAGCTATCTCTAAGAAACTGAAGGCAGACGGATACGACGTTGCAGCGACATACGCAGGCAATGACGAAGCGGCGGCAAAGTTTACCGCCGAAACCGGCATCAAAACATACAAATGGAACGTGGCCGATTACGACGCCTCTGCTGCTGGTATCGCACAGGTCGAAGCTGACCTTGGACCAATCGATGTGGTTGTCGCCAACGCTGGCATCACCCGTGATGCGCCATTCCACAAGATGACGCCTGATCAGTGGAAAGAAGTGATCGACACCAATCTCACCGGCGTCTTCAACACGGTGCACCCCTGCTGGCCCGGTATGCGCGAGCGCAAGTTTGGCCGCGTGATCGTCATTTCCTCGATCAACGGTCAAAAGGGTCAGTTCGCTCAGGTGAACTATGCGGCAACCAAAGCAGGCGATCTGGGCATTGTGAAATCACTGGCCCAAGAAGGCGCACGTGCTGGCATCACCGCCAACGCTGTTTGCCCCGGTTACATTGCAACTGAAATGGTGATGGCTGTGCCCGAGAAGGTGCGTGAAAGCATCATCGGTCAAATCCCTGCAGGACGTTTGGGCGAGCCGGAAGAGATCGCGCGTTGCGTTGCGTTCCTTGCCTCTGACGACGCCGGTTTCGTAAATGGTTCAACGATTTCTGCAAACGGTGCGCAGTTCTTCGTCTAACCCAAACCGCCATAATTCTAATTGGAAGGGCCGGCATCACGCTGGCCCTTTTCACGTTGGGTTCACAGGCATTTTTGCGATCTCAAAATCTGCGTTAAACTCCGGATCGTTCAAGCGAAAGCAATTTTAGAACAAGTATATTTAAGGAGTATTCAATATGTCCGTTTCCCACGGCAAACGAGAGCTTATGGGGCTCGCCGCCTATTGTAACCCAAACCATCATCATCAAGACGGCGACCGGTTCGGCCGCCTTTTCCCTGATCTTCCACCGTTATTCAACAGCCCAGCCAAGCTTAACGAGCTTGGCAAAGCGGGCGGCATTATGGACGACGAAGACAATAATACACGCACCGATACCGTTGCTGTTGGGCAGGTGTTTTTCGGCCAATTCGTGGACCACGACATCACTCTTGATGTGTCCTCTAGCCTAGATACTGTGAACAACCCCGACAGCACCCAAAACGTGCGAACACCCACTTTGGATTTGGATTGCGTCTATGGCTCCGGTCCAGAAGCCATGCCTTTCCTGTTCCACAGCAGCGGCGATTTCAAAGGGGTAAAATTAATCACGGGCACCGAGGCTGGTAGCGGTCCGCACACAGACCTAGATTTGCCGCGCATCGGCGAAGTGGCCGTGATCGGTGATTTTCGAAACGACGAAAATCGTGTGCTAAGCCAAATCCAACTGGCCATGATCCGGTTCCATAACGCCATGGTGGATCGCACACACGCAGAGCATCCTGAACTTGAAGGCAAAGAGCTTTATGAAGACGCCAGGACCCAGTGCATGTGGCACTATCAATGGGCGGTTGTGCACGACTTTCTGGCCCAGATTTGTGGCGAAGGGGTGATCAATCGTGTTCTGACGCAAGGGCGCAAACACTATCGTTCGAAAACGGCCTTCATTCCTGTTGAATTTTCGGTGGCGGCGTATCGCTTTGGACACTCGATGGTGCCTATGGAAATTCAGGTACAAACGGGCGATCCGGCAGTCAGCCTGTTTGGCGACGTACTTGGCCGTGGCTTTGAATCGATCAAAGACGCGCGCGCTGCCATTGATCTGCACGAACTGTTTGACACGCGAGAGGGTCGCCAAACTGAAAAAACTGGCAAACTTGATACAAAGCTGTCCAGTCAACTTTTGCGCCTGCCGTCCAATGTCGACAATCAGCGACGGTCTTTGGCCTCGCGAAACCTGCTTCGCGGTCAAAGTTTCTTGTTGCCCTCGGGCGAAGAGGTGGCCCGCTGTATGGAGCGCCCTGAGACTGAAATCAGCCAGATTGCAGATGCCTCTGGGTTAAACGGCGGCACCCCGCTTTGGTTCTATATCCTGAAGGAAGCCGAGCTGGTCGGGCGCGAAGAATTGGATGGCACCAGATCGCCCGGCGAAGGGTTGGGTCCTGTTGGTGCGACTATCGTGGCAGAGACCATCATAGGGCTGATCGAGCTTGATCCACGATCTTGGCTTTCAAACAATCGGTCTTGGGAGCCGTCAAAGCGGGAGGACGACGATACTGAGATTTCAACAGTGGGAGAAATACTGACCTTCGCCTAGGTGTCCGCGACGTAAGCGGTTTCATAACCTGTGCTGCATACTATCCTGTCAAAATGAGCAGGAGATTTGAAATGCACGGCAATGCAGGTTCCAAACTGCTTTCTTCAGGCAACGTGAACCATCAAAGGATTTCGCGACTGACGATGGAATACATCAACGCCACGCCAGAGCGGCAGACGCAAATCGACCAAGAGGTTGAAGCGCTTATAAGTGGTAAAGTTGATGTTTTGGCAAGTGCGGATCACACGAAGTAATAAAGAAAGGCCGGTCCTAAATGGGCCGGCCTTTTCATGCGAAAGAGGCGTTTACTTGCGATTTAGGATTCTACGGAAGAAGCCAGCGATCGCAGCGCTGCGCTCAATGTGGGCTTGACGATATGCGTCGCGCATCTGCGCGTTTAATTGTGTCTCGATCATTGCTTTAATCCTTAACGTTTGGTTTCCTTGTGTGACGTCAATATGATGGCGGTAACGGCTCCTTACAAACGAGACTTTACAGATCTTCACATAAGAAATACTTGTGTGAAATGTCTGATCGCCTTCCACCCCTTACAGCTTTGCGTGCCTTTGATGCTGCTGCGCGCCATATGTCCTTTGCCAAGGCAGCAGAGGAACTAAACGTCACGCCTGCTGCACTCTCTTTTCAGATCAAGTCGCTTGAGGATCACTTAGGCGCGCAAGTGTTTCGCCGCCTGAACCGCGCTATTGAGCTGACTGAAGAAGGCCAAGCGCTGCTGCCCGGAACCCGAGATGGGTTCGCCGCTCTTACCGCTGCGTGGCGCACAACCAAACGCATGACAGACCAAAACGTGTTAACGGTCACAGCTGGTCCGGCTTTTACCTCGCTTTGGCTTGCCCCCCGTCTTTACACCTTTGCCTTGGCGCATCCCGAGATTGAAGTGCGGTTTGTTGCCAGTTTTAGCATGGCAGATTTTGATCGAGACGATGTGGACCTCGCGATCCGCTTTGGACAAGGCCAAGACCCAGGGCTGTTTTCGTTACCACTTATCGACGAATGGTTGACACCGATGCTTACACCAAAGCTGGCAGAAGCCATTAACACTCCGGCGGATTTGAAGACGTTGACGCTTTTGCAGGACGAGCAGACAAAGTTCATTAAGCCACATGTCGATTGGGCCGCATGGTTCACGCGGGCAGGTGTAGAGTTTGAAGCTTCCGATATTCATGGGCCGCGATTCAATCAGGCGGATCATCCGGTAAGCGCGGCCCTTGCAGGGGCCGGTGCGTTAATGGGGCGGGTGTCTTTGACTGAAACAGCAATAAAAGAAGGCCGTTTGGTGATGCCGTTTGATCTAAGTCTTAAGTCCGGGGCAACTTATCGGATCGTATGTCCCGAAGGACAGGAGACGCGACCACAAGTGGCCGCGTTTATTGCCTGGGTTATGTCCCAGCTAGACGATATAAAAAACCTTGCACAGGGACGCAGATTTATTGCGGCACCGAGCGATTAAAATGCGATTGGCTAATGACTAAGCCGCTCGATTTCCTCTTTAATTTTTAGCTTTTGTTTTTTGAGCGCTTTGAGGTCAATGTCATCAAAAGCCGGGCTGCGCTGCGCCGTGTCGACTTTGTCTGAGAGGGTTTCGTGTTTCTTGCGGAGTTCTTGTAGGTGTGAACTCATGCTCATTGCAGTCCTCCTTTATGTCATCGCGTTCTTACAGTTCAGCACGAAAAACTCATTTTGTCACGGATTTCGAACGGAAACTGTCAGTTTTGGACGTAAACGCCTAATTCCTAAACTTTTGTTAATCTAAGAGCGGCAACGCGGCACCATTGCGTAAAATGTCTTGTGCTTGTTCAGTATAACTTTCGCCGTCTTTCGCGTGATGCTCACCTTTGTGCAAGATCAACGGCGTCAAAAGATGAAACGGACCTTTCGCCCCTTTGCGGGCTTGTAGAAGGATCAGCTTTGCGGGGCGACCGTTTCGCGGCACCAATGGGCGCAAAATGATATCGCCCATGCGGGTATCCAGCGCGCGAAGCACGGCAGGCAAGCGATCCGCCCTTTGGATCACCGTCAGCGTACCCTTGGATTTCAGACGGCGGACACCCGCATCAAGCCAAGCAGGCAAATCAACGCTTTCCCCGCGCGCCGACTCGCGACCTTCGTCACTGGCAGCACTGCCATCGGCACGGTCAAAGAACGGCGGGTTTGTCATGACATGATCAAAGGTTTGCTGCCGCAGGGTATCCGGCATCTGTGTCAGGTCACCCTTGTAAATATCAGCTCCATACCCAGTATCTGCGGCGTTCTGACGGGCGATGTTGGCATAACTCGGGTTAATCTCGATCCCAGTCGTGATCAGTCCCGGTACACGTGCCATTAGACAAAACAAGGCGGCCCCGATGCCACAGCCAAGGTCCAGTACACTGTCGCCAGCCTTCGCCGGAACACTGGCCGCCAAAAATACAGGATCAGCACCCGCGCGATATCCAGTCACGGGTTGCGACAGTGTTAGCTTGCCGCCCAAAAAGGCGTCTTTGCTAAGATTTTCCATCAAAAACAGGCAGATCATTGTCTTTCAAGACGATGCTTGCTCGAAAGAAGTCAGCGTCACGTACCAGCAACCGCCGCGGCAATACGCCTATGCTCCCTTCAAGTACGCTCATGTGGACGTCCATCGGAAAGCAGTCTATATCCTCGCCCTCAAGAAGAGCTTCGGCAAAGGCGATCATTGTGGGATCGTTGGTACGCATTAGTTCTCTCATGACAATGGACATAAGGGCAGACCACTTGGTTTGTCGAGGCAGCTGACGAGCGTGTGATGGGTCTGGACGTTGAAACATCGATAAAGCCGCATGAACGGTTAGCAGAGCATCTGAAAGATGATCTTGCCGCAGTGAATGAATTGATCCGTTTGCGCATGGCTTCCGAGCACGCGCCGCGCATTCCCGAAGTAACTGCGCATTTGGTGGAAGCGGGCGGAAAACGCGTGCGCCCCATGCTGACTTTGGCAGCAGCGAACCTGTGCGGCTATCAAGGCGAAAATCACCACCGCTTGGCAGCCACTGTTGAGTTTATCCATACCGCAACGCTGCTGCACGACGACGTGGTTGATGAAAGCGCACAGAGACGTGGACGGCCCACGGCGAACCTATTGTGGGACAATCAATCGTCGGTTTTGGTGGGTGATTACCTGTTCGCGCGCTCTTTCCAATTGATGGTTGAAACCGGGTCATTGAAGGTGCTCGACATTCTCTCCAACGCTGCGGCAACGATTGCCGAGGGTGAGGTGTTGCAACTAACAGCCGCGGGCAACCTCGCGACAACTGAAGAGATTTACATCCAAGTCGTACGCGGCAAAACCGCAGCCTTGTTTGCTGCTGCTTGCGAAGTTGGCGGCGAGGTTGCGGGCGTCGAACAGGCGCAGATAGATGCGCTGCGCACCTATGGTGACGCGCTTGGCATTGCTTTTCAAATGGCTGACGATCTACTTGATCTAGATGGCAGCGCGGCGGCTACTGGCAAGAATGTCGGTGATGATTTCCGCGAACAAAAACTGACCCTGCCTATCATTCGCGCCATTGCGGCTGGTAATGCGGACGAGCGCACGTTTTGGGAGCGCACCGTTGGTAAGGGCAAACAAGAAGACGGCGACCTAGACCATGCGCTGTCCCTAATCTCCAAGCACGGTACGTTAGAGACGACACGAACAGACGCACTTGGCTGGTCTGAAAAGGCGAAAGCGGCGTTAAGCGTTCTGCCCGAGCACCCATTGCGTGACATGATGGCAGACTTGGCCGATTACGTCGTTGCGCGGATCAACTAAGCGCGCAATCGCGTACCCACCACTCGGGGTGCACCTTTTCTAAATCCAAAGCTGCCAACTCTGCCAATCCTGGATCATCAAATAGCGCAAAGCACGTCGCCCCCGATCCCGACATCCGGTAGCACAGCTGCCCGGTTGTGAGGGAAAGCGCGCGTAATACATCATTGATTTGAGGGCAAAGCGCTATTGCAGGTGCTTCCAAGTCATTTCGCTGCTCGCGCAACCATGCGCAAAACTCCTGTGTACTTGGTGCTTGCTGCGGCAACTCGGACATGGGCGGATTGGATTTTTGCGCCAATGCTTTGAATACGGAAACGGTCGAAACTGGCACGCCTGGGTTCACCAACACTGCAAACAATCGGGGCAGCGCCATCGTCTCTATATGATCCCCGATGCTCTGAACGCGCGCCGCCGTACCTTTCTTGCACATGGGCACATCAGCACCCAAAACCGATGTGTCCCCGGCAAAGACCTGTCCGTTCAGCTGTTCGATCCCGTTGATCACAGCCGCTGCATTCGAAGAACCACCGCCGATACCGGCAGCCATGGGCAAGCACTTTTCTAATGTGATATCGACATCCACCCCTAAAAGCCGCGCTGCCATCATTGCCAGATTGCTTTCATCGGCTGGCACGCCCTGTGCCATCGGACCAGAAATGTTGATAGTGGTGGCATTGCTTTTGCGCACCCAGATGGTGTCGCCAACGTCGGCAAAGGCTACAAAACTATCCAGCAGGTGATATCCATCCTCCCGCTGACCGGTGACATGAAGGCTTAGATTAATTTTCGCCGGGGCAAAAACCTTAGCCGTCGTCATTCGCCACTTTCAGAGGGTCGGCGCCTTCTTCTGCCAGCACCGCATCCAAGCCGACTTCAAGCTTGCGGCGGATACGCTCAGGATCAACGTCGTCGGTGTCCGTTTCATCGGTGATGAAAGACAGCGCGCGATGCCACTGAAACTCCGCCTCGCGCTTGCGGCCAACGGCCCAATACACATCGCCAAGGTGGTCATTGATGATCGGATCAATCGGCTGGCGTTCAACTGCCTTTTCCATGTGACCCACCGCCTCGTCATAGCGACCAAGACGGTAAAGCCCCCAACCAAGACTATCGATGATATAGCCGCTGTCCGGGCGCAGCGCGACGGCACGCTCGATCATATCCAGCGCTTCGTCATAGTTTGTCTGCATCTCAAGGAAAGAATACCCAAGATAGTTCAATACCTGCGGCTGCTCGGGCCGCAGCTCGAGCGCCTTGCGGAAATCGGCTTCGGCTTCGGTCCACATGTCCGAACGTTCATGCGCGATGGCGCGGGCAAAGAAGATGATCCAATGCTGTTCAGCTGGTGTCTCAATCAAATCGACGGCGGCATTGTAAGGTTTGATAGATTCCTCAAACCGGTCCATTCCCCGCAATGTGTCGCCCAAAGTCACATGCACCAACGGTAGCTCACCATGGGTCTTGGCAAGCTGCTTCAGCACTTCAATGGCTGCATCTTCCCGTCCGGAGCGACGCAGAGCTTCGGCCCGGCCAAGTTCGGCGGCATGAAAAGACGGATTGTCGCGCGGAACGCTGTCATACACTTCCGTTGCCAAATCATAGCGCTCGAGGTTTTCTAAAATCTCGGCACTGAACAAAAGGCTATCAACATGACCGGCGCGCAAAGCAGCAGCCATGCGGGTATAAATAAGCGTGTAAGGGTCCTGCGCCTCGCCTCGCAAAGCTGAGGCGATAGAATAATATACTTCCGCGACCCCGTCGGTTGCATTTCTCACAGTGTCAAAAGGGATCGTCTCGCCCGCATCAAGCTGCGTTTTGATTGCCTCTAGATACGGATCAAGCCCGCCGCCGAAACTGGCCGTGATCAACTCCGATCCGGCCTCATTGCGCTCCAATTGGCTAAGCACCTGAGCATAGGCCACAACACCGCGCCGGGTCAGACGGATCGCTGTGCCAGAGTCTCCTGAGAAGATATTGGCAGCACCCTCAAAGTCGCCAACAGACGATAACGCGAGCGCCTTGTGATAGAGTCCAAATGCCTCAACGCCCTGTGTGCCTGAAACCTCATCAAAAGCAGCCAAAGCCTCAGTCATCTGACCTTTGCCAACAAAGGCCCAGGCGCGTGACAGCCCATCGAAAAGCGGCCCTACCGGATTGCTTTCTTGCAGTTCCAGCAGCGTGTCCCACTCACCCTTCACGGCACTGTCGCCATAAAGAACCAGCCCGGCAATCTGCCCTTCGGTGCCAATGTCCACAAGACGTTGTGCGATCGAAGCCGCTCTATCCAGATCACCAAGCCCGATATAGGCGTTCACGGCGTTCTCCAGGATGCTTGGGTTCGATGGATCGCGCGTCAACGCTTGCGCATAATACTGCGCAGCCTCAGCATAATCGCTAGAGATCATCGCAGATCGCGCGGCAAGATAGCTGCCGGAATCAGCGAGCACTGGTTTTGTCGACACTCCGGCAACCAAGGCCAAAGCAAGGGTTAGATGGGCAATCCGCATCAACGGCTCCTTCACATTTCACCAAAGCCTAGTGCGCCAGGGGGCCTCAGGCAATGCAGGCAGGCAGTATGCCGCACAAAACTGACGCAACTGTTACAATGCCTGTGATCAGCCTAGAATTTCATTGGTCCAAAAATATGACGGGGCCTGGGTCGTTGGTTCCGCGCAGGCAAGCAGAAGCTTTAGGCAGCATCCTCGCTTTGCGACGCATGAAAGCGCGGCGCAATCACATGTTTGGATAATTTGGCCCGTCACCTCCCTGCGGTGTGGTCCAGTTGATGTTCTGGCTTGGGTCTTTGATATCGCAGGTTTTGCAATGCACGCAGTTCTGAAAATTGATCTGGAACTGCCGCTCAGCCCCCTCTCCAACGAATTCATACACCCCAGCCGGGCAATAGCGCGCAGATGGGCCAGCATATTTTTCCCAGTTCACTTTCACCGGAATATCTGGATCTCCCAGATGCAGGTGCGCAGGCTGGCTTTCTTCATGGTTAGTGAAGGAAAAGCTAACGTTCGTCAGGCGATCGAACGACAAAACGCCATCCGGTTTGGGGTATTCAATCGGTTGATGTTGTGACGCAGGCTCGGTGCTTTCCGCATCCGTTTTGCCGTGTGCCTTGGTGCCAAACAGGCTGAAACCCAGGTAGTTGAACCACATGTCAAAGCCGCCCAATAGCAAGCCGCCCAAGGGTCCATACTTGGCATTCAGTGGTGCAACATTGCGAACGCGTTTCAAATCCTTGCCAACCGGGCCTTCGCGCAACTCGGTGTCATAAGCCTCAAGCGTGTCGCCGGAACGCCCGGCCACAATCGCCTTATGCGCAGCCTCAGCAGCGGCGATGCCGGAATGCATTGCGTTATGGTTGCCCTTGATCCGCGGCAAGTTCACCAAACCAGCCGAACAACCAAGCAAAGCACCGCCGGGGAACGCCGATTGTGGGATCGACTGGAAGCCACCCTTGGTAACAGCCCTCGCGCCGTAAGCCACTCGTTTGCCGCCCTTAAGCACTTTGGCGATTTTCGGGTGATGCTTGAACCGCTGGAATTCCATGTAGGGGAACATGTGCGGGTTCTTGTAGTTCAAGTCGACGATATATCCGACGTAAACCTGATTGTTATCAAGATGATACATGAAAGAGCCACCCGATTGCTTCCAGCCCAATGGCCAGCCAAGCGTATGGAGAACCGAGCCTTCGTCATGGTTCTCAGGCTTCACTTCCCAGATCTCTTTCATGCCAAGACCAAACTTCGGCACGTCACAATCGGCAGCAAGATCGTACTTCTCGATCACCTGTTTTGAAAGCGAACCGCGCACGCCTTCTGACAGGAACACATACTTGCCCAAAAGCTCCATGCCCGGCTCGGTGTTCTCGCCGTAAGAGCCATCCGCCTCAAGTCCGAACACACCTGCAACAACGCCAGTCAGTTGCCCATCATCGCCATAAACCAGCTCAGAGCATGCCATGCCGGGGAAAATTTCAACGCCCATCTCTTCGGCCTGTTCAGCCATCCAGCGGCACACGTTGCCCATTGAGACGATGTAGTTACCGTGATTGTTCATCAAAGGCGGCATCATAAAGTTCGGTAAGGGCAAGGCACCCGCTTCGCCAAGCACAAGAAACTTGTCCTTCTTCACCTCAACTGTGATCGGCGCGCCCTTATCTTTCCAATCCGGCATCAAGCGATCCAAGCCAGACGGATCAAGCACGGCCCCAGACAGGATATGCGCCCCAACTTCCGAGCCTTTTTCCAGCACGACGACGTTCAAATCTGCGTCCAGCTGTTTCAGACGGATCGCCGCCGAAAGCCCCGCTGGCCCCGCACCCACGATAACAACGTCGTATTCCATGCTTTCGCGTTCGATCTCGGCCATGAAAATTCCCTCATAAATCGGTCCGCTCCTGCCTAGTAATACTGGCGCTTGGGGTCAATCACGACGGGGCGTTATGTCAGGAAGAGTGAAAATGCGCGTGGTTTGGCAACGGTGTAGAACGAGGTGACCTTGGCTCTGTAAGCGAAGCAGACTTTGGCACCCTAGCGACATTGACCTTTGGTATCCTTCACAGCGATCTTTGGCCTTCGACCAGTCAAAAGGGTCGCCGCAGTTTTTAAATGCATGGAGAGGGCCGAATGGCAGAAGTGGCGCGGCTAAAAGCGCATGAATTGCGGGACCTGGTTGATGACAGTAACCTTGGTGAACAGGCTAGTCTCATGGATGGCAAAAGTTCCTTCAAGCTGGACAAGGGTCGTATCGTTGGCGGCCATTCGCGCACGTGACTGAAAATGGTCTGGCCGGGAACCCGGTACGATCAAATGCAGACAAGGGTACCAAAATGCTGGAAGCCGCTGTGGGCGCAAACCCGTTTTTTTAACCTACGTTTTATCTTTCTTACCGCATGACCGCGCGCCGCGCCAAAAACCGCCCATACAGACACATCCACCTACGCGATACCGATGTAAAACCGACGTTAAACCGACGCCGCGATTTTGGCCCAAAAAGCCACGAACAAAGGCGTTAATGCCGCAAAGCGTTGCGCGCAACACCCCCACGGGCTCGGTTCATTAACCTCTCAGGCTTGATCCGGGACAAGGGCTTGCCCTTCGACCCGTCGGGACGTTAGAAAGATCCGACGCTCTTGATAGATGTGGACATCATGGAAAAGATACCGCTCACACGCGCAGGCCATACCGCGCTGAATGAAGAATTGAAGCAACTGAAATCGGTTGAACGCCCGGCTGTTATCCGCGCGATTGCCGAGGCGCGAGAGCATGGTGATTTGTCCGAGAACGCCGAGTATCACGCTGCGCGCGAAAAGCAGAGCTTTATCGAGGGTCGTGTCAAAGAGCTGGAAGGCGTTTTATCGCTCGCAGATGTGATCGATACGTCAAAAATGTCAGGCACAGTTAAGTTTGGAGCTGTTGTCACGGTTGTGGACGAAGACACTGACGAAGAAAAAACCTATCAGATCGTAGGCGAACCCGAGGCAGACATCGAAGCGCTCAAGCTGAATATCAAATCGCCCTTGGCTCGCGCTTTGATTGGTAAAGACGAAGGTGACAGCGTCGAAGTGCGCACCCCCGGTGGGGAAAAAGCCTATGAAATTTTGAAGATCGAATACTCGTAAATAGGGACGGCCCCGATGTCCGAAAGCCAACCTGAACCGACGGTGGATCTTGGGATCTATGCGCGCTCAACTGCGTCTGAAGGTATGGACACATTGACTAAGATTGCGCTGATCGCCTCGTTAGCGTGGCTGGTTGTTGTCGTGTTCTTTTTGGCGTTTGTCGGCTTTGGGGATGCGGGCTCTCTTGCCGGTCTGCGGTTTCTTGTGACCCTTTTGGCCGTCGTTCTTCCGATTGGTTTGTTGTGGGTTGGTTTGCTCGCATTCAAAGGCGCGCGCCTGATGCGCGACGAAAGCGAACGCTTGCAAGCCTCGATGGATTCGATGCGCCAAGTCTATGTAAGCCAAGCACAAATGGCCGCCACAGCTTTGGGTCCAAACGTTGAACGCAAGATTGACGAGTTGGTCAAACGCCAGCGTCAAACGGAAAGCACACTTTCCGCCATGTCAATTCCACCAATGCCAGATGCCGCGCCACCTGCGCGCCCGTTTGCGACACAGCCGCAGCCGCAGACGGACTTTCCGCTGGAAGAACAAGGCGCTTTGGAATTCGCGACAGGGCCTGCGCCGGTCCCTGTGACAATTCCGGATTTCATCTCGGCGATGAATTTTCCGGAAACGACAGAAGACCGCGAAGGGTTCGCCGCCCTGCGCAAAGCTCTTGCCGATCCACGCGCCTCGCGTTTGATCCGTGCCAGTCAGGATGTGCTGACCTTGCTTAGCCAAGACGGCATCTACATGGATGATCTAACGCCGGATCGCTCGCGCCCCGAGATTTGGCGTCGCTTTGCCGCCGGAGACCGCGGGCTTGCCATCGCCGGTCTTGGCGGTGTGCGCGATCGCTCTTCACTGGCATTGTCATCGTCACGCATGCGCCAGGATCAGGTGTTTCGCGACTCCGCCCATCATTTTTTGCGTGCCTTTGACAAGACTTTTTCGCACCTTGCAGAAGGTCTCAGCGATCAGGAGATCGCGGCATTGGCAGAGACGCGCACAGCGCGCGCGTTCATGCTATTAGGGCGTGTTGCTGGAATTTTTGACTGATCAGAACAAAAAGTCAGTCTCTTCTTCTGCCATTTGTGCGTCATGGCAAGCGCTACACCCACAACCGGGAAGCCCGGTATGACTCCCAAACCCAGCTAGGTATGCAACGTGACTCTCTGTCACCGGCAGAATCTCAGATAGATCAGGGTAGTCGTTTCCATCTGCGACGGTATCGTCGTCACCCTCGTTTCTATTCGGTAAAACCCCAGCCGCAGCAACCGCACCAATCGGGCCAAACCCGAAAACCAAAGCCAAAAGCCCAAGTATCGCAGCAAGCGCGCCACCACCGCCACCACCGCCGCCATCATCGCTTACAGAGATGCCAGTGGACGGGGCCTCGACCTGTTCTGCGTCCGCCAAGGGCGCATCCTCATCGTCGCGGCCATAAAGAAATTGAGCTGCAGCGATATCGCCATTGCCTAGATCACTTGCGAAAATCGTAGCGTTCATGATTTCACTTGTGTCTGGAACGTGCTCAAGCCCGATCGCGTGCCCAATCTCGTGCAATGCCACTGCGTAAAAATCGCCAAAAAAGTCAGGGGCATCAGAGCCAAAAGGCGCCCATTCAACGTTGGTAGAGAAAAAGACATCAACGTCAGTGATTTCGGCGCCAGATGATCGGATCGTCGCCAAACCTGCAATGGGCGGAGCCAAAGAGCGTGCGCCAATGGTGATGTCGGTTGCAACACCACTGCTGACCATCTCGAAATCAATTGCGGCGACGCTTTCCCATCGATCAAAAGCAAGCTGCAAAGCAGCGTCAAATTCAGCTTCATTAGAGCCTGGATCGACGGTCAGCGCATCGAAGTAGTTAGCAGACCACGTTACTGGGCCCCCGCTTGGGGTCCCAATTGTGTCACCCCATTTGATCGTTCCCGGCACATAGCTCATGGATTCAACAAGCCCCTCACAGCTGGTGGGGTGAAAGCTAATTTAACGCTTCCGCTAAGGCAACGCCGAAAGGTTAACAAGTTCGGCGATGGCATGCCGACGCCGGGTGTTCTTGGTTGAAGCGCGCTACTGAATATCAGCGAAAGCCGCTTCAATTCGCTTGATTGCCGTCAAAAGTGTTGGTCGTGGTAGCGCGACATTAAAACGCAAGTGTCCTGATCCACCTTTCCCAAAAGCTGTGCCGGGGCTTGGGGCAACTTTGGCGACTTCAACCAAACGCTTCAAAAGGTCTGAATCCTCAATTCCTAGAGCCGAAAAATCGACCCAAGTCAGATAGGTAGATTGCATATCCATAACATGTACGCCGGGGATACGCCCAATCCTGTCCGAAAAAATGCGAAAGTTTTCAGCGATATAGGCGCGCACGGCATCCGACCAATCGCCGCCTTGTGTGAAAGCGGCGGTCAGCATAGCCATGCCAAATCTGTTCGGGCTCGACTCACGGTCAAGCATGGTGCGATCAAGACCTTTGCGGCGCTGCGCATCTGGCGCAATGAGTATTCCAGTCTCGGCACCAGCGATATTGAATCCCTTAGAAGCCGCCGTAAGCACCACCAACCGGTCAACACAATCGGGCGCTGCAACGGCCGTTGGCACAAATTTTGCGCCCGGAAAAACAAGGTCCATGTGAATCTCATCTGCGATCAGCACAAGGTCATGCTTGGCACAAAACGCAGCAAGAGCACGGATTTCATCATCGTTCCAAATCCGCCCACCGGGGTTATGTGGGCTACAGAATGTCAGGATTTTCTCGCGGCCTGTAAGCGAGGCTTCCAGCGTACCCAAATCCATAAAGAATTGACCATCGCGCTCAACAAGTTGGCTTTCCACCACGACACGACCCATCGCTTCGATCTGACGATAAAACGCGTGGTAAACGGGGGCGAAAACGATGACGCCATCACCGGGGTCGCTGTAGGTGGCAATCGTGTCCCCATAACCGCTGATTACACCATGTGTGTAGCGCGTCCAGGATGGGTTCATCGCCCAACCGTGCCGGTCATTCATCCAATCCGCCACAGCCTTGTTCGCAGTGCTTGGGTCGGTGTGATACCCAAATACGCCCATATCAATCTCGGCTTGCACAGCTTGCAAAATGGCAGGGGCCGCCCGGTAATCCATATCTGCAACCCACATCGGAATGACGTCCGGATCATCGGTCCCAAAGACGCGTTTCAGTGCATCATACTTAGAAGAATGTGTGCCGCGTAGGGCATGCTGGGTGTCAAAATCGTAAGTCATCGCGCGCAAACCTTTGGTAGACAGAGCGGCACCATATCAGCCTGCAATCCACTCACAAGGGAGGGAACTCTCTGTAATCAAATGAAAATGCGAATTTCCATTTTTTACCTTTTGATAAAAATATTTTTTGTGCAATGTTTAGAAGACCGATGAAATGACGAGGCCTTCATGAACAGTCAACACACGCCCGGGATTGTGCCAGAGCGACTGAGCACCGAAGAGGTTGCCCGCAACTTTGATGATTTGCACGCTCCTTACCAGCCGCACGAAGCCGCTGTCGCCGCTGATAGGTGCTATTTCTGCCATGACGCGCCTTGCGTCACCGCGTGCCCAACAGACATCGACATTCCATTGTTCATTCGTCAGATCAGCACGGGAACGCCTGAAGCAGCGGCCAAGACTATCTTTGATCAGAACATTCTGGGTGGTATGTGTGCCCGCGTGTGTCCTACCGAAGACCTTTGCGAGCAAGCCTGCGTGCGCGAGATGGCGGAAGGCAAGCCGGTTGAAATCGGGCGGCTGCAACGCTTTGCGACGGATGTGCTGATGGAAAACGGTGTACATCCATATGCGCGCGCAAATCATACAGGCAAGAAAGTGGCTGTGATCGGTGCGGGTCCTGCAGGTTTGGCCTGCGCGCATCGCCTTGCCATGCTGGGCAATGATGTGACTATTTATGACAGCAAACCCAAAGCGGGCGGTTTGAACGAATACGGGATCGCCGCCTACAAAACGACCGACAATTTTGCCGCAGCCGAAGTGGAATGGCTCTGTTCTATAGGTGGGATCGAGATCAAGTACGGGATGGCCCTAGGCGATAATTTAAACCTTGATGACGCCGTTGGCTGTTTTGCCGCCACGTTTCTCGCCGTGGGTCTTGGCGGTGTGAATGCAATGCAAATCGATGGGAACGACAAAGATGGCGTGACTGACGCTGTGTCGTTTATCGAAGAACTGCGTCAGGCAAGCGATCTGACCAAGCTGCCTGTGGGTCGCAATGTGGTTGTGATCGGGGGTGGGATGACCGCGGTCGATGCCGCTGTACAATCACGTTTGTTGGGCGCCGAACAGGTTACCATCGCCTATCGCCGTGGCCGCGATGCAATGAGCGCTAGCCGCTATGAACAAGACCTCGCCGCCTCGCATGGTGTGAAGTTGATGTTCAATGTTCAGCCCAAAGCGGTGCACGGAAACGGAGCTGCAACCGAGATTGAACTGGAATACACAGCAGAAAGCGAAGGCACTTTAAGCGGGACGGGCGAAACCGTTCGACTGCCCGCCGATCAAGTATTTCGCGCTATTGGTCAATCGCTTGAAACCGACGCTGGGCTTACGCTTGATGGACGCAAAATCGCTGTAACAGGGGCGGGTCGCACCAGCCGTGACGGCGTTTGGGCCGGTGGCGATTGTGCATCCGGCGGTGACGATCTGACGGTGACAGCGGTGGCTGAAGGGCGCGACGCTGCCATGGATATTCACGCAACTCTGAACGGAGGCGCTTAAACAATGGCTGATCTGACAACTGACTTTCTGGGTATCAAAAGCCCCAATCCTTTCTGGCTCGCTTCCGCGCCACCAACCGACAAAGAATACAACGTACGACGTGCTTTCGAGGCCGGATGGGGCGGCGTGGTTTGGAAAACGCTGGGCGAAGAAGGCCCACCGATCGTCAATGTTAATGGCCCCCGTTACGGCGTCGTGCATGGCGCGGATCGTCGTGTTTTGGGCCTGAACAACATTGAGCTGATCACGGATCGCTCTCTTGAGATCAACCTTGAAGAAATCACCCGCGTGAAGAAGGACTATCCTGATCGTGCCGTCGTCGTCTCGATTATGGTGCCCTGCGAAGAGCAGGCGTGGAAAGACATCCTGCCGCGCGTCGAAGCCACCGGTGCAGATGGGATCGAGCTGAACTTTGGGTGTCCGCATGGCATGTCTGAACGCGGCATGGGGTCAGCCGTAGGGCAGGTGCCCGAGTATATCGAAATGGTGACGCGCTGGTGCAAACAATACTACTCCAAGCCTGTCATCGTGAAGCTGACGCCAAATATTACCGACATTCGCAAACCTGCTGAGGCTGCAAAAAAGGGTGGGGCGGACGCGGTGTCGCTGATCAACACGATCAACTCAATTATCTCGGTCAATCTCGATACGATGAGTCCCGAGCCTTCCATTGACGGTAAAGGCAGCCACGGCGGCTATTGTGGGCCAGCGGTCAAACCAATTGCTATGTCGATGGTTTCGGATATTGCCCGCGCTCCTGCCACCGCCGGCCTGCCAATTTCCGGCATTGGTGGCGTGACCACGTGGCGCGACGCAGCCGAATTCATCACACTTGGCTGTGGCAACGTGCAAGTTTGTACGGCAGCGATGACTTATGGTTTCAAGGTGGTGCAGGAAATGATTTCTGGTCTGTCGCAATGGATGGACGAAAAAGGTCACACCTCTATCGACGATTTCAAAGGTGCGGCAGTGCCGAACACGACGGATTGGCAACATTTGAACCTGAATTATGTCACCAAAGCCGAGATTAGCCAGGACGATTGTATTCAATGTGGGCGCTGCTACGCTGCCTGTGAAGATACATCACACCAGGCAATCGCGATGTCAGCCGACCGCACCTTTACCGTCAAGGACGAGGAATGCGTTGCATGTAACCTTTGCGTAGAAGTCTGCCCGGTTGAAAACTGCATTACTATGGTCAGGCTTGAGCCCGGTACGATTGATCCGCGCACCGGCAAAGTGGTGGAAGAAGACTATGGCAACTGGACAACGCATCCCAATAATCCAGGCGCACTCGCAGCAGAATAACCCGCATCATCCCGCCCCAAACCTGGGACGGGACAACGGGAGGGACGTCTTGGTGTCAAAGGTCAGGTGCTAGCGGCGCTACCGCCACTTGTTCTGCGTCAGGTCTGCTAGATGCATTGTTGGCTTGCTCGACAGCCTCGCTATTTGCTTGTTGTCCCAGATCAACAGAGCGGGGTTCATCAGCCAACTTGTCGACGAAAGATTGCAACTGATAGGCCCGCTGCGCCTCTAGCGCTGCGGTGCGTGCGTCTTGCTCCAACTGTTCGACAGGCGGTTCGGACAATTTGAACTCTACGACGGTTTGCACAACGTCCGAAGTAGACCCGCTGCTGATGGAGGATGCGTCGCCAAATTTCTGTACTGAACTGGTCGAACTGGTCTGGTCAGACGGTGCCGTGTTTGCATTGGACGTGTTGGTAGCCCCTGAAGAACCAGACGTCGATGTGTCTTGATTTGGGGTGTCATTCCCGGTCTGATTGCCCGTGTCGGCTTCTTGGGTTGGTGGCGGTGTGCCAACGGCGTTGTTTGATTGATCAGACGTATCCGTTTCTTGTGGTGGACTTGGGTTGTTCGTTGGTTGGGTTATGCTGGGAAGTCCCAGACCTCCAATGCCTGACATAAAAGCTCCTTACTCTCACAATCACTGCCCGACACCCGTGTTCCGTTTTCATTTAGGATTGTGAACAAATCGTAAATTGGATTGATCCAGCGCAAAACCGTCAACAAAGCTAGAAAATGTGAATGATTTGGCACTAACCAGTAACGGACAACATGCGTCTGAGCATATCTTCAAGGTGTTGCTCGGCGGCGGGAAAAGGATCCGTACTGCCAACAATAGCCTCTACTTGAACTTCAAAGTCAGCATAATGCTGGGTCATCGACCAGATTGAAAACACCAGATGATTGGGATCAACGCGCCGGATTCGCCCCTCGGATACCCAGCCATTTACAACAATGGCTAAGTCTTCGATTACCGCTCGCAATTCGCCCCTCAAAACATCGCCGATCTGCGGCGCGCCTTGGATGATTTCATTGGCAAACAAGCGGCTTTCACGCGGGAAGTGCTGGCTCATCCTTAGCTTCAGCTTGGCGTACTTCAAAATCTCTTCCACCGGATCGCCATTTGGATCGATTGCCTTCAAAGGCTCCAGCCAGTTTTCCAACAATTGTGCCAGAAGCGCTTTGTAAATGGCGTCCTTGGACGAGAAGTAATAAAGAAGGTTCGGCTTTGAAAGACCTGCTTCCGTGGAGATATTATCAAGCGTCGAGCCGCGAAACCCGAACTGCGAGAATACCTTTAAGCCTGCCGCCAAAATGGCTGCTTGGTTTTTTTTCTGTATCCTTGTCTCGGGTTTGTTCATTACGGCGGTTTTCCAATCAGATCGTAACACGACAATGCCGCTCAATCACTGGGCGTGTCTATCCTTAAGCATATTCCTTGACTCGCATTGGGTCTCTGGTAGCGTCTCTTTTACCAGTTGGTCAAATAATAAAGCGCGCCACTGCAAGGCCGCTTAAAACGCTCAAAGGGGAGAGTGCCATGGCAGCCATCGGCGAAAATCTGAAGATCAATGGTGACCGTTTGTGGGACAGCCTAATGGAGATGGCCAAGATCGGCCCCGGCGTTGCGGGCGGCAACAACCGCCAGACCCTGACGGACGAAGACAGCGAAGGGCGGCATTTGTTCAAGGATTGGTGCGAGGCCGAGGGCTGTACCATGGGTCTGGACCAGATGGGCAATATGTTTGCGCGTCGCGAGGGGACAGATCCTGATGCGCTGCCAGTTTATGTCGGGAGCCACCTTGATACACAGCCAACAGGCGGCAAGTACGACGGTGTTCTGGGTGTGCTTGGCGGGTTAGAGATTCTCCGTACGCTGAACGAACTCGACATCAAAACCAAGCATCCCATCGTGGTCACCAACTGGACCAATGAAGAGGGTACCCGCTACGCACCCGCGATGCTGGCTTCGGGTGTTTTCGCAGGCAAGCACACGCAGGATTGGGCCTACGATAAAGTCGATGCTGATGGAAAACGTTTTGGCGATGAACTGGAACGGATCGGCTGGAAGGGCGAAGAGGTGGTCGGCGACCGCAAGATGCACGCCTTCTTTGAGCTGCACATTGAGCAGGGACCGATTTTGGAGGCCGAGGGTAAAGACATCGGCGTTGTCACCCACGGTCAAGGCCTGCGCTGGATTGAATGCACGATCACCGGCAAGGAAAGCCACACCGGCTCGACCCCGATGCATATGCGCAAGAATGCTGGGCGCGGATTGGCGCTGGTGACCGAGTTGGTGCATGAGATCGCGATGAAGAACCAGCCCAACGCAGTCGGTGCAATTGGGCATGTGGATGTCTATCCCAACAGCCGCAACATCATCCCCGGCAAGGTTGTCTTCACCGTCGATATGCGCACGCACATCCTCGACAAGCTGAACGGCATGGTTGATGAGCTGATGGAACGCGTGCCAAAGCTTTGCGAAGAGATCGGTGTGAGCTTTGAAGCCGAGATCGTCGGTCAGTTCGATCCACCCGCGTTTGACGAAGGTTGCGTAAAGGCCGTGCGCGATGCGGCGGTGCGGTTGGGCTATTCCCACATCGATATCGTTTCGGGTGCTGGTCACGACGCCTGCTGGATCAACGATGTTGCGCCAACGGCGATGGTGATGTGTCCCTGCGTGGATGGTTTGTCGCACAACGAGGCCGAAGAGATTTCTCAGGAATGGGCGACAGCGGGGACGGATGTGCTGTTCCACGCGGTTGTTGAAACGGCGGAGATCGTGGGGTGAGCAAAACTCTTGAAAAGAGTTTTAGAAATTTCCTTTTCAAGGAAATATCACAGCGGGCAAAGGAGTGTGGGCGTTGACCCAACACGACACAACATTAGACGAAACCCAAATCCGTATCGACCTTGCGGCATCGCTCCGACTGGCGTGTCGCGCGGAGTGGCACGAGGGGGTTGCGAACCATTTCTCTGCTGCAGTGTCATCAGATGGGCGCAAGTTTGTGATCAATCCGCGCTGGGTGCATTGGTCTCGGGTGAAGGCCTCTGACCTTGTACTGTGCGATGTTGATGATGTGGCTACGATGGAGCGCGCGGATGCGCCGGACCCGAGTGCTTGGGCCATTCACTCCGCGTTACATGCAACCTTACCTCAGGCGCGCGTTGCGCTGCACATGCATCCGCCATACATCACGGCAGTTTGCTGCCTGAAAGATCCGACGATCAAGCCGATTGAGCAGGTGACAGCTCGGTTTTTCAATCGTACGGCCTATGACATGGACTTTGGCGGCGTGGCGACCTCGGAAGCTGAGGGCACGCGCATTGCGTCAACTATCGGCACGCATGAATACGTCATGATGGCGAACCACGGTGTGACGACCTTAGGTGCCACTGTGGCTGAGGCCTATGACGCGCTTTATCATATGGAGCGAGCGGGCAAGACGTTGATGTTGGCCTATGGCTCGGGTCAGCCGCTGAATGTGTTGAGTGATGAGATGGCTGAAAGCGTTGCGCAAGCTTGGGAGGACGGGCGCGCTGAGCGGTTTGCCCATTTTGCTGAGATGAAGCGTGTTCTGGACCGCGAAGAACCGGATTACAAAGATTGAGAACGCCGGGGCTCTGCCCCGGACCCCGGCATATTTTTGAACCAATGAAAACGACAGGGAAATGACAGATGAGCACAGTGATCAAGAACGGAACCGTCGTCACCCATGATCTGACTTATAAAGCAGATGTGTTGATTGAGAATGGTGTGATCACCGAGATTGGCGACAACCTTTCAGGCGATGAGCAACTTGATGCGACAGGCTGTTATGTCATGCCCGGCGGTATCGATCCGCACACGCATCTTGAGATGCCGTTTATGGGCACCTACTCCAGCGACAATTTCGAAAGCGGCACGCGCGCGGCGCTTTCTGGTGGCACAACGATGGTGGTGGATTTCGTCCTTCCTGGCCAAGGGCAGGGTTTGGTCGACGCAATGAAGATGTGGCACAATAAATCGACGCTGGCCAGTTGCGACTATTCCTACCATATGGCCGTGACATGGTGGGGCGAGAAGGTGTTCGATGAAATGCCAACCGTTATCAACGACCATGGCATCAACACCTTCAAGCACTTCCTCGCTTACAAAGGTGCGTTGATGGTGAATGATGATGAGCTTTTTGCGTCGTTCAATCGTTTGGCGGAACTTGGCGGGATCGCTTTGGTACATGCCGAGAACGGCGATGTCGTTGCCGAGTTGTCTGCCAAGCTTTTGGCCGAAGGCAACACTGGCCCCGAGGCGCATGCCTATTCCCGCCCTCCGCAGGTGGAAGGCGAGGCGACGAACCGTGCAATCATGATTGCAGATATGGCGGGCGTTCCGCTCTATGTGGTGCACACCTCTTGCGAGGAAAGCCATGAAGCAATCCGTCGCGCGCGCCAACAGGGCAAACGTGTTTGGGGCGAACCGTTGATCCAGCACCTGACGCTCGATGAAAGCGAGTATTTCAACAAAGACTGGGACCATGCCGCACGCCGCGTGATGTCGCCCCCGTTCCGCAACAAGCAGCACCAAGACAGCCTTTGGGCCGGACTTCAGGCCGGGTCGCTGAGTGTTGTGGCGACAGATCACTGCGCCTTTACCACTGATCAGAAACGCACTGGCATCGGTGACTTTACCAAGATCCCGAATGGCACAGGTGGGCTTGAAGATCGGATGCCAATGCTTTGGACGCATGGAGTCGCAACCGGGCGCCTGACGATGAACGAGTTTGTCGCCGTCACCTCGACCAACATCGCTAAGATCCTAAACTGCTATCCCAAGAAGGGCGCCGTTCTGGAAGGCGCGGATGCTGATCTGGTTGTTTGGGATCCTGAGAAGGAAAAGACGATCACTGCGGGGGCGCAGCAATCAGCTATCGATTACAATGTGTTCGAGGGCCACAAGGTGAAAGGCCTGCCGCGCTTTACCCTGACCCGTGGGCATGTCGCCGTGCATGACGGTGAAATTCGCACGCAGGAAGGTCATGGCAAGTTCGTGAAACGCGAGGGGAATGGGACGGTGAACCGTGCGCTGTCGTCGTGGAAAGAGTTGACCGCTCCGCGTCCGGTTCAGCGGACGGGTATTCCGGCGAGTGGGGTATAGGTGCAAACAATGATCTTTTCGCTGACTTTCCTACCCCATTCGGCGGAACCAAATGGGCGCGATTAAGATGCACGAGGCCTATCAATGAACCGCTTTCAATGGATCATGACTGCAATTGCTGCTGTTTGTGTTTTGGTGCTTGCAAGTTTTGCGCTTCGGTTTGATGGAACTTGGGGGCAATTGGCGTTTGCTGTGCTTGTGTTTACTGGAATCCTGTTGATCCCCTCAAGTTTCTTTCCATCGCAATCCAACCATCAAGACATGGCGGCATTTAAGGACTTGGACGAATCTGCACGTACGCGGATATCAAATATTGCTGCAGATGGTCGCAAGATCGAGGCGATTAAAGAATTACGCGCAGCGACAGGTCTTGGACTGGCCGACGCCAAAGGAATTGTGGACCAAATCAATCTATCAGCCGAGGCAAAAAGCCAGTGAGTACGTATCAGTCGGTTATCGAAGCGCATGATCTTAGTTTGACGTTTCAAACAAACGACGGTCCCATTCACGCGCTCAAAGATGTGAGTCTCAATATCAACAAAGGTGACTTCGTCAGCTTCATCGGTCCATCCGGTTGCGGCAAGACCACCTTTTTGCGTTGTATTGCCGGCTTGGAAACGCCCACAGCAGGCACGCTGAGTGTCAATGGCATGACACCGGACGAGGCGCGTCGCGCGAGAGCCTATGGTTATGTGTTTCAGGCCGCCGGGCTTTATCCTTGGCGCACAATTGGAGGTAACATTCGTCTTCCGCTTGAAATCATGGGGTTTTCCAAAGCGGATCAGGCCGAGCGTGTAGGTCGTGTTCTTGAGCTTGTTGATCTAGAAGGGTTTGAGAAGAAATTCCCTTGGCAGCTTTCTGGTGGCATGCAGCAACGCGCCAGTATTGCGCGTGCACTGGCTTTTGATGCCGATATCCTGCTGATGGACGAACCTTTTGGGGCGCTGGATGAGATCGTGCGCGACCATCTGAATGAACAATTGCTTCAGCTTTGGGCGCGCACCGAAAAGACCATTGGCTTTGTCACGCATTCGATCCCCGAGGCGGTTTATCTTAGCACCAAGATCGTTGTGATGAGCCCAAGGCCGGGGCGTATTTCTGATGTGATTGACAGCCCGCTTCCACGGACGCGCCCGCTCGATATCCGCGACACCCCCGAGTTCATTGAAATTGCCCACCGCGTTCGCGACGGACTACGCGCTGGCCACTCAGACGAGGTATAGGAAATGGCATCTAAACAAAGCAAATCGTCGTTTGTCTGGAGCCTTCTGCTGGGTGTGTTGTGTCTTGTATTTGGTATTCAAAACCTTGTTGCGGCCAAGTTCCTTTTTGGGATTATTCTGGCGCTTGCAGGCGTCGTGAACCTGTTTGTGGCGTATCGACTTTGGACACAAAGCAGGGATGGTTGATGGAGTATCCATACGCTCGGCAGTGCCAAAAGATGCGCTCGTCTGCGCCACGATCTTGAACGATTGGATCGATACCTGCGATTGGATGCCTCGGGTGCATTCGCGCGATGATGTCAGGGCGTTCTATGAGGGCTTTGTTTTCGTGAAGCGTGATGTGTTCGTTGCAGATGACCCAGTAGCAGGGTTTCTCGCAATTGATGCCGATGACAATTTTGTCACGGCACTCTATGTCGCAAGGCCCGGGCAGGGCACAGGTAAAACGCTCTTGGATTTTGCCAAACGTGGCCGAAAGGCGCTCAAGCTTTGGACGTTTCAGGCCAACAAGGGCGCGCGCCAGTTTTATCTTCGCGAGGGACTTGAAGAAGCTTGGAGAACAGACGGCGACAATGAAGAAAAGCTGCCGGACGTGTTGCTACAGTGGGAGCGATCATGAAATCGCTTGTCCCTATACTCACGGTGTTGGCTGCGATCATCGCGCTTTGGGCCGTCGCTGTGATCCCGATGAATGCGCATATCACGGCCGATCTTGCTCAACGCCAAGGCATGGTCATCTCTCCCGAGGCGCCAAGAGATCGCCAAGCCTATTCTGGCACCAGTATCGCGTTCAAAAACCCAGGCATTATCCCGATGACTTTCGTGCAAAAGCGCCCGCTTTTGCCGTCGCCGCATCAGGTTGTGGGCGAACTTTGGAAAACCGTTTTCGGTACACGCATCACCTCAAAGAAGAGTCTTGTTTACCATGGCTGGGTTACGCTTTCCGCCACTTTGCTGGGCTTTGTCATAGGCACAGCTGGGGGCATCTTGCTGGCTGTTGGTATTGTTTACAGCCGCACAATGGATAAATCGGTGATGCCTTGGGCGATCACGTCTCAGACCATTCCCATCCTCGCACTGGCACCGATGATCATCGTCATGCTGGGGTCTATCGGCATCCAAGGTTTGCTCCCAAAGTCGGTGATATCAGCCTATCTCAGCTTCTTTCCGGTCGTGGTTGGTATGGTAAAGGGGCTGCGCAGTCCGGACAGTATGCAACTTGATCTACTTCGCACCTACAGCGCCAGTTCGAACCAAGGTTTCTGGAAATTGCGCTTACCTGCTTCGGTCCCCTATCTATTCGCATCACTCAAAATCGGCATCTCGGCCTCGCTTGTTGGCGCGATCGTTGGCGAACTTCCGACAGGTGCCCGTGCTGGGTTTGGTGCGCGGATGTTGGTAGGCGATCAATATGGTCAACCGCTCGTAACGTGGGCCGCTTTGTTTGCCGCTGCCATGACCGCCGCTGCGCTTGTCGCGATTCTTTCACTGATCGAGCGTCAAACCTTGCAGCGCATGGGTATGGGGGCAGCGTAATGGCGTATGCTTTGGCCATAAGCGTGTGGATCGCAGGGTGGTGGTTGAACGCGCGGCTGTCGCATTCGGCAGCGTCTGATACGCGCGCCTACAGCCTGTTGATCCCCGCAATTTTCGGAATGACCATCATCATCATGTGGGAAATTCTGGTGCAGATGCTCGACATCTCGGCCGTGATCTTGCCCGCGCCATCAGCGATTGCCGCCCGTTTTGCAGACTCGCTGCACTTGCTGTGGGCCGACTTTGTTCAAACCATCCTGAAAGGCGCAATGACCGGCTATCTCATTGGAGCACTGGCTGCTTTTGCTGTCGCAATCCTAGCGGACCGCTCATCGTTCCTGACCAAAGGTATCCTTCCTGTAGGCGCCTTCATGGCTGCGCTTCCCATCGTTGGCACTGCACCGATCTTCGTTAAATGGTTGGGCAGTGATTGGCAGTCAAAGGCCGCAGTTGTCGGTGTGATGGTGTTCTTCCCGATTCTGGTGAACACCGTCGCGGGCCTGAAAGACAACAGCGCAATGCAGCGCGATCTGATGCGAACCTATGGCGCAGGCTATTGGCCGATGTTGTTTAAATTGCGCCTGCCAGCCGCAATGCCGTTTATCTTCAACGGGTTAAAGATAAGCACAACGCTTGCCCTTATCGGTGCGATTGTTGCTGAATTCTTCGGCTCGCCAACAGTCGGTATGGGATTTCGCATCTCAACATCTGTCGGACAACTCGCACTTGATCTAGTCTGGGCAGAAATCATCGTGGCGGCCATCGCTGGCTCCACATTCTACGGGGCCATGGCTTGGCTCGAAAAACGGGTCACCTTCTGGCACCCGTCACAAAGACAATAACGAAGCAACTAACTGGGAGTTTAGAGATATGAAAAACATGATAATCGCAGCGGCAATGACCGCGTGTTTTGGCGGTGCGGCTTATGCCGACGGCCATGCAAACAGCGTTAAGCTGCAGCTTCAGTGGGTCACTCAATCGCAATTCGCAGGCTACTATGTGGCACAAGACAAGGGCTTTTACGAAGAAGAAGGCCTTGAGGTCGAAATCCTTTCAGGCGGCCCTGACATTGCTCCGCCGCAAGTCCTTGCAGGCGGTGGCGCTGACGCAATGCTTAACTGGATGCCCTCTGCTTTGGCAGCCCGCGAAAAGGGCCTGCCAGTTGTGAACATCGCACAGCCCTTTAAAACCTCTGGTCTAATGCTGACCTGCTGGAAGGATACCGGCATTGAAAGCGTTGCGGACTTTAAGGGCAAAACGATCGGCGTTTGGTTCTTTGGTAACGAATATCCGTTCTTAAGCTGGATGAGCCAGGAAGGCATTTCCACAGATGGTGGCGACGATGGCGTAACGGTTCTAAAGCAGGGCTTTAACGTTGATCCGCTACTTCAGCGTCAGGCAGATTGCATCTCCACCATGACCTACAACGAATATGGTCAGGTTCTGGACGCAGGGGTAAACCCGGATGATCTTGTGACCTTTAAGTACGAAGATCAGGGTGTGGCCACCTTGGAAGACGGCATTTACGTGCTGGAAGAAAACCTTGAAGATCCGGTCTTTGTCGACAAAATGGTGCGTTTTGTGCGCGCTTCTATGAAGGGTTGGAAGTACGCCGAAGAGAACGTGGAAGAAGCAGGCCAGATCGTCACCGAAAACGACGAAACCGGTGCGCAGTCAGAAGAGGCACAAATCCGCATGATGGGCGAGATTGCCAAACTGACAGCAGGCTCGGATGGCACGCTGGACGAGGCCGATTTCCAGCGCACCGTCGATACACTGTTGGCTGGTGGCTCTGACCCAGTGATCTCCAAGCAACCAGAGGGTGCATGGACCAGCATGATCACTGACAAAGCGCTGAACTAAGCGTCACAAATCAAAAGCCACCGCTTGAAATGGCGGTGGCATTTTCATCTTTTCTTATATTACGCGGGGTAAACGTAACCCGCAAACACGCAAAGCGTTGCAATTTCGCGAAAATTCCGGCTTATTTCGGCATCGCGTCCTAACAAGTGCTGCCAGTGACTGAAAACAACGCACCAGTTATCGAAATCCGCGACCTGCACAAAGCCTATGGCGGCGTGGAGGTTTTGAAGGGAGTCGACCTGACAGCCCCGCGTGGCCACGTTGTGTCACTGATTGGCTCGTCGGGCTCGGGCAAATCCACCCTCTTGCGCTGCGCCAATCTTCTGGAAAACAGTCAGGCCGGAGAGATACTCTTTGAGGGCGAGCCTATTTCTTGGAAAGGCAGCGGCGAAACCCGTGTGCCTTCAGACAAAGCCCAAGTCACCCGTATCCGCACCAATCTGTCGATGGTTTTTCAGCAGTTTAATCTCTGGGCGCATCTAACGATCCTGCAAAATGTCATGGAAGCGCCCTGCACCGTTCTGGGCCGCGACCGTGCAGAAGTAGATGAACAAGCGCGCGGGTATCTCTCCAAGGTCGGGATCGGTGACAAGTGTGATGCTTTCCCTGCCCAGCTTTCTGGTGGCCAACAACAACGTGCTGCCATCGCGCGCGCTCTTTGCATGGAACCACGCGCGCTCTTGTTCGACGAACCAACATCCGCGCTCGACCCCGAGTTGGAACAAGAGGTTGTCAAAGTCATCAAAGACCTCGCCGATGAGGGGCGCACGATGATCATCGTAACCCACGACATGCGCCTTGCCGCGGATGTCTCGGATCACGTGGTTTTTCTCCATCAGGGGAAGATCACAGAAGAAGGGCCGCCTGAACGTTTGTTTGGCGCGCCCGAAACTGAACGGCTGCAACAGTTCTTAAGTGCAACCAAAGCTGCATAAACGCATATTTTTTCTATGGGAGTAGAAGTATGAAAAACCTTATCCTTACCTCAGCCGCCTTTGCCCTTGTGGCAGGCATGGCTATGGCGCAAGACGTCGTTCGCCTTGGCACCGAAGGCGCTTACGAGCCTTGGAATTATCTTGACGATAGTGGCGAAGTCGCGGGCTTTGAACGCGATCTGGGCGACGAGCTGTGCAAGCGCGCTGAAATGACCTGCGAATGGGTGACGAATGATTGGGATTCGATCATCCCCAACCTTGTTTCGGGCAACTACGACGCCATCATGGCGGGCATGTCGATTACTGCAGAACGTCAGGAAGTCATCGACTTTACGCAAGGCTACACACCGCCTGATCCATCGTCTTATCTCGCCTTGTCCAAGGACGTCGATCCGGCAAGCGCCGTGATCGCAGCACAGACAAGCACCATTCAGGCGGCTTTTGTCGCTGAAAAGGGCATGACATTGGTTGAATTCGCAACGCCTGAAGAAACCATCGCTGCAGTGCGCAATGGCGAAGCAGACGCGGTTCTTGCGGACAGCTCGTACTTGGCCGCAATTGCCAAAGAAGACTCAAGCGTCGTACTTCTTGATCAGGAAGAGATGATCGGCGGTGGCGTTGCCATGGGTTTCCGCAAATCCGATGGTGACATGCGCACCAAGTTCGATGCCGCGATCCAATCTATGAAGGACGACGGCTCGCTGAACGAGCTGATCACCAAATGGGAAGTTGCCTCAACTTTCTAAGAGAAGGCTGGGTTATTATTAACTCAAAATATTCCGGTGGGTCGGCGCATATTAGTGCGCCGACCTTCCCTCAAAATAGGAGCCTGAATGTTCAGTTTTTGCACCGATCCTGAAACACTGGCTCATGCCAAGTGGCTCGCGTGCTATCTGACAACAGGCAAACACCTCTCGCTTTATTGGTCCTTTGTGACCGTCCTAACTCTCCTTGCCATCACTGCGCCCACAGCACTTGCCTTTGGCTTTGCGGGGGCGACGGCGGCGCGTAGCACTGTTGCGCCCCTGCGCTGGGTTGGCAAAACTTACATCGCTGTTGTGCGCGGAGTCCCTGACATCGCGTTTTTTTTGTTCTTCGTCATCGCTCTCGATCAGGCGTTCGAGTGGATCCGCCACCAAATCTATTGCCCCGATTGGACCGAGCCAATTCGCCAAGGCAATGACTTCGTTGTTTGTGCCGCCGCCAAGCTTCCCTTGGGCAATGCGCCGCAATGGATTCACGAAGTCTATGGCTTCCTCTTGGCTGTTCTCACCTTCGCGATCGTTTTTGGAGCTTTCGCCGCTAACGTTCTGTTTGGGGCCATGCGCGCAGTCCCACGTGGGCAGCTAGAAACAGCCGAAGCCTACGGCATGACACGCGCCCAAACCTTCCGCCGGGTGCTTGTGCCGCAAATGTGGATTTACGCGCTGCCTGGTCTGTCAAACCTATGGATGATCCTGATCAAAGCGACGCCGCTTCTGTTTCTGCTTGGCGTAGAAGACATCGTCTTTTGGGCCCGCGAACTTGGTGGCACCAAGCTGCCACGCTTTACGGATTACCCACATGGCGATTGGCGCATCTGGTATTTCCTTGGGCTTCTCGTATTCTACCTCGGCTTCACCAAACTATCTGAAATCGTCCTTGGGCGCCTAACCCAGAAACTCTCGCGCGGCCAAAACACATTGGGTGCCACATGAGCTGTTGGGAAACTGTTCAGGCCTATGCTTTGCGTTCCATCGGCATTGGCGAACGGCTCCTGCCGCGCGATGATTTCACCGTCTGTCAGCAGTTTACGCTGATCGGTTCGGGCATGATCTGGAACATCTATTTCGGTTTGTTGGCGCTGATGATTGGTTTCTTCCTCGCCCACGCTGCGGCGTTAGGCAAAGCCAGCGATAACGTAGTGCTGCGCAAGGCGGCGGAATGGTTCATCCTGATATTTCGCGGTTCGCCGCTCTTTATCCAGTTCTTCCTCGCCTACTTCGTCTTCCTCAAACTCAAACAAATCGGCGTCTTCCCGTTCCTGACCTCGGCGCAAGCGGGTGCGCTCGTGGTTTTGATCCTCAACACGGCTGCTTATTCAGGCGAGATTCTTTATGGCGCGCTAAGAACCGTTCCTCGTGGCGATATCGAAGCGGCCGAAGCTTACGGACTAACCGGATGGAACCGCTTTCGCCGCATCACATGGCCTACGATGCTGCGGCTTGCATGGCCCGCCTACACGAACGAGGCGATTTTTCTGTTCCAATCAACAACGCTGGTGTTCTTCTCAGGCTTCCCCGCATGGCAGCAACGCGGAGACGCCCTCTATTACGCGTCCTATTTCGCGGATAAAACGTTCAACCCGTTTATCCCGTATCCCATCGTCGCATTCTACTTCGTGCTGCTAACTCTGATAGTCATTTCGATATTTGGCCTCGTGAACAAGCGCCTGAACAGGCACCTGCCACAAGAAGAACACCGCAAACTAAAGGTCAGACCAAACTTGATCCGCTAAGGCGCGCGCTAGCGGCCCATCCAGCCCCCGTCGACCACCAATATCTCACCATTCACATAATCCGATGCACTAGAGGCAAGGAAAACCGCAGGTCCGCCAAAATCAGCAGGTGTGCCCCAACGTCCTTGGGGAATACGCTCCAAAATCGACCTTGAGCGATCCGCATCGTCCTGCAACGCTTGCGTATTGTCGGTGGCGATATAACCCGGTGCAATCGCGTTTACGTTCACACCCTTGCCGCCCCACTCGTTTGCCAACGCCTTGGTCAGTTGACCAACACCACCCTTAGAGGCCGCATAACCGGGCACGGTGATCCCGCCTTGGAACGTCAGCAGCGATGCGGTGAAAATGATCTTGCCTGATCCGCGCTCTACCATGCCGCGCCCAATTTCGCGGCTCAAAACGAACTGAGCTGAGAGGTTCACCTCAATCACCTCATCCCACCAATCGTCGGGATGCTCTGCCGCAGGTTTGCGTTTAATCGTGCCAGCGTTGTTTATTAATATGTCTGGGTTGATGTCGTCAGTCTCGACTTGTTTGGCAAACTCCAAAACAGCCGCACGGTCAGAGAAATCACATTGATATCCACGAAAATCGCGTCCCATCCCAGTGACAACCTTTTCAACATCGCTACCAGCTTCCAATGTGGCCGAAACCCCAACAATGTCGGCACCCGCAGTCGCCAAAGCCTCGGCCATACCACGCCCAATGCCACGTTTGCAGCCTGTCACAAGGGCGGTTTTGCCGCTTAGATCAAACATCTTCATGATAGTTCTCCGACCTTGATCAGGCTTTTCATTGCTGTTGGGCTGCTATCCAAAGACTCAAAAGCCGCTTGGATGTTGGAAAGTGGGCTCACATCAGTGATGAAAGTGTCCGCATCAACTCCGCCAGACGCAATGATCGCGATTGCCTTTTCATAATCCTCAGGCTCGTAAACCCGTACACCAACCAGCTTCAGCTCACGCCAAAAAAACTGGAACATATCCACGGTTGGTTTCTGCGCATGGATTGCCACCATAACGATACGCCCACGCGTTGCGGCCACTTGGGTCATGGCGTCTGCACCGGGTTGGCTGCCCGATACTTCAAACACAACATCAGCACCCTTGCCGCCTGTACGCGTTTCAATATCAGCCTTTAGGTCCGTCTCGGTCGGGTTGATCGTCTCAAATCCCATCTTTTCAGCAATTGCCAACCGGTGCGGGTTCACTTCAGAGATGACAACTTTGCCACCAGCATCGCGCGCGACCATCGCAACCAACACACCAATGGGGCCTCCGCCGATGACCACTACGTCTTCGTCGACTTGCAGGTCAGACATCCGTACGTCGTGACATGCAACCGCGACAGGCTCAATCAGCGCCGCATGATCCATGCGCATATCGTCGGGCAACACATGCAGCGTGTGGGCGGGCACGTTCCAGATCTCCTGCATCGCCCCATCTGTATCCAGCCCCAAGAATTTGAGGTTATGACAAATGTGCTGATGCCCTGCGTTACAGGCCGGGCAATCCCCGCAGTGGTCCAGCGGGCGTACGACAACTTTCTGACCGGCAGTGAAGCCTTCGCCGTCGGTCTCAACAACGCCTGACATCTCGTGCCCAACAACGCGGTTCAAACCGACGCGGGCATCCATGTTGCCGTGATAAACGTGCATGTCGGTGCCACATATCCCGCAATAGGCAATGCGTACCGGTACTTCTCCAGCGCCCGGCGCGACCGCTTCTCGTTGTTCAACTGCAAAGCTTTTGTCGCCTCTGTAAAAAGCGGCGTTGATCATGCTCATTTGTGCATCCCCTCGTGTGCGTCGTTCAATTTGTCCCAGTCAAAGTTCACGCCAATGCCGGGCTCGTTAGGTGCTATGGCCAAATGGTCTTCCACCACAAGTGGCCGCAGTGTGTATTCGTCAATCGGAAAGGAATGAACCTCAATCCAGCCAGCGTTTTCGCGCCCCGATACGAGGCTCACGTGTAACTCCTGCATGCCATGACTGCAAACTGGTATCCCAGTTTTAGTGGCCAAATCGGCGACCTGTAACCAACCGGTTATGCCACCGCAGTTTGACGCATCCGGTTGCAAAAAGCTTAGCTTGGCATCTTCAACTGCGTGTTCAAACTCATGGATCGTGTGCAGGTTTTCTCCCATCGCTAAAGGCATGCCTGTGGCGTCGGCAATGCGACCATAGCCTTTGTAGTCATCCGGAATTGTCGGCTCTTCGAACCATGTGATGTCATAGGGCTTGAAAGCAATTGCCGCTTCAATCGCCTGTTCCACAGACATCGAGTAATTGGCATCAACCATGAAAGTCACGTCAGACCCGATCAGATCGCGGACCGCCTTAATGCGCGCGACATCCTCGGCCAAGGTCGGCTGACCAATCTTGATTTTCACACCGTCAAATCCGCGATCCAGATATCCTTGAATGCTGCCCAGCAGCTTTGGCAATGGAAAATTCAGATCAATCCCGCCTGCATATGCACGACACCGATCAGATGCGCCGCCTGATGCCTTCCACAATGGCTGACCGCTGGTTTTCAGCCGCAGATCCCAAAGCGCGATATCAACGGCAGAGATCGCAAACGATGCAATCCCACCGCGGGCCACGTAATGGACATGCCACTGCATCGCGTCATAAAGCGCCTCAACATCGCGCGCATCCTGCCCCATCAAAAAGGGCGAAAGGTCGTCTTGGATCATCGCAACAATCGCGCTGCCGCCCTTGCCGCCAGTGTAAGTGTAGCCCGTGCCGCTTTGACCATCAGCTAGCGTTACAGTCGCTGTGATCAGTTGAAAATGCGTGTGATCGCCGTGTTTGGCATCGCTCAAAACTTCAGCTAGCGGCACATCAAAGGCGCGCACCTTTATAGATTTGATTTCACTCATACTCCCCCCATGCTTTAGCTATGTTCCCGTTGCCGCAAGCGCGTCTCGCGCAGAGTTTCCACCAAAATGGCGGTCAAAAGCCCAAACATCAAAAGCCCGTTCGCCGCGGCCATTCCTCCAAGCAACCGCCACTCCTGCGGCAGCAAGATGTCACCAAAACCAAGCGTCGTGAAGGCGACAAGTGCAAAGTACACTGACGCTTCAAACTCCACAAAAACATCCAAGAAGTAGAGCGCAATTGCCCAAAGCCAGACGGCTGCTGTCATCATGAAGAGTGTCCAGATCAGCGACATAGTAAGGACCACCATAAGCTTTGGTCCATGCGGCGGCTTCGTCGACCAACCGTGCAAGCGAACCAAGATCACCTCCAGTATCCACCACGATAACGTCGCAATGAGGAATGAAGTGAGCGTCAAGGCGCTCCCAATTGTCAGTTGGGTCAGCATGCTCGCACTCTTTCTCGCTTGCGTTATAGGGTCAACCTCTGGACATGGCGCTTTGAAATCCCTATCTCGGCACGTCATGGCCAAAGATAAGGAAAACTCGAATTACAAAGTCGTCGCCGAGAACCGGCGCGCGCGCTACGACTATGCCATTGAGGATGACATCGAGTGCGGCATGATGTTGATGGGGTCCGAGGTCAAATCAATGCGCGTTGGCCAGTCTAACATCGCCGAAAGCTATGCGGCGGTAGAGGATGGCGAGCTGTGGTTGGTGAACAGTTACATCGCACCTTACGAACAAGCTATGTTCGGTCATGATGATCGCCGGCGCCGCAAACTGTTGGTTTCCAAAAAAGAACTATCGAGATTGTGGAACGCGACACAGCGCAAGGGCATGACTCTTGTGCCGTTGGTGATGTACTTCAATCATAAGGGTCGCGCGAAGATTAAGCTCGGTTTGGGTAAGGGTAAAAAAGCGCACGACAAGCGCGATACCGAGGCCAAACGTGATTGGAGCCGCCAGAAACAGCGGCTCCTAAAGGACAATGGCTAAAGTCGACTAGTTGTTTTCGTTGATGTCGCGGTCCCAGACTTTAACCTGACCTTCGCGCACACCGACCATCCGGCGGATGCCAATCCAAGCGATCAGCGACAAGACACCAAAGACTACAAGTGCTATCGGCAATGATGTGGACAGTCCGGGTATGCCGACCAACAGGCCAAATCCTACGCCCGCTGCTCCCAGAGCAAAGCCAAGGAAAATCTGCGCTGGTGCCAGTACTTCAAGAATAGCCAGTGCCAGTGCCCCAATCATCCAAACCCACCAAAGTGACCAAGTCATGAGCGACCTCCTCGCAGCATTTTGAAGGCGTCGCCAAAGGCTTCCATTGCATTTGCGGGCACAACGATTGTGCTGCTGGATGGGCTTGCGCCAAGGGCGGTCAGCGATTCAACTTGCTTCAAAGCAACCTGATACTGCGCGGCTTCAAGACCGTTGTCTTGGATGGCCTGCGCAACCACACCTGTGGCGTAAGCTTCAGCATCTGCCTGAACACGACGCGCCTTGGCGACCTGCTCGGCGGCATAAAGCTCCGCATCAGCGCTTAACTCAACAGCGCGTTTTTCACCTTCTGCACGGGTCACAGCGGCACGACGCTCGCGTTCGGCGTTCAACTGCTGCAACATCGCATCGCGAGTCGCCTGATCAAGGTTCACGTCTAGCAATTCAGCACGCGTCACCTCGATCCCCCAGTCATCTACCTGCTGCTCAACGGCTTCTTTAACAGTTGTAATAAGGGTTGCTCGGTTCGATTGAACCTCGTCTAGTTCCATTTTACCAATCTCGGCACGGACAATACCTGCCACTGTCGTAGCAATCGCGGCATCCACATCGCGGATACGGTAAACGGTCTTTTCAGGCTCGGTGATCCGGTAGAACACAGATGTTTCAACCTGAACCAGCACGTTGTCTGCGGTAATCGCATCTTGGCTGGCATTTGGAAGCTGACGTTCAAGAATAGAGATTTGATGTGCGACGCGGTCCAAAAAAGGCACGATAAAGTTGATGCCAGGCCCAAGCACTGTGCGCAGGCGACCAAAGCGTTCAACCACGTGCTTTTCAGACTGCGAAACGATCCGCACACCCTTGAAAACGGTTAGAATAATGAGGGCTGCAAGCAAAAGCGTGGCAATGCCGCCGCCGCCCAAAATGGAAATAATCTCGTTCATATAACTGTCCCTTATTGTTGTTGTTGATCAATAGATGGGCATTGAACGCCCTGTTTTCAATAACTTGTGATCCAAATGCGCAGCCGCGTGGCGTTCAGATCACATGCAAAAAGCACAATAAACCAAGGGAAACAGCACCTGTTTTTGAGCAAGTATGAAGTAGAATGTGTTGGTCAGCACCTAACCTTTGGGCGCGGTTGCCTCCATAGATGAACGCGCGTTCATTTCTGTGAACCATGCCGCCAAAGCGTCATTATCCGAACGCCATTGCCGCGCGTCGTGACGGAAATCGATATACGCCAACGCGCAGGCAACCGAGATGTGCCCCATTGTCAAAGGCCCGCTCAACTGATCGATAAAGGTGGTGTTTAGAGCCCTAATCGCGCGAGCCGCTTTGGTCCATTGTGCTTCGATCCACTGGGCTGATTGTTCGTCTACGGGTCTAAGCCGGACCTCATAGGCCATGGAAACTGTGCAATCCATGATGCCGTCGCCAGCGGCCTCTAAGTGTTTGGTCTGCCAATTATCCTCGGGATAAAAAGCACCGCCAAAGTGCTCGTTCAAATACATGCTGATCACCCGGCTGTCATAAAGAACGCGTCCGTCGTCAATCTCAAGCGCCGGAATTTTCCCCAAGGGATTTGCCGCGATCAAGGTCTCTGAGGAATTGAACGCAGTCGTTGCAACCGGTTCGCGCACTACCGCGCTACTGGCGCCAAGTTCATGTAAAAGCACATTTATTTTGCGCACGTAAGGGGAAGCAGCGGAGTCAAAGAGTTTCATGATACATGCCTTTTGAGTTGTCGCGTTGGCCAAGCTTTAGACTTTGGATGCCGCGATGACGAGAGGCAAAGGTGTTGGTGTGACGGGCGGACCGCTAATGTCGGCTAGGATGTTGCATTCCCGAGGACCTGTTTTCACAGGTGGGCGCCGGGTAAGTGGACCACGATCCAAACAGAGCCAGCTCCCTCGGTTTTGCTTAAGGCCACCGGAATGTATCCTGTATGTCGCGCACAGCAGAGACCCGTCACAAACTGCAGATAGAGCGGCGGGGTTGGTTTTGCAACTTTTGCACCCAATCTACCGCGCCTTTTGGTGCTTGTTAAATGTTGCTGCTTTGTTCACAGTTGTGAACATGCCTAACGACCTTGCTCAGATGAAACCGGGACAGCTTTTGGCGCGTGGAGTTTGCCGTCATTTGCTGAGTCATAACTTTGTTTCTGTTGAGGAATTAGTGCCCACACCCGGTCTGCGCGTTGATGTGATGGCATTGGGCCCGAAATCTGAAATTTGGATCATCGAATGTAAATCAAGCCGGGTTGATTTTACGTCGGATTGCAAATGGCGGGGATACCTAGAGTGGTGCGATCGGTACTTTTGGGCAGTGGATGAGGATTTTCCGACCGAGCTTTTGCCTGCCGAGACCGGTTTAATCATTGCAGATCAGTACGATGCTGAGTTGGTGCGAATGGGGGACGAAAGCAAGCTTGCCCCTGCTCGGCGCAAAGTGATGGTGCAGAAATTTGCGCGCCACGCAGCGATGCGCTGGCATACTGCGCGTGATCCGGGATTGATGACTTGATGCACCGTACGCGCAACGGGTTGGTGTTGCGCGAGACATCCACGCCGATTAACCCCTAAATCCTAGCAAAAACAGGCGTCAGTGCCACGTTGGTATCGCGTCGGTAAGACGTCGGTATAGCGTAGGTGCGTGTTGAACGGGTGTGCACCCAGACCACTAGATGTGGTGCGCGCGGTAAGAAGTGTTACTGACACATTAACCGGAAACTCACCAAACAAATCGCCATTTTTTCGTCACGACGCTGAAATAGGGATAATCTGAACTTAAAAGCAGCATGGGTGCCATGAAGAAGTTTCTGTTGTTCATCGTGGTTCTTTTAGTCGCCGCCTCTGCTGCAGCTGCTTTTGCTGTTGGCTTGCCTACTTTGTTGGTGGCTGCCTTTTTCTTCGTCGCCGGCCTAAAAGGCCCCCCGCCAATTCCCGAAGAGCTTAACGTTGCCATGCCTTTGAGCATAGGTGAAAGCCACTTTCTGGAAGTCGGCCCTGCAACAGAGTTTCTGCAAACGGCAATTGATGATGAGGGACGCCATTTCATTCTTGGGCGAACGGATCGTGGAAACGGAGTGCCATGGATCGCCGAGTGGTCCAGTCACGACACAATTGGTGAACCGATTATCCTTTCGAGCAGCGATGGCTATCGGCCCGTCCCAGAGGTTTTTGCCATTGCAAGCGACGAAGCGGTTTATGTTCAAAACAAAGGTGTCGATGAGGACAAGGAAAAGGTGTTTGACGAAACAGTCCATGAACGCCGTCGCTACTACGAGTTTGCGAGATGGAGTTTTTTTGAAACGCGCGCCGAACTTACGTTTGTCCCCCTTGGCGCGGGGCCAACAGAGCGCTTAACACCATTTGGTGCGCTTGATGCACGTCTCACCAACGTAACGCGAAGCCCGCAGGGGTTTGTTGCAGGTGGCTATGTTGTGCCCGAGGGGACGCGCGCGTCTTATCCGGCACTGGTGCAAACAGACACGCGCGGCAAGCCTCTTAATAGCTTTGTTTTCAAGGACGGTTTTGGAGAAGGATCGCATTGGATCGACGATGTGCATCCCATAGAGTCAGATCGGTTTCTGGTGGTTGGACGCACGACGGTTGCCCGAGGCGCATTTATCGGCTGGATCGGCAGTGTGGATGTCGCATCAGGAGAATTACGCCGCATTGGAGAGACGTTTGACGCGTCTGGCCAGACCATTCTTCAGCCAACGGACGGCGGCTATTCCCTTGTGACGGAATCGCAAGTTTTGCGCATTGATGAGACCGGTCATCAGGTTTGGCGTTTGGGGTATGCAGCTGCGCGCGGGCCTGGACCGTTTGATCAATTTGACGTCATGGCAACTGCGGCAACATCTGACGGTGGGCTTTGGATTGCTGGCACGGTTGCGGGCGGTGAATGGGTTGCTTGGCTGGCAAAAGTGTCAAGCATGGGTGAAGCGGAGCGCTGGTCGCAGTGGGGGTCTTTCGATAACTCTGAGCGGATTGTTGGTCTTGTCCCCGATCGTGTGAGTGGTGGTGTCGACGCCTTTGGAGTGGTGCTTTGTCGGGGGCCCACGCAATGTGGGTCAATCTTTGCACGTGGATTTGTGCTTGGCCTGCCGTCGTCTGGTGGCTTGAACGAGTCAACGCTGGATGCGTTTTTCGACTATGCTAAAAACTATGAGCGACCCAAAGATATTTCCGAGAGCGATCCTGAGCTTTGCAGCGATGTCGATATGGCGGTTTGCTTGGCCGTGCAGAATATTCCGCGGTAATTATTTCTTCTTCCCGCCCTTTGACGCCATCGCCCTTGCGCGTCCCGCGGCGGCCTTTATCTCATCAGCTATCTCTTCGGCCTCTTCAGGGTCGAAATCCATCGGGACAGAAATTCCGTCACCCTCCACGTAGATGCGCACCATGCCCAACGACGTGGGGCCGATTTGCAGGTTGGCGGTGACGTCGCTTTCCTTGTCGATACTCATAGTCATTCCCCTTCAACAGACGGCTTTTGGACGTAGCGCGTGATGTGCGTTCGAGCAAGGCGAATCCCTTGCAATCGAAAACCAGCGGCGCTAGATAAACTGCTGTGCCGCCTTAGCTCAGTTGGTTAGAGCGCTTGATTGTGGATCAAGAGGCCCCTGGTTCAATTCCAGGAGGTGGTACCATTCCTCTCAATTGATGCTTTCGCCGAAGAAGATCAGCGTGCAGTCTTCGTCGATAACGTGGAATTCGCGTTGATTGTAGTCTTGGTTGAATGGCGCGCGCACGCGTCCTTCAGGAAGCTTTGCAAGGGCTTGTTCCATCGAGGCATAGATCGCGTCGATGTCTTGGACATCAATGTAGAAGCTTCCTTGCCGTTCGGGTGTGTGCAGATCAACGCCTGCGTCGACTTGGACCAATCGGATCGCTGCGCCATCGCGTTTCAGGAAAGCGTAGTTTTCGGCTTGAAAGCCCACAGCGAAGCCAAGTGTGTCACGGTAAAAGGCGATCTGATCCTCCAGATTGGTGCAAGGCACAAATGGAGTGATCTGTGTGAGGCGCATATTACCCGCTGGCTCTATCAACGTAGGCTTGCAACTCTTCGGACTTGGCACGGGCTGTGCGCAGACCGTCCATTGCTGCCTCTAGCTCGGCTTCGGTTTGGCTTAGTTTGTTGGTCAGTTCGGCTTCGCGTTGCTGAAAGTAGGTTGTAGTCTCGTCGCGTTCTTCTTCGGCTTTGTGAAGCTCTTGTGCCATCTTATCGAGGTCATCCATGTCAGAACGAGTGACGCGGGTAATGCGCGATATAAGCCAATGCGAAAACCATCCGGCAAGGAACGCCATGAACAAAATTGCGGCAGTGGCTGCGATAAACTCGGCACCGTTCATTGGTCTTCCTCAGTGGGTTCTTCGGTATTTTTAGTCGTCTGGGTTGGCGTAAGAAGCTTAAATTCGATGCGACGGTTTGCTTCGCGGCCATTCTCTGTTTCGTTGTCAGCGATAGGCTGGGCTTCGCCGTACCCTATGGCGGACAGGTTCGAGACAAGCACACGGCGCGCCATGATCGCGTTTAGAACGGCATCAGCGCGGGCTTGGCTTAGCTGTTCGTTCATCACATCGCGGCCCTGACTGTCTGTGTGGCCAGCGATTTCAATATCCACGTGTTGACACTGGCGCACGATTTCAGCGATCGCGTCAATCGTTTCGATCGCGTCAGATTCAATGTCGGTGGAAGAGGGCGCAAATGTGATCTTACGCTTACCTGCGGCTTCGGTGATCATCAGGATGCACTTCTCTGGGCTCGGGATTGAGGCCAGCGGATCAAGCGCTTCGGAATAGTTGATATCGAGTGAGTACCGCGCACCGTCAAGCTTGGATGACAAGATGCGGGCCATTTCGGATTGCGCACCTTTCACGCCTGTCGCACCGCTGATTTGAATGCTGTCTACAGTGACAGATGCAATTCCGTTGTTCAGGAATTGCAGCGCCTCAAGAGCGGCAAGAACGCGGGTGGGCCAGCCTGCAGGCATGGACGGATCAATGCGCACTGCAGGGTATATTTTGTCGGCGCCGAACTGGGCTGCGGCAAAGCTTTCGACTGCGGCGCGGGTGGCATCGTCCGAAAGACGTCCGCGCAATTGCACTTGGCCTTCGGGGGAGCGGACGGCGGAAAACTCGGGTGGGGCGGCTTCACCGGATGCCACTGCAACGGGTTGTTTTGGCAAAATGGTAGAAAGCGAGAATACTTCGGGCAACGCGGCCTCAAGATCACCCGCGGCACGCTCAAACAGAGACTCAGAGGTGCCTTGGCGCGCGATCAATGCGACATCCGCGTTCGAGAGTGTCAGAGTGCCGCCCCCAATCGTTGCGAGCGCTCTGATTCCAGCAGTGGCGGCGTCGCCCCATCTGGTGGAGGGTGTTCCAAGGGCAAGGATACAATCGGGCTGCCCCGTCATCCCAGCGTCACGCGCTGCTTTGATCACAGCGCGCATTGCAGCGCCACTGTCGACGGCACAGGCGTCAAAGTGCGGCCCGGCTTCGTCGATGACAAAGCGCAAGGTAAAAGGTGCGACCACGGGGCGTGGCGCGGTGATATTTAGATCGAGACGCACGTTGTTCGGGGCCATACGCGCAAAGCGACGTTCCATTGCCACCCGGTCATCGGCGTCCTTGGCAGCAGCCTTGATCGACACGCGTCGAGGCGTGATCGAGACTTTGGAGCGCGGTAGGACCTCAAGAACCTCAAGCCCGAAAGCCAGCGCGTCGTCCCATCCAGCGGGTGGATCAAAGTCTGCGTTTTCAAGCAAATCAGCCACAGGCGTATCCCCTGCGATACTCATAACCTGCTCGACAATTGCGTCTGGTTCAGAGGACGTTGGCACCAACCCGATCAACGAAATGCCATCAGAGTTTTTCAGCACTTCAATAGAGAAATCCGGCACTTTCAGAGCTGCGACCGCTTCGACGTCCATCCCGTCGATGATGCGAGAGGCATCAACAACGGTGCCAGCAGTGGACAGGGCGGCGAAACGTGTTGCTTCGTCAGGTGCGGTGCCAGTCAAGGTAACTGAGAGGCCGTCGACTAGAATATCTGTCCATTCATTGCCGCTTTGGGTCATGACCAGATCAAGATCGGTCAGCGCCTGGCTTTCAATCTTGTCCTTGGCCCAAAAGGCCACACCGACACATCCGACCGCTGCGATGGCGATTGCAATAAAGTGGGGCAAGATACGCGAGAGAGCTGACATGGATGACGTGTTAATCCTCTGTGGTCCCGTGTGCAATCATACGAAATGTGCAGCGGCAAGAAACGCCACAGGGATCAGGCCTGCATTTCGGTTGGAACGAAACAGTTTCAGGCATTGTTCCGGGTCTTCAGTGTGCAGGCCGCGCAATTGCAACGCCAGATGCCAACCAAACGCCCAAACGCCGCTCAAAGTGAGTGTAAGTTGCAGCGGCGTGGCCGACTCAACCAAAGCGGTGATCAAACCAGCGGTAAACAGAATAATGCATGTCACAAGAAAGCGGCGCAACCAGCGGGGTGTATCATCGCCAAACAGCCGTGCGGTTGACTTCACACCGATCAACGCGTCGTCTTCTTTGTCCTGGTGCGCATAAATCGTGTCGTAAAACAGCGTCCATGCGATGCCTGCGGCGTAAAGAAACACTGGCGCGATGCTTAGGCTGCCAGTGGCCGCCGCCCATGCCAAAAGCGCGCCCCAATTGAACGCAAGGCCAAGAAACACCTGCGGCCACCATGTAAAACGCTTCGCGAAAGGATAGACGCAGACGATGGCGAGAGAAGCGATGCCAAGGGCGATGGCGAGCCAGTTGAACGTGAGTAAGATGCAAAACGCCAGCAGGGATTGAATCACCATCCAGATGATCGCCCCTTTGACGGTGACCTGACCCGATGGGATCGGGCGCGAGCGGGTGCGCTCGACCTTATCGTCAATGTTGCGGTCGGTGATGTCGTTCCACGTGCACCCCGCACCCCGCATCAGCCACGCGCCAATAGCACAACCGATTGCGATCCAAGCGTGATGCCCGGTGAAAGAGTCCTGCATGACCGAAGCAGCACCCAGGCCCCAAAAACAAGGGATCAGCAAAAGCCACGTGCCAATAGGGCGGTCCGCGCGAGACAGGCGCAGATACGGTCGCGACCAGTTTGGCGCATAAGTATCGACCCAGTTGTCGGGCACAGCATCTGCAACCGTTCCCATCTCTGGCGTCCCGTCTGTCTGCGTCATATGTTGCCCTTTATGAAAAGCGCGAAAGTCAGGCTCTTTGTAGATCAGCCCTTGGGCAAGGGGCAATCGGTTGCAGCGTCGCAAGCCCATGCACACTATTTATTTGGTGTGATGCGGCTTGGCGTTGGTGATTTTGTGTCCCTTTTCAACGGCATAGACGGAGAGTGGCAAGCTGAGGTGGCTGAGGCAGGCAAAAGGCGTGGTGTTTTGGTCTGCGTAGAGCAGTCTGCACCGTTGCAAATGCCGCCTGACCTTTGGCTGCTATTTGCGCCGATTAAGAAGGCACGCACGGATTTTATCGTGGAAAAGGCGGCTGAAATGGGGGCTGCTAAAATTTGCCCAGTTCAAACGGCGTTTACCAACTCAGAGCGGATTAGACGGGATCGCTTGCAAGCCCATGCGGTTGAAGCTGCTGAGCAATGTGGCGGGACTTTTGTGCCCGACGTTGCCGAGATTGCCAAGTTAGAGACGGTTTTGGCGCAGTGGCCTGAAGATCGGCGACTGATGTTCTGCGATGAGGCTTTGGCTGGTAAGACGACTGCGTTACCTGATGACGGCGGGCTTTGGGCAATTTTGATCGGGCCTGAAGGTGGGTTTTCTGAGGCAGAACGTGTGCGTCTTTCAGGGTTGCCGCAGGCACATGCGGTGTCTTTAGGCCCGCGGATTTTGCGGGCGGATACGGCCGCAGTGGCTGCGATGACGCTTTGGCAGCAGCGTTTGGGGGACTGGCGATGAGTTTTGTGCGCCCGGAAGTGAGCGCCGGATTTCTGCGATGGCGCGAAGTGATTATCGGCGGGGCGCTGGTTCTTGCTGGCGTCCATTTGGCAATTTTTGGCCTTGGCATACAGCGCCTCATGGGCGCTGGCTTGGCCGCGATCGGGGCAATGCTGATTTGGGAAGGGGTGCGACGCGCGCGGTTTCCGGCCCCAGGGGGCGGCGCGGGCATGGTGGACGTGGACGAGCGCGAGATCACCTACTTTGGCCCGCTTGGCGGGGGGTCCATTTCGATCAACGAGCTTGTGCGAGTGAATGTGCGCACCTCTGATCTTGGCCCGCTTGCACCCGATTTGTATTGGGATTTCTTTGACGGGAGCGGTCAAAGCTTGACGATTCCGGGGGATGCAGAAGGTGTTGAACTGATCTTTGATGCTTTGGCAGCGCTTGAAGGGGTCGACTATGAGGCGGCCACGAAAGCCGCTGGAACGACCGAGGATATGCTTTTTACTATATGGCAGAAGGCGTCACCAAAACTGGTACGCTGACCGGCGCCTCCGGCGGGAGTGATTTTGGGCCCCGATATGCTTGACTGTCGTCAAAGAAAGCAAATGCCCCCTAGTTCGCGGGGCCGCTAGGCCCCGCAAACCACGCGAGTGGTTACTCTTTCACAGTGATGCGACCATCAGTGTATGGAGTAAACGGACCCTTTGCGGCCAAAAACTCGGCTGTGACATCCGCCAGATCAGGGCCAAAGTCATAGGCGTTCTCTGCGCTTTCAAACATCTCATACCCATCGCCACCGTTACGGACGTAGTTGTTGGACACAACGCCATACACCTTGTCCATCTCGATTGGCGCACCGCTAACCATAACATCGACAATCCGGCTTCCGGCTTCCGCTTTGGGATCAAAACTATAGGTCATGCCAGCCACCTGTGGAAAACGACCAGCGCCTTCTTCAACTTGGCTCACGCCATTTTCCAAAGCCGCAAACACCGTCTTGCCGGTGACCTGAAACGTAGACAGCGTGTTTTGAAACGGCAGCACTGTCAAAACTTCACCCATGGTCACAGGCCCAGCATCGATAGACGCACGAATACCGCCACCGTTCTGGATCGCAATTTCCACACCCTGATCCTTGACCCGGTCCAGCATCGCATCTGCAATCAGTGAACCCATCGAACACTCCATCGCGCGGCAGACGTCGCGGTCGCCACCAATCGGTTCAGCCGCCTCGGCCACAACCTTATTGCGAATTTCTTCAAGCGGCGCAGCAGCCTCGGCGATACGCGCAACGGTCGCTTTATCTTCTGCTACTTCAGCGTCCATCAACAAAAGATCGCCAGACGTCGCAGTGACATTGCCGCCATCATCAAAAGTCACATTCAACTCGCCCAGGAATTTGCCGTAGGCATACGCCTGAACAATTTGCACGCCGTTCACGACAGTTGGGTAAGGTCCTACAGCGCGTTCATGCGTGTTGGACAAAAGCGTGTTGGAATGACCGCCAACGATCACATCCACCCCTGTTGTCGCCTCAGCCACGCGCTGATCAACCGCATAACCAGAATGCGAAAGCACGACGATCTTGTTTACGCCTTCCGCAGTCAGGCGATCAACTTCGGCCTGAACAGCGCCCGCCGGATCGGTGAAAATCACATTGGGTCCAGGAGAGGCCAACTCGTCGGTATCTTGCGGCGTCAGGCCGATCAGGCCAATTTTCTCGCCTCCCTTTTCGATGATGGTCGATTTCTGGATTTGATCCGCAAGCAAGGGCTCGCCGGACACATCAGCGTTCGACATCAAGATCGGAAAATCAGTCGCCCCAATAAAATCACGGAGGACTTCGGGGCCATCGTCAAACTCGTGGTTGCCCACAGTCATCGCGTCATAACCCATCTGGTTCATCATCTCAGCAGCGAGTGCACCTTTGTAATACGTGTAAAACAGTGTGCCCTGAAACTGATCGCCACCATCGACAAGCAATGTGTTCTCAGCGCGCGCTTTGGCTGCTTCAACACCTGTAGCAAGACGTGCAGAGCCGCCAAAGCATTTGCCTTCCGCGTTGTCCTCGGCACCGCACCCACTGTCAAAGCGGTTGATCGGCTCGAAACGCGCGTGAAAGTCGTTGGTGTGCAAAATGGTGATGTTGAAATCGGCGAGTGCGGCTCCAGCGCTTAACGCAAGCGCGGCACCGCTGGCAAGAAATGTCATCTTCATTGTTAGATCCCCCCATTGGGTCAGTTGAGATTGAAAACATCGTGCAGCCAAGCCGCGCCCGAGTCAAAGGGGAAGAAGGGGCGCTGCCCCTCTTGACCTTCGGTCAATTCACCCAGGGATATTTTTACCAAGAAGAAGCGGCAATTTTAGGCGCATTTTAAAGACCCTGCTTGACGTAAAGCCAAGGTCGGGCCACCTAGGGGCATGCTGATCTTCAAGATATTTCGCCAAGAAGAATGGCGTGCGCTTTACGAGCAAGGCGAGACGCTTGGCGCGCCAATTGATGTCGTGGATGGTTACGTGCATTTTTCAACTGCCCAACAGGTAGAGGAAACGGCCGCAAAGCACTTTGCGGGTGAAGATAGCTTGATGGTTTTGGCGCTTGATGCCCGACGATTGGACACAATCAAATGGGAGCCGTCGCGCGGTGGTGCGCTTTTCCCGCATCTTTATCGCCCTCTGCGTTTGAGCGATGTGATTTGGGCGCGTCCGATCCTGTTGGGGCCTGATGGCCATGTTTTCCCGGACGGCGTGGAATGAGCCTGATTGAAGGGTTAGGTCTGACAGCTTTGCGCGCGATTGATCCCGAACGCGCGCACGGATTGGCGTTGCGTGCGCTCAACACACCATTTGCGCCGTTGCCGGGGCCTGTTACATCACCACGTCTTGCTGTGGATGTCGCTGGCCTGAAATTGGTAAATCCGGTTGGACTCGCCGCAGGTTTTGACAAAAACGCCACCGCTTTGCGACCTTTGATGCAGGCAGGTTTTGGTTTCTTGGAAGTCGGTGCGGCCACTCCACGTCCGCAGGCTGGCAACGCAAAGCCTCGGCTATTCCGGTTGTTCCGCGACAAGGCGGCGATCAACCGCTTTGGATTTAACAATGACGGCATTGAAGCCATTGCGGATCGTCTTGCCGAAAGGCCTGATGGGATTCCAGTGGGCCTCAACATTGGTGCGAACAAAGACAGTGAGGATCGCGCTGCCGATTTTGCTGAAGTGATGCGTATCTCGCGCACGCTTGTTGATTTTGCGACCGTGAATGTCTCATCGCCCAACACCGAAAAGCTGCGCGACCTGCAAGGTGCGGCTGCGTTGCGCGGCTTGCTCGAGGGTGTTTTGGCCGAACGCGGTAGCGTTCCGGTGTTCCTCAAGATCGCGCCAGACCTCAGCGATGGTGAAATCGCTGAGATCTCCAACGTCGCACAAAGCGTTGGTGTGGATGGCATCATCGCGACAAACACGACCCTGTCGCGCGATGGGCTGGTCAGCCGGCGCAAAGGTGAAGCAGGCGGTCTTTCAGGACGGCCTCTCTTTGCGCCCTCGACCCGTGTTCTGGCGCGGCTTTACCGCGAAACCGGCGGCACGATGCCTTTGATCGGCGTGGGCGGCGTTGCAAGCGCGGCGGATGCCTATGCAAAGATCAAAGCAGGTGCGAGTGCCGTTCAACTATATACGGCGATGGTGTTTTCCGGCTTGTCGCTGGCGCATCGCATTGCGCGGGGTTTGGATGAAATGCTGGCCCATGATGGATTTGAAAGCGCCGCAGATGCAGTTGGGTGCCAGGTGGACGATTGGCTTTAAGCTGCCACAGCCCGCTCTAACGCTGGGTATCGCAACGCCAGTGTGACGCCGCGCGCAATAAACGAGATCATCAGGGCCATCCACAGCCCGTGATTTTCAAACGTAGGCGTTAACGCCCAAACAGCTGAGAAGTAAATTACCGCCGAAATCGCGGCCATATTGCGCATATCCACAGTGCGCGTCGCCCCGATGAAGATGCCATCGAGCATCCAAGACGCCAGCCCCACAACAGGTGCAGCAACGACCCACGGCAAGTAAGTTTTGGCGGCCAAACGCACCTCATCCGACGTGGTCATCAAATCAATCGCCGCCGCGCCAAAGATCGCGATACAAATCGCCATGCCCACCATGATCCCACCTGCCCAAAGGCTGTTCAACACCGCGGCGCGGCGCAAACGGGCGCGGTTTTTGGCCCCCATTGCATTGCCGACCAGCGTCTCGGCTGCAAAGGCAAATCCATCCAACGCGTAGGAAGTGACGAACAGGAACTGCAGCAACACCTGATTGGCCGCCAAGGGGACGTCGCCAAAGTCGGCGCCAAAGAACAGGAACGACACGAAAATCGCCTGAAGCATCAGCGAGCGCAAAAGGATGTCGCGATTTACGGCTGCCATTGCAATCAGACGCGCGCGGTTCAAAACACGTGGCCACTCACGCCAAAAAGGTCGCGCAAATGCACCCCGACAAAACCACAGGCCAACGCCAAGCCCTGCCCACTCAGCGATAAAGCTAGAGAACGCAACGCCTTTGATGCCCCAACCGAGCCCGATCACAAACGCAATGCTCAGAAGGATGTTCAAACCGTTCATCCAAAGTTGTAGCACCAGAACCGCTTTGGTGCGCTCCGCGGCAATCAACCAACCCGTGATGCCGAAAAGCGCGATCGCGGCGGGCGCTGACCAGACGCGTATTTGGATATACTGACGCGCAAGGCTTTCGACTTCGGGCGAAGCAGGCGACAACCAAAAGGCCCCCGCGAAGATCAACGGCTGCAGCACAATGATCGCCAAACCGGCCCCAACCCCGATGATCAAGGCGCGCGACAAAAGCGCATCTGCCTCTCCCTGATCATCTGCCCCTAAGGCTTGACTGGTCATGCCTGTGGTGCCCATACGCAGGAAACCAAACAGCCAATAAACCGCCGAGATGATCACCGCGCCAATCCCAACCGCGCCAATCGGCACCGGATCACCAAGCTGGCCGATCACCCCTGTATCGACCAACCCCAAAAGCGGCACGGTGGCGTTGGAAAGCACAATCGGTAGGGCGATCGCCAGAATGCGGCGATGGGTAATCTCGCGCGCCCGTGTCTGGGTCATCCTTGCGCAACGCCTTCAGGCATCAAGAAGTGTCCGGTGGCCTGCGCAAACGGGCGGGCGCGGTTGTCTTGCCACGCCTCGACATGCACAGACGCATAACGCCGCCCAGAGCGATTGACCCGCGCGCGCGCGTACGCATCCCGAGGTAAGCCTGTGTGTAGGTAATCCACAGTAAAATCAATCGTCTTGGGCATGCGAGGCAATGCCTTGGGCAGAGCCTCAACGTCTATCCGCCCGTTCTCAATTTCGTCCCACAGATGCTGCCACCCTAGCTCAATCAGTGCAGAGGTCTCCAAAAACGCAGCTGTAACCCCTCCATGAATGGCGGGAAGCGCCGGATTGCCGATCAATTTATCGTCATAAGTTAGCACCGATGTCAGCTCATCACCGCGCCGATCAAAGCTCATTCCAAGGAACTGAATGTACGGAATCCCACCAACCAACGCCTGCAAAGCAGTGTCACGACGGGTCTTAACAACCTGTACCGGCTCTGGACGCCCCTTGCTCATGACCTGCCCTCCACCGTGAATGCACCAGTCGCCATAGCCACCGGATGATCAGTGTTTTCATCAACGGCTGTTGCCCGCACAAACGCCACCGTGCGCGTGATGTGATAGACTGACGCCTCGGCGCGAATACGCTGCCCCGGCGTGGCAGGACGCATATAATCAATGCGCAAATCAATCGTTGCGGTGGCAATCGGCCCATCAGGGTGGCTCATCACGGCTGCACCAGAGCAGGTGTCCATCAACGCCGACACAGCACCGCCATGAATAACGCCTGTTGCGGGATCACCTACAAATCGTTCGTCATAAGGCATAGAAATCGCGGCCTCTCCATACCCTACGGTATCAAGGGTCATGCCCAATGCGCGGCAATGCGGCAAAGCCCCAATAAACTGGCGCGCGATTCCTTGCCGCTTTTCGTTTTCATCAGACATGTGAACACCTTTCCTGCCCTACATCCTCCCGGGCATGTAAAAGAGCAAGCCCAAGCAGATTGATCCCAACGCCGCTGAGGTTTATCTTAGCGATTAGGGAGACAACGATGACGTCCGAGCGACTGACTTTCAAAGAGATGTGCGCACGTTTCGACGTGACCCCTCGCACTTTGCGCTATTACGAATACATCGAACTGCTTTCGCCCGAGAAAGAGGGCCGCTCGCGGTTTTATGGATCGAAAGAAATTGCGCGCATGACCTTGATCTTGCGCGGTCGCCGCTGGGGTTTTTCGCTTGAAGACGTCCGCCAATGGCTTGAGATTTATGACCAGAAGGGCACCGACGCTCAGTTGGAGAACTTTCTGGAGCTTGCTGATAATCAGCTTAAAACCCTCGAAAAAGAGCGCGTGCAATTAGAAGAGACCATCGCTGATCTCAGTAAATTCCGCGACGAGATCGAATCTTCGACCAAATAACGCAGATTCGGGCTATATCTGAACAAAAGCGTCATATCTGACGCGTTTTTTCAGATCGCATCACAATTGACCTTACGGAAAGTTTCGTTTGACGTAGGGTTGGATTTCCGAAAATTCCCTAAAGCCTTTAGTTACGCCGCGTTACGTTTACGTAAACGTAAAGCAACCTTGTATGAAGCAGTAACGAAGCAGATGTGAGCACGGCTTGAAAACGATTATGCGAGATAATTTCATGACCGAACCTGAAAACCACATGAGCATTCGTGAAATGTGCGATGCGTTTAATGTCACCGCCCGCACACTTCGCTTTTATGAATCTAAAGAACTTCTGTTCCCAATCCGCAAAGGCACGCGCCGCCTTTTCACCAGAAAAGACCGGGCGCGTCTGAAACTGATCCTGCGCGCTAAGCGCTTTGCATTCAGCCTTGAAGACATTCGGCAACTTTTGGATCTCTACGATCCGGCGTCGCAGAACCTTACTCAAAGCTTGCGTGCAATCGAAATTGGCAAAGAACGTCTTGCCGACATGATCAGCCAGCGCGAAGCGCTGAACGAAGCGATTGTCGATCTGGAAGATCAACTGAAATGGGGCGAGCAAATGGTCAAAAACCTGACCCAACCGCACGCCGCCGCAAGCTAAGCCACCCAAAGGAAACACCCATGACAACCTTTACGCCTCCTGTAAAAGACCAACAGTTCATCCTGCACAACGTTCTGAAAATCTCGGAAAGTGATATTCCGGGCTACGACGAGTTGGATGCGTCTTTCACCGGTGCCGTTCTGGAAGAAGCGGGCAAAATCGCGTCGAATGTCCTGCACCCGTTAAACACAGTGGGTGACACGCAAGGGTGTACTTTGGAAAACGGCGTTGTGCGCACGCCGGACGGTTTCAAAGACGCGTGGAAGCAGATGTCGGAAGGCGGCTGGATGGGGCTGGACGCCAGCCCTGATCACGGCGGCCAAGGCATGCCATACTTGTTGAACACCGCCACCGGAGAACTTTTCTCTGCGGCAAACATGGCCTTCCAAATGTACGTCGGTTTAAGCCATGGCGCCGCCTCTGCTTTGGCCGTGCACGGCACTGATCAGCAAAAAGAAACTTATTTGCCACCGATCTATGAGGGACGCTGGACAGGCACAATGAACCTGACCGAACCTCAGTGTGGCACCGATCTGGGCCTGATCCGCACCAAAGCCGAACCTCAGGGCGATGGTAGCTATAAGATCAGCGGACAGAAAATCTGGATCTCAGGCGGCGAAAACGATCTGGCCGAAAACATCGTTCATCTCGTTTTGGCCCGCACTCCAGATGCGCCCGAAGGCATCAAGGGCATCAGCTTATTTGTCGTCCCAAAGTTCATCGTTAACGAAGACGGCAGCCTTGGTGATCGCAACCCCGTTACTTGCGGCGGTTTGGAAGAGAAAATGGGCATCCACGGTAACGCTACCTGCGTGATGAACTATGACGAAGCCACAGGTTGGCTTGTCGGCGATATGCATAAAGGCATGCGCGCAATGTTCACCATGATGAACGAAGCTCGGCTTTCCGTCGCGCTCCAGGGCTACACCCAAGGCGAAGTCGCCTACCAAAACGCGCTTGGCTTCGCCCGCGACCGCCTGCAGGGCCGCGATGTCACCGGTGTTGCAGCACCCGACAAGCCGGCAGACCCCATCATCGTGCACCCCGACGTGCGCCGTAATCTGATGGATCAGAAAGCGATGGTCGAAGGCGGCCGTGCGCTGGTTTATTGGGGCGCAGAACTCATAGATCGCTCGCATCGTCTGAATGATGAAGACGCCGAAGCGATGATCTCGCTTTTGATCCCTGTGATGAAAGGCTTTCTAACCGACAAGGGCTTTGACACTACCGTGTTGGCGCAACAAACTCTGGGCGGCTCTGGTTTCACGAAAGAATGGGGCCTGGAACAGTTCGTCCGCGATGCCCGCATTGCGATGATCTATGAAGGCACCAACGGCATCCAATCGCTTGACCTTGTGGGACGCAAACTGGGCCAAAACGGCGGCAAAACGGTTATGGCCTTCTTTGATGAAATCAAAACCTTCATCAAAGAAAACGAAAGCAACGAAGCGTTTAAGGCCGATTTCCTTGACCCACTCAAAGGCGCCTCAAAGGATCTGCAAGCCGCGGCGATGTACTTTATGCAGGAAGGCATGAAAAACCCGCTGAACGCTTTGGCCGGCAGCTATGATTTCATGCACCTCTTTGGACACACAGTTGTTGGCCTGATGTGGGCGCGCATGGGCAAGGCCGCGATGGACGCGCTTGAAAGTGGCGCGGAAGACACCGACTTCCTTGAAACCAAAGTTGCAACAGGGCGTTACTACATGGCTCGCCAATTGCCCGCCACGGCTATGCACCTTGCGCGGATCACGTCTGGAGCCGATACAGTCATGGCACTTGACGCTGAACAGTTCTAAGCGAGCGGAGATAGAATGCCCAAACGACTGCGCCTGACCCGACGGTTTCCCGTAGCCATGACTGAAGACGGATACCGTCGTCTCAAGAAGTTTAGCCAAGAGGCCGGATTGGTCGAAGGCGAAGCTTTGTCGTTCATCTTCGAGAATTTTAATTCCGTGATGAACCACGACAATTTGGAAACCCGACTTCGATTGTTCAACGCAGAACTAGACGCGCGCAAGCGATAAGCGGGGAATTTGAGTATTTGAAAATAGATGAAGCCAAAAGCGTTCCACCCCGCCCGCAACCTGTTTGGGTCGCAAGACGGGGCTTCACCTATTACGGTCATCGGCTCTCCAGCCTGTACCGCGCTCCCGTAAAAACAGCATTTGCCTTAAATTCTTCCTAACTTCATCTATTGAAAAATACTTCACCGGGGTCCGGGGGTGTGAAACCCCCGGTCCGACCTCCAAAAAAAGGGACTGCGCATGACCATCCAACTCTATTGTTTCGGCGAAAGTGGAAACGCATACAAAGCGGCACTTCCCTTGGAGCTTTCTGGGCTTGAATGGGAGGCCATCTACGTTGATTTTTTCAACGGAGCCGCGCGCACTCCAGAATACGCCGAAACGGTCAACGTCATGGGCGAAGTCCCGGCTTTGATCGATGGGGACCTAAAGCTCAGCCAATCGGGCGTCATCCAGTCGTACATAACAGAGAAAACCGGCAAGTTTGGTGGCGAAACCGCAGAAGAGCGCCGCGAAGTTCTGCGCTGGGTCCTGTGGGACAACTCCAAGCTTTCTGCGATGGCAGGCCCAACCCGTTTTTTGATGAACTTTCTTGATCCCGCCAAGCGCCCGCAAGAGGTCATCGGCTTTCAACAAGGGCGCCTCAAAGCCTCCTACACTATCCTGAATACGCATCTGACGCAGCGTGATTGGATCGTCGGACGCAGCGTTACCAATGCCGATTTCTCCTGTTGCTCTTATCTTTTCTACAACGAACCGTTCGGATTTGAACGCAAAGACTGGCCCGCAATTGATGCATGGCTGGACCGCATTGCAAACCTACCCGGATGGAAACACCCGTACGATCTGATGGAACCCGCATTTCCGAGGAAGAAAAGCCAATGACCGAAGCATACATCTACGACGCCGTGCGCTCTCCTCGTGGCAAAGGCCGCGCTGACGGAAGCCTGCACGAAGTAACCCCGGTCAAGCTTAGCGCGGACATGCTGAATGCTCTGAAGGGTCGCAACGGTTTGGACGGCCACGCGGTTGAGGATGTGATCTGGGGCAATGCAACTCAGGTTAAAGAACAGGGCGGCTGCCTTGCGCGTACCGCCGTTTTGGCCTCGAACCTTGATGAGCATATCCCGGGCCTTTCGATCAACCGCTTTTGCGCATCCGGCATGGAAGCGGTGAACCTGGCCGCCAATCAGGTGCGTGGTGGCGCGGGTGATGCGTATATCGCAGGCGGTGTTGAGTGCATGAGCCGTGTGCCAATGGGCTCGGATGGAGCGGCAATCGCTGTTGATCCATCCGTGGCCATGAAAACCTATTTTGTGCCCCAAGGTATTTCGGCCGATATTATCGCAACCGAATTTGGCATTTCACGCGATGATGCCGATGCGCTCGCAGTGGCCAGTCAGGACCGTGCCGCAGCAGCATGGGAAGACAATCGTTTCGACAAATCCATTGTCGCAATCAGCGACCAAAATGGCCTACCGATCCTGACGCGCGACGAATACATGCGTCCTGGCACAGATATGCAGGCGCTTGGCGCATTGAAACCTGCCTTCAAGGATCAGGGCGAGATGATGCCCGGATTTGATGCCGTGGCTTTGATGAAGTACCCGCATCTGGAAAAGATCAATCACATCCACCACGCTGGCAATTCATCTGGCATCGTTGATGGTGCCGCTGGCGTGCTGATCGGATCAGAAGCTTTTGGTAAAGCGCATGGTCTGAAGCCACGCGCCCGTATCCGCGCAACGGCGAAAATCGGCACTGATCCAACCATCATGCTGACTGGTCCGGTTCCCGCTACGCAAAAGATCTTGGCCGACAGCGGCATGGAAATTGGCGACATTGATCTTTTCGAAGTGAACGAGGCGTTTTCATCCGTTGTCTTGCGCTTCATGCAAGCCTTTGACGTCGACCACGGTCGGGTCAATGTGAACGGTGGCGCTATCGCTATGGGCCACCCTTTGGGGGCCTCTGGAGCGATCATTATCGGGACTTTGCTGGACGAATTGGAACGTCAGGGAAAGTCTATTGGTCTTGCAACCCTTTGCGTCGCAAGCGGCATGGGTGCAGCTACTATCATCGAACGTATATGATATGTCTGAACTTCCGTGTATAACGGCGCAGGATTTCTGGGACGACTTGAGGGACGTTGGCCTTGGACGATACGTTGATGCAGTTTCTGAAAGGGGTGAGGAATGCCCTTTTCACCGAAGATTTCGACACGCTTTCGCAATTTTGCGTTGTCCCGCTTGTGGTTTACAGCGCCGCAGGCGTTGTGACGATCAAGGATCGCGAAGAACTCAAATCTATGGCCGACCAGTATCGACAATTGCTTTCGGCCTATCCGATCACGCACGGCGATTGCCGGGTCGTACAGCGCGACCAGTCGGTCAACCATCGCTTTCGCGTCACCGCCCGCTGGAACGAATACAGCGAAGACAATACGCTGCAGACCAGCTCGCTGGTGCGGTATTTTCTGATCGAAACAGCCCCAGACACATGGCTGATCGAAATGCTGGAATATCTGGAAATGGCTGTCTCAATCGAAGACGCCGAACGCATTATACACTAGCCGGGGCCATGACCGCCCCATTGAAAGGGGCTCGCTCATGAGCGATTTCACATACAAACTCGATTCCGATGGCGTGGCGTTCATTACATGGGACGTGCCCGGCAAATCAATGAACGTGCTAACACGCGAGGCGTTCAGCGTCTTTGAAGGCCACCTTGATACGGCCTTGGAAGATGACACCGTCAAAGGCATTGTGATCACAAGCGGCAAAGACACCTTCGCAGGTGGCATGGATCTCAACGTTCTGGGCTCAATCCGTGCTGAATCCGGCGACAACCCGGCCCCCGCTCTTTTCGAGTTCATCATGAATGGCCACCGCATCCTGCGCAAAATTGAACGCGCTGGCATGGACCCAAAGACGAACAAGGGCGGCAAACCTGTCGCCTGTGCGATTCCCGGTCTGTGTGCTGGGATCGGCACAGAAATCGCGCTTGCCTGCCATCGCCGTTTCATGGCCGACACGCCAAAGGGCAAAATTGGCTTGCCTGAGATACTTCTCGGCATGTTCCCCGGCGCAGGCGGCACCACCCGTTATTCCCGCATGGTTGGCGCGATGGCTGCCGCCCCTGTCCTGCTGGAAGGACGCATGTTGGACCCCAAGAAAGCCAAGGTTGCACAACTAATCGACGAGGTCAGTGCACCCGAGGCCCTAATTGAGGACGCCAAAGCTTGGGTGTTGGGAGCAAGCGACGCAGACATCGTCAAACCATGGGATCTCAAGGGTTGGAAAATGCCCGGCGGAGCGCCCTACCATCCGCAAGGCTTTATGACCTTCGTTGGTGCCTCTGCGATGATCAACGGAAAGACCAAAGGTGTCTATCCGGCGGCCAAAGCGCTACTCTCCTCAATTTATGAAGGCGCAATGGTGCCCTTTGACACCGCATTGAAGATTGAAGCGCGCTACTTCACTCAAATCCTGAACGACCCAACATCAAGCGCGATGATCCGCTCTTTGTTTATTAACAAGGAAGCGCTTGAAAAAGGCGCCAATCGTCCGCAGGTTTCCGACGAAACAGTCACTAAAGTGGGTGTTTTGGGCGCTGGCATGATGGGCGCAGGCATTGCGTTCGTCTCGGCCAAAGCCGGGATCGAAGTTGTTTTGATCGATCAGGAACAGACAAGCGCCGACAAAGGCAAAGCCTATTCAGAAGGCATTCTCGACAAAGGTATCGCGCGCAAAAAAATCACCGAAGAGAAGAAGGCCGAAATTCTGGGCCGCATCACGGCGACAACCGATCTTGAGGCGCTCAAAGACTGCGATCTGATTGTCGAGGCTGTGTTCGAAGACCCTGGCGTCAAAGCCGATATCACCCAAAAAGTCGAAGCCATCGTCGGTGAAGACACTATCTTTGCCACCAACACCTCGACCCTGCCAATCACCGAGCTTGCCAAGGCCTCTAAGCGGCCCGAGCAGTACATCGGCATCCACTTCTTCTCGCCCGTCGACAAGATGTTACTGGTAGAGATCATTAAAGGCGCTGAAACCGGCGACCGTGCGATTGCCAAATCGCTCGATTACGTCCGCCAAATCCGCAAAACGCCCATCGTTGTCAATGACGCACGCTTCTTCTACGCCAACCGCTGCATCATCCCTTACATCAACGAGGGCATTCGTATGGTCGGCGAAGGCGTGACGCCTGCGCTGATCGACAACGCCGCGCAACTGCTTGGCTTCCCCGTTGGCCCGCTGCAACTCGTCGATGAGACGTCGGTCGATCTGGGCGTGAAAATCGCCAAAGCCACCCGCGCGGCGATGGGCGACGACTATCCAGACGGAGCCGTGGATGACGTGCTGTTCTGGATGGCAGACGAGGGCCGTTTGGGCCGCAAGGTCGGCAAGGGCTTCTATTCCTACGACGAAAAAGGCAAACGCACGGGTCTCTGGGAAGGTTTGGGCGACAAATACCCCCACACCGAAAACCCGGACCTGTCACACGTCCAGCACCGCTTGTTGATGGCCCAAGTGCTGGAAGCCGTGCGGGCGTTGGAAGAAGGCGTTTTGGAAGATATCCGCGAAGGCGACGTTGGCGCAATCTTGGGCTGGGGGTTCGCCCCATGGTCCGGCGGCCCGTTCAGCTGGCTCGACATGATCGGCGCCGCAAAAGCGGTCGAAATCTGCGAGAGCCTGGAAGGCGACCGCTTCGCCGTCCCAGCGCTCCTGCGCGAAATGGCCGACAAAGGCGAGACGTTCTACGCGCGGTTCGCGACTGCGAAGGCGGCTTAGATTACCACGGTGCCGGCTGCTACCAATAATGCAGCCGGTCTTCGCTACCCTGGGAATTGAACTCAGCTATCAAAAAATGTCTCTAAGTTCTCGGTGTTCTTGATCCAATCTGGTTCAATACCCGTTCCGTGCGCCCGAACTTCCCTTCCAAGATCGCGAAAGAAGTGCCTGCGCCAACCGTAGGGCACACGAAAAAGACGCTTGGCTGACTTTGGGTCGATCATCTTCTCTTCTATCAACTCGTAAAGACCCGACCAAAAGTGGACAACACAATCGATCGCCTGAGCTTCAGTTAATCCATCACCTCGGTGCATGGTCTTATGAAAATGCACCAAATGATCCCCGCTACGCTCTGCTTCATCAGTAAAGCGCAAAAGACCTTCCTCACTATTTTCAAAGCGCGACCAGAAAGAGACAACTTCTTTGCGATACTTTTGCCGCTCGCCGTCAGGCAGGTTGTACCATTTGTAAATGACACCCTGTGATGGAGCATGCAAAGTCGCGTAGTGTTCCGCGCCATAATAAAAGCGAAATAACTCGTAGGTGCGCGAAAGCATAATTGAGCGCCTTTGAACCCACCAGAAAGCTGACGAAGCGACAAAGGCAAAAACCGTAGCAATCGCTGCGGCTTCAGCAAAGTAATTGAAAGTCATTAGAGATCCCCAACTCAGTCGTCTAAATCTGTGGACGACGTCGCACAAAAGATCAACGTCGCAAATGCAGAGGCAAAAGATGATCAAAGAGCGCCAAGTTAACCCTGCAAATCCACCGATATCGCACCTATGCAATACCGACGTCACACCGACGCGATACCGACGTACCGTTCTGCCCGTTACTGCCAATGGATTAAGGCCGCCTCGAAAGATTCGCGAAAATCATCGTTCTTGGCGTGAACGACCGATTAACCTGCGGCACAAAGGCCGCGTGACATAGGCGCTTGGGGGCGCTAAAACGCCTCGAAACACGACATTCGGAGCGCCCATCATGGCAGATCATCAGCACGGCGAAATGGACACAACAACTCAGGAAATCGCCTTTAACGGCTTTATCAAGTGGGTCAAGAACGGCGCCATCGTCAGCATCGGCATCCTGATCTTTCTTGCGATCTTTAACTCGTAGAGTTAACGCAAGCATCTGATATTAAGGCCTTTCGCATCCTTCGCGGAAGGCATTAGGGATCATGTGAGCCACGTTAAAATTCCAAACGTGGTCGCTCCTGCAAAAGCACCCCAAAGCATATTGCCGCGCCACCAAGCGACAGTGACGGTCGCCAAAGCGGCCACCAACCGCACAGGATCTGTCTCGCCACCTGTCGCGTCTGGCCAGACCACCAACGGCGCAATCAGTCCGGGAATGACTGCCACAGGCGTGTAGCGCAAGTGCCGCAGCACCCAATCTGGCATCTTGCGGTTCCCCACCAAACCCAGAAACGAAAACCGCACCAGATAAGTGGCAACCGCCATCACGCCAATAATCGTCCATATCTCAGTGTTAGAATACGTCACAGCGCGCGCCGCCGTTCTATCTCGGCCCCTACTGCCATCGCCAAAAACGCGGCAAACAGGATGCCAATCCCAGACGGAAGAAACGAAAACGCCATCGCCGCCACGACGGATGTGACTGCAGCGGCCAAATGCGCCAGTGTCTTCACCATCGGCGCGACAACGGCCAAAAACAGGATTGGCATTGCGAAATCCAACGCGATGCTTTCCGGTAGCGCGCCACCTGCTACCGCGCCAACGTAGGACCCAATCACCCAGAGTGGTGCCATGACAATGATTGTGCCAACAAAATAGGCGACTCTCTGCGGCACACTCATCTCTGGCGCCGCTTCATACTTCTGAATGCTGATTGCGTAGCTGGCGTCAACGTTGATGTAGGCGATCAAAGCGCGTTGCCACAACGGCGCCGCCCCCAGGTGCGGCTGCAGGCTGGCTGAATACATCGCCATGCGCAGATTCACCGCCATTGCTGTGGCAATCACCACCCACACCGGGGCTGCCTCGTTCATCATTTGCAGCGCGGTCAGTTGTGACGCACCGGCAAAGACCACGGTAGAAAACGAGATCACTTGCGCCACGCTCATCCCCGCCTCGGTCGCCACCAACCCAAACAGCACAGCGAACGGAACACCAACAAGGATGAAGGGCAGACCGGTCAACAGCCCTTCGCGAAAGGCCGATTTAGTGGTGGAGGTGGACATGGAGAAACCTTAGCCTGTTGCACGAAGTCTAGCGCAGGAAAACAGGAGCGGCAAATAATGGGTCGTGATGACAGCCATCAATATCTGATTGCACCAGACCCCGGTGCTGCTCGTTTGACACGCACTGTTGAAGGGGTGGATGAAACCGGGTCGATCGCGCAAATCAACGTAGTGGAGGAGCGTCCATTGACGATTTTCCTGAATGGGCAAGAGATCGTGACCGCAATGACAATTGGCGATTACCCCGAGTACCTCGCCCTTGGGTTTCTGCGCAATCAAAGCATGCTCTCGGTCGAAGAAACTGTGACCGCCGTCGACTATGACGATGATCTGGAAACCGTTGTTGTGCGCACGGAAAGCCAGACAACTTATGAAGAAAAGCTTCAGAAAAAGACCCGTACCAGTGGCTGTGCTGTCGGCACAGTGTTTGGCGATATGATGGAGGGGTTAGAAGCCGTTACCTTGCCTGCCACCCAAGTGCGCACCTCGTGGCTTTATGCGCTTTCAGCCGCCATCAACCGCACGCCATCTCTTTACTTGGAAGCCGGAGCCATCCACGGCACCGTGCTGTGCCATCAAGACAAGCCATTGGTTTATATGGAGGATGTTGGACGTCACAACGCCGTTGATAAAATCGCTGGTTGGATGCTCTCCGAGGGTATCACTGGCGAAGACAAGATCATGTACACCACCGGGCGGCTGACGTCTGAAATGGTAATCAAATGCGCTCTGATGGGCATCCCTGTCCTTGCTTCTCGCTCGGGGTTTACCGCATGGGGCGTTGATATCGCGCGCCAAGTCGGGCTGACCGTGATTGGCCGGATGCGCGGGCAGCGCTTTCAATGTTTGGCGGGCAATGAGCGGCTTTTGCGCGATATTGACCCAGGCCATGCCGCGCCCGAGGATAAGAAAAGCCGCCGGAAAGGGTCGCTTTGACATAAACCGCCGTAATGATTGCAGCCCTCTAGGCGCAGGCGTCTAACTGGATTACCGTTGCCAGCAGGATCCACCACCCGAGACATCTATGCCTATCGACCCTTACACAATTAAATCCCTCGAACGCGGCGCAGTCCGAGTCTTTACGACCGAGCTTGAACCTGAAGGCGACGCAGCCATCAAACCGCAGAACGTGCATAAACTTCTGGGTGATGGCGTTACTTTGGTCAGCTCAAAAGTAGAGGTTTTCCCGTCCAAGGTACTGGAAGGAATGGGGCTAACTAAGTACCTAGCGGAAGGCTACGGTATTCCGGCCGAGGACATGGCAGGCAAAGCCGCCGCTTTAGATGCGCTCAAAGGCCTTGTTATTCTGATCCCATCAACGGCCTTTGGTGGCATCGAACAGGTGTTAGAGCCAAGCCCCGCGTTGCGCTTTATCGGCACCTTTCATGAGCCGAAGAATGCGCCGCCCAAAAAGATGGCCGAAACCGACGCCGCTAAGGGGCTGGTGTCTCCGCAATCGCGTGCCGAGTCTAACGCAAAAAGCCAGGTCAGACACTCTTGGATCATCGCCCTTGGTGCATTGGTCATCGCCGCCGCGCTTGTTCTTTTTGTCGTACTCTGACACATCACAGAATTGATGACCGATCTGCTTTTCACCAACGCACGCCTGATCGACCCTGAAAAGGGAACCGACGTTGTTGGCACATTGGGCGTGAAGGACGGATGCATCGTCGCCGCCCAAGGCATGGACGGGGCCACGCAGATTGAGTGTGATGGCAAGTGTCTGGCCCCAGGGATCGTTGATATCGGTGTGAAGGTCTCTGAACCCGGCGAGCGTCACAAAGAAAGCTTTCGCAGCGCTGGACGTGCCGCTGCCGCAGGTGGTGTGACCACAATTGTCACGCGTCCCGACACGCTTCCAGCAATCGATACACCAGAAGTCCTAGAATTCGTCCGTCGCCGCGCCAACGAGGCCGCGCCTGTGCACGTCTTGCCGATGGCGGCAATGACACGTGGGCGCTTGGGTCAGGAAATGGCTGAGATTGGTTTTCTGCAAGATGCTGGTGCCGTGGCTTTCACTGATTGCGATAACGTGGTGACCAGCACAAAGGTTTTTGCCCGCTGCCTAACCTATGCCGCCTCGCTGAACGCTCTGATCATCGCCCACCCGCAAGAGCCGATCCTATCCGCAGGCGCCGTCGCCACATCAGGTAAATTTGCGGCCCTCAAAGGTCTGCCGTCAGTGTCACCGATGGCCGAGCGCATGGGACTTGATCGCGATCTGGCGATTGTTGAAATGACCGGCGCGCGCTATCACGCGGATCAGATCACCACGGCACGCAGCCTTGCACGACTGGCGCGCGCCAAAGACTCAGGTCTTGATGTGACCGCTGGTGTGTCTATCCACCATCTGACACTGAACGAACTCGACGTTGGCGACTATCGCACCTTCTTCAAGGTAAAACCGCCGCTGCGCTCGGAAGATGACCGTTTGGCGGCTGTCGAAGCGCTCGCCTCGGGCATGATCGACGTGGTGTCTTCCATGCACACCCCACAAGATGAAGAATCCAAGCGCCTGCCTTTTGAAGAGGCTGCATCGGGTGCCATCGCACTTGAAACACTGCTGCCCGCCGCCATGCGTCTCGTTCACAACAATCACATGGATTTACCCACATTGTGGCGGGCCTTGGCGCTGTCGCCTGCCAAACGTCTCAACCTTGACTGCGGCCGCCTGAAACCCGGCGCACCAGCGGATCTGGTTCTGTTCGATCCAAACGCACCCTTTGTGCTAGACCGTTCGAAACTTCTGTCAAAATCCAAAAACACACCCTTTGACGAAGCCCGCATGGAAGGCCGCGTTATCAGCACATGGGTCGACGGCCAACGGGTGTTTGGCAGATGACTCTGTTCGGTCTCTTTCAAACCAGCCCGTTGATCCTTCTGTTGGTTGGCGTCGCCGCCTATCTGCTTGGCTCGGTCTCTTTCGGGCTGATCATCTCAAAGCTCTTCGGCCTTGCTGACCCGCGCTCCATCGGCTCCGGGAACATCGGCGCAACCAACGTCCTGCGCAGCGGCTCGAAACCTGCCGCCCTGCTCACCGTTCTGTTGGATGGCGCAAAAGGTGGCGTTGCTGTCCTCATCGCACGCGCACTTTTCGCTGACGATGCAGCGCAAGTCGCCGGCCTTTGCGCCTTTCTCGGCCACCTCTATCCAGTCTGGCTTAAATTCAAAGGCGGCAAAGGTGTTGCCACCTTCTTTGGTACACTTCTTGCCCTTGCATGGCCACTCGGCCTAATTGCGCTGGCCATCTGGCTGGTCACGTTCCTTGCCTTCCGCTACTCGTCGCTCGCCGCACTCGTCGCCGCATGTATCCTTCCGCCTTTCGCAATGGTCACCGGGTATCTATCGATCTCGATGGTTGTTTTGATCATGTGCGGCCTAGTTATCTACAAACACCGCGAAAACATGGAACGCCTCAAGGCGGGCACCGAATCAAAATTCACGCGCAAGAAATGAGCACCGCCTCGCCTGCTTTTATCAAAGCCTTCGACGCGATGCCTTTGGGCGGATACGGCGGTAGCTTTGAGGGCAAACGCTATCGCATCACGAAAACTGCCATGGCCACGGGGCGCTCTCAAAAACTGGAAGCCGAAGAGCTTGGCGGCAACGATTACATCAGCTTCAACGTCTATCGTTTGTCCGGGGGCGAGCCGTTGTTGAAGCCTTGCGAAATGTCCGCCGACAAGGTGATCGCCTTTGTTGAAGGTGTTGTGGTCGATTAGAACGCGAGCGCGACCAACCACATGCCAAGTGCAAAAACCGTATGTGCGACCAGCCCGAAACAGCGCACCTTCATCGGATTTGGCGTCTTTGAAGCGGCCCATCCAAGCCCCATGCCCGGTTGCAACAAGAACCAGCCAGCCGCGATTGTGATTAAGCTGAAAATCCAAACCGTCAGAAAATCTGGCTTTCCGATCCAGACAACACCCGCAAGCAACACAAAAATAATGCCGTAAAGGATGCCAACTCCATAGTGCAGAAACCATCCAAGCGCCAATTCACCGCGCACAGGCGCAAGTGCTCCGATGTCATTGTGAAAAATGCGGCCTCTGAACACATGCGCAAACCAACGCCCTGGCATTGCCCAATTTGGAAACGGGGCCACGCCAAACTTGGACAAAACAAACGCCCAGATATCCATGGCGACAGTGCCGCCAAGGCCCATCAGGGCGCCTACGATGACCAAAAACCCCATGTTAGTAACTATATTCTTCAAACACGCGGGTCACATCGCCTTGCCAGTCGCTTTCAAACCGCCGGATCAATTCATCGGCAGGCACCTCGCCACTTTCCAGACTGTCTTTCAATGCGTTCAGAAAATGAGTTTCGTCAGGCAGTAACCCACCCGCGCCCGGCATGGCACGCGCGCGCAACCCCGCTTCGGCAATCTCCACAACTTGCCCTGCGAGCGCGCGCATATTCACTCCGGCGACATCTGCATGCAGCCCATCGACGGAGGCCGCCACGCGCAATTCCTCGCGCGTTTCCTGATCCCAATCTTTACACAGATCCCAGGCCGCATCCAAAGCGCCCTGATCATACATCAAGCCAACCCAGAACGCGGGAAGCGCACAAAGCCTGCGCCAAGGGCCACCATCCGCCCCGCGCATTTCGATAAACTTCTTAATCCGCGCCTCGGGGAACAGTGTCGTCAGGTGATCGCCCCAATCTGAAAGCGTTGGCACCTCACCGGGCAACGCAGGCAGCTTGCCTTTCATGAAATCGCGGAAAGACATCCCCAAAGCATCAATGTATTTCCCATCGCGATAGACAAAATACATCGGCACATCGAGCGCGTAATCGACCCACGCCTCAAACCCAAAGCCGTCGTCAAACACAAACGGCAGCATGCCGGTGCGGTCCGCATCCAGATCGCGCCAAATGCGCGAACGCCACGATTTGTGACCATTCAGCTTGCCTTCGAAAAACGGCGAATTGGCAAATAAAGCGGTCGCCACAGGCTGCAATGCAAAAGCCACACGCAGTTTTTTCACCATGTCAGGCTCGGATGCATAATCAAGGTTCACCTGCACCGTGCAGGTCCGGCGCATCATCTGCCGCCCATGCGTGCCGACCTTTTGCATGTAAGCATCCATCAGCTTGTAACGCCCTTTGGGCATCAACGGCATGTCATCGTGGCTCCAATGCGGTGCCGCGCCGAGGCCTATGAACCGTGCACCAATCTCATCGGCAACGGACTGAACCTCGCGCAGATGCACATTCACTTCATCACAAGTCTGGTGGATCGTCTCCAGAGGCGCTCCTGACAATTCCAATTGTCCACCTGGCTCCAAAGACACGTTCGCTCCATCCTTGGTCAACCCAATGATATTTCCACCTTCTTCGACTGGCGCCCAATCATACCGTTCGCGAAGTCCCTCCAACACAGCCTTGATCGAGCGCGCGCCATCATAGGGCAGCGGCATCAAACTGTCTTTACAGTACCCAAACTTCTCATGCTCGGTTCCAATGCGCCAATCTGACTTGGGTTTGCACCCATCCGACAGATACTCAGCCAATTGTTCGGGCCGCTCAATGGGGCCACCGCCGGTTTGTGGAATAGACATCCGCGCTCACTTTCGAAAATGCATCACCTGCGTCTTGCCGCCAAGCCTCATCTAAAGTCAATGCACGCCCATCTCTGCTCAGACGCACCAAACTTCATCTATTCAAATAACTTTGGACAAAAGAAGGGTTAGGCGCGGCCTGCTGTTTCTGACAGCATCAGGGCATCGACGCCAAGTGTATTGAGCGCTGCTGACCACTTTGTGTCATCTTGCGCATCGAAAACCAGTTCGGGAACCGCATCGCAGGTCAGCCAGCCATTTTGCAGAATTTCTGATTCGAGCTGACCAGGGCCCCAACCTGCGTACCCAAGCGCCAAAAGTGCGGAAGACGGGCCGTCGCCGTTTGCGATCTCTTCAAGAATATCGAGCGTGGCGGTCATTCCAAAGGCATCACTGACCCTTAACGTGGCCTCGTTCGAAAGGTAATCGCCGGAATGCAGAACAAAGCCGCGCCCGTTTTCTACGGGGCCACCGAAGTGGACACGGATGTCACGGATGGGAGGCTTCACATCGATTTCCAGCTGTGTGAGCAAGGATTTGAATTCCAATTCTGGCGTTGGTTTATTGATGACTAGACCAAGCGCGCCCTCATCTGAGTGCGCGCAAAGGAACACGACGCTTTTGTCAAAACGCGGGTCTTCCATGCCGGGCATGGCGATCAAAAGCTTGCCTTCCAGGCTTTGCATCTGAGTCTCAGTCATAGGCAAGAGGATGGGGTGAAGTGCGGGGGGCTTCAAGGGTTGTAAAAGCCACTGTCACAATCGGGCACCTGAATGTGATTTCCATGTGTGCAAGTGCGAGCCTTATCTAGGCGTTATGTTCAGATTTTTGATTGCCAGTTGTTTATTGTCGTTTTCAACGCCCGTCACTGCCCAAGCGGTGCCGGATGATGTTGTGCGTCTGGAGATTGACACTGGTTGGCGTGAGACGGATGGCAGCCATATGGCTGGATTGACCTTTCATCTCGCTCCGGGTTGGAAAACGTACTGGCGTGCGCCGGGTGATGGTGGGATTCCACCGCGGTTCAATTGGTCTGGTTCGCAAAATGTCACGGGGGCTTCGGTTCAGTTTCCAGTGCCGGATGTGTCGGTGATTAACGGGATCCGCACGATTGGGTACAAAGACGCGGTAACTTTGCCGCTTCGGTTTGCCACGGTTGATGCGAGCAAACCTGTAACGCTGCGCGGCGAGGTTGAGTTAGGCGTTTGCGAAGAAATTTGCGTGCCGGTAACGGTGAGTTTTCAGGCTGTGTTGCCTGCCAAAGGCAAGGCGACAGAACACTTGAAAGGCGCGATTGCAGATCGCCCAAGCCGTAAAGGCGCGATGACCTGTCAGATCAGCCCAATTGCAGACGGATTGCTGTTGGTGGCGACAACCGATCTGCCCCAGATGGGCAATGACGAGGTGGTTGTGATTGAGGCCCGTGAAGCAGGTGTTTGGGTGTCTAATGCCATAACCACGCGCAACGATGGTCGTCTTTCAGCTGAAGTTGAGATGGTTCCGCCAAGTGCTCAGCCGTTTGCTTTGGCGCGCTCAGGTGTTCGGATGACTATTTTGGCAGGCGGACGCGCGGTAGAAATGATTGGGTGCAATTAGGCCCGGCGCGCCAAACGGATGGCAGACACCGCCCAAACGGCTAGACAAAAAGCGGCAGTTCCGGCGACGAATACTCCAAACGCATATGGCAACGACGCACTGCCTCCCAAGGCAGCAGGAAGAGAACCGTTCACGATGACGGTGCCCATAGTTGCTGCGAACCATGCGCCCGTGCCGACCATTGCCATCCCTATTGCTGTTCCCATGCCGCCAGAGCGGGCGCCTGCGTTAATCGCACGGCGGGTGGCGCGCATGTTGCGGCCCAAGTCGTGACCAACGGCCAACAGGGCGGGGACCACCAAGAGAACAAGGACAAGGCCGAAGCCCAGGCCATAGGTCAGAGTGATGACCGTGGGTTTCAGGAACTGCGCTTGTTGCGAGGTTTCATAGAGCAATGGTGTCAGACCTAGCACAGTTGTGGCCGTGGTTAGGAAAACAGGTCGCAATCTGTCGGCAGCGCCATCGATGATCGCAGGGAAAAGCCCGCGATCTTCGGCGTACTCGTCCACTGTAGTGACCAGCACGATTGAATCGTTGATGATAATGCCGACCATGCCAATCAAGCCAACAACCGAGAACATCGAGAAGGGCACGTCCCAGATGTAGTGCCCCCAGATCGCGCCCACCAAGCCGAAGGGTATGATTGCCATGACCACAAAAGGGCGCGACCAGCTGGCAAAGACCCAGGAAAGTGTCAGATAGATGCCCAGTAGGCAGAGGATCAGGCCGGTCATCGCGTCGGAGAGAAAGTTGCGTTCATCTTCGGCGAGGCCCGACATATAGGTCGAGATCGCGAAGTCCTCTTCCAGTTTTGGCAGGATCACTTCGCGGATTTCTGTTGAGACTATTTCGGCCCGTGCTGGGTCGTCTTCGGACAAATCGCCTGTAACAGAGACGACTCTGATGCCATTTTCGCGCCGGATCGTGGAAAAGCCCGTTAGCCTTTCAACTGAGACGATGTCGGCTAAGGGGACATATGCGCCGTCAGCATTGGCCGCGCCGGTGCGGATTAACATGCGCTCAAGAAAATCTGCTGTTAGCTCTCCATCGGGCAATTCTACCCGGATCGCAGCAGAGCGTGGGCCAACAGGATAGGTTGCTGCTTCGATGCCATTTAGCCGCGCGCGTAGGGTTTGCCCTAGGCTGTCGATGGTGAGGCCAAGCGCCTGACCCTGTGGTGTGAGTTCCAACACCAGCTCTTCTTTGTCGTACGAGAGACTGTCTTCAAGGGCAGAAACTTCGCCATAGCGGGCCAGCTGGGTTTTCAGTGCTTCGGCGGCGTCTTTTAAAGTTTCAGAGGTGCCGCCAGACAGTTCAATGTCAATCGCATCGCCGCCGGGACCTCCGCGCCATCCGCGAAAACTAAGGGTTTCCAGCATTGGATGGCTTGGCACCGCGTCTTGAAGTTCAGCGACAAAGGCAAAACTCGAGTATGGGCGCAGATCGGCATCAATTAATTCGATCGCGATCGACCCAAGTTGGTCGGCGTCTTTCGTTTCCTGACCGGCAAGCCCGCGCCCGGTCGTACCGCCGATTTCAGCAAGGGCAAATTTGATCGGGTTGGCACCATGCTCATCCTCGTATTTCGCGCCTAATTCATCAACGGTGCTTTGAATGGTACGCATGACCTCATAGGTGTCGCTGCGCGTCGCGCCGGGAACCATGGCAAAGTTGCCGGTGACAGAGCTGCGCTCGGGTGCATTAAAGAACCGCCATTTGACGTCGCCTTGGATGAACAAGGCGGCTTGGCTGGCAAGAACAACAATCACGCCGGCCAGCACCGGGTAGCGCGCCCAGACGACGAACTTTATGAACGGGCGGAACAGCGTTTGGCGCACCCAGCGGAAGCCAACGTTGACCACGCGCGACGGCCAATCGTACCAGTGATCTTTGGCGGTATGGGTCAGCGCGTGCTTCATGTGATGCGGCAGGATCAGGAAGCATTCGACAAGAGAAGCGGCCAGAACGACGATCACTGTAAAGGGAATGTCAGCGATCAAGCTGCCAAACCGTCCTCCGATGGCGATCAGCGCGAAGAAGGCGATGATCGTTGTAATCGTAGCCGACAAAACAGGCGTGAACATGCGTTTGGCAGCGTTCTCGGCGGCAGTTGCTGGGTCTTCGCCCAGCGTGCGGGCCCGGAAGTCGGCGTGTTCGCCCACAACAATGGCGTCGTCCACCACAATGCCCAATGTGATGATCAGGGCGAAAAGCGATATCATGTTGATGGTCAAACCTGCGAGAAACATTACCGCGATTGTCGCTGTCATCGCCACTGGAATGCCAAGCGCGACCCACAATGCGGTGCGGGCGTTAAGGAACAGGAACAACAAAGCGACGACAAGTGCGAGCCCGGTTAGTCCATTGTCCAAGAGAATGTTTAGGCGGCCTGTGATGGATTCCGCCAACGTGCGGATCAGCGAGATTTCAACGCCATCGGGTAGGGTCAGTTGCATCTCTGCAGCGACTTCTTCGACAACGGCTTGCATTCGGATAGCATCGCCGTTGGCCGAGCGATCCACGCGGATGGAAATCGCAGGGTCTGCGCCCACGAAATATGCGCGATTGCGATCAACGCCTTCTGTGCGCACACGGGCGACGTCCCCGATGGTTAGCTGCGTGCCATTGGCATCTGTGCGCAGCACGATATCAGCGATCTGATCTGCCGAGCGTTTGGCGACACCTGTGCGCACACGCGCGCCAGCGTTCACATCGCCTGCGGGGTCGGCTTCGGCCTCTTCAGCAATCGCGCCGGCGATATCGCGCATGGTGACATCAAAGCGGATCAGATCAAGCGAGGTGACTTCGACAACGGTTTCAGGGGCGGCCAATCCGCGTATCGTGGTGCGGGTGACGCCAGCAGCAAAGAGCCGGGTGATGAATTCGTCGGAAAAATTAGCAAGCTGATCAACGCCAACAGGGCCTTTGATCACAACGTCGGTGACCCTGTCTGACCAACGAGAACGTCTGATTTCAGGGTCTTCCGCTTCGCTTGGCAGGTTCGTGACACCTTCTAAAGCAGTGTTTACGTCGTCTTCTGCTTGGCCCATGTCCCAGCCGGGCTCGAATTCTAAAGAGATGCTCGCGCGCCCCTCGCGCGAAGTGGCTGCCGTTTCGGAAACGCCGTCAACACCTTGAAGCGCAGGTTCCAGTACCTGAACGATGGCAGCATCAACGTCGGTCGCTCCGGCGCCATCCCAAGTGACGTTGATGTTGATGTCGTCGACGATAACGTCGGGGAAAAACTGCGCGCGCATCTGTGGAATGGCGTAAAGCCCTGAGACGACAAGCAGAACCAGCAACAAGTTGGCTGCTGTCCGATGGCGGGTGAAATACGCAAGAATACCTCCCGCAGCGATGGACAGATCACGCGCCATAGGCAACCTCCGCGTTCATCGTCGCAGCTGTCATCCGCCCATCCGTCCTTCGATACGGGCAACGACGTTGGCAGGCACCGTCTCTGACTTCAACTGCGCAAGAACACGCGCCTTAGCCTCGGCTGGCATGCGCTGGTTACCTTCGACAAAGGCTACAAGTTTGGCGCGTCTTTCTGGGTCAAGCGTTAGCATCTCGGGCTCTGGCGGCGCTTCGACCGCTCCGTCAGCACCGCGTCGGATAGGTCTGATCTTGATCCCGGCGCCCAAAAGAGGCGTGCGCTCGCTGACCACTTCGCGCCCGTTTAGGCCGCGTGCGCGGATGATCACATCATTTCCTTCGCGCCGCAAAAGCTGAACATCAGCGACCTCGAGTCGATCCTCTTCACCCAAAACCAAAACGGTGCCAGATGCATCCACGGCCGTTGCGGGCAGTTTAACTACGCGCTCCAGAGGCGGCTCTTCGATGCGGACAGAGACAAAATCGCCAGGGCGAAACCCGGGCGTGCTGTCTAAGCGCGCAAAAATCAAACGCCCGGTCTGCCCTTCGCCGACGGCGGCGCTTTCACGGCTAATCTTCCCTTTGGCCTCAAGATCAACGCCCAGAATGTCGATTGACGCTGTCACATCTGCACCGATCAACTGACCCGTTTCGCTTAGAAGTCGTGTGTATTGCGATGTGGAAACGCGGAACGCGACTTCCACAGCGCTTGGGTCAATCAGCTGTGCAAGATTTTCACCAGCAGACACCAAGCCGCCCTCAACCAGGCTGACACCGCTTAAGACGCCATCAAACCCGGCGGTGATCTCTGTGTCGGCCAACCGACGCTCTGCTTCTGCCATCGCAATCTTGCGGCGTTCCAAAGCTGTTGTTGACTGATCGACGCGGGCTTGGGCACTCGCCTGTGCTTGGCGGCGCGACAAAACGGCTTGATTGGCGGCAGAGAGCGCAAGTTCTGCAGTTTCAACTGCTGCAGTCGAGCCGACACCGCGTTCCAGCAAGTCCTGTTGACGGGTCAATGCATTGGCGCGCAATCGCGCCTGATCCTGAGCCGCCGTAATCTCGTCTGCGGCCAAAGCGAGCGAGCGTTCGGCGTCACGCAAATCACCTTCGGCTTCGGCCAAATCTGCACGTGCTGTGGCCACGCCAGACTCTGCTTCAATCGGATCAATCCGAAGCAAAGTCTCGCCAGCGGTGACTTGGCCCCCTTCTTCAAAGCTCTCTGACAGCCAGATAACATCGCCCCCGGCAGATGCGCGCAATTCAAGCGTGCGGCGTGAGCGCACCTCGCCAAACGTGGTCAGAACCGGTGCAATTGTCTGTGGCTCAACGGTGATGACGTTGGCTGCAAACACGCGTTCTCTGGCAGGGCGTGATTGCGGATCATCCGCCCAGCGTGTTTCCAGCGCGCCATAGACCAACGCGCCAGCATAGGCCATCAGACCTGCAGTTGTGGCCAGCAAAAACAAGCCGACTAGGGAACGTCGCAGAAAGCGCAAAGCGGCCTCCAAATCCTTAAAACTTGCCAATTATGTAGTGCTCAAAGCAACTTGGCAAAGGTAATACGGACGCGGGCGCTATTTCCGTCGCAGGTGTTCATCCAGTCGCGGCATTATTTCGACGAAATTGCAGGGCTTGTGCCGATAATCCAATTGCAGACGCAAAATCTCGTCCCAAGCGTCTTTGCAGGCTCCGGTTGAGCCGGGAAGTGCAAACAAATACGTGCCGTTGGCAACGCCCCCACACGCCCGGCTTTGCACAGCGCTTGTGCCTATTTTTGCCAGTGAAAAATGGGTAAAAACCGTACCGAAGGCATCGATTTCCTTCTCATAAACATCTCGATGTGCTTCGACTGTAACATCGCGCCCTGTAAGCCCCGTTCCGCCAGTCGAAAGGATCACGTCAACATCTGGGTCAGCGCACCAAGTGCGCAACGTGTCAGCGATTAAAATGCGTTCGTCTTTCACAATGTCGCGATGTGCAAGGTGATGCCCTGCATCCTGCAAGCGTGCACACAACGTGTCACCGGACCGATCGTCCATCAAAGTGCGAGTATCGCTGACCGTCAGAACGGCAATCCGAACGGGCACAAAGTCAACGCTTTCATCAATGCGGCTCACGTCAACGATTCTCCTGCAGGTGGTGTTTTAGTGCCAACAAGTCTGCCCACGCCTCGCGTTTGGCGGCATTGGTGCGGAGCAAATAGGCCGGGTGAAACATCGGCAAGACAGGTTTGCCAAGTGCTTCAGTCCAAGTGCCGCGCAATCGAGTGATGCCGCGTTTTTCCAAAAGTGCCTGACAGGCATGATTGCCCATGGCTACGATTACGTCAGGATCAGCCAAAGCGACGTGGCGGCGAACAAACGGCAACATCATCGCAATCTCAGCGGGCTTTGGGTCCCGGTTTTGTGGCGGGCGCCAGGGCAAAACGTTGGTGATATAAAGAGCCGATTCTTTGCCCGGAGTGGTGCGAGAAAGCCCAAGATGGCTGAACATCAGGTCCAGCAACTGACCGGCACGCCCAACAAACGGCTTGCCAGCCATGTCCTCATCGCGACCGGGGGCTTCACCAATGATCATGACCCTTGCACCGGGAACACCATCGCTGAAAACAAGCTGGCGCGCCCCGCGTTTCAATTCGCAATGCTCAAAACTTTCCAATCTGGCGCGCAAGCTTTCTAAATCAGTCGCCGCACTTGCCAAGGATTTTGCCACAGCAATGGGGTCAACTGCCGCTGGAGCCTCTGCAATCGGTTCAGCCTTTGGCGCAGTCTTTTCGTTGACAGCCGTGCGATCGATAGGCGCGTCTAATATCGCCTCGTCTGCACCACAAGCGATCTGCCACTCTAATGCGGCTTTCATGTCCCAGAATCCCATACCGAATAGTTTACGCCGTTAAGCGAACTTCATCTATTCGAAAATACTCCCGCCGGAGGCACCAGAATCACGACGCGGCGACTAGCCGCGCCCTTTTCGAAGCCGTGTAATGTGCCTATAGCTATCCACATGAGTTTTCGCGCACGCCATCTTCTAGGCATAGAGCACCTAGCCCCTGACGAGATCACGACGCTTCTTGATCTTTCTGAACGGTATGTCGACCTTAATCGGGCGGATCAAAAGCACGATACGGCACTGACGGGTTTGACGCAGATCAACATGTTTTTTGAGGCGTCGACGCGTACTCAAGCCAGTTTTGAGCTAGCCGGCAAACGCCTTGGTGCTGACGTGATGAACATGCATATGGCGGCGTCATCGCTGAAAAAGGGCGAAACACTGATTGATACTGCGCTGACACTGAATGCAATGCATCCTGATTTGCTGGTGATGCGCCACCCTCAGTCTGGCGCGGTCAGTTTGCTGGCTGAAAAGGTGAATTGTGCGGTCCTGAATGCGGGCGACGGGCGACATGAGCATCCGACCCAAGCGCTACTTGATGCCCTTACGATCCGCCGCTCTAAAGGGCGACTTCATAGACTAACTATAGCGATTTGCGGTGATATCGCCCACAGCCGTGTTGCGCGCTCTAATATCCATTTGCTGGGCAAAATGGAAAATCGGGTACGCCTTGTCGGTCCTCCTACTTTGATGCCTTCTGGTGCGGCCGAATGGGGAGTTGAGGTGTATCACGATATGGCCCAAGGTCTGAAAGACGCGGACGTGGTCATGATGTTGCGACTGCAAAAAGAACGTATGGACGGCGCATTCATCCCGTCTGAACGCGAATACTTCCATCGCTTTGGGTTGGATGCGGCAAAACTGGCGCACGCCAAAGACGACGCCATCGTCATGCACCCGGGGCCAATGAATCGCGGTGTTGAAATTGACAGCACCATTGCTGACGACATCAACCGTTCAGTCATTCAGGAACAGGTCGAGATGGGTGTGGCCGTTCGAATGGCGGCGATGAACCTCTTGGCGCAGAATTTGCGTGCTAATAGGGCCGAAACTAATTCTGGCGTGATGGTCTAACGATGCCAGTTAAAGGCAAAGAGCGTTGGGAAGACTGGTTTGATGCAGGCGAGAAGCTGCTTTGGCAAGGTGCACCCAAAAGCGGTATCATCCATTGGCTGCGCAATATTTTCTTTAGCTTGTTCGGGCTACCGTTTTTGACTGTAGGCTTATTTACCGCCGCATCCGGTGTCGGTCATCTGGCAAGCATGACCGTTGGCGATTTGGCATTTGGCGTTTTCTTAGCTGCTTTTTCTGTTCCCTTTATCGGAGCGGGTGGTGCGATGGTATTTGGCCCCTGGATTGCGGATCACTATGTGCCGCGACGCACCAAATATGCGCTGACAAACAAGGCAGGCTATGTGGCGACACGGTATTGGACGCGGAGCATGGACGTTTTTCCTATTCGCGCCGAAACGCGTATCGAGCTGACAGAACACCGCAGTGGCGCATCTACGGTGAATTTTCACTTTGAGGAAACGCGTGATAGCGACGGAGATCAAACGACCGTCAAAAAGGGATTTAGCGATATTGAAGATGGCGCCACCGTGTACCGCCTGATCCGCGATATTCAGGCAGAAAAAGGGGCAGGGCCGCAATGAAGGCGCCGCACGGTGTTATCCTTGCAGGGGGGCAGGCCACACGCATGGGTGGTGGCGACAAGGGTCTTTTACCGCTCGCGAACAGTACTCTGCTAGGTTACGTGATTGAACGCTTTTCGCCGCAAGTAGAGGCATTGGCTTTGAACGCAAACGGCGATTCCGCCCGGTTTAGTGACTATTCTCTGCCTGTATTGGCCGATAGCATTGACGGGTTCGTTGGCCCACTGGCAGGCGTTTTGGCGGGCATGGATTGGGCTGCGACGCAGGGTGCGTCACACATCGTCACAGCTGCTGCGGATACACCGTTTTTCCCAGCAGATCTTGTGCCTCAACTGATATTGGCTGCCGAAACGCAAGGCAAACCCATTGCACTGGCACGCACTGAAGATGGTCGCCATCCGACATTCGGATTATGGCCAGTTGAGTTGCGCGAAGATCTACGAATTGCGTTGGGGGATGGCGTGCGCAAAGTGGTCGCCTGGACAGATAAGCACGGCACAGGAATGGCCGATTTTCCAACGCTGGGGTTTGACCCGTTTTTCAACGTGAACACGCCCGAAGATTTGGAATTGGCAGCGCGCTTGGCCAAGGGGGCAACATGAAGCTTTGGGGGGTGGTTGGTTGGAAGAATACTGGCAAAACCGGGTTGATGGAGCGTTTGGTCACGGAATTTACCGGGCGTGGTTTGACGGTTTCGACGCTGAAACATGCCCACCATAACTTCGACATTGATCACCCGGGCAAAGACAGCCACCGCCATCGTATGGCGGGTGCGACCCAAGTTCTGTTGGCCAGCCGCAAGCGTTGGGCCTTGATGCATGAATTGCGTGATGAAGAAGAGCCCACGTTAGAGACGCTTTTGACCAAGTTATCACCCGTCGATCTTGTGCTGATCGAAGGGTATAAGCGCGACAAACACCCCAAGATTGAAGCGCACCGTGGAGAAGTCGGCACGCCCCTGATCGCGCTTGATGATCCAACCATCAAAGCCATAGCCTCAGATTGCCGCGCAACCGCCGAGGGGCGCGTGACGTTTGATCTCAACGACACTGTCGCGATTGCAGACTTTATCAGCCGCGACTTGGATCTGTGACGTCTTTTGACAGCTTTGCCATCGTAGATTGGAACGCAGGCAATGACACTGGGCGACGCCCAACCAAGGACGCGATCTGGGTTGGCACTGTTTTAGGCGGCATTGCGCAAGAGCCGATTTATCTGCGAAACCGCCCAACGGCTTTTGACCATCTCTGCAAACTGATTGCGAGTGAGCGTGCTGCAAATCGCAGATTGATGATCGGTTTCGATTTTCCTTTTGCCTATCCAAGCGGCTTTGCGAAAGCGTTGAATTGCGGCACTAACAAAGAGGTTTGGCGCTTTCTTGAGAGCCATCTTGAAGATACGCCAAAGGGCAATAACCGCTTTGCTTTGGCTGGTAAGCTCAATGAGTTGTTTCCCGGTGAAGGTCCGTTTTGGTTCAATGGGTTGAAAGCGGATGTTCCCGGCCTGCCGCGCAAAAAGCCCAAGGCACCGATCCATGGGCAACGTGAAAAGCGTAGAGTCGAAGAGCGTGCGAAGGGAACCTTCACTTGTTGGCAGATGGGTGGCGCGGGTGCTGTCGGCGGCCAAGTGATGACGGGAATGGCGCTATTGTCCAAGCTTTGCGACCGATTTGAACAAGGCATTGCGGTTTGGCCTTTTGAGCCGCTTAACGCGCCCGTTGCGCTGGTTGAAATCTGGCCTTCGCTTATTGATGCTGCGGTGAAGGCTGAAAAGGATCCGATCAAAGACCGTGCTCAAGTGCGGCTTTTGGCCAAGGCCTTTGCGCAATTGCCGTCAGAACGGCTTGCGGCAATGCTGGATGTTGAAACTGACGAAGAAGGGTGGATACTTGGCGCAGGTTTCGAACAGGAGCTTTTGCGCGCCGCCATGCCACTGACACCCCCACGATTGAAGAACGATTGTTTTGCACTTCCCCCCGGAGTTGATTGGACGCCGGTTGACGAGGCGTTGGGGCGTCTAAAAGAGCGATTGCAATGTGTTGTGCCCGCCGAAGAGCGTCCTACAATTTCTGTCGGTGGCATGGTTCTGGCAGAAGATACGATTGCGAAACGTTCCAATCCGCCAGCAGCCAATTCTGCCGTTGATGGCTTTGGGTTTGCGCACGCGTCGCTTGGGACTGGCGATCAGGTGCTGCCATTGATTGAAGGGCGCGCAGCTGCGGGAGGGCCGTTTGCGGGGCAAGTCCCGAAAGGCAGTGCCATTCGTATCCTGACTGGCGCGCTTTTGCCCGATGGTGTCGACACTGTTGTGCTGGAAGAAGACACCACGACTGACGGTGCACAGATCGCTTTTGAAGGCGGTGTGCGCAAAGGGGCCAACGCGCGCAGTGCGGGCGAGGATGTGGCCGGCGGCGATACTATTTTGACAGCTGGAACGCGTCTTGGGCCAACGCAGCTTGCGCTTCTGGCTGCAACCGGCGTGACGCGTGTGAGCGTTTATCGCCCGTTGCGCGTGGCTGTTTTGTCGACAGGCGATGAGATTGTGGCATCGGGTGCAACTGATAATCCGGCGCGCACCTATGACGCAAATCGTCCAATGCTGCTGAGCATGATTGAGGATTGGCAGATGGAGCCAATCAACCTGGGGCATGTCATTGATGAGCCAGAGATTTTACGGCGAGAGTTGGATGAAGGCGCTGAAAAGGCTGATGTAATTCTGACTTCGGGCGGTGCATCGGCTGGCGATGAAGATCATGTTTCGCGCCTTTTGGGCGACACCGGCACGCGCTCGGACTGGCGGATTGCATTGAAGCCGGGGCGGCCACTTGCCTTGGGTGTTTGGAACGGGGTGCCTGTTTTTGGGTTGCCGGGCAATCCTGTGGCGGCCTTGGTCTGCACAATGATTTTCGCGCGCCCTGCTTTTGCGGTACTCGGCGGCGAGGGCTGGAAGCAACCTGATGGCTACATGGTGCCTGCTGGTTTTGAAAAGCGCAAGAAACCGGGTCGGCGTGAATATTTGCGGGCACGCATAGGTGCGGGCGGCCAAGTCGAGGTATTCAAATCCGAGGGGTCTGGGCGCATTTCAGGGCTGGCTTGGGCCGATGGACTGGTCGAAATCGAAGACGGTGCGCGCCACATCAAACCGGGTGATCCGGTGCGCTACATTCCGTTCTCAGGGTTCCGTTGAGCGCCGCGCGACCGGTTCGCAGCCTGTGCCCCCGATACCATCATCATCACCAATGTCGCATTCATCAGATCGAACAGCGGCCAGATCCTCTTCGATCATTGGCTCCTCTGCCATGATCACTTCTTCCTGTACGGCACAGGCGGACAGGGCGAAAAGGGCCAAAAATCCGATACGTCTGATCATGTGTCGCCCTTTACGGTGTAGAAGTAGCTTCCCGCGCGGAACCGATGTGCGCCGGTGCTTTCCCCTTTCATCTGGGAGGCCTTTTGACTGATTTTTTCAAGGATTTCCATCTCTGCCGTTGCAAAATCAGTCTCTAACTCAGCGATTTGTGCGTCTGTCAGTTTGGTGTAGTGAACGGCGCGCTCAAAATGTCGGGGATCGCGGCCAAGCACATTTTCGGTCGCAGCAGACGCGTGGTCGCCAACATTGCGCGCCAGATAGGCGATCTGATCGCCGGTTCCGGCAAGCGGCTGATAGCTTGTTGCTTGAAGTGTGACGGTGACATCGTCGAGCGCAACTGTCCCAGCGGCCTCTAAGGCATCGAGCATTGTGCGCGGGTGCACGTCCCGGTGAACAATTTGTGCCAGAGCCTCGAAAGACGGGGCAGGGCCACTTTTCGGCAAGGTTTTGGCATAGCCCGGCTCGGACTGCCATAGCGCAACGAGGCGGGAAAGGTGGTGGACGCGCTTTTCTTTGAGCTTTTCGTCCTTCAGTCGCGCCACATCACGACGCTGCAGGCCTGTCATGACAGACAATCTACTGTCGGTGACTTTCATGCCTTCTTGCTCTGCCTGGGCCTGCGCGGCGGCGATGTAGTGCGATTTCATGCGTTCCATGAATTCAGGGAATACCACGCCGCGCGCAACAAGAACGCGGGCGGTTGGAGCAAGGAGGGCGTCGAGCAAATTTAACATATGGGCAATATGCACATTTTTCTTGACAGGCGCAAGGGAGTCAGAATATGTGCAATTTACACATTAATTGGAGTTGCCCATGTTTGCCCCATCGCGTTTCGCGCCAATCGTTTTCGCACTTGGACTTGCCGCCTGTTCTGGACCCTCGCTGGAAGAGCCGATGATGGAGTCTGCAATCGTCGGTGATATTGAGACGATTGCGCCGACGCCGCGTGCGAAAAATACGGGGCCCGTGCGGGCAGGGGTGCTGACGGCAGGTGACATTGATGATGCGATGAACTTGAACGCTTTTCGCCGAGTGGCGGCTCAAGCTGCGCGCGAATTTGAGCTTCCAAACCCGGCAGGCGGGCAAGTTGTGGCGCTGAATTTGGTTGGTCCAAGCCGCGCTCCAGCACCCGGAGTTCGGATTACACTGCGCCGACCCGGTGCAACCGAGCCGTTCTACGATGGGTATTCGGGTGTTGGCGGGCGTGTTGCGGTGTTCCCGGCTCTTTATGGGGCCAACAACTTGAAAAACGTCGAGATGCGCGCCTTTAGTGAGAGTGGGCAAACACGTGTGTTAGAGACTGTTTCTCTGGGAAAAAGCGTCGAAATTGTCTTGCCATTTGAAAGCACCTGGGAGCCTGACTTTATGGACCTTGCTTTGGTTGTCGACACCACTGGAAGCATGGCAGACGAGCTTGATTGGCTGACACGCGACCTGTTTCGGATTGTCGAGCAGGCACGCAAGATCAAGCCGGATGTTGATATTCGATATGGTCTGATCGTGTACCGGGATCACGGCGATGAATATGTCGTACGCAACTATGGGTTCACCAAAAACCGACGGGTGATGGCCGACTGGTTGCGCGGTGAGAAAGCTTCAGGTGGTGGTGATTATCCAGAAGCCGCTGCGCAGGCGCTTGGCGCGGCGGTGGATTTGGATTGGCGGCGCGGCAAAGGTGAGCGCTTGGTGTTTCAAATTGCGGATGCGCCGCCCCATCGCGAAGATGCCGGTCGCTATCTTAAAGCCGTGCGTGAGGCGGCTGGCAAGGGTGTGCAGGTATTTGGGCTTGGTGCCAGTGGTGTGGCGCATGAGGCCGAGTATCTGATGCGTCAAGCGGCAGTTGCCACAGGTGGGCGGTACATCTTTTTGACGGACGATAGCGGAGTTGGTCAGGGCCACGCAGAACCTACTGTCTCTTGTTACCGCATGACCTCGCTTAGTGGATTGGTGCGGCGCGTGCTGATGTCAGAATTAAGCGGCCGGCGTTTTGAGGCGGTGGAACAGGACATTCTTCGGGAGGTTGGAAGTTATCGAGCAGGACGGTGTATTAACTAGTATTCCCAAGAAGCAAGCGGCCCGCCAGAAAGAGCGGGCCGTTTTGTTATTCGTGGCTTTGTTTCGCCGCTTCGTGTCGATCCATGCGAAGGGCGCTGCCCTTCCTCGAGGGATTTTTCCAAGAAGAAGACCGCAGCGGGATCAACCGATGGCAACAGACTTAATATCTTCGTCGATATGTCGTTCGTACTGGGCGAAGTTGTCGGCGAACATGCCGACGAGTTTGATTGCTTGCGCATCGTAAGCGTCTTTATCACCCCATGTGCGGCGTGGATCGAGCAAGATGTCGGGGACAGCGCTGGCTTTGACGTGCGTTGGCACCTCAAACCCGAAGTTCGGGTCTTTGCGGTATGTTGCATCGGCCAGTGAGCCGTCGAGCGCCGCGGTTAGCAAAGCGCGTGTCGCTTTAATGGGCATACGTTCCCCAGTGCCGTAAGCGCCGCCGGTCCAGCCTGTGTTCACCAACCAGCAGGTGGCGCCGTGCGACGCGATCTTTTCGCGCAACAAGTTCCCGTAAACTTCGGGGCGTTGTGGCATGAACGGCGCCCCAAAGCAGGTTGAGAATGTTGGCGTTGGTTCTGTTACACCGCGCTCTGTACCGGCCACTTTGGCCGTGAAGCCGCTAAGGAAGTGGTACATCGCTTGTGCTGGTGTCAGGCGCGCTATCGGAGGCAGAACGCCAAATGCGTCACAGGTCAGCATGACAATGTTCTTTGGGTGGCCGCCAACAGCCGTTGGCGAGGCGTTCGATATGTAGTGCAGCGGATAGGCGCAGCGCATGTTCGCGGTTAGGCTGTCGTCTTCAAAGTCTAGCTCTTTGGTTTCAGGGTCGTAGACCATGTTTTCAATGACCGTGCCGAATTTGGTCGTCGTGTCGTAGATCTCTGGCTCGGCCTCGCGGCTTAGATTGATTGTCTTGGCGTAACAGCCGCCCTCAAAGTTGAACGTGCCGCGATCGGACCAACCGTGCTCGTCGTCGCCAATCAGCACACGGCTCGGATCGGCCGAAAGCGTGGTTTTGCCGGTGCCAGAGAGGCCGAAGAAAACAGCGGTATCAACCGGATTGCCCGGTGCATGGTTCGCCGAGCAGTGCATCGGCATTATGCCTTTTTCGGGCAGTAGATAGTTGAGCAGCGTAAAGACGGATTTTTTGTTTTCGCCTGCGTACTCGGTTCCACCGATGAGGATCAGTTTGCGATCAAAGTTCATCGCGATCACTGTTTCGGATTGGCAGTTATGCCGTTTTGGATCTGCGCGGAAGGATGGCGAGTTAATGACGGTAAATTCGGGGATGAACGCATCAAGCTCGTCACGCTCGGGACGGCGAAGCATGTGGCGAATGAAAAGAGAATGCCACGCAAGTTCGGTCACAACGCGTACGTCCAGACGGTGGTTTGCATCTGCGCCACCAAAAAGGTCTTGAACGAAGTAGTCGCGGCCCTGCATGTGGGCCTGCATGTCTTCATAAAGGCGATCAAACCCCGTTTCAGACATCGGCGTGTTGTTTTCCCACCAAATCTTGTCTTCGACGGACGGCGTGCGCACTACGTGCTTGTCGTTGGGGGAACGGCCAGTGAACTTGCCTGTAGACACCAAGAACGTGCCGCCCTTGCCAAGCTCGCCTTCGTCCAAGCGCAGGGCGTGGCCGATCAAATCAGGCTCGGTCAGATTATAATAGACTTCTCCCAGTCCCTTCAGCCCTTGGGTTTCAAGGGTGTGATCTGGGTTCATGCGTCCATGGCTCATTGTTTTGTCTCTCCTTGGGCAAAACGCTGGATTAGAGTTGCGATGGGGGACTATAGGCAGGCGCAAATCGCTATGAACAGGACGCATTCGCACAGTTAGCGCCACCAATGTGTTGATTTTCTTGAGTTAGCGCCAACATCATGCCCAAGCTGGGTCGCAAATGGTCCAACTGAGGCAAATTAGCCATTCTGAAACATAAATATCGTCTCTTAGGCGTGTCGAATTCACATGATTCGCACATTATTGTTGAATTACCCTAAGGGAGACACGAATATGCCCAGAAAAAGACATCGTATAATGCGCCAACAATAAGGCGTTTAAGAGCAGTAAAAGGATTAACCTAATGTCGAGGATCGCACTGGTCGATGATGACCGGAATATTCTGACGTCCGTGTCTATGACACTTGAGGCCGAGGGTTTCGAGGTAGAGACATATAATGATGGGCAGGCAGCGCTTGATGCCTTCAACAAGAAGCTGCCGGATATGGCTGTCTTCGATATAAAGATGCCACGCATGGATGGGATGGACCTGTTGCAGCGCGTGCGTCAGAAGACATCGATGCCGGTGATTTTCCTAACCTCCAAAGATGATGAGATTGATGAAGTCTTGGGTCTGCGGATGGGTGCGGATGACTACGTCAAAAAACCTTTCTCCCAGCGTCTGCTAGTAGAGCGCATTCGTGCGTTGCTACGCCGTCAGGAAGTTATCGCTGGTGACGGCGAAGGTGGAGAGATTGATCAGGCACAGGTTATGGTGCGCGGTGATTTGCGGATGGACCCGCTGCGTCACTCGGTAACCTGGAAGACACGCGAAGTGTCGCTGACGGTCACTGAATTCCTGCTGTTGCAGGCTTTGGCTCAGCGTCCTGGTTTCGTGAAGAGCCGCGATCAGCTGATGGATGTGGCCTACGATGATCAGGTTTACGTGGATGACCGCACCATCGATAGTCATATCAAGCGACTGCGCAAAAAGATGCGCATGGTCGACGATGATTTCGGCGCTATTGAGACGCTTTACGGTATCGGATATCGCTACAACGAAGAGTAGTTTTAGATGACCGCAGTGGGGGTCAACGTGCAAGGCGCAAAGCCAGCTAAACAGGCCGACGTCGTTCTAGGTGAAGACTGGATCGGCGCGGACGCTGCTGCGGAAACGCAAGCTCGTGCGAAGCGGGAGAAACGCGGCGTGATCGCGATGAACCGCTCGCCGCTTGCGCGTAAGATCATCACGTTCAATCTTTTGGCAATCCTCGTCCTTGTGGCGGGGGTTTTGTTTCTGAATCCATTCCGCGAAAGCCTTGTGTATCAACGTGAGCGCGCAATCGTGAGCGAAGCAGAACTGTTGGCCGGCTTCTTTCAAATGCAGTTTGGCGAAGAGGCCGCAGGATCGGAAGGTCAGAACGCAGCTTTGAATGTCGCCAAGACAAGTCGTCTGTTGAGCGAAATGCAACTTCCTGCAGCTGCTTCGGTCTTTGTCTACGATGTTTCTGGTACGCTTGTCGCGACAGCCGAAGGCAAGGTTTCAGAAGGGCTGGCCTCTATTCGCCCGCAAGAACGCTCGACAATGATTACGGATGCTCTTGATGCAATGTGGAATGGCGTCTCTGCCATCTTCGGGCAATCAAACGATCGGCCCAGCGTCGACACCGATAATGCAGACCTTGTACGTGGCCTGATTGATGATGCTCTGCAAAACGGTACGCAGGCCAATTCGCTGACCGACATTTATGGCAATACAATATTCACCGTAGCAACACCCATCGTGCAAAGCGATGCGGTTGTTGGTGTTGTTGCCATTGCTAGCCAAGCAGGTGAAATTGACGGCCTGCTGCGCGCCGAACGCGAGCAAATTTTGCAAATGTTCATTATCGCCATTCTCGTGTCTGTTGGACTAAGCCTTGTGCTTGCCTCGACAATCGCCAATCCATTGTCCGATCTTGCTGCGGCGGCCGAAATTGGGCGGGAGCGTAATGCGCGCAAGTTTAGCCCAAGTCGGGTGCGCATCCCGGATCTAACCGCACGCCCTGACGAAATTGGCCGTCTGTCCGGTGCTTTGCGTGGCATGGTGGCGGCTTTGTATGATCGGATTGATGCCAACGAACAGTTTGCAGCTGATGTTGCACATGAAATTAAGAACCCGCTTGCGTCTTTGCGTTCAGCGGTTGCGTCGCTCCGTTTCGATCACAAAGAGGAAGCTAAAAACAAGCTTTTGGACGTCGTGGAACATGACACACGCCGATTGGACCGACTGGTAAGTGACATTTCAAACGCTTCGCGTTTGGATAGCGAGCTGGTCAAGGAAGAAGAAGAGCCTTTCGATTTGCTGAAGATGATTGGCAATCTGGCCGAATATCTTGGTAGCGAGGCCGAAGAGAAAGGCGTCGAATTTATCACCGATATGCCGTCTGAGCCGATTGTGATCGAAGGTTTGGAATCGCGCCTTGCACAGGTCTTTGTGAACCTTCTGACAAACGCGATGTCGTTTTGTGATGAAGGGGATGCGATCCGTGTATGGGTGCGCAAACGGGAAAACCGGGTATTGGTTGTGGTCGAAGACACAGGCCCGGGCATCCCTGAACAGGCTCTGACGAAGATTTTCAATCGCTTCTACACCGAACGTCCGGTTGACCATTTTGGCAACAACTCTGGCCTTGGCCTTGCGATTTCAAAGCAGATAGTTGAGGCCCATGGTGGTGTAATCTGGGCCGAGAACATTCGTCCAACAGATGCCGATATTACTTCTGAACCGCTTGGCGCTCGCTTCGTTGTTGGCCTTCCGGTCTAACAGGTGAATAACGCTGCACCGCTCGTCATGCATGCAACAGCAGTTGCATTTGGGCAAACTGGTCTTCTGATAACGGGCAAGTCCGGGTCAGGCAAATCAACGCTTGCGCTGCAACTGATTGCAATTGGAGCGAAGCTGGTCGCCGACGATCGTGTAGAAATTATCCCGCAGCCCGAAGGTGGCTTGTTTCTTAGCGCACCAGCTCCCCTGTTCGGGCTGGTTGAGGCGCGCGGGTTTGGCGTTATAGCGACAGAACCTGTGGCAGCTATTGCCCGTGCCGTCATCGATCTTGATACGGTCGAAACAAAGCGGATTCCCGATCCCAAAGAAATTGTGATTGCAAATGAAACCATGCGATTGATTGCAAAGGTTGAGAGCCCGGCGTTCCCCGCTATGTTGCGTCTAGACCTAGCTGGATATTGAACCGAGATGGCCAAGCCTGCATCAGCATCCCAAAAAACCGCACGTGTGGTCTTTGTGACTGGTCCGTCCGGCGCTGGTCGCAGTACGGCAATCAATGTTTTTGAAGACCTTGGTTTTGATACGATCGACAATCTCCCGCTATCACTGATCGACCGCGTTGTCTCCGGTCCGGGAAGCATGCCACGTTTGGCGCTTGGCATTGATGTGCGAAACCGCGATTTCTCATCGGACGCGATTATTGCAGCTCTTGAAAGCGTGGCAGCGCGCAATCTTGCGGCGGAGCTTTTGTTTTTGGACTGTAGCACGGATGTACTGTTGCGTCGCTTCTCGGAAACCCGCCGCCGCCATCCTTTGGCCCAATCGGGTACGCCTGATGTGGGGATCACCAAAGAGCGCGAGGTGCTAAGTTCCATTCGCGATCATGCCGACCACCTTATTGATACGAGTGGAATGTCGCCGCATGATTTGAAAGCTGAAATTGGCCGTCGGTTTGCCGAAGATGGCGCTGCTGAATTGGTGCTTTCGATCGAGAGTTTTTCATACAAACGCGGGTTGCCGCGTGGCGTTGATATGATCTTTGATGTTCGGTTTCTTGCCAACCCTCACTGGGAAGCCGAGTTGCGCGCGTTGGATGGGCGCGCACCTGATGTTGCGGCCTATGTCGAGGCTGACCCACGTTTTGCCGATTTCTTCACCAAATTGCGCGATCTTGTCGAAAGCCTGCTGCCGGCGTTTAAAGCAGAAGGTAAAACGTATCTTTCGGTGGGACTTGGGTGTACCGGCGGGCAACACCGCTCAGTTGCCGTTGCGGAAAAACTCGCAAACGCCCTTGCGGAAACAGGCCTGCAGGTGTCAACTCGCCACCGGGAAATAGAGCGGCGCGGTTTGTCTGCGTCGGACGTAGGGACGTCACTGTGATTGGTGTGGTTATCGTTGCACATGGGGGCTTAGCGCCCGAGTACTTATCAGCCGTCGAACATGTTGTTGGACGACTGAATGGTGTGCGAGCCATTGCAATCGGCGCGGATGTTGATCGCCAAGCAAAACAAGCCGAGATCTGCGATGCCGCCAACGCGGTGGACGCCGGAGACGGCGTTGTGGTTGTGACAGATATGTTCGGGGGGTCGCCTTCAAATCTGTCGCTTTTGGCTTGCAAAACAGCAAACCGAAAGATCCTTTATGGCGCAAATCTACCAATGCTGATCAAATTGGCTAAATCGCGTCACAAGCCGTTGTCCGAAGCTGTTCGCAGTGCCAAAGAGGCGGGCCGGAAATACATCGACAGCTTTGAGGATGATGGCGATGAGTGAGCCAGTCACCCGCACATTGACCATCGTGAACGAAAAAGGTCTGCATGCGCGCGCTTCTGCCAAACTTGTCGAACTGGTAGAAGAATTCGACGCCGAAGCGGTTGTTTCCAAGGACGGTACCGCGGCCTCCGCTGATAGCATCATGGGTTTGCTTATGTTGGTGGCCGCCAAAGGGTCGACGATAACAGTTACCACAACAGGCACTTTGGCCGAAGAGTTGGCCGACGCGATCGAAGAGCTTGTCGCCACTCGTTTTGGAGAAAAAGCCTAGCGCGTTGGAACGGGCGGGTCTTCGCGATAGTCATAAAACCCACGCTGCGATTTGCGACCTAACCATCCGGCTTCAACATATTTGGTGAGCAACGGGCAAGGGCGATATTTCGTATCAGCCAATCCATCGTGCAACACGTTCATGATGGCCAGACAGGTGTCCAAGCCGATAAAATCGGCCAACTCAAGTGGGCCCATCGGATGATTGGTGCCAAGCTTCATCGCCGAATCAATGGATTTCACCGAACCAACGCCTTCATAGAGTGTGTAAACTGCCTCGTTGATCATTGGCATTAAGATGCGGTTTACGATAAAGGCAGGGAAATCCTCTGCACTAGCCGATGTTTTGCCTAACTTTTCAACGACTTGATGAAGCGCTTGATATGTCGGATCGTCGGTTGCAATGCCGCGGATCAATTCGACCAACTGCATGATTGGCACCGGGTTCATGAAGTGGAAACCCATGAATTTTTCCGGGCGATCCGTTCGGCTGGCCAGACGCGTGATCGAGATAGAGGAGGTGTTCGAGGTCAAAATCGTGTGTGGCGCAAGATGCGGCACAAGGTCTTCAAAGATCGCGGCCTTGACGGTTTCGCGTTCTGTTGCCGCCTCGATGATAAGATCGCAAGGTCCCAGATCAGACAAGGTCATCGTTGTTTTGATCCGCGCCATCGCCTCGCTTTGATCCGCAGGGGTGATCTTTTCGCGAGAGACTTGCCGATCAAGGTTCGCCTCAATCGCAGTCAAAGCATTGTCCAACGCATCGCGACTGACATCTGTGATCAACACGTCATACCCTGCAAGCGCAAAGACATGGGCAATGCCATTGCCCATTTGCCCGGCCCCTACGACGCCAACGGTTTGGATATCCATCTTACGGTTTCCTTGTTTGTCGGCGAGACAATAGGCGCTTGGTCAAGTATGGTGCAAGGGCGGCACTTAGGTAAAATTCTACGTTTAGCAGTATCTCAACGCCTTTGTCCGAGTTTCACGCCAACGATGTCTGTTTTGGGTGAGATGAACTGTGACAATGGGGACTTCTAAGAAATCAACTCCTTACGAGTTATGCCGTTATCAAGGGACGAAACTGTCCTTTCGCGGTCCGCAAAAGTCATTCCGCGGACCTTACATAGCGACCTTGGGCGGTACAGAAACGTTTGGGCCCTTCGTGCAGGCGCCTTATCCGACTCTGCTGGAAGATTGGTTGGACCAAACGGTTGTGAACCTTGGCGTGCGCCAAGCCGGTGTTTCGCTTTTCGCGTCAGAGCAATGGCTGCTGGATTGCGCCTCGAAGTCCGATGTCGCGGTTCTTCAGGTGTTGGGCGCTGGGAACATGTCGAACCGGCTTTATAGCGTGCATTCAAGGCGCAATGATCGGTTTCTAGCTGTTTCGCCTGCGTTGAAAGAGCTTTTTCCAGAAGTCGATTTTACTGAATTCAGCTTTATTCGCCATCTTTTGCAAAGCCTTGCAGATCGTTCGAGCGATGGGTTTGAAGTCTTGGTGGAAGAACTGCGCTTTGCCTGGGTTCAGCGTATGAAGCGCGTGTTATCTTGCATCGACGCGCCTGTGATAATGCTGTGGATGTCGGATCGCTCGTCAAGCACACCAGCAGAACGGCCCCAGGGCCCAGAGCCTTTGTTCGTGACCAAAGCCATGATGGGGGCGTTGGAGCCCCTAGTGGCTTCGGTTGTAGAAGTTGTTGCATCCACAGAAGTCGACCGACTGGAAGGGAAGCAGTACACGCAAATGGAAAGGGACGCGGCCTATTCTGCGCCGACTCCCGTTCACCACGCGCAAGTGGCCGAGCAACTTTGCAATGCAATTCGTGAGATTCAGATGTCGCGCGACGTTAACTGTGACGCCAGTGCGATTGGCCGCGACCGCGATGAATTCATGCGGTCGCGGACTGCGATTTAGTCAAGCTTTTCCAAGAGTTCTGGCACAGCTGTGAACAGATCAGCCACCAAGCCATAGTCAGCGACTTGAAAGATCGGTGCCTCTTCGTCTTTGTTGATCGCGACGATGATCTTGCTGTCTTTCATGCCAGCCAAGTGCTGGATCGCACCGGAAATACCAATGGCAACGTAAAGATCAGGGGCTACAACTTTGCCGGTTTGACCGACCTGCCAATCGTTAGGCGCATATCCTGAATCGACTGCCGCGCGCGAGGCACCAACGGCAGCACCAAGTTTATCGGCAAGTTTTTCGATCAAGGCAAAGTCATCCTCAGACCCAACACCGCGTCCACCAGACACCACAACACCCGCGCTGGTAAGTTCAGGGCGATCACTGGCCGCGACCTTGTCTTCAACCCATTCGGACAGACCGGGATCAGCCGCCGCACTAACGGTTTCAACTGCAGCGCTTCCACCGTCACCGGCCGCGTCAAACGTTGATGTCCGAACAGACACAACTTTGACCGGGTCTGTCGATTTCACGGTTTGAATTGCGTTACCGGCATAGATTGGGCGCTCGAAAGTGTCGGCGTCAACGACACCGGAAATATCCGAGATCACCATCACGTCCAACAAAGCCGCAACGCGCGGCAGAACGTTTTTGGCGTCCGTCGTGGCAGGGGCAACGATGTGAGTGTATTCGCCCGCTAATGCAACGATGGTTGCAGCAGTGGATTCTGCCATGCGATGGCCCAATGACGCGTCTTCCGCGACCAGCACCTTTGATACGCCGTCGATTTTCGCTGCAGCATCACCAGCCGCCGCGGCACTCGCACCAGCGGCTAGAACCGTGACATCGCCCATCATTTTCGCAGCCGTAACGGCCTTGGATGTCGCATCAATGTTCAAGTCACCGTCGGTGACTTCAGCAAGAAGAAGAACAGCCATTATAGTGCCCCCACATCGTTAAGTTTCGCTACAAGTTCATCGACCGACCCAACGATTTCGCCTGCCTTGCGTGTTTCCGGCTCGGTAGTTGCGACGATGGATAGGCGTGGGCTGACATCAACGCCGTAGTCTTCCGGCGTCTTTTCATCTAGCTGCTTTTTCTTCGCTTTCATGATGTTGGGAAGCGACGCATAGCGTGGTTCGTTCAGGCGCAAATCAACCGTGACGATGGCAGGCATCTTCACCTTGATCGTTTGCAATCCGCCGTCGACTTCACGCGTTACTGTCGCGCTGTCTCCATCAACATCCAACTCGGATGCGAATGTGGCCTGCGCCCAACCTGTGAGCGCTGCTAGCATCTGGCCAGTTGCGTTCATGTCGTTGTCAATTGCCTGCTTGCCGCACAAAACGATGCCTGGCTGTTCTTCGTCGATCACCGCCTTAAGCAATTTGGCAACTGCCAGCGGTTCGATGTCCGTGTGCACATCATCTGCTGCGATGATCAGGATCGCGCGATCCGCGCCCATGGCCAAAGCCGTGCGCAGGGTTTCCTGACACTGTTTGACGCCGATAGAGACCGCGATGATCTCTTCAGCTTTGCCCGCCTCTTTCAGACGGATCGCTTCCTCGACTGCAATCTCATCAAACGGGTTCATCGACATCTTAACGTTCGCAAGATCAACACCGCTTCCGTCCGCTTTGACACGAACCTTAACGTTATAGTCGATGACGCGTTTGACAGGCACCAACACCTTCATGGCGCAAACTCCCTCGGTTTAAACTTTCCAACGGTTTAGCGAAGCTGCAGCGCAGAAAACAGTGCAAAATCGACGCGGGCAGAGCCAAAGACGCCGCGTTTTGGGTGCCGATGTGATACATGTGGGGTGGATCGGAGGCACGACATGGAAAAAGTTAAAGGAATCGGGGGGATCTTCTTTCGCAGCAAAGACCCGAAAGCGTTGGCAGACTGGTACGAGACATACCTAGGGATCAATCCATCGCCGACAACGATGGACCAAGCGCCGTGGGTTACGGAAGAAGGCGTGACTGTTTTTGCGCCTTTTGCTGAAGACACAGAGTACTTCAAGCGCGAGAGCCAGTTCATGGTGAATTTTCGGGTTGGGGATATGGATGCCATGTTGAAACAACTCGCAGGCGCGGGCGTTGAGCCAAAAAATGACGTCACAGAAGAAGGTCTGGGTCGTTTCGTGCACATCCACGACCCAGAAGGCAATTCAATTGAGCTTTGGGAACCCGCGTTTTAGCGGTTCGCACCTGGAACCCAAAGCACATCTGCTTTGCCGCCATCATTCGCAAGGCGTGCGGCGCAAAAGAACCAATCGCTAAGGCGGTTCAGATATTTGACTGCGACATCGTTGATGGACTCCATCGTAGCCAATTCTACGGTTAGCCGCTCGGCCCGGCGCGCAACTGTGCGGCACAAGTGGAGTTGCGTTGAAAGAGGGGATCCAGCAGGCAAGATGAAAGACTTCAAAGGCTCTAGTTGAGCAATCATCTCATCAATTTCAGTCTCTAAACGGTCGGTTTGTTCGCCAACCATGCGCAAAACAGGGTATCCCGCCTCGTCGTCTTTTTCCATGTCAGGGCGGCACAGATCAGCGCCCAGATCGAAAAGATCGTTTTGAATGCGCGACAACGCTTCATCGACCGACTCTTCTGCGTGAAGGCGTGCCATGCCTACGGTTGCGTTCAGCTCATCAACCGTGCCGTAAGACGTGACGCGCAGAGAATGTTTTGCCACGCGTGCGCCATTGCCAAGCGCGGTTTCACCAGCGTCGCCTGTTTTTGTGTAAATCTTGTTCAGAACAACCATGTCCTAGCTCCCACCTCTGATCGCGACAAATAACAGGATCAAAACAACCGCCACCGCTTGGGCACAAATGCGGTATCGCATGATCCTGTTTGCGTGTTTCTTGTTAAAGTCACCGCCTTTTGCAAAGCCGCCAATCCCGGTCAGCAAAATGCCAAGAACAATCAGCACAGCGATTGCGACGACGATAAAAAGTGGGTCTTGCATCAACATGGGTCACGCCTCCTCTTTCCTGATTTAGGGCATGAGGGGGAAAAAGCGAAGGGTGCTTAGGCGCGACTTAGTATCCGGTCCAGCATACGGCTTGAAAGCAAGCGTTTTGCGACGGCCATGCCTTTGGTTGGTGTCGTGATCCGGTATCTTGGACGTGGATTGGGATGGATCAATGCTTGATGAACGGTTTTGGTCACCGCACTAGCCGGAAGCTCAAAGGTGTCTGTGCTGACGGGTGCATAAAGGCGCGGTTTCAGTTTTGATTCATATTCATCCGCACGTGCAGATGTTTCGGGTGTGATCCACCGCTCAAACGGGCCTTGGGACTTTTGGCGCAAGTCAGATGTTATGGGGCCGGGTTGGATCAGGATGATGTGAATTCCGGTTCCCCGCATCTCAAGGCGCAGACTATCGGCCCAGCCTTCCATGGCAAATTTTGTCGAATTATAGGCACCGCGCCATGTCAGGGCGACGAAGCCAAGGATGGAAGAGTTCATTAAGACGCGGCCATGTCCTTGTTTGCGCATGGTTGGAAGCAAGCGCTGGGTCAGATCATGTTGTCCGAAAAAGTTCGTCTCGAAAATCGCACGCATTGCATCGCGCGGCATGTCCTCAAGTAAGCCGGGAATGCCAAATGCGCCGTTATTGAACAATGCGTTAAGCGTGCCACCTGTTCGGCTTAGGGTTTCATCCACCGCAGCGGAAATACTGTCGGGGCTGTCGTAATCAAGCGTGAAGCTTTCCAGCCCCTCGCCCTCAAGACGGTCGCAATCTTGCTGAGAGCGGCAGGTGGCAAACACGCGCCAGCCTTTCTTTGCCAACCCGTGCGCAGTGTCATAGCCAATACCAGAGGAGCATCCTGTGATAAGAATTGATTTCTGCGCGCCTGCCATGGTTTACCCTTTTGTTTCGGGTGTCATGGAAGTGGAAGCAGTTTGTGTCAATTAGCCCGGGCGACTGTCTGCCAAGAATTTTCCGAAAATCCAACCGGATGTAACACCATCAGCGGTACGGATTTCATACCATCCGTCCTTGTCGCCAAGCACTTCAGCTTCGGCACCAAAGCCAAGCTTTCCGACAACCGCGTTACTAGTTCCAGGCCCTGCACGCAGGTTCACGCGGGAGCCTGTAACGTACCACATTGGCGCGTTGGCCTCTTGGAACTCGGTCGTTGAAGACGCAGCGGCGATACCCGCGGCATCAACGGCAGCAACAACGCCGTAAAGCGGCTTTGATGTGCGTCCACTGCGGATGTCTGCACCGGCTTGCAGCGCAATGTGAACTGCTTCTTCGTCGGATACGCCAAAGGATTTGGAGGGCAAACGCGTACTTTCGATCTTCACAGCATTGAAAGCAGCAAGCGATAGGCCTGCCGCATCGTCTGTGGTTGACAGACGGCTGATCTCGACGCGACGCTCTTCTGCGCCAAACACGTATAAAACAGCAAACATTACAGCCGCAGCGGCCGCGATAAGCTTAAACATTCGAATCCCCCCAAGGATTTGATCAAGGTATGGAGCCTCTAACCTGTGAGATACAGATTGGTTGTATGAAAAGTCAGAGGGAAAATTTGACTGTGGTTTTCATATCAGCGCCGCTTTACCCGGACGGATGCGGGGTCTAATACAGCATCTATGAGTGACCAGCCCGACGACCCCAACATGAAGTCCGCCAACCTTGCCGAGCCATTGCGCCGTGCAATTGGTGACAGGTATCTAACCTATGCGCTTTCCACTATTATGCACCGCGCTTTGCCGGATGTGCGCGATGGATTGAAGCCTGTGCACCGGCGAATCCTTTATGTGATGAGTCGTTTGCGCCTGTCATCCACGGGCGGTTTTCTGAAATCTGCCAAGATCGCTGGCGACACGATGGGCGATTTCCACCCCCACGGGGATGCCGCGATTTACGACGCGATGGCGCGCTTGGCGCAGGAATTTAACGTTCGCAACCCGTTGGTTGATGGCCAAGGCAATTTTGGCAACATCGACGGCGATAACCCGGCGGCCTCGCGTTATACCGAAGCGCGGATGACCAAGTTTGCCGAGGCGCTGCTTGAAGGGCTCGATGAGAACACGGTTGATTTCCGCCCCAACTATGACGGGCGGCTTGAAGAGCCCGTCGTTCTGCCCGCTGCTTTTCCAAACCTTCTCGCCAATGGCTCTAGCGGGATCGCTGTTGGTATGGCAACGAATATTCCACCGCACAACATTGGCGAGCTGTGCGATGCCTGCATACATCTGGCCAAAAAGCAAAATAGCGAATTGGTGCGCGACGATACGTTGATTGAAATGGTCAAAGGGCCTGATTTCCCGACCGGTGGTGTGATCGTAGAACCACAAGATGCCATGGCAGAGGCCTACAAAACCGGGCGCGGCGGGTTTCGTGTGCGTTCAAAGTGGGAAGTTGAGGATCTGGGGCGCGGTCAGTGGCAGATCATCGTCACCGAGATCCCTTATCAGGTGCCAAAGCAGCGTTTGATCGAAAAGCTGGCCGAGGTGATTCAGACCAAGAAAGTGCCTATTCTGGCGGATGTGCGCGATGAAAGTGCGGAGGACATTCGCATCGTGCTTGAGCCCAAGTCGCGCAATGTCGAGCCAGAAGTTCTTATGAACATGCTGTATCGCACGACCGATCTGGAAAATCGTTTCAATTTGAACATGAACGTGCTGATCGACGGCGTAACGCCTAAGGTGTGTTCGCTAAAAGAAGTGCTGCGTGCGTTTTTGGATCACCGCCGCGAGGTGCTTCAGCGGCGCTCGCAATTCCGGCTTGATAAGATCGACCATCGACTCGAAGTTTTGGAGGGCTTTATCACCGCCTTCCTTAATCTTGATCGCGTGATCGACATCATTCGCTACGATGACGATCCCAAGGCGGCCCTGATGCGCGAAGATTGGTCGCTGGATCATGTGCGCGCGATGGACGAATCCGATTACAAAACGCCGAAAGCCGGTGAGGGTGAGCTTAGCGAGGTTCAGGTCGACGCGATCCTGAATATGCGCTTGCGATCCTTGCGCCGTCTCGAAGAGCTTGAGCTGCGGCGCGAATTTGATGCGCTTACCGAGGAACGTGCTGATCTGGAAGACCTTTTGGCGGATGATAGCCGCCAGTGGACTCGGATCGCGGACGACATCAAAGCGACCAAGAAAAACTTTGCCGACCCCCGACGCAGCACCTTTGCCGAAGCGGTTGAGGTTGAGGATGTGCCGATTGAGGCGATGATTGATCGTGAACCGATCACCGTGGTTTGCTCGAAAATGGGTTGGATCCGGGCGATGAAAGGCCACATCGATCTGGGTCAGGAGCTTAAGTTCAAAGACGGTGATGGTGGGCAATTTGTGTTCCACGCTGAAACCACAGATCGCTTGCTGGCTTTCGGTTCAAATGGACGTTTCTACACGATCAGCGCCTCTAGCCTGCCCGGTGGGCGCGGCATGGGCGAACCGCTGCGCTTGATGGTTGATCTGCCGAACGAGGCGGCGATCGTGTCGTTGTTTATACACACGCCGGGCCGCAAGTTGCTTGTCGCGTCTAGTGCGGGCGATGGGTTTGTTGTGCCTGAAGAAGAAATCGTGGCGCAAACACGTGCGGGCAAACAGGTTCTCAATGTCAAAGGCGAGGTCCGCGCTCATGTGTGTCGACCTGTCGATGGCGATCATGTGGCCGCGGTTGGTGAAAATCGTAAGATGCTGGTTTTTGCGCTTTCTGAATTGCCTGAAATGGGGCGTGGCAAGGGTGTACGCTTGCAAAAATACAAAGATGGTGGCCTTTCGGATGTAAAAACTTTCACGCTTGAGGAAGGGCTTAGCTGGCAAGACCCGGCAGGGCGTACCCGCACTGTGGGTGAGCTGGATGAATGGCGTGGCGCGCGTGCCTCGGCTGGTCGCATGGCTCCGCGCGGCTTTCCGCAGGACAATGAATTTACCTAAAGCCTAAAGGGTCAGAGAAACACAAGTCTCCCCAAGCCCGCTAATCTTTTTAGACTTGAACTGAGCCTTGATTTTCCGCTCCTAATATCATACCTGCCGCTCGACAATTCATCCTAAGACTAAGGGCTAAGAGCATGGCGAAGGAAAAGTTTGAGCGTAATAAGCCGCACTGCAACATCGGCACGATTGGTCACGTTGACCATGGTAAGACGACGTTGACGGCTGCGATTACGAAGCAGTTTGGCGAGTTTCAGGATTACGCGGATATTGACGCG
>JBDVBY010000012.1:0-63442 GCA_039942715.1 Paracoccaceae bacterium
AACTGTCGTTGACGCCAAGCAGATCGGCGGCTTCACCGCTGGTAAACGTGCGCATGGATTTGGATGCGTCAGGCGGAAACAAGTTCTCGCGCTGCGCATGAAGCTGGGCGGCGAGTTGCTCTGAATGGTGACGGATCACCGCATTCAGGTCATCCTGTGCGAAACGCTTATTCATCTGCTCTCTCAATCGGCGGCGTGTTCACGGTAATTGGCGTTTGGCCGCGCTTTTTCGTGACTATGGACAATCGAATGAGATTCGCCAAGCGGTTTCTACACTTAGGGGTGTGTGAGCGGGAAACCACAAGAGCCGAGAAAGGGTAGGATCAGTCGCCGATGCGCAGAGTATAAGGCGAATTACCGTCTTTAGAGACCGAAATTTGCTCAGTTCCGATGTCGAGAATGCGCCATCGACCTACGGTTTCGCCTTTGCCGATGCGATAGAGCGCGCCTGTGGTTGATAGCTTCACAAAGGCAAGTGGCGCGGCATTGTCTTCGGCGATCACACCCAACAGCGATAGAACCGGCTCGGGAGCCTTTGGCGCTTCGGGCGTGGCAACGGGGCGGCGCGTGGCGTGGAAAACCGGGCGCGCGTTGGTGACCTCGATCAGATCTGACAGCCGTTCACTGCCTGAAGACAGGCGTTCGTCAAGCTCTTTCAGCTCTGGCGTTGAGGCCGTAGCGGTTGCGCCGCCGCGCGGAATCCACAGAGCGGCAGCAGCCAGGATAAACACACCGAGGATTAGCAGAGGAAGGAACGCTTTGATTTTACTCATGGTTTTTGCGTCCCATAGAGGCTTGCCTGAAACGCAATCCGACGTTCAGGATTGGTGCGACTTGTGCGGGCAGGGCGCAGGGTAAAGTCTTCAATCACCACGATTGGGTTCATCGAGGCGAGGCCGTAAAGAAATGCGCCAAGTTCCGCCTCGGGCGCGATCCCGTTAATGGCAAGGTTCAGACGCACGACACCGTCGATCTGCTCGATCTCGTCAGCACGGATCATCTCGATATCAATGCGATGTGCCTGGGCCAGTGCCTGCAGGCTGGTTTGCACTGCGGCTTGGGCCAATTGCGGAGTTTCGCCAGGGAAAAACGCCTCGTCAGAGAGGCCGCTCGACAGGTTCCCCGTCAGGGTGGCGGCGCGCGCAATGGTGGTTTCTTTGGTAGCGATTGAGCCTGCACGATCATTGGCGGCGGCGACCATCAGCACGCCAAACAGCACGAACGCACTAGCGACAAGACCACCGGCGGCCAGCGAAACCTTGCGTGGAAGGTCAGGGTTTGCGAAATGAAATGTGCTCATTGCGCGACCCCGTCTGCAAAGGTCGCTGCAATGCGGAATCGTTCGATTTCCTGAGAATTGTCACGAATAACGGGCGAGGCAAATTTGATATCGGTCAGGTTTGGTACGTCCGACAAAATGCGCGTAACTTCGGCGGCAGACGGCGCGAAACCAACGAGTGTGACCTCGTTGTCGTCAATGATGATCTGCGAGAGCCAAACCTCGTCCGGGAGCACCTCGCTTAGCGTGCCGGTCACGGCCAGAACTTCGGTGGATTTGGCCAGCGACGCATCCAGATTGCGCAGGCGGGAAGAGGCGGCAGCGGTGCTGCGCAATTCAACCTGCGCGCGGGCGGCGTCATCGCTTAACGACCAATCAGTCAGTACTGTTTGCCCCCAATGCGCAGTGGCGGAAAGCGCAAAAAGAGCGGCGCCGGCAAGCGTGGCCTGAAGGGTAGGGGAGAGGCTTTTGAACAGAGCCCAGGGCGTCGCAGCTTGCGTGGCGTCGCTTTCAATCCAAGGGGGCAGGGTGCGCAGATCGCCGAACTCGTGTTCGCGAATTACCGAAGCAATTTCAACACCATGCTCGCGCAGCTTGCCGACGATTTCCATCAGAGGCGCTTCCATGGTCAAAGCCGCGGTCACGCTCCAACCGCCGCTTTCTGCTTCGTGCGCCTCCCAAAAAGACATCGCGACACCTTCGGCAAAAGGCGAGCGATAGTTGATTTCGGCTTCGATCATCTGAGACACTTCGGGCAAAAGCCCCGGTGGCACCTCAAAATTCAAATCAATGCTGGAGTCATGCGCCAGTACAAGATCGACCATCCCGCTTTGAGCGGCATCGGCCAGAACTTTGTAGGTGCTGTCATCAAGTTCGATCGCATCCTCAACACCACGGGCACAGACCAGCGGCACATCACCGTTCATTTCGATGAAAAACAGGCAACGATCGTGGCGGAGGATATCGGTGGTCGTGGCACGCGCGGCACCCTGCGCAAGCAAAGCCCGCGCATAGGTAAACCAAGGCCCGATGGACAGGCCCTGGCGTTCGAAATTCACACCACCCGTTTGATCCGTCACCGTCAAAAGGCTCCGCTTTGCTACTGTTTACGCAATAACAATCGCAACAAACTGTGGCGTTACCTAGGCATTGGCGCTGAAAAGCTGGTAATTTTCGAAGGCATGATTGGGGAAGACCGTTGAAATCAACTGTTCTGACATGCCCATGTGACGCACCATGATCTCGGCGGCGATGTTGCGATAGCTGGTCACCGTCGGCAGCCAGTTACGCTCAACAACCGTGTCATCAATCGTCGTCACATCATTGGCCACCTGACGCACTGTCGGGCCACCAAAGGCAAACCACGCACCACCTTCTCCGTGATCAGTACCGACCGAGCCGTTTTGCTTTTTGGTGCGGCCAAATTCAGAGCCACACAGCAGCACAACATCGTTCATCATTGCGCCCATGTCGCGATAGAAGGTCACGAAATCACTGGCGCCCTGCGCCATGTTGCGGTGATAGCCTTTTTCCTGATCGGTAAACGGGTTCGCGCTGTCTTCTGCGATCTGGTTCGAGTGGGTGTCCCAACCGATGTTCCAGTCAAGGGCTGCCACCTCAAGTGGAATGCCTGCTTTGAGCAACTGCGCACAGAGACGCAAGCCGCGACCAAGGCCAGAGTTCGAGTAATCAAGACCACCTGCATTGGGCGTGTACCCGTCCGCTGCCATCTGAACGTCAGCGATTGAATCCAGCATAATCAACTGACTATCGCGGACCTGACCCTCGACGGCAGACAGATCAATCTCGTGCGAGTTGATTTCGCGCATCGCATCGGTCAGCTGGTTGTCAGCACAGCCCGCGCCATCGCAGAAATCGTTGTTTTCAAGGTTAAACCCGTCAGAGTTGTTGATCGCCGGCACGTTGATCTCGCCGCGAATTTCAGTGGAAATCGAGGTTTTGCCAGCCACCATACCGCGTAGCGGGTGATCTGGACCCGCGACGTTCTGCATATAGCGGTTCAGATAGCCATCAATCAGGTTATTGCGCGCACCGGTGCCGATCCAACGCTGACAATCAAAGTGCGAACGGTTGTTGCCGGCAAACGACGTAGAAGGGGCCAGCATCATGTTGCCGGTGTCCCAAATCTCCATCAGCATTTCTAGATTGGGGTTCATCCCGCGCATGCCGTTGCCAAGGTCCAGCGCGCTGTTAATGTCGTTAGACGGTGGTGGCACCCCGATGTCAGGGCGGTAATCGTAGTAAAACGGATCGCCATAAAGCGGGAACAGGTGAAGCCCGTCCGCGCCACCGCGCATAAACACTTTGATAAAGGTTTTGCCGCCTGCCTGTTGGGCAAACGAGAATTTAGGAGCGCCCGCAACGCCCACCATCGTAGCGGCGGCGGACAGGGATTTTAAAAAGTCTCTACGGTTCTGCATGTGATTGGACCCTTAAGGCTGTAGAACTTGAATTGGTTTACTGAAGCTGGAAGCTTGGTGAGACGACGACGAGGCCCATGGCGCGTTCAAGCGCTGCGGTTTCATCCTGAACACGAGGTTCAAAGATGCCATCTTCGCCTTTTAGTGTGGCAACCAGGCTGTCAAATTCGCCAAGCGTGAACTGATCGGCTGTACCAATGGCCAACAGGTAGGCGGCCACTTCTTCCGCTGTCTCAAGACCCGCTTCGGTGATGTCGGCGGCCAGATCGATGCCATAGTCCTGACGGCGCTCGGCAATATCGGTGATCTGGTTATACGCACCCACCATCGAGGCCGAGTTCAGCCAAGCAGCAGACACTTCGGGAAGGCCTGTTGGGACGGGGAAACGCACATAGTTGTGGCCTGCGTTTTCATGCGCCTGGCGGAAACGGTTCCAGAAATCATCCTCGGATGGATTGTCTGGACGCGCGCCAAAGGCACGGATCACCGAAACCGCGTATTCGAACGGTGTTTTGGCCTTGTTACGCTGGTATGCGGCCGTGTTGACATAAGCCGGGTTGAGCAGGATCGCGCGCAACATCGCCTCGATGTCACCGCCATCGCCCCAGGCTGCAACGCAGGTCGTTACAAAACCATCGGGTGGATTGTCAGCGACCAAAAGCTGGACCAGTTTGCGGCATGTGCGCGCTTGTGTGCTTGGGTGATTTGCAAGGATGGCGATAAGCTCTTCGCCTTCCTGAACACCTTCTGCGCCTTCACGACCTGCGATTGTAACTCCAAGGAACGGGATCAGCTTGTCTTGCGGATCGTGATCGCCCGGATTGTAGACGAACTGATAGGTTTCTGCGACGTCTTCCGCGTTCGGATTGGTCCGCTCGTAGCGCCAGCCCGAGAACACCCGCGAGACCATGTCGACGTCTGCCGACGTATAGCCGGATTCAACGCCAACTGTCGAAAGTTCTAGAATTTCGCGACCATAGTTCTCGTTGATCCCCTCATTTTCGCGGTTTTCGCGGAAGCGGTTCTGATCGTTGTCCAGATATTGCGACATCAGTGGCGAACGCGCGCTGTAAAGCAGCAATTCAGCAAATGTGCCAAAGGCATTGTCGCGGAAAAACTGGCGATCCGTAATGTTTTGCTGAACGATGTTGGTGTCTTTGGTTACAGCATGGAAGTGGTTCGCCCAGAAATGGCCGATCACTTCTTGCAGCTGCTTTTCGCTAAAGGCAGCGTGCGCGATGTCGTAATGCACAAGGCTGCGCAAAAGCGTGTTGCTGTTGCGCTCTGTCGGGCGAAGAATGCTGGCTGGATTCATCGCATTAAGGGCGGCATCGTTGATGGATTCAGGTGCAAGCTGTTCCTCCAGATAATTCTGGAAGCCCATGGCACGCACACGTGCATAAAGATCAGGCGTCGCCCCGAATGTCAGACGGCTAAGCGCTTGGGCCACGCCATCTTGCGCGGGCATGCCTGTAACGGTGTAGGTGACGGGCGTTGCTTCCACTTCATCGCTTGCCGATGACGCGCCAGTGAGCGTGACCTGAACCGCGTTGCTTGTGGCGAAATCTTCGGGGAACAAGCGCACCGCAAACTGACCTGTCATCGGGCCAACATCGACGGTTGTTGTGCGGTTTGAGCCTGAAACAGAGACGTTTACGATGTCAAACACCGAGCTGCTCATCACCGCGCCAAACAGCGTTGATCCGGTGGCAGGTACCTGACCATTGATGTTGCCTGCCGAGGTCAATTGAACCGCTTGCGTGATCTCAACACCTGTCGGTGGTGACAATGGGCTGGCCTGAACGGTTTCAGGGGTTGGCGCGACAGACGGGTCGACGGCCGGGGCAGGGGGCAAAGTTGGTGCTGGTGCTGCTGTTGGGGTGCCTGGCGCTCCGGGCGTTCCCGGTGCCGCAGTACCACCGCCACCACCGCCGCTGCTGGATGGAATGGACGAAATGCCACCGCCACCCGAAGACGTTGTGCTTGCTGGCGTTGAAGACTGTGTTGCAGGCGCAAGCGCTGCCGTGGTCAGCATGCCGGGTGACATGCCACCAGAGGCGCCACCAGCATTGGTTGAACCCCCTTCACCACCAGACGCCGCCGGCGCGCGCGCGGTTTTGGAAGATGATCCGCCGATTGAAAATCCTTCTTTGCCACCAGTGTTAGACACACCAAGCAAACCGCCGCCATTTTCAGACGCAGCAGAAGCTGTGGTCGTGGAAGGCATCACAGAGGCGTTTTCGGCCGCCAATGTTGCTTCTTCTTGTGGCGAAATCTCTTCACTGACCTCGGCCAAAGTGCGGGGTTCTGCACCCAATGCGGCAAATGTCAGTACTTCAAGCGCGTTTGCGTTGCCATCGGCCCCTTCAATGCGGATAGCGTGTGCACCCGCTGACAATGCCTGCAACGCTTTGATCGGCGTGCTGTCATCCTCTAGGGCCGGACCCGTTGTATCAATCGCCAGTGTCCCGTCGATATAAAGCTTGAGACCCGTGCCGGGTGCCGCTGCAAAGTTGTAGACGCCTTTGACCGGCACCGTGACTTTGCGATACAGACCCCCCTCAACCTCGACATCAGGGGTGTCATTTGCCGCTACGTCAGCGTCTCCTTGCATCGCCTTGGCAACGGCCAAAAAGCGGTCGCTTGTGTCCTTGTCGGCAGCCGGCATCATTTGCTCGGCAAACAAAGTTCCAGTTCCAGCAATCAGCGCGGCAGCCGCGACGCCAGATAACATCTCAATTCTATAAAATGATTTGCGCATCAGAGTCTCACATCCCTTACGAACACGATTAGTGTGGCGAACAGTTAAGGATTTTTCTGGCGGCCAATTATGGCGAAAATGGGCGCAAATCGGGCGTTCCGAGGGGCAAAACAAGGACACTGTTGCCGAGGTGATTGAAAGCTGGTTGCAAGACCCATCAATGTTTCTTGTCCAACGACAGAGAAACAATTTGCCACAATTCAGCTTATTTAAAACGTTGCGAAAATAAGGGGAATCTCTTAGTTTTTGAGGCGGGGCTAGTCACCAGTTTTTTGGTGCAGGCGAGCGAGCATAAAATGGCGCGGGATACAGCCGTTGCACACTCAGGCGGCGGACAGGCCGATTGGCTGATCGATGCGGGTCTGTTGACCCCTGATCAGCTGACCAAAGCCACAGCAGCCGCGCAATCATCAGGACAGCCTTTGCGCACGGTGATTGATCGACTTGGACTTGTCTCTCAGCAGGCATGGGCCAAGGCGGCCGCATCCGCGTGGGGATTGCAAACAATCGAAGCCGGGGACTTCCCGAAAAAGCTGCCCGTCGATCCACGCCTGTCGATAGATTACCTGCGCCGCAATGCGATGGTAATCCTGTCGCTGGACGGCGCGCCGATAGTGGCCGTGGCCGATCCGGGTGACAAAAGCGTGCGCCAAGCGCTAGGCATCGCCTTTGGGTCAAACATCCAATACTGCGTCGCGACCGAACGCGATATTGAAGACGCGCTTTTGCGCAGTGCTGAAGAAGCGGACGACGACGGTGTGATCGCGGTCGAGCTTGGGCAGGGCGATTTCGATACGGATCGTTTGCTTGAAATGGCGAACAATGCTCCGACTGTGCGCTATCTCGATTGGCTGTTTTCCAAGGCTGTTGAAAGCGGTGCAACCGATATTCATGTTGAAATGCTGGAGAAAACGCCACGCGTACGTTTGCGCATTGACGGTGTGTTGGTCGAAACCCAACCGATTGAACGGCATTTGTACGATGGTGTCGTCTCGCGTCTGAAAATCCTTGCTGATATGGACATTTCCGAGCGTCGCTTGCCGCAAGATGGCTCTATTCGCCAGAAAACCGCCGGACGCACCGTGGATATCCGCGTTGCTAGCGCGCCAACGGTGCACGGCGAAGTCATGGTTTTGCGTCTTCTGGACGCCTCAGCGGCCCGTGCACGGCTTGATCAGCTTAATTTGACCCCAGATGTTCACAAACGCTTAACAGCGGCTCTGAAGCAGCCAAACGGCCTCATTCTGATGACCGGACCCACGGGCAGCGGTAAAACAACGACGCTGCACGCCGGATTGGCCGAGATCAATCAGGTGGGGCGCAAGATCATCACCATCGAAAACCCGGTCGAAATTCAAAACCCCGGTTTGATCCAGATGGAGGTGCGCCCCGAGCTTGGCTGGACCTTTGCCAGCGCGCTGCGTTCCGTTCTGCGCCATGACCCTGATGTCTTGATGGTCGGTGAGATCCGAGATGGGGAAACCGCAGAACTGGCCGTGCGCGCTGCGTTGACCGGCCACTTGGTGCTCTCGACCCTGCATACCAACCGCGCGCATGAGGCCGTGATGCGCCTTGGCGATATGGGCGTGCCTGATTTTCTGATTGATAGCGTGCTGCGCCTTGCCGGGGCGCAGCGTTTGGTGCGTCTACTGTGCAATGAGTGCGCTGAACATACCGAGATCACGCAAAACATGGCCCCACTGATAAAGGCTTTCGCCGCAGCTGTGCCCGAAGCGGGCCCGCCCGAGAGTTGGCCCGTGCGCCGCGCAGTTGGTTGCGAGGCGTGCAGCAACTCGGGTTTTGCCGGGCGACGCGCTGTGTTTGAGATGGTCGATCCTGCAAGCGGTTTGACCAAGCCGGAACGCACAATGGGCGCGGAAGGCATCGCGCTCTTTGCCAATGGCGAAACGACGCTGAAAGAGCTGACGACCGTGTTCGGATCGGGGGATTTCTGGACATGAGCCAGCGCGAAGAGATGCAAAGCATTGCCCGTGATTACGGGTTTAATGCGCGCGACGGTAAAGGGCGGCGGCGCACAGGTGTTCTGAGTGCTGCGACGCATATCGAAGCAACGCGTCAGCTGCGCGATCAAGGGCTGTTCCCGATTGAGATCAACGCGATTGAGGGCGCGGCGGCAGCGCCAAAGAAAAGCAAGCGTTCATTCTTCAAAAAAGGCTCTAACACGCGGCTTTCCGCGCGAAACCAGGCGGATTTTATCGCCCGGCTTGCCAAGCTTGCAGGCGCTAAAATCTCGATTGACCGCGCGTTGAAGATCATGGCCGAGGGCGAAAGTGGTGCCATTGCCAACGCTGCCAAAACACTGCGCATGCATGTGCGCGAGGGCGGCAGTTTCACCGATGGCCTGAAAGCCGCGACCGATATCAAAGACACTGCCACGCTGGCGCTTGTGCGCGGTGCAGAGACTTCCGGCGAGTTGGACGTCGCTTTGGCGAGTGCCGCGGGCATCTTGGAACAACGCCTGATGGTCGCGCGCCGGATTGTGACCGGGCTGATGTATCCATCGCTGTTGATGTTCGTTTCGCTGATTTCCGTCGGCGTGATCATGATCGCGATTATCCCGCAGTTTGTGCCTCTGGTGGAAAACCGCATGGAATTCCTGCCCGTCCTTGGGCGCGCGGTGTTCGCCATCTCTGGCGTGCTCTCCGCGCTTTGGCCGCTGATCCTGACTGGCCTCGCTGTGCTTGTGGCTGCGCTTTACTGGCTGCACCGCAAGGGCAGGGCAGGGGCGCTGATCGCAAGCGCGGCCAACCGTATCCCGATGATCCGCGATCTGATCGAGCGTAACCACGCGATGATGGCGCTACATATCCTCGGCGCGCTGCTCAAACGCGATGTGACCTTAAGCGAGGCCTTGCGCGTGGTGTCGGAAACCACGCCCGGCGGTCGCGTTAAAAAAGCCGTTGAAAGTGTGTCACGCTCTGTCGCTGAAGGCGCACCGCTTGCCGCCTCTTTCGCCAAAACCCCCGTAATCGCCCCAAGCGCCGTTGAAATGCTGCGCATCGGGGAAGAAACCGGCGCGCTTGAAGATATGTGCACGCGCGCTGCGAGCGAGATGCGCGAAGCCTCTGATCGCGCGCTTGAACGCTTCCTTGTCCTTTTCCAGCCGTTGATGATTGTCGTCGTCGGCGCCCTTGTCGGAGTTAGCCTCTATGCGCTTTTCTCAGCTATTATTTCGGTCAACCAAGTCGCGTTTTAAGCGGCGGAAGGCCAAAGCCAAAGGTTTCTCGCTTGTCGAGATGCTGGTCGTCGTTGCCATCGTTGGCCTACTTGTCGGCCTTGTTGGCCCTGCCGCGATGCGTCAGCTGCAATCCTCGCGCGTGAACGCGACAGAGGCGCAAATTGATCAGCTGCGTGCCGCTTTGGACATTTTCCAGATCGATACGGGTCGTTTGCCGACCGAAGACGTTGGCCTGAACGCACTTGTTGCCGCGAACAACATCCCCGGTTGGAACGGCCCCTATCTGCGCGACGGAGAGCTGCCCACTGATGCATGGGGCGGTGCGTTTATGTACCGTTTTGATGGCACTTCGCCGCGGGTGATTTCACTTGGCGCGGATGGCCAGCCCGGTGGCGAGGGGCAAAACGCCGATATCGCCGGGTAAATGGCCGCGCGGCGTTCTCATATCGCGCAAGGTTATGCGCTGGTCGAGGTTTTGGCCGCTATGGCGATCGTTGTGTTGATCGGCACGATGGCGTTTCTGGCCTTTGGCAATCAGGATCAGCGGCGCTTGAATGCAGAAGCCGCAGAGGTTGCGCTTCTTTTGCAAGGCGCGCGAATGCGGGCTTTGGAGGCAGGGCGGCCGATTGAGATTGTCGTTTCTGCCGATCCACGTGTGATCGATGCAGGCGGACGGCAGTTCGTGTTTGATCGCGATATCAAGGTTTCACCGCAAAGCGCTGAGCTGATCCTAAGCCCGTCTGGCGCGTCGCCCGGATTGGAACTGACCCTTACCCGCAACGCGTCGCGCAAGGTTGTGACTCTGGACTGGCTGACGGGCCGGGTGGTGGTGCAATGAGGCGGCGAAATCGCGGTTTTTCCCTTGTTGAGAGCCTTGTTGCCGTCGGAATCGCGGGCGTTGTGCTGTCGGGGTTCTATCAATCTCTGTCGACCGGAAGCCTGCTTGCCAAACGCTCTGATGATCAGGCCGAACGCGTGTTGCTGGCGATGACCGTGATGGACCGAGTGGGCGTGGATGTGGCTTTGCGTTCGGGTGCGCGGGATAACGGGCGCGCCGGGCCGCTGGAATGGACGCTTCAGATTGGCGAAACACCCCCGCCGGATTTGCAGATCGGCGCGATCTATCCCGGAGAGCTTTTGTTTGTTGCTGTCAGCGTCACTGACGCGCGCGCGCCTGACCTTGATCCCGTTGTGATCCGCGCAGTGCGCTACGCAGGTGATGCCCTATGAAACGCGGGTTATTCAAACGCCGCGCGCGCCGCACACAGGGATTTGCGATGATCGACGCGCTGGTCGCACTGGCGGTCGCCGCACTGACGCTGGTGTTGCTGACAAGCGCGTCTTGGGGCCTCAAAATCGCCTCTGAGCGTCGGGTCGCGATGGAAGCAACCTCTGCTTCCGACTGGCTTTTGGCGCGTCGCACGCTGATCAATTGGGCGAGTGATGTGACCAACAACGGGCCGCGCGAAACCGGTGCGAACCTGATTGGCACGGCGACGACTTTGCGCATGATCGTGCGCGATGCTTCTGGAACTGGCGGTTTTGTCGGCGAATTTCGCGTCGCTGGCACCTCTGACACGGGCTACACGCTTTTGGCCGCACGCCATGATGGGCTGCGCGATGCGCGGGTGACGGCGGACAAGCCGCGCACCTCTGCATTGCTGACCTCGGATGTGCCGATCCGCTTTGTGTATCTGTTCCCGCAAAGCGACGGCACCGGCACGATCTGGCGCTATGAAACGGGCGATGGGGATGTGTTGCCAATGGCAATTGCCGTCGAGCAAGGCAGCGTGCGTCAAATGACGGTGCCTTTGTTTACAACGGTGTCGCAGGTGTGCCTCTCGGCCCTTGGCCCCGGCGGATTGGAGGATTCCCAATGCGCCGTTCGCTAAGAGGTCGCCAGCGTGGGTTCGTTCTGATCACCGTTTTATGGACGGGGCTTGCGCTTTTGCTTGGCGTTTCGGCGTTCATGTCGGGCGCACGGCAAGAGGCGCTTCAGGTTCGCATTGAAGTGTCAGAGGCGCGCGCGCAGGCACTCGCACGTTCGGGGTTGAACATCGCGCTGGCCGATCTTGGGCGCATTGCGCCTGATCAATTGCGCGCGCGCCGTGATGGTACGCCCGTCACCGTTGCGATGGCCGAAGGGCGCGTCACCTATCGCATTCACGACGAGGCCGGAAAGATTGATATCAACCACGCGCCGCCTCAGGTGTTGGACCCTGTGCTGCAATCCATTGGTGCTGCGGCGGGCGTGGATGCCTTCGATGCGGTGAACGTCGCCCAAGCCTTGGAAGCACGCGCCATGCGTGGCACCGAGCGGCCGCGCTCTGTCGGCGATGCGTTGATCGCCGCCGGATTGCCGCGCCAAACTGCGAACACTGCCGAGCGGTATCTGACAACGTTCAACTTCACCCGCCAGATCAATCCACGCACAGCGCCCGCCTTAACGCTCGCCGCGATCCCCGGTCTGGGGCCCGGCGATGTGGCCGAGATCCTCAAACGTCGCGCAAATGGAGAGCAAATGCCCCGGCTGGGAAGTGCTGCGGCGTGGTTGGCCGAGCGGCCCGGCCCGGTTTACACAATCGAGGCTGAGGCAGAATTAGCAACGGGTGGCAAAACACGGCTGGTCGCTCTGGTCGCTGCGCGTGGTCTGGCGTTTCGCGGCGGACTAATGCGCTACGAGATCCTATCGCTGCGGACAGAGTCGCCATCATGAGCGGCGACACCCTCTATATACTCGCGTCGCTTGCCGCATTGCTGATCGCCTTTTTGGCAGGCCCGACACTTTTGATGGCGCGCGGCGTGTTGCGCCCGAAACTCGGCGCAGATGTCGCACGCAGCCGCGCACCGGGTCTGGCGATTGGCCTTGGCGCAGGCGCACTGAGCGCAACGATTGTGATCGGCGCAACACTTGGCGGGCCTGCCGCAGTAATCACAGCGTTTCTGACACTGCTCTTAATGCTGGCGGCCATGGACATGGCATGGCGCTGGTTGCCGCTTGAGTGGACGCTGGCTTTGGGCGCTTTGGGCTTCGGCGCGGCGCCATTATCTGGCGATTTGACCACCGCAGCACTTGGCGCAGCCCTTGGAGGCGGCGTTTTACTCGCCTTACGCCAGTCTTTCCTGATCTTGCGTAAAGTTGAGGCACTTGGCGTCGGTGATATCTGGCTGGCCGCAGCCCTAGGGGCATTCATCGGCCCCATCCACATCATCTGGCTGTTGGGCGCAGCCGCCGGCTTTGGCCTTGTGCTGCATTTTTTAGCGCGCGCACCCACGCGGCAAAGGTTAGGTGTGGCGTTCGGAGCACAACTTTGCGCTGTAGCGCCGATATTCGTGGCATTTTAGACGTTTGCGTCAAAGCCGTGTGCTAATTGTGGCCCAAATTAGAAGCTTAACGTGACACCTGCCATCAGAGTGGGGCGCGGCAATTGAGGCAAAGGCTTATGAAAAAGAATATCGTGCTTGGCACGGCTGTTGCCGTGTTCCTATCCGGCTGTGGGGAATTTTCGTATCTGACCGAAGACGGTCCGATGACGCTGAAGGACTGGCAAGCTAACAATCTTCTTGGAACAGGCGACGGGCGCCGCTCGCAACGCTTTGAGGGTCGGGTCACCGGTGGTCCGATGGTCGAAGCTGGCTCTGGCACGATCTATCCGGGTCGCACTCCGCTGTTCCGCGAAACCGATTTCACCAACTCTGACGGCGAGCGCACTGTGTCGCTGAACCTGGTCAACGTCTCAATCGCTGACGCAGCCGCCGCGATCCTTGGTGAGTTGCTGAGCGTGAACTATGTGATCGACCCCGCCGTGCAGGGCACCGTCAACATCCGCTCATCCGAGCCGATCAGCCGGACCACAGCGATTGAGGTGTTCGAACTGGCGCTGAAACAGAACAACGCCGCCATCGTGCGCCGTGGGGATGCATTCGCCCTTGTGCCGATGTCCTCTGATCTGTCGATTGGCGCGAGCACCGGACGTGAAGTGCCTGTCGGTTATTCGATCCGCGTCATTCCTCTGATGCACATCGGCGCGCAGGAAATGGCGACGATCCTGAACCCATTCGCAGGCACTGGCATTGTCGGCATCGATGCACAGCGCAACATCGTTGTGCTTGCCGGTACATCCGCCGATCAACGCGCGTGGCAGGACACGATCAACAGCTTTGATGTGAACTGGCTGGCCAACCGTTCTGTTGGTATTTTCCCGATCCGCGGACGCTCGGCGCAATCCATCGCATCCGGTCTGGAATTGCTGGTTGATACAGAAGAAGAGTTCGAACCCATCGTCGCCTTCGAGGTGATCCCAGAGAACAACTCGATCCTGGCGGTCGCCAAAACACCCCAAGCGCTGAAAAGCGTCTCGGGATGGATCATGCGTTTGACCAAAGAAGGCGCGAACGACGCGCAGGTCTATTCTTACGATATGAAGTACGCGCAGGCCTCGACCATCTCGTCGACCTTGTCGAGCATTCTGGGCGTCAGCGTTGAAAGCGACTCCGGCGCGGACGAAGCGCAGGTCATTCAGGCAAGCGTTAACACCGAACGCCAGGGCGGCGACATCAACGCCACCCGCATCGTTGCAAACGAGGCGACCAACACGCTGTTGATCCACGCCACCCACGCTGAATATCAGCGCGTGCTTGGCATTCTTCACCGCCTTGATGTGCCCCCGCGCCAAGTCTCGGTTGAAGCGACGATTGTTGAAGTCTCGCTGAACGATGATCTGCGCTACGGCGTGCAGTACTTCTTTGAAAACGGCGGCGATCAGTACGGACTGTCGCGCTCTACAACCGGCACCGCGATCTCTCCCGTCGCGCCCGGCTTTAACGCCGTGTTCGATGTGGCCGATCCAAACGTGATCGTGGATGCACTGGAAGACATCACAAGCGTGAACGTGGTTTCTTCGCCTAACCTTATGATCCTGAACAATGAATCCGCGCGCCTTGTGGTCGGTGACCAAGTGCCGATCTCGGTGCAAACCGCGCAAGACACGGCAGATTCTAACGTCTTCGTTTCAACAGTCGAATTCCGCGACACCGGCGTGATCTTTGAAGTGACCCCGCGCATCAACTCATCCGGCGCTGTCATTCTGGACATCGTCCAAGAGGTCAGCACCGTCGGTGAAACCGATGCTTCCACTGGCAACCCGATCATTTCGCAGCGTCAGATCTCAAGCTCGATCAGCGTGGATAGTGGCGAGACGATTGCTTTGGGCGGTCTGTTTGAAGAGCGTAAAACACGCGGCTCTGCGGGACTGCCCGGTCTGGCGCGCAAACCGTTTGGTGGTCTCTTTGGCCGCAAATCCGGTGGCAATCAGCAGACCGAGCTTTTGGTTCTGATCACACCGCGCATCGTCAACGACAACATGGATGCCCGCCGCGTGACACGCTCGTTGCGTAACCGGATGCAGAACATTCGCCTTGATGACGAAGCGCTGCGCCGCGATGCGAACATCCGTCAGATGGGCGATAGCGCCGTGCTTGATCGCCCCCGCGTGGCCCCCGCGCAAGCCGCCCCTGCGGTAACAAACCAAGCGCGCGTCGCCGCTTCCGGCGGGGCAGGCACGCACTTTGTCTATCTCGGCGCGTTCGGCTCTGCCGACAACGCAAAACGCCACTGGAACAACGTCTCGGGCCAGCACCCAAGCTTGCTCGGCAACCTGCAACCGCGCTTTGCCAACAACGGCGAGTTGACCTCTGTGGCCGTCGGCCCTGTCAGCGAAATCCGCGCAGACGCGATCTGCGGCGCGGTCAGCCAAGGGTGCTTTAAGTCAAAGGCGAACTGACAAGAGCAGCCTCAGACATGAATTGAAACGGCGGGTGGCTTAGTGCGATCCGCCGTTTTTTTTATTAATCTGGCGGAGCGATACTGAGTGACTGCTTTGAGCCCACATTGACCAATGCTGCGTCTTTTGCGAGTGTCTGCTTAAGGAAAATGTGACCAACGAATTTTGATGGCTAAGTGAAATTTCACCAGAAAAGCGCGGACAAATATTCTCATTGCCGATGTGGAAGAAAATCGGAACCCAATTATTGGCGAGGAAGTTCTATTGAAGTATGAAAAACAGGCAGGACGTCATGACTAGACGTAGTCTTGCGGAATTTTTGTCGCACGCGCCCCTTGATAAATCTGACGTCGAGAAATTCTTGAAATCAACAGATGAAAATAGGGTCTTCATTGATTGTTTTATTAAATCAAATGATATGAATTTAGTCGAATGGGCGAGTGAAGAAGAAAGAGAGAACATTTTTGCGGTGGTTTCAAATCACATTAGATCGTTTATTCAAGAAAATGATTTGCCGCTAGACGGTTGGCAGCAACTTTTACGTGCCGCTGAGAAAAAATACTTGTGAGGTAAGTCTATCATAGCAGACATTCACCCACAGAGCTTTAGTGTCTGCTTCGTCCGCAAACCTGCCCTTCAAGCCGCCGCCGCCAAACCACCCACCTCTTTGATAAAGCGTACAACTTCCTCCACACCTTCCCCATGCCGCAGTGCGCAAAACGCAAAAGGCCGCCCCGCGCGCATCTTATCAGCATCACGCTTCATCACATCCAAAGAGGCTCCCACATGCGGTGCCAGATCCGTCTTGTTGATCACCAGAAAATCGGAGCGCGTGATTGCAGGCCCACCTTTGCGCGGGATTTCTTCGCCAGCGGCGACGTCGATGACATAGATCGTCAGATCCGCCAATTCGGGGCTAAAGGTCGCCGACAGATTATCCCCGCCGCTTTCGATCAGCACCAGATCAAGCCCATCGTGACGCCCCTGCATTTCAGCGACAGCGGCCAGATTGATCGACGCATCCTCGCGGATCGCGGTGTGCGGGCACCCCCCCGTTTCAACGCCGATAATCCTGTCTTGCGGCAGCACCTGCATGCGAATCAGCGCCTCAGCGTCTTCCTGTGTGTAAATATCGTTGGTGATCACGCCGATCGAAAACTCCGGATGCAGCGCACGGGCGAGGGCAGCAGTAAGCGTGGTTTTACCAGCGCCCACCGGGCCGCCGATGCCGACGCGCAAAGGTCCATTCAATTGGGTCATGAGCGGAAAATCCTTGGTTGTTGCGTCTCGTGCCGCATCGACGCGATGTCGGACAGAAACGCGGTGCTGTGCAGATCGTCAAGCGTTTCGGTCGCGGTCTCGTGCGCAACTTTCTCGCACAAAGACGCAAGGCCCGAAACGATGGCTTGCCCGTTCGTTTGGCCAAGTGACATAAGCCGCTGCGATGCCGCGACTAGGTTAGAGATCATCGCGTGCAGATAAAGCGTGGCTGTGAGTGTTGCGTCAATTTCCAACCGCGCCGCCGCCGCGCCGACCGCAACGGGATAGACATATTCAACGCCTTCGCCACCCCAGATAGCGGAGGTGGTTTGGCAGAATGCTGCGCCTTGTAGCTTGGCTTCCAATTGGCGTTCCGCGCTGGCCGCCATCGCCAACGCCGTTTCGTTGACCATCCCCAGATCGGCTGGATCGGCGTTGTACGCAGCGCGCAAAAGGATGCAATCATTGCGACCCGTGCCGTGCAAAAGCACGTCCGTCAGCCATTCTCGCAGGTCATCGCCCGAAGCAATCGTGCCTATCGCCACAGCGGCTTCCAACCCGTGGCTATAGGCAAACGCGCCGACAGGGTAGGCGGGCGACAGCCACTGCGTCAGTGTCAGGATATCGCGCTCAGTGCTCATGCGCGGTTGCAACATGTTCGTGGCTATGCGTGCGCCCATGGCCATAGGCACCCCCCTCAGGCGTGAAGGGCGCAGTGATCGGCGTCACCGTCGCGTGCAGATGTTCGAGCATATGGCCAATGACAGGATCGGCTTGGATCAGCAGATGATCGGCGTTGATCTGACAAGGCGTGTGCCGGTTTCCCACGTGCCAGGCAAGCCGGACAAGATCGGGGCCGGTGACTTTGAACAGCGCTTCTTCGGCGGCAGTGATTTGCACCATCGAGCCGTCGCCAAGCTCTAACGCATCGCCATCATCAAGCGAAATCGTCTGCTCCAGATCCGCCAGAAACGCAGCGCCATCGGTGGTTTCCAACCGTTTGCGGCGCAAAAACCGCTCGGCATAATCAAGCACGCATTTCTGCGCATCGCCCGTCCAATGACCGGCGCGGTGGATTTTCTGAGCAACAGGTAAAGACATCTCGGCCCCCTAAAACATGAAGTAGCGCTGCGCCATCGGCAGCACGTCAGCAGGTTCGCACGTTAACAATTCACCGTCCGCGCGCACCTCGTAGGTTTCGGGGTGCACGTCGACCTGTGGCGTCGCATCGTTGAGCAGCATGTCCGCTTTGCTGATGTTGCGCGTGTTCGAAACCGCGAAAGTTTCTTTGGCCAGACCAAGTTGATCGCGTAGCCCGTTCGCCTGTGCAGCACCCGAAATAAAGCTGACGGAGGAATTGGTGAGAGACGCGCCAAAAGAGCCAAACATAGGCCGCGTGTAAACCGGCTGAGGTGTCGGGATCGACGCATTCGGATCGCCCATTTGCGCCACTGCAATCGTGCCACCCAACAAAACCATCTCGGGCTTCACGCCGAAAAACGCAGGCGACCAAAGCGCCAGATCCGCGCGTTTGCCGACAGAAATATCACCGATTACATGAGACACGCCTTGGGCAATCGCCGGGTTGATCGTGTATTTCGCGATGTATCGGCGCACGCGCATGTTGTCATTCTCGCCTGTTTCTTCGGCCAGACGACCCCGTTGTTTCTTCATCTTATCAGCGGTTTGCCAGGTGCGGATCAAAACCTCGCCCACACGGCCCATCGCCTGACTATCGCTTGCAATGATCGAAAACGCGCCCATGTCGTGCAGAATATCTTCGGCCGCAATCGTCTCGCGCCTGATCCGGCTTTCGGCGAAAGCCACATCTTCGGGGATTGATTTGTCCAAATGGTGACAGACCATCAGCATGTCCAGATGCTCTTCCAGCGTATTCACCGTGAAGGGCCTCGTTGGGTTCGTGGAAGAGGGGATCACATTGGCATCGCCGCAGATTTTGATGATGTCAGGCGCGTGCCCGCCACCTGCGCCCTCGGTGTGAAACGCGTGGATCGTGCGGCCTTTAATGGCCGCCACAGTGTTTTCGACAAAGCCCGACTCGTTAAGCGTATCGGTATGGATCATCACCTGAACATCCATGTCATCGGCCACCGTCAGACAGCAATCAATCGCCCCCGGCGTGGTGCCCCAATCCTCGTGCAACTTCAGCGCGCAAGCCCCGGCGTTAACCATTTCGACCAGCGCGGCAGGCTGGCTTGCGTTACCCTTGCCCGACAATCCAATGTTCATCGCGATACCATCAAAGCTCTGCAACATCCGCCCGATGTGCCAAGGGCCGGGCGTGCACGTGGTGGCCAAAGTACCATGCGCAGGGCCAGTGCCACCGCCGAAACAAGTGGTGACACCAGAGTGCAGAGAGTCCTCCATCTGTTGCGGGCAAATAAAGTGAATGTGACTGTCCATACCACCCGCAGTCAGGATGCGCCCTTCACCTGCAATCGCCTCGGTGCCGGGTCCAACAATGATATCGACGCCGGGTTGCGTGTCCGGATTGCCCGCTTTGCCGATGGCGTGGATCAGCCCGTCTTTCAGCGCGACATCGGCCTTGTAAATGCCGGAATGATCCACAATCAGCGCATTGGTGATTACCGTATCAACGGCACCCTCAGCACGCGTCACCTGAGATTGACCCATCCCATCGCGGATGACTTTGCCACCACCGAACTTCACTTCTTCTCCGTAGGTGGTCAGGTCACGCTCAACCTCAATCACCAGATCAGTGTCTGCAAGGCGCAGCTTGTCGCCAGTTGTGGGACCATACATCGCGGCATAATTAGCGCGGGAAATTTCGACAGGCATTTAGAGATCTCCCATGATCTGTTGGTTAAAGCCGAAAATGCGGCGCGCGCCACCAATTGGAATAAGTTGCACCTCGCGGCGTTGCCCCGGCTCGAACCGAACGGCGGTGCCAGAGGCGATATCAAGCCGCATGCCTCGCGCGGCATTCCGGTCGAAATCGAGCGCGGGGTTGGTCTCGGCAAAATGATAATGCGAGCCAACCTGAACGGGCCGGTCGCCCGTGTTGGCGACCATCATAGTGACCGCTTGGACACCCTCATTCAGGGTCAGTGTGCCTCTCGCGGGAAAAAGTTCTCCGGGGATCATCGCGGTTTCCTATCGAATGGGGTTGTGAACGGTGACAAGTTTGGTGCCGTCGGGAAAGGTTGCTTCAACCTGCACTTCGTGGATCATCTCGGCGATCCCTTCCATGCATTGATCGCGCGTGATCACCTGACCGCCGGCTTCCATCATATCAGCGACCGAGCGCCCGTCGCGCGCACCTTCAACCACCACATCGGTGATCAACGCAATCGCTTCGGGGTGGTTCAGCTTCACGCCACGAGCAAGGCGTTTGCGCGCCACTTCGGCGGCCAGAGCGACCAGTAATTTGTCTTTTTCACGCGGAGTTAGTTGCATGGCTCAAAGCCTCCATGAGGTGGGCAAAGTATTGTTTGTCAGACGGTTAAGGATCGGAATCAGGCTGCGGCGCATCTCGAAGCTATCCATTGCAAGCAGGCGGATCACCATCGTGTCGGGCGCAATCAGACTGGCTCCTGCGCTATCGGGCAGGGTGGGGCGTATCGCACCAAGCTGAGCGCTCGCATCCTCGCGCACCAGCACAACGCTAGCCATCGCACCAGCGCCATCAGCAATTGTACGTCTGCCAAGATGCCCGGCGGCATCACCGTCCAAACGCATGCCGTCGATATACAGCGGGCGGCCCTCGCGGGTGATTGTGATGCGGTCATGAAATCGCACGTCGCGCACATCTTCGTTCATCATTGCGCGGCCAAAAACGACGGGTTCCACCATCAAAAGTTGAGCATCGGCGTCTACATCTATCGACAGACGACGATGCAAAGCACTGCGATCAAACAAGATCAGCTCTTGCGGCAGCCAGTTCAAAACCGCACCGGTTTCCACATGAAGCGTCGTGGTCACACGCCCAGTCTCGCCCGGTTGTGCGCGGTATGCCCGCTCTGCTGCCTGAGTGGTGATGCTTAGGCGCGCACCCTCGCGCGCGGCAATATCAAGACGATAGTCGTCGCCGCCGGTAATGCCACCGGCCGTATTCACCAAAATGGCCTCGACATCCCGGCGCATGGTTTTCGGGAACACCAGCTTTGTCGAACCGGACATACGCAAATCGACCAGCCGCGTCTGGCCCTGATCACCGCGCACCGACAACGCAGCAGTGCCAAGCGCACGCGGCTGGGCCGGGCGCGCATGGTGCACGTCGATATGGCGGGTTTGATTGATGGCAGGCCTCGGTTTCTAAAACTGCTCACAGTTTGAGCACAGCTTGCCTACGGGCGGCAGTTGCCCAGCCGCGGAAATCACAGAACTAAGTTGAATTGAGCGAATTTTAGGCGACAAGCATTAGTGATGATGAAAATTTCAGCACCACTGCAGAGTTGGTCCTAAAGAGACACTTCTTTTGGTTGGGCAAAAAACACAACCGGATCCGCCGCGCCTTTGACTTCGCCCGCACCGTCAAGCGTGACGCTATAAAACTGCCCTTGCGCATCCCGAAGATACGCAATGCACGTCACACCGTCCTTTGCGAGATCACGCCTTAGGCTGCGCACCACATCTTTGCGGAAATTTGACGGCAGCCCCCCGGAAATCTCAATGTCCGATTTGGAAAGGTCGCCGCAAAAGGACGTTTCACCCATCTTAAATGTAGCGATTAGGTTGAGCGTAAAGGGGCCAAAGCCCGGCACAAATTCGCGCGCCTCGGTATCCATCGTCAGGGTGTTGCCGTTAATCGTCCGTTCCGCCAACGCTTTGCAGGTATCGTCCGTGGCATCGTACTCATAACACTCATAAGGACGGCTTTTGATCATCGGCAGCAGAGTTTTGGTCGGCACGATGACACCGTCGGGCACATTCGGTGCGCTCGAACAAGCAGAGATCGCGAACAGCAGAAAGAGGGCAACAAGTTTATGCAAAAGGTTTCTCCCGGAAAATGTGTTTTGTCTTTCTATTCAATAGAATCATTAAGACAGTACTTACCGGTAAAAATCCAATGTCTTCTTAGCCTTTACTGCGCGGCTTGCCCGATTTCCCGCCTTTGAACTTGCCCGGCGTCGCATCGCCTTTGGCTGTCAGTTTGGCAAGTTTGCGCGCGCGGTTCTTCTTGCTCGACGGTTTGCCTTTGGGTGGTTTTGGTCCGCGTAAGGACTCGCTTGGGTCCGAGGTTTTACCGGCAGGGGCTGTCGATTTCGGCTTGCGCGGTTTCCAGTTGTCGGCTTTTGGCGCGTCTTTTTTGGTTTCATATTTCGGCTTGGATCGCGCCCCGGGTTTGCCGCCGCCCTTCGGCTTTTTCACACGCGGAGCAGGGGCGTCGTCATAAACAACGGGCGGCGTGTCGCCCTTATGCGCGCGAGTCTCAGCCTTTGACGGCTTACGCGCAGGCGGCTTTTCAGCCCGTGGTTTATCTTTGTACGGCTTGTCTTTGTAAGGCGCACCCTTGCCTTTGGCGGGGCCTCCTTTGCCCTTGCCGGGACCACGCTCAAAACTTGGCGTGCCCTTCATTTGCGACAGCTTTGCGCCCTTTTCCAATTCCATCTTCGGACCGATAGCGTCCAAGAACCCTTTTACCGCGCTTTCGCGAATTTCGATCATGGAGGCGTCTTTTTGAATGCGAATAGCACCGATATCATCGCGCCCCACGTTGCCCAGCTTGCACAGCATTGGCAGCAAACGGCGCGGCTCTGCATCGGCGTTGTGACCGCCTTCGAGAGAGAACCAAACACTTGGTCCAAACGCCTCGCGCGGTTTGGCGGGTGTTGAGGGGTCGGACAATTCCTCGGGTGCGGAGCGCTTGTCGCGATACAGCCGCACGTAAGCAGCAGCGATTTGTTCTGGCGAAAACTGCGCGACAACCGCATCGACCGTGGCCGCATCTGACGCCTCAACCGGGTCAGTCCAATCGGAACTGGCCAACATGCGCTCGTCATCCTTTGCGCTTACTTCCTCGGCAGAGGGCGCTTCGCCCCACTCGGCTTTCAACTTGGCCCAGCCCAACAAACGCTGCGCTTTTTTCTGAACCGAAGGGGGCACGATCAGCGCGGAAATCCCCTTGCGCCCGGCACGCCCCGTGCGGCCAGAGCGGTGCAAAAGCGTATCCTGGTTCGTCGGCAATTCGGCGTGGATCACCAGCTCGAGGTTCGGCAAATCAATGCCGCGCGCGGCCACGTCCGTTGCCACGCACACCCGCGCACGCCCGTCGCGCATCGCCTGCAAAGCATGGGTGCGCTCGTTTTGCGAAAGCTCACCCGACAGCGCCACAACCGAAAACCCACGGTTCGACAGCCGCGTTGTCAGCCGGTTGACCATCGCGCGCGTGTTGCAAAAGACAATCGCATTGGGCGCCTCGTAAAACCGCAGCACATTGATGATCGCGTTTTCGCCATCTCGCGCCGAGACGTTTAGTGCACGGTATTCGATATCCGCGTGCTGACTGTCCTTGCTAACCGTCGCAATCCGCACTGCGTCTTTTTGATAATTCTTCGCCAGCTTCGCAATCATCGCCGGCACCGTGGCCGAGAACATCAGCGTTTGGCGCTCCTCAGGGCAACCTTCTAGAATGAACTCAAGGTCTTCGCGAAAGCCCAGATCAAGCATCTCGTCAGCTTCATCCAAAACCACCGCACGCAGATTGCTCAGATCAATCGAGCCGCGCATGATGTGATCACGCAAACGCCCTGGCGTGGCGACAACGATATGCGCACCGCGTCCCAAAGCGCGCCGCTCATCGCGCATGTCCATGCCACCCACAGTGGAGGCCAAAACCGCCTTCGCACCCGCAAACAACCACGACAATTCGCGCTTCACTTGCAACGCTAATTCGCGTGTGGGCGTGATGATCAGCGCAAGCGGTGCGTCGGCCCGGTCAAACTGTTCCGCCTCGCCAAACAACCCCGGCGCAATCGCGAGCCCAAAGCCAAGCGTTTTGCCCGACCCGGTTTGCGCAGACACCAAAAGGTCTTTGCCGATCACTTCGGGCGCGCTCACAGCTTCCTGCACCGCTGTCAGGGTATCGTACCCTTTGGCCTCAAGAGCCTCTACCAAAGCTTGTTTCATGGGTTTCACTTTCCAATACATCGGCGCGCAACCCAATTGCGAACCACAAGCCAGAGGCCCTATCGGTTTGGGGATTTGATGTATAGGCCGCATTTGGCCACGCCGCGCTAGAACCTTCGAACGTCTGCCGTTACCGTGCGTTCAAACGGGAGGATGTGAGATGATCGTTTATGTTGCGGGCACCTTTGACACCAAGTCCGCCGAGTTGGGCTTTATTGCAGAGCGGGTAGAAACAGCCGGCGTTGCAGTCAAAACGGTGGATTTATCCGCAACCGGGCCCGCCTCCAGCGCAGATGTCACCCCACAAGAGATCGCCGCCTGTCACCCAGATGGCGTTGATGCGGTTTTTACCGGGGATCGCGGTACGGCAGTGGCGGGGATGGCAGAGGCGTTCAAACACTGGACGCAGGCGCACATAAGCGACATCGGCGGCATGGTTTCAGCAGGCGGCTCGGGCGGCACAGCCCTTGTCACACCCGCACTGCAGGTTTTGCCGATTGGGGTGCCCAAAGTGATGGTCTCAACCGTCGCCTCGGGCAATGTCGAAGCTTACGTCGGGCCAAGCGACATCATGATGATGTATTCGGTCACCGACGTGCAGGGCCTGAACGCGATTTCGCGCAAAGTACTGGGCAACGCGGCGGCCGCCATCGCCGGTATGGCGCGGTATGGTGTGGATGAAAGCCCGCGCCCGGATGAAAAACCGGGGCTTGGTCTGACCATGTTTGGCGTCACCACCGCCGCTGTGCAGGCAGTGATTAATGAGGTAAGCGACGCTTACGAACCTTTCGTCTTCCACGCCACAGGCGTAGGCGGGCGCTCGATGGAAAAGCTGGCCGATGGTGGGTTTTTCAAGGCGGTGGTTGATCTGACCACAACCGAAGTGTGCGATATGCTTTTTGGCGGTGTCTTTGCGGCGAGTGAGGATCGCTTTGGCGCAATCATCCGCCAAAAGCTGCCCTATGTCGGCTCTGTCGGCGCGCTTGATATGGTCAATTTCGGCGCGCCCGGCACGGTGCCAGAGCGGTACAAAGGCCGCCAGTTTTACGAACACAACCCGCAAGTAACCTTGATGCGCACGACACCAGACGAGAACGCGCAAATGGGCACATGGATTGCCAAACGCCTCAATCAAATGGACGGCCCCGTGCGGTTTTTGCTGCCCGAAGGTGGTGTCTCGGCGCTTGACGCTGATGGAATGCCATTCCACGATCCAGCCGCACTAGACAGCCTGTTCGCCGCGATCCGCGAGACGTTTGAGGAAAGCGACACCCGCAAACTGATCACTGTCCCCCATAACCTGAACACAGCAGATTTCGCCCAGGCCGCCGCACACGCGCTGGCCGATGTGACCGCCTAAAGGAGCCACCGATGCCAAGATTTGAACGCCAGAGCCTTTTGAAAAAGTTTCGCGAAATGCGCGACAAAGGCATCCCCATCGTTGGCGGCGGGGCGGGCACGGGGCTGTCTGCAAAATGCGAAGAAGAAGGCGGCATCGATCTGATCGTGATTTATAATTCAGGGCGCTATCGTATGGCCGGGCGCGGCTCGCTGTCGGGCCTGCTCGCCTATGGCAACGCCAACGAGATTGTCAAAGAAATGGCGAGCGAGGTCATCCCGGTCACCAAATCCACCCCAGTTCTGGCAGGCGTCAACGGCACCGATCCGTTCTGCAATTTCGATATGTTCCTTGATGATCTGAAGCGCCTTGGTTTCTCGGGCATCCAGAATTTTCCGACCGTTGGTCTGATCGACGGCACCTTCCGCGCCAACCTAGAAGAAACCGGCATGTCCTATGCACAAGAGGTCGAGGTGATCCGCATGGCCGCAGAAAAAGACATGTTCACAACACCTTACGTCTTTAGCGAAGCAGACGCGACAGCGATGGCTCACGCAGGCGCCGACATTATCGTGTGCCATCTTGGCCTGACCACGGGTGGCAACATCGGGGCCGAAACCGCCGTGACTCTAGACGATTGCGTCACCCAAATCGACGCATGGTCCGCCGCTGCGCTGGCCGTGAACCCCGAGGCAATCATCCTGTGCCACGGCGGCCCAATCGCCATGCCGGAAGACGCCGAATACGTCCTGAAACGCACCAAAACCTGCCACGGCTTTTACGGCGCGTCCTCCATGGAACGCCTGCCAACCGAAGTGGCGCTTGTCGCACAGACCAAGGCGTTTAAGGACATTTCTTTTTAGGAGTTTTGGAGCCTCAATTAACATAACTCTCATTATGCGATTGCACTGCAATTCCTTAGAATGCCCTTAGACCAACGCCGAACTTCACATTTTGGATTTGCGGCGAGAGTTGATAGAAACGGCGATCCTCGCTAGCATTGTCCTCTTGGGTGCCAATTGCTTTGGGAACAATGCCTGAATTTGAATCGCGTCAGAATATTAGTAGTGCGCCTCTGCTAGGAAGTGAGGTGAGACCTTCGCTCTGGTGGTTTTTGCTGCCACTCGTTCTAGCAGGAGGCTGGCTCCTGCCATTATTGGTAGAACCGAAAATTGCTCTGTCATTTGTAAAAGAAGATGGTCCTTTTGAAACTGCCTCAGCGGCTTTGTTCTTTGGTGCTGGTATTCTTTTGTTGGTGTCATGGAGCAAACGCCGCCAATACGCCAACTCGATGGGACTCTTATTGCTCGGGCTTCTGTTTATTTTCACAAGCGGTGAAGAGATCAGTTGGGGGCAGCGGATTTTTAATTGGTCGACACCTGCTGGATACGCCAACGTCCAAGGCGAAACCACAATCCACAATCATCCATGGTTCGACAAACAGACGGCGGGTCGACTATCGATGTCGCACTTTTTCGAGGCCTTTTGTATTGGCTATGGTTTTCTGCTGCCACTGGTCGAGCGCCGCTCTGCTCTGGTCACTATGCTGCTTCAACGCTGGGGAGTGCCATTGATCCCGCTGGCTATCGGCGCAGCCTTTCCAGTGAATCTTTTGCTGTCGAAACTGTACCAGCGGATGTTTGATGCACAGTGGATTTTGCGTGTCTCTGAACTGCGCGAGTGGGCACATGCTTTAGTGTGGTTTGCAATTGCGTGCGTGCTCTACAGTGCTGTCCGACGGCGCCGCGCTAAGTCTCCGATTTCGCCTGTTTGAACGTCCGCCCGCAAAGCCGATAGACACACCCCTACCTCGGCTTATCACCCTTTACAGTCACCCGCCTTCCCTTACGCTCTTCCGGCCAGTAATCCCATATTGCACGGTGCATACAGCATCGGTTGTCCCAAAAGGCCATATCATTCAGCGACCAGCGAAAGCGGATTTGATACCGGATGTGTTCGGCATGTTCCAAAAGCATCGCCAAAATGGCCGCGCTTTCGTCGTCCGACAATCCAACGATTTTGGTCGTAAAGGTGCGGTTCACGAATAGAGACTTTCGCCCCGTATCAGGGTGCGTACGCACAATAGGATGCACCGCTTCGGGACACTCGATATCCGCATCCGCTTTCCCGCGATCGCTGTAGCGCCCTTTATAAATATGCTCCGAGCTGTGAAGCGCCGAGAGGCCACCGATCAGCTCTTTGATTGGTTCCGAGAGATCATCGTAGGCCGCATACATGTCGTTGAACATCGTATCGCCGCCACAATCCGGCAGGATGTGGATTTGAAGCATGGTGCCCAGCGGCGGGGTTTCATCGCAGGACACGTCAGAGTGCCAAAACTCTCCGTTGGCCACCTTTGAATCCTTGGTCGCGTGAATTTCGAAAATCTCCGGATGCCCGTCCATGGTGGGTGCCGCGGGATGCGCATGCAGCGGGCCAAAGCGCTTGCCAAAGGCGACGTGCTGCTCGGGCGGGATTTCCTTTTGATCTTTGAAAAAGAGGACCTGATATTTCAGGAAGGCATCTTTGATTTCCGCAAATTGGTCGTCCGGAACCGGCGCGCTGAGATCAACACCGTAAATTTCCGCGCCCAGATTGGGGGCAAACGGTTTCGCCTCGATCAACGTGTAATCGTTCGTCTTTACCGCAACCATTGGACCCCCTCGCCTTTTGCTCTCGTCAAATAATCAGAGCGGGCGTTGGAAAGAAAGGGGGCAACGTTGGGGCGGATGGCTGCTTTGAGCCCAGAGTGTAAGATGCTGCGCCCTGCTCCAAGGTCTGCTTACGGCTGCATATCCAGGACAGAACAATCAAGAGGTTTCCCAAAAAAAGCGTCTATTCTCTTCATCAATCATTTCTTTCCTTAGACTTTGCGAGGCCCTACGATTGAAGAACTGCAATCGACTGATTGTACGAAAACTATTGAAGCTGGGGGAAATGGCGAGATGGATAGATCGTCGAAAATATTAGTAACCGGAGCAAATGGTCATGTTGGTTTCAACCTGGTCAAGATGCTTCTGGAAGATGGATATTCCGATCTGCGCGTGTCAGTGCGCGACAAGGATGATCCGGCCAAAACCGGCGCGTTGACAGGACTTGGGGTCACGGACTTCGTTTCGCTTGATGTGCGAGACTCGGACACCTTTCGCAACGTATGCACCGGTGTCGATGTACTTTTCCATGTTGCCGCGACTTATCGGTTTCATACCGGCGGTGCTGATGCCGATGCCGAACTGATCAAAGACAGCATGGATGGTGTTCGCTCGGCCATGACAGCGGCAGCGGAAAACAAGATCGCGAAAGTTGTTCTCACTTCGTCCGTTGTGACGCTACCGACGGTCACTGATGGCGACATTTGGCCGGATGAAGGAAAATGGAATGACCAAACGAGCGTTCCTTACGTCAAAGCCAAGACCGAGGCCGAGAAACTGGCCTGGTCGTTGTCCGACGAATTGGGCGTCAACCTCGTCACCGTCTTGCCAGGCGCGGTCTTGGGGCCCAATTTCGGGCGTGGCACCCAGTCAACCGACTTTGTTCTCGCCGTCATGAAAGGGTCCATGCGCATGGGCACCATAACAGCCCGGATGCCGATCATCGATGTGCGCGACATCGCGCGCGGGCATATCCTGGCGGCAGGGAAGGATGGTAAGGGACGTTATATCCTGGCGGCGGATCAGCCGCCCGCGTTCCCTAAGATCATTGAAACGATGCGTGACATCGACCCGAAGGTGCCAAAGGCAATGATGGTTGTGCCCAAAGCGATGTACGGAGCCTTGCCGTTCTTCGACTGGCTCTCGAACAAGACGCTTGGTGCCCCCCGGACTATCACAGCAGAGGTTGCCAGTGCCTTTAAGACTGGCGAGATGCTGGCCAACAACTCCAAGGCCAAACGCGAGCTTGGCTGGGAACCACAGGTGACGCTCGAACAAACGCTGCGCGATACCATGGGCGAGCTGAAGCAAGCGATGTGACGTCCTTGATCGAAGGATACACGATTGGTGGTGGCTATTGCGCTTTGGCAACTTGGCGGGCGCGCCACCATCCCATGAACCGCGACTTCGCCGGTCCGTTCATCAGGGCATCAAGCGGCGTCCAGCGCACGAACAGATACCATTGCGTCACCGAGGCAATGAACCCGCCAATGATGGCACCCGCGATCACGACTCCTTGCGGTTGCCCCAACAGCTCCAATCCGGTGGCGGCCAGAACGGTTGGATAGAAGTGGAAGATGTATATGGCGTATGACCCCTCGACCAGCCAGGCGACGACGGCATAGCGCCGGGTCACGATGCGCTGCACCAGCCCGATCAGACCAAAACTCATGCCGAATGTCGTCATGCCAGAGGCCGCAGCGCGCACGACATCCGACCGGACGTTGTTTGGATCGCCCAGGATAAGAACAGACCCCGCGATGCCGACAACAAACCAACCGACAATCCAACGTGTTTTGGCCAGCTCTTGGATTGATCCGCGCCCGTGCCACAGCCCCATGCCGATCAAATAGAAGGGGGCGTAATAAGTCAGGACCAGCAGGTTCACCGGGTCCTGAATATGCAGCGCAAGGGGTTGCTGAAGTTGGTCCTCGCGGAACACCTGCGCCATCAGCATCGCAAGCGGCAACAACAAGACAAGGTGCCATGCCTTGAGAGCAACTAGGAGTTTAAAGCCCGCCCAGTGCCAAGCCACGGTCGCGGCTGAGAACAGAGTAAGCTGCCATAAAAACCACATGTGATTGAACTCGCCCAGATCGCGCTTGAGAGTGATCATGAAGATGCCCATGAAAACAAAGAGTGTCGCGGTAATCCTGACAGCACGGTCTCGGGCAAAGTGGGCGACGCCTTTCCGCTCAACGATCATCGCGGCGAAGAACCCCGCCAGGATGAAAAAGAGTGGCATGCGCCAAAGATGCGTCGATGAAAACACAAGCCAAGAGAAATAAGACCCTTCGGGCTGTGGTCGGGTCTCGATACCAAGGAAATCCAGTGCCTCGAACCACCCGTTGTCAATGAAATAGATAACCGGTGCGTGATACACGATGCCCAACAGCATCGCGATCCCGCGCAAAAAATCGAGACCGTGCAAGCGACCGTCTGTATCTGTCATGTTTTCCCCAGCAAAGCGTTTAAAAAGCTTACGCTAGGTCAGACAGCTCCGGCAATAAAAACCTATTCGCCTCCATAGACTGAAATGTTGCGACGAAACTTGTCGTATGGAAAAACTGCAGATTGAGATCGACACCACTGTTTCATCCGCGAACCACAAAATAGGAAAGTCCGGAACAAGACCCAAAGCAGACCTCGGAGTTGTGTTGTCGAGCGTCAGCTTTGTCCGCAAACCTGTCATTCCTCAGCTGAGTCCAGCGTCTGTCCGTGGATTGGCGCTGCACCCGTTTTTCGACTGGGATTTATCCCAGCAAAGCACATCTTCCAAGCATGTGGCGCGCCTCAATTGCCAAAGCGCCAGTCTGTCGGGACGGAAGACGCTGACTAAAGGCAACCGCCCTCCACTTACCGAAGCGCATACCACGCCCCGCGCGCCTGCCCGTGAAGCTCTAAATGACCATCGTTCACCAGTTTTCTGAAATGTTGCTTCAGCGTGTTCCTGTTCGCCCCCGTCAGCTTGACCGCATCCGCCATGGTCAGCCGCCCCTGCTCGCGCGTCAGCTCGACAAGCTGCGCTGCCAGATCAGGCAGCGCGCCCATCATCAGCTTTTCCCGCTCCACACGCGCGCGCAGTCGCTGCATCTGCCGGTGCAGCGCCTCAAGGAAAAATTCCAACCACGGCGTCCAATCGGGGCTGTGCGTGCGCACCGTGCCCTGGGTCTGGCGAAGTGCGAGGTAATACGCCTCTTTGCTTTGCTCAATGACGCTTTCCAGCGAGCTGTAGGGCACATAGGCATAGCCCGCGCGCAGCAGCAAAAGCGTGGTAAGCACACGGCTTAACCTGCCGTTGCCGTCCTGAAACGGGTGAATCTCCAGAAAGACGACAATGAAAATCCCGATCGCGATCAACGGGTGCATGTCGGCGTCTTCCTCCGCACGTTGATACCACGCCACCAGCTCTTGCATCAGCCTTGGCGTGTCAAACGGGGTCGCCGTTTCAAAGACAATCCCAATCTGCACCCCCTCCTCGTCAAAGGCCGCAACGCTGTTGGACGCGGTTTTATAGGCCCCGCGATGGCGTTCGTCTTTGACACTGTGCTTCAGCAGATCGCGGTGCAGTTGCTGGATGTGGTTTTCGGTGATGGCGATGCTGTCGGAGGCGCGAAACACAAGCTCCATCACATCCGCATACCCTGCCACCTCTTGCTCGTCGCGCGTTTCAAAGGATTGGATCTCAAGGTTTGACAAAAGCCGCTGCACATCTTGATCCGAAAGCTTGCTGCCTTCGATCCGCGTAGAAGAGCCGATGCTTTCAATCGTCGCAACGCGTCTGAGCGACGACAAACGCTCGGGCGCAAGGGTGCCAAGCGCACGCCACGCGCCTTTGAACTCGTCGATTTCCGAGATGCGGGCGAGGATTTTGGGGGTTATGACGAGCGAGGATGTGGTGGGCATACCCAATTCAACACCCATAAACACCCATTCGTCAACCCATAATCACACCCATAAACACCCGTTTATAGCTCTTCATCCCCTAAATGACGCTCTGCGTCGCCTTCCAGATCATCATACTGATGATGGCGCAGCGTCCAGATAAACGCGACAAGCGCGAGGATACCAAGCGAGAGCGAGGCGGGGATCAAAACCACCAGAACATTCATCCGCGCATCCCCCGTTGAGCATTCAGCACCACAGTGATCGAACTGGCCGACATCGCAATCGCGGCGGCCAACGGTGTCGCCAGACCCGCCAAAGCGATTGGTATGGCGATGGCGTTATATCCCACCGATAGCGCGAAATTCTCCAAAATGCGGCGGCGCGCTGTTTTCGCCAATCCAAGGGCAACGACCAGCTTGGACAAATCGCCGGACACAAAATTCACGTCCGCTGCATTGCGGCTCACATCAAGCGCAGAGCTTGGCGCGATAGAGGCATCAGCGGCGGCCAGCGCAGGCGTGTCGTTCAGCCCATCGCCCACCATCAGAACGCTGCGCCCACCTGCCTGCAAATCAGCAACTGCGCCAACTTTCTCTTGCGGGCTTAGCCCAAAAGACACGTTCTCAATCCCAAGCGCTCCGGCAATGTTGCGCGCGTTTTCTGCACCATCCCCCGTCAGCATGTGCACCGGGATATTGGCCTTTTGCAGCAGCGCAACCGTTTCGCGCGCACCGGGCAACATCGTCTCGACACTGTCCAAAACGTGCTCCACATCGCCAACGCGCAGCACCGTGTCGCCGCCTTCTCCCCGGCCCAGCGAAACCGACGTGCCATCGCGCATCTCACCGCTCACACCAACGCCCGCCTCTTCGTGCAGATCAAAAAGCGACGCGGGCGCCACGTTGGCAAGCGTTTTGCTCAGGCCCTTCGAAAGCGGATGGTTCGACGTATCCGCAAGCGCGCGCAGCACCCGTTTGTGATGCTGCGACATGTCTTTGGGCACCGCCAAACGACGCTCTGTCAGGGTGCCGGTCTTGTCGAAAACAACCGTGTCGATCAGTGCCATCCGCTCCAAAGCCGTGTCGGATTTCACCAGCAAGCCTTCGCGAAACAGCCGGCCCGTTGCGGCAACCGCGACAGACGGCACAGCAAGCCCAAGCGCACAGGGACAGGTGATGATCAGCGTGGCAATGGCAACGTTCAACGCGGTGCGCACGTCTTGGGTCGCAAGCCACCAGCCGACAAAGGCGGCCGCCGAAATGATGTGCACGGCGGGTGTGTAAAACTCGGCAGCACGATCCGCCAGCGTGCGAAACGTGCCACGTGCGCTTTCGGCGGTGGCCACCATTTGCGCGATACGGCGCAGCGTTGTGTCCTCACCCACACGGGTGGCGCGCAGGTGATGCGGACCGTCCAAAAGGATATCCCCGGCAATCAACGTCGCATCGGCAGATGTTTGAATAGGGTCGCTTTCGCCCGAAATGGCGCTGCGATCCACAAGCGCGGATTTCTCAAGCAACACCGCATCCACAGGCACCCTGCCCCCGGCGGCGATCCAAAGCATATCGCCAACGCCAACCTCAGCAATCGCCGTGTTCGTGCGCACCCCATCGCGCAAAACCTGAACCCGAGACGGCTCAAGTGCCGCCAGATTATCAGCTGCAGAACGCGCCGCACGGCGCAAGCGCTGATCCAAGACACGTCCCGCAAGTAGGAAAAACGTCAGCGACAACGCCGCATCAAACCACGCATGCTGCCCGCCGTTAATCACTTCGAAGAGAGACATCGCACAAGCCAGCAAAATCGCCAGCGAGATCGGCACGTCCATATTCAGACGACCCACGCGCAAAGCCGAAAACGCGTTCTTGAAAAACGGCTGCGCGGTGAAAGCCACAGCAGGCAAAGCAATCGCCGCACTGATCCAGTGCAGCATTTCGCGCGTCGCGCCCTCGGCCCCTGACCAAACGGCAACCGACAAAAGCATAACGTTCATCATCGCAAAACCGGCAACGCCAAGCTCGGTCAGATAATCTTCGCCCACACGGGCCGTCTCTTCTCCCGCCTCATACGCTTCGATCCCTGCCCGGCTCAGCGCGTCCATCCAAGGTGTCGGATCAGCGCCCGGTTCTGCCGAAATAAACACCCGCTTGCGCGTCAGATTAACTCGTGCGCCATTGATGCCGGGAAGCCCGCCAAGCGTGTCCTCGACCGTGCGCATACAGACCGCGCAATGGATGTTTGGCAGCACCAAAACGTGGCTTGGCGCCTGCACCGCTTGGGCCTGTTCGGCCACTGGCCCGCCGGCCACGCATCCCGGACAAACCGCAACGCTCATGGCGCAACCCGCAAAGAAATGCGCTGGCTAAACTCGACACCATCAGCGGACACCGCTTTAAGCCGCAAGTTCCAATAGCCGTGTTCAAGCTTAGGCAGCGGCGCTGTAAATGCCTTACCATCATGCAGAAATGCAAGCTGAAGATCATCCCGCACATGTGTCGCGCGCCCCAGCGTGGCCTGCACGATCTGCGCCGCGACAGGGCCATTCGCGTCGTCAATTGTCAACGTCAGCACCTGCCCTTCAATAGATGCCGCAACCTCCCAGTTCAGCGCATTTTGCGCCGCGCGACGTGCGTCAAACGATTGGCTGGCAACATAAGAATTCTTCACCTCCAGCCCCGGAAAGGTACGCACAGCGGAAAAGGCCAACAGCATGTTTACCGCGAAAATAATCGAGAACGCGCTAACAAAAATCGCAGCAACGTGGCGGCCATTGAGTGTGAAATCCGACATTACTGATCCTTCCCATTGAAAATACTGTCCTGATAGGTGCGCTCGCCCGAGACGAGGTCTTCGATCCAAAACCGAATATCCGTGCGCTCGGTCTTGGCGGGCGCAGAGCTTGGCGTGGCAATCACATAAACGCGCTGGCGAAACGTGTCGTCTGCAGGCACGTCAACCTGTTCATAGATGGTGCCTTCCAAAGCGATGCGAAGCGCGGGGTCGCCAATCACGCTCAGGCGGAACGGCCGCGACTCTCCGTGTTTGTTGCGCAGGCGGATGTCATAGGCGTTGCGGATCGAGCCATCAGACAAGGTGATAAACTGCGGATTGCGGATCGGCGCAACGGTCACATCAATGTCAGGGCGCACGAAAAGGCCATAGACGATCACAAGCCCACACAGCGACCAAAGCGCGGTGTAAATAAGCGTACGGGTGCGAAACACATGGTGCCAGACAGAGCGCGGCGGATGCCCCTCGCGCTCTCGCCCTTCGTCAGACAAAGCAAGGTAGTCAATCAAACCGCGTTCTGCGCCGATCTTGTCCATCACATCATCGCACGCATCAATGCACAGCGCGCAAGTGATACAGGCCATCTGTTGCCCGTCGCGAATATCAATGCCCATCGGGCAGACATTGACGCAAGCGTTGCAATCAATGCAGTCGCCAAGGTCGCGTGTCGCAGGCCCACCAATACCAGAGGGACGACCCGGCATCGGGATACTTGGAGACCGCCCGCCAATAATCGGGCCAGCCGCCTGCAACTCAGCCGCCACTTTTGCAGCGCGCTTGCCCTTGCCGCGCGGCTCCCCACGCCAATCACGATAGGCCACGGTCAGCGTATCATCATCCATCATTGCCGCTTGGATGCGCGGCCAGGGACACATGTAAATGCAGACCTGTTCGCGCATAAAGCCGCCAAAGATAAACGTCGTCGCGGTCAGAATGGCGATGGTGAAATAGGCCACCGATGGCGCACTAAATGTCACCAGATCGCGCAGCAGCGTTGGCGCATCGGCAAAGTAAAACACCCAAGCACCGCCGGTTGCGATAGCGATCAAAAGCCAAAGCACCCACTTCGTGATCCGCAACCGCGCCTTGTGCGCAGACCAAGGTGCCTTGTGCAGGCGAAGCTGAGCATTTCGGTCCCCTTCAACGCGCCGCTCCACCAGCATAAACAGATCCGTCCAGACCGTTTGCGGGCAGGAATAGCCGCACCAAACGCGGCCCAAAGCCGAGGTGAACAGGAACAGACCAAGGCCCGCCATGATCAAAAGCCCGGCGACAAAGTAAAACTCGTGCGGCCAAATCTCGATCCAGAAAAAGTAAAAGCGCCGACCCGCCAGATCAATCAGCACCGCCTGATCCGGCAGGTTCGGTCCACGGTCCCACCGCAGCCATGGTGTGATGTAATAAATCGCCAGCGTCACCGCCATAATCCACCATTTCAGACGGCGGAACGGGCCACGCACGCGCCGCGGAAAAATCGGCTCTCGGGCGGCATAAAGGGTGGGCGGATCTACATCGCTCATTGGTTTGGACCTATCTGTTCGCCCATCCTGTCTAAATCGGCGCGCACAGCACCGCTTTGATCTGGATCAAGCAAAAAAACGCCCCGGCCCAAAATCTGTGCGAACAGGGTCCGGGGCCGGGGCTGGTCGACTTGCCTTAGGGAAGGCTGTCGACCGGTTGGAAGCGGCTTGCGTTACTCGCCCCCTCCAAGTTGATGCACAAAAAGCGTGACCGCCTTGATCTCGTCTTCGGAAAGACGCGGTGCCCAAGGGGGCATCACACCAAATCGTGCGTTTTCAATGGTATAGGTGATCGCTTCGCGCGATCCTCCATAAAGCCAGATGGCATCGCTCAGGTTCGGCGCGCCCAATTCAGAGTCGCCCAAAGCGGCTTCGCCATGACAAGATGCGCAGTTATCTTCAAAGACCAAAGCACCTGTTTCAGCCAAAGCTGCGTCATGCTCAGCGTTTGAAAGGCTCACAACATACTCAGCCGCGGCAGTGATCTCGTCGCGTTCCAGAATGTCGCCAAAAGCGGGCATCTCGGAATAACGCGAATCCGGGTCGGCTTCGTTGCGAATTCCGTGGCGTACGGTGTACTCGATCGCATCAAGACTCCCGCCCCAAAGCCACGCATCGTCAAGCAGGTTGGGATAGCCAACGGCCCCCGCCGCCCCAGCCCCATGACACTGCGAGCAATTGGCGCGAAACACAGCAGCGCCACCCGCGACACCATATTGATGCGCCGGATCATCGCGCGACAGCGTGTTCAGATCAGCACTTGCCAAACGCGCGGAAACTTCAGCGTTTTGCGCATCGACGCGGGCAATATCTTCGGCAACCTCAGCGCGGCTGGAATAGCCCAAAACGCCCCCCGTCGCAGAAGAGATCAGCGGCCAGGCGGGATAGGCGATGGAATAGGCCACACCCCATACAATCGTCGCGTAAAAGCACCACAGCCACCAACGCGGCAAAGGATTGTTCAACTCGCGGATACCGTCCCATTCGTGGCCCGTCGTATCAACGCCTGTGACGTCATCATGATCTTTAGGATCAGCCATTAGGTCAGTTCTCCGGAAAATCTGTCATCAAGGTCTTGGCACGCGCAATTCTTGCAAGCCTTGTCGCAAGGAAGCGTGTCATTGCGCAGCGGGATGTTGGCGATGTCATCGTGCACCGCCTTGGAGCCGGGGCGAAACGCCCAGACAATCGCTGCGATGTAAAAGACCGTCATTGCCAGCAAAACCCAGCTGTCGGCGAGTTGTCTCAGGAAACTATAGGTATCCATGTTGCGCCTCCTATCGGCTGTCGTCTGGAATGAAGGTCGAGAAATCGACCAATGTGCCAAGCATCTGCATGTAGGCGATCATCGCATCCATCTCGGTCAGCTCTGCTTGCCCGTCAAAGTTCGACACAACAGCCCCCGGATAACGCTCCACCAAAGCGTCCCAGTCACTGTCAGGGTCCGCCTGATTTCGCACGTCCGCCATCGCCGCCTCGATCATCTCGTCGCTGTAAGGCACACCAACGAAACGATGCGTGCGCAACAGCGCTTCGATCTGCGCGGTCTCAAGCTTGGTGCGCGACAGGAATGCGTATTTCGGCATCACGCTTTCAGGCACAACAGACTGTGGATCACTGAAATGATCGACGTGCCAGGCATCCGAATAGCGCCCGCCAACACGCGCCAGATCTGGGCCTGTACGTTTAGACCCCCACTGAAACGGATGGTCATACTTGGATTCCGCCGCCAGCGAGTAATGCCCATAGCGCTCGACCTCGTCGCGCATCGGGCGGATCATCTGAGAGTGACAGACATAGCAACCTTCGCGGATGTAGATGTCGCGCCCGGCCAGTTCCAGTGGCGAATAAGGGCGCACGCCGTCCACATCTTCAATGGTGTTTTCAAGGTAGAATAGCGGAGCAATCTCCACGATCCCCCCTATCGAAACCACCAAAAGAGAGAGAACAAGCAACAAGGTTGGGCTACGTTCGATGATCGCATGGCGCGACAAGAACGTCTTCTTCTGCGGTGTATTTTCTGCGTTTGACATGGCTGCTGCTCCTATTCCGCCGGCACGCCAACAGGGGCTTGGCTTGTCTCGCCTCCCCTGATGGTCATCCACATGTTCCACGACATGATCAGCGCACCTGCCAGGTACAGAAGCCCACCAAGACCACGCACTACATACATCGGGAATTTCGCCTCAACGGTGTCGGCAAAGCTGTTCACAAGGAATCCTTGCGCATCAACTTCGCGCCACATCAGACCTTCCATAATGCCAGTGACCCACATCGACGAGGCGTAAAGAACGATGCCAATCGTCGCGAGCCAGAAGTGCCAGTTGATCGCCGCCATCGAGTGCATCTGTGCGCGGCCCCACAACCGTGGTGTCAGGAAGTACAGCGCCGAGAAGGTGATCATGCCGTTCCAGCCAAGTGCACCAGAATGCACGTGCCCAATGGTCCAATCGGTGTAGTGGCTAAGAGAGTTCACCGCCTTGATTGACATCATCGGCCCTTCAAAGGTCGACATGCCGTAAAACGCGAGGCTTACCACCATCATCCGAATAATCGGGTCGGTCCTGATCTTGTCCCATGCGCCGTCAAGCGTCATCAGGCCGTTGATCATGCCACCCCAGCTTGGCATCCACAGGATGATCGAGAACACCATGCCAAGGGTCGCGGCCCAATCAGGCAAAGCGGTGTAATGCAGGTGGTGCGGACCAGCCCAGATGTAAAGGAAGATCAGCGCCCAAAAGTGAATGATCGACAGTTTATAAGAGAAAACCGGGCGACCTGCCTGTTTCGGGACGAAATAGTACATCATCCCGAGAAAGCCTGCGGTCAGGAAAAATCCGACCGCGTTATGGCCGTACCACCACTGCGTCATCGCGTCCTGAACCCCGGCAAAGACCTGCACGGATTTCGAGCCAAAGATCGACACAGGGATCGAGATATTATTGATGATATGCAGCATCGCGACAGTGACGATGAACGACAGCAGGAACCAGTTGGCGACGTAAATATGCTTTTCGCGCCGGTTCATCAGCGTGCCAAGATAGACAAGCAGGAAGGCGACCCAAACGATGGTCAGCCAAATATCAACGTACCACTCAGGCTCGGCGTATTCTTTCGATTGGGTCGAGCCCAACAGATAGCCCGTGGCCGCCAAAACGATGAACAGATTATAGCCCCAAAAGACGAACCAGGCGAGATTTCCACCCCAAAGCCGCGCGCCGCAGGTACGTTGCACGATGTAGAACGACGACATGATCAGCGCGTTGCCCCCAAAGGCAAAGATCACCGCGCTTGTGTGGAGCGGGCGCAGGCGGCCAAAGTTCGTAAACGGCTGCCCCCAATCAAAGTTCAGCGCAGGAAACGCCAGTTGAAAGGCGATAAAGACGCCCGCAAGCATCCCGACAACGCCCCAAAAACCCGTGGCGATCACCCCGGCTCGGACCACGTCGTCCATGTAACCCGATGTGTCCACTACCGCGCGTTTTTCGCCCACCAGCCGCAGTTCGGAAATGAACAGGAACGCTGCAAGCGCCATGATCAAAACCGCATGAACCTGATAGGCTAAATCGTGACCCCAACTTGCAGCAATCGCCGCACAGATGGTCACCAAACCCAAAACAATGAGTTTTGTCGTTTCCCACATAATGCTTCCCCGAAATTGCGCGCCCCTATGGCGCAGACCTGTTCGCCCATTCTGAATAGGCGCGCGGCCACATCGCTTCTTTGATCTGGATCAAGCGAAAGGTGATCTAGCGAATAACGTGCACGGGACAGTCGGCATGGCGCACAACCCAAGCCGCAGTGGAGCCAAGGAAAATGTCCGACATCACCGGGCGGTGCGAGGCAATGACGATCAAATCGGCCCCCTTGTCGCGCGCCCAATCGGTGATGGTACGCCCAGAAATACCGTCGACAATCACGGTTTCGGCGTTGTCGACACCCTCGGCAATTTCATCAATCCGCTTCTTGGCTTCTTCCTTGCGAGAGATCCAAGCATCTGGCGGAATGAAGTCGGCGACATAGTTCGGGATTGACTCTGTGATGTGAATAAAGCTGATGCGTGCGTTCTCGGACGCAAGCTTTTGCGCAACTTCGATGGCGCGCTCTACATCGCGCCCTTCTTCGAAAGAAACCGGAATGACAATATGGTTGTACATCGGTGAGACCTCTTTGCGTTTCAATTAACGCCAAGGTGTCACCCTTCCCGAATCCCCGCCTTGATTCAGGTCAAGTAGTCGTCATAACCCGCCAAATCCGCCAGCTGGTGAGGTTCTTTGATCAAGACCGAGCGCGCGCCCTCAAGATCAATCACACCGTCTTTGCGCAGGCCCGAAAACTGGCGGCTGACCGTTTCAATCGTCAGGCCCAGAAAATTGGCCACCACTTCGCGTGACAAAGGCAATTCGATCCGAGACGGATCTCCAAGCGATTTCGCCTCAGGATTGGCCGAGCGACGCATAACCAGCATCAAAAAGCTCGCTACCTTTTCGCGTGCAGTTTTCCGCCCCAGCAACAGCATCCAGTCGCGTGCAGCGTCGAGCTCATCAAGCGCCATTTCCAACAGGCGCTCGCTTACATGCGGCATTTCTATCAACAGCTGTTCAAACGGTTTTTTGCGAAAGCAACAAAGTGTCACGTCAGTGGCCGCCACGACGTCATGCGCTATCGAATCGCGCCCCGGTCGGCCCATGAAATCAGACGGCAGCAAAAGCCCGACCACCTGCGTGCGCCCGTCTTCCAGACTGCCCGTCAGCGTGGCCACGCCCGACACCACTGAGGCCACAAATTCACTCGGCTCACCACCAAAGGCAATTGGCTGACCTGCAGTAAAAGATCTGTAGAATTTGACGTCATTCAAGCGTTCTAATTCGTCCGGTTCACAGCGCGCGCAGACCGCCCGATGCCGGATCGGGCAATAAGAACAGTCAATCTTAGGTGTCTCAAACTTCACCGCAGTCTCCAACGCTGTAAACTTAAGCGTACACTATATTGACCCAAGCGAAAAAGGCTCAAAGGTCGCACCATGCGCACCCGGGTTCACGCTTTGGATTTAAGCGCCGCGATCATTCCCAAACTGCGCCTCAGAATCGTTGCGGCTGTCCCAAGAACAAGCCCCCACAACGCTATTTTAAGAACGCTCACGCCAAAAATCACCGGCACAAAAATGGCGATGATGGCCGCCCCCGTTACCAAAGCCATGCGCTGTGGTTTGGCCATCGGGCCGCGAAAATCAGCGCTTAACCCCTGCGCACTGCCCAACTCGCGAATGTAAGCCGTGCCAATCGCCAGCGCGGCCGCGGCCCAACCCAAAGCAGGCGCGCCAGCCCCCAACCCAAGACCAACCAGAATAAGCGCATCAGCCACGCGATCCGGCGCTTCGTTCCAGAACGGCCCATCGGGTGCGCCCTGCCCGCCTTCAACCGCAACCATCCCGTCAAAAAGGTTGCAGAGCAGGCGAATCTGACACCCAAGTGCTGCAATGAGCAGGCACAGCCCATAGAGAAATCCTTCGCTAACCCCTGACGCCCAAAACGCCAACCCAGCGATGGCTGCAAACACCATAGACGCCTGCGAGATATGATTGGGCGAGATGCCACGCGTCGCCAACCCGCTCGCAACGCGCGCGGCAAGTTTGGAATTTCGGCTGGCAATGGGACGGCGTTCAGACATGGCGGCTCAATGTGATGTTATAAAGAAGGGCGTAAAGCGTCGAGACTGTCAGAGGAACCGCGATCGTGGCAATCAGCGCTGGTGTCCCAACCATTGTGTGGATGGTTGTCAGCAAAATGGCCGAGAAAACAAAGGCCGTGAGCGGTGGAAGAACCAAACGCGCCCACCCTTCGGTGAGATTAAAGAGGGTTTCAATGACCTGCTTAAGAAACAGCGTGATCGTCGCTGTCAGAACGCCTTGGACAACGCCCGCAATCACAGGCGCAGGCATCTCAAACGCGCGATTGGCAAAAACCGCCCAACCGCCCATCAACAGAAAGCCGCCCGCGCCATGCACTGCCTTGTTTTTCAAAAGGCTCATACGCTCGACCAGTAAAAGCGCACGATGTGAAAGAAGATCGGTGCCGAGAACACAACCGAGTCAAGCCGGTCGATAAATCCGCCGTGCCCGGCAATCAGATGCCCCCAGTCTTTCACGCCCTTGTCGCGCTTGATTGCCGACATCACCAATCCGCCGAAAAAGCCCATGATCGCGATGATAAGCGAGACGACAAACGCCTGCCAAAACGCGAACGGCGTCATCCACCAAAGGCAGGCACCAAGCAGACTTGCCGACAAAACACCGCCCAGGAAGCCTTCCCATGTCTTTGACGGCGACAGCACTGGTGCGATCTTGTGACGTCCGAAAAGCTTGCCAAAGACGTATTGCAAAACGTCCGAGCCTTGGACAACGACCACAAGGAACGCGATCAAAAGGATCGATTTGCCCTCGTATCCGGGGATTTGCAGGGTCAACAGCGCGGGTACGTGGCTGGCGGCAAAAACACAGATCATCAGCCCCCATTGGGTCTCCGAAACGCGCGTCAGGAAGTTCTCGGTCTCGCCACGAAGGGCCGAGATAATGGGCAGGAAAAGGAAGGCATAAACCGGGATAAAGATCGAATAAAGCCCGTACCAGTCGATCCAGATCAGATAGTACTGCACAGGCAAAACGATGAAGAACGCCGCCGCCAACGCATAGTGATCCGCCCGAGATTTCGCCGTCAGCGTCAGGAACTCGCGCATTGCTGCGAACGACAGCAGCGCAAACAAGATCACCGCCCCTGCCCGTCCAAAGAGCATCGCAATCGCCAGCAAAGCCGCCATCCCCCACCACGCGTTGATGCGCGCCACAAGGTTGTCGATCACCGGACCTGAGCCCTGTTTTTTCTTCAGCGTCGCAGCAACAAACGACGCAAAGATCAAAACGCAAAGCACGCCGCCAAGCAGAATGATAAATTCAACAGGCGCGCTCATGGCGTGTCTCCACTGTCTTTGAGAGCAAGAAGAGCAGCATGGCTGCGCGCCAGAAAACCGTCTTTGGTCTCACCCGCCTCTAGCCGCATTGGGTCACCAAAACGCACTGTGCAAATCAACGGGATTGGCAGAACCTCGCCTTTGGGCATCACATGGTTGAGGTTTTCAATCCAAACCGGCACCAAATCAACGTCAGGCCGCTGTGTTGCCAAATGAAAAAGCCCCGTCTTGAACGGCAAAAGCGCTTCATCGCCGGTGTTGCGCGTCCCTTCGGGGAACAAGATCAGCGAACTGCCTTCATCCAAAGCCTCAGCCATCTGAGCAATCGGATCGTCGACACGCGTTTCTCGGTTGCGATCTATCAAAACCGCATTGAACACTTCGCGGCCAATAAACGTCTTCAGCTTAGAGGTCAGCCAATAGTCACTACCCGCCACAGGACGCGTCTGATCCCGCATATGCGATGGCAAGACCGCCCAAATCAGCACGAAATCCCCATTGCTGGTGTGATTTGCGAAATACACGCGTTTAGAAGCAACAGGCTCAACCCCATCCCAAATCGCACGCACCGCCGTCACAATCCGTGCAAACAGAACAATCGTCTTGGCCGTTATGCTGGCTAAAACTGAAGTAACGTCCATGCTTGGTCCTAATTCGCGGGGCTGTTGCACAGACTGCCAAACTTGCGGGCCGAGCGAAAGCCAAGGGCGCGCGATTGCGAACTGGGTGTTGTATCCGATGACAATGGGCCCAAGAGAATCAACAACATACGTCCTTTCCCGACACGCCCGAAGGCCTAGTCTCGCCCCTTGCCATGGCCAAGTATTTGCCAGCCGTACCTGCAAAAGACCAGACCCGCCCGACTTGACCGAGCTTCGTTTCGTAGGCCAAGCTACGAGTCGGTTTGCCGTTAGGTAATTGCGGCAACCAACAATTTAGGGAGATCAGACATGACTATGGACGATGGTACCAACTTATCTGCAGACGAACTGGACGACCTGTCATTTGACGATTTTGATGAAGTTACTAACCCGAAACCCGAGAACAGTGAATTTGACGCCGTTGTCGAGGAGGCACTTTCAAGACGTGGTTTCATGGGCGGTGTGTTGGCCTTTGGGGGTGTTGCCTCGATTGGTGCGGCAACGACCGCGCTTACGCCTGTAGCAGCCCAAGCGGCCGCTAATCGCTTTGGTTTTGAAGCCGTACCGACCAGCATCAAGGACACAATCACAGTGCCCGAGGGGTACAATTGGCACGTCGCGGCTCGCTGGGGTGATCCGCTGTTTTCCGACACACCCGAGTTTGATCACGAAACACGCGGCACGGCAGCGACCCAGGCCCGCGCCTTTGGCGACAACAATGACGGCATGTCAATATTTACTGATAAGGATGGCCGCCAAATCCTCGTCGCAAACAACGAGTACACCAATCGCGGCGTCATGTGGGGCAATAACCCGGATGGGAAATATGTCACCGACGACGATATCAACAAGGGCAAGAACGCCCATGGTCTGACAGCCTGCGAGTTGAAAGAAGTCGACGGCAATTGGCAAATCGTGAAGGATTCTCCCTATAACCGCCGCTTTACACCGGATGAGCCGATGGACATCACCGGGCCAGCGCGCGGACATGCGATGATGAAAACCGCCGCCGATCCGGATGGCGTCACTGTGAAAGGGACGTTCAACAACTGCGGGAACGGACGCACGCCTTGGGGCACTTATTTGGCCTGCGAAGAAAACTTCAACGGCTACTTTGGCACCGAAGATACCGATGGTTATGTTCAGGATGACGCCAAGAAACGTTATGGCGTCAGTGGCAAAGACCGCGGCTATGGCTGGTGGAAAGTCGATCCACGCTTTGATGTCGCGGGCGATCCGAACGAGTGTAACCGTCACGGCTATATCACCGAAGTGGACCCCTATGATCCCAACTCGGTGCCGAAAAAACGCACCGCTTTGGGCAGGTTCAAGCACGAGAATGCCGAGGTTGTGGTCAACGCCGACGGACGTATTGCCATCTACATGGGCGATGATGAGCGCGGCGAGTTTCTCTATCGCTATGTGTCTGACGGCTATTACGCCGAAGGTGGCGACACCGACGAGCTGATGGAAAAAGGCACGCTTTATGCAGCCAAATTCTATCCAGACGGGACTGGCGAGTGGTTGGCTCTGACACCTGAGACCACAGGAATGGATCAAGCCAACATCTGCATGTTCACGCGAATGGCGGCCTCAAAGATGGGGGCCACGACCATGGACCGCCCTGAATGGGTCGCAGCAAATCCGCTGAAAGCCGAGATTTACTGCGCTTTGACCAACAACAAGAATCGCGGCTTGAAGACGAATGCCGGTGGCGACGAAACCCCCGTCGGAGGACCAAACCCACGTGAGGCCAACAACTATGGTCAGATCGTGCGCTGGTGGCCCAGCAATGGTGATCACACAGCGGACACTTTCAAGTGGGATTTGTTTGTCATGGCGGGCAATCCAACCGTGCACGAAGACGAGTACGGCGGGTCACGTAATGTGAACGAAGGCAATATGTTCAACTCGCCCGATGGTCTTTCGTTCGACAACAAGGGGCTGATCTGGATTCAAACCGATGGCAACTATTCGAATGAGAAGGACTTTGCCGGACAAGGCAACAACCAGATGCTCATTGGCGATCCGGCGACAGGCGAGATACGCCGGTTCCTAGTTGGTCCAAAGCAAGCCGAAATCACCGGAATCGCTTGGGCCGCAGATCGCAGGACGGTCTTCGTTGGGGTCCAGCATCCCGGCGAGAGGGGTGACAGCAGCTGGCCAGATGGCGGCAATCGGACGCCACGATCCGCAATTGTCGCTGTGCGCCGCGACGATGGTGCAGCAATCGGCTAGCGTCAGAAAACTGCGAGGACGCAGCCCAAATTAGGGACTGCGTCCTCGCGCAATCGATTGCTTGCTTCGGCTCACTACTTCGCCGTGGAAAGCGTGTGCACCAATCCGCAGCTTCACCGACCGAACTGACCTTTTCGAATGGCCGGAATGTCGAAATCTGTTGCTCTGCAACTGGGCTTGTTAACTTAAATCATAAGCACTACGACAACGGCGTCATTGCTGAGGTGAGAAATGCAAAAAACTGTCGTCAATAGCTGGAACGAATGGGACACGCTGAAACATGTGATCGTGGGCCGCGCGGATGATTGTCATATCCCGCCAGCAGAACCAGCACTTGACGCAAAGGTGCCAGAAGATAGCGATATGCGCGGTCAATGGGGGCGCAGGCCGCAGGAAACGATTGATCGGGCCAACGAGCTTTTGGACAACTTTGCCTCTATGTTGCAAGGCCGAGGCATTCAAGTTGATCGCCCGACATCAATTGATCACGCATTGCCTGCCGCGACGCCAGACTTCCAAACCGAAAGCCAATTTGGCTGCATGCCGCCGCGTGATGTGTTGCTGACGGTTGGGTCCGAAATGCTTGAGGCAACGATGTCTTATAGATGTCGCTGGTTTGAGTATCTGAATTATCGTCCTCTTATGCAGAAATACTTCGACGAGGATCCAAACTTTCGGCACGAAAGCGCGCCCAAGCCTCGCCTGACGAACGCTGATTACCATCCGGATTACCTCAGCGATAAGATAGGCGTTGAAAAGCGCCTGAAATGGGCTGAAGAAAAGTTCTTTGTGACAACCGAGGAAGAGCCTCTGTTTGACGCAGCCGACGTGCTTCGGTTTGGACGCGATTTGGTTGTTCAGCACGGGTTCACAACAAACCTGAAGGGCATTGAATGGCTGCGCCGTCACTTCCCTGATCACCGTGTGCATACCGTGAATTTTCCGGGCGATCCTTATCCGATTCACATTGACGCAACCTTCACACCACTGCGCCCCGGGTTGATCCTGAACAACCCACAGCGTCGTTTGCCAGAAGACCAACGCAAAATGTACACGAACAACGATTGGGAAATTGTCGATGCCGCGCAGCCTGCACACAATGCCCCCCCACCGCTGTGCTATTCGTCTACTTGGCTGTCGATGAATGTTTTGGTTCTCGATCCAAAAACAGTCTGCGTCGAAAAATCCGAGGTTTATCAAGCCGAGCAGATGGACAAGCTTGGCATGGAAGTCGTCGAGGTTGAATTGCGCGACGCCTACGCCTTTGGTGGTGGTTTGCATTGCTGCACAGCGGACGTCTTCCGCGAAGGCGACTGCGAAGACTACTTCCCGAAAATGCAGACAAACGTTTAACCGGCCAGCCTTGTCCGGTCGCTAGCCTAGCTGCGCGTGACCCCTAATCACCTTGGTCACGCTTATCTTTTTGTCTGCGGAAATGCCATTTCGGCTTTGTATGTTTTGAAGCTGGAGAGAGTTTGGCTATTGCACTCGGTCTGCCAGCGCGACCCCGGGACCACGGCCGATACGCAGGGAAAAGACGCCCGATATTCATTCGTGCGCTCGTTCTCTTCGATCGCAACGGCGACCATGCCTGCAACTGTTCCGTTTTGCCGCTCAACCAAACGGACGGCCCCGTCCATCGTGCCACCAGTCTCGACCCATTGATCCACCAGCAAGACACGCGTGCCCGGCCCATAAGCCGGCATACGCATTTCCATGTCCTGGGTTCGCCCCGAATAGTTCCCGAACGATACCTTGTCTGTGTCCACGCATAACTTGCCCGCCTTGCGGATCGGCAGAAAACCAACTCCCAGACGCGAGGCCAGCGCCGCACCCAACACAAAGCCCATGGCATCTAAACCAGCCACAACATCGCACTCAACGTTTTGATCTTTCAAATCCGCCAAAAGATCGTCCTGCAGATCATTGAACGCCTGTGCGTTAATGTAGATGGAAGTTGGGTCGAGCCAGGCGAATTTGCCTCCCTTTGTATTGGGAGCCATGATGTTGAGATACCAGCGATCGTCGCGGGGGCCTTTTTCCTGTGTGCTCATTTTGAAGATCCTTTGGAAAGTGTGCGGGTGATCGACATCAGATCAGCCAAACGGCCCGGATCAATGTCATAAAAATTTCCCGGCTCATTGATGCCGGTAGCGACCATGAAGCAATCGACATCCGCATAGTCATGCGCATTTTCAGGCGAGATGCCTGAGGCCAATGCCATTGGCCGATCTCCGATTGCAGCGCGGAAGGTCTCGATCTTGGAAAGATCGGCTTCCTGCCCGGTCGCCACGCCGGACGTGGTGATGACATCCATAAAAGGGCACGCCTCACGGGCTGCATCGCCGTATCGGCTGGGATCGACCTCGCGCTGCTTCTTGAAAGCTGTCCCGCCAAAGTAAAGACCATCCCAACCGCTGTCCTTGCGCACAGCCGCGATCTCCTTGGCCTCAATATTCGCTCCGTTTTCATCAATGCAGGCATCGTCAGCCCAGTAAGCATCAACGGTGCAGCCCTCAGATTGTAGCTGACCCAAGACGGGGAAGGCATCCTTCCCTGTCACTGCCAGAAAATTCACCGCCATCCAAAGGGATGGGAAGGCCGCGCGCGTTTCGCGAATGATGGGCAGGAATTTTTCAACGTCAAAGTCGTGATTGATCAAGAAACAGCCCTGAGCGCCTGCTTCCAACAGAACTTCGACATTTGCCCGAGTGCGGGCGGTGTCCAAAACATGAATAACGGGCAACACAACTGGCCCCGGCGTCTTGAAGTATTTGTGGAAGTCATTTCTGTTCATCGCGCCAGATTAGATTAGATTTTCAGATAACAAAAATTTATACTGCTTATGAAATGATATGAAATTGAAATGGGAGCTGTCGTGCAAGTTAACTTGCCAACAGAACTGCTGCGCACCTTTGTCACTGTCATTGAGGTTGAAAGCTATACCCATGCTGCAGCACTGTTGGGACGCAGCCAACCCGCTATCAGTTTGCAAATGAAACGGCTTGAGGATTTGGTGGGCCAACCACTGATCTTACGACAGGGACGCACGGTAACGCTTACAGAACGCGGCGTCGCTCTTATTGACCACGCACGGCAGATATTGCGGCTCAATGATCTGGCTGTCAGCCAATTCGACTCAACCTCTCAGGACAACGTGCTGCGCATTGGTCTTCCGGTCGATTACGGCGTGCGCATGCTGCAGTCTTGTCTGACAAGGATCGTCCAGCAAAATCCGGACATCCGAACTGAAATTCGCTGTGGCCTCTCGCGCGATCTTATTGATGGTCTACGCAGGGATGAGTTGGATATTGCCGTGGGACTTTACCCGGGCGGAGATCAACAGTTCCTGCATCGCAGTTGGATGGAGAAACCTGTTTGGGTGGCAGCGAAAGGAAAAACATTTCGCGATGAGGAAGAGCTCCCTCTTGTCGCGCACCCGCATGGATGTGTCTATCGAGACAGAATGACCGATGCACTAAAACAAGCCGAGCGCCGCTGGCGAATTGCGTTCTCAAGCCCCGGCATTACCAGTATCCAGCAAGCTGTATTGGATGGGATTGGCGTGTCCTGCCTAACGGGCCCAACAATGTTGGAAGGACTTGAGAGGCTCAAGACAGACATCGGTTTGCCGGACCTTAGGCCTTTATATATCGGGCTGTTCTATCGCCAGACACGGCTGCCAAAGAGCGGTCACCTCATCATCGACGATATCGAAGCGACGCTTAAAAAGGCACTGTCATAAGAAAGGTGATGCATAAGGGGGCACAATCATAAAGAATCCAAATGCTTCCATACGAACGATAAATTTCACAACAGAAGCGCCTTGCAATACGCTTCCAGTTAAACTGAACTGAACGCGATTCAGCCGTACAAAAAAGGCCCAGTTCAAAACGGGCCACTTCCTGGGAGAAAAAAATGACCAAACAAACGAACAAATCAGTTTTGAACGCACCAAGCCGCCGGCAGGTGCTAACAGCTGGCGGTGCTGTGCTTCTCACGACGCCATTCGTCAACCGCGCTTGGGCGGCCACAACAGAGATCAACATGCTGGCGTCGTATGGCCACGGCGAGCCCGACATTGTTGGTGAGTATGAAGCCGCAAACAACGTCAAGTTTGTGCCAAAGTACTACGCAGGTGGCGACAACATGCTTGCACTTATCGCGCAGTCCCCTCCCGGCACTTATGACATCATCTTGTCGGACGGCGAGTTCGTGCAGCAATTGAACCTTGCGGGCTATATCGAAGAAATGGAACCGGCGGATTACCCACTGGATGACATGCTTCACGAAGACTTCACACAATTCCCCGGCCACTGGGCCGATGGTAAAATGTACTCCATGATGCTGCGTGGCGGTCATCTTGGCGTGTCCTACAACAAGAATTCGGTGACAGCTGAAGAAGCAACAAGCTATGCGTGTTTCTGGAAGCCAGAGCTTGAAGGCAAAGTCGGACACTTCGATTGGCACCTGCCCACTCTAGGGATGATGAGCCTTTATAACGGGAATGGCGCGGGCCTCTGGGATCTGGACGATGCCAAGTGGGCCGCAGTGCAGGAAACCACAATGGGTCTGCGCAGCCAGGTCGGTGGCTTCTTTGACTATGGCGGCACGTTCAACGGTCTCAAAAACGGCGAGATGCAGGCAATGGTTGGCATTGGTGACTGGATCACCGGCGTTTTGGAAAAAGACGGCGCGCCTGTTGCCTCCGTCATCCCGAAAGAGGGCGGCATCCAGTTCACCGAGAGCTATTCAATCGGCAAGGGAAGCGAAAAAGCCGGTGAAGTCAAAAAGTTCATCCAATATATGATGTCCCCTGCAGGTCAGGTAAAATCGGCGCAAATGGCAGCCTATCCAGGCTTCTGTGTTACCAAAGCAGGCCGCGCTGCCCTGATCGAAGCCGACTTGGCAGAGGCCACACGGTCGCATCAGATCGACGGCGATCCGCAAGATCCAATCACTTTGATCAAAGAAGGGCGTATCCACTATCGAAACATTCCTCAGCAGCAAGGCCTAGAGGATTGGAATGACTTCTGGTCAGAATACAAGAACGCCTAACCAGACCATTTAGAGACATCAAAGTGGGCGGCCCAATGGCCGCCCCTTTTCAAGGACCGCAAGACCCTCATGTCATCCAATCCAGAGAAACGTACTAACCTTTATGCGCTGACTTGGCGTCTGCCGATTGTGGTTTGGCAGTTCGTTTTCTTTGTTGGGCCAGTTCTGTTTATGATCGCCATGTCGTTCTTTCTTGTGCGCAACTACCGCATGACAACAGCGTTCGAGTTCGACAATTGGGAGCGGATGCTAACGCGTGGGTTCTTCTGGGATAGCTATTTCTACACCGTCATGATCGCCGCTCTCTCTACGGTCTGCGCTATGTGCATCGCGTTTCCAGCGGCTTTTGCGCTGGCGTTCCGTGCCAGCGACAGCACCCGTCGTTGGGCAATTTTTCTGCTGATCATCCCATTTTTTACCAGCTATCTGGTGCGCACGTTTTCTTGGTTTGTAATTCTTTCCGAGAGCGGCGTGGTCAACGCCATGCTCGGATATATCGGACTTGGCCCTTTCACCATGTTGAACACAAACTTCGGCACGTTGGTCGGGTACATGACCCTAACCCTGCCGCTTGTCGTGATCTTGCAAACCGTGACCATGGCCAACATCGACAAAAACCTTATTGAAGCGTCTCGAAACCTCGGCTGCAAACCTTTGGCCACGATTTGGCAAGTCATCATTCCACTGTCCAAAACCGGTCTGATTATCGCGGCAATTTTTTGCTTTATCCTGTCTTTTGGCGACTTTGTCGCCCCGTTCTATCTGGGCGGAAGCCAAGAACCTACACTGCCGATCTTGATCCTTGATACCACCAAGTCAGGTCAACAATGGCCGCGCGCCGCCGTGGTTGCGATCATGATGATGCTCACGCTGTTTGCCATCGCTTTTACTGGTATTGCCCTAGCCTATCGCAAGCGGAAGGGCGCAAAGTGAATCAGAACCGCTCTCTGAATTTTGTGCTGGGCATTTACGTTGTGCTGATCTTTGCCTTCGTTTTTGCGCCCATCATTTTCAGCATGATCTTTTCGTTCAACTCGCAACGTTTTCCAACCATTCCTTTGGGTGAGTTTTCAACGGAGTGGTACGCGAAAATTCTTGCCGACCCTGATGTCTGGGAGGCCGCAAGGAACAGCTTAATCGTTTCCATTTCCACAGCCGTAATCGCAACTTTCCTTGGGTTCTGTACGGCCTATTCTGACTTTCGCTATAACTTTCGCCTCAAGGGCCCCTACCTGGCGCTGATCCTTCTTCCTCCCACGATCCCGCTGATTATTATGGCATTGGCAATGCTCGCGTGGTTTTCGAAAACCGGCATATCAGGGCAGCTTTATTCGGTCATTATTGCACACAGTGTCCTGACCGCGCCTTTTGCCATGGCCGTGATCCGGTTACGCCTCAATCAGATGGATCCTGATCTAGAGTCCGCTGCGTGGAATCTGGGGGGGTCGGAATGGCAAACCATGCGCCATGTGATAATTCCGTTCTGCAAACCTGCGATTTTTTCAGGACTGTTTTTGACTGCCGCTGTTTCGTTCGATGAATTCGCTGTGTCTTGGTTCGTCTCAGGACTGAACAAAACGGTCCCGGTGCTTATCCTTGAAATCGTGCAAGGCAACATTGATCCTCAAGTAAATGCTATTGGGACTTTCGTATTCCTGATTTCCATGACCCTTGTTGTGCTGGCGCAAGTCTTCTTTGCCAGTCGCCAAATGAAGAGTATCCGATCATGAACCAACCGTTGGTTGTCTTTGATAAAGTCCAGAAACACTTCGGCGACTTCGTTGCTGTGAAGGAGCTGGACTTCGAAATTCGCGAGGGCGAGTTTCTGGCGATCATGGGCCCGTCGGGATGCGGCAAAACAACGACCCTGCGCATGTTGGCAGGGTTGGAAACCCCAAGCGTCGGCGATATTCGCCTAAACGGTCAGGTGATGAACGATGTCGCACCGCACGAGCGGGACACTCCATTGGTGTGGCAATCGCTGGCTTTGTTCCCATTTTTAAGCGCGAAGGAAAACGTCGAATTTGGATTGAAGATGCGCGGCGTGGACAAGGCCGAACGCCACGAGCGTGCATTGAAATGGCTTGGGAAGATGGGCATCCTCGAGTTTGCGGATCGTGACATTTCCACCTTATCAGGCGGACAGAAACAGCGCGTCGCACTGGCCCGGTCGCTGGTCATGGAACCACAAATCTTACTTCTGGATGAACCTCTCTCCGCCCTTGATGCCCATTTGGTTATCCGGATGCAGGCCGTCCTGACAGATCTGCAGCGCGAGCTTGGTATCACCTTTGTTTACGTGACCCACTCCCAGTCCGAGGCCTTCGCCATGGCCGACCGCGTTATCATTATGGGAAATGGCGAGATCGCTCAGATCGGTGCCCCAAAAGACATTTACCGTGCACCTGCAAACCAGTTCGTCGCAGAATTCGTGGGGCGCAATAACATCCTGTCGGGCACAGTTGCATCTGTTTCCGCAGGCACCGCCAGTATCACCACCGCTTCAGGTGATTTCACCGTGCCAATGAATGACGTCACTCTTGTCGCGGGCAAGCCTGCCAGTTTTGTCATTTCTGCCGATCTGGTCCACATTGCGCTAGAGGAACCCGGCACTCAGAACAAAGCCTATTGTAAATTAATCTCGGAAGAATTCGTCGGTTCTATGGTCACTCTGTTTCTTGAGGATGCACAGGGCCATGAGTTCAAAGTTCAGATGCAGGAACGCGAGTTGTCCAAGTTCGATCTACAAAGTGGCGACGAAATCTGGCTGTCGTGGGACACACAAAGTGCACACGTCTTGAATGAAAGCTAACCTATGATCCGCAACCCGATACCTTGGCCAAATGGCGCGAAATGCGCGGTTGCAATTACCTTTGATATGGACGCGGACAGCCTCATTCATATTGCCAAGCCCGAAGATAGTCACGACCGCCTCTATCCCATCTCAATGGGGCGCTATGGCCCCATGATTGCCCTGCCCCGCATCCTTGACACATACCGACGTCTGGGCCTGAAACAGTCCTTCTTCATTCCCGGCTGGTGTTTAGAAACCTACCCTGATGTCGCCGACTTAATCTTGAAAGACGGCCACGAGATAGGCCATCACGGCTACCTGCACGAAGACCCGATCAAGACACGCGGGCAGCAACGCGAGTGGTTCGAACGCACGCTTGACGTTCACCAACGTATTTGCGGCCAAAGACCCCGCGGCTATCGCGCGCCCGTCTACAACATCACGCAAGAAGTCGTGGATCTGATGGTCGAGCACGGGATGCGTTACGACAGTTCGATGATGGCTGATGACATTCCCTACCGGTTGGAAACGACCAAAGGGTCGCTTTATGAAATGCCGGTTCATTGGGGAACAGACGATTGGCCCCCCTTCGCCCATTACGATGAAATCGGGTACATGATGCCAGTCGCCGCCCCCTCAAAAGGTCTGCAAGGATTTTGGGAAGAGTTTGATGCGCAGTATAGTGCAGGGGGATTTTTCATGCTGATCATTCATCCGTTTCTGACCGGACGACTGGCGCGCTGGAAACAGGTCGAAACGTGGATTGGCAAGACGATGGAGAGCAAAGACGTTTGGTTTGCGACTCTGGATCAAATCGCAGACCATATGGATCAACTGCAACGCGACGGCATTTGGCAACCAAGCGTTGAAAAGCTACCTTACTATCCCGGCCCCATACTTGCCGCAAAGGACACAAACACATGAACACTGATGATACGCGTCTTTTGCGCATTGCTTATGATGAGGCGAAAGCTGGATTTGATGAAGGCGGCTGTCCGATTGGGTCTGTCTTGGCGCGCGGCGGTCAGGTTGTGGCTCAGGGCCGCAACCAACGTGTCCAAAAGGGCGACCCGATTGCACATGGAGAGATGGACGCGCTTCGCAAGGCAGGACGCCAGAAAACCTACCGCGACACAACGCTGTATACTTCGCTTAGTCCATGCATGATGTGTACGGGAACGATCATTCAGTTTGGCATTCCGCGCGTGGTTGTCGGTGAAAACAAAAACTTTGGCGGCAACGAAGAGTTTTTGCGCTCCAAAGGCGTTGAAGTGATTGTAATGAATGACCCTGATTGCATCGCTTTGATGCAGCGCTTTATCACTGAAAAACCAGAGCTTTGGGCAGAAGACATCGCAGAATAGAATCTTTGCCGTTTCGGTGTCCCGTTTGTTCTGCAACGCCTCGCTCGTTATCTGAATGCACGTATGAACAAAGACCACAAAACACCAAAGATAAATGGGCCTGAAGCGTGGTTAGGCGTTGTTCCTGAGGGCGCGTTTTTCTTTCCTGTTGATGATTTTGTCGCAACGCGCGATCTCGGTTTCCTGCTTCTTCCTGAATTTACGCTTCTTGCCTTTAGTGCCGCACTTGATCCTTTGCGCATTGCCAATCAGTTATCTCAAAAGCTGCTCTATCGCTGGACCGTCTTTTCCGAAACCGGTGCGCCCGTTTTCTCGTCGTCGGGAATTGAAGTTGGTGTCCATGCCAGTTTCAAAAATCTCGACAAAGATTTGAAAATTCTGGTCTGCTCAGGCAACAACGGGCTTGATGCAGCAGCCGATGCAACTGTTGATAAGCTGCGCAAACATGTGAGATTTGGCGGCACTTCAGGAGGTATTTGCACAGGAGCCGTAACGCTTGCCCGCGCAGGTTTGATCAAAAACAACAGATTCACCCTGCATTGGGAAAACCAACCCGGATTTATAGAGACTTTCCCCGAGCTTACGCCGTCATCCAAACGATTTGAGATCGACGGTGAGCTATGGACCTGCGGCGGTGGTGCAGCCGCGACAGAGATGATGCTCTCAATCATCCAACGGGACTATGGGAACGACTTTGCCATCTTAGTTTCAGATATGTGCCTAAATGGCGGCGACATTGAACCAAGAACGGCCCAGCGTTCGTCTTTGGCACGGGCCCTAAGCACCCGACATCCAAAACTGGTTCAGGTGGTTCAGGCTATGCACCACAATATTGAAGACCCTCTCACTTTGGATGAATTGAGTGGCCTGGCGGGTCTATCGCGTCGACAAATAGAACGTCACTTTAGGCAATTCTTGGGGGAGTCACCAAGGGTAACCTACCGCAACATTCGCCTAGACCGGGCGCGGACACTTTTGATTGAAACCGATATGGTCGTTTCCGAGCTAGCTGCAGCCTGCGGGTTCAACTCGTCAGGAGGCTTTGCGCAGCAATACAAAGACCGGTTCGGCGTATCACCAGCGATGCACATCAAAAAGCGAGCCTAAGCGTCCGCAGGGCGACAGTGCGCGATCTTTGCCGATCAATCCGTCCCTTCCAAATTGATCTCAAACTCTAACTCGGCGGGTTCAACACCTATGCCATTGACCGGAGTCATATCTTGTGGGCAGGCGGACATAACAAAGATCGCATCCTCCAATGCCCTGAGACGAATGAAATCGCCGGGTTTGGAAACCGGTGCTTCCCAAGAGTAGTCGCCTTCGAGCGACACAGGTATGTTCATCCAGACATTGAAAGGACTTGGGACATGTTTTGCTTTGATCCCGATTGCCAAAAGGCTTCGGCGGAAGTTGTCCGCGCAATTGTCATGATACCCTTGGGCGCCAAGTTGTTGGTAACGATGATGATCACAACAGGCGATCAGTATGTCATGAACGCCCGGAGAGGAATCCTCGACAAATTCAACAAGCGGCCTGCGCCGATTTGTGACAAGCACATCGCATTCTCGCACATAGATCCGCCCAAGCGCTGTGCGACAATGTTCCATCGACAAAAACTCGGACTCTGACCCGTCGATAAGCGCAAAGAAATCACAGACCTGATTGCCTTTGGGATTGTACAGCGTGAGGATTTGCCCTGCTTTTATCCGTACCGCGCACCCCTGTCGCGCAGGAATGAGATAGCGTCGACCCAATTCCGGATCCCCTGTTTTAGAAATTAGATCCTGAGTGTCGTGGTCGCCTAATCCGTCTGGGACTGAAGGGTCGTAGATGGCAGGGTCCATAAGAGCTCTCTTGTTTCTCTGGGCAAACTACATCCCTTAAAACAGCCCTACGCGTTAAGTGCGACTGACTTGGTGGGATTTTATGAAGCGCTGTTGGCGACAAGCCCGCCAGATTGCGCTTAGCGCTTGAGCGGACTTTTTTGGTGCCCAGGAGAGGACTCGAACCTCCACATCCTTGCGAATACTAGCACCTGAAGCTAGCGCGTCTACCAATTCCGCCACCTGGGCCGGTGTCGTGAGGGTGCGAACTATCTGCAAGCGCCCAGTGTGTCAACGCTTAAGGCGCGTCATCCGCACCTGTCCCTTCCCGCACAAACCACTTAAACCTAAGGCCATGAAAGGTATCCGCATCTCGTCCGCTGTCAGCGTCCACAATCTGGGCGCAACGCGCGGGGCTGAAAGGCCGTTTGTGATCACGAACGAGGCGACGGGACAGCATTTTTCCGCAGACGCCACCACCGTGCGTTTTCTTGATGCTTTGCGCCAAAGCGGCGATGCGGGACGTGCGGCACAGCGCGCAAACCTAAGCGCCGAAAACGCCGCCCAACTGGTTCAACATTTCGCAAGGCGCGGCATTGCAGCGGGCGTTGAGACTGGCGACGATGGCAAAGCCCCGGGCGGCCCGATCGAAGGCAAACTGATCTCAGTCAAAGCCGATCTGGCCAATGCTGCCGCGCTCGCGCGCCGCCTCTCGTGGCTGGGGCGTATCGCCTATTCCCTGCCCGCGGCGGTGATCTGGGGCGCGCTGGTGCTGTTTGCCATCGCAACTTTCCTGACCAACGGCGACAAAGTCACAACCAGCCTGATGCAGCTAAGCGCGCTTCAGGCCGGATCGCTCATAGCCTTCGCCACGCTTTTCCTTGGTGTCAAAGCGGTGCACGAACTCGGCCACATCCTTGCCTATCGCATCATGTGCTTGCGCGAAGGGCTTGATCCCGGCCCAATCCGCGTTGGCATCATGGTTTTTGCCGCAACCCCCTTCCCTTTTACTGACGTCACAGGTGCGTGGCGCATCGCGTCACGGTGGCGGCGTGCAATGATCGGCGCAGGCGGGGTGTACTTTGAGACCTACACTGTCGCCCTGCTAACGCTCGCTTGGGCGCGCTTTGATCTTGGCGTATTCGAACCCGTCATCCTGCAAGTCGCCGTGATCTCCGGCGCGCTCACCCTGCTTTTCAACCTCAACCCAGCCGTAAAACTCGACGGCTACTACATCCTCACAGACCTGTTTCGCCAACCCAACCTTGTGGGCCGTGCCAGCCAAGCCGCACGCGCGACAGCTGGCCGAACATTGGGCGCAGACTTGCCAAAACCGGGCCGCCTTGAGCTGACCTACTGGATCATCGCCTATGCTTATCGCTGGACGATCTTTGCCGGCGTCTTCTGGCTCGCATACCGTTTCGACCCCCGCCTTGCAGTGCTGGTCGGCGCGGTGGCCGCCATGCTATTGATCGTACGACCCCTGATCGCAACGGTGCGCCCGCTGATGTCCAAAGCCTCGCCTGTCCGTCTTAGCCTTGCCGCCCTTGTAATCGCGGCCCTTATCGCACTCTCGCTCATCCCGTTCCGCGCACGCATCTTGGCCGAAGGGCAATTGCTCGCATTTAAAACCGAATACCTCTTTCCGCCCGAAGCCGTACAACTCACCGGGTCAGGCCATAAAGGCGCGCCAATCACCTTCAACCAGCCAAAAGCGCGGCAACGTCGCAGGAATTGGAAACAGGCGAACGCGTCTTCTCGACAATCACTGTACAAGGCAACGAGCGCTTTCGTGACGGCGATGTCCTGGCGACAGCTGATCTGCAAACTGGCGTGCCATACACCGAAGCAGACATTGTCGCAGCCGTAGAAGCTCTTGAATTCACAGGGGAATTTCGAAACGTTCGGATTTTCTCCTCTGGTCCAACTCTGACAATCAATGTCGAAGAAGAACCCGACTACTCCGGTGATCTGACCTTTGGCATCGGTGCAGACAGCGATGTCGGCATCTTTGGTTCTGTCGGCCTATCGCTCGACAATGTTCTTGGCGGCAAAACACTTTCCTCTGATCTGACCTTTTCCAAAGAAGTTGTCATTGCCAGCGTTGCCCTAACTGGCGATGCCTTTTGGCCGGGCGAACGTGGCGGTGGTGTGCGGCTTGAATATGCCGACTTTGATTACGACAACACGCTATTCGATTTCCAAACCGCAACACTTCAGCCGTTCGTCACTTTTGGTGAAGACAGCGATACCTTTGCGGGCGAGTTCCGCCTGACGGGCCTTTGGACCGACATCACCTCTGTTGACGCCGATGCCTCTGCCATACTCCAAGCCGAAGAAGGCAGCCGTTTCGTTGGCGGCCCCGGTGTGTCCCTGAACTGGAGCGGCAATCGCTCGAGCGTTGGCGCCAGTATTGACGTCTATGGCGGCGACGCTGATTTCGGTGAAGCCACCCTCGCTTTCGCGACCACCATTCCTGTTGCCGACTGGACCTCGCTTCGTATGCGCGCACGTCTTGGTGCGGTAAAAGCCTTTGGCAGCAGCGAGACCACTGCTGCTGATCGACTGACACTTGGCGGCACCTCTATGCGCGGCTTTGCGCGTGGCGGCATTACGCCTGTCGATTTTTGCGCCGGTTGCGGTGGCGGAGGCGAAGACATCACCACAAGCCTTGGCGGTGATCGCTATGCTGTTTTGCAAAATGATCTCCTCCTTCCAATCTTTTCCGATACCCTGCCCTTCACCCCTGGTCTTTACTATGACGTCGGCAAAGTCAGGGGACTGGATCGCGCAACTGCGCCTTCTGGTACGCTGATCGACGATGGTATTTGGCGCTCTTCTGCTGGACTTGCGATCACTGCAGAGACTCCGCTTGGTGACTTCTCGGCCAGCTATGCGTTGACCACGCGGTCCGAGGACTACGACGATACAGAGCGGTTTACCTTGTCGTTTATCAGCCAATTCTAAGCTGCCTACCCTGCCCCATCACGAGATAAGTTCACAGCTGTGAACTCGTCGTTGGCCCAAAAGTTCACAGCTGTGAACTTTACGCCGCCTCTCGCCTATTGAGTGCCATAACCATTGGGGCGCAGGAGAACTCACCCGCCGCCGCTTTGCTCGTCAAATGCCGCAAATACCCGCCCGGAGATCGTATATCTTCGAACCTCTCGAGCATCGCCACCAACACTACAGCCGCTTCTTCCGGCCCCATTGCTTCGATCGCATCATTCCACGCCGACGGCGAAATCCCCATCATTGGCCTGATCATATCTGCCGCCCTTACAAATTCGTGCCAATGTCGGATGTCTTCCTGCACGTAGGTTCGAAACTCTGTACATACAGCCAACACCAATCCCAGCGGAACATTAGGCAATTGCTGGTCCACCTCGGCCTTCTGCTCTTGATTTTCTAAGCAAGGTTCAGAGTCTTGTAGGTTTTTATTTGAATTCTGAAGGTGCTGCTCATTTTGACCGTCAATGGTGCTTATATCTTGTGTATTATTTTCTAACAAAGCGCGCGCTGCATTCAGAGATTGCAAGAGCAGCTCTGCCTGAACCTCAAGTTCTGCCAGCCTCGTTTTTCTGCGCAGAAGCTTACGTGTGTCTTCGGCCAGAATTGCGTAGTCGCTCCAAACGGGCAAACCACTGCGCACCTCTGCTCCATAGTCGGCCAAGGACGCAAGATCGCGGCGCATCAGGCTGACAGAGCGGCGCTGACGTTCATAGCGCTCGGTGGCGGCGCGCACGGCCTCGGCGGCCTCACAGACCTCGGTAAAGCGCGTGACAAGAGGCGTGAGGTCAAACCCAAACGCTTCACGTGTTCCACTATAACGGCGAGAGAAACGCTTGCCATTGGGGCTGTCGCGACGGTGGAGAAAGCCAGTGCTCACCAGACGCGCAAGGTGGCGGCGCATGGTAGAGCAGGGCATGCCGTTCAGACGCTCGCAAATCGCGGCGTTTGAGGGGAAAACGACAAGACCGTCAGGGTGATCGCCCAATATCGTCTCGGGATAAAACCCGATCAGCACCTGAAGCACGGTAAGTTCGCGATCGCTTAGCTCAAATGTGGTGCGCGCTGCACTTAATTCGCGCAAGACTTCCCACTTGTTAACGCCGGGCACGTCTTCTGCCTCGGCTTTGGGCGCGAGCACTGCCAAATCGGCAGCCGACATCGCACGCCGAAATGGCGTGATTGGGGTGTATTCCATTAAAGTTTCACAGGGACAAAAAAATCCACGCCGCGAATCACTTTGGACTTGCGGGAAAGAAGTCTGAACACTACCTTTGAGGTGTTAGATCAAGATAGGGTCTCGTGGAGCGTCCGCTTTGCGGGACCTTTTTTCTTCGTCCTTTCGTGCCTCCTGTTGTTGCTGCTCTTCCTCAGTCTTCCGCGCGGTTTACCCACCGCACGTGAAGCTCTTCCAAGACCTGTTTGGCCTCTTGTTCTATCCAATCGGCAAAGTCGCTGTTCTTCAGTTGAAGCTGAAGCCCAGCCGATGTGCGCCGCAGTTCTGCCGCGCCCGCATCGTCACCGATCTTAATCTGTTGAACACCGGCTTTTGGTGCCTTTTTCTTCTTTTTAGAGACTGTTTTGGGCGGGGCTGCCGCCTGAAACACTGCCTCAAAGGCCGCGACAGACGGATCGCCCGCATCACCGGGCGCGTCTGCTTTCACCAGGGCGACAAGCGCATCGCTGCGCGCCTTGTCGGCAACTTTAACAAGCCTTTCTTGCGGCAAAACGCGGCTTTCAATGCTTTTCGCAAGCGCCTCCCACCGGGGGCGACCAACACCCTGGGCCGGGCCAATCGCGCGCGCCAAGTCCGGCGTAATGCCATCCACAACAGCAAGCGCCATCGAGATCGCCGATTTGGTCACGGTCAGAACATCAGCCACTTGCTGTTGACTGCCAAACCCGCCGTCGACAAGTTCGCGCGCGAAAAGGGCCTTTTCGATAAAGGTCAGATCGCGGCGCGCCATGTTTTCAGACACTTGCGCCTTTACGGCGGCATCATCATCTAGGTTAGCAATCAGTGCACGGACCTTGTCCACCTTGTCAGAGCGCCGGATCGCCTCAAGGCGACGGCGCCCGTAAACCAACAGGTAACGATCCTTTTTCTCCGGATGACGGCGCACCAAAATAGGCACGGTTTGTCCGTTGGCTTCGATCGCGTCCTGAAGATCCTGCGTGTCGTCGTGATCAAGGCGATCAACAGGGCGATGATCTTCGATATCGCGCGGATCAAGTTCCCACACATTGTGTCCATCCACGGCATCGCGCGCCGAGCGCAAAGCGCGGTTCGTCGACATCATCGTTTCCGGGGCAGGGGGGGCGGCGCTGGCCATATTGTCCAGCATCGACAGGCGTTTTTTGCGGCTATCACTCATCCTTCGCGCCCCCATGTTTGCTGGATTAGAGACGAAATCTCGTCATTGACGCTATTGAGGCTTTCCAAAGCGCGATCATAGGTTTTGCGATGAAAAGCGCTGCGCTCGACCTCGTAAAGCGTTTGCTTGGTCAGGCCGGCATCAGAAATCGCAGTGGATTTCAGCATTGGCGCGTTCAGCACTTTTTCGGCGTACATCGTGCGCAGGAACGCAACGATCCGATTTTGAGGTGCATCGGTGGGTTCGTAGCGCGTCAGCAAATAACGCATCCAGTCGTGTTTCATGTCAGCCCCACTTTCGGCAATCACATCCATCAGATCCGCGGTCATCCGCAGGAACTGGCTCATCGACATGACATCAAGCATTTCTGGATGAATGGTTACCAATACGCCCGTGGAAGCCGACAGTGCGGACATCGTGAGGAACCCAAGTTGCGGCGGACAATCAATTACGACCACATCGTATTCGCCCTCGATTTGGGCCAAAGCGTCTCTAACACGGAAGAAAAAGAGACCTGCGTTGCCCCCGGCTAGGGCGCGGGGGGTTTCGTGTTCGAACTCCATCAGCTCGAGGTTGCCGGGAATCAGATCCAGATTCGGGATATAGCTTTTACGAATAACTGAACTGATCGGAGCGGGAGAATCATAGCGGATCGCGTCGTATAGAGTGCCGCCGTCGGGCAGATCGAACTCGGGTTGCACGCCATGCAGAGCGGTGAAAGACGCCTGCGGATCAAGATCGATGCCAAGCACGCGGTACCCGGTGAGCGCGAGGCGTTGGGCGAGATGAGCGGAGGTGGTGGTTTTACCAGACCCACCTTTGAAGTTCATCACGCCAATGATCTGCATATGATCATCGCCACGACGGCCGGGCAGGTAGTCGCCCTTGTTTCTGGCTGTCTTTTCAAGAAGATGGCGCAATTCCTGGATATCTTGTGCCGAGTAATGGCGGCGATTTCCGGGAGTGACATGCGGCGAGGGACCCTTGCCATCAAGGTGCAATTTGCGCAAATAACTGTCGTTGACGCCAAGCAGATCGGCGGCTTCACCGCTGGTAAACGTGCGCATGGATTTGGATGCGTCAGGCGGAAACAAGTTCTCGCGCTGCGCATGAAGCTGGGCGGCGAGTTGCTCTGAATGGTGACGGATCACCG
>JBDVBY010000013.1:0-121344 GCA_039942715.1 Paracoccaceae bacterium
TTTGGGCGAACTGCAGGCAGCCTACCCGAACCTGTCGTCAAACGACCTGATCTTCTTTGACGCCAACGACGACAACCGCATCTCGTTCACCGAGTTCTACTCAATCGACGCGGTTCAGACGCTGGGCAAAAACAAGTAAGATACTGCCCAAGCGGTCGCGCGCTTCTTCCCCCGGCGCGCGGCCGCACTCCCTTTCTCAAGACAAAGAACCCCTCTCTAACCTCCCCTCACAAACACAACAGAGTTCCGCGCGTGGCTTCCCCGCAGCGCGGCTCAGGGAGACCGTCATTACCAACGCAAGCGCAAAGGTGGTGACGGTCAGCCCCAAAACACCCCTTAAATCAGCCGTATTTTTACGTAGATTACTTGTCATGACGACGGATACGCACAGTTTGGGCTTTTGGGCCGGTATGCCAAAGCGGTTGAAAGCCACTCTTATTGCCTGGTTGATGTATTGGGCGCTTGCCATTTGGCTGGCGTCCGTTGGGTCTTTGATCGGTATCGCGCTGTTGATCTCGCCCTTGTTCTGGTTTCTGGCGAAAGCGTGGGTTTTCGACAGTTTTCTGGAACTCGAGGCCCGCGGTGTCGGGCTTCTCGATTACACACTTGGTCGTATCTGGAATGGGTCCGCCTTTGTACGCACGACCTTTTTGACACTATGTCTTGCTGTGGCTCTTGGCGGGCTCGGTTGGTTTGGTACTGCGGATCTCAGGAAAGCAGCATCTGAGCCAACGCTAATAGAGCAGATCAGTGATGGTGCCAGCAACGCCCTTGATTCAACGGTGGAGACCTCGGGCGCCGCCCTTGAGGCGACGAAAGAGACAACGAGGGGGTGGTTAGATCGCGCAAAAGGCTGGTTTAGAGACGAAAAACCGCCACAATAATGATCATTCGCCGTAAGGCACCCAGACTGTTTTTATCTCGGTTGCGGCGTTTAGGAAATTCTCCGCATCAGCTGTGCACCAATCATGGTCATGTCCATGGTTGACCCAAGTACGTTTAAGATTACCGGCCGCTTCTTTTTCAATTACCTTTGACAGATCTGAAGACGAGAAGGACCAAACCGCGTCGATGTCCATATGACCTGCGACATGGGGCGCGAGCTCAGCGTGCGCGCCTGTTAGAATATTCACGACGCCTCCGGGCAGATCTGACGTGTCGAGCACCTGATAGAAATTGGTGGCGGGCAACGGGAAAGGCTCGGATGCGACCACAGTGATACGATTGCCCATCGCGATCGCCGGGGCCATCAGCGACACAAGGCCAAGCAGTGCAGCGTTGTCTGACGCAAAGGCTGCGATTTTACCGACGGGTTCGTTCATGGCCAGAGCGATGCCGCGCATTGGAACGCTTTTGGCACGCCCGTCGTGTTTGTCAGCCCAGGCCGCCCAGGTGAACAGGCGATCAATCGCGCGTTCAACCTCGTCGGCACCGGTGCGTCTGCCTGTCATTGCATTGATTTGAGCAGCAAACTCATCGGCGCGCGCTGAGAGGTTCTCGCCAATAAAGTAGAGGATTTGTGCACGCAAATGCCCTGTGGTTTTGCTCCAGCTTTTGGCAGCGTTCATTGCTTCAACTGCGTTGCGGACATCTTTGCGATTGGCGATGGGGGCGTGGCCCAACAGCTTGCCTTTAGGGGACCAGATGGCGCGCGAATACCCTCCGTCGGGGCGCGCTTGTTTGCCGCCAATGTAAAGCTTTGCGGTACGATCCAGATCAGTGACGCTTGCCTCTTTTGGGGCGGGCACTGTGGTGATTTGGGCCAAAGATTTGGGTGCGCCTTTGGGCTTGGTGTAAGCGGTAAGTCCTTCCCAACCGCCCTCGCGCCCAAAGCCACTTTCGCGCACGCCGCCGAAACCAGCGGCGGCATCAAACAGATTTGTGGCGTTCACCCAGACGATACCAGCGGCCAGTTTTGGAGCGATATCAAGAGCAAGATTGATGTTCTCTGACCAGACCGTGGCGGCAAGACCATAGCGGGTGTTGTTGGCAAGTTCGACTGCCTCGGATGGCGTGCGGAAGGTCGTGGCGACAAGGACGGGGCCGAAGATTTCTTCCTGCATCAGGGGGTCGGCGGTGGAAAGTCCAGTGATCAGCGTGGGCGGGTAATAACAGCCCTTAGCGGGAAGATCGCCGGCGGCGTGGTAGATGTCGCCGCCGCTTTTGGCGACGAGCGACTTGATCGTTTTCAGCTGAACCGGGTCAACCACGGCACCAACGTCGATGCATTTATCCAGCGGATCACCAATGCGCAGTTTGTCCATCCGTGTTTTCAAGCGACGGGTGAAATCGTCGGCGATGCCTTCATGGATCAACAGGCGTGAGCCGGCGCAACAGACCTGCCCTTGGTTGAACCAGATTGCGTCAACCAGTCCTTCGATGGCGCTGTCGATGTCAGCGTCGTCAAAGACGATGTAGGGGGATTTTCCGCCCAATTCCAAAGTTAGCGCTTTGCCAGTGCCTGCGGTGGCTTGGCGGATGTGGCGGCCCACATTTGTTGAACCGGTAAAGGCGATCTTGTCGATGTCCTTGTGAGTAACGATCATTTCGCCAACTGCACCATCGCCAGTTACGATATTGAAAACGCCGGGGGGAACGCCTGCTTCGCGGCATAAATCGGCAAAGAGGAGAGCGGTGAGCGAGGTGTATTCTGCTGGCTTCAGCACCACTGTGTTGCCCATCGCGAGGGCAGGTGCGATTTTCCAGGCCAGCATGAGAAGTGGGAAGTTCCACGGGATGATTTGGCCCGCGACACCAAGTGCGTCGCGGTCTGGTATCTCGTCGTCCATCAGCTGGGCCATGCCCGCGTGATAATAGAAGTGGCGCGCGACCAGAGGGATGTCGATGTCGCGGCTTTCGCGGATGGGCTTGCCGTTGTCCATAGTCTCTAACACGGCGAAAAGACGCGCGTGTTTTTGGACAAGACGGGCGAGAGCATAAAGAATGCGGGCGCGCGATTTCGCGTCTTTCGCCCAATCAACTTGCGCGGCGCGGGCGGCTCTTACCGCGGCGTTGACGTCCTTCTGTGTGGCTTGCGAGACTTTGGCGAGTGCCTTGCCGGTAGCCGGGTTTTTGCTTGCAAATGTTTTGCCGGGCTTGGTGAATGTACCATTGATAAAGTGGCCGAAACCTTTGGCGTGGGTCTTCAGCCAAGCCTGAGCCTCTTTGGCATCTTCAGGGGCTGGGCCATAGTCCATGGACTCGAAAATATCGTGTACGGTCATGCGTTTACCCAATCGGATGGCGGTAAGAGGCCGAATAGCGGCCAGTGAGGTGATGCTCTAGTTGGCGTTCGATGTCGCCGAGCAGTGACGAGGCACCGAAGCGGAACAAATCGTTCTTGAGCCAACGGTCGCCAAGCTCTTCTTTGATCAGCGTTAGGTAGGTGACGGCGTCTTTGGCTTTGGAGATGCCGCCTGCGGGTTTGTAACCGACGCGGTAGCCGGTCAGCTCATAATAGCCACGGATCGCGCGGGTCATTACTAGGCTCACGGGCAGGGTGGCGTTGATAGGTTCTTTGCCGGTGGACGTTTTGATGAAGTCAGCGCCTGCCATCATGCAGACCCAGCTGGCGCGCGCGACATTGCGTAGGGTTCCAAGTTCGCCAGTGGCAAGGATTGCTTTGACGTGGGCATCGCCGCAAGCGGTACGAAATGCGCGCATTTCGTCGTAAAGCGCCTGCCAATTTCCAGTGAGAACGTGGCGGCGCGAGATGACGATGTCGATTTCTTTCGCACCTGCTTTGACGCTTTCCTCAATCTCGGCGAGGCGGAGGTGGAAAGGGGAGAGACCGGCTGGAAACCCGGTGGATACAGCGGCGACGGGAATACCTGTGCCGTGGAGTTCTCGCACGGCTGTTTCGATCATGTCGTGATATAGGCAGATCGCGCCGACGGTGAGGCCGGGCATGCCAAGCGCTTCAAGTAGTTCAGAACGCACGGGTTGGCGGCCCTTGGTGCAAAGGCGGCGCACGCGCCCTGTTGTGTCATCGCCTGACAATGTGGTGAGATCGATCATCGAGATCGCACGCAACAGCCACGCTGCTTGGTGGTCTTTTTTGACGGAGCGCCTGCCGGGCAGTGTGGCAGCGCGACGTTCGATTGCACTTGTGTTGGCCTGAAGCGAAGCAATTAGGTCAAGATCAAGCGTCATGCCTGGATTTCGCGGCTCCTGCACTTGGGGCAGTTGCGTTTTTGGCGGCGCTTTGGTGTGCGTGGCGGTTTTTGACATGGGCGCGAACCTGACACGCGCGCGCTGCAACGGCAAGAATTAGTCTACTAGAACAGTCTCGACCTTGGCGCCTGTTTCTAGTGTGCGGTGCACGGGACATTTGTCGGCGATTTCCAAAAGCCGCGCGCGTTGGGCTTCGTCTAGATCGCCAACAAGGCGGATCTCACGTTTGAAACGATCAATGCGCACTTCTTTTGAAGTTTCCGCGTCTTGCGCATGAACTTTGTCGTGACTGACATCGACTGAGATGTGTTCCAGCGGCCACCCCTTGCGGCGCGCGTACATGCGAATTGTCATTGACGTACATGCGCCAAGGCCAGAGGCAAGGAAACCATAGGGCGACATACCGCGATTTGTGCCGCCATAGGCGAGCGGTTCATCGGCTTGGGTGTGATGGAAGGGGCCGGAGTTCACGTCCTGAAGGTAGCCGTTTGAGTCGGCTTCGGACACGCGCACTACGCCTTCTGGCGCGCCGATTGGCGGCGCTGGCGGACGCAGATCAAGGTAGCGCCCGGCCCACGCCGAAATCACCTCGGCGGCGTATTCGGCGTCTTCTGGCTCAGAAACAAGGTGATCGGCATTGTCTAGTGTGACAAAACTTTTTGGATGCTTTGCGGCAGTGAAGATGCGCGTGGCATTTTCAACACCGACGGTTGTGTCGAGTGGGGCGTGCATGACGAGCAACGCGCGGCCGAGTTTTTCGATGGCGGGTGTCAGGGCGGCACCTGCAACGTCGGCGACGAAATCACGCCCGATGGTGAAAGGACGACCGGCAAGGCTGACCTCGGCTTTGCCGTCCTTTTCGATCGTGTCCAGAGCAGTGCCAAAGTTGTGGGTCACGTGGCCGGGATCAAATGGTGCTCCAATGGTCACAACCGCTTTCACGCTTTCGATCTTGCCAGCCGCGCTTAAAACGGCTGCGCCGCCCAAGGAATGGCCGACCAACAAAGCAGGGGCCATCCCGCGTTCTTCAAGTTGCTTAGCGGCCAAAACCAGATCATCGACGTTGGATGTGAAGGTTGTGTTCGCGAATTCTCCGCCGGAATGACCTAGGCCTGTGAAATCAAAGCGCAGCACTGCGATGCCCATGGCGGAAAGACGCGCAGCAATGCGGCGCGCAGCAGAAATGTCTTTGCCACAGGTGAAGCAATGCGCAAAAAGCGCAGTCGCTAGATGGGGCCCGTCGGGCATATCAAGGCGTGCCGCAAGCTCATCGCCTGCATGGCCGGCAAATGTGAATCGTTCCATAGACATCAAGAGTACTCCGCTTGCCTTGTAAGATCGGTGTAAGAGCCTTTTGTCGCAAGGATTCTGTCAGAGGTGTCACGCGATGGTGAGATTTTGTCTTATTTCACCAAAGCGCGTGTTCTGAATGTCAGCTTAGCGCTTTTGCAAGGTTTTCGTCGATTTTATCAAGGAAACCGGTTGTTGTAAGCCAACCCTGATCAGGCCCAACAAGCAAAGCGAGGTCTTTGGTCATTTGTCCGCTTTCGACTGTATCGACCACGACCTTCTCAAGTGTTTCAGCAAATTCTCGCAGTTTCGCGTTGTCATCCAGTTTGGCGCGGTGCTTTAGCGCGCCGGTCCATGCGTAAATTGACGCGATTGAGTTGGTCGAGGTTTCTTCGCCCGCCTGGTGTTGGCGATAGTGACGGGTGACCGTGCCGTGCGCAGCCTCGGCTTCAACGATCTTGCCGTCGGGTGTCATCAACTGCGAGGTCATCAGACCCAATGATCCAAAGCCTTGCGCCACAGTGTCAGATTGCACGTCGCCGTCGTAGTTTTTGCAGGCCCAGACGTAGCCGCCAGACCATTTCATCGAGGCTGCCACCATATCGTCGATCAGGCGGTGTTCGTACCAGATTTTCTTTTCTTCAAACGCTTCTTTGAACTCGGCTTCAAACACCTCTTCAAAAATGTCTTTGAACCGACCGTCATAGGCTTTCATGATGGTGTTTTTGGTTGATAGATACACAGGCCAACCAAGGTTTAGGCCATAGTTCAGCGATGCGCGCGCGAAGTCGTAGATCGAGGCGTCCAAGTTGAACATTGAGACAGAGACACCAGCGCCGGGAGCGTCAAATACTTCGTGCTCTATGACTTTGCCGTCTTCGCCTTCGAACTTAACCGTCAGCTTGCCAGGTCCGGGGAATTTGAAGTCTGTTGCGCGATATTGATCGCCGTAAGCATGGCGTCCAACGACAATCGGTTTCGTCCAACCGGGCACAAGACGCGGTACGTTCTTGCAAATGATTGGGGCGCGGAAGATCACGCCGCCAAGAATGTTGCGGATTGTGCCGTTGGGCGAGCGATACATGCGTTTGAGGCCGAATTCTTCGACGCGCGCCTCGTCCGGAGTGATCGTGGCACATTTTACACCGACGCCAACCTCTTTGATTTTCTCGGCTGCATCGACTGTGATCTGATCATCGGTGTCGTCGCGCGCTTCGATGCCAAGGTCGTAGTACAGCAAATCGACGTCCAGATAGGGTGTGATCAGTTTGGTTTTGATAAAGTCCCACATGATGCGGGTCATTTCATCACCGTCTAGCTCGACGATTGGGTTTTCGACTTTGATCTTGGCCATGTGAGTGCTCCGGCGTTCTCGGGTTTGTGGGGCGATAGCCTACTGCAGCCCGTTTGGGAAGATGTGCCAGTCTTAGCTTGCTGCACCGTTAAGTGCCGCATAGTGTTTCAAAAAAGGCGGAAAAGCGCTGTGGATAGACCATCAAGCAGTGAGACGACCATACGTGCAGCAGTGCCTTGTTGGGGTGCTTTGGTCTGTGATGTGCAAGGGTGGTCGTTTGACGATGTGTTCCGTCATCAGTTTCGGATCAGCCAACGACCAACTGTTGCATCTTCGCTTTGGAAGACGCGAAAGCTAGGGTCATTTTCGATTGAGCACTGCCCAAATCTACCTGCCACAAAAATCATGAATAGGCGTGGTCAATTGATCGGCTGGTGTCTTGGTATCGCTATCGACTTGCAAGGTGTTGCCACCGGTTTCAAAGATGGATCACACCTGACGATGACCGCTACATTCGATGCGGTAGAGCGACGCTTGTCGCAACTGGCAGGTCGTTTTGCGGTGCTTGTTCAGATTGGTGACGAGTTACGATATTATCCCGACGCCACCTCTGGGCTTACCGCGGTGGCGAATGATGGCTTGGAGACGATTGCATCTACCGTCACGCTAGCCATTAACGATGACATCCAGCCTTCAGGCGGCAGAACGTCTTCCGACATACGGGGCAAGCCAACGTTGTATTTGATGGATGAGACCCCGGACGCGCGTGTTCGCCAATTGCGCAGTAATCACTATGTGGACTTAGCAACGTTCAGATCGCACCGATTTTGGCCTAAAGACGACACACCCTTCGAGCCGCCAAGTGAACCAGGTCAAAGCGTGGCGCGGATAACAGAGCGCGTGCAAACCATTATGTCATCGCTTGTGACTCATTTCGATTGCACGATACCCATAACCGGCGGTCGGGACTCGCGGTTATTGGCGGCTGCGGTGCCGCGCAAAGTCGTTGATCGCGTCGGCTCATTTTATGTGCACGAGATTAACTGGTCCACGAAGTTTGATGCCGAGTCTGCATCGCGTGTGGCCAAGCATCTAGATATTTCGCTGCATGTAAAGCGCGTGCTTAGCGGAGATTGTGACGCTGAACTTGCGACGTTGAACCTTGCTCGGACGCGGGCTCAGATCGGACTGGCAACTGGATATGCGCACCCTCATTTGCATCCCCTGGTTCTAAAGTCGATGCATATCGCTCCTGGGAAACACCTTTTGTTGCGAGGTGGCGCCGCAGAAGTAGCGCAGGCCAACAAATATCCGCCGGCCAAACAGATTCCCAAAACAATCACGCCTGAATTTGCGTTCGAGCGTTTGGCCGGTGAGTCCATGAGTGATCTTAAGGGGCAGTATGGCGAAGCGACAATTGAACGCTATTGGCGGAAATACCAAGACTGGTTCGCTGAAATCCCAGAAGGTGCGCGTCCAAGAGCTGTTGACCTTGGACATAAGGAACTCTGGCTGTCGGGCGGAATGGGCGCTGCGTTTTATGTGCCACGCAGGCATTTCTACATGAACCCTTACAGCGATCAGATGTTGCTACACGAAACAATGCGATTTGATCCGGCCAAGCGCAAAATGGGTCGTCTGGTCAAAGGCATTCTGGATCACCTGTCACCAGGATTGGCTGAAGTGCCTTATGCCGCGCAGTTGATGAAAAAGGCGCGTGCAGGCTAGACCCGTGACATTAGGCAAGTGCGATGCCCGCCTCAGCCATTCCGCGTTTTGCGGCATCAAGCGAGCCTTCCATATCGATGGCGCGGCACAGGCTTTCGATGACTTTGACTTCGAACCCAAGCCTTGCTGCGTCGACAGCTGAAAAATTGACACAAAAATCAGTGGCCAAGCCCGCCATAGTTATCTTCTCGACACCCCGCGTCCGCAAGTATCCTTCAAGGCCGGTGGGTGTTTTGTGGTCATTTTCGAAAAATGCGGAATAACTGTCGATCTCGCGGCGGAACCCCTTGCGGATGATCATATCAGCGCTGCGTGTATCCAGCTTAGGGTGAAATGCTGCACCCTCTGATCCAACAATGCAATGATCTGGCCACAGCACTTGTGTGCCGTAAGGCATTTCGGTCGTTGTGAATGGGTCTTTGCCGTTGTGTTGCGAGGCAAAGCTGAGATGATGAGCCGGGTGCCAATCTTGGGTAAAGACACGCACTGGAAATTCAGGGATCATCGCGTTTACCGGGGCGACGATTTCATCGCCGCCTGCCACCGCCAGCGCACCGCCGGGGCAGAAATCTGACTGGATATCGATCACCAAAATCGCTTCATTGGACGGGCGCATGCTGTGCTCTCCTGCTTTGCTTGCACAAGATCTGAGCCAGATTGAGCGCCGCGTCAACTTGAGCGCATCTTTTCCTTAAGCGCGCCTTGGTTTAAAGCGGCTTCCATGTTTGTTGTCGCGGCTCTTTACAAATTCACTCCATTTCCGGACACAGAGGCGCTGAAAGGCCCACTGGCCAAGATTGCGTGCGAGAATAAAGTGAAAGGCACGTTACTGTTGGCACCTGAAGGGATCAACGGCACGATTGCAGGTTCGCGTGCAGGAATTGATGCGGTTTTGGCGCATATCAAAAGTTTGCCGGGCTGTGACTTGCTTGAAGTGAAGGAAAGTACGGCCAGTGCGATGCCGTTTCCGCGGATGAAAGTGCGTCTAAAGCGTGAGATTGTAACAATGGGTCAACCTGATGTGGATCCGACGGCCTCTGTTGGGACGTACGTTGAGGCGGAGGCCTGGAATGATCTGATTGCGTCTGAAGATATTGTGGTGATTGATACACGCAACGATTACGAGGTTGAAATCGGTACCTTTGAAGGCGCAATTGATCCGGATACCAAGTCTTTTGGCGAGTTTCCTGGGTGGTGGCGTGCGAATAAAGACCGCTTTGAAGGCAAGAAAATTGCGATGTTCTGTACCGGGGGCATTCGGTGCGAGAAATCGACGAATTTTTTGATTGGCGAAGGTGTTGAAGATGTCTTTCATCTGAAAGGCGGTATCCTGAAGTATCTGGAAGAGGTCCCAGCCAAGGAAAGCCGGTGGGAAGGCGAGTGTTTTGTCTTTGATGGGCGTGTGTCTGTTGGGCATGGGCTTGAAGAAGGCACATACGATCTTTGCCATGCCTGTCGACGCCCGATAAGCGATGAAGATAAAGAGCACGCTGTCTATGAGCCGGGCGTTTGTTGCCCGCGCTGCGTTGATGAATACGACGAAGATGACAGGGCGCGTTTTCGCGAGCGTCAGAAACAAATCAAGCTGGCTAAGGCGCGCGGCAAAGTTCACGTCGGAACGCCCTAAGAACGGTTGCCCTTTGGCGCGCATCGCGGCATCTTGGCAGGACGAGCAGTCAGGCCAAACCACCCATGGACTCAGACTTTCAATGCGGAAATTGCGGAGCGTCGTTGCCACGACGTCTTAAGCAAGCGCGCCTAATTGGATGCACGCATTGCGGCTCGACTTCTGTTTTGCGCGATGAAGCATTTGAACTGGCCGGAGCCGGCGGCGTTGTTCAAGACATTCCGTCTCTTATTCAGCTTGAACGTGAAGTTAAGGTTGAGAAGAAAATCCTGCTGCCTGTTGGGCATGCGCAGTTCAGTTATGGGCGGGGGCTTTGGGATGAATACTGGTGTCTGGATGGTGATGGCGAGGGATGGTGGCTAAGTTCTGATGAAGGGGATTATGCGCTTGAGCGTCCGGTTCCCAAAAGAAACTGGCCACGTAGTTTTCGTCCTGCCTTTGGATCGCATTGCCAGATCAACGGTATTGAATACAAAGTGACCGAATCCGAGAACGCGACCTGCACTGCAGTGCGCGGTGAGTTCCCTGAAGAGCTGGATATCGGCGAGACGCATCTCTATTTCGATCTATCGGGTCGGAACAATGAAATCGCGACTTATGAAAAGTGGGATGGTGGCGAAGGCTGGAGCGCTGGGCGCTGGATTGATCCCTGGAATGTGACGAGTTCATGAACGCAGCTGAAGCAAAGCAGTTCAATTGCACGGAATGCGGTGCTGGTTTGGACGTTTTGGGCGGTGGCCGGGTGCGCGTGCATGGCTGTTCGTATTGCGGAGCGCAGCTTGACGTTCAAGACGACTATCGCGTGATTGCGCAGTATCGCGACATGGTGCGACCTAAGACACCATATGATCTTGGCATGAAGGGTATGCTTTGGGGAGCAGAGTTTACGGTGATTGGCACCATTGCATGGTTGGAACAGCACCAAGCGCAAACATGGGAATGGGTGGACCATCAAATTTACTCGCCCACGCATGGGTATGCTTGGCTGACCGTGGATAACGGGTTTATTACGTTTACGCGCAAGTCGCGCAGCGTGACGTCGCCTGCGAATGTGAGCGAAGCGACAATTGAGAATTCCGAACACCGCCCGAGCGTGCGTTTGGGGGGAGAAACGTTTACTTACTATGGCTCTGGCCGGGCGCGCCCAACGTTTATCGAAGGTGAGTTCAATTACGTGCCGACCATGCTTGATCGGTCTCGGTATGTATCGCTTTTGGGTAAAACGCAGATGTTGGCCATTCGCGAAAACAGCAGTTTGGAACGCGAATACGAGCTCTCGGATCTTCCCGACCAAGCCGAGGCATTACTGGGATTTGGCGTTGTGCCTGAGAGGCTCCCTTATCCGGTTGGTGTCCATCCACTTCAGATTTTGGACCGCTCGCCGTTTCAGCTGTTTGCACGCAACCTTTTCTTGGCTGCGGCTGTCATCGCAGTCCTCGGCATGTTTTTTACGTGGATCGCGGGCGAGCGTGTGGCCGCCAGCCAGCGCACAAGCGTCAAAGACGGGATATCGCTGCCGTTTACTGTCACGCAGGCGAACCGCCTGACCGAGATCACAGTTTGGGCTGATGCCCGCAATAGTTGGGCTTGGTTTGATGCGGAGCTGACGGATCAGAATGGCGAGACTGTCGCAGCCTACAATGATGGCGTTGCCTATTATCAAGGGCGCGAGGGCGGAGAAAGTTGGAGCGAAGGCTCGCAGCGGGTCAAAACCAAACTTGCGCTGCCGCCTGGAGAGTATCAGATCGACGTTGCTCTTTCGGACGCCGAGGTAGATTGGCGTAATGGAAACGTAGCGCGCGAGATGCAGGTTTCGGTCAAACAGGGTTTGATGAATCCGCTTTGGATGATCTTGTCCGCGATCCTGTTTGCCATCCTTGGGGGCGCGTTTCTTGTCACCCGATTCTTTCACAATAGCCGCCGCTGGGCGGGCAGTGATTGGAGCGATTGATGGTAGCGCGCATCGTTCTTGTGGTTTTTGTACTTGGCATTCTTGGGGCTGCCTTTGCGATGTCGATGAATGGCGTCTGGGGCGAAAGCAGTTCAGTTCAATCAACGCGTGCGGGTTCACCCGGCGGCGGCTATCGCGTGGGCGGTGGCGTCAAATAAGGAGAGAAATATGTTAGAAGGCATCATATTGTCTGAAGTTCTGGCGACGATGTTTTACACGATCTTTGGCCTCGTGCTGTTGGGGATTAGCTGGAAAATCATCGAATGGTGCAGTCCGTTTTCGCTGCGTAAAGAGATCGAAGATGATCAGAACCTTGCCATAGCGGTGCTGATTGGCAGCCTGTTCATTTCCATCGCAATCCTGATTTCCTCCGTGATCATCAGCGGATGACATCGCGCGACGGCCAAGCGATTTGGCTGCTAGCGGCGACTTTCACCGTTGCCGTGGCTGGCCTTGTTTACGAACTGATCGCGGGTGCCGTTTCAAGTTACTTGCTGGGCGATAGTGTCACCCAGTTTTCGCTGGTCATTGGTATTTTTATGACGTCGATGGGCCTTGGTGCCTGGGCGTCGCGGTATGTTGATAAGCCGGAAGTGGGGTTCACCCTTAGCCAAGTTTTGCTTGGCGTCGTAGGTGGATTTTCTGCGCCGATCCTGTTCCTAAGCTATGGATATTTAGACGGGCTGACTTTGATCTTGTTCGCCTTGGTCATTGCCATTGGGGCCTTGTCCGGGCTGGAAATCCCTTTAATCACCCGAATCCTGCAAGAACGAAAGGCGATGGAGCACACTCTGTCTTCGGTGCTTACAGCGGACTATGCGGGTGCTTTGGTTGCGGCGGTTTTGTTTCCATTGTTGATCGTTCCACAATTAGGGCTGATGGCGGCCAGCCTGACTTTTGGATTGCTGAACCTTGTGGTCGCAGGCGTATCGGTCTGGATGTTTCGCGACAAGGTTGGCTGGGCTTTGCGCGGCGCTTGGGTGTTTGGATTGGCGGCGTGTTTGGGGGCGCTGATCTGGTCGGACAAGTTGGTGTCGCTGGCGGATGCGGCGTTTTTTGAAGACGATGTGATCCTGTCGGAAGAAACACCTTATCAGCGCATTGTCGTAACGCGATGGAACGATCGATTTCGTCTTTTTCTAAATGGATCGATCCAGTTTGATACGTTGGACGAGCACCGCTACCACGAAGCGCTGGTCCATCCAGTGATGAGTCGTTTGCCGCGCCGCGCCGATGTGCTGATCTTGGGTGGAGGAGATGGGATGGCGGTGCGCGAAGTGTTGCGCTGGGACGGTGTTGAGAGCGTGACACTGGTTGATCTGGACCCGCGTGTGACCGAGCTTTTTCGCGATACCCCTACACTTGCTGCTCTAAACGGGCGCGCGTTGGCTGATCCCCGCGTTACAATCCGCAACGAGGATGCGTGGAACTTCATTCGCGACAGCCGCGGGGTTTATGATCTCATTGTGCTTGATCTGCCCGATCCGCGTGACTTCGCAGTCTCAAAACTCTATTCGCGTGAATTCTATGCTCCGTTGATGCAACGTGTCGCCGCGCGTGGTGCGATTGTGACCCAAGCTGGATCGCCACTGTTCGCGCGACAGGCTTTCTGGTCGGTGACACGCACCATTGGCGAGACGTCCAATCCGTTTGCGCCAAGCGAACCTTTGCAAGTTACACCTTACCACACCTATGTGCCGAGCTTTGGTGATTGGGGGTTTGTGGTGGCCAGTGCGTATCCACTGGCAACACCTGCGCCTTTGCCGAATGGCTTGCGGTATTACAGCGAAAGCTTGTGGCCGGCGATGATGACGTTTGCTGAGGATACCGGTCCAATTGAGGTTGAGGCGAACTCAATTATTTCGCACCCTCTGGTCAGTTATTACGAGGACGGCTGGCGGCGCTGGATGAACTAAGCTGCTGTTCCGTCGGGATATTCTGCGGGGCCCTTGACCTCTAATAGATTGCCAAACGGATCGCGGAAGTAGAACGAATGACCCACTCCGCGCGCACCGCCGTGGGTGGCTTCGCGCTCAATCTCAACACCATGGTTCGCCAAATGCCTGCGCATATCGGCGGGCGAAAAAGGGCTGGTGGCAATGCACAGATGATCGACGTTTTTTCCGCCACTGACTTTTGGAATGGCTTTGGTAGCACCGGGGTGCGTGGTGTCCCACAGCACGATGAGTGCGGAGCCAACCCAGAGCTGCTCCATGCCTAAATCGGGGTAAGAATATCCGGGGACACAGCCCATGACATCGCCATAAAATGCCAGCGCGCGGCCCATATCATCGACCAAATAGACGACGTGATCGATGCCAACGAGGCTGAAAGGCGGTTTAGAAGTCAAGGTTCTCGACACTTAGCGCATTTTGCTGGATGAACTCGCGCCGTGGTTCCACGACATCGCCCATGAGCTTTGTAAAGATGTCGTCGGCCTCGGCCAGATCGGCGACTTTTACCTGCAAGAACGTGCGCGCTTCGGGATCAAGTGTGGTTTCCCATAGCTGATCGGGGTTCATCTCGCCCAATCCTTTATAGCGCTGAAGGCTGAGACCCTTTTCGCCCTCATCGAGGATGGCTTTGAGCAAGTCCATAGGACCGTGCACAGGAATTTCGCGATCACGCCGCACGAGGCTTGCACGCTGTCCGTATGCTTCTTGTAGTGCGTCGGTCAGGGTGCCGAGGCGATTAGCTTCGGGCGAGCGCAAGATCGGGCCATCAAGGGTGCGCACTTCTTCCACGCCACGCAGTGAGCGAGCAAGGCGAATACCTTGGTCTTGTGTGATGCGACCTTGCCAACCGCGCTCGTATTCAAGCGCGACAAGGTCAAGACGTTTCGCAATGGCTTCAGCGGCGCCTTGAAGATCGCTGTCGATCTTACCTTTTTGGAAGGCACCAGCAATCGCGGCCTGTTCCAGAATGTTAATTGGGTAAAGCGTTGGAAAGGCTTGCAAAACGCGGCGTGTTTGCCGTGCCTCTTCGACCACACGAAGCAAGTCTTGGCCAACGATCTCTTCGCCGCTTGCCAGCTTTAGCGTGGCACCGTCAATGCCCATTTCGATCAGGTAATCATCGAGCGCGGGCTGGTCTTTGAGGTAAACCTCTGACTTGCCGCGTGCGACTTTGAACAACGGAGGTTGGGCAATGTAGAGATAGCCGCCTTCGATAATCTCGGGCATCTGGCGGAAGAAGAACGTCAGAAGCAGCGTGCGGATATGCGCGCCGTCTACGTCTGCGTCGGTCATGATAACGATCTTGTGGTAGCGCAGTTTTGAGATGTCGAATTCGTCCCGACCAATACCTGTGCCAAGCGCTGTGATCAGCGTGCCGATCTCTTGGCTTGAGAGCATCCGATCAAACCGCGCACGCTCGACGTTCAGGATCTTACCACGCAGCGGCAACACAGCCTGGTTCAGACGGGCACGACCCTGTTTGGCAGAGCCACCAGCGCTGTCACCCTCCACCAGGAACAACTCTCGAAATTCGGGGCGCTTTTCCTGACAATCGGCCAACTTGCCAGGAAGAGAGGCGACGTCGAGCGTCGATTTCTTGCGCGTAAGATCACGGGCCTTGCGCGCGGCTTCACGAGCGACGGCGGCTTCGATGATCTTAGTGATGATGATTTTGGCGTGGGCTGGGTTTTCTTCAAACCACTCGGCCAGCTTTTCGTTCATAAGGCTTTCGACAGCAGGGCGAACTTCGGAGCTGACAAGCTTGTCTTTCGTCTGAGAGCTGAACTTCGGATCAGGTACTTTGACCGATAAAACGCAGGTAAGCCCCTCACGCGCATCGTCACCCGTGAACGTTACCTTTTCCTTGCGCGCGATACCTGTGGCGTTGGCATAGTGGTTGATCGAGCGTGTGAGTGCGCCACGGAAACCAGCGAGGTGCGTTCCGCCGTCGCGTTGAGGGATGTTGTTGGTAAACGGCAGGACCGTTTCGTGATAGCTGTCGTTCCACCACATCGCGACTTCGACGTTGATGCCGTCTTTGTCGCCAGTGATGAAAATAGGCTCGTCAATCATCGGCTGTTTGTTGCGGTCGAGGTATTTCACAAACTCGCGCACACCACCGTCGAAGAAGAACTCGGTTTCTTCATTTGGTGTAGGGCGTTCGTCTTTGACCAAGATGCGTACGCCAGAGTTCAGGAACGCCAATTCGCGCAGGCGGTTTTCCAGCGTTTTGAAGACAAAATCGCGGTTCGAGAACGTATCGGTAGAGGCCATAAACCGTACTTCGGTGCCTTTGCGACCGTTCGCATCGCCGACGACCTCAAGGTGTTTAACTGTCTCGCCATGTTCAAAACGGGCGATGTGCTCTTTCCCGTTGCGCCAGATACGCAATTCCAGCCAATCCGAAAGCGCGTTCACAACTGAGACACCCACGCCGTGCAGGCCGCCGGAGACCTTATAGGAGTTTTGGTCGAACTTACCGCCTGCGTGCAGCTGGGTCATGATAACTTCGGCCGCTGAAACGCCTTCTTCTTCGTGGATATCGACCGGAATACCGCGTCCATTGTCGCTGACCGATACCGAGCTGTCGGCATGCACAGTGACGGTCACAAGGTCCGCATGACCCGCCAAAGCCTCGTCGATGCCGTTGTCGACAACTTCGTACACCATGTGATGCAGGCCAGAGCCATCATCAGTGTCACCGATATACATACCGGGACGCTTGCGAACAGCCTCTAACCCTTTGAGAACTTTGATCGAATCGGCGCCATACTCTTCTGGCGCTTCGGTGGCGTCTGCCATGCGGTTTTTCCTGCAGTTATTTGAGCAATTTATAGTGGTTTTTCAGGGGAATGTCACGCGTTTGGCACAATATTTAGTGGGTTTGCGCTGCTCGGTCTCTGGGTGCGATATTTGGGATCAGATCGCGTGATTTGACGATTATGTGAGGGCGCGAAACAGGAGCATTTCATTATCCGACATTGCGCTTCAAATGTGTCGGTTGTGACAGCGGATCACCAGTTTAGAGGTGCATTGGCAAGAATCCACCTGTCTCCTTTTTCCGGATTGTCGGGTGTTATTTTCTCAAATTTTCAGGGGCTTGTGGCGGTGCTGTACGCTTGCGTTGCGCGCTATGTTTAGAATTCAAGTGGCAAGTTATTGCTGTCAACGCCAAGCGCTTGCTGTGAGCGAAGGTGCTCCCTAATACCTTTGTGAGCACGCCGCACATTTGCGGCGCTTATTTATTGAAGGAGGCATCGATGAAAAATCTCATGCTACTTACGACAACCGCCGCCATTTCCTTGGCAAGTTTTGCATCGGCCCAAGAGGTTTCGATCAGCGATATCGACGTTACTGTCGAGCTGAAGGATGTCGAGAACGCCAACGCTTTGGATTATTGGCCGACGATCGAGGCTGACATGGAAAAGGTCATGAACGAACGTGTAAGTTCGGTCTATGCGCCGGACGGGGTCGATATCGATGTGTCTGTCACCGAGGTTAGCCTAAGCGGATCAAAGCTTTTGGAAAACGGCGGCGAGTTTAACACGCTTCACGGTTGGATTTACGTACGCGACGAAAACAATGGCAACTTGATGGACACCTACAACATCAAGCTGCGTGCCGAGACGGGCAGCGTTGGTTGGCAAGATGGGGCTGTGAAATTACCCGAGATGCAGGCGTTTTACGATGCCTTGCTTGAGGCCTTCGCCGACAAAACGATGGCGCGCGTGCAAGAAGCTAACTGAACCAAAACGCAAAGGGGCCTTGCATAGTTAAGCATGGCCCCTTGTTGTTAAGTGAACGGGATGATCACGCCGACGCAGATGAGGGCAACGCCGGCCCATAGGTTTGTACGCGCCAGTGCTTTTGGTGAGGACAATAAGCGCCGCGCGCGATCGATGAACAGAGACAGGATCAGATTGCCTGCAAGTGGCACGATCAGTGACAAAAAGCAGATCACCGCGATGTCGATCCACGTTAACGCTGTAAGGTCAAAGAATCCCGGCAAAACCCCCATGTAAAATAGGATTGCCTTTGGGTTGCCCATAATCACCGCGACGCCAGCCAGAAAACCCGCCAACATCCCCGGTTTGTTCAGGCGGCTGTCAGATGCAATGGTTTTTGCGCGGTTCTTGATAAGCAAGAAACCCATGCCCAAGAACATCGCGCAGGCCACCCAGCGCAGAACCAGCATGAAGTCGGCAAAAACAGACAGGATCCAAGTGACCCCTAGGATTGCCAACAGCGGCCAGATTACATCACCTACAACAACGCCCAGGGCCAGCGGCACCGCTGCTTGAAACCCGCCCGACAGTGCGCGCGCGGTTAGCGCGATCCAGACGGGCCCGGGCGTGAGGAAAAGGATCATCAAAGCACCTGCGTAGAGTGCCATATCCGCGATCGAGACCGTCATGGGCTAAGGTCCTGATGGAGGCGAGATGCCATTTCCCACAGGTGTTTGTTGTCTGACTTTGGGGCCTGAGCCAACCAATCGCGTGCTTGCTGCAATTCGTCGGTCACAAGGTTTTCAAGAATCAGCGGTGACGAGGATACGGTGCCTTGTTCTTTTGCTGCCATTTTTTGTTCAGTCAATGTATCCAAAGCGTCTGAAAGTTCGGTGCTCAATTGCGATCCATCTCGCAAGGCGTCCATATGCATCGGCGGCATTGCACTGTTCGCGAGACGCATCCATCGCAAGGCCAATACCGGGCGCAGAACGTAAAAGTACCGTTTGATCCGCACTTGCCCGTCCTTGTCCAGCAAGCGATCGTAATGGCGTTGTGCAAGGTTCACATAGTGCCAAGTGACTGATTTGCGGTCTAAGGCAGTGCGGGCAAAGTCGGTTAGTGCTGCAACCGCGTTCGGATCGGCGTAATAGACAATTGGCGATTGCAGCCATTCGGCTACCACTGCGTTTGATCCAAGCGTTAGGGTCAGTGTTTTTGAAAGTTCCCACCCCGAGAGGTCCAGCTCATCGTCGATGGGCCGTTCAATCACATCGCTTTTCTTACCAAGACGATAATGCCACTCGCGCGTGCGGGTATATATGAAGCGAACGTCGTAATCGCTGTCGGGAGAATGAAAGCCCCAAGCGCGCGACCCACTCTCAACAGCCAAAATAATCCGGGCATTCTCTTCAACTTCAATTTGCTTAATGCGTTCAAGGATAACCGTGCGCATCTCATCAGAAACGGCGTCCATCAGGGCGCATCCTGTGTAGGGATAGTGATGCGTCCGGTTTCACTGATCTGCCAGAATGGGTTGTGCGCCACTTCCCAGACATGCCCATCTGGGTCACTGTAATAGCCCGAGTAGCCGCCCCAGAAGACCTCTTTAGGCGCTTTCAATGCAGTGGCCCCTGCAGCAATTGCTTTGGCAAATGCCGCATCTACGGCGTCGCGATCCGCAAAGTTCTGGGCCAGCGTCATTGCGCCAAAACCAAGGGATGTGTCTGGTCGCCCCTGATCCTGTGCTAATGGCTTTAGGCCGAAGAGTCCGATGACTTGCCCATCAAGTTGGTAGAACACAACTTCTGGCGGGCCGGGCACAGGGTCCCACCCCAAAGCAGCGTAGAAGGCGCGGGCGCGGTCTAGATCGGCCACGCCCAAGGTGATCAGGCTAACGCGTTGTGGAGTCATGGCTTGTCCTTTTGTATCGCGACGCTTTCACCGTTTTCTTCTCTCACATCAATGTATTGCGCCCGTGCACCCAAAGCATCGAACAGCTCGGCGCCCGTGCCTGTCATCCACGCCTGTGCGCCTAAGGCTGCGATTTCGTCATACAAGGCCGCGCGTCGGTCTGCATCCAAATGCGCGGCGACTTCGTCTAACAAGATCAAAGGCGGAGCGCCTGTGTCTTCTGCCAAAGCGCGCGCATTGGTCAGCACGAGAGAAATCAGAAGTGCTTTTTGTTCGCCAGTAGAGCACTGCGCAGCGGGCACGCCTTTGCCGGTGAACAATGCGTGTAGATCAATGCGGTGGGGGCCAATTAAGGTGCGGCCTGCGCGCAAATCAGACGGGCGATTGTCGGCGAGGGCTTGTGCCAGATCATCTGCGGCATTCGGTAGGGGGCCATCGGCATGTGTCATCGACAAAGTCGGAGATGGAAAGGCTGTTTTTGCGCCTGAGCTTGCGGTTGCCAAACGCTCCAAAGCGGCTCGCCGGTTCGCAGTCACACGTGCGCTTGCATCTGCCATTTGGCGTTCTAAAGCGATATACCAATGCGCGTCTCTCACCATGTCTTTCAACAGGCGATTGCGCTCTCTCATCCCCTTTTCATAAGTCAGTACGGCTTCCGCATGGCTAGGCTCAAAGCTCATGGTGATACGATCAAGAAACCGACGACGCCCCTCGGCCCCCTCAATCCAAAGCCGATCCATGGAAGGTACCAACCAGACAACGCGTGCGATTTTGCTCAACGCGATCTGAGGCTGTGCTTTGCCATCAATACGCACCGAACGTGATGTTCCTGGTTCGGCGGCGGTCACGATCTCGTTGGGAATGCCTTTGCCCCTCAGTACCGACGTGATCTTCCAGCCCAAAGCTTCGGGGCGCCGGATGAGTTCATCGGCTTGTGCTCGGCGCAAACCGCGCCCTGGGGACAAAAGCGAAACTGCCTCAAGAATATTGGTTTTGCCTGCACCATTTGATCCGTAGATAGCGACAGGCCGCCCATCAACGGCAAGCTTTGAGGCCCGGTGCGACCGGAAATGCGACAGGGTTAGCTCGGCAACAACACTCACACACGCATCGGCATGACAACGTAAACAGCTGTCTCATCGTTGCCTTCACGCATCAAGGTTGGATCACCAGAAGAGTTGAATAAGAACACGGCGTTTTCGCGATCAACCTGGCTGGCAATTTCCAACAAGTATTTGGCGTTAAAGCCGATTTCCAAGCTTTCGTCGTTATAGGCAACGCCTAACTCTTCTTCGGCAGCACCGCTGTCGGGGGCATTAACCGATAGAACCAGCCGATCTTCATCAAGCGCCAGTTTAACGGCCCGCGAGCGTTCGGAACTCACTGTAGCGACGCGATCAACGGCTTGCGCAAATTCAGCTGCATCAACTTCCATGCGCCGCTTGTTTCCTGCTGGAATGACTCGGGTATAATCGGGGAACGTCCCGTCGATTACCTTTGATGTCAGCGTGATCCCTGGTGTTGCAAAGCGCACTTTGGTTTCTGAAACGCTTACTGCAATCTCTGCCTCATCATCATCCAGCAACTTTCGCAGTTCGCCAACCGTTTTGCGTGGCACGATCACACCTGGCATGGCGCCCGCACCTTCTGGCAAGTCAGCATCAATGCGCGCAAGCCGGTGTCCGTCTGTGGCAACACAACGCAACACCTGCTTGCCGTCCAAATCAGAGACGTGCATGTAAACGCCGTTCAGGTAATAGCGCGTCTCTTCCGTCGAGATCGCGAACTTTGATTTGTCAAATAGCCGCCGCAGAACTGGAGCCGGCGCTGCAAAGTTCGCTTCGTATTCTGACGAGGCCATGACCGGAAAGTCTTCTCGTGGCAAAGTTGCTAATGAAAAGTTCGAGCGGCCAGCATCCACAGACATTCGGCCAGATGCGCCATCGTCAGTGATCGTCACCAAAGCGCCATCAGGTAACTTGCGTACAATCTCGTGCAATGTAACGGCGCTAACAGTTGTGGCGCCAGCGCGCTCTACCTTAGCGTGCGCCTGATCGACAACTTCAATGTCCAGATCGGTGGCGCGAAACGAGACTTGGTCGCCCTCGGCTTCGATCAGAACGTTGGCCAGAATTGGGATAGTGTTGCGTCGCTCCACAACGGATTGCGCTTGGGCAACTGCCTTTAAAAGTGCTGCACGCTCGATGGCGAATTTCATGACGCTGCTCCGTCCAGACCCGGGGCGAGCAACCTATCGGTTTTTTCGCCCATTGCAATGATTTCGATGCAACTATTTCGCGGATCGGGCAGGGGGGCAAGCCCCTTCATCTATTCAAAAATACTCTGGGGAGCGCGAGGGGTGAAACCCCTCGCATGTGGCGGCGCGCAAGAGCGCGGTGCAAAGCCGTTAGGCTTCGAGTGATCTGCGCAAAAGCTCCAGGTCATCAGCGATCTGGCTGTCTTGCTGCTTCAGTTCTTCGATCTTGCGCACGCCATGCATGACCGTGGTGTGATCACGCCCACCAAAACGGCGTCCGATCTCGGGTAAGGAACGGGATGTCATTTTCTTGGAAAGGTACATCGCAATCTGCCGTGGGCGCGCAAAGGTGCGCACGCGCTTGGGGCCGATCAGATCCGACAGTCGTATGTTAAAGTGATCGCTGACCTTTCGTTGGATTTCCTCGACTGTAATTTTACGATCCGACGCGCGCAGCACGTCAGCCAGACAGTCCTGCGTCAGTTCCATTGTGATTTCGCGGCCAACCAACGACCCGAAAGCAAATAGCCGCATCAAGGCACCTTCTAACACGCGCACGTTCGTCGAAATCCGGTGTGCCAAAAATTCCAGTACGCCGTCGTCCATCTGGATGTTCGGAAACTGCGCGGAAAACTGATCTACCTTTTGCTGCAAAATACCAAGGCGCAGCTCATAGTTCGTTGGGTGCAAATCAACCACAAGACCAGATTGCATACGGCTGACAATGCGATCTTCGATCCCGTCAATTTCAGTTGGGGCACGGTCAGAGCTAATGATGATCTGTTTGTTCTGATCGACCAGTGCGTTGAACGTATGAAAGAACTCTTCTTGCGTCGCGTCTTTGCGCGCAATGAATTGGACGTCGTCCACCATCAACACATCGACGGACCGGAACAACTGTTTGAAGGTCATCATATCTTTGTCGCGCAGGGCTTGTACGAAGCGGTACATGAACTGCTCGGCGGACAGATAGACCACCCGCAACTCTGGCGACCGGTTCTTAAGCTCCCATGCGATTGCATGCATCAAGTGGGTTTTACCAAGTCCAACGCCGCCATACAGAAATAGAGGGTTGAAAGTGACGACGCCCCCTTCGGCCACACGTTTCGCTGCGGCATGAGCCAGCTCATTGGGCTTGCCAACGACGAAAGTATCGAACGTATAGCGGCTGTCCAAAGGCGCTCCGGGAAGGTCATCGTCACCGCCACCATTGTCAGACAGAGCAGGAGATGGCGCGACCTTTTTCTTTTGGAGAGCTTTCGGTGCTACACCTGTGGGCACCGAAAATTCGATCCGCGACACCTTTTCACCGGCTTTTTTCAACTCTTGCAAAATGTTGTCGCCAAAATTGCGCGACACCCAGTTTCCCATAAAGCTGGTTGGCACCAAAAAGGTCGCAACCCCACCGCTCAATTCAGAAAATTCCAGTGGCTCTATCCAGTTTGTGTAGTTGTTGTTGCCCACTGTCTTAAGAAGATTCTGCCTGATTCGTCCCCACACGTCGTTCGTCATTCTCGCGTTCCGCCCGCCTAAATTGTTTTTATCAAGACTGTCGCCAAGACAGCCCCCGAGCCTTCCATCCATTCATGGAGCCTCGGTGTGCGCTTGCGTCCAGATCGCCCTCAAAGCCCTCGGCTATGTTCAGGCAGTTTGCCGTCTCCCCACGTGATGTAAGGTGGTCGGCAACCAAATAAGCTGCCCTTAGGGATCGCACGCCGGATCGGCACAAGAACAACAAGGTGTCGGGCACTTCATTGCCCAATGCCTCGTCCAGTTGCGCCGCGAACTGCGGATTTTCGGACATGTTCGGAAGGGACGACCACTCGATAAAAATCGGTTGCTGTCCCACTTCCCCAAGATCAGGATACCCTACAAAGTTCCACTCAGCACTGGTCCTGACGTCGATAAGCCGGGCCGACTTATTGTCATTCAAAATCTGCCACGCTTCGTTGGGATCAACATCCCCAACGTGCGGGCTTTTGCCCGTTCCCATCAACCATGTCCCCCCAAGGACGAAATGAATCGCAAGATGAAATTAGACTTCTGCGACCCTCAATTTCAACAAGCCTTTGAACTTGACTCTGACATTGGCTGGAACGAATCCGGGTCGCGCTGGAAATTGCTGAACGGAGTCAAAGGAGATAGCCAATTTCAAAAAAAATGCGCGCCAGTTGGCGCGCAGATTTGACGGTGGTCGATAATTCAACCTACGGCTTTAACCCGCGCAGCCAGACGCGACATTTTCCGCGACGCTGTGTTTTTGTGATACACACCTTTGGTGACGCCACGCATCAATTCTGGCTGTGCTGCTTTAAGGGCTGCTGCCGCTGCGTCTTTGTCGCCAGAAGCGATGGCTTCTTCAACGGCACGCAGATACGTGCGGATGCGCGAGCGGCGTGATTTGTTTACTTCGAGACGACGTGCAGCTTGGCGCGCGCGTTTTTTAGCTTGAGGTGAATTGGCCATGATCGGTCCACTCCTGGGTTTGTTTCAATTTCGCTTTGCACGGGCAAACCCACCCGGTCTTTGGACCGGAACTCTCTAGCCTAAGCGGGCTTCTCGCGCATGTATGAAGCGTCGCATAAGGCATATTACGCGGTTTGAAAAGCCTCTTGATGGCGGAGGGCTTACTTATCGCGGAATTGTGGTTGGCGTTTCTCTAGGAAAGCAGCCATCCCTTCGGCTTGATCCTTGGTCGCGAACAAGGAATGAAACAGACGGCGCTCAAAGAGCAAGCCTTCGCTCAGCGTGGTTTCATAGCTTCGGTTCACTGCCTCTTTCGCAGCAGTTGTGGCGAGTTGAGATTTCTCTGCAATTTTTTGGGCTGTACTTGACGCTTCTTCCATAAGCTTTTTGGCAGGCACGACGCGGCTGACAAGGCCAGCGCGCTCGGCCTCTTCAGCATCCATGAATCTGCCCGTTAGGTGCATTTCCATCGACTTTGATTTGCCAACTAAGCGTGTCAAACGCTGTGTTCCGCCAAGTCCTGCAATAACGCCAAGGTTTATCTCAGGCTGGCCAAACTTCGCATTGTCAGCTGCAATGATAAAATCGCAAAGCATCGCAATCTCGCAACCGCCGCCAAGAGCATACCCTGCGACGGCTGCGATAATTGGCTTGCGGCAGTTCATCAAGGCTTCGGCTTCAGTTGCGAACAAATCGGCATTGTAGACCTCAAGGAAGGAGCGTTCGGCCATTTCCGTTATGTCGGCACCGGCTGCGAACGCCTTTTCCGAGCCGGTGATGATAATGCAGCGTACCTTGTCGTTTTCGGATGCTTCGTTCACCGCCGATACAAGTTCTTCCAGCAATTCGGCGTTCAGCGCGTTCATCGCATCTGGCCGGTTCAATTTGATGGTGGTGACGTTGTCTTCGGTATCAACAATCAGGGTCTTGAAAGCCATGAGCTTGCGCTCCTTCGTTCAGGTTTAGTCGTTAGCCTTAGCAATTGGACGCCAAGGTTCAAGCTTATCTTTGGCAAGACGGGCAGTAAAAACTGGAACGTCCAGATTGGACGATCCGAGCGATATGGCCATTGCACGCGGGCGTTGGGCACGGAGCGCTTTCGCGATCATAGACGCGAAAGGTGTGTTGAAAATAACCAAGTTCACCGTCAGCTTGTTTGTAATCGCGCAAAGATGAGCCGCCCGCCGCAATAGCTTCGGCTAAAACGCTTCGGATGGCAGGTACCAAAGTTGCTACGCGTTCCGATGAGATTCGCGAGGCTTTGCGGCTTGGCGAGATTCCGGTGCGGTGCAAAACTTCGCATACATAAATGTTACCCAGACCTGCCACGAGTTTTTGATCTAACAGAACCGTTTTTATCGGACTGTTCCGGGTTTTCAGCCGTTCGATCAGATATTTTTCGTCAAACGCATTGCCCAAAGGCTCTGGTCCGATGTCTCTGATCAACCAATGCTCTTCCAACGTGGATGTGTCACCCAAGTCCATTGCACCAAATCGACGCGGATCATTGAAGGTAATTCGCGCGCCGTTGTCCATGTCGAACACCACATGATCGTGTTTTTCGGGCGCTGGGTGGAGGTGATGGAATTGGCCCAAGGAATCGCCAGAGATAAGTATGCGCCCTGACATGCCGAGGTGGATGATCAAGGTTTCAGCAGTTGAGAGGTCAACAAGGATGTACTTGGATCGTCGACGCAGTCCAAGAACCTTTGCGCCAGAGAGCCTTTCGGCCATGCGGTCTGGAAAGGGCCAACGCAAATCAGGGCGGCGTACACCTGCACGTGAAATTGTCGCCCCAGTCATCACTGGGTCAATGCCCGCGCGGACGGTTTCAACTTCGGGTAGTTCTGGCATTTTGCTCCTTTTTCGGTGCGACCAATGCGCCGATGGAAACGCACACCTTACAGTTTACATTCATCTAAGCCACGCGCATTGCCCGCCAAGGGGGCCTGTGTATAAGACAAGTGCCACTCGGAGACGGATAAATGACTGAACAAGGCGAGAAAACCACTCATTTTGGAGCACAGGAGGTGCTTGAGGATGAAAAGGCTGGGTTGGTCCACGGTGTTTTTTCCAATGTGGCCAGCAAATACGACATCATGAACGACGTGATGTCAGTTGGTGTGCATCGGCTTTGGAAAGATGCAATGATGGATTGGCTCGCGCCGCGCGACGGTCAGCGTTTGCTGGATGTAGCCGGTGGCACAGGCGATATTTCATTTCGGTTCCTGAAACGTGCTCCAGCTGCCACCGCGGTGGTGCTTGACCTGACAGAGCCGATGTTGATCGAAGGGCGCAAACGGGCCGAAGCCGAGTCGTTGGCAGACCGTTTAAGCTGGATCACTGGAGATGCGATGGCGTTGCCTTTTGAGGACAACAGTTTCGACGTCTATACGATTTCGTTTGGCATACGAAATGTGACCCGCATCGAAGAGGCTTTGTCTGAGGCTTACCGCGTGCTGCGCCCCGGAGGTCGCTTGATGGTGCTTGAGTTTTCGCAGCTTCCCAATCCGGGACTGCAGAAAGCTTACGATCTTTATTCTTACAACGTCATTCCGCGCATGGGTCAGGCCATTGCCGGGGATAGCGACAGTTATCAGTATTTGGTCGAATCCATTCGTCGCTTCCCGGATCAAGACACATTCTTGGGTATGATCCAAAGTGCTGGGTTTGAGCGTGCAAGTTTTCGTAACCTTTCGATGGGAATTGCGGCACTGCATTCGGGCTGGAAAATCTAGGTGCGCGGTCCACACAATATTTTGCGCCTGATCCGTACCGGTGCCACGTTTGAACGTACAGGTGCGATGCGTCAGGTTCTTGAGGCAATGGATGCGCCGCCAGCATTGCGCGTTGCTGCGCGCGTGTTGGGGTGGCCGTTTAAGTGGCTGGGTTACAAAGGTGATGCGTCGTTGCCGCCCACGACGCGTGCGCTGACAGCGCTTGGGCCCGCATATATTAAGTTTGGTCAGATTTTTTCGACGCGTCCGGATGTTGTAGGCAGCGAACTTGCCGACCAACTTCGTGTCTTGCAAGACAAGCTTGCGCCATTTCCGACGGATGTTGCCAAGAGGACCATTCAAGAGGACTTGGGGCAGCCTGTCAGTGACTTGTTTTCTGAGTTCTCTGAACCGGTGGCGGCGGCTTCGATTGCGCAGGTTCATTGCGCAATTCTTGCTGACACGGGTGAACAGGTCGCGGTGAAGGTTCTGCGCCCTAAAATTGAACAAGCCTTTCGCCGTGATATTGATGCATTTTACTTTGCGGCGCGCATGATCGAGGCTCTGTTGCCAGGAACAAGAAGATTGCGGCCGATGGACGTGGTTTCGCATTTTGAAGGCGTGGTTTTAGGCGAACTTGATCTGCGTCTTGAAACCGCCAGTGCGGCGGAATTCGCATCAAACATTCAAGGTGACGAGGGCTTTCGCGTTCCCGACGTGAAGTGGCCGTTGTCTTCGCGCCGGGTGATGACTCTAGAGTGGGTGGCAGGCACGCAACTTGGTGATGTGCCCGCCATTATAGCTGCTGGGCATGATCCGGTCAGGCTCGGCGAAAAGGTTTTGGCCACATTTTTAAGCCACGCGCTAAGAGACGGCTATTTTCATGCAGATATGCATCAAGGCAACCTCAAGGTTGCGGATGACGGCGCTTTGGTGGCGCTGGATTTTGGCATTATGGGCCGCATCGATGAATATACGCGCCGTGTTTATGCAGAGATTTTGATCGGCTTTATTCGCAAGGATTATCAGCGCGTCGCCGAGGTGCATTTTGAAGCTGGCTATGTGCCTGCGGACCGGGATGTCGACGAATTTGCGCGTGCACTTCGTGTGGTGGGTGAGCCGATTTTTGGCATGGATGCCAATCAGATATCGATGGCCCATCTCCTTAGCTACCTCTTCGAGGTCACCGAGCGTTTCGGAATGGAAACCCGTACTGAGTTGATTCTGCTCCAACGCACAATGGTTGTTGTTGAAGGTGTGGCTCGCTCGCTTGACCCGCGTATCAACATCTGGAGCGTCGCGCGTCCGGTAGTTGAAGGCTACATCGCAGAGAATATTGGGCCGAAAGCCGTTGTGCGCGACCTGATCAAGGTAGCGCGGGTTGTGAGCAGATTTGGTCCGCGTTTGCCTGCGTTGGTCGAAGATGCGCTCATTCGTCAATCGACTTCTGATCAAAGACAATCAAAGAAGCAGCGTTCGCTGCTTTTGCCAATTGCAGCTTTTGTTGGATTGGTGGCGGCTTTTGCTTTGGGTACACAGTTTTAACTATCAGATTCTCTAAGGGCGGTTATTTGCTCTGAGGGGACAACCGAGCCGCCTTCCAAAACAATTTCAACCCCGTTTTGTCCCTGACGCGCTTCGGTCACGCGCGCGTATGATGCTACTTGCGAAACGGCCAGAACCTCACCTTCGCTGAAGCTCTCGAGGGTGAAGGTATACTGGCCGGTGGGCAGCGGTGTTGCGTTTTGAGCAGTTCCGACCCACTCGATGGTGTCCTGTCCAAGTGGAATCTCTTGACGTGATACTTCTAAGCCGAAGGTATTGCGGGCGACCAAAACAGCACTGTCTGCGCCTGGTGCAGGCTCTGGCGCTAGCGTTAGAGGAGCGCCATCAAACTGCGCAGGAGACGTGGACCTTGCTTCCATACCTACCCATCCCGCGAGCTGTGCAATGCCCGATGCACCCAAGCCGCCTGCGAGACTTTCCAATAGATCGTTTGTGCGCACCTGCTGTTCAACACCAGAGAACGTTGCCAATTGTACCGCAAGGCCGAAGGCGCGTCATGACTTATCAACCAATTGTTCCTGCTGCCTTGCCCGCTTTCAATCACAAGTGACGAAAAGTCGGCGACGGCACGTTTGTAACCATAGGTGGCCGAGTTGGCGATGTTGTCTGCTATTGTAGCAAGACGACTGGCATTCGTGGCCAGGCCTGCAACACCCGCATTCAGCGAAGATGAAATCGTCATTCTATCAGCCTTTCTGCTGCATGCCCCCACACGCAAACTCAGACTTATCTGCTTGTAATTAACGCCTTCATAACAAGTAAAATTGTTAGAAATTATTTCGCAGCAGAATAATCTCGATCCGATTGTTCCGGACAGCGAGTACATTTTGCGCTACGGGCTTGCGGTCTGCAAAACCTGAAACCCGCTGCATCCGCGTATCGCTTAAGCCAAGCCTGCCTAAGGCTTGCCGCGTGCGATCCGCGCGGGTCGCTGAGCGTTCCCAAACAGGATTGACGCGCGCAACAAGAGGCACCGCAGCGGTGTGCCCTTGCACTGCAATTTGATTGCTTGCCAACCTAAAGACTTCTGCAATTGCAGCCAAAGCATCTTTGAAAATCGGTGTTGGATTGTCCTTCGCATCAAAAAGCGGCTGGTCGGGAATATCAAAAACCTCAACAATCAAACCTTCATCGGTCAGTCGGGTTACAATGTGGCGGCGCAGAAGATCGCTTATCATGCTTTCTCCGGTTTGTGCGCTTAGTTTCTTTGCCATTTCTTCTAGTGCGGCGTCTTCTGCATTTGCGGCGCCGTCTTCATCGGCATTTTTAACGGCAATCCCGTTTTCGCCAACCGCTTCATTAGGGTCGGATTGAACAGTGATGCCTGCACCTGTTCCATTTTCCGCAAGTGTCTCTTCAGAAAAAATGCTATCACCGCCAAAGGCACCCGCTCCGCCGCCTGAGACTTTGTTGACAGGGATCGTCGGGTTAAAATAGTCGGCAATGCCTTTGCGCTGCTTTTCGTTGGTCGCACCAAGGAGCCACATCAGGAGAAAGAATGCCATCATTGCAGTCACGAAGTCTGCATAGGCAACTTTCCAAGCGCCACCGTGATGGCCGCCTGCAATAACCTTCTTACGTTTAATAATAATCGGCGCTGGTTGCGCGGACATCACCCGTACTCCTCACACGCCACCCGCGCTTTGAGTAACCTTCAGGAGTGAACATGCGCTTAACGCCCCATGAATTTTGCTAGAAACTGGTGCGCTCTTGGACTAAGGCCAATGAGACAAAGGGAGGGCTGATCGATGACTAAGAAAACGCTGCGTAGCCAAGACTGGTTTAACAACCCAGACAACAAGGAGATGACAGCCCTCTATCTAGAGCGGTACCTGAACTATGGCCTGACGCGCGAGGAGCTTCAGTCCGGCAAGCCCATCATTGCGATTGCACAAACTGGGAGTGATTTGTCTCCGTGTAACCGTCACCACATAGAACTGGCCAAGCGTGTGCGCGACGGTGTGATTGCAGCAGGTGGCACAGTGATCGAAGTGCCGGTGCATCCTATTCAGGAAACCGGCAAGCGACCGACTGCGATGCTGGATCGCAACCTTGCCTACCTTAGCCTTGTCGAAACACTCTATGGCTACCCACTCGATGGCGTCGTGCTGATGATTGGCTGTGATAAAACTACACCTGCGCTGTTAATGGCGGCCTCCACGGTCAATATCCCGTCTATCGCTTTGTCTGTTGGTCCTATGCTGAATGGCTGGTGGAAAGGCGAACGCGCAGGGTCTGGCACGGCGATTTGGAAAGCGCGCGAGCTACATGCGGCTGGAGAGATTGACGATGAAGGCTTTATGGACATCGCCGCGTCGTCTGCGCCATCGGTGGGCTACTGCAACACAATGGGCACGGCGACTACAATGAATAGTCTTGCCGAAGCTCTTGGGATGCAGATGCCTGGCTCGGCCGCAATTCCCGCGCCTTACCGTGAACGGGGCCAGATTTCTTATGAAACCGGCAAGCAGATTGTCGAGATGGTCAAATCGGATCGTCGCCCATCTGATATTATGGATCGTCGCGCCTTTGAGAATGCGATTGTTATCAATTCTGCAATTGGAGGGTCGACCAATGCGCCGATTCACCTGAATGCGATCGCGCGCCATCTTGATGTGCCGCTTGATAATGATGACTGGCAGGCTCTTGGTCATAAAATCCCACTGCTGGTGAACTTGCAGCCTGCTGGCAAGTATCTGGGCGAGGACTATCACCGTGCCGGGGGTGTACCCGCTGTTGTAGGTGAATTGCTCCGCGCAGGGCTTTTGCCCCACCCTGATGCTTTGACCGCCAATGGCAAGACGATGGCCGAGAACTGCGAAGGCGCGGCGAGTACGAATGATGATGTGATCCTGCCGATTGCAAAGCCGATGGTTGCTGAAGCCGGGTTCATCAATTTGAAGGGCAATTTGTTCGATAGTGCGATCATGAAGACGTCTGTCATCTCGGAAGAGTTTCGCGATCGCTACCTTTCCAACGCGGACGATCCGCAGGCCTTTGAGGGGCGGGCAATCGTGTTTGATGGAATCGAAGACTATCACAAGCGTATCGACGACGAAGCTTTGGGTATTGATGAACACTGCGTGATGATCATGCGCGGGGCTGGCCCTATTGGGTACCCGGGAGGCGCTGAAGTGGTGAATATGCGTGCACCTGCATATTTATTGAAGAAGGGCATAAGTGCGCTGCCCTGCGTTGGTGACGGTCGTCAATCGGGCACGTCCGGTTCGCCCTCCATTCTAAATGCATCTCCCGAAGCCGCGGCTGGAGGTGGTTTGGCTCTGGTTCAGACTGGGGATCGTATTCGCATTGATCTGGTGAAATGCACCGCCGATATGTTGGTTGAAACAGAAGAACTTGAGCGCCGCCGCGCAGCTTTGCCAGAACGGCCATTTGCGCCAGATAGTCAGACCCCGTGGCAAGAGCTTTTCCGCGAAAAGGTTGAACCATTTTCGCGAGGCATGACCTTGCGCGGTGCGCCCGAGTATCGCGACATTGCCCGCACCAAAGGCACTCCGCGCGATAATCACTAGAGCGTCGCGTCAAAATAGCGGGCATTTCAAGGTGTGATTTGCCCGCGTTACTCCGCCATTTTGCCTATCCAAACGAAGTGGATTCGCGCTTTCTGGAACATCGACTCGACTTTGCCTGATGATTTTCTGCGAAAGCCCGCCTTATTGCTGTTTCTCAATTCGCCATATTTCAAGAGTGGTTCTCTCGATTGTCGGGCAAGGCGAAAAAGTGAAACAGTGCACCTCATTTGGAGAAGAAAGCGAAACAGTAAAATCTCAAAAATTTAGTAATTATTTCATATATTTATATGTGATCACATTTCGACTGGCAAGTCTCCGCGCAGGATTAAGCAGGTTTCCATAAGAGGCATATGAGCGCCTCAATCTTGGCCCTTTTCTCGCCACATTCTCAACTAACGTCGTCTCAAAGTTACCCAGTTGTCTAGCGCTTGGTCACATTTGAACACCGACCGTGCCGCCAAAGTTCCAAGTCCACTGATGCCGAAAACAAAAAAAGGCGGTCGCACCTGCGGTCCGTCAACAGGAGAGAAGTGCCATGAACGATACAACAGCTTATTTTGACGCCAGCGCAGTCGACACACCAGCGGGCATGAGCGCAGCAGTTGCCCCTCCAGGCGATGGAGTCCCTTCTGAGGGTACAGGGTTGTCGGCGGCGGCATATGTACCGGGCACGGGCATCTACAGCATTGATAAAGCGCGCGAAGCGGCCGCGGGTGCGGCGGATGCCACATTTGATGTGGCGGAATTGGCATTTCGTTCAAACAAAAGCGACACAACGGTCGCAGAGTTCATTGGAGCAGAAAACGCCGCCACTCTCACGGGCAACGGTGATTTGGAAATGGGTCCATCGGCTCTTTCCTTTACAGGTTACATCTACATCCCTCCAGGTGTGCATGAGATCAAAGTCGTCTCAGACGACGGCTTTGATCTCAACATTGGGGGCGTTGATTTTTCCGGCTTTGAATCAGGGCGCGTAGTTGAGGCGACGGCGCGTGTCGCTGACTTTGGCGATGGCGGCTTGTTCGAACTCGATATGCTTTATTTTGATGGCGGCGGCGGCATGGCGCTTTATCTTGAGATTGACGGTTTGCCGGTTGATCAAAGTGCCTTTTACAAGACCACACAGGATTTCACTGATCCGCCCGCTGATGTCGCACTGATCCCGACAGATGAGTATCACCCCTCTTTCGTGCTGGGCGAAGACAGCCATAACAAGACTGCCGCCGCAGGCACTGAAGAGCGTGATGTCATTCAAGGCTATGGTCAGGACGACACTATTAACGGCTTGGGTGGCGACGACGAAATCATGGGCGGCTATGGTGATGATGTTATCAATGGCGGAGATGGCGACGATGTTATCGACGGTGGCTTTGGCTCTGACGTGATTGATGGCGGCGCAGGTGATGACACGTTGATTTCGCGCTCTGATGCAGGCGAGCAGCGGATCGGCCAGTTAGCGATTGATAAGGCGACGCGCGGAGACCCGGATGGCGAGGTTGACGACGCTCTTCAAAAACTGTCGGTCTATGCGAACCAGCCTCTTGTTGCAGATGATGTAATGATCGGTGGTGAAGGTAACGATACCTTCCTAATCAGCCCGCAGATCAATGCAAAACTCGACATTATTCAAAAACACATCCAGTCGGACGGCACGATAAATTGGGCAGGTGTCGCTGGCGAAAACAATGAGTTGCACGATCACTGGGTCGATAGTTTTGGCATTGATATCATTGCAGATTACAATGCTGATGAAGATCAGATTGCAGTGATGGGCCATACAGCAAACGTCTATGTCGAGCACAAGGACGTGATGGGCGATGACGCTTTGGAAAGCATCATCACAGTCATTTCAAATCAGCACGGCGGTGGCGGCGCGCATGACATGGATCTGATAGGTCAGGTGATTGTTCATGGCGACATTGTCGAAAAGGATGACATTCAGACAGATGCAAATGTCACGTATGGTGTCGTCGAAAACTATGCCGATGTCGCACAAGCGCTTGCGCCTGCGGGCGACGAAAAGATCACAGTTATTGATGGCGAAGAGGTCAAAGGCTACGATACGCGCACGCCGTCAGACGGGTCTACCAAAGCTACCAACAACGGCATGGGAACCGACAACACAGGCGCGATCACAGGCAATCCTGCAGCCGCATTTGAAAACGCAAACTTCGATGAAAGTATGCTTGCGGCAGGTTCTGACGGAGAAGAAGCCTATACCGAAACGCGCTATCCTTTTGAGCAGCTTGATGTTGAAGAGGTGGCTGGTGAAACCATCACCGGCACAAATGGCAATGATGATTTGGCGCCAGAGACGCCCGATGAGCCAGGTGGCCTTCCGGGCGCGCTGGGCTTTTGGAGCATGGGCAACAAGAGCGAAGGCAGCTTTGACGATCTGCGCGGCGAGGGCGGCGATGTAAAGGCTTTTACCCTCTACGAAAACCAAGCACTATTGAACGCGAACGCCACGACAGAGGGCCCAACCGACGGGTCGACTGCGCTCTACTTCAACGGCGAAGACAGCTTTGCGTTCCTTGAGCATGACCCGTCTATGACCGTCACCCAAGGCACGATCGCTATGTGGGTACGCCCCGATGATCTGGGTGAAAAATCCATGTTCGTCACAAAGGATCGCTCAGGCCCGGAAGAAGGAAACCACTTCCGCTTGGGTCACACTGATGATGGTGGTCTTTTCCTGCGATTTGCTGATGGCTACAAAACCAACCACGCTTGGGAAACAGACGCGCTGTTGACCGAAGGTGAGTGGACGCACCTGGCAGTAAACTTCACCGAAGATGGCATCACCGTTTTTGTTGACGGTGCGCCTGTTCCAGACAACGCCTGGACAGCGGTTGAAGGCGGCGATGCAACGCCCGGTGCTCAGACTGAAGCCATGTTGCTGCAAAACGAAGAGCCTTGGGTCTTTGGTGCGGATCAGTACAAGACCGAACTGAACGACACAGCACAGGAGTTTGCGCTGGACAATGAAGACCTTCGCAATGAGTTCGAAGGCGGTATTGCCGACTTTGGCGTCTGGGGTGGGTTCAGTGCCGATGATGTGCTTAGCGCTGATGAGATTAATGAATTGATCACCAATGGTCCTGGCACAGCTTTGACTAATCCATCGGGTGCACAGGCCATGTTGGCCGGTGATGACACGATGGACGGCATGGGCGGCAACGATGCCATGGATGGTGGCGCTGGCGATGATGTTATTGACGGCGGTGCCGGAAATGACAGCATGCAAGGTGGCTATGGCGATGACAGGCTTATGGGCGGTATCGGCAATGATACTATGGATGGCGGTCGCGGCTCTGATCTGTTGGAAGGCGGCGATGGCGACGATACATTGATCAGTCGCGCCGACACTGGCGAACAGCGTGCAGGACAGCTGGTACTTGATGATCCATCGCGTCCAGATGATGGCGCGATCCACTCAGAATACCTCAAACTCGCGGATTGGATCGACCAAGAGATCGTGGGTGACGACGTTTTGGTCGGCGGTGCCGGCGCGGACAAGTTCCAGTTTGAGACGCTGATCAACGGCAAGAAAGACATCCTTGCCGAGCACACGATGGACAATCGCATGATCCATTGGCACGGCGTTGCGGGTGAAAACAAATACATCCACGATCACTGGGTCGACGGTATCGGGATCGACGTTGTTGCGGACTACAACAAGGCAGAAGGCGACACGATTTCGGTGATTGGTCATACAACGAATGTCGAAGTGGATTACCACACCATTGATACTGACGGTGACGGTGTGGATGACGATGCAGTCTCAGTCATCACAGTCTATTCCCAGCAGGGCAATGGTGGTGGTGCCCATGACGAAGACTATCTTGGTTACATCGTTGTACACGGGGACCGCGTTGAAGAAGACGACATCGAAACAGACGCTGGGGCGCACTACGGGATCGTCGATACTATTGATGACATCCAAGAAGCAGTCGCGCCGAACGGTGAGACCAAGTGGATCGAACTAGAAGACGGCACGATGCATCTTGGCTACGACACCCGCGATGTCGATGGTGATCCAGTGGGTAATAGCCCTTGGGAGTACTCCTCGAACGGGTGGTACAACAACGGCGACGTTGATCTGGCAAATGCCATTCCGGATGGTCTTGAAGCTCCGGTTGTTTTGCTGGCCGATCATGGCGGTACGTTTGATGGTGCGACTTCGAAAGAACTCCCACATGACGCGGCGCAGGCAGTTAGTGAAGGTACTTGGGCATTTAGCTTCAACGCTGACAATCCGGGCAACGGCGAAAACCAAGCGCTGTTTTCAAAAGACCACTCTGGTTTCGGCGATGGCGGACATCTGACCGCTTACATCACTGGCAACGGCACACTGAAGGTTCGCTTCCAGAGTGAGGACGAAGAAAAGTACCTCTACGATAATGGTACCAAGATTGAGGCGGGCGAAGACTATCACTTTGCATTCACCTTTGATGAAGACGAAATCGGTCTTTATCTGAATGGTGAACTGGTCGACGCTGATACCGGCTTTGATGGCGGTATGAGCGGGAACGAGGAAGACCTTGTTCTCGGAGGATCAACGCGGCGTCGCATTGAAGAAGACGATCGGGTTGAATGGGAATTCGACGGAACAATCGACAATGTTCTCTTGTTGGATCGTCCGCTTGAGGAAGTCGAAATCACCTTCTTGTCCGAAGCAGATGGGGACATAGATGGTTTAGCCGGCCTTTATGATGTCGAGGGTGGCGACGGTACTGTTCCAGATGAAAACGAAGAAGAGCAGGACGATGGGCAAGAGGACGATCCGAACACTGGCGCTGAAGATGATGAGCCGGACGAAACCGATGGCAACGCTGATGACGGTGAAGACACCGAAAACGGCGACGGTGATGATGGTTCCGATGATGGCGAGGACGGTGATGACGAGGCAGAAGAAGTCGATAATGATGGTGACACTGCCGGTGAAGACGACGGTATGGGCGAGAATGACGATGCCGAAGATGAACCAGCAGCACCTGTAGAAGAAGAGGCGAGCGGTATTGGCGCATTCTTTGCCAAATTGTTCAGTATCCTAACGTCGCTCTTTGGTGGTGGCGGCGATGATGCGCCAGCACCTTCAGATGCCGACCTGGAAGAAGCGGGGCAAGAAATTGGCCAATTGCTGAATGATCTGTTGCCAACAATTGCGGCCAACGATGATGAGGCGCCGATGACCGAGGACGAAGATGAAGACATGCAAATGATGATGTGATGTCTTGTCGAGCAAGTTAAGGAAAGGTCCGGTGGTTTTCGCCGGGCCTTTTTGCTATTGCAGATCGTATTTTCCGCCAGCTGATGTTGCGTCAAAGGGCATGCCCTACTTGAGCATCGGCACAACCTTCGCCTGTGGGTCCGCAGCTTGGCTCACTTTCGATTCCATGGTCTCTAGGAAGTCCTTCAGAACACCGCAGGACTGTTCAATGATGGTGATCGCGCCATTGCTTTGCGCACTTAAAGCATGCTCATTTTCTTTCAAAGCGTGCGTTTTTCGCAAAATGCTTGAAACCAATGGCTGCATGTTTGCCAAGCAAAGCTCTGATACGCCATTGGCGATGTTGCCCGCCAGCTCTTGAATTTCAACATTCAGATGCGCGCTTGCCTTTTTTGTAGAGGCCAGAATGGCTCCCAACACGCTCTTTTGCATCGAGATCGCATCGAGTTTGTCTTTCCCAAGAAATTCGTCGCACCCATGCTTCATCGCCTTTACGGCAAGTTCGTAACTCGGATCACCTGCGACCATGATCTGCGCGGCTGAACCATTTTGCTTATGGGCTGCGATAATGTCGAGCGCGTCTAGTCCATTGCCGCTGGAAAGCCGGTAATCAACTAGAATTGCATCGTAGATCCGCGAATCTAGTTTCTTCTGTAATGCGATAAGATCGGCGGCTTCGTCGATCTCCGTAGGGAGGGTCATTTTTGACGACAGTCTTTGAACATGTTGGCGGTCAAATTCATCGTCATCCAAAACAAGGATTTTTAACCGTCGATGCGGCATTGTTCCCGCATCATCAGGTTTGAAAGCTAGATTTGTTTTGGGCATGAAGGACACTCCTGAGCAATCACCTCTCAGGTGTTTTCTATCGCCAATGACTTACAAAGTCGTAAATCGCGTGCCTTTAGTTGCGAGAAATATATGACATTTAAATCAGAGAGTTAGGCAAGAAGTCTGCGCGCAATGACCTGCGCCTGAATCTCGGCGGCACCTTCAAATATGTTTAGAATTCGTGCATCGCATAAAATGCGGCTGATCGAGTATTCCAACGCAAAACCGTTCCCGCCGTGAATTTGAAGCCCGTTGTCGGCTGCAGACCAGGCTACGCGCGCACCCAAAAGCTTGGCCATGCCAGCCTCTAGATCGCATCGGCGCTCGTCGTCTTTTTCGCGTGCGGAGAAATAGGTCAACTGTCGTGCGATCATCAACTCAACTGCCATCATCGCCAGTTTCGAGGCGACACGAGGGAAGGCGATCAACGGTTTTCCAAATTGTTTGCGATCCTCGGCATACGCCATTGAGACGTCCAAAGCAGACTGCGCAACGCCTATCGCTCGGGCTGCGGTTTGAATGCGCGCACTCTCAAACGTCTGCATCAACTGCTTGAACCCTTGGCCTTCTTTGCCACCCAAAAGGTTACCGCCTGCGACTTTGAAGTCATCGAAATTGACGGTGTATTCTTTCATCCCGCGATAGCCCAATACCTCAATCTCGCCACCAGACAACCCGGCATCGACGAAGGGCGTTTCGTCCGTACCCGGCGTCTTTTCGGCCAAAAACATCGACAGGCCGCGATAGTCATCTGTATCTGGCACAGTGCGCGCCAAAACAGTCATCACATGCGTGCGTGCGGCGTGGGTGATCCAGGTTTTGTTTCCATTGATCGTCCAATCGTCGCCGTCCTTGGTACCTTTGGTGCGCAATGCGCCAAGGTCAGAGCCGGTGTTGGGCTCGGTAAATACAGCCGTTGGCAAAATCTCTCCAGAGGCAAGGCCGGGCAACCACTTCGCCTTTTGTTCTTCGGTGCCACCACACAGGATCAATTCAGCGGCAATCTCACTGCGCGTGCCCAATGAGCCGACGCCGATATACCCTCGGCTAAGTTCTTCTGACACGACACACATTGAGCCTTTGGAAAGACCAAAACCGCCGTATTCCTCCGGAATAGTCAAACCAAAGACGCCCATTTCGGCCATCTCGTTGATGATCTCCATCGGTATCAATTCGTCTTTGAGATGCCACTCATGTGCATCTGGCTCGACGCGTTCTTTGGCAAAGCGGCGGAACTGCTCGCGGATCATCTCTAGCTCATCATCAAGACCTGTGGCGCCAACGGTAATGTCGGCGGTGCGCTCGCGCATCAGTTCAACCAACGCAATACGCGCCGCTTGCGTATTGCCGTGCTGCGTTAGCGCCATCACTTCAGAGGCCATCATGGCGCGCTGATCGTCCTGTGTAAGACCCATATCCTGTGGGCGCAGAATTTCGGTCTGGCTCATTGGGACGCCGCCGTACATCTGCCAAAGGTATTCCCCAAAGGCGATCTGCAGGATCAGTTGTTCGACCTCCCCGAACTTGCCGTCAGTCTCAAGCCGTTCGGCCCAACCCTGCATTTGACGCAGCGCTTCGACGTATGTCGCCAGCCAAGCCAATCCATGGGCAGCACCTTGATTCTCCTCAATCAAAGCGGCCGAGACTTTGCCGTTCTCACTGACAGTGTCACCAACCACGCTTCGCGCGCGCTCCAAAAGCGCCTCTGCGGGACCAACAGCAGCACGTGTCTTTGCCAAAAGGTCTGGCAAAATTGGTGTTTCGGTCATTGTAACGGTTCCATCATGCGGCATGGATCAACTCTCACTTTTCTGCACCTGCGAAGGGATAAGCGCAATGAATTTGCTGCGCAAGAACATTTCGCAAAAGGCTGTTAAATAGTACGAAAATGTCGCAAGCGTTTCCGGGTTACGCCCAGTGGCAGAGTGAAATATGGCAAAGAGATGGACATTTCCGCTTTTGAAAACTTCGGCATTATCGCGATTCTGGGCTTTGGGCTTGTCGGATTTGTTGCTGGGTTCGTCAAAGGCACCACGGGATTCGCTATGCCTATGGTTATGATTTCGGGACTGGCCTCAGTTTTGTCCCCCGAATTGGCCTTGGCGGCGCTGATCATGCCCACACTGGTCTCAAACGTTTGGCAGTCGTTCCGCCAAGGCTTGGTCGCAGCACTTGGTTCGGCGCGCAAACACATCATTTTCCTTATGATGCTGTTGCCCGGCATCGCTGTTGGGGCGCAATTCGTGCGCGCTTTACCCCCACAACTGATGTTTTTAGTAATCGGAACTTTGGTGACTTCCTTTGCGTGTATTCAGCTGTTGGGTTGGCAGCCTAAGCTACAGAATGCGGGCAAACGCTTGGCGTCAGTAGGGATAGGAGCATTTGCAGGCATTTTGGGCGGTCTGTCAGGCATGTGGGGGCCGCCGACGGTCATGTATTTGACCACGCTGGAAACCCCGAAACACGAGCAAATGCGCGTCCAAGGTGTGGTTTATGGGCTTGGCTCGGTTGTTCTGGCTTTGGCGCATGTAAAATCAGGTGTGCTGGTTGGCGATGGGCTGCGGTTGTCCATTGCGATGGTGCCGCCTGCGTTGATCGGGCTCTGGGTCGGTTTTATGGTTCTGGACCGCGTAGATCAGCAGATTTTCAAGCGCATGACGTTGTGTGTTTTGATTGTTGCGGGCCTCAACCTCATTCGCCGCGGTGTGTTTGGATAATCACAAAGCTTGCTCCAAACCGAATTTCATGAGAACGCGGAAAGACGCTTTGGTCTTAAGGAGGCGCGCTTTTGGCAAGTTTAGACACTGTTCCCATTCAAAAACACTATGACGTTGTTATTGTTGGCGGCGCGATCATGGGCTCGGCCGCCGCATGGTTCTTGACCGACAATGCGGACTTCGATGGTTCCGTTTTGGTTATCGAGCGGGACCTGACCTACGAGCTTTGCTCAACAGCTCACACGAATTCTTGCATGCGCCAGCAGTATTCCGAGATACTGAACGTCCGCATCAGCCAGTTTGCCGCTGATTTCGTCAAGAATCTACGCGACTACATGGGCGGCGATGAGCGGGTGCCTGAGCTTTCGATTCAGAATTTCGGCTACTTGTACCTCGCCGATACAAATGAGTTTGCAGATACACTTCGTGAGAACATCAAAGTTCAGCGCGAGGCGGGTGCAGGAACTGTTTTGATGTCGCCTGATGAGATCAAAGCGAAGTACCCGTTCTACAATGTCGATGACGTCTTGTTGGGATCAATCAATACGGTCGACGAAGGTTATTGGGACGGGGCGGCTGTGTTTGACTGCTGGCGTCGCCAAGCGCGCGAACGCGGCGTCGAATACATCGAAAACGAAGTCGTCGCTTTGACTAAGAACGCAAACGGCACGCGGGTCGAGACGGTGACACTGCAATCAGGTGACATGATCTCTTGCGGGCAGATTATCAACGCATCGGGTCCGCGCGCCGCGCGCACGGCTGCGATGGCAGGCATCGAAGTACCTGTCGAGCCGCGCAAACGGTTCACGTGGATTTTTTCCGCTGAAACCCCGCTCGACATGGACCTGCCTTTGACGATCGATCCGTCAGGCATCCACATGCGGGAAAACGGTGGTGGGACCTATCTGGCTGGCGGGCATCCTGACATTGACCCAGCCGTGGCGTTCGACGACTTCACCATGGATTTTACGTTTTGGGAGCAGCATGCATGGCCAATAATCGCAACCCGTGTCCCTCAGTTTGAGGCGATCAAGGTCACCCATGAATGGGCAGGGCACTATGCTTACAATGCGTTTGATCAAAACGCGATCCTGGGGCCGCATACCAAAGTGGAGAACTTTATCTTCATAAACGGGTTTTCCGGTCATGGCCTTCAGCAATCCCCGGCGATGGGGCGTGCGACGGCCGAATGGGTGACCTATGGCGAATTTCGCGCCCTTGACCTGTCGCCGTTTAAGTACGAACGGATCGTTGAAGACCGCTTGATCGTCGAAAAGGCGGTCATCTGATGCTTTTTTCCAAAGGTGAACTGACATGAAGAAACTTGTTTTAACAGGGGCCGCCGGGCGCCTTGGCTCGTATTTGCGCGGGCCATTATCCAAGATGTGCGATCAGCTTGTTACCACGGACTTGGCCGATACCGTCCCCGACCTGCTGCCCAATGAGACATATGTGAAGGCCGATCTTGCTGATCTTGACGCCATGGTCGCACTGTTGGAAGGCGCGGATATGGTGGTCCACTTCGGAGCTATCGCTGACGAAGCACCATTTGACGCAATTCTAAAGTCCAACATGATCGGCGCCTATAACATCTGGGAGGCGGCACACCGCAACAAGCTGCGCCGCGTTGTTTATGCCAGTTCGATCCACGCTGTCGGGATGCATATGAAGACTGACTTCATTGGTATTGATGCACCACATCGCCCTGACACGTTCTACGGGCTTGCCAAGTGCTTCGCGGAGGACCTTGGCCGCATGTATTGGGACAAGCGCGGGATTGAGACAGTTTGTATGCGCATTCTCAGCTGCGCCAATGTTACTAACCCGCGGGCCGTGGGCAGTTGGCTAAGCTATGACGATTTGATCCATCTGGTCGAACGCGCCGTTGATACGCCTATAACTGGGTTTTCGATTGTGTACGGTGTGTCCAATAACGACCGCGCAACGGTTGATAATACCGGTGCATCGCATCTTGGGTACCTGCCCAAAGACAATGCCGAGCAGTATGCCGCGAAGATCTTTGCGGACGCTGGCCCATTAGATCCGCACGATCCAGCGAACACGATGCAAGGTGGTCCTTTCGCTTCGGTCGAGCTGGGCAATAGTGGTGTTGCTTTCCTGAACCTGGGCGACGACGACGCCTAGTCTAGCGCAGGTAGCCGATTGCATAGGTAGGCGTTATCATCTGGTCTGAAACGAAGGCATCCAATGCGTCTTGCTGAGGTTGCTTGTCTGTCTTGGTTTCAGCCCTTGCAAGGCCTCCGGTGACGAACAGGCTATCTAGGTCTTCACCTAAAGCGCCTTTGATATCGGTGCCGATCCCGTCGCCGATGCAAAGAATACGGCTGTCGGGAGTCGTGCCGCCAAGTTCTTCCAAGCGGCGGCGGGCGAGATCATAAACTGGCGGATGCGGCTTGCCAAAATACAGGCTCTCGCCACCCATTTCGGTATAAAGCGCCGCTAAAGCACCAGCGCACCATTCTCGTACGTCACCGCGATCAACAACGATATCGGGGTTGGCGCAAAGCAGTTTCAGGCCCTTTTGTTTGGCATAAAGAAACTCGGGCCGATTTACGTCCGGATCTGCTATTGGATCAAACGGGCCAAGGCAGGCGATACCCGTTGCTTCTTCCAAAGGCACCTGTGTGATCGACACGGGGTTCTGCACGACCTTGATGGGATCAAAGAAGCCCATGTCGGTGTTGAAGCCCATGAACCAAACTTTTTCTCCAATCGCACCGCGAAACATTGCAGAGCGTGCGCTATCACCAGACGTGGCGATGGTGTCCCAACAATCGTCGGGCACATTGAACTGTACCAGCTGCTTGGCCACTTCAACGCGAGACCGCGGCGCATTCGTCAAAAGCACCACCTTTTTGCCTTTGGCCCGAAACGCCCTCAGGGCTTCCACGGCTTCCGGTATAGCTGTCACCCCATCGTGTAAGCAGCCCCAAAGATCGCAGAATACAGCGTCGTAACGGTCAGAGATTTGAGCAAGGCTTTCGACGATCTGAACCATGATTTAAACCTTCAATGCAGGGATGATCTGCTTTTTGCGGCTTACAATGCCTGGCAAGCTAACCAAATCGCTTTCAGTGGATACGCCAAAGCTCTTTTCCGCAACCTGTTTCACCAAATCATTTGGCACGAACAGAATTGCTTCCTCTGATAAAATGTCGATCAGGAACAATAATACCTGATCCACACCGTCTTCCTCTGCGACAGTTGGCATGTCTTCAAACAAGCCCTTTTTGCGCGCCAAAACGGTCGAAGGCGAGGTCGTTTCAAGAACAGATATGCGGAATTTTGTACCGTCGATTTCGTAGGCCTTGCTGTCCATACGCAAAAGCTCAGAGTCAGAATAAGACGATACATCAGATTTAGCGGCAAACATCTCGGCGGCGTAGTCTGGAATATTAATGCCAAGGTCGGCTGCAAGGCTTTCGGCAAGCGCACGGTCTACATCTGTTGTTGTAGGAGAGCGGAATTCCAGAGTGTCGGACAAAATGCACGACAGCATCGCGCCTTTGATCGCAGTTGGCATTTGCGCGGCAGCGTCGCCCATCAGGTCGTGCATGATCGTGGCAGTGCAGGCGACAGGGCGGATTGTGACATTGATCGGCCCTTTGGTTTTCAAGCCGCCAGCAAGCATGTGGTGATCAATGACTTCTGTGACGTTGGCCTCGTTGATGCTATCAGGGAGCTCGGCGGCATTGTTGGTATCAACAATCACGCATGTATCTGCGGCACTCACATCATCCATGACCTCTGGCTTATCAAGGTTCCAACGCGATAGCACAAAGAGTGCTTCAGAATTGGGCTCACCCAACAGCCGTGGTTCGGCTTTTTTGTCCAGAATATCGTTCAGATACCAAGCCCATATGATGGGCGATCCCGTCGAGTCTGTGTCTGGCGATTTGTGGCCGAAAACTTTTATGGTCATGAGAGAAGCTATCCGTAACAGGTCTAAGATTTGGCGGCGTTATACCAGTGGTCAGCGCGATGTCACCCTATGGGCGCACACTTTGACTGCGCGGCATAAATGATGTAAGTTTCAATCATCTGAAGAGGAGTGTTTTGAAATGGATCATCGCAGCTAGACCTGTTGATCGCGCCAATGAGTGCGCACCCTTCTTTCAGAGGAGCATCCTGACAATGGACAAGACTGGCTAGCCCTTTTGGGCGGTTCCTTGCTGCGCGTCGTCGCAGCCCGTTTTCAATATAATCAGGGGTGACTTCATGCCCAAATCCAAGAAAAGACCCGCAAAGAGCGGGGCTAAATCTCTGTTGTCAAATAGCATTCAGAAAACGAAGCCAGGCTTCGATCCGAAACAAAGCCGTCTGCCAAATGGCCTCAAAAACCAGGCCGAGAAGGGCGGGAAGCCCAAGTTGTTCCCAGGCCGAACAGGCGGCAGATAAATCGATGCCCCCGCCGCCTTGATGCGCGGCGGGGGTTGCTGCATTCTGAGCGGTGAGCAGATAAGGAAAAACACGTGCGCGAAACAGAGCTTTATGCGCCGATCAAGGCCTTTTTGGAAGGGCAAGGCTACGAGGTGAAAGCCGAAGTCGGGGCTGTTGATGTTATGGCGTGCCGTGGCGACGAGGAACCTGTGATCGTCGAACTTAAGACGAGCTTTTCACTGTCGCTGATCTATCAGGCGATAGCACGCCAACTTGTGACCGACGCCGTCTACGTCGCTGCGCCGCGCGGGAAAGGGCGCGCTTTTCTGGCTTCGCTCAAAAACATGAAAAAACTCAGTCGACGGCTCGGCATCGGGCTGATCACCGTACGGATGAAAGATGAACTGGTTGAGGTGCATTGCGATCCCGCACCGTTTAAACCACGTAAATCTAAGCATCGAAAGAATGCGCTGCTACGCGAGTTTTCCAGGCGGGACGGCGATCCGAACACCGGCGGCTCCACTCGTGCAGGACTTGTCACGGCCTATCGTCAGGACGCGATGAGATGTGCTGCTTTTCTAATCGAAACAGGGGCCAGCAAAGGTGCACTTGTTGCCAAAGCAACCGGTGTTTCAAAGGCAACTCAGATGATGGCGCACAATCACTATGGTTGGTTTTATCGCGTCGAAACGGGCATTTACGATATCACTGATGCTGGTCGAGCAGCCATGGCGCAAGCCGCCTGATGGAGTGGCGTGAAGAAGGTGTATTGCTGGCGCGGCGCCTTCACGGAGAAAACGCGGCCATCATTGAAGTCTTTACCGAAAACCATGGGCGGCACGCAGGCATTGTGCGCGGCGGTGCAGGGCGCAAGCTTGCCCCGGTATTGCAGCCGGGCACGCAAGTTGACGTGGCTTGGCGCGCGCGGCTTGAAGATCACCTTGGTTCATTTACCGTTGAGCCTGTCACATCACGCGCGGCCAATCTGATGGGCGATCGCAAAACGTTGGCAGGGCTCAACGCGCTGACGGCGATCTTGTCCTTCGCTTTGCCAGAACGCGAAAAACACGCACCGCTTTATCACCGCACGCTTGGTGTTCTTGATATGATGGCAGAAAGCCCGTTTTGGCCGCTGGCCTACGTGCGCTGGGAATTATTCTTGCTGGAAGAGCTTGGATTCGGCCTTGATCTTGGCCGCTGTGTGGTCACGGATCGCAGCGACAATCTTGTGTTCGTGTCACCCAAAAGCGGACGCGCCGTGTCACGTGTAGGCGCGGGCGAGTGGGCCTCCAAAATGTTGCCATTATCTCCAGCATTGATCGGCGCAGGTGAAGGATCAGCCGAAGACATCAAAGATGCGCTGACAGTCACCGGTCATTTTTTGCAGAACTGGGTTGCAGCATCATTGGGCAACCGTCCCTTACCCGAGGCGAGGACGCGATTGGTGGATTTGCTCTCGCGCAATTGATCGCGCGGCGCTGGACATTAGCGCGTGAGCGGTCGCACAAGAGTAATCAGCACAGGAGAGTGACCATGGACCTAAACTCGAACTTTTCAGAACGTGTCGTCGTGCATTCTGACCAAATCGAGTGGCAACCCTCTCCGATGCCTGGCGTTGATCGGCGTATGTTGGACCGCATTGGTGACGAAGTCGCGCGTGCCACGACGATTGTGCGCTATGCACCGGGAAGCCAGTTTTCTGAACACACCCACACTGGCGGCGAAGAATTCATCGTTCTGGAAGGCGTGTTTTCTGACGAACATGGCGATTTTCCTGCGGGGTCTTACATTCGCAATCCACCAACCACAGCGCACACGCCAGGGTCAGAGCCGGGTTGTACGATCTTCGTGAAACTTTGGCAGTTCGCGTTAGAAGACCGCACTCAAGTAATGATCGACATGAACAAAGTGGAGTTTATTCCTGTCGCAGACCGCCCCGGTGTCTCAGCACTTCCATTGTTCCAAGACCCACGCGAAACGGTGCGCGCCGAGGTTTGGGCCCCCGGAGCAGAAGTGCAAATGGATTTGCCCGAAGGTGGCGAGTTTCTTGTACTTGAAGGGAGCTTTTTTGAAAAAGGCGATCCGCTGGTCAAGGGATCGTGGCTTCGTTTGCCTGTCGGCGCACGCCTAAGCGCAGTCGTTGGTGGAGAAGGCGCAAAGGTCTGGATGAAACTTCGCCATATCCCGCACGCGCAACCCCCTGCCGTCTGATTCATGCAAACGGATACGCTGATCATCGGAGGCGGGCTGGCAGGCCTTGCCTTGGCCGACGCGCTGCACAAGGTTGGACGCGACTTCCAGCTTATTGAGGCGCGTGACCGTCTTGGTGGCCGCATTTTGAGTGAAAATACAGCAGGTGCCGCCTTTGATCTAGGGCCGGCGTGGTTCTGGCCCGGACAACCACGCATGGCGGCTTTGATTAAGCGATTTGGACTCCAATGGTTTGAACAGTATTCGACCGGTGATCTGATGTATGAGGATCAAAATGGCGTGCAACGCGGCCAGGGTTTTGCGTCGATGGAAGGGTCCTACCGTCTTGCTGGAGGGTTTGGTGCGTTGGTTGCTGCACTGGCGCAGTCTTTGCCGGGCGACAGGGTGATGAGAAGCACGCCGATTTCAGGCCTGACCCTTCACGACGACAAGATCGCTGTCGAAATTGAGCGTGAGACCATTTCCGCGAACCGTGTGGTCTTGGCCGTACCCCCTCGAATAGCGGCAAACATGTCCTTTGAGCCCGCTTTGCCACCAAGCGCGATCACAGCCATGCAGAACGTCGCAACCTGGATGGCAGGTCAGGCTAAAGCAATCGCTGTTTACGACAACCCGTTCTGGCGTGAAGCTGGTCTTTCAGGTGATGCCATGAGCCGCGTGGGGCCTATGGTCGAAATTCACGATGCCTCCCCCAAAAGCGGCGACAAATTCGCGCTTTTTGGATTTATTGGAACACCACCTAGCAACCGGCGTGATGAAGAGCGACTGCGCCAACACATCAGCGCACAACTCGTCCGCCTGCTTGGACCAAAAGCGGGATCACCTTTGGATCTGTTCGTCAAAGACTGGGCGTTTGACCCGAGGACGTCCACGCAAGCTGATCTCGCTCCGCTAACGGTCCATCCGCACTATGGTTTGCCACCTGCAATGACGGATCTTTGGGAGGGCCGCGTCATTTTTGGGGGGACCGAAGTTGCGCCCGAGTTTGGCGGGTATCTTGAAGGTGCCCTAGAGGCCGCAGAGATCGCCATTCGAAGGCTGAGTATCAATTCAGAAACAACTCTATAGCCTCTGTCCCCCATGGAATGATCGGCTAAGATGCGCCTCAATGAAGAGGGGAGCATGTAATGGAACACCTTGATCCAAATGGCACCTACTTGGGCCGGATGTGGAGCGATACCGCAGATGGGCCTTGTGTGCTGCGCTATGAAAATGGCGTCTTTACGGACATTACTAGCAAGAGCGCGCCAACCGTACGCGACATTCTGGAAATGGACGACCCCGTTGGATACGTACGGGCTGCCAGTGGCGCACAAATTGAACCGAACGCATTGTTGGCCCCCTGTGACCTTCAGGCGATCAAGGCCTGCGGTGTAACGTTTGTGAATTCGATGTTGGAACGCGTGATCGAAGAACGCGCGGCAGGCGATCCGGCTCGTGCAGACGCCTTGCGGGGCGAGTTGAGCGATGCGATCGGGGGGGCCATTGATGATCTGATACCGGGATCAGAAGCGGCAGCGCGGGTGAAAGAAACGCTGATGTCCAAGGGCATGTGGTCACAATACCTCGAAGTCGGCATTGGACCAGACGCTGAGGTGTTTTCTAAGGCGCAAGCCATGTCGGCGATTGGCCCCAATGGTAAGGTTGGCCTGCACCCTATTTCAAAATGGAACAACCCCGAACCCGAAATCGTGCTGGCTGTGAACAGCCAAGGCCAAGTTCCGGGCGTTGTTTTGGGAAATGATGTCAATCTACGCGACGTCGAAGGGCGCTCTGCGCTGCTTTTGGGTAAAGCTAAGGATAATAACGGATCTTGCGCGATTGGTCCGCTAATCCGGCTGTTTGATGACGGCTTTACCATGGACGATGTGCGCCAAGCCGAACTTAGCCTGCGGGTGCGTGGCGAGGACGGTTTCGAGATGATCGGTGCGTCCTCTATGAACCAGATAAGCCGTGATCCGCTTGATTTGGTCGCTCAAACTATTGGCGCGCATCATCAGTATCCCGACGGTTTCATGTTGTTCCTAGGCACGCTTTTCGCTCCTACGCAGGACCGGGATGGCGAAGGGCAGGGGTTCACCCACCATGTAGGAGACACTGTCGAGATTTCCTGCTCTGGATTGGGCGTGCTGCAAAACACTGTCGCTCTTTCAACGCAATGTCCGCCTTGGACTTTTGGGGTTTCGCACCTGATGCGGAACTTGGCAGGGCGCGGCCTCCTCTAGCATTTCACTGTTTTGTGTCTGCACAACTACCAAAGGAATGCTATTAAGCCTTGAAAAAACAAAGGTGTGACCATGCGATATATTCTTCCGTTTCTGCTGATTTCCGGCATCGCACATGCCGATGATGCGACCGTTGAAGAGGCAACCGCGCGCTTTGACGGCGGCGATTGGACGTTTTCCGTAACTCTCAGCCATGGGGATACGGGCTGGGATGACTATGCTGACGGATGGCGTGTTGTGATGGAAGATGGAACCGTGCTTGGCACTCGCGTTCTGTTGCACCCTCATGTGAACGAGCAACCGTTCACCCGCTCTTTGGGCGGTATCAGCGTGCCAGAAGGAATGACCGAAGTTTTTATCGAGGCCAGTACCAATACAGATGGCTGGGGCACGGCGCGCTTTCCTATGACGCTCAAGTGACACGCCTGACCGTCTAAATTGCAGCCTTGGCCAAGCTTTTGCGTGAAAACCGCTACGCATCGCGCTAGGGGGAGTACATGAGTAAGTTAATACATATCCTGAATGGCCCGAACTTGAACCTTCTTGGCCTGCGCCAACCCGAGATTTACGGCTCGGACACGCTTGACGATGTGGCCCGCACTTGCGGCTCTTTGGCAAGCGATTTCGGTCTCGAAATCGTGCTGCATCAGTCAAACTCTGAGGGCGGCATGGTCGATCTGATCCAAACCGCGCGCAACGAGGCCGCAGGCGTGATCATCAATGCTGGCGCGTACAGCCACACGTCTATTGCCGTTCTTGATGCACTGAACACCTTTGAGGGCCCGGTGATCGAAGTGCATGTCTCAAACATCTACAAGCGAGAGACGTTTCGCCATCATTCTTATGTTTCGCACCGTGCCGATGGTGTGATCGCGGGTTTTGGTGTCGAAGGTTATGCTATGGCCGTACGCCGCATGGGGACGCTTCTCAGCTGATGGATACGATCCGCGATATGTCCGCGCTTGAGGCGCTGTTTGATGGAGCGGTGCCCACCTCATTGACTAAAGTTACCAAACGAATGACGCCGCTTTATCGCCAGTGGATTGAAGCATCGCGCTTTGCCGTTTTGTCCACAGTCGGCCCAGAAGGCACAGATGCCAGCCCGCGCGGCGACGACGGCCCAGTTGTGCGCATTGTTGATGATCAAACAGTTTGGATGCCTGATTGGCGTGGTAACAATCGGATTGATAGCTTGCGCAATATTGTCCGTGATGAACGGGTAAGCCTGATGTTCATGGTGCCTGGGTGCACGAATGTGGTGCGGATCAATGGCAGCGCAAGTTTGACTGCTGATCAGTCAGTGACAGAAAGCTTCGAGCAAAACGCAAAGCGTCCAAAGGTCGTGATCGTAATCACTATCGGCGAAATGTATTTTCAGTGTGCCAAAGCTATCCTGCGTTCAAAGCTGTGGGTGTCGGGCGATGAAAGCGCGGCAGTTCCAACCGCGGGCCAGTTTGTCCGAGCGGTGGATCAAGATTTTGACGCTGAAAGCTATGACAGTGGCTATGTTGAAAACTCAAAGGACCGAATGTGGTAGCCTAGGGTTTCTTATCCTTGCGAGCGCGCTCGCGTAGTTTTGAAAACAAACCTCGGTTCAGCGCAACAAATTCATCGATCATTCCAGCGAAGCCAAGTTGTCTTTCTTTCAACCAGAAGAACCCTGATATGGCGCCCAAGAAGGCTCCCAAACAATCAACAATCAGATCTGTCATCGTATCGTTCAGGCCGCTTTTTTGCATGTTCAGCCCGAAAACTTGGTCCATTCCAAACTCAAAAATTTCCCACAGTGTGCCAATGGTTACAGCAAAGACAAATGCGATCAGGGCCAAGGCCCACGGTGGGGCCGCGTATCTGTCACCTTGAAAGAGAAAGAAGACGAACAAAAACCCTATGATGCCAAATCCAACAGCAGATATGCCGTGCAATAGGATATCCCACCACCAAATAAGATTATAGAAATCAAACACTTCACCCAAGAAAAGCGTGCCAAAAACGAACAGAGAGATGGCTGCCAGAAATGCCATGGGTAGCTTGATGTGAAAGCGATCAGAAAAGATCGTGGGCAAAAGCGTCAGGAAAAAAGCGGTTACAATCACGAACACATTCGACCAATGCCCGGTCCAAACGGCAAAAACGGTCGCCGCCGTCAAGATGATCCAGACGACCCAAGTTGCATATGGGATATCGGCGCGGCGCATAATTCTCCCTATATGTAATGCTATGAACGCTGAATTACATCCTATCATCAGGTTGGCAACGTGGAACATTCGCAAATGCGTGGGTCTAGATCGCAAGCGTGATCCCCATCGCGTTGCACACACCATTGCTGGGCTTGAGGCGGACGTCATGGTGCTACAAGAGGCCGATAAACGCCTTGGCAGTCGGCCTGCGGCTTTGACCCGCGACATCGTTGAAAACGAAACAGGATTGCGGCCGGTCGATGTTGGCGGTCACGAAGCAAGTATTGGGTTTCATGGAAATGCAGTGCTTTTGGCGCCTGAATTAGAAATGACGGATTGTCTATCTGTCCATTTGCCGGGGATCGAGCCACGGGGTGCTTTGATCCTCGATCTAGAAGGCAAGGCAAGTGTTCGAGTTGTGGCTGTTCATCTTGGTTTGATGCGTTCATCTCGACGTGCACAATTGGCAGCGATCCGTGCGCGGCTTTCGGGTTTGCCTGACCGCCCCACTGCCGTTCTTGGTGATTTCAATGAATGGTCACAAAGGCGAGGGCTGGAACCTTTGACAGGTTTTGAAGTTCATGCGCCCGGTCTTAGCTTTCATGCAGCACGCCCGGTTGCCGCGCTTGATCGGATCGCAATCAATCAAAAAATTGAGTTACGCGACGCCAAAGTTGTTGAGAATGCGCAAACGCGCGTGGCCTCAGATCATTTGCCGGTTTTGGGTGACGTCATAGTTCAAACGACCACTTCCATCTCTTCCTGTTTGCCAACTCCGAACACGCGCTTATAGCGTTCAATTTGGTCCGCAGGCCCCATTGCTTTGCGTGGGTTGTCTGAGAGTTTGACCGTTGGGTTGCCATTCGCACTGACCGCTTTGCACACGATAGAAAAGGGCGCCAATCCATCACCGGGCACAAGGCCACGGAAGTCGTTGGTCAACATCGTGCCCCAACCAAAGCTGACGCGCACACGGTCGGCAAAGCGGCTGTGCAGTTCGATAATCTTATCAACATCCAGCCCGTCTGAGAAAATGATCAGTTTATCAGATGGATCTTCACCGCGGTCCTTCCACCACTGAATGGCAGCTTCCGCTCCAGTAATCGGATCGCCTGAGTCGATGCGAATGCCGGTCCAGCCGGCCAGCCAGTCTGGTGCGTTTTGTAAAAATTGTTCGGTACCATAGGTGTCGGGCAAAATGATGCGCAGATTGCCGTCATGTTCTTTGTGCCAGTCGGCCAGAACATCGTAGGGCGCATTGGCGAGGGCGGCGTCGTCTTTTGCAAGGGCCGAGTACACCATCGGCAGCTCATGCGCGTTTGTGCCAATGGCCTCAAGATCGCGATTTTTGGCAATCAGGCAGTTTGACGTGCCGATAAAGGCATTTCCCAGTCCTTCTGTCATCGCCTGCACGCACCAATCTTGCCACAGGAAAGAATGCCGTCTGCGTGTGCCGAAGTCAGCCAACTTCAGATCAGTGATGCCGCGCAGTCTTTCGATCTTCTCCCAGGTGCGGGTCATCGCTTGAGCATAAAGCACCTGCAGTTCGAATTTTCCTAAGTCTTTCAGAACAACTCGAGAGCGCAGTTCCATCAGGATCGCAAGCGCTGGGATTTCCCAAAGCATCACCTCAGGCCATTTGCCCTCAAAGGTCAGCTCAAACTGTCCGTCGCGCTTCTCAAGGTGATAGGCGGGCAGGCGCAGGTTTTCGAACCACTCCATGAAGTCAGGGCGGAACATCTGGCGTTTGCCGTAAAACGTATTACCGCGCAGCCACGTTGTTTCTCCACGGGATAGCGATAGCGAGCGCACATGATCAAGCTGCTCGCGTAATTCGCCCTCGTCCACAATCTCGGCCAGCCGGATTGATTTGGTGCGGTTGATCAAGCTGAAAGTCACATTGGTATGAGGTTTGTTGTGAAACACCGACTGACACATCAGCAGCTTGTAAAAATCGTCATCAATCAACGAGCGGACAATCGGATCGATCTTCCACTTGTGGTTCCAAACGCGCGTTGCAATGTCGACCATTGGCTGGGCCTCCCCCTCAGACCGCCATTTTTGCCTTGGTTTTGGGGGGCTTGTCTAGAGCAGCAGCGCAATACCGCGCATCATTTGTACTTTCCGCCCGGTTGGTACGTGTCGGCCGGCACACCTGGCCGCGTCTTTGGCCCTAGTCCATCTAAGCTTGGCGCGCGGAGCGGGTTTTCAAAGTCCTCGAAAGGATTTTTAAACAGCGGTTGTCCCACGGGCCTTGGTCCCAATGGATTTGGCACGCCTGCGCAGCTTACCGGGTGTACTGTTGTTGGGTTGTCAAATCCCGGTCCCGGCGGTCTTGGTGGAAAAGTTGCGCGACATCCTTGCGTGTCGGAGGAATAGCCGCCAATCGCCAACCCATATTGGAACTGCACAACAACAAACTTCGAACTATCGCCAAACTGCGGCGCGGCATAGCCTGCCGGGTTGCGCATGTTGCGATACACGTAAGACACTTGTGCTCCTTCGCGGATTTTCTGCGTGGGATTTCCCCATTGGGCGACAAACCGCTTTTCGGTTGTTGCACCGGGCACAACGCTTGAGAGCATCGCCGAACGCGAAGATGGCGCATCCGCGACAGTGGTGTTCCAAGCCAAACCACCACAGCCAGACAGGAAAAGAACAAGAATCAACAACCTCATCCCTGTTACCTACTCAACAGGGGTTGCCAATTCGTTGAAGCACGCCGCATTTTGCTTCGCATGATCCTCGGCATCGGCACTGATCTTTGCAACATTGAACGTATCGAAGGAACGTTAGAGCGGTTTGGCGACCGGTTTCGTAATCGCGTGTTCACCGATGTTGAGCAGGCCAAGGCAGAACGTCGACGCGATGTGGCAGGCACTTATGCTAAGCGCTGGGCGGCAAAAGAGGCGTGTTCAAAGGCACTTGGGACAGGCCTGCGGATGGGGATTGCGTGGAAAGACATGGCTGTTTCGAATCTGCGCAGTGGCCAACCGGTAATGGAAGTAAATGGTTGGGCGGCTGAACGACTGGCCAAAATGACGCCTGATGGTTTTGAAGCAATCATTCATGTAACTCTTACTGACGACCATCCGTGGGCGCAGGCCTTTGTTGTGATCGAGGCGCGCCCGATAGCTTCCTTGACTTAAGCGCGCCGCACCCGCAGATAACCTTAGCGTAAAAAAGGGCACTGCTTTTATGTCGAACTCACCAGATGACACCTCGAACAGCCTGATGGATGGCCTGGTCGAAACTGTAAAAACTGTTGTCTATGCTCTGTTGATCGCAGGCGTCTTTCGCACCTTGTTTTTTCAGCCGTTTTGGATCCCGTCAGGATCGATGAAAGATACTCTCCTGATCGGCGATTTTCTGTTCGTCAACAAGATGGCCTACGGATATTCCGCCTATTCCTGCCCCTTTGCGCTTTGCCCGGTGTCCGGACGCATCATGGGGTCCGAACCTGAGCGCGGTGACGTTGTGGTGTTCCGTCATCCCGTAAACGGACAAGACTTTATCAAGCGCGTGGTCGGCTTGCCGGGCGACACTGTGCAAATGCGGTCTGGCCAGCTGTTCTTAAACGGCTCACCGGTGCCACAAGTGCCTGATGGTACGTTTGTCGAAACGTATGAACGCCAAGGCCCCATTGGAAACGTGCCTTTGTGCCAGGAAGGCAATCCCGGTGCCGGTGCCGATTGCACCAAGGAAAAGTTTGTCGAAACTCTGCCTAACGGAGTGCAGCACTCGATCCTGAACGTCACGGATGGGCGCTATGACAACACAGGCGTGTTCTCGGTGCCGGAAGGCCAGTACTTCTTCGTGGGCGATAATCGCGACAATTCAACAGACAGCCGTGAAAGTCCCGATTTCAACGGTGTTGGGTTCGTGCCTTATGAAAACCTGATCGGGCGCGCAGACCGTGTTATGTTCTCATCCGCAGGCCGTTCGCTGTTCTTTTTCTGGACATGGCGCATGGATCGCTTCTTTGAAAAGATTGAGTGATGCGCATCGGCGCTGATCTTGATGCGTTTTGTGAGCGTTTAGGGCATGCCTTTAAGCAGCCCGAGCTTTTGGTGCGCGCTGTCACGCATTCTTCGATTTCAACGGAAACCCGCCCTGACAATCAACGTTTAGAGTTTTTGGGTGATCGTGTGCTTGGTCTTGTGATGGCTGAGGCTCTTTTATCGCGTGACAAGGACGCAAGCGAAGGACAGCTTGCGCCGCGTTTCAATGCGCTTGTCCGCAAAGAAGCCTGTGCTGATGTGGCGCGCCAGATTGATCTTGGCGCTGTGCTGAAATTGGGTCGCTCCGAAATGATGTCTGGTGGTCGCAAGAAAGAAGCGCTTTTGGGTGACGCGATGGAGGCGGTGATTGCGGCGGTTTATCAGGATGCGGGATTTGAAGCGGTGCGTGCGGTTATCCTTCGGCACTGGGGCAAACGGATAGAAACGGTGAAAGCCGATGCGCGCGACGCAAAGACCAGTCTTCAGGAATGGGCGCAAGCGCGCGGGCAGAATCCGCCCAAGTACGTTGAAATTGCGCGGGATGGACCGGATCATGCGCCTTTGTTTACGGTAGCAGTGAAGTTGGACAGCGGAGAGACTGAGACTTCCAAAGCTGCCTCAAAACGTGCGGCGGAACAGTCAGCGGCGCAGGCGTTGCTAGAAAAACTGGAAAAGTGATGGTTAATAATACGCGTGAAATTCGAGCCGATATTGAAGGCAAGGCGGCCCTCTTGGTGATTGATATTCAGGCCAGCACTTTCATCGACGACAGCAAAGAGCGGTCCATTGATAACATGCCTGGCTATCGCCAACGTATGGAAACGGCAAAGCTTTTGATCGATCGCGCACATGCTGCGGCCATTCCGGTCATCTTCATTCAAGAAATTCATCGCTCCGATGGTATAGATTTCGGCCGCGAACTTGATGGCGATGAAGATGTGCACTGCTTAGACAATGATCCGCGCACGGAAATTGCCAAATCCGAGATGGGATTTCGATCTGGTGACTACGTCGTTCAAAAACGGCGGTACTCTGCATTCTTCGGGACTGATTTGGAGATCTTGCTGCGGGGCCTGAAGGTTGAAACGCTTATCATGTGCGGTGGTCTGACAGATGTTTGCGTGCACTACACTTTCGTGGACGGGCATCAGTCGGACTACTTTTGCCGAGTGGTTGAAGACTGTGTTGCAGGGTCCAGTGTCGAAGCGCATCAAGCTGCGCTAAATGCCATGGAATATTTGCAATCCGGCGGCGTACAACCTTTGGCGCATATGTTGGCCGCAATGGAGAACTACTCGTGATGACGCGCAACCGGAGACCAATAGTATGAACACCCGCGCAGGCTTCGTAGCCCTAATTGGTGAGCCGAATGCGGGCAAGTCGACGCTTTTAAACCGGATGGTGGGGGCCAAGGTCTCTATCGTAACGCACAAAGTGCAGACGACGCGGGCGCGTATCCGCGGGGTGGCCATCGAAGGCGATACACAGATCGTTTACGTCGACACACCCGGTCTCTTTCGCCCACGCCGCCGCCTTGATCGCGCGATGGTTGCTGCTGCTTGGAGCGGGGCGTCTGATGCCGATATCGTTGTGATGATGATAGAAGGGCACCGTGGGATTACCGAAGGTGTTAGCGCCATTTTGGACGGCTTAGCCGAGCGTGGCGGCGATGTGCCGGTGCTGTTGGCGATCAACAAGATAGACCGTGTCGATGCGCCTGTGCTTTTGGCGCTGACAAAAGAGCTGAACGAGCGATTTGCCTTCTCTGAGACTTTTATGATCTCGGCTGAAAAAGGTCACGGCGTTGATGATTTGCGCAAATGGCTAGCCTCTGAGCTGCCGGAGGGCCCTTGGCTCTATCCGGAAGATCAGATTGCCGATTTGCCGATGCGGATGATTGCAGCTGAGTTGACACGCGAAAAGCTGACGCTGCGGCTGCATCAGGAATTGCCCTACCAACTGACGGTGGAAACCGAAGGCTGGGAGGAAAAGAAAGATGGCAGCGTCAAGATCGACCAGATCATTTACGTGATGCGCGATGGGCATAAAGGCATTCTGCTCGGCAAAAAAGGCGAGACGATCAAGGCGGTAGGGAAATTAGCCCGCGAAGATATTACTGAATTCCTGGGGCGCAAAGTGCATCTTTTCCTTCAGGTTAAGGTCCGGCCTGGATGGTTGGACGAGGCCGAACGGTATTCAGAAATGGGGCTCGATTTCTCGGACGGCAAGGCATGATGAAATCGTCGCATCCAGAGGTTGCCCTATGGACCTACGAAAGCGCATCGCGGGGCTATTTTGGGTATCACTTACGGGCAAAATCTAAAGCCGCCCGCATGAAGATGCATCTAAAGCTCGCAGCCCTGATGCCGTCAAAGTCCGTTCTGCTTCGCTTGGGCGCACAGCTTGACGATCCGCTGAGTGCTGGTTGGACCCGGACAGAATACCCATATCTGTCGCTCACACGTTCAAATCAGCCTATTGAAAATGAGGGGGTAAGATTGGCAATCCCTGACGACAGTTGGCCGCTTTTTATTGCGTTGCTTGCACGAATAGATGCCGAGGACGAAGAATCTGTAAACGTCGTCACCCCAAGCGGTCATGTCCCTTTGTGGATATGGCCGGATGCTGAATGAGTAGGCTAACCACAGAAATATGGGTGGCGGCCTATCTGACTCGCCTGCGCATTGCCACGATCCCTGTGTTTATCGTTCAAAAGGGGGATGGCACGGCAGGGGCGGTCTTAGTCAAAGTGAATACGCTTGACGGTAAGGCTTGCTGCTACCAACGGTCTTTCGATTTGATGTCTGGCGAGAGGTCTTGGGTCGTTCTGGCCGATGGCGAAGAGGCAAAGGTGGATGACAGCATTGCCAAACAGAAAGGGTTTGATCCCGATCTTTGGGTGATCGAGGTCGAAACCCGCGAGGGACGTCATTTGTTGGATGAGCCTGGGTTGGCGTAACGGGTCAGGACTTACAATCTGTCCATGGGATAGTCAGACTGGGTTTCGCACCAAATGTGCCTTCCTCCGACTCTCCGTCCCCTTCCAAAACGACCTTCGCTCCGGTGAGTTCGGAGCCAGCTACAGTAATTTCGCGTGCATTGATCGTGTCGTCCAAATCGATTGTAAAAGACACAACGGCGTCGGGACCAAGTCCCGCAAGGTTCAAAGAAAGTACTTGATCTCCATCAAGCACCTCAGGTGCACGCGTTACAAGAGAGCCGCCTGATACAAGTTCAAATGGTTGAAAAACCTCAACGCCAGCTCCGTTGCCGGTAACATCAAAGATCAGAGCGCCGGCTGAAGGATGCAAGTCTACGGTAAGTTTCATCGGCCCGGTCGCACAGGCCGAATTTTCTATCACAAAGCGGTCTTTTGGCGCTCCTTCGATGAATGTCACGGAAATGTCTGCCATTGCTGGAAGTCCAGTGGACATTATTGCTGCGGCCAGTGCTTGCGTCTTCATTAATCTATACCGTGTTTTTCTATGCTCGGGGTAGATGTTGTCCGGATCTTCACAAAGTCAAACGGCATGTCAGTCTATCTGCTGTGTTAGGCTCAAAACTTCTGGCCCCAAATCTTCGACTATCAGCGCAACGCCTTTTGCATTTGGATGGATTCCATCGCGCTGCATGAAGTCTCGCAAGGTAGCGGCCCGATCTTCTTGTGATGCTAAAGCGCCGAGAAAATTGGGATGATACAAAGTGTCATATGACTGTGCCAAAGCGGGATACATCGCATCAAACGCTTCTTCGAAGTCCGCTCCATAGTTAGCAGGTGCGTCCATGCCGATCAAAAGAATTGGCAATCCTTTGTCACGGGCAACCTTAAGTATGCCATCTAGGTTGGCGCGGCTAACCGCAGGGTCAATCCCGCGCAAAAGATCGTTCCCACCAAGTGCCACAATCAGCGCGTCAACGTCATCAGTCAGCGTCCAGGCGATACGCGAAAGCCCACCTGCGGTTGTATCCCCGGAAACGCCCGCATTGATAACGGTCACATCGGCGCCATTGGAGGTAAGCCAGTTGGACAATTGCGCAGTAAATCCCTCCTCAGCAGGCAAGCCATAGCCTTGCGTCAAACTGTCTCCCAAAGCGGCAACCGTGACTGGCTCAGCGGAAACCGTGCCCGCCATCAGACCCACACTTACAATTGTCGCCAATCCAACGTTGCACATGCGACGTATAAACCCATATCCCCTAGAGGGCACGACGATCGGAGACAGAATGGCCGAGACACTTCTTGCGTTGAAAGATGCCAAGCTTGCATTGGACGGCAATGCTGGCAGGATTGAAATCCTGAAAGGCATCACACTGGATGTTAAAGCCGGTGAAACGCTGGGGCTTGTTGGGCCTAGTGGGTCGGGCAAGTCGTCGCTCCTTATGCTTATGGGCGGGCTTGAGCGCGCCACGGGCGGTCAGGTGACAGTGTTGGGTCACGATCTGACGGCGCTTGGCGAAGACGCTTTGGCCCGCGTCCGCAGAGAACATATGGGGGTGGTTTTCCAATCCTTCCACCTAATTCCGACAATGACTGCGCTGGAAAATGTCGCAACCCCGCTAGAGCTGGCTGGCGCAGATGATGCGTTTGAGCGTGCGGCGGCCGAACTTGAAGCCGTTGGACTTGGTGCGCGCAAGGATCACTACCCTGCGGAAATGTCAGGTGGAGAGCAGCAACGCGTGGCACTGGCCCGTGCGGCTGCGCCGCGTCCCAAGCTGCTTTTGGCGGACGAACCAACCGGTAATCTTGATGCGTCAACCGGTGCCACGATCATGGATATGCTTTTTGACCTGAACGCGCGGCACGGTGCCACTTTGGTGCTTGTCACCCACGCGCCCGAGTTGGCGGAACGGTGCAGTCGCGTCGTGCGTCTTGTCGATGGGCAGGTAGATAGCCAAGAAAGCGGTGCTCAAGAGGCTGCGGAATGAGCCTTGGCGTCGCCGCCCGCATTGCACGGCGTGAACTTCGCGGCGGCTTGAGTGGGTTCCGCGTCTTTCTCGCCTGTTTGATCATTGGTGTGGCGGCGATTGCCGCTGTGGGAAGTGTGCGCGAGTCGATCCGATTAGGGCTACAGCAAGAAGGATCGACCTTGCTTGGTGGTGATGCGGAACTTGAGCTGACCTATCGGTTCGCGTCAGAGGGAGAACGCGCTTGGATCGCGAATAACTCTCTGGAATCCAGCGAACTTGTCGATTTTCGTTCTATGGCAGTCTTTGGCACCGGCGATGTCGCCGAGCGATCATTGACCCAAGTTAAGGGCGTCGATAGCGCTTATCCACTTTTGGGCGAGGTTGTCCTAGAACCCGCAATGCCGCTTGATACTGCTTTGGCAGGCCAAGAGGATGCGCCCGGAGCGGTGCTTGATCCGGTGTTGATTGAGCGCTTGGGCATGCGTGTCGGAGACCGCTTTAACCTAGGCGCGACCGAGTTTGTGATCATGGCGGCACTGATCCGCGAACCTGATGCAGCAGGAGGTTTCAATTTTGGTCCGCGCAGCATTGTGCGCACTGTTGATTTGGCAGACAGCGGATTGCTGCAGCCGGGCACCCTGTTTGAAACAGAATATAAGCTTTTGCTGCCTGAAGACGCTGATCTTGATGCGCTTGAAGTTGATGTGGAGAGTGAATTCACAGGGGCAAGATGGCGCGACCGTCGCAATGGAACGCCCGGCGTGTCGCGGTTTGTGGATCGCTTAGGATCGTTTCTGGTGCTTGTTGGGCTGGCCGGTTTGGCAGTCGGTGGCGTTGGGATTTCTGCGGCTGTGACAGCTTACCTTGATCGAAAGACCGAGGTAATTGCGACGCTGAAAACACTTGGCGCAGACAGCCGTACGATCTTTCAGACCTACTTTATCCAAATCGGGGTACTGACCCTCTTTGGCCTCTTAGTCGGTCTTACCCTTGGTGCCATTATCCCGCTGCTTATAGCCCCGATATTAGAGGCACGCTTACCAGTTCCTGCCGCCTTTGGAGTGCATGTTGGCCCGCTCTTTGAAGCGGCACTATATGGTGCACTGGCTGCTTTGATTTTCACCCTTTGGCCGCTTGCGCGCGTCGAGGAAGTGCGCGCCGCGACTCTGTTCCGCGACGGTGGAGGTCCAGGACGCGGCGTTCCCAGCTGGTTTTGGGTCGGCGTAACGGCTGGATTGTTTGCCATTCTTGTCGCTAGTGCTGCGGCTCTTTCAGGGCTTTGGCAATTGACGCTTGGAGCGGCAGCTGGGCTGTTGGTTGCCTTTGTGCTGCTGGTACTGGCGGCCTCAGGCGTGCGCAAACTGGCGCGCCGTATTGCGCGCACAAAATTGATGCGCGGCCGGTCTGCCAGCCGTCTTGCGCTTGGCTCTGTTGGCGGGCCAAGCGGAGAAGCGACGTCAGTTGTCTTGTCGCTGGGCCTTGGCCTGACAGTCTTGGCTGCCGTCGGGCAAATTGATGCGAACCTGAAAAACGCAATCGCCAACGATTTGCCAGACCGCGCGCCGTCCTTTTTTATGGTCGATATCCAACCTGATCAGATTGACGGGTTTCTTGATCGCTTAAACGGCAACCCTGCAGTCACAGGGGTAGAAAGCGCGCCGATGTTGCGCGGTTTCGTAACGCAGATCAACGGCCAGCCCGCGAATGAGGTTGCAGGCGACCATTGGGTTTTGCGAGGTGACCGAGGCATAACCTATGCCCTTAACCCACCTGAAGGCACGAAAATTACCTCTGGCACATGGTGGAACCCCGACGACCAGGGAGAGCCACAGATCAGCTTCGCAACAGAAGAGGGCGAAGAGTTGGGCCTGAGCCTTGGTGACCAGATCACTGTCAACATCCTTGGCCGCGACATCACAGCGACGATCACCAGCTTTCGCGAGGTCGATTTTTCGACTGCGGGCATCGGCTTTATTATGACGATGAACCCTGCGGCACTAGCTGGTGCGCCGCACAGCTTCATATCTACCGTCTATACCGAAAACGCAGCCGAAGCGTCGATTTTGCGAGATATGTCGCAAACCTATCCCAACATCACCTCGATCCGTGTCAAAGATGCAATTGAGAGGTTTACGACGATCTTGGCAGGCATTGCTGCTGCAGTGACCTACGGCGCCCTTGCGACGCTGATCACAGGCGGTATCGTTTTGATCGGTGCCGCCGCTGCTGGAGTGCACGCGCGGACCTATGAAGCGGCAGTTTTGAAAACAATCGGGGCATCTCGCAAAACAGTGCTTCAAAGCTTTGCGCTGCGCTCGGCAATTCTTGGCGCGGCAGCGGGACTTGTAGCAATCTTTGCAGGTGGCTTGGCAGGTTGGGGTGTTATGACATTTGTGATGGAGACGGATTACACCTTCGAGCCTGTTTCCGCAGTTTTGATTGTCACCGGCGGTGTGCTGGCAACGCTTTTGGCAGGACTAGCATTTGCGTGGGGCCCACTTGCAGCTCGACCAGCGCGCGTCCTAAGAGCGCGTGAATAGACTTGTATGCGACATTGGCATCACCCAAGTCTTGGAATAGGGGCTGTGCGCGTAAGCAGTGAGAGACGCCGGGCATAATTTTGAACCAATGAAAAGCAGGGCTGGACAATCGGACCCTGAGTGTCGAGCATTGAGGCTATCCATCTGGGAGTGATTGCTATGAAAATCTTGATGACCACCGCCGTTTTGCTTGCAACAACTACAGGCGCGTTCGCTCAATGCGCCAGCGGCTTGACGATGACCGAAGACACATTGACCATCGCAACAGGCAACCCGGCCTATTTCCCTTGGGTCATTGATGACGCGCCGGAATCCAAGCAAGGGTTTGAGGCAGCTGTCGCCTACGCCGTGGCAGAGAAAATGGGGTTCACAGAGGATCAAGTAACATGGGTTCGATCCTCGTTTGATCAGGCCATTCAGCCAGGCGCGAAGGATTTTGATGTCAATCTTCAACAATTTTCGATCACTGAAGAGCGTGATGAAATCGTAGATTTTTCAGTGCCTTACTACTCAGCCGCGATGGCAGTGGTCACACGCCAGCCAGTTGTCGACGGCGGTGCCAAAGCGACTTTGGGCTCATTGAAAGAGCTGGCTTGGGGAGCACATGCAACTACAACTGCCGTGCCGATGTTAACCGAGATTGTGCAGCCAAATGCAGACCCGTTACTTTATGGCGACAACGCAGATGTGGTTGAAGCGATGAAAGCAAATCAAATCGACGCAGCTTTGATGGACCTGCCCACTGCCCTGTTTACCGCTGCCGTGTTGATGGATGACGGCGTGGTATTGGGCCAGTTTCCGCCAGAGCGCAGCGAAAACCCTGATCAGTTCGGGATGATATTGGAAGAGGGCAACCCGTTGAAAGCCTGTGTAGATGCCGCGCTTGCTTCATTAACATCGGACGGCAGTTTGGCTGCAATTGAGGCTGAGTGGCTTTCAGCGACAACGGGTGTGCCGGTTATCAAGTGAGCCACATGACGCCAACGCGGCGCCAGATGTACGAAGCCAGAGTTCGGCGGCGATCAAACATGATCGCTGCCGCTTCCACATTTGGCGTGCTTCTGTTGCTGTATGTGCTGATCCCACTTGCGCCGGGTTGGGCGGGTGTAAAAAAGAGCTTTTTCAACGCCGAAGTCTTCGCCAAGACATTCCCCGGTTTGCTGGACGCCTTCTTGTTAGATGTGGCGATTTTTTTGTGGTCCGCGCCGCTGATTTTCATCCTTGGTTTGTTGATCGCACTGTGCCGCGATGTACGCTCACCCGCACTTTATCCGCTTAAGCTGTTTGGCATGGCCTACACCGATATCTTTCGCGGCGTTCCTGTGATTTTGGTGATTTATCTGATCGGCTTTGGGATCCCCGGTCTTGGTCTACCGCGCCCTTGGAATTCGCCATATATCTGGGGCACGGTGGCGTTGGTGCTGACCTATTCGGCCTATGTTGCCGAGGTAATCCGAACCGGGATTGAATCGATTCACCAAAGCCAACGTTCTGCAGCGCTTTCCTTGGGGTTAAGCGAAAGCGATACGATGCGCTATGTTGTTTTGCCGCAAGCCATACGCCGCGTTGTGCCAGCCAACATGAACCTATTTATCGCACTTCAAAAAGACGTCGCTTTGCTATCGTTCATCGGCCCGGTGGAAATTTTCCGACAAGCCGGCGTCTATAAATCGTTGATGGCGAATTTCACGCCTTACGTCGGGGCGGCTTTGATTTTTCTCGCCATCACTATTCCTGCAACGCGCTATGCAGACTATCTGATGGCCAAACAGTCGCGCGCCCGGCAATGACGCAGCTTCACGTCAGAAACCTGCACAAGAGCTTTGGATCAAACCAAGTGTGCAATGGGATCAACCTTAGTGTTGAGAGTGGTGAGATGGTTTGTCTGATTGGAGCCTCAGGCTCAGGGAAATCGACCTTGTTGCGCTGCTTAAATCTGCTTGAGCCGATTGATGACGGGGTGATCGAACTGGATGGCGTCGATATTTCTGAGCCCGGCCTTGATCCGCGCCCCATCCGCAAGCGCATCGGCATCGTCTTTCAAAGCTATAACCTGTTTCCACACATGACGGCCGTAGAAAACGTAATGCTTGCGCCGCGACGTGTGCATGGGCTGTCAAAAGAGTCACTTTTGCCTGCAGTCACAGCGCTTTTTGAGCGGTTTGGGCTAAGGGATCGGATGGGACACTACCCAGATCAATTGTCCGGTGGCCAACAGCAACGCGTGGCTATTGTGCGCGCCTTGGCGATGAAACCCGAGATTATGCTGTTTGATGAAATTACTTCGGCGCTTGATCCTGAATTGGTGGGCGAGGTCTTGGACGTTTTGCGCCAATTGCGCAGCGAAGGCATGACTATGGTCTTGGCGACGCATGAAATGGGGTTCGCACGGGAGTTGGCGACGAAGGTCTGCTTCCTGGACGCTGGTGTTATCTTGGAGGAAGGGCCACCAAGCGAGGTTCTCGCATCACCAGCGCATCCGCGTACACAAGCTTTTCTTGCGCGTGTGCTTTAGCTGATCCATGTGCGCTCGCCTAACGTACTAACTACATGACACCAACAATCACCCTCTTGTACGCCGTCTTGCTTACTATTTGGCTGCTTGTGCTGTCCGTGCGCGTGATAACCTTCCGGCGCCAGAACCTTGTGGAGATCGGCGCAGGGGAAGGACGGACGTTAGAATTTCGCATGCGCGCGCAAGGCAATCTGACTGAATACGCACCAATTGCGCTTTTGCTTATGGCGCTTCTGGAGATGAATGGACTGCCCGATTGGGCTTTGCATGGCCTAGGACTGATGTTCTTGGCGGGCCGATTAGCACATGGGTGGTCTTTTTCTTTTGCGAATGGACACATGCGATTTCGCGTCATCGGGATGGTTCTGACACTCACGATGCTTGGGATCGCGATAGTCTCGGGGGCTGCCGTGGCCCTTTTCTAAGGCTACTCCGTAACCTCTGGGTCTGGACGGTCGATCAACTCGTAAGACAGCAAGTTCGCCATTTCACGCGGATCCCGAACGCGCGGTGTTTTGGCAGCCAAGCGTGATTTCTGATACGCATCCTCGCTTTGCCACAGGCTTTCTGCCTCGCTTGTGGTGATAAACTTAAGTCTCAGCTTTTCGCCTAAGACAGCTTGTGAGATGCGGGGAATATCCGCCGGGATCACGGTGCCTATGCGCGGATAGCCTCCCATCGTCTGACACTCAGCCAGCAGCACAAAAGGTGTGCCATCGCCAGTCATCTGAATGTCGCCTTCGCAAATAAAGTCCGAAACCAAGGTCAATTGATCTTCGGTCGCAAAGGGCGCGCCATCATGATCAAGACGTACACCCTGCCGATTGGCTCGCGCGCTGCGCACAAAAGTTGTGGCCTCGAAGTTGGCGCGAGCATCGTCATTGAACAAATTACTTTGTGGACCTGGCATTACACGCAAGGGCGCCGTTCCTTTGGTGCGAGCGGGAAGGCGCATAGGAGGCGTATCGCTGTGCGCATCCGGGCCAACAGGAAGAACGTCGCCTGCGGCGACTAGTGTTCCCAGCCCGGCAATGCGGTGAAACCCTCTTCCGCCTAGTTCAACGCCTGTATCAAGACCCCCACCAAGATGCAGGTAGCCGTACACCCCGTCTTCTGCCGCTCCAATCTCAAGCTTCATCCCCGGCAAGGCCAAGTGGCTGGCGTTCCACTCAATCGGTGTCCCGTCCAGCCTTGCGCGCATGCTGGCGCCTGACAGAGCAAATCGGGTTGGCGCAGTCACGGTAAACCGTCCCCCCATGCCAGCCATTTCAAGGGCGGCAAGTGAGGGAGATTGGCCAAGGAGAACGGCGCCGTCAATAAATCCAAGCCGATCCGCCGCTCCGCCGCGCGACAAGCCCTGACCGAGCGCGCCGCCACGCCCGAGATCCTGCACGCTGACCGCAGGGCTTGCTGTTTCAACCGTCAAACTCACAGGGGTTCCACCTTTGCACCGCCATATGGCACGTTTTCGAAACGGATCAGATCCGGTGTTGTCACAGGGAAGAAGCCGACTTCGTCGCCGGGGTTCAGCGGCAATGCAGGGTCTTGCTTGGGATCGTAGCAACGAAACGCAGTGCGCCCGATCTGCCGCCATCCTGTCGGAGAAGGGTTTGCGAATGGGATGACTTGGCGCACGGCCACCACAACGGCACCACGCGGCACTTGGGGTGTTACGTCGCTTTGCCGCGGGATGTCCCAGTGATCGGGTAAAAACCCAAGATAGGGTTGGCCTGGCGCGAACCCCAATGTCAGAACGCGCAACGGATTTGCGCAAATTTCCTCGACTGCAGTTTCGGCAGACACTCCAGCCAGATCGGCGGCCTCTTCTAAAGCGGGGCCATCCGCACCCCCAAAGCTGGTTGGCAACAGCCACCGATTGCGACCCTGCGGCAACGGGGCGTTGTACCAATCTGTGCCTGCCAATGAAGTGCGCAAAACGTCTTCTATCGCTTCGCGGCAGGTGTCATCTGGGCGAAACCGCACAAAGACAGAGGTAAGAGACGTCGCTGTTTCATCCACTCCGGTCGGAAGATTGTCGATCATTGCCGCACGAAAGGCCAAAGCAGCGCGATTTGCAGGTTCACTGAGGCGGTCAGCAAAACGGATCAGGACGCCGTCAGGACCTAGAGGAAGCAGGGAAGGGGAGTCGTTTGGCATACCGCCATACGTTCCACACTGAAGCGTCTTTGTGAACGCCTTTTGATGCAATTCACACAAAGCCCCAAAAGCGCTTGACGAGTTTCGCTCAAGTCACTAGGCAAAGCGGCGGTTTGGCGGAGTAGCTCAGGTGGTTAGAGCAGCGGAATCATAATCCGCGTGTCGGGGGTTCAAGTCCCTCCTCCGCTACCAAACAAACAGACGTTAGGTAGAGTTCTGACCGAAGGGTAGATTTCGGAACCTATAGTCTAGCGAATTTTGGCAATGAAACGCTTCAAAGCGCCCGGTCTAGCTTTAGGCGTGTTCCTGGGAATGGCCCCACCATCCTTCAACTGCTTTGTTATCTCCAAAAGCTTGGCCGGCGCATCTTGTTGGTGAGTTTCGTAGAGACTGGCAATGCTGAAGAGCTTCTTGTGGAACTCGTCCTCAAAGGAAACGTTGCTTTCTATGAGTGACTCCAGCATTTGATCTCGGTTCTCGCGGAACGCGTTAATGTCGAAAACATGCGCGAACTCTTTCAGGACCCCCATGCCGTCTGCTTCGAACTGGGTGTCAACGCACTTCCAACATTTTCCACAATTCAGAAACTCAGAACTTCCGCGTTGTTCGCTGTCACCAACACAAACGTTTAGTTCTGTTCGGGCGAAATCAACCGTCGAAAGCAATTTGATCTTTTCGGCACGATCAAGGCCTGCTGCTCCAGTTTGGCAGAATAAAGACTCGGTTGATAGCAAAGCATCCGTAACCGGTTCAAAAAGTTCGCAGGATTCGACATTGGAAACCCCAATGTCTGAATAACCTCTAGCCCCAGATGGATAATAATACTTTACCCGATTTTGCATTGCCATGGTTGCAGCAATATTCCTCAGAGAGACTGTTGCGGCCAAGAATACGAGGTTTAGGTTATTTTTGCGGACAGGGCGAAAGATCTGCCTAAGATTACTTGAAATCCCAAAAGCTTCAATTTCTCGAGTGTCGCAAAAGCTTTTCAATTTGTCGTAGTGCGGTTGGAGGTGCTCAAAACTGGGATTTTTGGGTGTTCTTCCCAATGCTCCAACATCGTAAATTGAAAGAGCACTGATCCGCATACTTTCTGGTACGTCTTTACCCGAATATAAAACGTAAGTTGCAGAACTGTCGACACCACCAGAAAACCCAGTAATAGCGTGGCGCTTCAAATCACTGGCATAGATTTTAGGATCACCCGTCTCTGCAATTACCCTAATTTTTTTGAGATTTGGATTAAATGTCTGAAATAGATGTTGAACATCATTGTTGAGATTAAAAAGTAATCGTGGAGATATCTTTGCCTTTATCTCCAGATCTTGCCCAAGACCCATTGCAGGATAAAGCAGAGCCACAGCAGCCCAATTTGGTTCATCTATCTCTAATGCGGACTCATCGTCAGTTTCAGCGGCGAACCATAGCATTTTTGGTAAGCCAGGACCCGCGACATCACATTTCGCGATTAAATGATTGCCAATTTTATCTAGAGAGAAGTTACTCGCTTGAATCATATCTCTTCTTTCTTTGGGTGATACCACGAAAAATCGTTTCAGAAATCACCATATTTCTGCAAAAGTTCCGTGTAGTATCCTAGGTTAGCAGATCGGCATTCTTCAAGCGCATCTGAATAAACACGCGCTTTGTTCATGGCATTTTCGATGCCGTCGTTGTCAACAAATGCAGGTGGGTGGCGAAATGTAAATAGTCCGTTCTTGAAGGGAAAGCAGACCGCTTTGCGCCCAAGGAGAGTTGCCCAATATACTCCGTGATAACTGTTAGTAAAAACATACTCGCTTTCAGCCATAAAGCGGAGCTTTGAATGCAAATCTGTTCCACGATTACTATGGAAACGGATGCCTTTCGTTAAGCGGTTCAAAGTGCGTGACTTGATTGGTAAGTGCTGAGTTACGCTTTCGCGTAAGTGCTCATACACACCGACTTGACGAACTATCGGAGTTTCGCGAAGCGTTTCAAACTGGTCACTCAAACATGAGGCGCATGGCACCCAATGGTAATTCTCTGGCGTGTCAATATCTAGCGATCGGTCGATGCGTGTCCCTACTTCATCCATTCCTTCAAAGTAACTCATCAGGTCTTGCATATTTTCGCGTCCGGCGAGCAGCCTGCCTTTTGTTGTCAGAGTGTCAGAGCCCACACCCCATGCGATTACACGATATTTACGGTCATCACGCAGCAGTTTTTGTAGAAACGGTGCAAATTCGGGCCTCCCTAAGCCGCCGCCGCCCAAAACAACTATTCCTGGTTCATTCGGGATGGTTTCAGGGTGTGCTAAGTCAAACTTTTTTACGCTCAGCAAAGGCAAGAAACTGACCGGAGTTGAATACCAGTCACCAACATTTTTTCTATCTTTCCTGAAAACTGAAATTTTCAAATTTCGTCCCTTTTCATAGAGAAATGCCGTAAACTGAATGTCTCACGTCTCTATCGATCCATATAGGCGGGTAATCTCAGTGCCAAGCGAAATTGGCCGAAAAAAACCCCGCCACGAAGGCGGGGTCAAGGTCAGTGCGCGTGGGACGGCCACAGGCACCGGCGGTATCTTCGATAGTTGGAGGGTTTAGTTCATTTCGGAGCGGATTTGCTGGCGCAGAACGTCGATTGAGACGTCTTTGCCTTCGCGTCGATAGTTCCAATAGGTCCACCCATTGCATGATGGCGCGCCTTCCAGAGCGGCACCGACCTGATGGATCGATCCTTTGATGTCGTTGGCAACAAGCGTGCCGTCTGCACGCACGCGGGCGGCCTTGCCACGAGGGCTGGTCAAGGTTTCGCCCGGGCGCAGCATTCCGCGCTCGACCAACTGGCCGAAAGGAACGCGGGGTTCGGCGCGTTTCGAGGTCGACACCTCCAGCGCGCTTTTGTCAAATTTACGCACTTTAGCAAGGCGACGTTCGGCGACCGCACGATAAGATGCTTCGCGCTCTATCCCTATGTAATTGCGGCCCAGCATCTTGGCGACAGCACCTGTCGTACCCGTGCCGAAAAACGGATCAAGCACAACGTCGCCGGGGTTTGTGGTGCCAAGGATGACGCGGTGCAGGAGGCTTTCCGGCTTTTGCGTCGGATGCGCTTTGTCACCATTGCTGTCTTTGAGGCGTTCGTGCCCAGTGCAAATCGGAAGCACCCAGTCGGAACGCATCTGAATGCCCTCGTTAAGCGCCTTGAGCGCTTCGTAGTTGAACGTGTACTTCGATCCTTCGCCTTTCGACGCCCAGATAAGCGTCTCGTGCGCGTTGGTTAAACGTTTGCCGCGAAAGTTGGGCATAGGGTTTGACTTGCGCCAGACGACATCGTTGAGGATCCAAAACCCTTGGTTCTGAAGCTCTGTCCCGAGACGGAAGACGTTGTGGTACGAGCCGATCACCCAAATTGCGCCATTCGGCTTAAGAAGCCTGTGTGCGGCCTTAAGCCATTCGTGCGTGAACTTGTCATATGCACCGAACGATCCGAATTGGTCCCAGGCGTCGTCGACAGCATCAACCTTTGAATTGTCCGGGCGATGCAAGTCGCCTTTCAGCTGAAGGTTGTAGGGCGGATCGGCAAAGATCAGGTCGACCGAGCCTTCCGGCAAAGCCAACATCTGCTTAATACAGTCGCCGTCCAAAATAGTATCGAGCGGCAGCTTTGCTGCCTCTTTCTTTGTCTTCGTCGCCATCGCTGCCTCTGTCCCGTGGCCTGTCCCAGACCAACATATTTGTTAGCCCTAAGATGAGTCAGGAGCGATTCGCCGTCAAATTCTTTTTTGAATCAATAGGTTAAGTTTTTTTCTTGTCACAACATCTGGTAGACGGGTTTGAACGAACGTCTATGATGTGGGGTGACCCCAAGATTTTCGAGCGCGTCTTTATGCGCCTTTGTCGGATATCCGGCGTTTTTTTCCCATCCATAGCCGGGGTGCTGTTGCGCTAAATCCACCATGATGCGATCGCGCACCACTTTGGCGATGATGGATGCGGCCGCGATCGAGAGGCTGCGCGCGTCGCCTTTGATCAAAGTTGTGGCCGGGCAGATTAGCGATTTGGGGATCATGTTGCCATCGATCAGCGCATGGCAGGGGATATGGGGCAGGCCAGTCACAGCGCGTTCCATCGCCAAGTGTGACGCATAAAGGATGTTCAGATCGTCGATTTCCTCGACTGAGGCGTGAGCAACGCTTACCTGCGCCTTTTCCTTGATCTCGTCAAACAGTCTGTCACGGGCCTTGGCGGTCAATTTCTTGCTGTCATTTAAGCCAGCGGGCAGGTCGTCTGGGTTCAAGACGACCGCTGCTGCCGTGACAGGTCCTGCCAGTGGCCCGCGTCCGACTTCATCTACACCGGCAATGATGCGCAGGCCGGTTTTAAGAACGGCTGTCTCTTCACTGAAATCTGGAACGGTTTTCATTTGGGCAAAGAACACCGAGAAGCGACGGATGACAAGAAAATGGCGGCGGCCCCCTCGCGAACCACCGCCCAGTCACTATACACACACTCGTTACATTCCCTAAGATCGGCAGGTCAGGCGGGGACACCCCTGACCTGCCGTCTCCCGGCGCGCGTAATTTGGAGATGTGCGGGATGCACGCGCCGGTTTTCTTTTGGTGGCTCGCCTTACCAGCGGCCAGCCACTTGCCATCCGTCCCGCGACAGACAGCGTCGTCCATAAACTGTACGCACACCGCGATCGGTTCTTACTTGAAGTTCACAATTGCGCGGCAGCTTGTTTGCGAACTTGTAGTTCCGCTGCAAACACCGGTTGCCATAAACCCTCCGCTCTCCGCGTGCTGTGCTTAAGGTGCGCAAGCACTGATCCGGTAGCGCGTACCTTTTATAACCGCGGTTCCTCTGTTGGTTCTGTGCATTGGGGTTGCGGATCGTTCCGGTGATTATGCCGCGGCGGTCATCGAAAGAATTGTAATTTGGTTGGAACGTATTCTGCGACGCAGCAGCACGTTTGCGATCTTTGCGGTCATCAATGACCTTAGCTACGATGCCGGCCACAGCGAGCCCTGCAATGATCTTAGCAACATCGTCACGATCTGCGGCGGCTGGAGCAGGTGCCAGTGCGATTCCGAAAGCAGCGGTAATGGCCAGTGTAATAGGTGTCAGGCGTTTCATGTCTCTACCCCCAAGGGCTATTTGTTGATACCTGCGGGGCGTTTGCCCGCTTTGGTGATGAAACCAACTTGGGGGAGGTGGGGTCTGATGCTCAATATCGTGGCGGTGATATGACATATCAGAGCGTTGAAAGGCGCTTGTTATTGATTTTCACGACCCGCAAGGCGAAGTTGATCGCATGAGAACGCAACCATTCCTTTTAGCCCTTGTGGCGCTTGCCTGGCTGAGTGCCCCGGCGCATGCCGCGTGCTTTGCTGATTACAAAGCCAAGCGCGATAACCCGCTTCAGCTTCACTATGGCGTCATCAAGATCGACAGCAGCCCTTGCGCTATGTCAAACAAGGTGCAAACCACTGTCGCCGGACGCCTTAAGGCGGCAGGTTGGCAGCTTTTGCAGGTCCAGTCTGTTTTTGATGACAGCGGGCTAGAAAGAAGGAAACCGGATGCAGGGCAATACTTCCTCCGCTTCTGACGTTAAAGCCGTTGGCGCACGGGTTATCGGCATCGGCATTGTTGCTGTTGTGCTGATTCTTGGAACTGCGGGCGCTTTTTTGCTGCTTGCTCTTCCTGACGCCAACGCGTTCAACGCCCGTGTCGAAAACCTTTTTGTTGAAAATGCCGACCTGACGTCGGCTGCAGAGATCAAACTTTTGGAGATTCTCGCACAGTCTGGCACTGCCTTTTCCGAGGTTTTAGCCAGTTATCGCTTGGTGATCTTTGTGTTGATGCTGTTTGCCACAGGTCTTTTGATTGCGTGCTTGGTCTTCGTTGTGACCATGGTACTTCAGAATCGGCGCATGGGCGCGATTGAGCGGCAAGGCATTCAAGTGTCATCGCTTTCCATCAATCGCGAAGAAAAGATTGTGTCGATCAATGATATGGATTTCACCCTCACGGGTGCTGCGATCGAAACGATCTCGGTTCTGGCCGAGGCGCGTATGGACGGCGATGTTCTTTCTGGGGCTGAAATCGAATCAGTTATTTCCGGAAAATCTGCGGCAGATTGTGAAGAAGCCGCAGGCGCCACACGTATAAAGCGACTGCGTGACGCCCTTGGAAATCAGATGGTCGCCGAACTTTTGATAAAAACCGTTGCGCGCCAAGGGTATGTGCTATCCATCGATCAAAATGCAATCCGTGTAGCATAAAGTGATGTGTCAACAGTTTTTTTCCCCGTTGGCGGTTGGCTGCCGATGCCCTATATGTTAATCACAAGGCGGGGGGAGTGAGCCCCGGTTCCGAAAGGCCTGAGACCTCAACAGGATTTTGGAAAGTAACAAGTGGTGCGTGTAAATGTTGCCAGGGGCTTGGGGTGTGTGCCTAAAGTACGAGTGGGGACGGTTTAGTTTGATGTACGGGCTGGGATCCCCTCCCAGCCTTTTTCTTTGTCACATTCAAAAAACACAAAACGCCGTGCTTGCTTCTGCAAGATTGTTTTGACGTAGCGTCATGCGCAACAATCCGTCAAAAATGACATCCGAACCACGTTTTTCCCATTATTCAGTGTCTGTGTCAGCGCTTACATTGGTGTTGTCGGGTCGCCTGTTCATCCCTGCGCGGCTCGATCCCCCGGTCGGAACGTCTGCGACCCCAGCGCCCGGCCGGGGGTTCGCTAACCTCAAAAAGCTTGGTTAGTTTTCCTGAAGATGAAGCTTCATTTCCATAAGGACTTTTTGTAGCGCGTTGGTTTCGTCCAGCAGGCGGCGTGTCTCATTCATCGAGATCACTCCATCGGCAATCGAATGATTGTATTCTGCCATCAAGGTCGCAAACCGTTGGGAAAGACGGATCACATCCGAGTTCAAGCCATCCGAGTCGGCGTCTTTGTCATCTCCGTACTCGAGCTTAAGCTGCTGCAACTCGGCGATAGCCTTGGTGACAAATGGCAAACTTGCCGCCATTTCCAGCTCCACCAATACGTTGACTGGAATAAACCTGTCTGCGTTCTCGTCCTGAAGCGATGCATAGCGTCCAAGAGTGGCTTTTGACTTTCCTGAAACTTCGCATGCCTTGGCGTATCCAAGGTCCTTAATCAGCGCTTCAGTGTGACGCTTGAGATATTCTCCGCGAGAGTCACGGGGATCCGTTGTCATCTATTCAATTTCCTTCGCCTAAACTTTAGCGACCCCTTCTTACGCTGTTAAAGGAAAGAGTGCCTTTTGCCCATAGGCTCGTCTGTGGCTTGGCGCGCTTAACGTAACGTTGCACAGAACGGATGACCTGATCATTCGTGCCATTTGATCAAACCAGACGAAAATCTGGCATGCAAAGATCGCAGGTGTTCCAATCGAAAGTGGCGGCCCCGATAGGAGTCGAACCTATGACCTACCGCTTAGGAGGCGGTTGCTCTATCCTCTGAGCTACGGGGCCACTTGTGTCTCTTGTCACGCGTTCAATGCGCGGGATCAAGCGACTTGCAACGCTGTCCGTTAGCGGTAACTTGGTTGCGAATAAAGGCGCAAGGGTTAAAGACACGGTATGAGCGACGATAAGAAAGTCATCCCGATGACCGAGAACATGGAAATCCCTCGCAGGCCACTGACGTTAAAAGACGTTTCAGTCGCTTCGGGAGTGTCTGAAATGACTGTCAGTCGCGTGTTGAGAAACCGCGGCGATGTCTCGGATTTGACCCGTGAAAAGGTGCTGCGCGCTGCCAAGGATCTAGGGTACGTGCCCAACAAGATTGCAGGGGCGTTGGCGTCAAGCCGAGTCAATCTCGTGGCCGTTATCATCCCGTCTTTGTCCAACATGGTGTTTCCGGAAGTGCTGACCGGCATCTCTGAAATTCTTGACGAAACCCCGCTGCAAGCGGTGGTGGGTGTGACCAATTATTCACCAGAAAAAGAAGAAAACGTCCTTTTTGATATGCTTTCGTGGCGCCCGTCGGGTTTGATAATTGCAGGGTTAGAGCATACAGATGCGTCGCGCGCGATGATGGCGGCATCGGGTATTCCGGTGGTTGAGATCATGGACACAGACGGCGATCCGATTGATGCGGTCGTTGGAATTAGTCATCGGCGGGCAGGCCGTAAGATGGCCAAAGAAATCTTGCGTTATGGCTATCAGAATATCGGTTTTCTGGGCACCAAAATGCCGCTTGATCATCGCGCCCGCAAACGCTTCGAGGGCTTTACAGAGGCTCTGGCAAAAGAGGGCATCGAGATCATGGATCAAGAGTTTTATGATGGCGGATCGTCGTTGGTTAAGGGGCGCGAGTTAACCAAAGCAATTCTTGATCGCTCTCCAGATCTGGATTTTCTCTACTATTCAAACGACATGATCGGGGCCGGTGGGCTGATGTATCTGCGCGACGAAGGTATCGATGTTCCCGGCCAGATCGGGCTCGCTGGATTCAATGGTGTTCGGCTGTTAGATGGGCTGCCGCAAAAGCTTGCAACAATGGATGCTGAACGCATTGCCATCGGTCGAGAGGCAGCACGCATCATCGCCGAGCGTACCGATGGATCGATCACAGAAAGTCACCAGCGCATCGAGCTTTCGCCAAAAATTCAACTTGGCGAGACTTTGAGACGGCGCTGATTTTCAGCGAATTTTCGCCTATTGCACCGCGTATTCTTGGCCTTGGTAAGACTCTAGCAAGAATCCTTTCCTAATTTGTCTGCACTCAGGTGGGGCGTTCAGGGGTGGATTGCCAAGCACAGCGTGGCGTTTTGCGCGTGTATTTTGAATTGGTTTCGCCTCGCTTATTTTGGAGCGTGGTCTCGTGTGTATCCTGTGTGACGCCTGCCAACCGTGGGCGGACGAATGCCCTTACTTTGACGATACTTTTGCCCCAGGAGGAGAATCCGACGCCGAAACCGGATCGTCATCATCAATGCCCACGTATACCTATGATCAGATTTCCGATCAGTTAACCAATGGGTATTGGGGTGGATCGGCGCGTGCTTTTGATACTGGGGGAAACAACACGCTTTATGTCGACGTCACAGGATTGAGCAGCGCAGGTCAGACAATGGCCTTGCAAGCGCTGGATTCCTGGAGCCTTGTGACAGGAATCACGTTTACTCAGGTCGATAGCGAAACGAGTCCTAATGCGACGTTCACCGAAAGTGGCGACGCGCCGTCCACGACGTCTACTCCTTATAGTATGACCGTTGGAGATGATTTTCTTGGAACTCTATCATCTGGTAGCGACCGAGATAACGTCGCCATCTCCCTGACTGCCGGTCAAACGATCACGATCCAATTGAGTGGTGAAGGCAGTGGTGGAACGGCCGATCCGTTTCTATGGCTGCAAAACAGTTCTGGTACCGTGATCGCACAAAACGATGATGCCGTAGGACGTGACAGCGCACTTACATATCAGGTTCAGTCGAGCGGCACCTATTACATTCAGGCGGGATCGTTCAACAACGCCAATCCCGGCGACTATCGTATCTCTGTTCGCGAAAATGGCGCGGTGGCGGACATTATTTTTGATGACGAAAACTCTGGTGCCTACGCCAGCAGCTCCATTTCAGGCGGTGTGATCCAGTCTTCTTTTATTAACATTGACGACAACTGGGCCGGAGGATCGGCGCGCACAGATGGATATTTCTTTCAGACCTACATTCACGAGATTGGGCACGCCCTGGGATTGGGGCACGCCGGAAATTACAACGGAAACGCGACATATGGGACTGACAACGATTATGCCAATGACAGTTGGCAAGCGTCGGTGATGTCCTATTTTCACCAAACCGAAAACACGGCCATCGACGCTAATTTTGCCTATGTTATCGCGCCCCAGGTTGCAGACATACTAGCGGTTCAAAACCTATACGGCGTCGCAGATGTGCTGACTGGCGATACCACCTATGGCGACGGCGCGAATACCGGTACTTATATCGACACTGCTTTGTCTTTATCAAACCCCGTTTCCTTTACTGTTGTCGATACAGGGGGAGACGACACGTTCAACTTTTCATCCTACTCAGCGCATCAAATGATGGATCTGCGAGAGGAGTCTTTTTCCGATCTTGCCGGGCTTGACGGAAATATTGGGATTGCCCGAGGCACCGTGATCGAAAACGGACTAACCGGCACCGGCAATGACACGATCATTGGCAATGATGCGAACAATGATCTGTCGAGTGGGTTTGGCACAGATGTCGTTGTTGGCGGTGCGGGGCATGACGCCATCCGTGGTGGGGAAGGCAATGATACGCTTGATGGCGAAGTCGGGTTTGATTTCATTGAAGGGGGCAGTGGTGACAACACTATTGTCGGTGGCGCCGGTGGTGATTTGCTGGTTGGAGGAGATGTGACGCTTGCTATGCTAACGATGCTTTATCCAGATTGGACGCCACCCGCTTCGGCTCAAACGTCTCTAAACAATGGCGACTATGCAGAGCTTTGGTCCGATATTCTGGATGATCAGGGATTGATCGCCTAAGCGCCGGACCAATCAAAGCCGTCTCCATAAATAACGTCGTCTCCACCGTCGCCAAGAATAAGGTCATCTCCGGTGGAGCCGACGATTGTGTCGGCGTCCGCTTGACCGCGCAAAAAGTCATTGCCTGCACCTCCGTCGATCTGATCCGCACCGATGCCGCCATCAAGTGTGTCGTCACCGCCATTGCCGAAAAGCGTATCGTCGCCATCGTTTCCAAGCACGGTATCGTTGCCATGTCCGCCATTCAAACTGTCGGCGCCTGAGCCGCCAATTAGGTTTTGTGCAGTGGCAAGATACGGTGGACGATCGACATTCAGAATATCGTTATTGTTAAGCTCAGCAAGCGTCAGAGGCGCGGCGTCAGCGGTGAAAATGCGGATCGTTTCGTCCGCAAAGGTAAGCGTCGCACCGTCGGTTTCGGGCGCCAGGGAAAGCTGGTCGATGTTGTAGAAGAAATCAAAGGCCGACAGATCAAGCCTGTCAAAGCCACGTTCAAAATCAGTAACAACATCAAGAACACCGTCAGCGGAAAAGACGAACAAATCCTCTCCCGAACCGCCCGCCATCGTATCAATGCCGGCACCATCAAGCAGGATATCGCGCCCTGCGCCACCTGAAAGCGTCTCTGCCACATCAGAGCCGATCACCTGATCATCAAGCGCTGTTCCGACCGCGCCATTTCCCAAAGTGTCAGCGAGAAAAACGGACCCTTGCGCAGAAATGTCAAATGTCAGGCGTGCGATATCATTTGCCATTGACGAACTGCCGAAGATTTGAAGCGCACTGCCGGAAATCGACATTTCCACCGAAGTGATGCGTTCCAGCGAAAGAAAATTGTCATCCGCCTGTGTATCGAGATGTACCAGCCGCCCGCCCGGCAGCATGGTCAAAAGCGAAATGCCACCTTCATTGCCGCCCGCTGCAACGTATGCCACATCGCCATTCAACACAGTTGTAACAGATCGTGCACCGCCAAGGGCGCTCGCATCAGAATCCAGTATATGGTCGGCAAGCATCGGGCTGCCGTCTGGCCCGATCATAATTGTTGTTAGAGACGAAGACCCGGACGAGGCGACAACCAGATGCGTTTCGCCAAGCCGTTGAACCACGTCTAGATCCTCCGGTGTGGAAATGGGCAGGTACTGCGTTGGCCCCAAAGCGCCAGTTTGCGTCAATCCGGCATTGGTGACACGGGCAAGATTCACGCCGTTTTCAATCGCCGAGACCGTACCGACAAATATTTGCGCGCCGATTGTAAATGTCATCAGATCAGCGACATCGCCAAGGTAACGCTCAGCCGTATCGCTAAGGCTGGCTGTCCAGCCAAACCCAAGCCCAGCGCCAGAAAATAGATTTAGACCACCGTCCGCACCGCCGCTGATCATCATGTCTGAGCCAGAAATTTCGACGCTGTTGGGTGAAACAAGCGTGCCCACGCCTACCAGAGCCGTTTGCTCGCCAAGCGTGCCGTCTGCGCCTAAGGTCACGGCCTGTCCATCCGCGTCTGACATTCCGGCGAGCGTCAAAACAGATGCGCCATTCTCCAGCAGGATGTGGCGGAGCACCGGGTCGCTGCCAGCAGCGAAAGTTCCGCTTAGCGTAAGTGTGTTCACGATGGATAGTGTGCCGTCACCTTCAAGCTCAACTTCGAACAACAGGTTTTCTGAACGGCTCAGTGCATAAAGTACGGTTCTGCTGCCAAACCCCACCATAGCCATATCCACAAGGCCCAATGTCAGGCCAGCCGGATCAAGCGACAGTTCTTGTTCAACCAATAAAACGGCCATTGCCGTCTCCTCAACGTGGATTGACCGCCTGTCTGGCGGCGCATCTCACCACGCTCTTCATCGGTTTTTAGGGTTAAGGTTTGGTTAGTTTTGAGCGTGGACGTCTGCCAAAGACTGGCGCGGTGTTAGGGCATTCGTGTCCATGACAATTTCTAAAACCGCACCGGTTGACGATGCCAAGGCGCGCTTAAACGCAGGCGCAAACCCATCAGTTGTCTCCACCCGTTCACCATGAAACCCATAGGCGCGCGCCATAGCCGCAAAGTCCGGGTTCTGAAGTTCGGTGCCCGATACGCGGTGGGGATAGTGCTTTTCCTGATGCATCCTGATCGTGCCATAGCTGCCATTGTTCAGGATCAAAACAATCGGCTGCGCGCCAGCTTGCATTGCTGTGCCAAGTTCAACGGCGTTCATCTGAAAATCACCATCACCTGCAAAACAAATGACCGTGCGCTCTTGGTGCTTTACCTTCGCGGCAATCGCTGCAGGCAGGCCATAGCCCATGGCACCCGACTGCGGGGCAAGAAGACGCTGGTCAGGTCCATAGCGGAAATACTTGTTGTTCCAGATCGAAAAGTTGCCTGCACCATTGGTCACAATAGCATCGTCAGGCAAATGTGACTGCAAATGCTTCATCACTTCCCGCATGTCTACCGGACCGGGGTGTGGGGGGAGATCAAACGTCGCTTCATAACGCGCCCGAGCATCAGCGCACCAATCGGACCAATCGCCCTTAACGCTCAGGCCAGCCAAGGCGGACGCAACAGCATTTGGCCCTGCGTTGATTGCGATATCAGGTTGGTAAATCTTGCCCAACTCGGCCGCAGACGTATGCGTGTGGATCAGCATCTGGCGTATTTTGGGAAGATCAAAAAGTGTGTGGTTGGCCGTGGTCATCTCGCCAAAGCGCACGCCAATCGCAAGGATCAAGTCGGCGTCAGCCAGCGTTTGGCGCACTTCAGGTAGCATGCCGACACCTGCTTCGCCCGCATAAACACTCGCGTGATTGTCAAAGCGGTCCTGATAGCGGAACGCTGCCACAACCGGGATGTCCGCATTTTGTGCAAACTGTTCCATGTCGCGACAGCCATTTTCTGACCAGCCACCACCGCCCATAAGGACGACGGGTTTCTCGGCGTCCGCGAGCGCGGCTTTTACTTCAGCCAAAGCAGCGCCTGACACAACTGGCTCGGGAATGTGTACCGAGTGAGACAAGCCCGGCAGATCAGTGGGCGCGCTGATCACGTTCTCAGGCAAAGCAACAACTACGGGACCGGGACGCCCGGACGTGGCCGTTAGCCAAGCACGCGAAACCAGTTCGGGAATACGCTCTACACTATCTATTTCTGTAACCCATTTGGCGATGGGGCCGAAAAACGCGCGGTAATCCACCTCTTGAAACATCTCGCGGTCGCGTGTGTGACTATCAATCTGCCCTACGAACAGGATCATCGGCGCGCTGTCTTGCATCGCTGTGTGTATCCCGATCGAGGCATTGGTTGCTCCGGGGCCGCGTGTGACAAAAGCCAGACCCGGCGTCCCGGTCAGCTTGCCGTAGGCAGCTGCCATGAAACCAGCGCCGCCTTCGTTGCGGCACAGGACGAAATCCAAAGCACCCTTTGTGTCATGCAATCCATCAAGAACGGACAAATAAGACTCGCCGGGCACGCCAAAGCCATGGCGCGCGCCAAGTGTGCGCAGGCATTCAACCAACAACCGTCCACCGTGGCTCATCGCGCTTTTCTCCCTATCAATACGGTATGCTTAAGCACTGGAAGGCCTGCGCGGAAGTTCAAAATGGGGAGTGCCCTTGGCTTTTGCGCTTCGCTCCTGTCTTTTGAAGCGCATGACGCACGCCTTTCAACCAAGCCAGTTTATCGTCTGCCCGCAATGTGATGCGCTTTACCGAGCGCGCGAGGTCCCCAAAGGCGATATCGCCTCTTGCTCGCGTTGCCACACCGTTTTGGCCGCCCCGCGGCGAAAGGCGGGAATGTTGATCATCTCGCTTGCGGTGGCCACCTTGATCCTGATCATTGCCGCTGTCTTTTTCCCTTTCCTGACACTCCAAGTGCAGGGGTTTCGCAGCAGCGCTTCACTGTTGGACATCGCCCTTAGCTTTTCGGGCGGCCTTCTCTCACTGCTTGTGTTCCTGATGATGGCCTGTGTTCTGGCAATTCCTGCTCTTAGAGCTGGGCTTTTGATCTATGTAATCACACCATTGGTTTTTGATCGCCCGCCCGTGCGCTATTCTGCCGGCGCTTTTCGCTTTGCCGAAACGCTCAAACCATGGGCCATGGCAGAGGTCTTTGCGCTGGGCTGTGCTGTTGCGTTGGTCAAAATAACTGATCTTGCACAAGTCGCCTTTGGGCAAGCGTTCTGGATGTTTGCCGTTCTTGTGGCCCTTGTTGTCATTCAAGATAAATTCCTGTGTAGTTGGTCCGTATGGAACGCCCTGAAACCCCCAACGGAACAACAACCGCGCTAGAGGCCAACCTTGTTGGGTGTCGTCATTGCGCGCATGCTTGGCCGCTTGGAACACCCAGATGCGCGCGTTGCGGTGGCCGTCTTATTTCGCGCGATCCGCACAGTTTGCAGCGTGTCTGGGCATGGCTTGCAGCGGGTGTGATTTGCTATATCCCGGCCAATACAGAACCGATGCTGCTCACCAAAACGCTGTTGCAAAACGACGCGTCAACCATTGTAGGCGGCGCGATTGAGCTGTTCGCACATGGCTCTGTGATGATCGCGGTTGTCATTCTGATCGCAAGCGTTGGCATTCCGGTTGCCAAGTTTCTCAGCATTGCCTTTCTGGCCCTGTCAATCCGGCGGCGAGATACAATGTCGCCGACGTCAAAGCACCGACTGTATCATGTCGTCGAGTATATTGGCCGATGGTCGATGATTGATGTTTTTGTCGTTGCCATTCTGTCATCGCTGGTTCAGTTCAGCGCAGTTGCCACGGTGACACCTGGCTCGGCAAGCCTTGCCTTTGCTCTCTCCGTTGTTTTCACCATGATTTCTGCTCAAAGCTTTGACTCCCGCCGCATCTGGGATGGCATTGATAATGCGAGGCCTGTCACGTGAGTCATCCTGTCCCAGACCTGCCAACGGGCTACAACCGGACACTTGGTGAACGGTTCTCTTTTGTCTGGCTTGTTCCGATTGCGGCTTTGCTGGTGAGCTTATGGGTCGCGTGGCAGTCTTACGCGGATCGCGGCCCTTTGATTGATATTGAATTCAAGCAAGCCTCTGGCATCCGCTCCGGCGAAACCGAGGTGCGATATCGCGATGTGACAATAGGTATAGTGGAAGATGTGGGGTTCTCGCCAACACTAGACACTGTGCGCGTGAGTGTGCGCCTCGATAAAAGCGTGGCAGCGTTTGCCGACAATGAAGCAACGTTTTGGATCGTCCAACCGGAGGTAAGCGCGCAGGGCGTCAGCGGTCTGGACACAGTTCTGTCAGGCGTGTTCATCGAAGCCTACTGGGATGCTGAGCCGGGCGGATTGGTCACCTCGCACATCGCTGCTGAAAAGGCGCCTTTGTCTCGTACCGGGCAGGAAGGGCTTACCATTCGCCTGACCGCTGGGCCGGGGACACAGCTTGTTGGCGGCACTCCCATATTACATTTGGGCATTGAAGTGGGTCGTTTAGGTGATCCGGTGTTGGATGAGAACGGGACCGTTGCAAGTGCCGAGGGAATTATCTTTGAACCCTATGATCGGTTGATTTCAACAAACACGCGGTTTTGGGATATCTCTGGATTCACTTTCTCGCTTGGTGCGGCGGGGGCAGAGATTGACTTTTCGTCTATCGCAACACTGATCGCGGGCGGCGTTGCTTTTGATACAATCGTTTCTGGTGGCGACCCTGCATCTGACGACGCCGTCTTTACTCTACATGTCGATGAATCCGCCGCCCGCGCGAGCCTGTTCCAAGAAAGCGCTGGGCCTGTGGTCAATTTGACGGCTGTGTTTGATGAGAACTTTAGCGGGCTTAGTGCCGGGGCGCCTGTGTTTCTTGATGGCGTGCGCATTGGTGAAGTCGCCAATCTAAACGGCATCGTTGACAAGGATCGTTTTGGCGACACCAAAGTGCGCCTCACCACATCCATGTCGTTGCGCACCGCTAGCTTTGGATTGTCAGAAGTATCCGACGATGCGGCTTTGGCCTTTCTGACGGAGCGCGTCGCCAATGGATTGCGTGCACGCCTTGCAACGGCGAGTTTGCTGACGGGTGGACTGAAGGTTGAACTCGTTACGATCCCCAACGCGCCACCTGCTGTATTGGACATTACGGGAGATCCATTCCCATTGATGCCTGTTGCGAGCGCCGAGATTTCAGATGTGACTGCCACCGCAGAAGGTGTGATGGAGCGGATCAACAACCTTCCTATTGAAGAACTGTTGGAAGCTGCGACTGAATTTCTGACGGCGGCAACGACGCTTGCCAGTAGCGAAGACATTCAGGCAATCCCAGCCGAGATCAAAGGGCTGGTCTCTGATGCACGCGGCGTTGTCGGCTCAGATGATATTCAGGCGCTGCCTGCAAAGGCATCCGAGCTTCTTACAGACTTACAGGCACTTTCGGGCGATATGCGCAAGATTGCGTCGGGGCTAGAGACCGCAAAAGCTGTCGAGCGCGTTTTGGCCGCTGTGGATGCCGCGACAGAGGCGGCGGCTGGAGTCGGCAGTAGTGTTGAAGGTGTGCCTACGTTGGTCGAAACGCTGACAGGCGTCGCGGAGAAAGCCGAAGCATTAGAATTGCAAGAACTGGTCAGTGAACTCTCCGCGACAGTTGGCACCGCCCGCGCCCTATTGGCGGATGACGGCACCAAAGCGTTACCGACCCGGCTTGGTGATGCATTGGGTGAGCTAGAGGCCGCTTTGTCGGAATTACGCACCGGCGGCGCGGTCGCAAACCTAAATGCAACTATGGCCTCAGCGCGCGACGCAACAGCGGCGGTGAAAGACGCGCTTGGTAATTTGCCCGACCTGATCGCGCGTATGCAAGGCGTCGCGACACAAGCATCGGAAACTCTGGCAGGCGTGAGTGAAGATTCAGAACTCAACCGAACAGCCCGCGCGGCTTTGCGCGAGGTCCAGGACGCCGCGCGCGCCCTTGAAAAGTTGGCACGTACGCTTGAACGAAACCCCAACTCAATTATTCTTGGACGGTAATCCCATGACACTCCGCCAATTCCTAGTTGCCACGATTTGCCTGACGTTTATCGGCTGTAGTCAAACGCCCGATCCAATCCGGGTCGCCCCAGAGCCGCAAAGTCCGGGCGCGCGTATTTCTATTCCGCATCAAAGCGTCGCGCTGCGCGAAGTTTCCTTGCCAGCTTATGCCACCGACGAAAGCATTTCGATTGCAGATGGCACTGGTGCGATCCGCGAACTTCCGGGAAGCATTTGGGCGGATGATCCGACACGTGCCGTTACATTGAGACTGACCAATGCACTTGCGGATCTGACCGGGCGCACAGTGGCCTCTGATCCTTGGCCGTTTGGTGGATCGCCGGATGTAGTTGTGGACGTGCGCGTAGAAAGGCTCTTGGCCGAAGACGGAGGCCGTTATCTGGCGCAAGGGAGATTTTATGTAGCGCACGAAGATGAAGAACAAGCCGACCGTGCCGGATCGTTCAATCTGATCGAGCCTTATGATCCCGCGCTTGGATTTCCGGCAATCGCGCAGGCCCGCTCCCGGATCATCGCTACATTGGCGCGCGAGATCGCACAGCGAGGCCTGCGCTAAGCCGATTTTTATTCAGTCGGCCCGCCGGCATCTTTCCAAGCTGGAAATCCGCCAACATTTGACACGTTCTGAAATCCCATGTCCTTGAGCGTTTTGCCCGCAAGCGCTGCCTGACCGCCCGCGCCACAGACTAAAACGATGTCTGCATCCTTTTGCATCACAGCGTTATGCATCGCGTGACTATCGTCGGCCATAAACTCCATCATGCCACGCGCAATGCGCGCTGCGCCTTCGATCGTGCCGCTTTCGGCGATTGACTCACTGTCGCGCACATCAACAAACACGCTGTTGCCTTCCGCATGTTTGGCCATTCCGTCTTCAACGCTGATTTTTGGAACAACAGCATTGGCTTCTTCAAGATAATCGGCAGCTTTTTTCATTTCTTCGGTCCTTCATATGGGTGTCGTCACTTCTTAGCATGTGTCTCCGACTCGTATCGGAAAAAATCGCCAAAATCCTGTAACAATCGATCACGCACAATGACGCGTGACCTCACGGCAAGCGAGCCGCTGTGAGAAGCGCGTGATCAGCGCGTTACCAGCTGCATACCGTTGGATACTTTGTTTCAAGCCCTGACATCGCGGTGACGGAAGCGTGTGCCTTATTAACTTAAGGCTAACGACGTATCTTCCCTGTTTTTGACGATGTTACAGCCGCTCTCAATCCTCTGTCGTGCACGTGATCAAGGCGAAGTTTAGCTCTGTGTCAGGCCCAAACGGAGCCAAATGCGGGGAAGGAGAAAGACCTGCATCACACACACGAAGCATTCTATAGGAGATATGATATGCGCAAGATTTTGACAGTAACTGCAGTTCTTTTGGCAACCGCAACAGCAGCATCCGCAATGAAAGCAACAGACCTCGACATCGACGGCGACGGCTTTGCATCCATCAACGAAGTCCGTCAGATATTCCCTGGATTTTCGTCCAACGACTTCCGCGGCATTGACGTGAACCGTGATCGCCGTCTTAGCAACTCTGAGCTGAACGCAGCTGGAACAAGCGCTGTGATTGGTCGCTACGAAAGCACAATGTCTATCGTACACGGCCTGAGCGACATCGACACAAACGGCGATCGTTTTGCCAGCCGCGCCGAACTGAACGCAGTCTACAAAGGTCTGAACGACGACGAATTTCGCGAAATCGACGTAAACCGCGATAACCGCGTGAACTCAACTGAACTTTATCGCCCAATGGCACAGGCACTTGTGACCCGCTACGAAATGGGTGGCCGCGACGTTGTGACGATCATGGCTGTTGATACAGACGATGACGCATTCGCAAGCTTTGGCGAACTTCAGGCTGTTTACCCAAATCTGTCAGCAGCAGATTTTAACCTGATCGACAACAACGGTGACAACCGCGTTTCGGCCAACGAGTACTACGCCTCGGACAACCAGGCGATCTTCGACCAGAACAAGTAAATCTTCTAAGATTTAAAGAGAGGCCCGGTCACAAGCCGGGCCTTTTTTGGGCGTCCGTCAACGGTTCACAAAAGCACGGCTAGACACAGACACTGAATTCTTTGCAGGGTCCTTCGCGTTGGCAAAGCTATAGCCATCAGCGTTGTGGATTGCCCCAAAAACCAACCCGCGTTTCTTTGCGTCACGGCAAAACTCTTCAACGTCCTCAACATCAAACACCAGCTTTACAAGCGTTTGGCCTTCTTTGCGGCCGGTCGACATTGTGTGCAACAGGATGTTTGCGCCGTCGTTTGGTGCGATCAGTTCAACGATCCGATCGCCTTCAAGGCGCAGTTCCTTGAAACCAAAGTGTTCGCAATAAAACGCGGCTACCGCCTCGACCCGTTTTGTGTAGATGATGAGACGTCCAAGCGGTGAAGCCATGCTAATTTCCCTTGTTTCAATTATGCTATCGCAGGTCGCATAAACAGTCTTCCCCACAAGGTGGGTGCTGCCTTCACTTTTTCCTTCCCTTTCGGGCCGACTCTGCCTAAAAGCCACGATGTTGACGGGAAACCGTTAGCATTCGTCCGAGACGGTGGGTGACCTTTGGTCATAATTCCTGCCTGAGACGGGAAATCGGAATTTTACTTCTCGCAAGAGAAGCACGATCCCAGTGACCCCGTAAGGACCCGATTGTCGGGCACCCTTTGCCCGGCAGACTTGAGCCGGAGGGAAACCTCCAAAATTGGAGTGAAACTGTGGATAGAGCCCAGAAAGAGAGAGAAGTCGAGCAACTCGGCCAAATCTTTGAAAGCTCTGGCGTTGTGGTCGTTGCCCATTACGCTGGTCTCACGGTTGCCGAGATGCAGGACCTTCGGGCGCAAATGCGCGAAGCCGAAGGATCCGTACGTGTCGCCAAGAACAAGCTCGCCAAGATCGCCCTTCAGGGTAAGTCCAACGAATTCATCGCTGAACACCTGAATGGTATGACCGTTTTCGCCTTTTCCGAAGACCCAACGGCTGCGGCCCGGGTCATGGATAAGTACGCCAAGGACAACAACAAGCTTGTCATTCTTGGTGGTTCTATGGGTGAGACGGCTCTGGACGCTGCCGGAGTTAAGGCCGTCGCTGCATTGCCATCGCGCGAGGAGCTTATTGCTTCTATCGCTGGCTGCATCGGTGCCCCTGCTTCGAACATCGCCGGAGCGATTGGTGCGCCTGCTTCTAACGTCGCAAGCATTCTTTCGACAATCGAGGATCGCGCTGCTGCGTGATGCATTTGAGACTGGCGTGGAAGGTTGCTTCACACGTTGGAACACAAAATTAGAAATGGAACAGTATAATGGCTGATCTGAAGAAACTTGCTGAAGAGATCGTGGGTCTGACCCTTCTCGAAGCACAAGAACTGAAAACCATCCTCAAAGACGAGTATGGCATCGAGCCCGCAGCTGGCGGCGCTGTAATGATGGCTGGCGGCGGCGACGCTGGCGGCGAAGCTGCTGAGGAAAAGGACGAATTTGACGTCATCCTGAAATCAGCAGGCGCTTCTAAGATCAACGTGATCAAAGAAGTCCGCGCAATCACTGGTCTTGGCCTCAAAGAAGCCAAAGACCTTGTGGAAGCCGGTGGCAAAGCCGTCAAAGAAGGCGCGCCAAAAGCAGAAGCAGAAGAGATCAAAGGCAAGCTGGAAGCAGCTGGCGCCGAGGTCGAACTCAAGTAATCTCGCTTACCTGAGATGTAAGAAGGCCGGGCAGTTTTGTCCGGCCTTTTTCGTTGGAATTGCAAAAGCGGGATGCAGAGCAATAATTATCGGGTTTGCGCTTTCCACGCGGCCAAGACTGTGTTGGCCATCGCGATGTCTTGAGCCGCAATCCCTGTCAGATCTGCAATCGTGATCTGGTTTTTGGCCGCGCGTCCGAACTCTGTTCCGTTCAACAACGCCCCAATATCTTGAAGATTATCTGCAGTAATCAGGCCTTGGGCGGCAGCGTGGGATACCTCGCCATGATCCAAGCATTGCGATGCCAAATCGACTGTTAGAATGTCGGCGCGCTCCACCAAAGCGACATCCAGTTCTTGTTTGCCCGGTGCATCTGCGCCGACCGCAGTGATGTGCGTTCCAGCTTGCACCCAGTCTGATTTCAAAATGGGCGATTTAGAGCCGGTTGCTGTGATGACGATGTCGGCCTGACGCGTTGCGCGCTCAAGGTCATCTGCGGCTCTTACATCGATTTGTGGTGCTAGATCGGTGATCACCTTATCGACCTTAGCACAATCACGACCCCAGACCTGGAAGGACAAGTTCGGCATTAGCGCTCTATGTGCTTCTATCTGGCGACGCGCTTGGGGTCCGGTTCCAACGACCAAAGCTGCTTTACAGTCTGCGCGGGCTAACGCGCGACTTGCGATGGCCCCGCCAATTCCCGTTCGGATGTCTGTCAGTACCATTTCGTCGTGTAGCATCGCTTGAACCAGTCCGGTTTCTGCAGACAAGACAAGTATAAGGCCATTCCCACTGGGCAGATCCTTTGCTTCGTTTTGTGGGAAGCCTGTGGCGACCTTAATGACAAAGTTTGGATCGCCATCCATGTGCCCGTACTTGATGTGGCAATCGGCGTCTGGCGCAAATGTGATATGCCCAACGGGAGGTATGGTGACATGGCCCAAGCTTGTTGCAACATAGGCTGCCTCAATGGCCTTGGCAGCTTCGGTAAAATCAATAAGTGCTTCGATTTCAGGGCGCGTTAGGCTAATCATCTACGAACTCCACAGTTAGTGACGTAACCCTATGCCAACATTGCCAGATTTTCGATTAGAAACACATTTCTCGAAATGGGAATTCAAGGCGCGCTTTCACATGACGGCCTCGGATGCTCAGGCGATGTCGATGCGCGATCTATTGGCGATGGCAACACCGCAAGAGCGCGAGGCGTTTGAAGGAATGTGGCTTGGGTATACCGAAACTTTTGGCGCACCCGATCTGCGCGCGGCAATCGCAGCAACCTATGCCCAGCAATCCGCTTCAGATATCCTGTGTTTTGCCGGCGCGAGCGAAGGCATATTCGCGGCCAATCAGGTGATCCTTGATAAAGACAGCCATGCCATCGTTGTTACACCAAACTACCAATCCCATGAAACGCTGCCTATCGCGATTTGCGAGGCAACCGGTATACCGCTTGATCCGAATGACAATTGGTCGCTTGATATCGACCGGGTCGCCGATGCCATCCGTCCCAATACCAAGCTTGTGACGATCAATTTCCCGCACAACCCAACGGGCGCAATACTGCCCTTGGATCGCTACCAGGCGCTGGTAGAGCTGTGTCGCAAACACGGCATCTACATTCTGCACGATGAGATTTTTAACGGTCTTGGTGAAACCGGAGCGCGGCATTTACCGTTCATCGCGGACATTTACGAGCGTGGTTTATCGCTTAATGTGATGTCTAAATCCTTCGGTCTGCCGGGTTTGAGGATTGGTTGGGTCGCGTGTCAGGATCACGAAATCCTTTCAAAGATGGAGCGGCTTAAACACTACCTGTCGATCTGCAATTCCGGGCCCAGTGAGCGTTTGACCATGATCGCCTTGCGTAACAAGGATCGTATCCTTGCGCGTAACTGCGCCATCGTTGACGAAAACCTACTCAAGTGGGATGCCTTCTTTGTCCGTCACGCTGATTTGTTTGAGTGGCAGCGCCCTGACGGATCCTGCATGGCGTTCCCGCGTTACAAAGGGGCCGATGGGGTTGAAGCGTTTTGCACATCGCTTGTTGAAGAAAGTGGCGTGCTTTTCTTGCCTAGCACGATCTATTCCTCTGATTTGGGAGCGACCCCTACGGATCGACTGCGCCTCGGTTTTGGGCGTGCAAACCTCGACGAAGGGCTTGCAGCGCTTGAGGCCCATGTTTCGCGCAACGCGGTCAAACGGACCGTGTAATCCCACCATCCACACGGATATTCTGCCCGGTGATATAGGCACCGCCGTCTGATGCAAGGAATGCAACAACGCTTGCGATCTCTCCTAAGGAACTACCGTAGCGCCCCATTGGGATCATCGAACGAAACTCCTCTTTTTCAGGGAGGCTGTCGATGAAGCCCGGAAGGACGTTGTTCATGCGGATGTTTTCGGAGGCGTATTTGTCGGCGAAAAGCTTGCTATACGCGGCAAGCCCTGCACGCATCACGCCAGATGTCGGGAACACCGGGTTTGGTTCAAACGCGGCAAAGGTCGAGATATTGATGATCGCACCACCGCCTTGCTTTTGCATGATCGGCGTCACCAGCCGCGTTGGGCGCACAGCGTTCAGGAAATAAACTTCCATCCCTTCATGCCAATCCTCATCGGTCAGTTCCAAAATGGGCGCGCGTGGGCCGTGGCCTGCTGAATTGACAAGTACATCAATGCGGCCCCAATGGCTCATTGCGGCATCCACCAGCTTTTGTAGATCTTCGCCGGACTTGTTTGTTCCGGTTACACCAACGCCGCCAAGCTCCTTGGCCAAAGCTTCGCCCTTTCCTGAGGAAGACAAGATACCCACTTTGAACCCGTCAGCGGCCAAAGAGCGCGCGCTGTCGGCGCCCATGCCGGACCCACCGGCGGTGATCAGTGCTACTTTCGCGTCAGACATAATGCCTCTCCTTCAGGTTTGCTTGGTGTCGTCGATGATGTTCATTGTGGCGACCCCGCTATCGCCAAGCGCGACCGCGGCAAAGGGCCCACCGTGGCACATGTTGCCGGGGTCTTGGCTATCCATCGGTTCGGTCTCGGCCAAAATCGTTTCGGCGAATTGCTCCGCGTTGTCGCTCGGGCGATAGCCCAGGAAACTGGCCTCGGCATTATCGACTGGCACTCGATCATTGTCAGACACGCCGTAAACAACGCTGAACCCTGTCACGGGCGTCTCAATGCACCGCTGCACTAGCTGAATCAGATCATCGTAAGACAACCACGATCCAAGCGCGCGGGCGTTCGTAACCTGAGCACAGGACAGAATGCGCATGTGCACGCTCTCAAGTCCGCGCTTGTCCCAGTACATCGACCCAAGGTCTTCAGCAAAACATTTGGCCAGACCGTAAAACGTATCAGGGCGATGACGCACATCGGTGCCGATAAAATCGTTCTTGGGATGCATCCCAACTGCGTGGATAGAACTGCCGTAAACCACGCGTTTGAGTCCGTGCTGATACGCTGCCTCCCAAATGTTGTACGCCCCGACAAAATTTGGCCCAAGCAGCTTTTCGAACGGTCCTTCATCAGCATACGCCCCCATGTGCACAACCATGTCAGCGCCTTCAAGAACGCGCATCATGTCTTCCAGGCTGGCCAGATCGCCCTTGGCGTAACGCTCACCGGGATAAAGCGTGCCGATGTCGTCGACGATATCGGTGGACAGCAGTTCATTGCACATCTTGGACATTGGCTCGCGCAGGTAAGACCCTAGGCGGCCAGCAGCACCAGTGAGGACAAGTTTTTTCATGGGGTCGGGTCTTTCTGTAAAGTTTGGCGACAGAGTTTTTTTGTCAGATGATCGCTTTTTCGATGATCTTGTGACCAGCTGGGATACGATCAAAATGGAACTGGGTCATGTCGAGGGTCTTATAAGTTCCATGCACCATGATCTCGGCAGTACCGCGCCCCATTGCAGGGGATTGCTGCAGGCCGTGACCGGAAAAACCGTTGAGGAAGAAGAAGTTCTCGACCTCCATATGTGGCCCTAAAATCGCGTTGTGATCGAATGTGTTCATCGCGTAATGCCCCGCCCATTCCGATTGCACCTTGATCGCCTCAAACTGAGGAATGCGGGTCGCAAGGACTGGCCAGACGTGGTTTTCCCAAATGCTGTGATCCATGATGAAGTCATCAGGTTCAACCGCTGGGTCAATCTCGGAGTGCCCGCCACATTGGTAAGTCCCGCCGCCGTTTTCGCGCACGTGAACGCCAGATGGATCAATCGTTAGGGGCAAGTCGCGATCAAGGGGTTTTTCAGCTGAAAAAATCCATGAAAAGCGTTTACGCGGCTCAACCGGGACTTCAATGCCCGCCATTTGCGCAGTGCGCGCCGCGCGGGGACCCGATGCGTTTAGCACCTGTCCGCAAGCAATCACTTCACCTGATTTCAGCGTCACACTTTCGACGCGGTTGCCTGCCGAGTTCTTGGTAATAGCCACCACCTCGTTTTCGATGGTTTCGATCCCGCGTTCACGGGCCGATTTGCGCCACCAATCGAACACGGCTGTCGCATCCCAGAAACCTTCGTCGATGAGGTTGATCGAGCCTAAGACAATGTCATCAACGTTATAGAACGGATAGGCTGCTTTGATCTGCTCGGGTGTCATCAATTGCGTCGCGGCACCGGCCTTGACCTGCACGGCTTGGCTTTCGCGCAAAACATCTGCAAAGCCTTCGTTATCGGCCAGGTACATGTATCCAAAAGAGCGGATCGTAAGCTCTGGTACGCGCTCATCATTGCCCATGTAACGCGGTAGGTTCTTGACGAAATCAGCGGCAAATTGGCTGATCCGCACGTTCAACTCGCCCGAGAACTGCTGGCGCATGCAGGAATTGGTGTGCATCGTCGATGTGTTCTCGTAACTTAGGTCACGATCCACGATCAACACTTTGCCGTCGAAATCCTTATCATCTGACAGAAACCACGCAGCAGAGGCGCCCATCATGGCACCGCCAATGATCACGATATCATAGGACGCATTTTGTGGGGTGTGGCGTTTCATATTGCATCCCCTCGCGCAACGGAGGTTTCAACCTCTGCAATATCCGCGGCTGATAGGTTGTAGTCGTTTGCTGCTGTTTCAGCTGAGATATACCCGCGAGCCAAGTCGCGTTTGACCTGATCGTGCGGACGCTCGCCCGGATCGCCGTAGCCAGCCCCACCCGGGAAGGCCATCACGACTTTGCGCCCATGGGCGACGAACTGTTTGCCTTTGCCGTTCATGGCGCTGCCATCGTCTCGAACAATTGTTGTAGGCGCGCCAGACCCACCACCACGCCTGCCACGCGCCGGGTGATCAACACGGTCAAACATAGCTTGGATGTCAAACTCGTGTCCGTCCTGCGCACCTACTTCCATGTACTGACCAAGACCACCCCGCGTCTTGCCGGTACCACCTGAATCAGGGCGCAGCTCTTTGCGCCAGATGATCACGGGGCCTGCGTGTTCGGTCGCTTCAATCGGCATGGTCATCACACCGGATGGGAAGGCCGTCGCGTTTAGGCCATCGTGTTCAGGTCGTGCGCCTGAGCCGCCCGAGTTGAAGGTCAACACTTCGGAGCGACGTGCATCTGCCGGGGCAGGGGCATCTGTGCGCGGGCGCAACGAGACTTGGAAATTACACAGACATCCAGCACCTTCGGCTGGCACCAATCCCGGCACGATCTTGTCGAAGGCGTCAAACACCGCATCGGGGACAAAGTGGCCGACGATATGGCGCAAGGCCACTGGGGCAGGGTGCAGTGCGTTGACGATCGTGTTTGCAGGAGCCGTCACTTCGAATGGCGCCAGTGAGGCGGCGTTGTTGGGAATTTCGGGTGCGATGGCGACCTTCAGCGCATAGCACGCATAGGCCTTTGTATAGACTAGCGGGCAATTGATCCCTTTCTTGTCGACCCCTGAGGAGCCGGTGAAATCCGAGACGATCTTGTCGCCCTCAACGCTAATCTTCACCTTGAGCGTGATGGGGTGCCCAAACCCGTCCATAGTCATCTGGCCTTCCGCCGATTGTTGTGGAAGCGCAGCGATGCGTTCTATCGTGGCACGGCGCGAATTTTCGAGAATGAAAGCTGCGATTCCATTCAGATCATCAAGGCTGAACTCTTCCATCATAGTTGCAAGGCGACGGTGACCAATCTCATTGCAGGTCGCCAAAGCGTAGATGTCGCCGATCAGCTGATCTGGCTCGCGCACGTTGCCGCGAATGATGCGGGTCAGCGTTTCGTCCACCTCGCCTTTGTCAGCGAATTTCATGATCGGGATGTAAAGCCCTTCCTCGTAAACCGAGTGCGCATCTGCCCCGAATCCGCGCCCGCCGATGTCGACGATATGTGCTGTGCAGGCAAAGAACCCGACATGCTGACCTTTGTAAAAAGACGGCGTGACCATGGTGATGTCATGCAGGTGGCCAGTGCCTTCCCACGGATCGTTGGTAATATAGACATCGCCTTCGTAGATGTTGTCGCGCCCAATGCGGCGGATAAAATGCGCAACCGCATCTGCCATCGCATTCACGTGGCCTGGAGTGCCGGTAACCGCTTGCGCAAGCATCTGACCCTTAACGTCATAGACCCCTGCAGAAAGGTCACCCGCTTCGCGAACTGAGGTTGAAAAGGCAGTTCGCACCAGCGCCTGCGCCTGTTCTTCGACAACGGAAATCAATCGGTTCCACATGACTTGATAGGCGACGTTTGAATGTTCTTGTTTCATCGCGTCTCTCCTTTTCTCACAATGTCGATACAGCCATCAGGCTGGCAAATAGCATCCCGGGTGGCCGGAATGATGATTGTTGTCTCCTCTTCGGTCACGGCCGCCGGACCTTGTGCGCGTTGACCGACGTCCATTTTGTCGCGCAAGATCACCGACGCGTCTTGGTAAGCCCCGCTTGCAGGATCAAACAGCCGGCGCGTGGTCTCTTGATCTGCGACGTTGCTCGCGGCATCTGTCTCAGCCACACGCTCAACCACTTCGGGCGGTGTTGTGGCATTGACAGACCAAACGGTGATTTCGATATCCATACCGTCAACCGGACGGCCAAACAGCTTTGAATAGTCCTCGATAAACCGGGCCTCAAACGTGTCCATGTCGGGGTTCATCGCCTGTTCTTCGGTCAGTTCAATCGGGATTTCCCATCCCTGTCCGGTGTAGCGCATGTAGACTTTGAACTCTGACAAGATCGGGCTGCCGGCGTCGCAGGTGCGGACAAATCCCGTTGCTTCGGTTTTCAGATCGGCAAGCAGTGACTTGATCCGCTCGCCGTCAAAATCGCTCAGCTTCATGTAAACAGAGCGGTTGGCTTCAAAACTAAACGGAGCACGTAGAAATCCGATGGCAGAGCCAACGCCTGCTCCTGGTGGCACCAATAGGCGATCCACGCCCAACTTTTCACAAAGCCGCCCGGCGTGTAGCGGAGCAGCGCCTCCAAAAGCGATCATTGTGTACTCGGACAGGTCTTCGCCATTCTCAACCGCATGGACACGCGCTGCGTTCGCCATGTTTTCGTCAACCACCTCGGCAACGCCAAAAGCGGCCTCACTTGCGTCCATGTCCAGTGTTTCGCCGACATGGCCCAACAGGGCAGACTTCGAGTCTTCAGGGTGCAGTTTGATTGACCCGCCAGCAAAGTTGTCAGGGTCAAGCTTGCCCAGAACAAGATCGGCATCCGTCACTCCGGGCCGCTCTCCGCCGCGACCATAACAAGCGGGGCCAGGTTCAGATCCGGCGCTTTCGGGACCAACCCGAATTTGACGCAGCGTATCGACATGCGCCAAAGAACCGCCGCCGGCCCCAATCTCGACCATGTCGATTACGGGGATCGAAATAGGCATACCCGACCCCTTCTTGAACCGGTACGTGCGCGCAACTTCAAACACGCGGGACGTCTTTGGCGTCTGGTTTTTGATGAGGCAAATCTTGGCGGTGGTCCCACCCATGTCAAAGGACAAGACCTTGTCGAGCCCATAGCGCGCTGCGATGTGCGCTGCGAAAACAGCACCCCCTGCAGGGCCGGATTCAACCAAACGCACCGGAAAGTCAGCGGCATTCTGGATCGAAATGATCCCACCACCGGAATGCATCAGGAAAATACGACACGAAACGCCTTCGCCTTTCAGCCGCTCTTCGAGTCGGCCCAGATAGGATGCCATCAAAGGTTTGATGTAGGCGTTCGCGACGACGGTGTTGAACCGCTCATATTCACGCATCTGCGGGCTTACCTCTGAAGAGATCGACACCGCAACATCTGGCAGCTTTTCGGCCAGTACTTCGCGTACAAGTTCTTCGTGGGCAGGGTTCAGGTAAGAATGGATCAGCCCAACAGCGACACTTTCAAAGCCTGCCATGGCAATCTGATCAACAACCGCTTCAACCTCGGCGCGGTCAATCTCTACCAGCACTTTTCCGTTGGCATCAACGCGGCCAGCCACTGTGAACCGCATATGCCGCGGCAAAAGGGGTTCGGGCAGGTTAAGGTTCAGATCATATTGCTCAAACCGCGACTCAGTCCGCATCTCGATGACATCGCGAAAGCCTTCGGTTGTGATCAAGGCGGTTTTCGCACCGCGACGCTCGATCAGCGCGTTGGTCGCCAATGTCGTCCCATGAATGATCTGGTCGATCTGGGACGGCGAAACATCTGCCTTAGCGCAAACCTGATGCATCCCATCGATGATCGCATTTTCGGGCGCAGAATAGGTCGTCAGAACTTTGATTGAAAACGGCACCCCATCCTTTTCCAAGACAACGTCAGTGAATGTGCCGCCGATATCGACTCCGAGACGGATGGATGTCGCTGCTGCCATCATGGGCTCCTGCAATGAAAGACTTACGCAGCAGGCCTGAAATGTCTTAGATAATCAAATCGATTAAATTTCTAACCCCGATCATTTTTTTTGATCTATGGCGATTGCATCGCTGCTTTGGCTATCTGCGCTGCTTTGCCAACATATCGTGCAGATCGTGCAGGGGCGTAGCGCGCAAAGAACGACAAGGGGTCGGGCAGCCAATCAGCCTCTATTTTATGCAGTTCACCGGCGGCAATTTCGGCTTCCAAAAGCCGCTCGGGCAAAAGCGCAACGCCAAGCCCTTCAAGAACCATTGGAACGCAGGCAGACAAAGCGCTTGAATGCACAATCCGCTCGCGGCGCAAGTTTTGCTCTGTTGCGAGATTATGCAGTGCTGCGCAGGCTCGTGTGTGTTTTGCATGAGTCAAAATCGTCAGGTCAAAAAGCTCAGGGAGCTTAGGTTTAGCACTGACGTTTTGGATCAGGTCCGAGCTTGCAACCCAACAATAGTGTTCTTGGCCCAAGGCCTCGCTGGCATAAGTTTTTGATTTGAACGGTCCTGTCTGAAGCGCCAGATCAAGTTGTCCTTCCATCAATCGCGTATCAATCGCGGTCGAAAGGTCAACTTCCAACTGAATGCGCAGCTTGGGGTAGGCGTCTCTCATCAACCGCAAAAAATTCTGCAACCAAGTACAGGCGACAAGCTCGGTCACGCCCAGCCTCAGAGTTTCTTCAATCAACTCTTGGCGACCCGCTTCTTCGATGAGAGCCTCCCCGGCCCAAAGAACGTCGCGTGCTTTTTGGAGTAACTTTTCACCATCGGCCGTTAAACGTACCGACCCGGCATCCCGCAACAACAATGATACCTTTAACGCAGTTTCCAGCGCTGTGATCCGCGCTGAGATATTGGGCTGAGTAGTCCCAAGCGCCAATGCCGCTGCGCGAAATGTCCCAGTATCAACGACAAAGGCAAAGGCTTCTAACTGCTTGAAGGTGATCTGGCTTTTGATCATCTTATTCCCTTTGATAAAAAAGATTGATGATCGCGAGCTATATCCGAAGTCACTCTGTGCTGTCTATGAACACAGCATTGCTGGGCGTTACGCCGCGGTGGTAGGTGCAAAACGTGTCGTGGGCGTCTGGCGTCGTCGTGTGGATTTTGATATTGGTGACGACCTCCACCGCGCCGTGATCAAGACAGGCTTGCTGCGCGTCTTTCACGATATTTAAAAGCTGATCCAACTCACCTTTCATAGTGGTTTCCATAGCCCCCACCTGAAACGGCACACCTGATGCTTTGACGACGTCAATGGCGCGATCAACAACCTCGAAATTGTTGCCAGTACGCAGTCTCGGGATCACCTGAAAGGCCAGAAAAACCGAGTTATCGTTTTGCAAATCATTAGACATGAGATCATCCTTTTGGGGTGTATCTCATAGCCCATCTGTTCTTGAAGGGCTTGAATCAAGTGTAAAACAGGCCCAACTCTTTACTTGTCGCAAAACTTGGTGACGGAAATGCGGGGTATCGCAATGATCTTGGCGCTTCTAAAGAACACCGTGTTTCTAGTGACGCTTTGTCTATTACTGGCGATAAGCACCGCTTCGTTAGCGGTCAAAACACTGTCGCTAGGGGCCAAAGTAGCAGCCGTTACAGCTGGAGCGGCGAGCGCGCAGCATCAGGCGGTTGCATCCGCTGTGGCACGAACAAAAGCCAAGGCGCGTTTAAGGCGGACAGTGGTCATGGTACCAGTCGTTGGTATTGCGGCTGTGGGATATTTTGAAGAGCAAGACTATCAGGAGTGGAAAGAAGAGAACCCGGAGTTGGGTCGCTCTGAATATGCCTGCGAGGTGAGCCAAGTCAGCGCCGAAGTGATAGATGATATGCTGCAAGGTCTGCCCGAACATGTCCGTCCAAGCCGTGAATTCGTGCTTGCAAAGCTACCGGATTGTGCTTCGCATAGCTGACCAGAGCGTGCCAAACCTCTTGAAAGCCTAGAGATTGATTGTTACGTGGACCTCTCAGGCAGAAATGTGATTCGGTGCACGCGCAACCTAGATAGATAAAACTTTTGGTAAGTGTCTTATCAAAGCCCAATAAACGTTGGGCTTTGATAGGGCATCTTGTCGTTTCGGGTGAAGGATCTGTGGGAGATCTTTCTAGTATTGAGGCGACGATGTCCCAATCTGGTGCGTGTTCGGAGGCCCAAACCGAGCAACACCGTGATTAAAAACGGAGATCCGTATTCCATGGCGACGACCTTCCTAGGCCAAAAACGTTACCGCAAATATTTCGGCAAAATTCGTGAAGTTCTTGAGATGCCGAACCTTATTGAGGTTCAAAAATCATCTTACGACCTATTCCTGAACTCTGGTGAGGCTGTTGAGCCAACCGACGGTGAAGGTATCATGGGTGTCTTTCAGTCGGTATTCCCGATCAAAGACTTCAACGAAACCGCCGTTCTTGAGTTCGTGAAATACGAGCTGGAGAAACCAAAGTACGACGTCGAAGAGTGTCAGCAGCGCGATATGACCTATTCAGCCCCGCTGAAAGTGACCCTGCGCCTGATCGTATTTGATGTAGACGAAGATACTGGCGCCAAGTCGGTCAAAGACATCAAAGAGCAAGACGTGTTCATGGGCGATATGCCCCTCATGACGCCGAATGGTACGTTCATCGTGAACGGCACGGAGCGTGTGATCGTTTCCCAGATGCACCGTTCACCCGGCGTTTTCTTTGATCACGACAAAGGCAAGACGCATGCGTCTGGTAAGCTGCTGTTTGCCTGTCGTATTATTCCATACCGTGGGTCGTGGCTCGACTTTGAGTTTGATGCCAAAGACATCGTCTTCTGCCGCATCGACCGTCGCCGCAAACTGCCTGTGACAACCCTGCTATATGCGCTGGGTCTGGATCAGGAAACGATCATGGATCACTACTATGATACGGTCACCTTTAAGCTGAAGAAGAACAAGGGTTGGGTCACCAAGTTCTTCCCCGAGCGTGTGCGAGGCACACGTCCGGCAACCGATCTGGTGGATGCCAAGTCGGGCAAAGTTATCGCTGAGGCTGGTAAGAAAGTGACGCCACGCGCGGTCAAGAAATTGATCGACGAAGGCAAGGTCACTGATTTGCTGGTTCCGTTTGACAATATTGTCGGACGCTTTGTGTCTTGCGACATCATCAACGAAGAAACTGGTGCGATTTACGTCGAAGCCGGTGACGAGTTGACCTGGGAGCTGGACAAGGCTGGTGAAGTTTCCGGCGGTACGCTGAAGGAGCTTGTGGATGCTGGTATCACCGAAATTCCTGTGCTCGACATCGATAACGTCAATGTTGGCCCCTACATCCGTAACACGATGGCGGCTGATAAGAACCTGAACCGCGATACCGCGCTGATGGACATCTATCGCGTCATGCGTCCGGGCGAGCCGCCCACTGTTGATGCGGCTTCTGCGCTGTTTGACACGCTGTTCTTTGACTCAGAGCGCTATGACCTCTCGGCTGTTGGCCGGGTCAAGATGAACATGCGTCTGGCACTGGATGCGGAAGACACCGTTCGTACTCTGCGTAAGGAAGACATCGTCGCCTGTATAAAGGCGCTGGTTGATCTGCGCGACGGTCGCGGCGACATCGACGATATTGACCACCTTGGTAACCGGCGGGTCCGCTCGGTTGGTGAGCTGATGGAAAACCAGTACCGCGTTGGTCTGCTCCGTATGGAGCGCGCGATCAAAGAGCGTATGTCTTCGGTCGAAATCGACACCGTCATGCCTCAGGATTTGATCAACGCGAAACCTGCTGCAGCCGCAGTGCGCGAATTCTTCGGTTCCTCGCAGCTGTCGCAGTTCATGGACCAAACCAACCCGCTCTCGGAAGTCACGCACAAGCGTCGTCTTTCAGCGCTTGGGCCTGGTGGTTTGACACGCGAACGCGCTGGTTTTGAAGTGCGCGACGTGCACCCGACCCACTATGGCCGGATGTGCCCGATTGAAACACCGGAAGGGCCAAACATTGGTCTGATCAACTCGCTCGCGACGTTTGCGCGCGTGAACAAGTACGGCTTCATCGAAACGCCATACCGCAAGGTTGAGAACTCGGTCGTGACCGATGAAGTAAACTACATGTCTGCAACTGAAGAGATGCGGCACGTGGTGGCTCAGGCGAACGCGAACCTTGATGACAAGGGCAAGTTCGTCAACGAGATGGTCAACACCCGTCAGTCTGGCGAATACACGCTGTCTGCGACGGAAAATGTTGATCTGATCGACGTTTCACCCAAGCAGCTTGTGTCCGTTGCCGCCTCGCTTATCCCATTCCTTGAGAACGACGATGCGAACCGCGCGCTGATGGGCTCGAACATGCAACGTCAGGCGGTGCCTTTGCTTCAGGCCGAGGCCCCACTTGTGGGCACTGGTATCGAAGAAAAGGTCGCAATTGACTCCGGCGCAGCCATTCAGGCGAAACGCGCAGGGATTGTCGACCAAGTCGATGCGCAGCGTATCGTTGTGCGCGCCACGGCTGATCTGGCTCCGGGCGATCCCGGCGTTGATATCTACCGTCTGCGTAAATTCCAGCGCTCGAACCAGAACACCTGTATTAACCAGCGTCCGCTGGTCAAAGTGGGTGACACGGTTGGCAAGGGCGAAGTGATTGCTGATGGTCCGTCAACAGACATCGGTGAACTCGCTCTCGGTAAGAACGTGGTCGTCGCGTTTATGCCTTGGAACGGCTACAACTATGAGGACTCGATCCTGATTTCCGAGCGTATCGTGCGCGACGACGTCTTCACCTCGATCCATATCGAGGAATTTGAAGTCGCCGCTCGTGACACCAAGCTTGGGCCAGAGGAAATCACCCGCGACATTCCAAACGTCGGTGAAGAAGCGCTGCGCAATCTTGACGAGGCTGGCATCGTTTACATCGGTGCCGACGTCGGTCCGGGTGACATTCTGGTTGGCAAGATCACACCTAAGGGTGAAAGCCCGATGACGCCGGAAGAAAAGCTTCTGCGCGCTATCTTTGGTGAGAAAGCATCTGACGTGCGTGACACGTCTTTGCGTCTGCCACCGGGTGACTTTGGCACAATCGTTGAGGTGCGTGTCTTTAACCGCCACGGCGTGGAAAAAGACGAACGTGCCCTTCAGATCGAGCGCGAAGAAGTTGAACGTTTGGCCCGTGACCGGGACGACGAGCAAGCTATCCTTGAGCGCAACATCTATGCGCGTTTGTCGAGCATGCTGATGGGCAAGGTCGCTGTGAAAGGTCCCAAAGGCGTCAAGCCAAAGACCAAGATCACGGAGGAATTGCTGAACGAAGAGCTGACTCGCGGTCAGTGGTGGCAGCTTGCCATCGCCGAAGAAGAAGACGCACAGCAGATCGAAGCGTTGAACGAGCAGTACGAGGCGCAGAAACGCGCGCTTGAGCACCGCTTTGAAGACAAGGTCGAGAAAGTGCGCCGCGGCGACGATCTGCCTCCGGGCGTGATGAAGATGGTCAAAGTCTTCGTGGCTGTGAAGCGTAAGCTTCAGCCCGGCGACAAAATGGCTGGCCGTCACGGCAACAAGGGTGTGATCTCGAAAGTGGTGCCGATGGAAGACATGCCGTTCCTTGCGGATGGTACCCCTGTCGACTTCGTTCTGAACCCGCTGGGTGTGCCTTCACGTATGAACGTTGGTCAGATTTTGGAAACCCACATGGGTTGGGCATCACGTGGTCTGGGTATCCAGATTGACGATGCATTGGGTGAATACCGTCGCTCTGGCGATCTGACCCCTGTGCGCGATGCGATGAAGTTGGCTTATGGCGACGAAGTCTATGCTGACGGTGTCAAAGACCTGTCAGAGGATCGCCTGTTGGAAGTTGCCGGCAACGCCACACGCGGTGTGCCAATCGCAACGCCAGTATTTGACGGTGCGAAAGAAGCAGACGTCAACGACGCACTTGTGCGCGCGGGCTTCTCGGAAAGTGGTCAGTCGGAGTTGTTCGACGGACGCACCGGCGAGCAGTTTGCACGTAAAGTGACCGTGGGCATCAAGTACCTGCTGAAACTGCACCACCTTGTGGACGACAAAATCCACGCACGTTCCACCGGGCCATATAGCCTTGTCACGCAGCAGCCTTTGGGTGGTAAAGCCCAGTTCGGCGGACAGCGTTTCGGGGAAATGGAAGTCTGGGCACTGGAAGCATACGGCGCCGCGTACACGCTGCAAGAAATGCTCACCGTCAAGTCGGACGACGTTGCAGGCCGCACCAAGGTCTACGAGTCGATCGTCAAAGGCGAGGACAATTTCGAAGCTGGTGTGCCGGAATCGTTCAACGTGCTTGTGAAAGAAGTCCGGGGCCTTGGCCTCAACATGGAACTCCTGGATGCGATTGAGGATGACGAAGATGGAGCGGGGATCGCGGCAGAATGATCGCCGCGTCCCACTCTCTTCCTCAAACGCCAGCCTTTAAGGACACAAAATGAACCAGGAACTGACAACTAACCCGTTTAACCCATTGGCTCCGGTCAAGACGTTTGACGAAATCAAGATCTCTCTGGCATCGCCCGAGCGGATCCTGTCGTGGTCGTATGGCGAGATTAAGAAGCCAGAGACCATCAACTATCGTACCTTCAAGCCAGAGCGCGACGGCCTGTTCTGCGCGCGTATCTTTGGCCCGATCAAAGATTACGAATGCTTGTGTGGTAAATATAAGCGGATGAAGTATCGCGGCGTTGTCTGCGAGAAATGCGGTGTGGAAGTCACGCTGCAAAAGGTCCGTCGCGAGCGTATGGGCCACATCGAGCTTGCCGCTCCTGTGGCGCACATCTGGTTCCTCAAGTCGCTTCCATCGCGGATCGGCCTGATGCTGGACATGACGCTGCGCGATCTGGAACGCATCCTCTACTTTGAGAACTACGTCGTGATCGAACCCGGCCTTACTGACCTGAACTATGGTCAGTTGATGTCCGAAGAAGAGTTCATGGACGCCCAAGACGCCTATGGCATGGACGCCTTTACCGCCAACATCGGCGCTGAAGCGATCCGCGAAATGCTGGCGGCGATTGATCTTGAAACTGAGGCTGAGCAACTGCGTGTTGATCTGTCCGAAGCCACGGGTGAACTGAAGCCCAAGAAGATCATCAAGCGTCTGAAAATCGTTGAGAGCTTCATCGAATCCGGCAACCGTCCGGAGTGGATGGTTCTGACCGTGATCCCTGTGATCCCGCCAGAATTGCGCCCGCTGGTCCCACTTGATGGTGGTCGTTTTGCGACGTCTGATCTGAACGACCTTTATCGTCGTGTGATCAACCGGAACAACCGTCTGAAGCGTCTGATCGAACTGCGCGCACCTGATATCATCGTGCGCAATGAAAAGCGGATGTTGCAGGAATCTGTTGATGCGTTGTTCGACAACGGCCGCCGTGGCCGCGTGATTACGGGTGCCAACAAACGTCCGCTGAAATCGCTGTCTGATATGCTGAAAGGCAAGCAGGGCCGCTTCCGCCAGAACCTTCTTGGTAAGCGCGTCGACTTCTCGGGTCGTTCGGTCATTGTGACCGGCCCGGAACTGAAGCTGCACCAATGTGGTCTGCCGAAGAAAATGGCGCTCGAGCTGTTCAAGCCGTTCATCTATTCGCGCCTTGAAGCCAAAGGTCTGTCTTCCACCGTGAAGCAAGCCAAAAAGCTGGTCGAAAAAGAGCGTCCCGAAGTGTGGGATATCCTTGACGAAGTGATCCGCGAGCACCCGGTTCTTTTGAACCGTGCGCCAACGCTTCACCGTCTTGGTATTCAGGCGTTTGAACCCGTACTGATCGAAGGCAAAGCAATCCAGCTTCACCCGCTGGTCTGTTCGGCCTTTAACGCTGACTTTGACGGCGACCAAATGGCTGTTCACGTGCCGCTTTCGCTGGAAGCCCAGCTTGAAGCGCGTGTTCTGATGATGTCGACGAACAACGTTCTGTCGCCTGCAAACGGTGCGCCGATTATTGTGCCATCGCAGGATATGATCTTGGGGCTCTATTACATCTCGATGGAGCGCGAAGGCATGGTTGGCGAAGGTATGGTTTTTGCCGACGTTGACGAAGTTCAGCACGCTTTGGATGCGGGTCAGGTACATCTGCACTCGAAAATCACAGCGCGGATCAAACAGATTGATGACGAAGGCAACGAAGTCGACGTTCGCTTTGAAACCACTCCGGGCCGCATGCGTCTTGGCGCGCTTTTGCCGCTGAATGCAAAGGCACCGTTTAGCTTGGTAAACCGGCTGCTTCGTAAGAAAGAAGTGCAGCAGGTCATCGACACCGTCTACCGTTATTGCGGCCAGAAAGAGTCGGTTATCTTCTGCGACCAGATCATGTCTGTCGGCTTTAAAGAAGCTTTCAAAGCAGGCATTTCGTTCGGTAAGGACGACATGGTTATTCCGGATGCCAAGTGGACGATTGTGGACGATGTGCGCGATCAGGTGAAGGAATTCGAACAACAGTACATGGACGGCCTGATCACTCAGGGCGAAAAGTACAACAAAGTTGTCGATGCCTGGTCGAAGTGTTCGGACGATGTCGCGGGCTCGATGATGGACGAGATTTCGTCGATGAAACGCGACGATGCGGGTGCCGAAATGGAACCCAACTCGATCTACATGATGTCGCACTCTGGTGCACGTGGCTCCCCAGCTCAGATGAAGCAATTGGGTGGTATGCGTGGTCTTATGGCCAAGCCTTCAGGCGAGATCATCGAAACGCCGATCATCTCGAACTTTAAAGAGGGTCTCACCGTTCTTGAGTACTTCAACTCAACCCACGGTGCCCGTAAGGGTCTGGCTGATACCGCGCTGAAAACGGCGAACTCGGGTTACCTGACCCGTCGTCTGGTTGACGTGGCACAGGACTGCATCGTTCGTATGAACGATTGTGGCACCGATGTTGCGATCACAACCGAACCTGCGGTGAACGATGGTGAAGTCGTCGCGACTTTGGCCGAACGTATTCTGGGCCGCGTTGCGGCCGAGGATGTGATCAAGCCGGGCACGGACGAGGTTATCATCTCGAAAGGCGAGTTGATCGACGAACGCAAAGCCGACGCAGCAGACGCTGCCGAAGTGCCAAACGTGCGTATCCGCTCACCGCTGACATGTGAGGCCGAAGAAGGCGTTTGTGCACAGTGTTACGGTCGTGACTTGGCGCGTGGTACTTTGGTGAACCAAGGTGAAGCTGTCGGCATTATCGCCGCGCAGTCGATTGGTGAGCCGGGCACACAGCTGACGATGCGGACGTTCCACATCGGCGGTATTGCTCAAGGTGGTCAGCAGTCGTTCATGGAAGCCAGCGTTGCAGGTCGGATCGAGTTTAAGAACGCGAATCTGATCAAAAACGTACACGGCGAAATGATTGTTCTTGCGCGGAACATGTCGCTTGCCATCATCGATGAAAACGACATCGAACGCGGCACGCACAAGCTGAGTTATGGTACTAAGGTCTTTGTCAAAGAAGGCGACAAGATCGACCGTGGCGACAAGCTGTTCGAATGGGATCCTTACACTCTGCCGATCATCGCAGAAAAGGACGGACAGGCAAAATTCGTCGATCTGGTGTCGGGCATTTCGGTGCGCGACGAGACGGATGATGCTACTGGCATGACCCAAAAGATCGTCACCGACTGGCGTTCTGCTCCTAAGGGTTCCGATCTAAAGCCAGAAGTTCTGCTATTGGACAAAGATGGCGAGCCTGTGCGCAACGATCAGGGCAACCCGATCACCTACCCAATGTCTGTCGATGCTGTTCTGTCTGTTGAAGAACAATCAGACGTTAAAGCCGGTGACGTTGTTGCGCGTATCCCGCGTGAAGGTGCCAAGACCAAAGACATCACCGGTGGTCTGCCACGTGTTGCCGAACTGTTCGAAGCGCGTCGTCCAAAGGATCACGCGATCATCGCCGAGATTGATGGTCACGTGAAATTCGGTCGCGATTATAAGAACAAGCGCCGGATTTCGATTGAACCCACCGATGAAACGATGGAGCCGGTCGAATACATGGTGCCCAAGGGCAAGCACATCCCGGTTGGCGAAGGCGACTTCGTTCAAAAGGGCGACTACATCATGGATGGTAACCCGGCGCCGCATGACATCCTGTCGATTATGGGTGTTGAAGCGCTGGCCGATTACATGATCGACGAAGTGCAAGACGTGTATCGACTGCAGGGCGTGAAGATCAACGATAAGCACATCGAGGTTATCGTGCGTCAGATGCTTCAGAAGTGGGAGATCCTGGACTCAGGTGAAACGACGCTTCTCAAGGGTGAGCATGTCGACAAGGCTGAGATCGAAGCTGCCAACGCCAAAGCGGCGTCGGAAAAGCGTCGTCCTGCAAAAGGCGAACCGATCCTGCTTGGGATCACCAAGGCGTCGTTGCAGACACGCTCGTTTATCTCGGCGGCATCGTTCCAAGAGACAACTCGGGTTCTTACCGAGGCGTCTGTTCAGGGCAAGAAAGACAAGCTTGTTGGCCTGAAAGAGAACGTCATCGTGGGTCGTCTGATCCCGGCTGGTACCGGCGGGGCAACGCAGCAAATGCGCCGTGTCGCTGCCGAGCGTGACCTGAAGGTTATTCAGGAAGCCAAGGCAGAAGCGGAAGCTGCCGCAGCGCTGGCCGCACCGATTGTCGAAGGTGATACGATTGACGCGGATATGGTGGAAACACCGGAAAGCCGCGACTAAGCTCTTCGCTTATGTATTGAAAAGGCCCTGCCATTTGGTGGGGCCTTTTTCTTTGGGGGACAGCTGTCATATCCTGCGATATCAGCGCGTCGGATTTTGCAGAGGAAGTGCTTTGTGAGCGACCTTAAGCAAGTCAAGATTTACATCTTTGGTGCATCCGGATCCGGCACCACAACTCTTGGCGCGCGTATCGCGGCTCAGACTGGTTTGGTGCACGTCGATTGCGACGATCACTTTTGGGCACCCGTTGACCCACCGTTTTCCCAAAAACAAGAGCCGGCACAGCGTTTGGCGTCACTCGAAAACGCCGTTGGATCTGGAGGATGGGTCTTAAGCGGTGCGTGCCATGGATGGGGGGCGCGCATTGTGGCTCAAGCTGATTTGGTCGTTTTTGTTAGCGCCCCCTCCCAAGTTCGCTTAAAGCGATTGATCGACCGTGAACACGCGCGATTTGGTGAAAGGATTGCGAAAGGCGGCGATATGCGCCGCATTCACGTCGATTTTTTGGAGTGGGCACGGGGATATGACACCGCTGATCACACCGGGCGCAACCGGGCTAGCCATGACGCGTGGCTTGCGCAATTGACCACGCCGCAGTGCCATATTTATGGTGATCAGCCGTTGGAGGAATCGCTTGAAAGAGTCTCGGCGTGTATAGCAACGCTATAAAGTAATAGGTGGAGAACCGCGCCTGTTGTATTGGCGCGCTCATTTCTGTGGACCAAACCACCAAAGCGGGCTTAGGATTGTGTGACTTGGGAGATGTTTAATCCGCCGTGGGAGGCAATGCCAATCAAACCAGCGACCCACATAGAAACGGTGATTGCCCGCGTGCAGTCCAAATCCGCCGCTGCGCGCTCGCGGCTTGTGGCGTCTTGGGGGCGCTCGATGTTGTCTCATGGACTGGACCCTGCTCACTCTGGGGTGCCTCAGTTTTGCTCGGCTGGCGAGGTCGCAACGCGACGTGATGCGCTGGGACGTGTGATGATGATCGCAGCGCCGAAGTTGGATCGACTATTTGAACTTGTCGGTACATCGGGCTGCGGCATTGCTCTGACCGATAGCGAAGGCGTTGTCATAGACCACCGCTTTAGCGATGCAGATGCACCAGTGTTTGCAGGCTGGGGGCTTAGCCTTGGTGCGGATTGGAGCGAGGCGGCAGAAGGCACCAACGGGATCGGCACATGTTTGGCCGAGCAACGCCCGCTGACCATCCATCGCAACGAACACTTTATGGCGCGCAACACCGCGATGAGTTGTATCGATGCGCCAATTTACGGTGCCGATGGTAACATCATCGCAGCTTTGGATGTTTCATCCGCACGCGCTGATCAGACCGAGACGATCAATGGGTTGATCGCAGCCATGGTGTCGCAAACTGCACGCAAGATTGAAGCGGATAATTTCCGCGCGAACTTTACGGGTGCGCGGATCATCGTGGCTGATCATGACGATACGGACAGCGCGATGCTGTTGGCTGTTGACCAAGACGATCTGATTGTAGGAGCCACACGCGGCGCGCGCAAAGCCTATGGATTTGCTTTGGAGGGCGCGATTGCGCCAACGCCAGCGGTTGATCTGTTTGGCCGCGAAGACGGCGCTTCAGGTTTTGAAAAAGCCGAGCGTGCGGCAGTGGTGCGTGCCTTGGTGCGTTCAAACGACAACGTAAGCGATGCGGCGCGCAGCCTTGGTGTGTCGCGTGCAACGCTATATCGACGTATGAAACGCCTTGGACTAACGTCCGCTTCTGATTGACAGCTCGCCTGTCTCAGTATTGAGACACGTGCCGCGCTTAATTCATTCTCAATGACTTCACGAAGCGCCTAATTCTTGGTCTGTTCACACGAAATGGAAATCCAACTGATATGAAACTTGCCGATTCTCGCACTATTGCCGCCGACCGTCAGACAGTTTGGAACGCGATCCTGAACGCTGACGTTCTAAAATCCTGTATTCCTGGATGCCAGGAACTCACCGGCTCGCCCGAAGAGGGGTTCGAAGCCGTTGTCGTCCAAAAGGTTGGCCCGGTGAAGGCTACGTTTAAGGGGGATGTGACCATCTCAGACGTTGTGGAAGGCGAAAGCCTGACGCTGTCCGGGCAGGGCAAAGGTGGCCCGGCGGGCTTTGCCAAAGGAGAGGCACACGTGAGTTTCAGCGATGCCGAAGGCGGTACGCTGTTGGAATACGACGTGGATGCGAAAGTGGGCGGCAAGCTGGCCCAGCTTGGCAGCCGCATCATCGACGGGTTTGCCAAGAAACTGGCGGATCAGTTTTTTGAGCGTTTTCAGACCGGGCTAGAGCCGGAAACCGCAGAAGAAGATCAAGACGAAGAAACCGAACCAGAGGCAAAGAAGGGCTGGATTGGACGCATGTTCAAAAGCTGATCCTTTGACCGCTGGCCATATTTTTTGGGAGGAAAAGATGCCAACAGTCACGATGAAAGTGAACGGACGCGAGGTGGCGGCAGCGGTGGAAAACCGCACCTTGCTGTCAACCGCATTGCGCGAAGGTCTAAACCTGACCGGCACCCATGTGGGGTGCGACACCAGCCAATGCGGCGCGTGTGTTGTGCATGTGGATGGCAAAGCGGTGAAATCCTGCACAATGTTCGCCGTTGAAGCGAATGGGGCAGAGGTCGATACCATCGAGGGGCAAGCCAACGCGGATGGATCGCTGAACGTGATCCAACAAGCGTTTCAAGATCACCACGGGCTTCAGTGCGGATTTTGCACGCCGGGCATGGTGATGTCAGCGGCGGCTCTGCTCAAAGAAAACCCCAAGCCAAGTGAAGCCGAGATACGCGATTATCTTGAAGGCAATATCTGCCGCTGCACCGGCTATCAGGGCATCGTGAACGCAATCATGGCGGCTAGCGGACAAGACGTTCCTAGCATCGCTGCAGAATAAGGGAGGAACCAAAGATGCCAGACGGAGGAATTGGAGCCCCGACGAAACGCCGGGAAGATACGCGCTTTTTAATGGGGCGCGGTAAGTATACCGACGATTATAAACCCCAGAACACATCCTATTGTGCCTTTGCGCGTTCAAACGTCGCCAACGGAAAAATCAACTCTGTGAACACGGACGCTGCCGCCAGAATGCCTGGTGTTTTGGCTGTGTTTACCGGCGAGGATTTCGCCGAAGTCGGCGGCAACCCTGCTGGTTGGGCGATCAACAGCCGTGATGGGGAGCCGATGAAAGAGCCAAAGCGGCCCGTTTTGGCCCATGGCAAAGTGCGCCACGTGGGGGATGCCTATGCCGCTGTGATTGCCGAAACGCTGGAACAGGCGATGGATGCGGTAGAAGCGATTGAAGCGGACATCGAAGAGCTTGATGCCGTGATCGACATGGCCTCGGCCGTCGCGAATGCTGGCAACCTTGTGCACGATGAGATTGAAACCAACGTCTGTTTTGACTGGGGCTGGATCGAAGATAATCGCGCGGCAACGGATGAAGCGATCAAAAACGCGCCGCACGTCACAACGCTTGAGCTGGTCAACAACCGCCTTGTGCCGAACGCTCTGGAACCGCGTTGTTCGATTGGCGAATACGATCCGGGCACAGAAGAATATAAGCTCACCACGACATCGCAAAATCCACACCTGTCGCGCCTGCTGATCTGTGCCTTTGTTCTTGGCATTCCTGAGAACAAACTAACGGTACATGCACCTGACGTGGGCGGTGGGTTTGGCTCGAAAATCTACCACTATGGCGAAGAAGCCTTGGTTCTGGCCGCGGCTAAAAAGCTGGGTCGTCCAGTGAAATGGACGGCCACGCGCACCGAGTCATTCCTGAGCGATGCGCATGGGCGGGACCACGTCACCAAGATCGAATTGGCGCTTGAAGAGGACGGTACGTTCATCGCTTTTCGGACAGAGACGATGGCAAACGTGGGGGCTTATCTGTCGAACTTCTCGACAGTAACTCCAACCTTCCTGCACGGTACGCTGATGGCCGGAAACTATACCGTTCCGAACGTCTACGTGAACGTCAAAGCGGTCTTTACCAACACAGCCCCTGTCGATGCTTATCGTGGTGCTGGTCGCCCCGAGGCGACGTTCTCGGTTGAGCGTGTGATCGACAAGGCCGCGCGCGAGTTGGGGATGGATCCGATTGCGATCCGCCGGAAGAATTTTGTGAAAAAGGATCAATACCCTTTCGCAAGTGCTGCCGGGCTTGAGTACGACAGCGGTGACTACGATGCGCTTATGGATGGTCTTGAGCGTATGGCTGATGTGTCGGGCTTTGAAGCGCGCCGCAAGGAAAGCGAAGCGCGCGGGAAGCTGCGTGGTCTTGGCATCAACAGCTATATCGAGGCTTGCGGCATCGCGCCGTCGAACCTTGTTGGCATTCTTGGCGCACGCGTTGGGCTTTATGATGCGGCTACCGTCCGTGTGAATCCAACCGGCAATATTTCTGTCATGGTCGGTGCTCATAGCCACGGGCAGGGGCATGAAACCGCCTTTCCACAGATCGTGGCGGATATGCTGGGCGTTGATCCGATGTCTGTTGATATTGTGCATGGTGATACGTCTAAAATCCCGTTCGGGATGGGCACCTATGGCTCGCGCAGTCTGGCGGTCTGTGGGTCTGCCGTGTTCCGCGCCACTGAAAAGATCATCAAAAAGGCCAGCGCGATTGCGGCCCATATGATGGACGAAGAAAGTGACGAAAACGTCGAATTCAACGATGGCGTCTTCTCGGTTTCGGGCACCAACAAAACCGTTGGCTTTGGTGATGTGGCGCTAAAGGCCTACATCCCGCATGAGTTCCCGATTGAGAAAATCGAGCCTGGCTTGGAGGAAACCGCATTCTATGACCCGGCGAACTTCACCTATCCGTCCGGCGCGTATGCTTGCGAGGTAGAGGTTGATCCCGACACAGGCAAGGTCACGATCTGTTCGATGGTCGCGCTGGATGATTTCGGCGTAGTGGTGAACCCAATGATCGTCACAGGCCAAGTGCAGGGTGGTTTGGCCCAAGGCATTGGTCAGGCGCTTTTGGAAAACAGCGTTTACAACGACGATGGTCAGCTTTTGTCAGGATCACTGATGGATTACGCCATGCCGCGCGCTGATGATTTCCCAAATCTGGTGGTCGATCACAGCCATGCCACGCGCTGTACGCACAATCCGATTGGTTCGAAAGGCTGCGGCGAGGCGGGAGCGATTGGCTCGCCACCGACCGTGGTCAATGCGGTCGTCGATGCGCTTCAGCGTGGCGGGCATGACGTGGAACACGTCGACATGCCGGTGACGCCAATGCGCGTTTGGGAAGCCATGAACGGATGATCTGAAAGGCGAGGGACCTTGCGAGGCCTTTCGTGTCAGAACAAGGAGAAAAATATGTATGACTTTGATTTCGTAAATCCGGCGTCCGTTGATGAAGCCGCAGCGGCGATGAAAGCCGATGGTGCGCAAGCGCTTGGTGGCGGGCAAACGCTTTTGCCGACGATGAAACAGCGTCTCGCTTCGCCCGATGTGTTGGTGAGCCTAACCGGCGTCGAAAGCATGGTCGGTGTCAGCAACGATGCAGGGACTTTGACCATCGGTGGCGCAACGACACATGCTCAAGTGGCTGCCGAGAGCGATGCTTTTCCGGCAATTGCAGATTTGGCGGGCAACATCGGTGATCCCGCGGTGCGCAATCGCGGAACTGTTGGCGGATCTTTGGCAAACAATGATCCGGCGGCGTGCTATCCCGCAGGCGCACTTGGTTCGGGAGCAACGATCACCACCAACGCGCGATCGATCAGTGCGGATGCGTACTTCACTGGAATGTTCGAAACCGCGTTGAACGAAGATGAGATCATCACTTCGGTCAGCTTCCCGATCCCAGAGGCGGCCAATTATCAAAAATTCGAACAGCCCGCCTCGCGCTTTGCTTTGGTGGGCGTGTTTGTCGCGAAGTACGCCGATGGGGTGCGCGTGGCCGTCACAGGAGCGTCGAACGGTGGTGTCTTCCGCTGGAGTGCAGCCGAAGCGGCGTTGAGCGCTGACTTTTCGGCTGGTGCGCTGGATGGGCTTGCCGTTGATGCCAGTGACATGATCGCCGACCTGCACGGATCAGCGGCGTATCGCGCGCATTTGGTGGGCGTTTTGACCAAGCGCGCGGTTGCCGCCTGCGTTTAGGCGTCGGGGACTTTTCAAGCAAGCCATTGGTTGCCAGTGGCTTGCATTGATTGACTCAAGTCACAGTCTGACCGCTGGTTTCGAGCTCTGGGTCAATCGTTTTGCGAAGCGCCTGTAAATCAACGTTGTCACGCAGGTCTTCAAAGTGCTTGCGCCACATGCGCAGGGATTTGGTCCGCAAATGCATGAGGCGCCCATCGGCCATCTCGTCGATGCGCCGCATTTCTTGCCAGACTTCATCTGAACGGTTCGCCAGTTCAAGGTCCTCTTCTTCGTTGCGATTGTGAACTTCCCAGTATCGCGCGCCAACTTTGCGCATAGGCGCATTTGCACTGCCGCGCGCGTTTTTGAGCAGAAAGCTCTTCATGTCGCGCACAATATAGTGGTTCACCTGCGCAAATTTGCGCCCCAATGGGTCAGCCCCGCGCCAGTTTTTGCGGCGAAACTCTCCGTCCATAAGTCCTGACCCATTGCAGATACGAGGGCTTTCGATCAGCGGGAATTTTGGCAGATGGATGCCGGGACGTGTGAAGGCGTTGGTGCGATAGATCGGCTTATAGGCCGCAAACTCGCCTTCCGATATCAGGGCATCCTTTTCGGCGCGGGTGAACCGCTCGATCACCAGATCGTTTCCGAAGTTGCGCAGATTGTTGCTGCCAAACCGTTTCCAGTTGACCAATATCGCATCCGTCTCGGGGCAAGCGTTGATCAGATCGCTGACTTGGCGATTGCCGATTTTTACGTTCAGAAACTCGTCGCCATCAAGCACCATGCACCAGTCTGAATTCTTATATGTCTCGCTTTGCGTAGCCCGCCTGTAAGCCAGAATTTGATGTGCGCCGGTGGGATTGAAGTTGGGGCGTTGTTCGATCAGCCCCAAACGATCCATTGTGCGCAAGCTGCGCTCCATAAGGTCGGTGGTGTCGTTGTAATAGACTTGGATGTTATCGAAGCCGCAAAGTCGATGATACGCCACCCACTCCAGGATATTGGGCCCTTCGTTCTTAACGGTGGTGACCAGCAAAGTGGTTTCTTGCGCCATGGCCTCTTTTTAGGTGGCGGCTTGTGAAATTCCAAGTGGAAGGTTGCTGCAATATGTGGGAACGAAAGAGTCAGGCCATGGAAATGTGAATGCCCAGATCAGCAAATCTTCAAGGCGCTCTTTTGATGACGGGGTCGATGACGGCTTTTACCGTCAACGATGCCTTTATGAAGTTGCTGAGCGTTGATCTGCCGTTCTTTCAGATTTTGTTTCTGCGTAGCGTTGGGGTGGTGATCCTGATGGGCGTTCTTGCACAAAGGGCAGGGGTTTTGTCGTTTCGCATTGCGGGGCCAGACAAAAACCTGATTGCGCTGCGCTGTTTGTCAGAGATCGGAGCGGCGTGGTTCTTTATCAGTGCGCTGTTTCATTTGCCGATCGCCAATGTCACTGCGATTATTCAAGCTTTGCCGTTGACCGTAACGCTAGGAGCGGCCTTGGTATTTGGCGAACCTGTTGGCTGGCGCAGGTTTGCAGCGATTGCCGTTGGCTTTATTGGCGTTTGGCTGATCGTGCGTCCCGGTACGGACAGCTTTGACATCTTTTCGCTTTATGCCATTGCTGCAGTTGCTTGTGTGACCGTGCGCGATCTGTGCGCGCGGCGGATTTCCAGCAGTGTCTCGTCGCTGACGATTGCTTTTATTACTGGCGTTGCGGTTTTAGCGTTTTCCGCGACAGGTGCCGCCTTCATCGAATGGAAGCCGGTATCGAGCGGCAATTGGATGTTTCTGGCCTGTTCGATTGTCGCGATACTTGGAGGTTATCTGTTCTCGGTCAGTGCGATGCGCGTTGGCGAGATCGGTTTCGTTGCTCAGTTTCGCTACACCAGTCTTTTGGTCGCGCTGATCCTTGGTCTTGTGGTCTTTGGCGATTGGCCCGACGCGCTGACCTTAGTCGGTGCTGCGATTGTTGTAGCATCGGGGCTTTTCACTTTATGGCGCGAGCGCGCAACCACTGGCTAAGTTTGGGTCGCAAGGCCAGAGGGGCGATAGAGAAATTGCCCCGCGCCACAAGCGGCCACCCAAATAGCTACGGTGGCAGACACCCATACGCCATGTGGTGTGGTGATCCACACTCCAAGCCCAATGAGAGCGAAGGTCGCCAGAAACCAAACCGCATCTCCAACAACAAACTGCAGAACCTCTGCGCTGCGCGGGGTATCTTTTCGGGCAACCCAGATCAGGTGTGCGCCGTTCGCGATTAGGCCCAGTCCGAGACATGAAACAAACCAAACCGGAGGATCACCGATGAAATCAGCTGTTTTTGAAGGGAAGGCTGCAAACAAGGCGCCAAATCCCAAACAGGATGCGGCATTTGCCAATAGAATGGATTTCAGCATTGAAGATCGTCCTTACTGTTGTAAACTTGGTTGACAACTAGATGAGGATTTCAATCTTGTCAACTAAGATGACAACATCACCCCATGGTTTTGATCTTGCAGACAGCGGGTCTTTGTCGCTGATCCACTCAATCGGCAGTTTTCAATCGCGTCTCCTCGATTGGTTGGTCGCAGAATTGTGCGATCAAGGGTTTGAGGGTTTGACCGGGGCAATGCTGACGTTTCTGGGGTCACTAGACTGCGGCGAGAATCATGCCTCGGCGCTAGCCCGCACACTTGGGATCAGCCGACAGGCCGTTCACAAACAGGTGCGAGAGCTAGAGGCTTTCGGTTGGTTGCGCACAACACCGCACCCAGACAAAGGGAATCAACGTGTCATCATCTTTACCGCGGAGGGCGAACGTATGATGTCTGTCGCGCGCACCAGATTTGCAGCTCTTGATGCCAAGCTGGAAGAGACCATCGGCATTGATCCTGGCGCGTTGTCACAACGCCTTGAACAGGCTCGTTTCTAAAAGCGATAGGCCTTATGCCGACGTTGTTGCGCCCGGGTTCTGGTCGCGCTGTTGACAGGGTTTCCGACTCCCCGTATACGGCGCGAATTCGGGCGTGGGACTAACCCTTTTGCGCCTTTAACAATTCGAAGTGGTCACGATCCGGGCCTTGTTGCTCCGATCCTCTGAAGACCCGCCGCAAGCCCCCAAGTGGGAGCTTCGCGGTTTAACTCGTTTACGTGGACGCACGTGATCGGGAAGAGAGAGAAAACCGGGGTCACGGCCCCACGAAATTTGAAGTGTTGCAACACGGGAAGCAGTCGCTCATGCCCACGATCCAACAGCTGATCCGGAAACCCCGGCGGCCAAAAGTAAAACGCTCGAAGTCCATGCACCTAGAGCAATGCCCGCAAAAACGCGGCGTATGTACACGTGTCTATACAACGACACCAAAGAAGCCGAACTCGGCCATGCGGAAGGTTGCCAAAGTGCGCCTGACCAACGGTTTTGAGGTCATCAGCTATATCCCCGGTGAAAGCCACAACCTTCAGGAGCACTCTGTGGTTCTGATCCGCGGCGGTCGTGTAAAAGACCTTCCCGGTGTGCGTTATCACATCCTGCGCGGTGTTCTGGATACTCAGGGCGTTAAAGACCGCAAGCAGCGTCGTTCGAAATACGGCGCCAAGCGTCCGAAGTAAGGAATTAAAGCATGTCTCGTCGTCACGCCGCCGAAAAGCGCGAAGTTCTGCCAGACGCCAAATATGGCGATAAGGTTCTGACAAAGTTCATGAACAACCTGATGGTTGATGGTAAGAAATCCAAAGCCGAGCGCATCGTTTACAATGCGTTTGATCGAGTTGAAGACCGCCTGAAAAAAGCACCTGTCGAAGTGTTCCACGAAGCACTCGAAAATATCAAACCGTCTGTCGAGGTTCGCTCGCGTCGGGTTGGTGGAGCAACGTATCAGGTGCCTGTCGAAGTGCGTCCCGAGCGTCGCGAAGCATTGGCCATCCGTTGGTTGATCAACGCCGCACGTGCCCGCAACGAAAACACTATGGAAGAGCGTCTTGCAGGCGAGCTTTCGGATGCTGTGAACGGTCGCGGCTCTGCCGTGAAGAAACGTGAAGACACCCACAAGATGGCCGACGCGAACAAAGCGTTCAGCCATTATCGTTGGTAATTTAGACTTAGGAGCTGGCAAATGGCCCGCGATTATCCACTTGAGCGCTACCGGAATTTCGGCATCATCGCGCACATCGATGCAGGTAAAACAACCTGTTCTGAGCGCATTTTGTTTTACACGGGCAAATCTCACAACATCGGCGAAGTGCATGACGGCGCTGCTACGATGGACTGGATGGAGCAAGAGCAGGAGCGGGGTATTACAATTACTTCGGCTGCGACGACGACATTCTGGGAGCGGACAGAGAACGGCACCGAGCCTGACTCGCTTAAGCACCGCATGAACATCATCGACACGCCCGGCCACGTTGACTTTACGATTGAAGTTGAACGCTCATTGGCTGTTCTTGATGGTGCCGTTACTGTTCTTGACGGTAACGCCGGTGTTGAGCCGCAGACCGAAACCGTTTGGCGTCAGGCTGACCGCTATAAGGTTCCGCGTATTGTGTTCGTCAACAAGATGGACAAGATCGGCGCGGACTTCTTCAACTGTGTTCATCAGATCGAAGACCGCACAGGCGCAACCGCGATCCCCGTTGGTATTCCAATTGGTGCCGAGACGGAGCTGGAAGGCCTGATCGACCTCGTGACCATGGAAGAGTGGTTGTGGCAGGGCGAAGACCTTGGTGCGTCCTGGATCAAAGCTCCCATCCGCGACGGCCTGAAAGACCAGGCTGACGAATGGCGCGGCAAGATGATCGAAGCCGCCGTTGAAATGGACGACGATGCGATGATGGAATATCTGGAAGGCAACGAGCCTGACATTCCAACACTGCGCAAACTTCTGCGCCAAGGGTGCCTTGAGCTGAAGTTCGTTCCTGTTCTGGGTGGTTCTGCGTTTAAGAACAAAGGCGTTCAGCCTCTGCTGAACGCTGTGATCGACTATCTTCCATCGCCATTGGATGTTGTCGATTACATGGGCTTTGCACCGGGTGACGAAGAAGAAGTGCGTAACATTGCGCGTCGTGCTGACGATGAGATGCCGTTTTCGGGCCTTGCCTTCAAAATCATGAACGACCCTTACATGGGCACTTTGACATTCACACGCATCTACTCTGGCACACTTGCCAAGGGTGACACGCTGATGAACACCACAAAGGGCCGTAAAGAGCGTATCGGCCGTATGGTCATGATGCACTCGAACAAGCAAGACGAGATCACCGAAGCATTTGCTGGAGACATCATCGCGCTTGCGGGCCTGAAAGACACCACAACAGGTGACACTTTGTCAGACGACAAAGATCAGGTCGTTCTTGAAACCATGACGTTCCCTGATCCAGTGATCGAGATCGCGGTTGAGCCTAAAACCAAGGCTGACCAAGAGAAAATGTCGCTTGGTCTGCAACGCCTTGCTGCCGAGGATCCTTCCTTCCGCGTGGAAACTGACATCGAAAGCGGTCAGACCATTATGAAGGGTATGGGCGAACTTCACCTCGACATCCTGATCGACCGCCTTAAGCGTGAGTTTAAGGTTGAGGCGAACATCGGTGCGCCGCAGGTTGCTTATCGCGAGACTATTGGTCACGAAGTTGAGCACACCTATACGCACAAGAAACAGTCGGGTGGTTCTGGCCAGTTCGGCGAAGTCACGATGATCATCTCACCAACAGTGGCTGGCGAAGGCTATTCGTTCGAGAGCCGCATCGTTGGTGGTTCGGTGCCTAAGGAATACATCCCTGGCGTCGAAAAAGGTATCAACTCGGTCATGGATAGCGGCCCGTTGGCAGGCTTCCCTGTGATCGACTTCAAGGTGGCCTTGATCGAAGGTAAATACCACGATGTTGACTCTTCGGTCCTCGCTTTTGAAATTGCTGCCCGCATGTGCATGCGCGAAGGCATGAAGAAAGCCGGCGCGAAGCTGCTTGAGCCGATCATGAAGGTCGAGGTGGTGACACCTGACGAGTACACCGGTGGTATCATTGGCGATCTTACGTCTCGCCGTGGTCAGGTACAGGGTCAGGACAGCCGCGGTAACGCGATTGCCATCGACGCCTTTGTGCCGCTGGCCAACATGTTTGGTTACATCAACAACCTGCGCTCTATGTCGTCTGGTCGTGCGAACTTTACCATGCAGTTCGACCACTACGAGCCTGTGCCGCAGAACATCTCTGAAGAAATTCAGTCAAAATACGCATAACCGGGATGGCGGAGTGAACTCCGCCCTACCCACCAACCCGTAGGGCGGGGTCACCCCGCCACCCGATACGAAGATAGAAGGAGCCTTAAGATGGCGAAGGAAAAGTTTGAGCGTAATAAGCCGCACTGCAACATCGGCACGATTGGTCACGTTGACCATGGTAAGACGACGTTGACGGCTGCGATTACGAAGCAGTTTGGCGAGTTTCAGGATTACGCGGATATTGACGCG